>CAVRXA010000001.1:0-77057 GCA_963725075.1 uncultured Acidobacteriota bacterium
GACTCGTGCCGCGGTTGGGGCACGGTTGCGGTCAAGGGGGTGGTGCCGCGTTAGAGGCGGCGCACCGTCCCCTCGTCGACCTCGATGCCGAGGCCGGGGGCGGTGGGGACATCGAAGTACCCGTTGGTGACGGTGATGGGGGTATCGGTGACGTCCTGGATCACACCTTGATTGGCGGGACTGCACCCGAAGTCGACGCGATCCATCGCCGCGGCGCAGTGCAGGTTCGCCGCCGCCGAGACACTGGACTCGATGACTTTGCCTGCCAGGTTTACGCCGAGCCCGGCGGTGGAGCAGATCGCCGCGCCCCGCATCACCCCGGTCATCCCGCCGTGTTTGATCAGCTTGAGACTCACCCCGCCCACGGGCGTGCCGGCGAACCCCATCACCTCCTGCAGGCTCCCCGCGCTCTCGTCGGCACATAGCTTGACTGGCACCGATTCTGCCAACCGGATCAGGGCATCCCTATCCGAGCGGGGCACCGGCTGTTCAATGAAGCGGACGCGGTTTGGGTCTACCTGCTCGAGGAAGCTCCTCGCCTCCTGCTCACTCCAAGCCTCATTGACGTCGCCACAGACAACACCCTCCTCACCAACCAGTTCGGCAGCCTTGGCCAGTGTGCCCAACTCGGCCTCCGCCCCGGCCATGCCAAGCTTGATCTTGAACCATTGGAATCCTTGTTCACGACGAGTCGCCAGCTTGTCGGCGTCGGACGACGGGTCCCCACTCCCGACCAGGGTCAGCGCAGGAACTCTGTCTCGGACCGCACCGCCGAGTAGTTGGGAGGCGGGGACGCCGAGCACCTTGCCCGCCAGGTCGTGAAGGGCGATATCGATGGCGCCGATGGCAGTCGCCGCCGACGGATGAGCTTGGGTCATGCGGCCCCAGACTTCGTTGCGCCGCATCGGGTCGGTCCCCACGACCAGCGGGGTGAGCATCTCGAGGTCGGACACGACGTCGCCTTGGCGCTGGTGGGTCAGCGAAGGAGCCTCCACCCCCTCACCCCATCCAGTCGCCCCTTCATTCGTGATCAGCTTCACGAGGACGTTCCCGGTGCTCGCGATTACCCCATTGGACATGGGAATGGGGTTGCGCAGAGTCATGGTGATCGGATGGATCTCCAGCTTCTCGATGCGCATTGCTAAGCCTCGACGGCGCAGAGGGTAGGGGCCTCGGTGACCGACTGCTCGCCGATAGTAGGACGGGTGTCGTTCCACCCCGCACAGATTTCATACATCACGTATATTGCATAATGGCGAGTACAACCCGCCAGCAACGCATTCCGGTACCACGAGGAGGAGCAGGAATGAAGTCGCAGTCAAGACGAGCCATCCGGTTCTGGTCGCTATTCCTGGTCACGGTGCTCGTGATCGCCGCCTGCGACGGGGGCGAGGCCACCGACACCACGACAGGAGGCACCGGGGCGGAAGGGGAGCCGGTCGAGCTCCTTGTGTGGGCATCCCGGGATTGGTACGCCCCGCCGGACAATTACGACGCTTTCAACGAGCGGCATGAGGGAGAGATCCACGTGACCCTGGACGTCCAGGCGAACGACGACATCCTCCAGCAGCTGCAGCGCATGCAGGACGCCGATCAGCCAATGCCCGACCTCGTCCAGGACGACACCTTCCTGATCGAGGCTTACAACGCGGCCGGGCTGGTCATGCCATTCGACGAGGAAATGGCGACGTGGGAAGAGGAGGACCCCGAGGAGTTCGCCAACATCCTGCCCATTGCCTGGGAGGAGAACCTTCTCGAAGGGCAGACCCTCGGCTCGTCCCTGACCGCCAACTTCGACATCTTCTATTTCAACGTCCCGTGGATGGAAGAAGCCGGGGTCGACCCGTCGACCATCGACTCTCTCGACGGCGTCCTCGAGGCATTACGGGCAGCCAAGGTGGCGCGCCCGGACGGGATCCCGCTTACCGTGCAGGCATTGCCGACCACCGGTGTCACTCTTTTCAAGACCTTCCTCAGCGCCGCGGGTGCTCCCTTCGAGGGTGCGACCCCCGACCTGCAGTCGCCGGGTGGCATCTACACATTGGAATGGTTCCTCACTGCGGCCGAAGAGGGGCTCATGCCTCCGGACGCGATCAGCTGGGACGAGGACCAGGCTCGAGGGGTCTTCCTGGCTCAGGACGCGGCGATGATCCTCGACGGCTTCACGGTGGCTGGCGACCTCGGCGAGGAGCCCGGGTTCGATTATGAGACCGTGTGGGGCGTTATTCCAGTCCCGGCTTCACAGACCGGTGCTCAGATAGACGGCAACCAGATCTCGAACGCCCGGACCTGGTTCCTCACCAGCGGCACCGAGCATCCATACGAGGCGGGCCTCGCCATGCGTTATGTGAACGAGACGCTGGTCGATGCGGCGGCCAACGGCTCGGTGCCGATGCGGAACTCCCGGCACCTCGCCGATCCCCGCCTGGATGAGATCTGGCCGTTCTTCACCGATCAGCTCCGGGAGGCCTACGCCGGAAGCGCTTCGGTTCCGGCCGCGCTCAACGGGGGCGATGTCGAAGCGGTGCTCGAGCAGATGTTCGGCGAGATCGTCGTGGGCACCGACAAGACCGCTCAGGAGCTGGCCGACGAGTACCAGCCCCAACTCGACGAGCTGTAAGCCGGAACGTCAGCCCGTGACCTGCGTGCCCGCCCCGCTGAGCCGGGGCGGGCACGTCGGCCACCCGGCTAGAGAACCGAGAGTGGACAGATGACGGCGCTCGCCGAGCGGGCCCGCCGAAAACGGGAGCCGCGTCCGTCCGACCCCAACAACAGCGTCATGATCGGCCAGGGCCGATCGACCCCGTACCTGTTCTCACTGCCCACGATCATCGTCGTTGCCGCGGTGCTGGCCTTCCCGGTGCTCTACGGGGTCTGGGAGAGCCTGTTCCGACCGGAGATGCTCGGCGCTCCCGAGGAGTGGGTCGGCCTCCAGAACTACGCCGAGATGTTCCAGGACGAGATGTTCTGGAGCTCCCTGATCCGGACATTCATCTTCGTCGGAGGCTGTCTGATCGTCGGGACCACCCTGGGGCTGCTCTTCGCCTTCGCCCTGTTCCAGGTGGTCGGGCGGGCACGTTTCCTGAGGTCGATCTCCCTCGCCCCGTACCTGATCTCGAACGTGGCCGCTGCCCTCATGTTCCGGATCCTGTTCAACTCCCAGTTCGGGCTGGTGAACGGCTTGCTCGGCCAGATCGGGATCGACGGGCCGTCGTGGTTGTCTCAGCCGGTTACAGCAATGCTGGTAGTCATCTTCGCCCAGGTGTGGACCGATCTCCCTTTGACGATCCTCCTCCTTCTCGGCGGGTTGATGACAATCGACAGGTCGTACCTCGACGCGGCGCTCGTCGATGGCGCCACCGGCTGGACGCGGGCGAGGTACGTCACCATGCCCCTGCTCACCCCTCAGATCGTGATCAGCACCGTTTGGCTCAGTTATTCCACGCTCACCGGTTTGGGAGTGGTCCTCGCCTTGACCGGGGGGGGACCGCTCAATGCCACCACGACCCTCGCCATGGACATGTACTTGACCGCGTTCAGGTCACTCGAGTTCAACCGGGCCCTGGCCATCGCCACCTTCATCCTCGTGCTCAACGCGCTGCTCACCCTTTCCTACGTTCGGGTTTCTCGCCGATATCAGGTCGCGCTCTGATGGTGGGCACCAAGGCGCGCGAGGAGGCCGGGCCCACCGTGAGGAGCTCCAGCACCCCAGGCGAATCGCGTCGCGGTCGGTGGGTACGCCGATTAGTGCTGTCCCTACCGCTGATCGGCTTGATCCTGTGGACCGTCATCCCGTTCCTGGTCACCATCTCGGTCTCTTTCAAGACCAAGGGTGAGACGTTCGCCAACTACAACCTCATCCCGGAGAATCCGACCATCCAGGCCTATCAGCAGGTCCTGGCCGATCCCAACTTCCGGGCGGCGTTCTGGAACAGCGTCATCGTCGGATTCGGCACCGCTCTGCTCACGATCCTGCTGGCTGTCCCTGCCGCCTACGCCTTCGCCCGTTTCCGGTTCCGCGGCAGACACCTCCTATTGCTTCTGGTGCTGCTCCCCCGGCTCGTCCCCAGCCTGGGCACCATGATCCCTCTCTACCGTCTGGCGGCGGAGACCGGGCAGCTCGACAAGCTCACGACACTGATTTTCGTCTACACCGGGACCCTTTTGCCGTTGGCGGTGTGGCTCCTGGTCGGCTTCATCCAACAGATCCCACGTGACATCGAGGAGGCGGCCAGCGTCGATGGGGCAACGCTATGGCAGCGTCTCCGAGGTGTGGTGCTTCCCCTGGCCGCCCCGGCCACCATCACCATCGCCGCCCTGGCCTTCCGGGAGGCCTGGAACGAGTTCACCCTCGCCCTGGTCTTGACCTCGACCCCGGGCAAGCGAACCCTCCCCTTCGAGTTGTTCATGCTGCAGACCGGGCAGGGCATCGCCAACTTCCCGGCCGAGGCCGCCTTCGCACTCCTCACCGTGCTGCCCTTCCTGATCATGTACAACCGAATCGAGCGATACATGGTGGCCGGTCTCGTATCTGGGTCTGCGAAATAGGAGAATCAATGATGAGCAGTCATCGCAGCATCGGGCTTGGAGTGGTCGGCTCCGGGCGGATGGGCACCCACCGCGCCCGGCTCGCCGCAGCCCATCCCGGGGTGGAGTACCTCCGGGTCATGGACATATCGCTAGAGGCGGCGGAGCGTCTGGCCAAGACCACCGAGGCGGACGCTTATGGCGACGATCTCGCCGCGCTGATCGATGATCCCCGTGTCGATGCGGTGATCGTGTCGCTGCCCGAAGATACGCACGTCGATGCGGTGGTGGCCGCCTGCGCCTCGGGGCGACCGGTCATGGTCGAAAAGCCGCTGGCGCTGGAGATCGCGGGCGGCTCGAAGATGGTGGCGGAGGCGGCCGCCGCCGACGTCGATCTCCGGGTCGCCTATTCCGCCCGCTTCCTGCAGAAGTATTTCGTCGGGAGGGACCACGTGCACCGGGGAGCGATCGGCCAGGTAGTCGGTGGTTGGGCGCGGGTGTATTCGACCCGGGCCCAGGGTCTCGCCATCCTGCGCCGCAGTGTCCACGCCACACCCGTCATGGACGTCCTCACATATCTGGTGGATCTGGTCGGCTGGTACGTCGGAGAGAACGTGGTCCCGGTGGAAGCGCTGGCCCGTGGCCATGGCGTCGTCTTCAGGGACAACGGGTTCGATGTCGACGATGTCACCTCGGCCACCCTCACCTACTCGGACGGGTCGGTGTTCGGCTTCGACGTCTGCTACATGCTGCCCATGGGTTTCCCCACGACCGGGCAGAGCATCCGGTTCGAGATGTTCGGCTCCGAAGGGGCGCTGCTCATCGACGACGACCACCGCGAACAGATGTTGTATACGGAGCAGGGTCATCAGAACGCCTACGCCGGCGAACAGGAGGTCAGCCTCTACTTCCTGGGGAGCCAGTCGGCCGGTGAGTGGGCGGACGGGCGGATGTTCGGGCGGGTGGCCGAGGAGACACGGACCTGGCTCGACTATCTCACCGCCGGCACCCCCTGTCATCTGTCGACGGGCAAGGAGGCTCTGGTGACACTGGCAGCCACCCTGGCCATCGAGGAGGCATCCCGCACCGGCGAGGCGGTGGCGGTCGAGAGACCCTGACTCTCAGTCGAGAAGCGTCTTCAGGGCGTCGAGATTGGCCAGCTCCATCTTCCGTTCGCCTCGATCGATCTCTCGGGCCAGCTCCATCACCGCATCGTTGGCCGGGGTAGGCACACCGACTTCCCGACCTTTGCGGACCACCGTTCCCGTGATGTGCTCCAGCTCGGTGCGACGGCCCTTCTTCTGATCCTGGACGGTGGCCGTGGTCGCATCCTTCCCGATGTGACCATGGAGGACGCGAATCGCGTTGACCAGCATCTCGTCACCCTCACCGCTGAACTGCTCCGCGCTCATCCCGAAGATCGGCTCCAGAATGTATCCGAGACCCTCGCCCACGGCCACCGACTCCCGTCCGAGTCGCACCGAGATCTCGGTCATCCCCGGTAGCGCCGAGGCCTCCCAATTCTTCAGCCCGAGCAGCGTGTATGGGCCCATGGTCATCGAGTTGACGACGAGCTTGGACCACTTGGCGCCATAGATGTTGTCGGTCACGTCGACCCGGGCCGAGTGGCGGAGCAGGGTGGCGACCTCCTCGACACGGTCGGTGACCGCTCCATCGAGCTCGCCCACCGCGAACCAGGTCCCGGGTCTCGTGGTGTCGCGCTGCACCAGCCCTGGCTCCCATATCTCGGCTGAGAGCTCGACAACACAGGCGATGGACCGCTCCCTCCCGACGATCGGAGTGATCATCTCCTCGTTCATCCCGTTCTGAAGACCGACGAGCACGCCACCCTCGGCGAGGTAGGGCTCGATCAAATGACACATCCAGACGGTGTCGTACGACTTGGCGGCGAGGAGCACCACGTCGAAGGTCGGTCGCTCGGTGGTCAGCTCGCCGAGATGGAGAGCCCGGGCGGTCACCTTCACCTCACGGTCAGGCATGACCACCCGCAGCCCGCCCGTTCGCATCATTTCCACGTGGGCGGGCCACTGGTCGATCAGGACGACGTCTTCGCCCGCCTCGGTCAGGTCTGCTCCGACGCTACTCCCGATGGCTCCCGCGCCGAGGATCGCGATCCTCTTGCTCACTCTTTCCCTTCCAGCGTCTGTAGATCGATCTCGGCGACGCCGCCACGGCTGGCGACACGCGCCGCCACGATGCGGCGGAGTTCGTCGATGCGGCCGGCAGCCAACAATTCGTCGAGACGTCCTTCCTCGTCGACGATCCGCATCAAGTCGTCGATCGCTGCCGGCATGAGGTGGGTGTGGCCGAATAGACCGGTGGTCTGAAAGATCACCTCGAGCAGCTCCTTAGGTGTGGCGCCGCTGCGGAGGGCCGACCGCATATGACGGCGAGACTGGTGCTGCTCGCCTGCCGCCAGCGTGTTGCCCACCACGCAGAGGATCCTGGTGCGATCGTCGAGCACCCCCCTGACATACATCCCCCCATAGATGGCGTCGAGCCAGGTTTGCAGGTATTCGGGGTCGAGGGCGTCGAGGGTGGCAACCAGGTTGATGTGATGTCGGGGTCGGAGTCGGAGCCCGGTGGAGATCCCTTGCCAACCGTACTTCTCGATCAGCGCAGCGAGCCGAGGGTCTTCACGGTCGGCTTCATTCCAGGTGGCGCGTTCCTCCTCCAGGTTTCGGTTGCTTCCGTCGCCGACCCGAGCCGACAAGTCATTTTCGATGTCGGGTCTTCGCGCGAGAACGCGGAGGTAGACCTCGCCGGCCGCGGCCACCACCCAAGGCCCGGTGTAGACGTAACACTGAAGGATGACGTCGAGGAGGTCGGATGGGGGCACACCGGCATCGAGGGCAGCCTCGATGGTCAATTCGAGCGGATGTTGTCTCCCGGTGACGGTGTACTGCCCGGTCAGGATCAGGAATCTGGTCCGGGAGTCGAGCCCTGGTCGGCTCAGTAGCCGCGACAAATGGGTCGAGCTCAGCTCGGCGAAATGAGGATCGAGTCGCTCGAAGATGCCGGCGGGCATGAACGTTTCGATGGACGGGTCCTTCACCATTGGAGCATCACCTCTGCGTTGGAGCCGAGCACCGCATCCTTCTCCACGTCGGACATGTCGCTTCCCTCGATCCATGCCACCGGGTCTGGCTGGCCCATGTCTGCCGGGAAGTCGGTCCCCAGCACCACCCGATCGATCCCGGCTACCTCGACGAGCCGACGCAGGTTGCCGTACTCGTGGACCAGCGAGTCGTACCACAGGGTCCCCAAGTAGTCGGACGGAAGCCGGGTGATGTGGTCGCGGGCCTCGGGGCGGACCTGGTGACCGTGGTCGAAGCGGGCATAGGCCCAACAGGCGTAACCGCCTCCATGGGCGAAGAGGAGACGGAGACCCGGCAAACGGTCGAGGATGCCGCCGAAGATGAGAGACCCAATGGCGATGGTGGTCTCGGTGGGGTTGGCGATGAAATTGCGCATGTGATAGCGAGGAAGCGCATCCTTCAGCCGGGAGGCGGCCGGGTGGACGAAGACAAGGGCGTGTGACTTGCTCAGCAACCTCGAGCACCGGGTAGAGGTCGGGCTCATCCCAGTTCAACCCGCCGACGTGGGTGCCGACGCTGACCCCGACCATGCCGGCGGTGGACATCACCCGCTCAAGTTCTTCCACCGCGGCGGCAGGTTCCTGCATGGGCAGCGTCCCGAACCCGGCGAACCGGTCGGGATGCGTCGGCGACGATGCCGGCGATCTCGTCGTTGACGGCCTTCGAGCACTCGATGGCGTCGCCCTGGTCGAGGTAATAGCGGAACAGAATCGGGTTCAGTGAGATGACCTGCCGGTCGACGCCCAAGGCGTCCATGCGGGTGATCCTCTCCTCGATCGACTCCCAGTTTGCCGGCCCACCCATCGACACCCGGTAGTCGCCGGTGACGATCTCCGGGCGGCCAAGGACGTCGGTCTCGATCCGCGAACCGAACCAATCGGTCTCGCTCGCGGCGGCGGCGATGGCCGACCCGGGAAGGAGATGGGCGTGAACATCCACCACCGTCCGTTCATTGGCATCCATCACGCCGAGTTGCCCACTCTGGCTGCCAGCAGTCTCTCCATGTTTCCCCCCAGGATCAGCGTGCGCTGGTTGTCGGTCAGTTCGGGATGTGACTCGACGAAGTCGACGGGGCGGGACTCGCGCATGTCGGCCGGGTAGTCGCTCCCGAGGACGACCCGCTCGGCGCCGACGACATCGACCAGATGGCTCAGAGCGCGATGACTGAACACGAGGGTGTCGAAATAGAGCCGGCGGAGATAGTCCGAGGGAAGGTTGGAGGTCTCCTGGGCCTCGGCCCGTACCTGCCTGCCCTGATCGAGGCGACCGGCCCCAAGACACGCGTACCCACCCCCGTGGGCAAAGCAGATGTCGAGGTCCGGAAGTCGGTCGAGCACACCGCCGAAGATCATGCTGGCAATGGCGACTGTCGTCTCGAACGGGTTGCCGATCAAATTACGCAAGTGGTAGCGGGTGAGAAATGAATTGGCCCGGCCATGGGCGGGATGCACGAACACCAGCGCTCCCAGGTCTCTCGCCGCGGCCAGCACAGGGAAGAGCTCGTCGGCATCCCAGTCGAGACCGTTGACGTGGCTTCCCACCATCACTCCCACGAATCCGTGGACCCTGACGCACCTCTCCAGCTCCGCTATAGCTGTGGCCGGATTCTGCAGGGGCAGGTAAGCGAGACCGGCGAACCGGACCGGGTTGGATGCGACCATTTCGGCGAGGTCGTCGTTCGCTTCCTTCGCCATCAGCGCCGCTGCTCTGGCGTCGAGCTCGTACCAATGCATCAGCGGGCTCAGCGAGAGGACATGCGCATCGACTCGCATCTCGTCCATCGCCCGAATCCTCTCCTCGGGTGTCTCCAGGGGATTGGGCCAGGCGATTGCGTAACTACTCGTCCCTACCGAGCCCATGATTCGTCCGCTTGCATCCCGCCCGAACGTGATGCCGTGGCGTGCTTCGCCTCTGCTCGGCCGATTCGGCGAGATGGCGCGGTATCACATGGGTATGGATGTCGATTGTGCGCGATCCATTGCGATCAGGAGCCATGGAGCCAGGAAGTTAGCGAGCGAGAATCGACGCCTCCCGGTGTAGTCGTTCTACGAAGGACTTGGGGGCTCAGTGCTCGGCGGCTTCGGCTTCCGCCTTGGTGCGATGAACGGTGCCGTCGGGATGCTCGGGTGGTGAGTAGAGCGAATACAGCTTCAATTCCTCGTCCCCGGTGTTGACAACGTTGTGCCAGACACCGGCCGGCACGATGAAGGCCCAGTCGTCCTCGACCTCGTGCGTTTCATCGACTGCATCCTCGTTCTTACCGAATTCGACGCGCGCCTGACCTTGCTCGAGACGGATGAATTGGTCGTGGGTGCCATGTGACTCCCAACCGATCTCCTCGCCGGAAGCAAGGCTCATCACCGTCAGCTGGGTGTGCTTGCCGGTGAAGAGCACCGCCCGGAAATTCTCGTTGTCCAGCGTTGCTTTCTCGATATCGTCCAACCATCCGAGCATGTGGTCTCCTTGCCGGTATTCCGATGGTATGCGTTACCCAGATTCGTCCATCTTGCAACATATAGAATCCGTCGCTCGTGACCTCACCCCGACCTTCGCCCAGATGGCGTTCGCCGAGAAGCTGGGCATCGACTTCCCCCTTCTGAGCGATTGGGAGGGGTCTACGGCCGATGACTACGGGGTTCGCTACGACGTCTGGAAGGGCCATAGTGGTTTGGCCAAGCGCTCGGTGTTCGTCATCGATCGCGCCGGTGTCATCACCTATGTGTGGAGCAACGACGATGCCCTCACCTTGCCCGAGTTCGATGAGGTGATGGCGGAGATTCAGGCGGTGGCGGGCCGGACCTGATCTTCTCGTTTACTCCACTGCGACCGGGGCCAGGGCGTCGATGTCGGTGATGACGTCGAGGATGACCGGACGGTCGGCGGATAGGGCCCGGTCGAATGCCGGTGCGAGATCAGCGGGCTTTTCCACCCGGATCCCGATTGCCCCGATTTGCTCGGCGAGAGCAGCGAAGTCGACCTCGGTGAACACCCACATCTCCGAGTGCCTTCTCGGTCTGCTTTCCGCCATAGACACGATCGAAGCCACGTTTGGACTGGTTTCCCGAGTGGTTGTTGTTGACCACTGTGATCGAGTTGATCCCCCAACGTACCGCGGTCTCGATCTCGGCGACGTGGTACCAGAAGCCGGAATCGCCGGTGAAGCAGATCACCGGCCGGTCGGGCTGAGCGCACTTGGCGCCGAGAGAGGCAGGGAAGGCCCAGCCGAGATGGCCGGCACTCCGCAGGTACGACTGTGTCGGCGCCCGCAGGTCGTACATCCCACCCATCCACATCCCGGCGTGCCCGGTGTCGACCACCACGATGCCGTCGTCGGGGACCAGATCGGTCAGGTCGGCACAGAGTCGCTCAGGTCGTATCGGGACCTGATCCGATTCGAGCAGGGGGGCATACTCGAGCCGCCATTCGTTGACGTGATCGGCAGCGATCAGGGACCAGGCCGACGCAGGTTTTGGTGCACCGGCGAGCTCCAGCATCCGTTCCAGCGCCGTTCTGGCGTCGGCATTGATCGCCACCAGAGGCGGATAGTTGCGGCCGAGCGCCCCGGGGTCGATGTCGAGCTGGATCACATCGGCTCCCAGGGGCGGCACCTTCCAGAAATGGGTGGTCATACCACCGGTCTCACTGCCGACGAAGAAGACCAGGTCGGCATCGAGCACTACCCGATTGGCCGATCCTCGGGAATAGGTGCCGACCACACCGACAGAAAGAGGATGCGTTCCCGCGATGACGTCCTTTCCGTTCAGCGAGGTGGCCACCGGGATCGACAGTCTCTCGGCAAGTGCCAGCAGCGCCGGGCCGCCGCCCGACGCACGAACCCCGCCACCGGCCACGATCACGGGCCGTTCCGCCTTGCCGAGCAGATCGAGAGCGTCGATCAGGTCCGAATCCGGGGCGATTGGCCGGAACGGCGGCACGGAGCCGAACCGGGTCTCACATGAGAGGTCCATCTCGGCTTCCCCGGCGTCGAGCTGGCCTTCGTTGCCGGCGAACTGGAGGTGGACCGGTCCAGGGGTACCGGTGGTGGCCACCCTGAAAGCCTGACGCAACATGTCAGGGATTCGCTCGACCGAGTCGATCGTGGCATTCATCTTGGTCACGGTCTGGAAGGCGGGGAGGTCGTCGACCTCCTGATAGACCTTGCGGAACTTTGTATGCGGGTCCCGGCCTCCGGTCAGGGCGATGACGGGGGAGTGGGCCAGGTAAGCGTCGCGAAGACCGGCTGCCAGATTGTGGGCCCCGACCACCTGAGCGGCGCAGATGCCGGGCCGCCCCGAGGCGCGGGCGTAACCGTCGGCCATGTAGGCGGCCGACGCCTCGCCGTGTGGTCGGAGACGTTTGATCGTGGTGTGCTGTTCGAGCTCGACCATGGTGCGGCGCAGGACGGCGGGGACATGGAAGAGATGGGTGACCCCATAGCCGTCGAGCATCTCGGCAATGGCCCTGGCACCGGTGGTCATTTCTCCCCCCGTAGGGGGGAGGACCCGCACAGGGAAGAGGGGGGATCTGACGAACCTGGCCGTGCCGCTGGTGGTGACCGTCCCGTCGGGCTTTCGAGCCCACAGCTCCAGATCGATCCCTTCATCATCCGACCCGACCACTCTCCCACCGCATTCCAGCGTGTCACCGAGATAGGCCGGGGCGACATGCCGGTAGGTGATGGTGACGAGCCGGGCATGGTCTCCCAGCCATGACTCCGCTGCCTGCACCAGATAGACACCTTGCAACGGCCCGTGTATCAGCAGCCCGGGATGCCCTTCGTGCTCGATGGTGAAGGGTGTGTCGTAGTGGATGCGATGGAGGAGCCAGGACGAGGCACTGAACATGAACAGATCCAGTGCCGTCGGGGTGCGCTCCTGGACCGAGGCCTCATCGCCGACACCGGGCCAGGTCATCGGTAGATCCTGGTGAAGCTCTCCCGAGCCACCAATCTCCCCCGCTGGTTGGTGAAGGTGAACTCCATCTCGACGAACACCAGCGGCCCGGATCGTCCTTCCTTCTCGTACATGCCGGCGAGACGTTTCTCCACGCCGATCACGTCCCCGGCGACGACCCGCTCACCGAGCACCACCGATGTCTCTCCGGCCATGGCTCTACGAGTGGGCAGGGGCGGCACGTCGGCAGTCGGCGACCCGTCCGGCTCGAACTGGTCGGGCTGGACCAGAGCCGAAGCATGCATCCGGATCAGGTAGGAGAACAGGGTGGGGGCGACCACGTCCGCGTAGCCCGCAGCGACTGCGGCTTCCTTGTCGAAATGGATCGGATTCGTTTCGCCGGTGGCGTGGGAGAACCTGGCGATGTCGGTCGAAGTGACTTGCATCTCGAAAGGGGGATACTCCCGGTCAGCCCAGCGGCGGGCCTCCTCGGTGATGACGCCCATCACAACCCCATCGTCTTGGCGATGATGTTGCGCTGGATGTCGGAGGTCCCGGCGCCGATCACGCCGAGCCGTGACTCGCGGAAATGGCGCTGCAGGTCGTACTCCATGGTGTAGCCGTAGCCGCCGAGCACTTGGAGGCCCATGTCGGCCACCTGCTTGTACGCCTCGCAGGCGTAGAGCTTGAGGATCGCCGCGTCCCGGGTGGTGGCGATGCCCCGGTCGAGCCGTGAGGCGTACCGGTAGACCAGCATCTGCGAGATCTCGACCATGGTCTGCATGTCGGCGAGCCGGTGCGACACCGCCTGGAACTTGGAGATGGGCCGGCCGAATTGCTCCCGTTCCTTGGCGTAGTCCACCGAATCGGTCAGTGCGGCCGCGGCTGCCCCGGTCCGGGCGGCGGAGAGACAAAGACGCTCGTAGCGGAGATACACGCCGAGATCGGGCCAGCCCTGGTCCAGAGTCCCCAGCATCCTGGTCTTGGGCACACGAACATCGGTGAAGAAGAGCATCGCCGTTCCCAGAGGCCAGTGGCCGAGGGTCTCGATCGGCTGCCATTCCAGCCCCGGGCTGTCGGTGTCGACGATGAAATTGGTGATGCCGTCGTGCTTCTTCCCGTCGGACGAGGTGCGGGTGGCGACGATGTCGAGATCGCTCACCTTGAAACCGGAGGTGAACACCTTCTGCCCGTTGAGCACGTAGTCGTCGCCGTCCTCGACGGCAGACAGGGAGATCGAGGCAGCGTCCGAACCGGCGTCGGGCTCCGTCAGGGAAAAGCACACCGAGAGCTCCCCGGCGGCGATCTTCGGCAGCAGGTCGGCCTTTTGCTCCGCGGTGCCGTCCCGGCCGATGGCGAGACCGCCCCAGGTGACGGTGCGAAACACCCAAAAGGAGAGATCGAGAAAGGCACGCCCCAACTCCTCGAGCAGGATGGCGACCTCGACCGCCCCGGCTCCCGCCCCGCCATGCTCTTCCGGCGTGTTGATCCCGAGCCAGCCCTGAGCGGCCAGCTTTTCGTAGACGTCGCGAGGGGCACGACGCTCCCGATCGCATTCCCTGACGTACTCCCGGGTGATCTCCTTCTCACAGAACTCCCGGACCGTGCCCACGGAACATCTCCTGCTCGGGAGTGAAATCGTGTTCGATCACGGCTGACATGCTCTCTGTGGGCGGAGCCGTCGATCATATATCGTGCATACTGCAGAAACGCCGGGCGAGAAGCTGCGATGGAAGGAATGTGACCGCGAGCATCGAGACGGTCAAGGAATTGGGCTCGAAGCACAGCAACTGGGGCCGCTGGGGCCCCGATGACGAGTGGGCACCCTCAATCTGGTCACCCCGGAGATGGTGATGGCCGCCGCCGGGTTGGTCAGGACGGGCAAGACCATCTCCATGGCGCTGCCTTACGACGAGGACGGCCCGCAAACCGGGAATCTGGGGCGGTTCAACCCAATCCACCTCATGATCCGGGATGGCGCCGATGCCATCGCCGGGACTTCGGTCCGGGACTTCTACGGCGGGGTCGACAAGCATTTCCGCGGCACCGACGACATCATCATCATGCCCCTCCAGTCGGGCACCCAATGGGACGCCTTCGGGCATGTGGTGTTCGAGGGGACGATCTACAACGGCTACGGCGCCGAGTGGGTGTCGAGCAAAGGCGCGCTGAAAGGTGACGTCGCCAATGCGTCTCAGGGCATGGTTGGCCGGGGAGTCCTGCTCGACCTTCCCCGGGCGCTCGGTGTGGATTGGCTCGAGCCGGGCCATGCCGATCGGATCAGCCGACCTGGAGCGGGCGGAGGAGCACGCCCGGGTGACCGTGTCGGCGCCGGCGACTTCGTCTTCGTCCGCACCGGGGCCATGGCCTCGGCCCGGGTCGCCGGCAGCGTGGGGTGACTACGCCGGGGGAGACGCCCCCGGGCTCGGTCTCGACAGCGTGGCTTGGGTGGCCGAACGTGACATCGCCGCCATCGCCAGTGACACTTGGGGCCTCGAGGTGCGGCCCAACGAGACGCCCGACGTCGCCCAGCCACTGCACATCGTCTTCATCGTGCACATGGGCCTATGGCTCGGCGAGATCTTCGACCTCGACCCACTTGGCCGAGGATTGCGCCGCCGACGGGGCCTATGAGTTCATGTTCTGCGGCCCGCCACTCCCTTTCACCAGGGCGGTGGGCTCCCCGCTCAACCCGATGGCGATCAAGTGAGGTCTTGAATGGACCCGGTCAGATCCATGCTCTTCACGCCGGGCAACCGGCTGGACATGCTGGCGAAGGCGGTTCATTCGGGCACCGACGCGGTGATCGTCGATCTCGAGGACTCCGTCTCGGTCGACAACAAGCAGGAGGCACGCGCCAATCTCGACCACCTACCCGATTCGCCGGTGCCCTACTACGTGCGCACCAACGCGGTGGAGACCGGTCTGCTCTGGGACGATCTCGTCGCCGCTGGGAGGTCGCCCGCCGTCGGGGTGATAGTCCCCAAGGCGGAGGATCCCAAGGTGATCAGCCAGGTCGACGGCGGCCTTGACCGCCCTGGAGATATCCAACGGAAAGGCTCAGGGCTCGATCACTTTGATCCCGCTGATCGAGTCCGCTCTGGGAGTGCGGCTCACCTACGAGATGGCGGCTGGCCAGCGAGCGGGTGGAGTGCGTGATGTTCGGCGGTGGAGAACAGGGCGACCTGGTCGCCGACCTAGGGGCGGAGTGGACGCCAGAGGGAACCGGTCTGATGCAGGCGCGGTCCCAGGTGCTGCTCAGCTCTCGTGCCGCCGGGGTGCCATATCCGATGGAGGCGGTGTTCATGGATTTCCGCAATCCCGATGGTCTCCGGGTCGAGTGTGAGCTGGCCCGCACCCTGGGGTATGTGGGCAAGGTGGCGATCCATCCTGTCTCAGATCGAGGTGATCAACGACGTCTTCACCCCGTCGCCCGAAGTAGTCGAGTACCAACGGAAGGTCCTGGCCGCCTTCGAGGCGGCGGAGTCCGAGGGCAAAGCCTCGATCGCCGTCGACGGCAAGATGGTCGACTACGCCGTGGCCCGGGTGGCCCGGGCGATCCTGGCCCGGGCCGAGGCTGCTTCACGAGCCCGATGACTGCCAATTCGAGGATCGGGGGAATGCTCTCCGGGGTGGTCATCCTCGAGCTCGGCCAGGTGATCGCGGGCAACTTCGGCGGAGTCATCCTGGCCGACCTGGGGGCCGAGGTGATCAAGATCGAGCCAAAGACCGGGGACACGGCCCGCAATCCCACCATCGCCCCGCTCCACGACGAGAGCGCCATCCACCTCTTCATGAACCGGGGAAAGAAGAGTGTGGTCCTCGATCTCAAGGACGAGCGTGGGTTGGAGATGTTCTACGAGCTGGTCGAGCAGGCCGACGTGGTCATCGACAACTTCCGACCCGGGGTCATGGCCCGTCTCGGCATCGATCACGACACCCTGAAGCAGCGCAACCCGGACATCATCACCTCGTCGGTCACCGGGTTCGGTGAGTACGGGCCGGCCAAGGACAAGGCCGCCTTCGACCTGGTGGTCCAGGCCTACAGCGGGCATGTCGACATCACCGGGCCCGCCGACGGTGACCCGGCCCGGGTGGGCATACCAATCGCCGATATCACCGGCGGCATCTACTCCTGCATCTCGGTACTCGCCGCCCTGGTGGGTAGGGAGCTCCATGGCAAAGGCGAGCATGCCGACGTGGCCATGCTCGACACACTGGTGTCGTTGCTCTCGTACGACGCGGTCGACCATCTCAACTCGGGACGGAAGCTGACCCGGCTGGGCACCGCCCATGCCCACATGGTCCCCTGGCAGGCATTTCAAACCAGTGACGGTTACGTGGTGGTGGCGGCACGTGACGAGAAGTTCTGGCAGAACCTGTGTGACGCCATCGGGCGACCCGACCTAAAAGACGACCCGCACACTCTCAACAACACGGCACGGGTGGCCAACCGGGAAGAGGTAGTGCCAATCCTGGCCGAGGTCTTCCTGACCAGGACCAACGCCGAATGGCTCACGACCCTCGACGAATTCGACATCCCCAACGCCCCGGTCAACGACATGGCCCAGGTGTTCTCGGACCCCCAGGTACTGGCCCGTGACATGGTGGGGACCTACAAGCATCCCACCCTGGGTGATATTCGCTTCCCGCCCACGCCGATCAAATGGAGCGACTGGGAGCGGCCCAATGAGCCCGCACCGATGCTCGGCCAGCACACCATCGAAGTCCTCACCGAGCGCCTGGGTATCGACGAAACAGGTGTGCGAAGGTTGGCGGACGAAGGTGTGGTCAAGATCTGGCCGGAGACCTGATAGGAGAAAGATGCGTTTCGGGACATTCGTGCCACAGGGATGGAAGGGCGACCAGGATGGGATCCCGGCGGAGGCGCAGTGGGATCGCATCCTCGAGTTCGCCCGGCTCATCGAGGACTCGGGCTACGACTCGATCTGGGTCTACGACCACTTCCACACCCATCCGGTGGTGAAACAGGAGAGCACTTTCGAGGCGTGGACGCTCATGGCTGCCCTGGCCGCTGCTACCAGCCGGGCCCGGCTCGGGCAGATGTGCACCTGCGCCCTCTATCGGCCGCCTTCGATGCTGGCCAAGATCGCATCGTCCATCGACGTGATCTCGGGAGGCCGGCTCGATGTCGGAATCGGCGCCGGTTGGTCGAAGAAGGAGTTCGAGGCATACGGCTATCCGTACCCCACGGATGGGCAGCGTCTCGACATGTTGGAGGAGGCGGTCCAGGTGCTGCTGGCGATGTGGACCGAGGACGAGGCTCGGTTCTCCGGCGAGCACTACTCGGTCGATGGCGCCATCAACCGTCCCAAGCCGTTACAGAAGCCCCACCCGCCGCTGTGGATCGCCGGTGGTGGGGAGAAGCGGACTCTTCGGATCGTGGCCAACTATGGCGACTTCTCCAATTTCGGTGACGACATCGACGACTTCCGGCACAAGTCGAAGGTGCTGGCCGAACATTGCGACGCGGTCGGTCGTGACTTCGATGAAATCGGGCGCACCTGTCATCGGATGTCCGTGATCGGTAGGGATGATGCCGATCTGAGGCGCAAGCTCGCCGTGGCCGCTCGGCGGCGGGCGTGCGAGCCAGAGGAGTTCGCCGAGGAGCATTTCGTCGTCACCGTGTCCGAGGCGGTGCAGGACATGGGGGAGTTCGTCGACGAGGGCTGCACCGACATGATCCTCTACTTCTACGACATGGGGGAGGGCGACAGTCTGGAGCTGTTCGCCTCCGAGGTGATCCCCCAGCTTCGATGAGCGCGCTGGGTCGCCTTCTCGACCCGGCCTCGATCGCCATCGTCGGGCTTTCCGCCGACCCGGCCAAGCACGGAGGACGCGTTCTCGCCAACTTGCGCAAGCTGCGTTTCCCTGGCGAGGTCTGGGGAGTGAACCCGGGTCTTCCCTCCGTCGAGGGGGTGAAGGTGTACTCCTCGTTGCTTGACCTGCCGGACCCACCTGACCTGGTGGTTTGTGCAATCCCCGCAAATGCCGTGAGGCAGGTGGCGATGGCTGCCGAACGTGTAGGCGGGTTAGTGGTGTTTGCCGGAGGATTTGGCGAGGCAGGCGAGGACGGTGAGGCCGTGGAAGGCGATCTCGCCGAGAAGGCGAGGACGATCGGTTTTCGGGTTCTCGGCCCCAACAGTGGGGGGATCATCCTCCCCTCGAGGGGTCTGGCCGCCTCGTTTCTCACCTGTCTCGATCGACCCCGGGAACAGATCAGATCCGGCTCGATCGGCCTCGTCACCCAGAGTGGGGGCATCGGCAGCTATCTGCACAATCTCGCCGCGGAGCGGGGAAGCGGTCTGGCGATCTCGGTGTCGACCGGGAACGAGGCCGACATCAAGCTGGGCGAGGCCATCGCCGCGGTTTCGGCGTTGGACGAGGTGAAGGTGATCCTCGCCCTGATCGAGACTGTCCGCGACGGCCAGGTGTTCATCGACGCTGTGCGTGAATCGGTGGCCGGTGGAAAGCCGGTGGTGGCATGCCGGATCGGAACCGGAAACCGGGGCAGAGCGCTGATGACGACCCATACCGGGGCGTTGGCCGTGCCGGAGACGGTGCTCCAGGGCGTGCTCGAGTCTCTGGGAGTGGTGGTGGGCGAAACTCCCGGCGAGGCCTATGACATCGCCGAGATGCTGGCCCGGGCCACTTTTCCGGCGGGTGATCGGGCGGCCATCGTCACCCATTCTGGGGGCATCGCCATCCATCTCGCCGATCTCGCCGAGGAGAGCGGCTTGGATTTGCCCCAGCCCACGCCTGATCTGAAATCCCGCCTCGAGCCTTTGCTCGACCTGGGGACAACCCACAACCCGCTCGACATGGGCGGGATCATCGGGGGACCGGGTCGGTTCGCCGAGATCGTCGACCGCTTCGCCCGATCGGGCGAGTACGACGTGGTGCTGGCGGTGTCCACGGCCCATCCACCTTCGTATTCGATGGAGCGGGCGCAGGCACTGCTCGATCTCGATACGCCGGTTCCGATCCTCCACCTGTGGCTGGCCGGAGACCAGACCACAGAGTCTCTGAGGGTTCTGAGAGAGGCAGGTGCCCCTGTGACCGAGGAGTCGAGGGCAGCAATTCGGGCGCTGTCCGGCCTGGCGCGGCTGGCGAATTGGTCTGCCCCCGGGGACGTGGCGCTGATCGATCGAGCGTTCGAGGAATGGGGTCTGCCGCTGGTCGAAGGTGCGATTGCCCGAACCACCGATGACGCCATTGCCGTTGCCGAGAGTCTCGGTTATCCGGTCGTGGTGAAGGTCGTTTCGGGTGGTCTGGCCCACAAGACCGAGGTGGGAGGCGTCCAGGTGGATCTTCGCGACGCTTCCGCTGTGAGCCACGCCATCGAGGAAGTCACAGCGGCGGCCTCGGTGGCGGGTCAGCCTGTCGACGGCGTCAGGGTGGAGCGTTATCAGCCGGGGGTGGAAATGATCATCGGTGGCCTGGTTGACCCGACGTTCGGGCCGCTCATCTCGGTCGGCGTCGGTGGAGTGCTCACCGAATTGCTCGACGACGTCGTCTTCGCCCCGGCCCCGGTCGACGAGATGCAGGCGATGGCCATGATCGAGCGTCTTCGGGGCCGGGCGCTGCTGGACGGGTTTAGAGGAGCGCCGGCGGCGGACGTCGAAGGGCTAGCCCAGACCGTGAGCCTGGTCAGTCGTGGAATGTCTGGATCGGGCCTGCGGGAGGTGGAGATCAATCCGTTGATCTGGGACGGCCAGGGTTGGGTGGCGGTCGATTGGCTCCTGGTTCACGAGAGGGGAGACCCTTTGACCGAGGAGACGACGAGCTCGGGGACGTGATCCGCCCAGACGCCCGAAGGGTCCCGAGCCGGGAAGTCGAACACGCCGATCATGAGCTGCATCGGATAGCTGGGGGACTGGGCGATCCGGCGCACGGGCACCTCGTCGACGACGATCTCGACCGACCCGGGATTCCAGACGACCGCGTAGGTATGGGGCTCAGACACATCGATCTCGAGACGCGGGGTGGCGAAATCGCCAGCCAGGTCCGGGTCGCGGAAGCTGCGGATACCCATCCCGACAGCCGCCGAGCCCACCTCGATCGCGTCACCAAAGACCTCGGCGATCAGGATCTCGCCGGAGCGCTCGGGGCGGTCCTCGATCCCCGCCAGCCAGAAGCCGAACATCGAGCGCGGGGTCAGGGTCCCGCGCATCCGCGCTTCGATACGGCCGAATTGGGGCGTATAGCCCCAGAAGGTCGGCTGTTCCTCAGTCACCTTCAGTCCATCTGTGAACGGCTGCTGGCCAATCGTTGAGCCGACCGGCCCGGCGAAGCTGGCCGTCTGGACTCCCGAGACCCGGAGTGGCTCGTCGTGGAGGTCGGGGCACCAGAGAGGCTGGTCAGGCGGAATCACCAGGTGGAGCCCGTCTTTGCCGATGGAATAGGTAGCCGCCGATAGCTCCCGTGAGCTCCAATGGGGCAAGTAATAGGGAAACCACACCTCCGGGACGAGGGCTTCGCCGTCGAATCGCTCGTCGAGCTCGAGGTGATCGCCGGGCATCTCGCTACAGGGTGACGTTGCCCTCGATGAGGATGTGGGTGTCGCCGCCGATCATGATGCGGTCACCGATCGACTGGATGTGGACCCGGCCCTGCCGTCCCATGGCGGTGCCCTGGCAGACTACGAGACCGTCGCCAAGGCGGTCCTGATCCCGCAGCCAGTAGGCGAGCGCCGCGTTCAGAGACCCGGTGATGGGGTCCTCCACCCCGTTTGATGCGAGCATCCTCACCTCGTAGTCGCATTCGGAGCCAGGTACATGGGCTCCGAGCAATCCCACGAACTCGAGCGGCGACCAGCGGGCCCTCGACGAGTCGACCTCGAGCACCTCCTCGGCCGACCCGAGATCGAGCACCTGCCACACAGGCCCATTGTCGAGTGTGGCCATCTGAACGACCGCTTCGAGGGGAATGCCGAGTGCCCGGGTGATCGCATCGAAACGCTCGGGAGCAAGTTCCGAAATCGAGGTGGGTGGCGCCACGAAGGCGAGGCGTTCACCGGCGACCTCGATATCGACAATCCCTATCCCGCATTCCTGGCGCACCAACCCGGCCTGCCTTGGCACACCCCCGGCGTCAAGCCAGGCGACACAACTCCCCAGGGTCGGGTGACCGGCGAACGGCAACTCGTCGTAAGGGGTGAAGATGCGGACCCGGTAATCGGCGGCCGGGTCCTCCGGTGGAAACAAGAAAGTGGTCTCGGCGAGATTGGTCCAGGCGGCGAAGGTCTGGAGCTGGGAATCATCGAGCCCCTCGGCATCCACGACTACAGCCAGGCCGTTTCCCTGTGTGGGTGTCGGGCTGAACACGTCGACCTGGACGAACCTGCGTGATGTCGCCATTCCAATAACGGACGCTAATGCCGATGCTCGACGAGCTACCTACATTTGCCGTTCGTGATCGGCCGTCGGCTCCTTCTCATCGGTCTGGTGCTGTCCGCAATGGCAGTTGCCGCGTGCGGTGATCCCTGTGAGCAGCGTCTCGGCGAGTACCCGCCGGATCACATCGTCGTCACCGGTCTGGAAGCCGTGGAGGTTCCTCACATCGGCTGGTCCTGTCCCGGCTTTCACTCGGACACCATCGAGCCACCGCCCGCGATCGCCCCCGACCCGGATGGGAATGTCCTGGTCGAGGTCACCATGGAGCCGGGGAGCACGATCGACGTCCGCTTCGGGAATCAACCTGTCGTCGTGGAGCCGGCCCCGGCTGACGGCGCCAACTCCTGGGTGCTGCAGGTGCCGGCACGATCGGAGCCACTCGTCATCCGGCTTTGCTCGGCAGACGGGGCCTGTGCCCTCTATTGGGCCAACACCTATGTGGGCTAGGTCATACGCGGGCAGGCCCTTTGGCCCTAAACGCGTGGCAGGGCGCCAGGCACGATGAGCATTGTCGAGAGAAGGGATTCGTCATGTTGGCCGAAACACGGTCAGACCCATCGATTGTCCCATCCACCGAGCGGCTCGATCTCTGGTGGCTGGTCGCAGTCAGCAGCGTCGTGCTCTCCGTTCTGCTCGCCGGCATCTTCTCGCCGGATATGGTGACGGGCTCCAACCATGAGCATCTGCCCATGGCCGGGATGCTCGACTGGATCTGGGGACTGATAGCGATCGGTTACCTCGCCTTCGTACGCAAGGTCCGAGTCGATGCCGCCTTCGGGATTTCGGTTGCGATCCTCTGGCTGGCCGTCGCGCTGACCAGTATCGCCGCCCCGGTGATGGTGACCGGCTCGGATCCGACGCAGATTCCGATTGCGGTCCTCATCGCACCAGTCGTCGGGTGCCTGGCGACCGGATTCATCACCCTGAGCGCGGTCCGTCGACGCGATTGATGCGGCGTGACTGATGCGACCGGAGCAGGCGGAGATGCTGCTGGTGTACCTGACTCCCATCGAGATCTCGTCGAGTGTCCGCCAGCGGCAGCCCTGAGCACGGTGCTCCCCGATGGACGGCCACATACCTCGGTGGTGTGGTGTGACTTCGAGGAGCCGCACATTCGGGTCAACACCATGCGCGGTTTCCGGAAGGAGCGGGACATGCGGGCAAACCCTCGAGTGACCCTGCTGTGTTACGACCCTCGCCGGCCCCTGCGCTACCTGGAGATTCGAGGCGAGGTCGTCGAGATGTCCGAGCAGGGAGCCCTCGAGCACCTCGACCTGCTCACCTCGAAGTACGCGGGACGGCCGGTCCACTACTTCGGCGATGCGATCCCCGAGCACTTTGCCGATCGCGAGGTGCCGGTTCTATGTCGGATCCTCCCCAAGCGTGTCATTGCACGGGATTGGACGGCGCGGTGAGCGGACCCGAATGGGCACCTTGGCCGGTGCCCGGCTCACATGTCGATCTGTTGGAGCGTCCGATCTGTGGGGTCCTCACCACCATGGGGAGAGATGGCCAGCCTCACTCCAGCCTGGTCTGGGTGGATTACGACGGGGCGTACCCGAGGGTGAACACGACCCAGGAGCGCCAGAAGGGACGGGACATGGAACACGACCCCCGGGTCAGTCTGCTCGTCGTCGACCCGGAGAACACGACACGATTCATCGAGATCCGAGGCGACGCGGAGTTGGTGGTCGACGGTGCTACCGAGCATCTTGACGCACTGACCCGCCAGTACACCGGTCATTCACGCTTTTACGGGTTCGTGTATCCACGAGAGCAACATTCGGAGGAGACAAGGGTCATTTGTGTGATCTACCCCCGGCGCATCGTTCTCGACGCGATTCACGTCTGATCGTGAGCCGGGGCTCCAGGGTTCACCACTTGTGCCAATTCCTCCAGGTCCTCCGGCGTCGGGTCCCATTCAGCCGCCTTTGCATTGGCCGCGACCTGCTCCGGGCTGGTGGCGCCAGGAGCCACGGCAGGCACAGCGTCCTGAGCAAGCAGCCATCCCAGAGCCACCTGGACCATGGTCACGCCCCGCTCCGAAGCAAAGCGCTCGACTCCTTCGACCAGATCGAAGTTGTCGTCTGTGAGGAAATCCTGATATCGGTCCATCTTCAGCCGCCCTTGTGGCTCGCCACCGCGTCGTGTCTTCCCCGTCAGCAGACCGTTGGCCAGCGGGTAGTAGGGGAGGAGAGCCACACCCGACTCGACGCATAGGTCGACCAGACCGCTCGTCTCCGGCTCCCGGTGAAGCATGCTGTATTGCACCTGGTCGCATACGAAAGTGGGCCATCCCTTGGCCCTGGATTTGTCCATCGCTTCAGACAGCTGTGTCGGGTCGAAATTGGAACAGCCGATCTCCCGTACTTTGCCCTCGTCGACCAGCTCGCTCATCACGGCCAGGGTGTCTTCGATCGGCGTCTCCGGATCGGGGAAGTGAATCATGTAGATGTCGACGTAATCGGTGCCGAGCTCGGCCAGGCTCCGCTCCAGGACCTTGCGAACATAGGCGGGTGCGGCGCCACCACTGCCCTCCCATCCCGGGATGGGCACCCCGACCTTGGTGGCGATCACGACCTCGCCCCTCCTCGTTCCCAGCGCCGCCCCGAGAAAGGACTCGGACTGGCCGTCGCCGTAGTTGCTGGCCGTGTCGAAATGGGTGACGCCAGCGTCGACCGCGGCATGGACCACCGCAGCCGATTGCTCCTGGTCGAGGGCGCGGCCGAAGTTGTTGCAACCGAGCCCGACCACGGACACGTCGAGACTGCCGATCCGTACCGAGCGCATCATCCGTCTCCTTCCAGCGGGCGTAGGAACCGCTCGGCGTTGCGTTCCAGGACGAGGGACCGTTCGTCGTCGGTCATCTCGACCGCTTCGACACCGCCTACGGGATCGGTCGAGGCCATGTCGAACGGATAGTCGCTGCCCAGGAGGACGTGATCCCAACCCATTCTCCGACCGAGCATCTCCAGCGATAGCGCGTCATGGGTGAGGCTGTCGAAGTACATCATCCCGAAGAAATGCCGGGGACCGGTGTCAGCGATGTTGACCTTGGGCTCGGGCCGCACCGACCAGCCGTGCTCCCAACGCCCGATCTGATAGGGGGAGAACCCGCCTCCATGGGTGAACCCGATGCGGAGGTCGGGGTGACGGTCGAGCACCCCACCGAAGATCAACTTGGCGGCTGCAATGGTCGACTCGAGGGGGATGCCGATCAGATTCTGCAGGTAATAGGAGCTCATCCGGTCTGCGCCGGCGATCGAGCGTTGGTCCGAGTGGAACCAGACCGGGAGGCTCCGCCTTTCGAGATCCGCCCACACAGGCTCCAACGACGGGTCGTCGACATCGGTGCCGTCGATGTTGGACCCGATCTGCACCCCGCGGACCCTGGGAAACCCGGAGACCCGCTCGATCTCGGCGAGCGAGGCTGCGATGTCCTGAAGGGGGAGCGTGGCGAAGACATGGAACCGGTCGGGCTGCTTGTCGCTGAGATCGATCAGGGCGTCGTTCTGGATCCGGGCAAAGTCGGCACCGACCTCAGGCGGCACGTGATAGTGGAAGTTGGGTGGGGGGATGGCGATCACCTGGAGATCCACCCGCTGACGGTCCATGTCCGCCAGCCGGATCGTCGGCTCGAAGATGCCCTCGGGCAAGGGACCGAGCCGCTCCCGGCCCGGGTAGCGGAGATACCTGCGACCGTCGTCCTCGATCAATTCCGGACCATGGTCGGGATGGGCCGCCGCCATCCCGGTCAGAGCGGCGGGGACGATGGCGTGGGCGTGGATATCGATCGTGGTCAACGCAGGCAGGGGTCGATCGCGATCGGCACTCGATCCCATGGTAATTGAGACGTGCAGGCCCGTATGTGACAGCTGTGTGTCCCAATTACGGGAGGGGGACCTCCGAGATCACCAGCTTCACCTTGGCGGCATGCCCCGGCTCCCTTTGGATCTCGGCGACGGGGACGACCTGAACGGCGATCTCGGCTCCGGCGTCGGCAACGGCCCGGCGCAGCTCGCTCTCCACCCGATCGATGAGATCCGGCGATGCGTCCCGACGGGGGACGATCCGAACCAGGAGCTCGGTCGGCCGGTGGACGATCTGGTACTGGACCACCTCCGGAATCAAGGCGAACGGCGCCCGCAGGCGGTAGGGGTGCACTGTGACTTTGTCACCGCCCGGTGCCGGAAGGGTCAACACGTCGTCGCTGCGACCATCGATCCGCTCGATGCGGTCGTAGGGCCGGCCACTCGGGTCGGGACCGTCGGCCAACACCACGGAGTCGGCCAGCTCGTAGCGGATCAAAGGCTCGGCCCGGTTGACCAGGTTCGTGAGAAGGACCTTGCTTCCCGGCACGCCTGGCGGCACCGGCCTGTTTTCTTCGTCTACCACCTCGACGATGGCCTCTTCGCAGATGTGGAGGCCGACGTGGTCCAGGGAGCCCATGGCGACCACGCCCACCTCGGTGGATGCGTACATGTTGACCGGCTTCGACCAGGCCATCTCGATCCGGTTCGAGGCATCATCGGTGAGGACCTCGGAGACGCTCACGACGACACGAGGAGAGATTTCGAGAGAGCCGCGGAGTTGCTCTTCGGCGAGGAGAGCAAGGACCGTCGGGTATCCGATGACGTATTCGGGTTGATACTCATTCAGTGCACTGATCAGGACGGGCAGGGGATCGGTGACCGACAGCTTTGGTGCCCCGGCCCGCCCTTCCTGAAGGGCCGAACCGATCTGTCGGGAGAGATGCAACGGGCTGGGGGCGCCGATAGCGGTGACACGGGTGTCGCCCGTCACCCCGAGGCGTAAGAGTGAGCGGAGGAAGACCCCGGCCCAGTGGGCGAACTCGTGGCGGGAGTAGAGGAACAAGCCGGCGAGACCGCTGGTACCCGAGGTGCTGAAGAGCCGGTACTCGTCGAGGTACAGCTCCCCGGCATCAGCCGCCTCGAGAAACTTCTCCAGGTCCTGACGTCTGAGCCGTGGATCGGTGACGATGTCGTCGAATTCCTCCATGAGCACCGACTTGGGCAGTGTGGGTAGGTCAGCGAGCTCGACCTCGGCGGCGTCACGGCCAAGGGCTTCCCGGTAATACGGGGACTTCTCGACCACATCGCTGAGGAGATCGCGGAGACGGCGCTCCTGCATCTCGTCCAGCTCATCTCGGGACCAGCCGTCCCTTGCGATGAGTTCGACGGCGTGCAGCTGCAAAGCCTGCGGCGCCAGCGGGTCGGTGGTGATGGTGGTTGGGGTCATTTGACGCTCCTCGCGACCGGCATCTGCTCCGCCACGTGCATCATCTCCCTGAACACCATCTCGCATCTCGTGCAATGCAATCGAAATGCGATCGGGTCGGCGTTCTCGCCCTTCTCGATCTCGAGTAGATCTGCCTGCGTCTGCCCACAACCGGGGCAGTTAAATCCGACAGCCAGGTTCATGTTGGTGTCCCCCCTTGTCCGTTCCGATCGATCAATCCGTTGAGCATCGCGGTGTGCAAGTCCTCGAAGAGCTCTGGTCGCACGTGAGCCGGGTCGAGCTGCCGCTCCGCGCTGAACGCTCGCACCAGCAACGAAGACGCTCTGGCTACCTCCGACGATGGGAGGATGAACCTCATCCCGTGACGCTCCTGGGTGGCATCGAGAAGCCCGGCTACGGCGTCGAGGAACTTGCTCCGGATCTCGAGGTAGGCGGCTTTCAACTCGTCATCTCGGGCGGCGTGGGCGATGAACTCGGAGATGAGAGGAAGCCATCCTGGCTCGTTGGCGTCGGCCGATCCCATAAAGCGGGACACTTCACGTAGCCCTATCTCGAAGTCGTCGCCATCGAGCATGATTCCGGCGTAGGCGACGATCCGTCGCTCGTAATGATCGTCGAGGACCGCCAGATACAGGGCGTCCTTGTCCTCGAAGTTCGAGTACACGGCGCCCTTCGTGTACCCCGCCTCCTGGGCGATCTCTTCCAGCGAGGCGCCATGGAATCCACGGCGCAAGAAGACGGTGCGGGCGGCGGCGACGAGATCGGCTCGGGTTTGCGCTTTGCGCTCGACTCTGGTGATACGTGTCGTCATTTCAGATACCGCCGGTATCGTAATACCGCCGGTATCAGAATGTCAAGACTCAGATGCGGTGCAGCCTTGGCGCGTGGCAGGCGAAGCGTCCCCGCCTAGATCGATTCCGGCCAAGTCGTTGCAGGAAAGCATCCATCAGGACAGGTCGCTCCCAACGCGTCCCGTTCCATACCGCTGTCATAAGAGCCTTTTCGTGGCGAGCTCGGCGCCGACACTCATGGCCGTCAACTTTGCCCAGACTACATCCTCGGCTACCCGGCCCCACCCCGCGGAAGTATCGAATCCACAATCGGTGCCGGCGAGTACCCGTGTCGCATCGCCGACGACCGAGACGACACGTTCGAGTCTGTCAGCGACGACTTCTGGATGTTCGACGAAGTTGGTCAGCGTGTCGATGACCCCTGCCACCAGAATCTGATCGTCGGCGAGCGGATGGTCGGCGAAGTGCTTGTACTCATGGGCATGGCGCGGGTTGGCAAAGGGGAGGACGAACCCGCCGACGTCGGCCTTCATGACGATGGGCAGGATGTCGGCGAGCGGCACATCACTGTCGTGCGGCGATTCGGAATTGCCCCAACACACGTGTAGTCGGACTCGATCACGTGGCACGTTGGCCAGCGATCGATTGATAACCGCAACCACCATTTCGACGAATTCCAGGAAGACGGACAACGGCTCGTCCTTGTAGGTGACATGCCGCTCCATTGCCAGGTCGGGTGCGTCGATCTGGAGGATGAATCCGTGGTCGACGATGGTCTCGTATTCGATCTGAAGCGCCGTCCCCAACGCTTCCAGGTAGTCCTCGAGCGTGTCGTAGTACTCGTTCTTGAGGGCCGTGGCCACGATCCCCGGCGAAGGCGAGCTCATGAACGCCTCCAGGAAGGCACCGGGATTCTCGGTCAGCGCCGCCTCTAAGTCGGAACACTCGCGATCGATGGCCTTCTTGTCGGCGTAGGAAACCTCGCCGATGGCCATGGGCACTCCCGAGACATTCGAGACCTTGTCCTCGCTGGACGCCTGCTGTGCCCAGCGCTTCTTGAAGACCGGATAGCGCTCGACGTCGGCACGAGTCGGCCGCTCCCAACTCCCCCCGAGCCCGGTCAATCGATCCCGCAGATACAGGAAGAAGGAGTCTCTCGGCTGCTCGCCGTTGTTGCCGATATCGATCCCGGCATCGGCCTGACTGCGGATGCTGATGCGGGTGGCTTGCCTCCCACCGCGCGCCAACTCCTCGGCATCAACCGGCTTGCCCTGGCCGCGGTCGATGTAGAGCTGGGTGAGACCTTCCGGTCTCGGCAGGCTACCGGTGTGGGTCGTCAGTATCCGTTGCGTGCTCCGAAGCATCCCGAAACTCTCCTCCTGATCTGGTTAGGGCCGATACTGCGGCGGCCCCGTGTCCAGAGTCGGGTAGTCGATGAACAGGTCGGGCTCGTAGCCGACCTGTTCGAGTAGATAGGCACGTGAGTCCTCGACCGTCGAGCGCACTCCGGCCACGTCGACTCCGACCAGGGTCTCGCCCCATTTCTTGACCACCCCGGAAACCATTACGAACCGGACCGATGAGGTGTCGGCTCCCATCACCACCGCCCCATAGGCGTTGTTCAGCGGGTAAGCGTTGGGGCCGCTCTGGTCGATCATGACGATGTCTGCCTTCTTCCCCGGGGTGAGAGAGCCGCAGATGGCGCCAAGACCAATGGTTTCCGCCCCGTGAATCGTGGCCATGGCGAGAACGTCTCGTGCGGTGAGTTGAGGCCGGCCCACCGCTGGGTTGCCAAGGGCGGCGCGCATGCGCTGCACTGCGAGGAGGGAGCGCATCTGGGTGAAGACTTCGCCGGGCACAGTGGTCTCGATGTCGACGCTGAGCCCGGGGGAGATCCCGACGTCGAGGGCTCTCTGCACCGTGGGCAGGCGCTCGGCATGGGCGTCGAATCCGAGTATCTCGTCGACGAAGGGTGACAGGGATACCTTGACCCCTGCTTCGCCCATTGCCTTCCACGCCTCGTCGGACAGGTCGGAGCAGTGGACGAAGTCGAGGTCGGGACCGAGGAGCCCTGCCTTGCCGAGCTCGAGGACCCTCTCGGTGCTCTCGTCCCAGGCGACTGGGTCGACGGTCATCCCGATGCCCAGGCCCCGGGCGATCTCGATCCGCTCTGCGGTCAGGTTGTCGACGTCGGAGAAGCAGCGCTGGGCCATGCGCAGGTGGAGCATCTCGTCGGATCCGGCAAAGCGCTCCGCCTGGATCCGGGCAAGATCGTCCGGCCATTGTTGGTCCCACTCGCCGGCCTCCGGAGGGGCGTATGCGAAGACGGCCCGCAAACCCGACTCCTCGAGAGCGTCGACCCCCGAGTCCGCGTGAGCCGAGGATCGGGTGTTGTGGGACAGGTCGAGGAGGGTGGTCACCCCAGTGTTGAGCGCTCCGTAGGCGTTGGTGAGAGTGCCGGCGTATTGGTCATGGGGCCGGTATTTGACGGCGAAGGCGTTGCGCAACCCGAGGTAGCCGGCGACATCGACGTTGGGCACCATACGGCGGAGCTGGCCCTGCCACATGTGGCGATGGGTGTCGATCAGCCCGGGGATGAGGATGGTGTCGGTGGCGTCGATCTCGATGACTGAGTCGTCGAGGCCGTTACGCAGATGTGGCCCGACCTGGGTGATGGTGTCTCCCTCGATCAAGACATCGGCCGTGACGAAGTCACCTACTTTCGGGTCCATGGAGATGACACAGGCGTTGGACAGGAGCACCCGCCGGTCGGGCGAGTCGTTGATGTCGGTGATCGCGTGGGGGACGCTTGCCGAGCTTGGTCCGCCTACACGCAGCTTCGTCGACGCCTTGTTGGTCATTGCTATGCCTCCTCCGTCTGATCAAGGAATGCCTCGAGGACGCGGTTGAATTCCTCGGGTTCCTCGTAGAAGGGTGCGTGGGCGCTGTTCTCGAAGACGACCAGGCGCCCCTGCGGCACCGCATTGGCGACGTGTTCGGCGGCGGGGAGAGGAGCGTTGCGATCGAACCGCCCGACGCAGACGAGGGTCGGGATTGTGATGGTCTCGAGCATGTCACGCCAGTCGATGACACCGTGATCCTCGAGCATGCGGGCTCCAGCCAGAGGCGGGGTGAGCATCGTGTTACGCACCATCTCTTCCACCTCCTCGGGCGGGGGAGCGGTGAGAAGCAGATCGGTGATCACCTGACGCACTACCCCTTCGTGGTCGGCGAGGATCAGGTTCTGGAACGCGACCGGGTCCATCATGTACCCCCATTCCCAATCGTCCCGCCTCGACATGCTCGGCGTCACCCCAACGAGCACGAGGCGGCTCAGCCGATGGGCGCCGAATAACTCCCAGTAGGCGAAGGCGATGCTTGTCGATCGAGAATGGGCGACCAGGGTGATGTCCCTCAGACCGAGGGTGTCGAGCACCTCACGAAGGTCGCCGGCCTGTCGCCCCATGCGCAGGCCGCGGACCACTTTCTCGGATTGGCCCTGAGAGCGGGGGTCGAGGACGACGACGCGGTGACTCGTCGCTAGAGGAAGTTGGTGGCGCCACCATGAGCTGTCCATGGCCCATCCGGCGGTGAAAACGAGCGGTGACCCGGAGCCGGTGTCTTCGTAGTGCAACTGCACTCCATCGCTGGTGACCAGCTCAGGCACTGCTCGAGCCGTTGGAAAGCATTCGACTGCAATTGTTTTTCATAGCAAGCGCCCCACCCGAGACTATATAGTGCAGTCTATAGACGGGCCCCTGTCTGCGAGGAGTGAGGTGAAATATGAAAACGTCGAAATGGGCTGTGGTCCTGGTGATCATGGCCTTGGTGGCGGTGGCTTGTGGCGACAGTGGAGGTGGTTCCGACACCACTGAGGCCGGTGGTTCGGACACCACCGCGGCGAGCTCGGAGTTCCAGCTGCGTGAGGATGCAGACGGGAACCAGGTCGAGATCCCACAGACCGAAGAGATGCAGGACACGAGTGCGTTCGTCACCGAGGCGCCGTGGACCATCGGTTACTCGGATGCCTCGCTCTCCAACTCGGCCCGTGTGTTCGTGAACAACTTCACCGAGTGGGCAGCGTCCGGATACGAGCAGATCGAAGAGGTCGCGCGCACCGACGCCAATGACAGCCCGGACAAGCAGGTGTCCGACATCGAAGACCTGCTGGTGCGAGGTGTCGACTGCTTGATCGTCGCCGCGACGTCGGAGGAAGCGGTCAACCCCGCTATCGAGCAGGCCATGGCCGACGGTGTGCCGGTGATCATTCAAGAGCGTGACGTGACCACCGAGGATTTCCTCAGCCATATCAACATCCTCACCTACGACATCGGGACCATCCAGGCGGAGGCCGCCGCGGAGATGCTCGGTGGAGAGGGCCAGGTTGTGTTGCTCGAGGGAGCGGCCGGGACCGGCCCTGCCGAGGAAGCCCGGCGTGGCCACGAGGAAGTCCTGGCCGAACACCCCGGGATCGAGATCCTGGCCACCGAATACACCGGCTGGTCGCGGGATGAAGGCAAGACCATCATGGAGAACTGGCTTCAGGCCTACGACCAGATCGACGCGGTCATCGCCGACAGCGGAATCCAGCAGCAAGGTGCCTATGAGGCAGTGGCAGAGGCTGGCCGGCTCGACGAGGTGAAGGTATGGACTGGCGACAGCCTCCAGGCCTGGATTCGTCAGGTCGACGCCGAGGGGATCCCTGCGGTCATCGTGAACCGCCCTCTCACCTTCGGGGCCTTGGCGGTCGACGCTTGTGCGGCAGCCCTCTCCGGAGTCGAGGTGCCCAAGAACTGGTACGACCCGGTGGAGGCACTCGACGTCGCCGCCCTCGACCAGTACATCGCCGAAGACGTCCCCGGTTCGGACGAGTGGTGGAACTGGTGGGACCTTCCTGAAGAGTGGTTGCCGGAGTAGGGCATAGTCGACGATTGACCATGCGTGTGTGCTGATGACGGCGGAGGGCGGGGCCCTCCGCCGTTGGCACATCTCGCTATGTTGAATGACGGGCGGCTCGGGAGTGTGAGGGCAGCTTGTTCAAGGTAGAGCAGATCTCGAAGCAATTCGACGGCGTGCACGCCCTGACCGAGGTCGACGCCGAGTTCAAGGCGGGCGAGATCCACGCTCTGGTCGGGGAAAACGGCGCGGGCAAGTCCACCCTGGTCAAGATCATGGTCGGGTTCCATGCTCCTGACAGCGGGACCATGTTCCTGAACGACGAGGAGATCTCCTTCGCGACGCCCCGCGATGCCATCGACGCCAGCATCGCCGTCGTCTATCAGGAGCCGTCCCTGGTGCCGATGCTCACCGTCGAAGAGAACCTGGTTCTGGGGCGGGAGCCGACGAAAGCCGGCTTTGTCGACACCCGCGCTAGACGGAAGGTGGCTGCTGAAGTGCTCCCGGTGGTGGGCGCTGACATCGACCCGGCTACACCAGTAGAGCGGCTGTCCATTGCCCAGCGGCAGATGGTGGAGATCGCCAAGGCCCTCAGCCTGCGGGCCGAGATGATCCTCCTCGACGAACCTACGTCGTCGCTATCTCTTGCCGAGATCGAGCTCCTTCATACTGTGGTCAGGGACCTCAAGCAGCGCGGGGTCGGTGTCGTCCTGGTCACTCACAACCTCGACGAGGTCTTCGCTTTGGCTGACCGGGTTACTGTCCTCAAAGACGGGAAGATCACCCTCTCTGCCCCGGTCTCGGAGGTCACCGCTGCCGAAGTGATCAGGGCCATGATCGGCCGCGACCTGGCCCACATGTTTCCTCCCCGCACCGTGGACGACCGTCCGAGAAAGACCGTGATCGAAGTCAATGGGCTGACCGTTCCAGGACGGGCCGAGGACATCAGCTTCGAGCTGAGAGAGGCCGAAGTCCTGGGGTTCGTCGGGTTGATAGGGGCGGGCCGGACCGATGTGGCCAAGGCATTGATCGGTGCCATCGCCAGCCGTGGCGGTGAGGTGCTCATCGACGGCATCGACCGGCGGATCAAGGAGCCGGCGGATGCGCTGGCAAACGGCATCGCCCTCGTCCCGGAGGACAGGCTCGCCGATGGCCTTGTCATGGACCTCGGGGTCAAGCAGAACATCAGCATTCCCCAGCTCGGACGCCTGAGTCGCATGGGGATCCTCGACCGGGATGCGGAGAGCCGTGTTGCCGACGAGCAGATCGAAGCGCTCAGCATCCGAACCCCGTCTAACTCGACCGTCGTGCACAACCTGAGCGGCGGGAACCAGCAGAAGGTGGTGTTGGGACGATGGCTGGCCCAGGGATGCCGGGTCCTCGTGCTCGACGAGCCCACCCGCGGGGTCGATGTCGGAGCAAAGGCCGAGATCTACAAGACCATCAGAAAGCTGGCCGACGAAGGGACGGCCGTCATGTTGATCTCCTCCGAGCTTCCCGAAATCCTCCATCTCAGCGATCGCATCGTGGTGATGTCCAAAGGCCGGATCGTGGCCAACCTGGAGAACAACTCGGTCAACCAGTCCGATCTGGCCAGCGAGGAGGACCTGATCAAGCTGGCGCTGGGGGTGCAAAGCGATGAATGAGGCAAACGACTCGTGACCGCCGAAGCACCGGTTAGGTCACAATCGAGCAGCGCCGCTATCCGACGCAGGGCAATCACCCGATGGACCGGACCGGGGTGGTTGTGGCTGCTGCTCCTGGGAATCATCGTGGTGGCTTCCCTGATCGCCGAGCCTTTCCTCTCCCCGCGCAACCTCACGAACGTGCTGCGCCAGATGATTCCCCTCGGAATCGTCGCCGTGGGTCAGACGCTCGTGATCCTGCTCGCCGGGGTTGACCTGGCAGTGGCGGCCACGATCAGCATGGCCAACACGGCGCTGATGGGCATCGTGGCCGGGCAGGCGGCCAACGTGCCAGGGGCGATCGGCATCGTGCTCGGCATCGGCCTGCTAATCGGGCTGGTGAATGGCCTCATCATCGTTGCCACTCGGGTGCCCGCTCTGATCGTCACCCTGGGGACAGCCAGCATCGTGACCGGGATCACCTTTCTCTACACGGACCAGAGCAACTTCGGCGAGCCGGCCGACGTCATGAACGACATCGGGTTCGGATCCTTCGGACCTATCCCGATCCTCTTCCTCCTCTTTGTGGTGGTGGCAGCGTTGGGGCTCGTCGTGCAGAACAAGAGCGCATTCGGCACTCACCTTTTCGCGGTCGGTGGTTCCGAACAGGTCGCCCGCGCCTCCGGGGTTCGCATCGCCAGAGTCCATGTCTCCGCTTATGTGGCTTGCGGATTCCTCGCCGCCCTGGCCGGAGTCGCGATGTCGATGCGTATGGGTGCAGGCGAGCCGCTATCCGGGGTGGGTTTCGACTGGGACTCGATCGCAGCCGTGGTCCTCGGCGGTACCGCACTTACCGGAGGGCGGGGCGGGATCGGAGGCACCATCGGCGGGGTGGCGATCATCTCGATCCTCAACAACGTGATGAATCTTGCCGGTGTGTCCTCGTTCACCCAGATCGTGATCAAAGGGATCATCGTGTTGATTGCGGTGCTCCTGGCGGCCGGGGTCACTCGCCGTGTGGCGGAAGGAGTGGCAACGCGGCTGCATCGCCCACCGCCACGCGTCGAAGGAGAGGTGGCAGCGTGACCGCGGTCAGCGAAGCCGAGGCTCCTTCCGGCGCCAGGGGATGGCTTGGAACAATCCGTCGGCACCAGTCGATAGTCGGGCCGTGGGTGATCCTGCTCTTGCTGGTTGTGGTGTCCACCGTCATCTCGCCCGACTTCCTGAGCACGACCAACTTGCTCAACATCCTCCGGCAGGCAGCGCCTCTGATGATCGTGGCGCTGGGACAAACCCTGGTAATCCTGGTCGGCGGCATCGATGTTTCTGTGGGCGCCCTCATCGCTACCACGACGGTGATCGGTGGCAGCCTGATGCGTGACAGCGACGCGTTGATCCTTCCCACCGTTCTGATCGTGCTCGGGGTCGGTGTGGTCGTGGGTTTGATCCACTACGTGTTCATCGTCCGGTTCCGCACCGATGCCCTAGTCACCACGCTGGGCACGATGCTGATCCTCACCGGGCTCAATCTCATCTACACCGGCGGGGCTCCCCGCAGCAATGTCCCCGATCTGTTCCGCCAGCTGTCCGAAGGCCGGCTCATCGGTGTCCCGATCATCGTGATCATCGCTCTTGCCCTTGCCGCCGCCCTCGCTTACGGGCTGCGTCGATCGACCTTCGGTCGCAGGGTTTACGCGGTGGGGAGCAATCGGAATGCGGCCCGTCTGGCCGGGATCCGGGCGCACCGAGTCGAGGGCTTGGCTTACGTGGCCTGCAGCATCCTCGCCGTCCTGGCCGGCCTGGCGCTGCTGGCCCGGATCGGCACCGGTGACACTGCGGCCGGAGAAGGCATGGAGCTCGACTCGATCGCTGCGGTGCTGATCGGCGGGACCGCTTTCGGCGGTGGCAAGGGAAGGATCGAGGGAACCGTCGCCGGTGTCCTCATCCTCACCGTGCTGTTCAACATCTTCAACTTGATGGGGATCAGCCGCTTCGCCCACCTCATCGTGAAAGGTGTTGTGGTGATCGTGGGTGTGGCCCTCTACTCCACCCGACCTCGTCAGGGTCGGGGTTGAGGCGCCTCAGCGCAGGTCAGAGCTTGCTCCAAGCCTCGATGTCCTCCGGTCGATAGTCGGGGCTGACCCCTGCCCGCGCCAGCAAGGAGTCTCTCGACTCGACCGCCTTCTTCAACACTGCAGCGGTGTCGACCGAGAGCATCTGACCGTCCTTCTTGACGAACCTGCCTCCGACCAGGACCGAATCGACATTGCCCGGGTGCGACATCACCACCACCGCGGCCACCGGCTGGTTGAGGGGCGCCAGGTTGAGGTCGTCGGCCCGCATGAGGATGATGTCGGCTTCCTTGCCGGGGGTGATGCTCCCCGTGCGTCTGTCTAGGCCGCAAGACCGGGCCCCATCGATCGTCGCCATCCGCAGCACGTCGTACGAGCTGATGGTCAGACGCTCCACCATCTCGACTCGTCGAATCGATTCTTCGTTTACGAGGGCCCGCTCGGTGGCCAGGGCACAACGCATAACAGAAAACATGTCGCCGCCGACGGTGACCGGAACGTCCACTGAGAGGGTGGAGACGATGCCGTGGGCGAGTGACTTGCCGGTTATGGGAAAGCCGAGCCCCATGTGCATCTCGACCTCTGGGGAGATCGAGATCGACCCTCCGCTGTCGGCAATCATCTGGAAGTCTTCGTCTGAGAATTGATTGCCATGGACGAAAGTGGTGTCGGATCCCAGGACTCCTTGTTCATGGAGCCGGAGCACCGGCTGATGACGTAGTGACCAGGCTCCCTCGCCTGCGTGCACGGTGATGCGTATCGCCAGTTCCCGGGCGAGGCGCCAGTCTCCAGCACTTGTCTCTGGAGTGGTGTGCTGGGGACCGCGGGCCGCCATCATCAATGTCACCAACCCGTCGTCCGTGGGGATTTCGTCCTCCCGGACACGGCGGATGTCGTCGGAGTGGGGGATGGTGCTGTCGATGTACCACTCGGCGATGCGCTCGTCGTTGGGAGTCCCGTAGGCAAATACGGCTCGGCCGCCGAACTCTTTGAGAGCTGCCACCGACCCGTCGGCGTGGCCAGGGGAGTTCATGATGTGGGCCCAGTCGACCAGGGTCGTCACCCCGCCGCTCAGTGCCTCGGTCGCCCCGTAGAGGGTTGCGGCGTAGACGTCCTCTGGCGTGAAGCGGGGCCCAATCCTCCCCCGGATGCCGGCGAGGTACTCAGGCAGCGACCAGTCCGACGACATGCCCTTGATTGCGCTCTGCCAGGTGTGACGATGGGTGTCGACGAAGCCGGGCAGGACGATCATGCTCGAGGCGTCGAATACCTCGGCGTCAGGGTCCTCGATTGTCTCGCCGACCTTGGCGACCTTGCCTTCCGCGATCAGGACGTCGCCCTGCGAGAGCTCACCGATGGAAGGGTCCATCGATATGACTCGTCCACCCTTCAACAACACCCGGTTCTCGCTCATCTCACCGATGCTATCCGGCACTACCTCCCCTACCGATACTGGGGCCGGAGCCGTCATCGAGGTGCTAGCTGGGGCGAAAGCGGAGTAACCGCGCCGCGTTGCCACCGACCACGAGGGCATGTTCATCCTCGGTGAGGTTGGCACTGGCCAGGAAGCCGAGGGGGTCGGTGGGTCCCATGTCGAACGGGTAGTCGGTTCCCATCAGGACGTGATCGGGCCCGAACTCGCTCACCAGGTACTCGACCCCATCGGCAGAGAACACGGTCGTGTCGAAGTAGAGCTTGTGCAGGTACTCGCTGGGTGGTCGAGTGATGTGACGCCTCGCCTCGGGTCTCACCTTGAAGGCGTGATCGGTTCGGGCGAAGTAGAACGGCAAGTAGCCGCCGCCATGTACCACCAGCATGCGCAGGTCGGGAAACCTCTCCCAGACACCGCCCAGGATCATCCGGGAAACGGCCACCGTCGACGCCAGCGGCATGCACACCACATTGATCAGGTAGTAGTCGTCCATCCGCCGGGGCTCGGTCCAGCCATGGGGATGGAGGATCACCAGCATCTCCAACTCCTCGGCCGCCGCCCAGATCGGGTCGAACCGCCGGTCGTCGAGGTCACCACCCTTCACATCGGCATTGACCTCGAACCCGTTGAAGCCGAGATCGGCATTGACCCGTCTCATCTCGGTCACTGCCGCCGCAGGATGGTCCATCGGCAGGTTGGCTATCCCGACGAATCGATCCGGCGCCCTCTGTGTCATCGCGAGGATTGCGTCGTTCTGCATGGCGTTGACCCGAGGACCGGTCTCACCGTCCAGCCAGTGGAAGTACTGCGGTGGGGCGATGGCCAGCGCCTGGATGTCGACCCCCTGGAGATCCATGTCGGCGAGCCGCGCCTCGGTATCGACGAATTGGGCGGTCTGTGTGGCTCTCAGATCGCGGTTGTAGCGGGTGCTCTCCTCCGGCTGGACTTGCATCCTGGGGTCGTACTCCGGCCGGAAGAGAGGCGCAGCGATCTCTGCAGCCGTCGGAACCTCGACATGGGTGTGGATGTCGATCGTGGGATACGGAGGCTTGGGCGCAGTCGACTTTTCCCACTTCGGACCCAGCTCCGGCCACCACTCGGACATGCCATGCATGATGCACTATGTACCATCTCGGGGTGATCGGGTGCCATTCATCATGAGCGATGTAGAGGAGACCGAGACGATTGCCGCCGAATCGCGTTCGGGAGTCTTGCATCCAACGGCACGCCCGCGCACGGCGACCAACTTCGTGTCGGATGAGCTTCGCCGGTCCATCCTGAACGGTGACTTGGTCGGCGGCACCAAACTGAGTCTCGTTGAGATCGCATCGACATTCGATGTCAGCACCACACCCGTGCGGGAGGCGATGCGGGAGTTGTCGTTCGAAGGTCTCGTCACGATCGACAGCTACCGGGGCGGAGTCGTCACCGCAGTGACCAAGCCCGAGGTCGAGGAGATCGTGCGCATCCGCCAGGTCCTCGAGCCGATTGCGGCCAGAGAGTCGGTGGCCGGCATGACACCAGTGATCCTGACCGAGGCGAAAGCGATCCTCGACGAGATGGCAGCCTCTGACTCTTGGGATGTCTGGGTGCAGGGGAATCGAGCATTCCATCGCAAGGTCTACGAGGCCTCGACGTCCCGGCGGCTGGTGTCGCTGATCAAGAGCCTGCAGGACACCCAGGTCGTGTTCGTGAGCTCAACCCTGCGGAAGAGCCCGATGCTCAAGGAGACGGCTACCAGGGATCACCACGAGATGATCGAGGCGATCGAAGCTGGCGATGCCGACCGTCTCATCGAGATCACATTGCGGCACCTGACGATCCCGATCAGAGACTGAGATCTCGACCATGTGGGACTGTTGAGCGCGGGGAAATGACATCCGGGCCGATGGCCGTGATAGGTCTCGGGCTCATGGGCTCCAGGATGTCGGGGAATCTCCTGGCTGCCGGGCACGAGGTCCGAGGCTACGACCCCGATCCCGAGAGGTCTGCTGAGTTCGAGGGCAAGAGTGGGGTGGCCACGGGCTCGCCTGCCGAAGCGGTGCAGGGATGCTGGGCCGCTCTTCTCTCCCTCCCCACCTCGGACATCTCCAGGGAAGTCTGTCTCGGCGAGCAGGGCATCGCCGGATCCGGTGCGAAAGGCCTGTTCGTCTACGACACCACCACCGGCCGGCCGGACGACGCGGTCGAGATCGCCTCCGCTCTCTCCGAGGCAGATGTCGTCTACTCCGACACGACTGTGAGCGGGAACAGCGAGCTTGCGGCGGAGGCGGATCTGGTGGTGATGCTGGGTGGGACGGAGGAGGCCTATGAAAGGGGAAGGCCGATCTTCGAGGCCATCGGGAGATCGCATCACCACGTCGGACCGGTGGGCTCGGGCTCGCGCATGAAGCTGATCGTCAACCACGCCCTTACCGTGCATCGCATGGTCCTGGCCGAGGCACTGGTCGTCGGCGAGCTGGCCGGGATGGATCTGGATTCCGCTCTGGCGGTCTTGAAGGACTCCCTCGCTTACTCCAAGGCCATGGACCTGTGGGGCGATCGCATCGTCGCCGGCGACCACGAGGATCCCGGTGCCCGGCTCCGACAGAGTCACAAGGATGCCCGTCTCATCGTCGAGCACGGCGAGGATCTGGGTGCGACCATGGACCTGGCCCGGGTGGCGCGAGCGGCGCTGGCCGAAGGCGAGGAGACCGGTCTGGCCGATCTCGACAATTCGGCCGTGGCCGAGGTGGTGAGACGTCGCGCCGGCATTGGCAGAGTGGTCTGAGAATGACGATCCTATATTGTGCATGATATGACCTGGGTCATCGACATCCACTGTCATCGGGAGTGCCGTCCGGCGGCGGCGATGGTGAAACCCGAGGCGGATCGGCTCGGTCGCAAGCCGCTCCAGTTCGGCAACGAGCTGACCAAAGAGGTCAACCGAAAGCAGCTCGAGGACCTCCGTCCCAAGATGGAGGACCTCGAGGTGAGACTCGCCGACATGGACGTCATGGGGGTCGACGTCCAGGCGGTGAGTGTCTCCCCCTACCAGCTTTTCCATTGGGTCGAGGGTGAGCTGGGGATTCGGGCGTTCCGAGTCATCAACGATGATCTGGCCGAGTTGGTGCGGACCCGCCCTGACCGATTCCTGGGTCTCGGGGCGGTCCCGTTACAGGACCCAGCGGCCGCGGTCGAAGAGCTTCGCCGCTGCTCGGGCGAACTCGGGTTTCCCGGCATCGAGGTGACGACTCACATCGAAGGAGAGGAGCTGTCCAGTCCCCGATTCGAGGACTTCTGGGCCGTGGTCGAGGAACTGGGGATGGTGGTCTTCATCCACCCTACCGGTTTCACCGAGCCGTCCCGGTTCACCGACCACTACTTCTTCAACACCATCGGTCACCCGCTCGAGGAGACCATCTGTGCCGGCCGTCTCATCTTCGACGGGGTCTTGGAGCGGCATCCCGGTCTTCAGATCGTGTTTGCCCATGGTGGGGGATTCCTCCCCTCCTACGCCGGGCGCTTCGACCATGCCTATCACGCCCGCGCCGATGTCCGTCACGGTCTACCCCGGCCGCCGAGCGAGTACCTGTCCCGTTTCTATTTCGACAGCATGGTGTTCGAGGCCGATCAGTTGGGCTTCCTCGTCGACAAGTACGGATCGGACCACATCCTCCTCGGGACCGACTATCCCTACGACATGGGGGAGCCGGACCCGCTCGGTTTGATCAACAAGGTGAGCGGGCTCTCCCCGGACGATGTCGAGATGATCGTTGGTGGGAACGCGGCCCGGCTTCTCGGCATCGGGCCACAGTGAAAGGACTGAACATGGAACCTCTCAACATCGGGATCGTCGGCACCGGCTGGTGTGGGGGGATCAGGGCCGTCGCGGCCGCCAACAGCGCCCTGGTCGGGGCGCTTCACCTGGCCGAGATCGACGAAGAGCGCCTCGCCGAGGTGGCAGCGCAGACCAACCCCGTCACCGCGACCACGAATTGGGAGGACCTTCTCGGTGATCCGGGGATCCAGGCATTGATGATCTCGACCACGCCAGAGACGCTGCATCACCCAATGGCCAAGGCGGCCCTCGAGGCGGGCAAGCATGTCCTTCTCGAGAAGCCGATTGCTCTCACCCTGGATGAGGCCGACGAGCTGATCCACATTGCCGAGTCGAAGGGGCTCAAGTTCACCATCGGCTACTCGCAGCGCTTCAATTCGAAACAGGCCCTGGTCAAGCGGAGTCTCAACGATGGCACGCTGGGCGATCCGGTGAGCGTGCTGGTCAGCCGTCACATCACCCGCTCGCTCGGAGCCAAGATCGGTTCCCGGACCAAGCTCTCGCCGGCGGCAATGGAGGCAACTCACGACATCGACTTCTCGCTGTGGTGCCTCGAGCCTCGCCGTCCGGTTCGGGTCTACTCCCAGGTGGCCTGGGGCGCCCGTCAGGATCAAGGTGTCCCGGATACCCAGGTCATCGTCATCACCATGGACGATGGGGTGACCGTGACCATCGGCGCCGGGTGGTCCCTTCCTCCCGGCTATCCCAACTTCTCCACCACCTGGATCGAGTTCCTCGGCACCGAGGGCGCCCTGATCATGGACGCCAGTCACAAAGACATCGTGCTCAATACCGTCAAGGATGGGGTCCAGTTCCCGCTCTCCACAATGCCGGGGGAGTACGTGGACCACGTATACGCCGGCCCCATGGAGAGAGAGACGATCCATTTCCTCGAGGCCGTGGCCTACGACCGGCCCGTCATGGTCGAGCCGCGGCTCGCCCGTCTCACGATGGAGGTCTACCTGGCCGCTGACCTTTCGGTGGAAACCGGTCAGGTGGTCGAGCTGCCCCTACCCATCGATGAGAGCCAACCCAGCCTGCTCAGCGTCATCACCGGCTGACTCCGCCGGTTACAGTCGGCTGGCATCTGAGGGAGGAACTGGGTGCGCAGGCAACGGGCCGGGCTCCTGTTCGTATTGGCCATCGCTGTGGCATGTGGCGGGTCGTCGTCCGAGGCAACTTCCGCTGCGACCGTGCCGACATCGAGTATGCCGGTCGCCAAGACTTCGACACCGACCAATGTGCCTTCGACCACCGGGAGTTCCACCATGAGCTATGTCGCTTTTGGAGACTCCTGGCCTGAGGGAGCCCATTGCAATGGGTGCACTCCCTTCCCCGAGCTTTGGCTGGAAGCCCTCGAAGAGCAGACCGGTATGGAGATCGAATACTTCGACTTCATGGGGGAACGCGAGAGGAGCACGGCGGAGGGCAAGATGAGCGCCAGTCTCCTCGGCAGTCTTCAGACCAACGAGGAGACACGCACCGCCGTGGCTGATGCGGATGTGATCCTGATTGCCACCGGGCCTAACGAAATTGGAGACGCTGTCGAGGCGGTGAAGGCAGGCACCTGCGGCGGTACCGATGGCTTTGACTGCATCCGGGCGTTGGGGGAGACCTGGAGTACGAACTTCGATGAGATCCTCACCGAAATCGAGACTTTGCGAGAGGGGAATCCCACCGCTATCCGGCTCGTCAACGCGGCCAACCCCTTCGTGTTGTACCCGGAGATGAACGAGGGGCTGCCACCGGACTTCGCCACCACCGGCGGGACCCTTATGTTCGACCTACTCGCAGCCGCTATGTGCGATGCCGCCGCCGCTCACGAAGCCGTATGCATCGACTCGCGACCGCTAATCCAGGTCTCTGAGGACTCGCCGGAGTCGATGCAGGCGGTTGCAGACGCCCTGGCGGCCACCGGACTGGCCGAGCTCGGCTAGAAGCCCAGCCTGCTCAACCCGTTGCCCATGCCGACGGCCTGTCGCCATATGGCCGGTCAGCCCAGCAACTCGACGGTCACGAAGCGCAGAGTGGTGTCCCCGATGTTCTCCAGGTCGTGGATGAGGGCAGTCTCCGGAGCGTGCTCGAGGTACCTGGTCTCGCCGACCAGATAGTCGCGGACGATGAACGTGCCATCGGCGAACCGCTGCAGACCCCGGCTCCCTTCCACGACTGTCCAGAAGTAGTTCGTGACGTGGGAGTGGAAAGCTCCGCGCTCCCCGGGTTGAAGGAGGATCTCCCACACCCTGATCCGATCGTTCTCGAACCACATCGTGGTTCCCACCGCGAAGTTGCCCGGCGCCGACTCGAGCTCGTCGGCGTATTCGTTGGTATCGAAAGCGCCTTCCTCGACGATGTCCGGTCTTGCCTCCATTTTAGTGGCCCGCCCCTCGAATACTGGCGGCGTCTCTCCGGCCCTCGACGCCCGTGGCGGCGTCGAAGTGCTCGCCGCAGCTCCCCGGCTGCGACTGCGCGCTTCTCCTGGCCAGATGACGCCGATGGTTCGGCGACACGCGCACCCTATTCGAAGGACAGACCACTAATTCACCTGATAGTCGGGCTTTTCACCGGTGAGAACCTTGATCACTTGTGTCGCGGCCTTGCGTTGGGATTCGGCGAGGGCCTCTTCTGAGTAGTAGGCCATGTGCGGGGTGACGATGAGATTCGGCACACCGTCGATGCGGGACGCGTCAAGTGGCTCCACATCGAAGACATCCAGCCCGGCAGCGCCGAGCGTTCCCTCGCTGAGTGCGATGGCGAGGGCATCGAGATCGACCAATGGACCGCGTGAAGTGTTGACCAGGATCGCCTTCGGCTTCATCTTGGCCAGAGCGTCGGCGCCGATGATCCCTCTCGTCTCCTCGGTCAGGGGGAGATGCAGCGAGATGATGTCGGCCCGAGCGAGCACGGTGTCGAGCTCGAGGAGGGGTGGGAAATCTGGCCCGGGCTGGAGATAGGGGTCGTGGGCGATGATGCTCGCCCCGAGTGCCTCGAGCGGGGCGGCGATGCGTCGAGCGATTCGCCCGTACCCGACGAGACCGACGGTCAGAGTGGAGAGCCGGCGGATGGGTCGGAAGTTGTCGATGCTCCAGGTCCCGGACCGAACCGAATCGTTGGCGATGCCCACCTTGCGAAGCGAGGCCAGGATCAGGGCGAGGGCGTGGGTGGCGACCTCCTCCACGGAGTAGTCGGGAACGTTGGTGACGATGATCCCGGCGTCTGCAGCCGCACCGAGGTCGACGTTGTCGAAGCCGATCCCGTATCGGGCGATGATCCGGCACTTCTCGAGGCGTGCGATGGAATCGGCGGTCCAAGGCAGGTACGTATTGAGGATGGCGTCGGCGTCAGCCGCGGTGGCGAGGACCGACTCGACATCCCCGGAAGCAACCATCAACTCAGCGTCGATCTCGGCCAGGAGCTCCCGCTCCACCTCGACAGAAGGGAACACCTGGTCACTCACCACGACCTTGTATCTCGTCAGGGTCTCTCCAGGGTGGGCACCGGGCTGATCCTATATCATGCACGATCGACCCAGGGCCGCCGAGCGGCGTGCTCGACCGAGGGGAGGACCTCCAATGACTGACAAGGTGAGACTTGGCGCCATCGGCACCGGGCGATGGGGCTCGGAGCTCGCCGAGGCGGTGGCCAAGACCGGAACGTCCGAGGTCGTGTCGGGTTGGGCCCGTCGCCCTGAGGGCCGGGAGGCGTTCGCTGCCAAGCACGGAGCCCGTGCGGCCGGATCTCTCGAGGAGCTCCTGGCCGATCCCGAGTTGGAGGGAGTGATCATCACCACCTCACATCAGAGCCATCGGGAGATGGTCCAGGCGGCAGCCTCCGCGGGCAAGCACGTCTTCGTCGACAAGCCGTTCACCAACACTGTTGAGGATGGTCTGGCCGCCATCGCCGCCGCCCGGGACGCGGGCGTGCTACTCCAGGTCGGCCATCAGCGGCGACGCACCTCGGCCAAACGCCGGATCAAGGCCATGCTCGACGCCGGTGAGCTGGGTGAAGTGGAGACCGTGGTCACCAACCAGTCGATCCCGAACGGATTCAAGATGCCCGAGACTGCGTGGCGCTGGGACCCCGAACAAAGCCCGCTGGGCTCGATGACGTCGCTCGGGGTCCACAAGATCGACACCATCAACTATCTGGTAGGCCCGGTTCGGAGCGTGTTCGCCTTTACCCGGCCCGGTCGCGTCAAGCCCATCGACGAGGCCACGGTCCTGGCCCTGGAGCTGGAGAGCGGCGCCCTGGCCACCCTCACCACCTCGTTCTTCACGCCGGTGGTCAACGACACCACCGTGTTCGGCACCGACGCCGCCGCCTGGAGCACCGAGGGCGGGGCGAAGCTGAGGATGCAGGGCCGGGACGACCCGGCGCCGGTCGAGGTCGAGCTGGACCCGATCGATCCGCTCGTCGACCAGATGGCGGCATTTGCTGCCGCCGTTCGCGGCGAGGCCCCGGTCGAAGTAGACGGGGAAGCCGGTCTTGCGGTGATCGCCGTCATGGAGGCTGCGGTGGAGTCCGCCGCCTCGGGCCGCTCCGTCGACGTTGCCTCGGTGATGGACCGGACCTGATCGGACCCGTCCGCAATCACTAGATCTTCATCAATACCTTCAGCGAGGACGGGTCGTGGACCAATTCGAAGGCCTTCTCCGCCTCCTCCAGGCCCAGCTCGTGGGTCACGATCGGCTCCAGCGTGAGTATCCCGGCGGCAGCCAGATCCACCCCGTCGGCGTAGTCGCCAACCACCGCGGCGCGGGGATTGAGGAGGGTGAGTTCCTTGTGATAGAGCTGGTAGTAGGGGAGCCCGGTTCCACCTCCGGTGAGGGTGCCGTAGACCAACACTTTGGCCCCGGTACCGGCGAGCTCGATGGCCCGGGCCAACGTGGCCTCGGTGCCTACCGCCTCGACCACCACATCCGGGCCGTGACCGGAACTGACCTCGGCCAGCAGGTCAGGCGCCTCATCGGGCGAGGCGGTGTGATGGGTGCCCATCGTCGTCGCCAGCTCTCGTTTCCACTCCGAGCGGGTGATACCCACCACCGTCATTCCCCGTAGACGAAGGAGTTGAGTGATGAGCTGGCCGGCGACCCCGAGGCCGATCACGGCGGCCACTTGCCCTGGGAAAGGATCCAGTGTCTTCACGGCATGGACGCAGGTGCCCAGGACCTGGAGGACCCCCGACGCCTTGTCGGAGATACCGGCTGGAACCGGAATCAGGCGGTTGAACGGGACCACCGCGTACTCGGTGAACACCCCGTCGACATCCCGGCCGAGCAGACCGCCGTTCACGCATATGTTGAAGCGACCTACCCGGCACATGTGACACCATCCGCAGGCAACACCGGGGTCGACCAGGACCCTGGTGCCGGGCTGATAGGGCGACTCCGGCGGCGCAGCAACCACCTCGCCGACCATCTCATGTCCCATGATCCGTGGGTAGTCCACCGGGATCTTGCCGGCCAGGATCTTGACGTCCGTGCCGCAAATCCCGACTTGACCGACTCGGACCAGGGCCGAGCTCCCGGCATCGGGCTCGGCCACATCAACCACTTCTATGACTCCAGGCGACCGGACACGGACCGCTCTCACAACACTCCTCGGAGGACCCGGGAATGGTAGGAGCCGTCCCGGTGCGCCGACTTTGTAGGCTGGCGCCGATGGAACAGACACCCGAGCTTCGAATCTCCGCGCCCGAGGAGGGGTTCGCTGCCACCCGGCAGACGGCGCACGAATTCGTGCGAAGCGTCCTGCGCCGCGCCATTCTCAATGGCGAGCTGGCCAGCGGGAGCCGGCTGGTTCAGGCGGAGCTGGCCGCAATGCTCGACGTGAGCACGACTCCGGTACGCGAAGCGCTGCGTGACCTGGCCACGGAGGGACTGGTCCAGTTCGACCCCCATCGCGGAGCCATCGTGTCCGAGCTCAGCGATGAAGACGTCCACGACATCTACGAGATACGTCGGGTGCTGGAGCCCCTGGCGATGAGACAGGCGGTGCCGAAGGTGAGCGATGCCCTCCTCGGCAGACTGCGCCGGCTCCACCAGGGGATGCTCGACGAACCTCACTCGGTCGATTGGGTCGATCGAAATCGGGTGTTCCACATGGCCGTCTACGAGACAGCCGCCTCGCCGCGGCTGGCCGCCATCATTCGCAACCTCCAGGACGCCTCCGTCATGTACATCGGGGCATCGCTCAAGCACAAGCCCGGTCTGCGTGAAGAGGCCAATCACGGTCATGCCGACATCCTCGATGCCTTGGAAAAGCGTGACGTGGAAGCCGCGGTGAAGGCGCTGGACGAGCATCTCCGCACTTCGATCGACGCCTTCGAGTCCCAAGAGAGAGGCTGAGGCGGGATCACGGCACCTCCTGGGGATCGAGGACGTCTGCGGTCTCTGCCCGCTTCTGGCGATCAGACAGCAGGTTCAGGGCAACACCGGCGACCACCAGAATCAGCCCGAGGAGCAGGGAAGTAGTCACATCCTCGCCGAGGATGATGGCCGAGGACACGACGCCCACCACCGGCACCGCCATGAGGGTGAGGTTGGTCGAGACCGCGGAGAGATTGCGCAGGATCACGATCTGCACCCAAAAGGCGATGCCGCTGGCCAGTACGCCCTGATAGAGGACAATCCAGATCAGTTGCGGCGTCCATGCGATCACCGGAGGCCCCTCGACCGCGAAGCCGAGAACGATGAGGATCAGTGTCGCCGCCATCAGCTGCCACGGCATCGAGTCGAGAGGGGCGATGCTCCATCGATGGGCCCGGATGTGGACAGAGGTCGCTGCGTTGGTGATCGCAGCGAGGATGAGCAAGGCGTGACCGACGGCCACACCTGGCTCGGTCCAGTCGAAACCCCAGGGCTCGAACAGGGCGAGAACTCCGGCGATCCCCAGTGACAGGCCGAGCCATCGCGCCCGAGTCATCCTCTCCCCGAGAAAGATCGCTGCAATCGGCACGGTCCACAGGCTGCTTGTCCACACCACCACCGAGGAGCGGCCGGCAGGGACCAGCTCGAGTGCGGTGAAGACGAGGACTGTGACCGCGGTGAGACGGAACAGCGCCATGGAGGCGACAATGGGGAGGTCGCGGCGCGGAGGCACGACGAGCGTCCTCCTCGCCAAGGCCACCCCGACCATCAATGCCGTTGCCGTTCCGATGCGAAGAGCGCCCATCCAGATCGGGGCGATCGACTTCACCCCGGTTGCCATCACCGGCCAGTTCAGGCCGAGGATGAGGACAACCAGTGTCAGCAGCGCATAGATCACCGGCCGGGACAACTTCATGCCACGCATCTCTCTTGGACAGTTAGCGTGCCCCGACCCCGATGACCACGATCGACATCCACTGCCATCTCGCCACCCCGGCCAGCCGGATCCCGGTCGACGCACATCGCAAACCGGAGCACGAGCCCTATGACTTCTTCATGGGACAGGATTCCCGGGATCACAACAAGGCGATGTTCCCCGGGATCATCGACCAGCTCACGAACCCGGCGGCGCGTCTCCAGGACATGGATCGGATGGGTGTGGACGTCCAGGGATTGGCCACCTTCGTCTCCGAGTACCACTACTGGGCGCCGCCCGATCTCGCCGCTGAGTCGGCACGCATCCAAAACGACAACGTTGCGTCTGTCGTGGCCGAGAACCCGGACCGCTTCGTGGCGTTGGGGGCAACGGTTCCCCTTCAGGATGTGGACCTGGCCATTGCCGAGATGAACCGGGCTGTCGACGACCTCGGGTTCAAGGGTCTCCAGATCGGGGGCACGATCGACGGGTCCAACCTCGACGAGCCCGGGTTCCGCCCGTTTTGGGCAGCCGTCGAGGCCAAGGGGATCCCGGTGATCCTCCATCCCAGCGGCTATCCGGAGGGACAGCGTCTCGGCAGCTACTTCTTGACGAACTGCATCGGGAACCCGTTGGAGACGATGGTGGCTGCAACGAGGATGATCTTCAGTGGGCTGTTCGAAGAGCACCCCGGGATCAAGCTGGTGCTCCTCCACGGCGGCGGCTACCTCCCGTTCTACAGCTCCCGGGCCGATCACGCGTGGAAGGTGCGGCCCGAGACCCGGGTTGCCATCCCCGATCATCCTCCGAGCCATTACATGAAGATGCTCTTCTACGACACCATGGTGTTCCAGCCCCTGTATCTGCGGCACCTGATCGAGATCGTCGGGGTCGACCGGGTGATGCTGGGGACCGACTATCCCTTCGACATGGGTGAGACCGATCCACTCGGCCTGATCGGCGCCACCGAGGGCATCACCGGCGAGGACCGGGAGGCGATCTCGGGCGGGAACGCCGCCAGGATCTTCGATCTGGGCTGACCGGGCTCTCATTCCTGGGCCGGCTCGTATCGATAGTGGAAGAATTCGGGGGCCCAACGGGCGATGACCAGGGCCCCGACGATGCAGGCAAGTCCGCCGGAGACGACGCTGAAACGAATCGAAGTGAGCTCGGCGACGATTCCGGCCTCGAGATCACCGAGCCTGGGCCCGCCGGCCACTACCGCAGTGTGCATCCCGGACATGCGCCCCCGCATCTCGTCGGGCGCGGTCAACTGGATGATGCTGCTCCGGAAGATCGCCGACACCACATCGGCGGCGCCGGCGAAGCCCAGCATGATGAGAGCGATGGTCAGCGAGTCGGTCAATCCGAACACGGCGATGGAGATGCCCCAGCCGATGACGGCCATGACGGTCGCCCGGCCGTGGCGGCGCACCGATCCGACCCATCCCGAAGTGACGGCCCCGACCAACGCCCCGACTCCGGGAGCGGCGTAGAGGAGCCCGACCGTGAATGCGTCACCGCCGAACACTTCGGTGCCCATGGCGGGAAACAAGGCGGTGGGCATCCCGAAGACCATCGCATTGAGGTCGATGAGAAGCGCGGCCTGGATGACTCGGCGACCCTTGAGGTACCTGAAACCCTCCTTGACCGAGGAGAGCTCGAGCTTCCTCCCGCCCCCTTCGGTGGCGATGTCGGGGACACGTCGCATCAGGGTGGCACCAATGAGGAACATCACCACCTCTGTCCCGTAGGTGAACGGGAGCCCGACCGTCGCGATGAGAAACCCGGCGACGGCGGGGAGGATTGCGGCGGCCGCGGTGGTCAGCGTCTGATTCAGCGCCAACGAGGCGGGGAGGAGGGCACGGCCGACGAGACCGGGCACAATGGCGTGGCGGGCGGGCGAGTCGATGGCAGAGACCCCGGCGTTGATCGCAACCAGCACATAGATCACCCAGACCATCGGTGTCTCGGACAGCGAGTTCCAGACCAGCCCGGCCGCGGTCATCGCCAGTGTCAGCTGTGAGAAGACCAGGAGCCTGCGCCGATTTATGGCGTCGGCGAGGGCACCGCCGACCACCGACACCAGGAGCAACGGCACCAATTGGGCCAGCCCGAGCAATCCGACGGCAAGCGTCGAGTCGGTGAGCTGGAAGATCTGGACCGGCGCTGCGACGACGGTCATCATGCGGCCGGCATGCACGAAGAACATCCCGGCGAAGAGCCAGCGATAGCCCGGGACCTGGCGCAGCGGCGTCACGTCCACGACCGCCAACCGTCCCCAACTGCGCAGCCGATCCCTCAACCGATCATCCTTCCCTGGCCTCGCCCGTGTGACCGTCGGGACCACCCGGGAAGCTGACCTGTTGTCTGCTCATTCTATGGGCTCATTCGAGGTCGACCCGAAGTGTCTCCGGCACCCTCCGCCACAGCACGCCTGCGCCAATGAGCCCGACGCCGGCGACCGCGACCGAGGCCGCGCCAAGCGACGCCAGCGAGGTCACCACCGCCACCAACAAAGGCCCACCTGCCGTCCCCATATCGCTGACCAGACGCCATACACCGAAGAACTGGCTTCGGCCGGCGACGGGCGATAGATCCGAGCCAAGGGTCAGATTCACCCCCGACCCCAGTCCGTTGGCCAGCCCCAACAAGAGGCTCACCACGAACAAGCTGGCGAAATCGGTGGTGAGCGGGATGAGTGCCATCCCCAGCGACAGCAGGATCAGACTCGGGACGGCCACCCATTTCCTTCCTTTGGAGTCCATGAGCATCCCGACCGGATAGAAGATCAACATCTCGATCCCCGAGGAGGCCCCGAAGACGAGGGAGATCTGACTCGGTGTCAGTCCGAGTTGAGCTCCCCACAGCGGGATCACCGCCTGGCGTGCCGTCCGCAACACCTGGAACGTCACTGCCACCAAACCCGCCGTCCCCAGTATCCGTCGATGCTCGCGTATCACCTGCCGCATCGAGACGGGGACCGTTGCCACCGTTGCCGACCGTGTGGGCTCGGGGGCCAGCCCGAGCGTGACGGCTGCGGCCACGGCCAGGGCCGCCTGCATGAAGAAGGGCGCCACCAGCCCGAAGGGGATGATGAGGAGTCCGCCGATGAGTGGACCGATGAACTGACCGATTCGCATCGTTCCCCCCACCATCGACATGACCCGGCCCCGATGCCGCAGGGGAGTGGCCTCGGTGGCATAGGCGAGACGTGCGAGAGCCCATATCGACCATGCGCCCCCCATGAGAAAGACGAGGACCGCGAAGACGGGGAGGGAAGGCCCGAACCCGATCCCGAGCGCGACGAGGCAGAGACCCGCCGTGGCGATGAGCATCGCCCATCGCTCGCCGACCCGGGCGACGAGTTGGCCGGCCGGGAGGTCGAAGAAGAGGGTGCCGATGCCGCGGAGGGCGACGATTGCACCGGCCATGGCCGGCGAAGCTCCGAGGTCGAGGGCGACCAGGGCGATAACGGGAGTGGCCGCCCCCTGGCCGATGGCGAAGAGGATGCCGGGCAGATATACGGTGCGGGTGAGAGAGGCGACCCGAAACTGCTTGTCGCCGTTGGGGGTCTCGCTCACTGGCCGGAGCCGATCACCTTTCCAACCCGCCCAGGTCCTCCAGGTATCGGCACAATGCTGCCGCGTCGAAGTCGCCGAGACCCGCCTCGCTCGACGCCTCGTAGACCGGGACCGCGGCATCGAGCAGAGGGGTCGGTGCGCCGACCGACCTGGCGAAGTCCCTGATGATGGTGGAGTCCTTGAGCAGGATGTCCAAGCGAGCCGCAGCCGGATAGTCATCGGCGACCATCATCGGCCCGCGTATCTCGAAGATCTTCGACGATCCGACCCCGTCCTCCATCACTTCTTGGACGAGGGCAGGGTCGAGCCCGGCGGCGATGCCAAGGGCGTGCGCTTCGGCGGCGGCCAGACCGTGCACAGCCACGAGGAGGTTGGCGACGTATTTCATCTTCGACCCGTTGCCGAACTCCCCCAGGTAGTGAGTGGAGCGGCCGATGGCATCAAAGACCGGCCGGGCCTTCTCGAAACCCTCGCGGCTGCCCGAGGCGAACACGACCAGCGTGGCGTCGGCGGCTTGGAGACCGGTGCCCGAAAGTGGGGTGTCGAGGAGATCGACTCCTGCGTCTGAGAGGACAGTCGCGGGCAGCGATCTTGTCCTGGAGCGGGAAGGTGCCCATTTCGAGGCAAACCAGCCCGGGCCGATCCTGCTCCGCGATCTCGGCTGCCACCGAAGCCAGGGCGGCGGTGGTGGGCAGGGAAAAGATCACCAGGTCGGATAGGGCGGCTATCTCATCGGCCGATGTCGCCGGTTCGCCGCCGAGGTCGACGAAAGTGGAGACCCTCGTCGGGTCGATGTCGAAGCCCAGTACCTCATGCCCGGCCGAGATCAGGTTCCCAGCCATGGCTGAGCCCATCACCCCGAGCCCGATGACTCCAATCGGCTCAGTCATCCTCGTGTCCCTGGAGTGAGAGGGTCGACACGATGCCATCGTGTCCGTCGACGGCCACGATTTGCTCACCGGGGGGGAGGCTCACCCCGCACACTGCGGGGACCCTGAGGGCGCGGGCGGACTCGAAGAGGTGGGCCGCAGAGCTGCCCGATTCGGTCACGAGGCCGGCGGCGTCCCAGAGCAAAGGGGCCAGATTGGGGATGGGCTGAGAGGCGACGATCACAGCGCGTGGCCGGTAGTTCGTGGCAGACCCGTCGGGAGGGTACTTCCCCGTCGAGAGGCCGGCCCCGATGCCCGGAGAGGCTCCGACACCATGCTGTCGGGTACCGGCAGCGAGGACGACCGAGGCGACGAATGGCTCCCATCTGCCGATCCCACGTCTGGGGGCGGGGTCATCTCGTTCCAGTCGTTGTGTCAGGGCCCACAGCGTCGCGGCGCCCTCCGGATCGGGTGGCTGGAGGCTGGCGACGACGTCCAGGGCGTCGGAGGGATCCGGCCCGAGCAGCGTGGTCATGCACGATCGAGCCGCGGCCAATGCCTGTTCAGCGGGCAGTCCCCACACCTCGGCGACCAGGCGGTCACGCAGTTCCAACGTTTTGGCGCGACCATCCCGGTCTATCGGTCGTGATCTGCGCGCCAAAATGGCTTGCTCGTCGGGGAGACCACCCAGAGCCCACGGCAGGATCAGTTCCTCGCCGAGGCGGCTCCCGGCCCTGACCACCACACTGGGCGATGGGCACGAGACGAGGGTCAATGGCGAAAGCCCGGGAGTCTGGTGGCTGCATCCGGACCTCGTCTTCGGCCAGCTGCATCAGCCAGACCCGGCCGTCCAACCCCCATTCACAGCGGTTGGCGCCGAGTGACGCCCGTGCGCGATGCAACGCGTCGGCGATCTCGTCGAGGGTCTCCACTCCGAGCAGATCGACGAGCTCGTCACCGGTCCATTTCCCCCCTTCGCCACGTGTTGCCTCCATCCCCGGACTCCACCCCTGGAGGAGGGCGGCGGGGGAGCCCTTCACGCCGATCACGACGGTCGATCCGTCCCTCTCGATCGTGGCCGTGCCCCCCGCCACCGGGTCCAGGGCAGGCTGGATGAGGACCGCCATCGGGAACGACCCGGGATCGACTCGTGCCGCCTTCTGACGCTCGAGAGCTGCAACGGAGAACGCCGAAGCCCAGCAGCCCGTGACTGCCCGGGGCAGGTCAGTGGGGGACAGGTCGAGATACGAGGTGAAGGCGCCCGACCACTCGCCCGAAGATTCGATGATCGTCGAGGAACGAGCCACCAAGACGTCGCCGAGCCGGGACCCGCGCTCGACCAGCTCGTCGGCGAACGGGACCGGCTCGGCAGTCAAGGCCAACCGGGCCCCGCCGGAGCCGCGGGTAGCCAGCATCTCAACGCCGAGCCGCAGGTGGGCGAGCGAGTCGGCGGTGTCGACTACGAGCCCGGGCAGGACCGGGAGCCCGGCCCGCCTGGCCATGGCGAGCCAGGCGGCCTTGGCCCCGACCCTGGAGGGGTCGAGGGCGGCCTCATGGTCGAGGTCGTGGATCAAACCCGGTCAGATGACCGAGATGATCTCGTGTGAGGCGTAGCTGGAGACCATCTCGATTCCCGTGTCAGTCACGTAGAGCATCTCCTCGAGACGCACGCCGTGATCGTGGAGTTTTCCGTGTTGGGTCTCCAGGGCGAATGTCATGCCTGGCTGGATCTCGACCGGGTGGTCGAGCGACCAGATGCGGGAGATGACCGGCGGGTCGTACTGGGCGAGACCGAGTCCGTGGCCCCAGAAGTTCGCCGCCGCCTGGTCTTCCTCCTCGTAGCCCCACACCTCCTTGGCTGAGGGCCACTTCGAGGCGACATCGGCCGTGGTGACCCCGGGCCCGGTGGCCTCGATGGAGTCCCAGAGCCATTTGTGAGCGAGGTCATAGGTCTTCTGATGCTCGTCGGTCGGCTTGCCCCCGACGCAATAGGTGCGATAGACGCACGACTTGAAGCCGTTCCAGGTGAGGGCGGCCAGGTCGACGATCACCAGCTCGCCGGGGCGGATCATCCGGTCGGAGAAGTTCCTCCAGTTGGGCCAGGCGTTGGGGCCTGAGGAGACGATGACATCCTCGACGTCCTCCATTCCGGGGAGCGAGTACAGCTTCTCGAAGCCGAAGGCCGCCACCTCGTTCTCGGTGAGCCCGGGCTTGATGAAGTTGGTGATCTCGTAGTGGACGTAGTCACAGATGGCGCCGACGATCGAGAACGCCTTGATCTCATCGGGGCTCTTGATGGCACGGGCCTCCATCATCGGGGTCATACCGTCGGTCCAGCTGATCCCGCGCTCCTCGAACTGCTTGATCAGGTTGATGTCGATGAAGTCGACTCCGAGCGGCTGATCCTTGACTCCGGCCTCCTCCAGGTCGTTGAGGAGGGAGTTGACGAACTTGGTGACCTGTTGCTCGGCGGCAGGGCCAACCGCTCCCTTGATCCAGGAGTAGGAGTAGCGGATGTTCTCCTTCGGGATCCAGGGGTTGTGGACCTCGAGGTGAAAGCCGATGTCGCCCTGCTCGTAGACGATCGGGGGCTTGCCGGCGGTGAGGACGACGTAGCGGAGTCCTGGCTTGAGACGGTTCCAGCCCGGGGTCAGGGTCGAGGAGACATATCTCATGTTCTCGTCGTACATGAGGAGGAGGGCTCCGAGACCGTGGCGCTCCATGGCGGCGTGGGCCCGCTTCAGTCTCCATTCACGCACATTGGCCCAGTTGATGCCCTCTTTCCAGTCGGTGCTCAGCCCGAAGAACGCTTCTCTCATCCCTAATCATGCCTCCGTGTGTTGCTTGGTCAATCGACCCTATCCGGGATCACTTCCCGGACGATCTCGAGGAACTCGTCGTCGTCGAGGAGCCCCTTCTTGGCCAGGGAGCGGCCTTTGACCTCGGCCAGGATGGCCTCGATCTCCTTGGTCTCGGCATCGTTGATCCCGTGAGCACCGAGCCAGATCGCCACCGAGTCGAGACCGGACCCCTTGCCCAGGACGATCTTCGGGTCGGCCTGTCCGACCAGCTCGGGACGGAATGGGAAGGGCTCGAGGAGCTCGTCGCCCACGTTCTTCACCCAGGTGGCGATGATCCCCGACTCGACGTTGTAGAGCATCTCACCGGTGACCGGGCGGTTGGCGGGCTGGGTGACTCCGGAGATGTCGGCCACCATCCTGGCGATCTCGGTGAATTTGGTGGTGTCGATGCCGGTGTCGATGCCATACATGGTGAGCAGGGCGAGGACGGTCTCCTCCGTCGGCGCGTTCCCGGCCCGTTCCCCGATCCCGCTGACGGTGGTGTGGATCACCGAGGCGCCTTCGGCGACGGCGAGTGCGGTGTTGGCCACTCCCATCCCGAAGTCCATGTGGAAATGGGTCTCCAGGGGGACCGCCATTCTCTCCCGGACCCGCTGGGTGTAATAGCGAATGGCATGCGGTGAGGTCACGCCGAAGGTGTCGACCAGGGCGATGTTGTCGACGTGACCCTCGGTGGCCACCTGCTCCAGGTCGTCGAGAAGCTCGGTCATCGTGGCCCTGGTGGCATCGATGGGAAAGAACGTCACCTTCAGACCGTTGTCGTGGGCGTACTTGGTTGCCTCCACCGAGGCCTCGATCGCCTTCTCCACCGGCCAGCGGTAGGCCTTCTCGATGAGGTGATGGCTGGCCGGCACCTCCATCACGACGCCACTGACCCCGCAGTCGAGGGCGAGCTCGACATCGGGGACCATGCATCGGCTGAAGGCATAGATCTCGGTAGGGAGGCCTTCGGCCACCATCCGCTTGATGGCGTCGGCATCGGAGGGGGAGACGGCGGGGAGACCGGCCTCGATGCGATGGATGCCCGCCTCGGCCAGGGCGGTGGCGATCCTCACCTTGTCGTCAGAGGTGAACTCGACCCCGGCCTGCTGCTCCCCGTCGCGGAGGGTCACATCGTGGACCTGGACGTTCGATGGGATCGAGAAACCCTCGGTGACTTCGGGCAAGTAGTTCCAGGGACTCGAGAACCAGAGGTCGGTTTTCCAGGGCTCGTGGTCCATTTCTCTGCTCCTCACCCGTTCGACAGGACGATCCTGCATCATATACGATCGAGGATCGACCAGAGCAAACAGGATTGGGCCCGCCACCGGCCCCGGATCTCAGGATGAGCCGGAAAACACTGTGGATCGGTGGATACGGGCCACGTCAGAGCGCCCACGGGGACGGTCTCGATGCCTTCAAGCGGGCCGTCGAGGAGGGAACCGATGGCGACGTCGCTCGTCGACGTCACCTGGAACATCATGGACGACGGGCGGCCCAACACCGATCTCTTCGACCTGGTCGAGGCGGGGGAGATGTTCATGTGTTACTTCTCCTCCAGCTATCTCGGGGATCGGGTGCCGGAGCTGAACGTGCTGGAGACACCTTTCCTGTTCCCCGACCTCGGCACCGCGCACCGTGCCCTCGATGGCGAGCTCGGTGAGGCGCTTGCCGCAGCGGTGCGGGCCAACACCGGATTCGAAGTACTCGGATTCTGGGACAACGGGTTCCGGCACATGACCAATCGCCACCGCCGCATCAGGACTCCCGACGACTGTCGCGGGATGACGGTGCGGCTCCAGCCCAACGCCATCCACGAGGAGTTGATCCGATCATGGGGAGCCGTCCCGGTGGCGGTGGAGCTCAGCGCAGGGATCCAGATGATCTCGCGTCTCGAGGTCGACGCCCAGGAGAACCCGCTGGCCAACACCGTGGCCTATGGGGTCGACAAGGTCCATCGTCACATCACGATGACCGGGCATCTCTACGGGGCGCGGGGATTGTTCTCCCACCGGCCCACGTGGGATGGTTTCGACGCCGACCTCCGCCGGGTGGTGTCCAGTGCGGCACGCACCGCCATCGAGGTGCAGCGAAGTGCTGCCGCCGACATGGAGTCGGCGCTACGGCTGAGATTGGAGAGTGAGGGAGTGGAGTTCGAGGATTTGACCGACGAGGAGCGATCCGTGTTCGTCGAGACTTCGGAACCGGCCATTGCCCTGGCTCATCAAGGGCTGTCGGAGGACCTATTCGAGCTGGCCCGGCGATGAACCGCGACTTCCACGACCGAATCGTTGTGGTTACCGGCGCCGCAGTCGGCATCGGCAAGGCCACGGCCGTTGCTTTCGGCGATGCGGGCGCCATCGTCTACCTCGTCGACATTGACGCAGATGCTGGGTCGGCCTCGGCCGGGGCGATCACCGGCGCCACCTTCATCCATTGCGACCTGACGCTGGAGGACGAAGTGGCAGCGGCTGTCGAGGCCATCGACCAAACTTCCGGCCGCATCGACGTCCTGGTGAACAACGCCGGCGGGTTCCCGGAGGCGCTCGGGCTGGAGGACACCTCGATCGAGGAGTGGCATCGGATTCTCGACGCCAATCTGACCTCGGTGTTTCTGATGACGCGTGCTGCTCTCCCGCTGTTGCGCCGGTCGGACGCCGGTCGCATCGTCAACCTCGGGTCTCTGGCCGGGCAGACCGCCGGTTGGCAGACGGCGCCGCCCTACGTCGCCGCCAAAGCCGGGGTGCATGGTCTGACCCGCGCCCTGGCGACTGAGCTCGCCGGGGAGGGGATCACAGTGAACGCCGTTGCCCCGTCGGCAGTGCTGACCGAGCGCATCGCCAGGCTTCGCAACGAATCCGAGCTGGCCGCCACCGCCGCATCCATCCCCCTCGGCCGGTATCAGTCACCGGAGGAGGTGGCCGAGTGGGTGCTGTTCCTGTCCTCGTCGGCTGCAGGGTTCATGACCGGCCAGACCGTGTCGGTCAACGGCGGTAGGTTCATGGCATGACAGCCAGGGAGGGGCTCGTGGCCGAGCTGATCCGATTCGACGAGGCCGACCCGGTGGCACGCGGAGACGGGATCGAGAGCGTCCGTCTGACCCCGACACCGCTCGAGGGCCAGGGATTCAGCATGGGTGTCACCAGTTTCCCACCAGGGACCAGCATTCGTCTTCACAGCCACAACACCATCGAACAGGTGACGGTGCTCGAGGGCCAAGGTCTCGCCGAGTTGAACGGCGAGCAGGTCGAGGCCAGGCCCTACGACACGACTCAAATCGCCCCCGGGGAGTGGCACCGGTTCATCAACACCGGGGCCGGGACGATGAGGATCCTCTGGGTGTACGGGAGCACCGAGGTCACCCGGACCTTTGCCGACACCGGGGAGACCGTGGACCAATTCGAGAGGTGAGATTCGCCTTCGAGCGTCTCGTCGCATTCTCACGGGACGTCCTGGTCGCGGTCGATGTGCTGCCCGAGCACGCCGAGGTGACGGCCCGCCGGCTGCTCGAGGCTGATCTGCGGGGGCGGACCGGTCATGGCCTGATCCGGGTCCCCCAGTACGTGATGAGAATCGAGGCGGGCGGCATCAACCTTCGTCCTGAGATCTCCGTCCTTCGGGAGACACCGGTGAGTGCGCTGGTCGACGGTGACAACGGGTTGGGCCAGGTCGTGATGACCTTGGCTGCCGAGACTGCGATGGCCAAGGCCACCGAATCGGGCATGGCCTGGGTGGGCACGGTCCATTCCAACCATGCCGGCGCCGCAGGCGTGTACACCACGATGGCGGCTCGCCAGGATCTCATCGCTCTCTACATCGCCGTAGCCAGCGCCAATGTCATGCCTCCCTGGGGCGGGCAGGAGAGGTTGCTCGGGACCAACCCGATCTCCATTGCCATCCCGGCGGGGGAGGGAAATCCATACGTCCTCGACATCGCAACCACCGTCACATCCCATGGCTCGATCAAGGTGTTGGCCCAGGCCGGCGAGCAGATGCCCGAGGGCTGGGTGATCGATCTCGAGGGCAAGCCGATCTTGGATCCGAATCGGGCCGACGAGGGCTATCTCATGCCGATCGGTGGCTACAAGGGGTCGGGGCTCAACATCGGTCTCGGCTTGCTCGCCGGGGTGCTCAACGGCGCCGCGTTCGGGGAGGACGTGATCGATCATCGCAAAGTGCCGGGACAGGCGGCCAACACCGGTCAGGCGATGTTCGTGATGCGACCCGACCTGTTCGGCGACCTCGAGGAATTTCGTGCAGGCATGGATCACCACATGGACGTCCTTCGCGCTGCCGGCCCACCGGGGTCGGTTCGGCTCCCGGGGGATGTCGCGGCCGAGCTCGAAGCGGAGCGATCAGAGGAAGGGATCCCGGTCGGCGACGTCCTCCTCGGCCAGCTTCGTGAGCTGGGAGCGCGGTTGAGGTTGGACGACCGGCTCGACTGAACCGATCACATCGGGGGCGAGGCGATCGACCAGCGGACGTGGCCCGGCGTGATGTCGGCCACCGAACCGCAGCCGATGTTGGCCATGGTGGTGCTGATCTCGTGTTCGAGGATCTCCAACGTACGCCCGAGTGCACCGGCGCCACCGATTGCCAGCCCCCAGCATTGAAGACGCCCGATGCCGACCGCCCGGGCACCCAGGGCCAGGGCCTTGCAAACCTCTGCGCCGCGGGTGAAGCCGCTATCGACTGCCACCTCTACCCCCGAGCCGACCGTCTCGACTATCTCGGCCAGAACTTCGATGGTGCTCAGACCCTGGTCGACCATGCGCCCGCCGTGATTGGAGACGTAGACGGCGGCCACCCCGCAATCGACCGCCTCCGTGGCGTCCTCGGCGGCCATGATCCCCTTCACGATGACTGGCAGATCGGTGTGGGCACAGAGCCAGGCGAGGTCGGGCCAGGTGAAGGTCGCCCGATAGGCGTAGTCGAATCCATGGCGGCTCAGGCTGTCTGTCCCTTCCGCCGGCACTGCCCAGCCGAAGCCGCTCTCGATGCTGCGGTCACGCCGCCCGATCACCGGCGAGTCCACCGTCACACATATCCCGGCGAACCCGGCCTGTTCCGCCCTGTCGGCGATCTCGCTCATCCAGGTTCGATCTCCCATCGGATAGATCTGGAAGAAATGGCGGCCGGGCGCGGTGGATGCCACCTCTTCCCACGGCGACGCGGTGAGCATCGCGCAGAATGCCGACGTCCCGCGCTGGGCCGCGGCCTCTGCCGCAGCCAGGGCATCTCCAGGGTCGTACAACCCGAGGGCGGCCACCGGGGCGAGCATCACGGGGATGGTCAGGGGCACTCCCACGAAGGACGAAGTCGTGTCGACACTGCTCACGTCCCGCAGCACCCGCGGGATGAGGGCGAGGCGGTTGAGAGCGAGGGAGTTTCGTGTGGTGGTGACGCCCTGACCGGCACCGGCGGCTCCCCATTCGTAGGGGCCGGGCTCGATCGACTCACGCGCACGGGCAATGACCTGGTCGATGGTCACCAGGTCGTTGAAGTCTGTGGAGTCGGTCACCTCGACATCCATCGGGTCCTCAATAGACCACTTCCACCGTTCGCCGCTCCCGGGCTGATCGCTCGATGGCCTCGCAGACCTGGGCGCTACGCAGACCGTCAAGACCGGATGCGTTCGGCTCCTCCCCACTCAGCACCGCTTCGGTGAAGGCGGCGAGAGATAGCCGGTGGGCCTCGGGTGCGGGATAACGGGTGATGGTTTCGCCGGCGTCGGTGAGGATGACCAGCTCACCGTCACTGCGTGATCGGGTGAAGGACCTGCCCACCATCCGGCCTTCGGTCCCATAGATCACGATGTCGTTGAGAGGATCGCGCAACGTCTCGTTGGCGTCGTACTGGACCATGACGCCATTCTCGAACCGCAGCTGGATGAGCGCCAGCATCTCGACCTCACCCGAGCCGGGCGCCCGATCGAACATGGCCATCACTTCCACTGGCTCCGAATGCAACAGGACCCTCAGGAAGTCGAGACCGTGCACACCCACGTTGTGCACCGAGCCCAGGCCGGCCATCACCGGGTCGGCTCGCCAGTTGTCGTAATGGCGCGGCCCCGAAGCGATCTGGAGCTGGACCACCTGGACAGCGCCAATCGTCCCCTCGGCGATGAGACGGCTCACATCGCGAACCCAGGGGAGATGGCGGTTGTGGAAGTTGACCCCGAGCGAGACGCCCGCCGACTCACAGGCGTCGAGGGCGCGCCGCGCATCGGCGACGTTGGTGCCCAGGGGCTTGTCGCAGAAGACGTGTTTGCCGGCGCGGGCTGCGGCCACGACCTGATCGGCGTGGAACAGATTTGGAGTGGCGATGAAGACGGCGGCGACTTCGGGGTTGGCCAGCATCTCGTCATAGTCGGTGTAGGCGAAACGAGCCCCGAACTCCTGCGCAAACTCGTCGGCCCGACCCTGGTCCCGGCTCACCGCCGCAACGAGATCGCACGCGGGCTCGACCACCATCGCCGGCGCCATCGTGGACCGGACGATGTTGCCGATGCCGATGATCCCCCAGCCGAGCCTGTCTCCGCCGGAGGCGGGGAGGGTGGTTCCCCCCAGCGCGGTCACGGTAAGCCCAGGATCCTGCCCGGATTCCCGCTGAGGATTGCCTGCTTCTCCCCGTCACTCAACTCAGCAAGGCCATTGACCCAGTTGACCGCGTCGTGCTGCACCATCGGTGCCGGATAGTCGGTGCCGAGCACGACACGGTCGATGCCGACTGCGTCGATCAGGAAGCGGAGGGCGGGCCCGCTGTATGTGCACGAGTCGTAGAGGAATCGCCCGAGGTATTCGCTTGGTGGCAGGGCCTGGGCAAACCCGTCGGACTGACCGAAGGGTGGGATGAACCCTTCGCCCGAATCGGGCTCCAGTGCCCCCGCCACTTTGTCCATCCTGGCAATACCGAAGGAGGTGAACCCACCCCCGTGTGCCAGATACGGGTTGAGCTCAGGGCACCGGTCGAGGACCCCGCCGAAGACCAGGGTGGCGAAGACGAGCGCCCGCTCGGTGAGGTTGCCCACAGCATTGCCGAGCTTGTAACGACTGATGCGATGGTTGACCACCGTGTCCCCGCCTTGATGAAAGAAGACGATCGCTCCCAGTTCCTCGGCTGCGGTGAAGAACGGGAGAAAATCCGACTCGTCATACGTCCGGCCCGCCACGTGATCACTGACGATCACTCCGGCCAGACCCAGGTCGGTCATGGCTCGCTCCATCTCGCCGATGGCACTCGGTGGGTCCTGCATCGGCAACGTTGCCAGGCCGGCGAACCGGGTGGGATGCGCCGCCACCATCTCGGCGATCTCGTCGTTGCACTCACGGGCGATCCGCTTGGTCACATCCAGCTCGTTCCCGTACTGATAAAACCCGACGGTGGGGGTGACGAGTTGCATGTCGACACCGAGGGCATCCATCTCGACGAGGCGCTCCTCGAGCATCTTGTCGAATCCGCCCAAGCCCAACTCGCCGGCTACCCCGTCGAGACCGTGCCACTCGCCTCGCTCCCTGATGGCCTTCTTGTACCGCTCAGGTGTGACGTGGGCGTGCATGTCGATCACGGGCATTGGGGACCGATATTACATTATGCATTCTACCGAACCGACTGGGAGATCCGATGCCTGACCTGATGAAACACCGTCTGCAACGAGGAGAACGCTTGGTGGTGTTTGCCGTGGGCAGGATGTTCCACCACAACATCATCCACTACCTGGGGATGGCGGGTGGCTTCGACGGGTTCTGGATCGATGTCGAGCACGGCGGCCTCACCACCCAGGACATCGAGATCGCGGCAACCGCGGGGATGGCTCACGACCTCGATTGCTTCGTCCGGGTCCCACCGACCGACTACGCCACAGTGACCAGGTGCTTCGAGAGCGGCGCCACCGGGGTAATGGCCGCCCAGATCAAGAGTGCCGAGGAGACCGAGGAGTTCGTTCGCTGGGCCAAGTTCGCCCCACGGGGCCGGCGCGGGCTGAATCCGCTCGGCTTCGACGGAAGATACGGGACGATCCCACTGGCCGAGTTCGCCGAGCAGGCCAATCGGGACACGTTCGTCGCCATACAGATCGAGACGGCGCAGGCGGTGGACGAGGTCGACGGCATAGCCGCCGTCGACGGAGTGGACCTCCTCTTCGTGGGACCGTCCGATCTGAGTCAGGCGGTGGGTGTGATCGGCGACTTCATGGGTGATGCCTCGATCGCCGCGGTGGACCGTGTTGCGGCCGCCTGCAAGGCCCACGGCAAGCATTGGGGGGCTGTGACGCCGAGCCCCGAGTACGCCACCATGCTCATCGACAAGGGGTGCACGCTGATCTCGCCGGTCAACGACGTCAAGCTGGTGACCACGGGTTTGGCTGCGATGAAGGAGACCTACTCCATGCTGTTCTCGTAATTGGGATCCCCGCGTGTCACATGCGGGAGCCTCGGTCCCAATTACGCCTTGGCATCGAGCTCGAAAGCCTCGAGTGGCAGGCTGATATGACGGTGCTGGATCTCGATGGCCCGATCGGCTTCGCCCGATTCGAACGCGTCGAGGAGAGCGAAATGATCCGCAATGGCTTTTCGCCGGATCTCGGGATGGAGTTGCTGCGCCTGGGCCACGAACACTCCGCCTGCTTCCTCGAGTGAGAGGAGGACCCCGCTCAAGCGCCGGCTCCGGGTCGCCTTGTGGAAGATGGAATGGAACAGGATGTTGGTCTGGACCCAGGAACCCAGGTCTTCCTCCTCCGCCAGCTTGGTCGCCACCTGCTGGGCCTCCTTCAGCTCATCCTCGGTGATCTGCGTCAGTGCCCGGTGGATGGCGAGCCCTTCCAGCGACCGGCGCATCTCGACTATCTCGACCATCTCGTCCCAATCGGGCATGCGGACGGTGCCGATCCGATGACTGTCGAGGGTGATCAGCCCCTCACTGGCCAGATCCCGCATCGCCTCCCGGACCGGGGTGGTGCTGACGTCTAGCTGGGCGGCGATGTCGGTCTGGACCAGGTGCGACCCGCCGGGCAGGTCACCACGCAGGATCGCAGTGCGCAGGGCGTCCCGGACCAGGTCCACAGCGGTGACCCTTCGGGAGCGCGAAACATCGAGGCGGAGCCGATCCTCCACGTTCTGTACTATACCGAATATAGAGCGTATGATCCGCGACGCTTCGGGACCAGGAGGGAGCATCTCCAGATACGCCAAAGGGCCATTCGCCGTCGATTGGGAAGACCGGTACGACTTCGCCGAGCTTCGAAGGCAGCGTGTCACCAAGGCACATGAAGCTCTCGGCGTCTCGGATGCCGACGCCATCCTGGTCTGGAAGGACGAGAACGTTCGCTATCTCACCTCGCTGCGGGCGCAGTTGATCGCCGGCAAGACGACATCGTTGAACGGGGCTCTCCTCACCGCCGATGACGATCCCGTGCTGCTCGGGTCGGGCGGTGAGATCGACAAGGCCAGATTCGGGATGAGCTGGATCGGTGAAGCGCACGCCGTTCCGATCATGGAGCAGAGGGAGCTGGTCGATGGCTTCGTCCGGGACATCCTGATCCCCCTTCTCCAGACGAGAGGACTGACCACGGGCCGACTTGCAGTCGATCAGGCCAACATCTCGTTCATCGACTCGATGCGAGCGCATCTGCCCGACCTGCAACTGGTGGATGGCGACACCGTCATGCAAAAGGCGCGCTGGATCAAGACCGACCTCGAGGTGGCCGTCATCGAAGAGGCGTGCGCCATCGGCGACTCGGTGACCCAGCGTGCCCTGGACGAAACCCGGGCCGGCCGTCGCGAGCTCGATGTGGCGGCCGACGCCATGCAGACCCTCTTCCAGCTCGGTGGCGAGATGGCCCATGTGATCACCCCGTTCGTCGCCACCGGCGAGCACATGTCACCTCCGCACCGTCTTGCCACCGACAAGATCATCCGCAACCAGGATCTCTGCTTCATCGACATCGGCGCCATGTGGAACGGGTACTTCGCCGACATCGGGCGGACCACGATCGTGGGAAAGCCGTCACGGGAGCAGCAGGACATATACACCGCGGTCTACGAAGGTTTGATGGCCGGGCTCGCGGCGATGCGTCCGGGAAACACGAACCAGGACTGCGCAGACGCCATCATCGGCAAGATCGCCGAGCACGGCCTCGCCGATCATCTGTTCAGTCTCTTCATCGGACACGGGATCGGGATGGGAGCCAACGAGCCGCCATACATAGGAGAGACACTGCCCGGGGCCACTGTCTACGAGTTCGAGCCCAACATGGTGTTCGCGGTCGAACCACTGGTATGGGTGCCCAACGTGCGCGGCGGTGGGGGTGTCCGTCTCGAGGACATGGTTCTCATCACCGAGGACGAACCGCACCTGCTCTCCCGCGTCGAGTACGAGGAGCGTCTTCTCGTCTAGCCGGCCAGCGCCGTCATCACCTTCTCGACGATCGTCCTGGCCACCCGATCGACCGACTCGCGGGTGTTGCCGGCGACGTGTGGCGTGAGGAGCAGATTGGGGACGGTGGCGAACACCGCGGCCGGCTCAGGTCCAAGCGGCTCCGAGGCGAAAACATCGAGAGCGGCGCCTCCGAGCTTTCCGACGAGCAGAGCCTCCGCCAGAGCGGTCTCGTCGACGATGCCGCCCCGGGATGTGTTGATCAGGACCGCGGTCGGCTTCATGCGCCCCAGGGCGGGTGCGTCGATGAGGTTGCGAGTGGCGTCGCTCAGCGGGACATGGACACTGATCACGTCGGAGGTGGCGAGCAGACTCTCGAGGTCGACACTGCGAACCGGCCCCCAGGCTGAGTCATCGTCGGGCACGAACGGGTCGTGGGCGATGACCTCCATTCCCAACCCGGCGGCACGAGTAGCCACCTGTCGAGCGATGGTGCCGTAGCCGACGAGCCCCATCGTCTTCCCCATGAGCTCGTGTCCGAATGCATGCCCCTGACGGGGCCACTCCCCGGCGATCATCGACGGTGTCATCCCGAAGACACCCCTGACGACCACCAGCATCGCCCCGATCACATATTCGGCGACCGAAACCGCGTTCTCCCCGGCGGCGGATATCACCTGCACCCCGGCCTGCTCACAGCCTTTCATGTCGATGTTGTCGAGACCCACGCCGAGTCTCCCGACCACTCGAAGATCGGGAGCGGCGGCGATCAGCTCCTGGTCGATTCGGGTGCGATTGCGGGTGAACAAGGCCTCGACCCCGGCCATCTGGTCGAGCAGCCGGCTTCGGTCGGTGCAGAGGTCCGGGTCGTACAGCACGTCGTGATGTGCCCGGAGCAGATCCAGGTGCTCATCGGGGAGATACTCCGAGACCAGGATCCTGCTCATTCGCTATTTGCCGGATCCGGACACCAGCCCGGCCACCACATATCTCTCCACCCGGGTGTACACCAGGACGAAGGGGAGCACGGTCAGCAATGTGAAGGCCGCCTCGGCGGGGAAGTTGGCCAGACCCTCGATGCCCTGCATCAAGTAGAGCTCGAAGGGCAGTGTGCGTTTCCCGGGTGTGCTGGTGAGCACGAGCACCAGCGTGAACTCGTTCCACGCCTCCCGGAAGGCGAGCACCCCGATGGTGATCATCGCCGGCGCCGCGAGGGGCACCACGATGTAGCGGAGACGGGTCCACAGTGTGGCCCCGTCGACGTTTGCCGCCTCCTCGATGTCACGCGGGATCTGTTGGAAGAACCCGACCATGAGCCAAACGGCCAGCGGGAGCAGCATGCCCGTGTAGACGATGATCAGCGTCGTCCGCTTGTCGAGTTGCCCGGTCGCCACCGCCAACCGGTAGATCGGCACCATGATCCCGAGGCTCGGCACCAGACGGGGGAGGAGCGTGAACAGCAGGAGGAGATGGCGGCCCCTGAACCGGAAGCGGGCGAAGGCGTAGGCGGCCGGCACCCCGATCGCCAGCGTGAGGATTGTCGTGCCGACCCCCACGATGACGCTGTTGACGAAGGACGAGGTGAAGCTCTCGCTGGAGAGCACCTCCCTGTAGGCGTCGAGCGTGGGATCTCTCGGTATCAGGCTCGGTTCGGAGAAGACATCCCCCTTCTCCTTGAACGACACCGAGGTGGTGACGACGAAAGGAGCCACCGTCCACAAGACGAGTGCGATGAGGGGAATGGCGAGGAGGAACTGCCGGAGTCCCCGGCGGAACTTGCCCCCGGCGGGCCGCTTCTGCTCCCGTGTCGGGCCGGTCACCGCCCCTGCGGCCGCTGCCGTCTCCGCGGCCAGTGGCACGCCGCCGGGTCTTTGCACGTCGGTCATTGCTCGTACTCGTAGCGTCGGGCCACGCCCACGTAGGCGAGGGTGAGCACGGCGTTGAGAACGAGGATGAAGGTGGCGATGGCCAGGGCCTGGTTGAACTCGAGGGCGCGGAACGCCACCGTGTACATCTCCATGGCGAGTGTCTGGGTGGCCAGGAGCGGCCCGCCACCGGTCATCGCCAGGACCACTCCGAGCCCCGTCAGTGTGGAGTAGCTCAGCCAGACGGTGCTGATCACGAGTTGGGGTGTCAGCAGCGGGATGGTCAGAGAACGGGCCCGGGTCCAACCGGTTGCCCCGTCGACGAGTGCGGCATCGAGATAGGACTTGTCGATGGTCATGAGCCCGCCGAGCAGGACCAGGATCGTCAGCGGGAGGTCGGTCCAGACCTGGGTCACGATGACAACGAACATCGCCAGCCCGGGATCGCTCAGCCATCCCAGTCCGTCGACGACCGAAGAACTCGATCACCTGGTTCACCGCCCCGAACTGGCTGTTGAAGAGGAGCCGGAACATGACGGCGGCGGCGACATTGGAGATGATGTAGGGCGCCACGGTCACCGCCCGGAGGAAACGGAGCTTTCCGACCACCCGGAACAAGGCGAAGGAGAAGAACAACCCGAGGACCGTCCCCAGGATGAGAGACCCGAACACGAACACGGCGGTCCGGTTGAGCGCATGCCAGAACTCGGGCCCGGAGAACATGTCGACGTAGTTCTCGAAGCCGACGAACTCGACCGGCGCCCCCAGGCTGGGGGCCCTGAAGAAGCTTTGCCACGTCCCGTAGATCACGGGGAAGCCGAGGATGGCTGCCACCAGCAGGATCGCCGGCAGGCTGAAGATGTAGGGCGTCGCCTTGCTGTGCCCGATCAGGGCGTTGCCGTCACGACCTCCGTTGCCGCCTGTTTCGGGGCGGCGGAGCAAGCGTCTCGCTCTCGTGATCGTGGTAGCGGTCATTCAGCCGTCTCTTCGAGACACCTCCACGAGCATGGCACACCCACGTTCACGGGGTCGTGAACGTGGGTGTGCCGTCATGACACGGTGGCCGGGTCAGGGCGCCGTTTCGTCTAGCTGTGGCTGGTATTCGGCCGCCAGCTCCTCGGCGGTCTTCTCGGTCCCGACGACGATTTCGCCGAACATCTGCTCGAGGATGGCCTCGACTTCGCCTGCGTTCTCGCCAACCGGGGTCGGGGTGCTGTTCAGATAGGCCTCTTTGACTTCCTCGGTGAAGAAGGGCCAGAAGTCCTGGAGGCGGGGGTCTTCGATCGCTTCGGTCTGGCGCATGGGCACCGACCCGTTGCCGGCCGCCGCCACCAGGTTCTCGGTCTCGGCGATGTAGCGGAGGATCAACGCCGCCGCGTCCGGGTTCTCCGACCCGGCGAGAACGGCCCAGGTTCGTGCCGCGTTGAGGGCGACTCCGCCTTCCGACACCGGGACCGGGGTCAGGTTCCAGACGTCCGGGTAGGTGAAGTCGCCGACGTCGTTGAAGTCACCGGCGGTGGTGAACCCGTCGAGGATCAACCCGGCATCACCGGAGATGAACGCGCCACGGGCCTCGTCCTCGCCCCAGGCGATGGCTTCAGGAGGCAGCAGCTCTTCGGCCGCCGCCTGCAGGAACCAGTTGATCGTGTACAGCCCGCCTTCGGACGTGAGATCGGGGATCGGTCCTTCGAACGGTGTGCCCGATGCGGCGAGCACCGTCTTGAGCGTCGTGACCCCGTCACCTGCACGGGCCTGAACGGTGAGCGGGATTCCGTCCGGCCGGGCTTCCTTCATCGCCCGCATCCCGTCGAGAACGGCGTCTAGCGAGTCGAATGGCACGGTGACCCCGGCCTCCTCGAACCATTCAGAGTTGTAGTAGAGGATGTCGAAGTTGGCCGTCACCGACATGCCGGTCTTGGTCCCGTCTTCGAGGGCAGTCTCTTCCCAGACAAGGGGCAAGGAGCAGTCCGTACGTGTCGGGCTCTTCCTCTTCCCATTGGGCGGCGATGTCGTTGTGAGATTCGACCAGCCCGGCGTCGTAGAAGGTCTCGAGGAGGAACGAGTCCTCGGCGCCGAGAATGTCGGGAAGGGGCTGACCGGCGTCACGCATCCGGAGCATCTGCTGGAGCATGTCGTCGTTGGCCTGGATGTCGAAGGTGACGTTGACGCCCGTCTCCTCGGTGAAACTGGCGAACTGATCTGGCGGGATGTAGTAGTCGCGCGAAGCCCACACCAGGAGGTCGCCTTCGCCGGCGGGCTCCTCGCCCCCAGCAGCGGTGGTGTCGGTGCCGCCCCCGGCAGTCGTGTCGGTGCCACCTCCGGCCGTAGTGCTCGTGTCCCCGCCTTCGCTGGCGCATGCGGCCATCACGAGCCCGAGGACCAATAGCAGGGCAAGCATTCGTTGTCGTCCAGGTTTGAAGATCATTGCCTCACTCCTCCGTGTCAAGGCCTGGTCCCCGAACCAAGCAGCAGGCACAGGGGGCCTGTCCTGCACAATGCAAAATACTTACTATTGAGTGACCGGTCAACAGACCCGGGCTTTTCTTGCGAACGATTGCATGCCTCATGATGCGGCTGCCCTATACCCCTTTTGGGGGGTGGGGTAACCGGTAGCACCGTCAGGTGCGGGGTCCTGTCAGAGTTTGTCACCGTTAATCTGCGTAAAGCCCCTTGGGGGGTGGTGTAACCGGTAGCACGGCAGGTTTTGGTCCTGTAAGAGCGGGTTCGAGTCCTGCCCCCCCAGCGTCAGCACGTATAGAGAGGTGCCCTTGCCGATCCATGTCGTCATCCTCGCCGCCGGGCAAGGGAAGCGGATGGTGTCCGACCTCCCCAAGGTGGCCCATCTGGCGGCGGGGCGAACTCTCCTTGGTTGGGTTCTCGAGGCCGTCCGCCCACTCCAACCGGCAAGCACCGTGGTCGTCGTTGGCCATGGGGCCGAGCAGGTGGTCTCCCACCTCCCTTCTGGTGTGATCCCGGCAGTGCAGGAGGAGCAACTGGGCACGGGTCATGCGACACGGGTGGGGCTCGATGCCCTGGAGGATGTCGGGCCCGAGGACACGATCATGGTGCTCTACGGAGACATGCCTCTTCTCACCAACGAGCTGCTCGAGCGTCTCGCCGATCGCTCTGACGACGTCGCCGCCCGGATGGTCACCTCTGTCTTCGAGGACCCGAGCGGTTATGGGCGGGTGATACGCGACGACGGTGGTCTGGTCGTCGAGGTCGTCGAGGAGCGTGACTGCGACGACACCCAGCGCGCCATCGGCGAGATCAACGCCGGGGCCTATGCCTTCAGGGCCAAGGATCTGATCGATGCGCTCGGCGGCGTCTCCAACGAGAATGCCCAGAGCGAGTACTACCTGACCGACGTCATCGGAATCCTCGTAGGCAGAGGCGAGCGATTACAACCTGTCGAGACGACACCCGAGGAGGTGATCGGCATCAACTCCCAAGACCAACTCACGGAGGCCAGGCACCTGTTGCAGGCCCGAACCAACCAACGGCTCATGGAGTCGGGAGTGTGGATGCTCGACCCGGATCGCACCTATGTCGACGACACCGTCACGGTCGAGCCCGGGGCGCGGATCTACCCGGGGGTCCACCTCGAGGGCAACACGACCGTGGCAGCCGGGGCCCAGGTCGGACCTGATGTCTTCGCCGTCGACTCATCGATAGGGGCGGGCGCCACCGTTTGGTATGCGGTGCTCCGAGGTTCGGTGGTTGGGGAGAACTGTGAGGTCGGCCCCTACGCATCGCTGCGACCGGGGACTGTCCTGGAGAAGGGTGCGAAGGTGGGCACCTTCGTCGAGACCAAGAACACCACCATCGGCGAAGGAGCCAAGGCGCCTCATCTCGCCTATCTCGGCGACGCCACGGTGGGGGCGAGGTCCAACATCGGGGCCGGAACGGTCACGTGCAACTACGACGGCTACGAGAAGCATCGGACGGTGATCGGCGATGACGTGTTCATCGGATCCGACACGATGCTGGTCGCCCCCTTGACCATCGGCGACAACGCTGTCACCGGCGCCGGGTCCGTTATCACCGAGGACGTCGAAGAAGGCGCACTCGCTCTAGAGCGCAGTGAGCAGCGTGATTTCCCCGGCTACTCTCAGCGCCGCGCAGAGAGACAGGCCGCCAAGAAAACCGAGGACTGAGTTGGACATTGTCTCCCGCAACCGAATGATGCTCTTCACCGGGGGGGCCAACATCCCCTTGGCCGAGGAGGTCGCAGAGGTCCTGGGTGTCTCCCTGGGCGAGCTCGAGCGGTCCCATTTCGCCAACGGCGAGATCTATGTGAGGCCGGCAGAGAGCGTCCGCGGGGCGGACTGCTACGTGATGCAGAGTCACTGTCAGCCGATCAACGACAACATCATGGAGCAGCTGATAACGATCGACGCCCTCAATCGGGCGTCGGCACGCCGGATCACCGCGGTCATGCCGTTCTTCGGTTACTCGAGACAGGACAAGAAGGTGCGGCCGCGCGAGCCCATCACGGCCCGACTGGTGGGCGACCTGTTCATGACCGCCGGCGCCGACCGTCTCGTGTCCGTCGATCTGCACACGGGCCAGCTTCAGGGCTTCATCCACAAGCCTTTCGACTCGCTGACTGCCCTCCCGATCATCACCGACTATCTGTCGCAGAAACTCAACGGGCAGACGACGGTGGTGTCGCCTGACGCGGGCGGTGTGAAGCGGGCCGAGCGCTACGCCCGATTCCTCGACGCCTCGGTGGCCTTCGTCTACAAACGCCGCGACCCGGTCCTCCACAACGTCTCTGAGGCTCTCGAGCTGGCGGGATCGGTTGACGGCAGGCATGTCGTCATCGTCGATGACATCATCGACACGGCCGGCACGGTCACCAACGCAGCCGAGATGGTGCGCGATCAAGGAGCGCTCAGCGTTCGAATCGCCGCCACCCACGGCGTCTTCTCCGAGCCCGCGCTCGACCTCCTGAAGAATGCGCCCGTCGAAGAGGTGATCGTCACCAACACCCTCCCGGTGTCGCCGGAAGTGCTCGAGCTCGACAAGCTCCAGGTGCTCTCGATCGCACCGATCCTGGCCGAGACACTCCAGGCGATCTTCATGGACTCGTCGGTGTCGGAGATCTTCCTGGGCGAGAACGCCTGACGCTGCCGATTCCGGCACCTTGCTTCCTAGACTGCCGCCTTCGTGAGCGCCCGCCATAGCCAACCCGCATCGACAACCCAGGCCAGGCTCCGCGCTCTGGTGATCGCCTTGGTCGCGATCTTCGTCATTGCATTCTTCTTCCTCCGCGGGGAGGGCGAGGGCGCCAGTCCTGAGGGCACCAGCCCACCGGTGGCCGGCGGCGCCACCACCACGACGCCAACCGGCGCCGGATCGACAGTGCCGGGCGGATCGGCCACGACCGTGCCTGGCGGGCCGACCACGACCGGGAACAACCTGCCCGCGCTACAGGGAGTGAGCCTGGAGACGCTGACCGGGGACGTCAGGCAACCGACCGCCATCACGACTCCCCCCGGCGACGACCGCCTCTTCATCGTGGAGCGATTCGGGGTGATCTTGATGATGGACGCCAACCGAGAGTTGCAGGAGACGGCCTTCCTCGATCTCACCGACCGGGTTCTCGCCGGAGGCATCGAACAGGGTCTGCTCGGTCTCGCCTTCCACCCCGACTACGCCAATAACGGAAGGTTCTACGTCTACTACACGGACCAGGGAGGCCGCCGCCAGCTCTCCGAGTTCCAGGTCTCGGTGTCCGATCCCAACATTGCCTCGCCCGACACCGAGCGGGTCCTGATCGAGTTGGAGCAGCCACCGGACGCCACCGACATCCGCCACTACGCCGGCAACCTCGCCTTTGGCCCGGATGGCTATCTGTACGTGTCGATGGGCGACGGCGCCGACTCCAGGGACCAGGGACAGGACCCGAACACCATGTTCGGCGCCGTCTCACGAATCGACGTCGACGGGGGAGACCCGTACGGGATCCCGCCGGAGAACCCCTTCGTCGACGGTGGCGGAGCCGGCGAGGTGTGGGCCTACGGACTCCGTAACCCGTGGCGGTTCTCCATCGACCCTGTCGACGGTCTGATCTACATCGCCGACGTGGGCCACGCCGATCAGGAGGAGATCAACGTCCTCCCCATCGCCGAGGGCGGCTTCAACCTGGGTTGGTCGGACGTCGAGGGGACCCGCTGCTTCCACGTCCAGGACTGCGACCTGGCCAATTACACCTCACCGGCGCTCACCTATAGCCACGAAGAGGGGTGCTCGATCACCGGTGGGTACGTGTACCGAGGGGCGGCGATCCCCGAGCTCACCGGGACGTATTTCTACAGCGATTGGTGCTCGGAATGGATCCGCTCGTTCAAGTACGTCGGTGGCCAGCTCACCGAGGAGCGGGACTGGACCGAGGACCTGGGCACACTGGGACAGGTCAACACCTTCGGTGTCGACTCGGCCGGCGAGCTCTACCTGGGCACGCATGAGGGCCTGATCGCCCGGTTCGTGGCCGACCGCTAGGCGGTTCGCGCCCGAAAGACGTGAATCGGTTCGGCGATGCCCTTCAATTCGACCGGCCCGATCGAGTCGAAGTGAGCGACGTCTCCTGCGTGATTGGCGATCTCGGCGCTGACCAGGACTTCGTCGGATCCGGCCAGGGCTGACAGGCGCGCGGCGAGATTGACCGTGCGCCCGTAGATATCCCCGTCCTGAAAGATGACAGGACCGCCGTGGATCCCGATATGAGTCGGGGGAAGCCCGCGCATCGGTGCCTCCCGCACTACCTCCAGAGCCGCGGCCACCGCTGATACTGGATCCTTGAAGACGAACATTCCGCCGTCCCCAAGCCATCGCACCGGTCTCCCCTCATGTCCAATGGAGATCGTGTCGACCATGGATGCCAGCCTTCCGGACATGTCTGCGGCGGCTTCATCGCCCAGTTCCTCGGTGAGGTTGGTGAACCCGGTGAGATCGACGAAGGCAACCGAGGGGGGACGGGTTGCGGCCGTAGCCAGCCCGGCGGCCTCCAGCGCACCCTCGACATGGCCCAAGGTGTGGTTCAGCCAGACATGATGCCTGTGCCTCCTGTAGATGGCGAGGAGTGCTCTTTCGATCGCGGGGACCACCTGGTGGCTTATATCGACACCCAAATCGAGGAGTTCCTGTTCGGTGGAGCCTGCGCTTCGTGCCGGGCCTTCGATCTCGGCTTCGAAGAACTCGGCCTCGGCCAGACCGAGCCGTCGCAGCGCGTCGGCGTACACCCGAAACAGGCGAAGGACCGCGTCTCCGCTGGCCCCGGTAGCCATCAACATGGCATGTAGGTCGAGGACATCCGCCTCTCCCTCACGCATCTGATCGGCGGGGCCTGGCGCTTCGAGCCCGAGTGCTTCGTAGAGCCTCCGCATCGAGCCGAGATCGAGGGATCGAAGAGCGGCAAAATCCTCGTATGTCGTGTCAAGGCGAGGCATGCCCCGGATGTTCGGGGCGTCGAGAAACGTAAATGACAGCCGGTTTTCGCCGATCGCCCGACCGATGTCATCGACCGAGTAGCCGGCCGACTCCCACAAGCTCAGCATCTTGACCGGCGCCTCGTCGTCCTCGGTCAGTTGATCGGGCCCGCGGCGGCCGAGCGCCCCCGACCCGAGAGCACGCATGATGAACCCGGTATCGACTTCTGCCATTCGGGCCAGCTGTTCGATCGATACTGGTCCACCGCTCATCGCGAGCCGACCCTAACGGCTCTCGGTCAACGGCTTCGGGGGAAGCTCTATCACCTCACCGGGATAGATGAGGTCCGGGTCGCCGGACCTGAGCGAAGCCTGATTCGTCTCGATCACGACACGCCAATAGGGGTCGATCTCCGCAGGCTCGGCAGGACGTTCGAGGACCTCCTCGAGGTGACTGGCACTGATCTTCCACAGATGGTCCCCGGGCTGAACGACGACCGAGCCTTTCGGAGCCGGGCCTTGGCCAAGCGACACCGGCACGAACGAAGGAGTCCCTGCCGGCTCGGCACTTGCAGCCGAGCCGATCGTGATCACCACCGTGGCGATGGCGACTCGCTTTCCCCACGCCATGCCTACTGATTACGACATCGGGAGACCGACGAGAAGGGGGTTACAGTGCCGAACATGAAAGTTCGTATCGGGATCGCCGACACCGGCAAAGTCGTGGAGATCGAAATCGACGACGTGGAGAAGTTTCAGTCGGAGGTGGAGCGCGCGATTGCCGACGGGGGCCTGGCCTGGTTCATCGACACCAAAGGGCGGACCGTGGGTGTTCCCGCCCAGTCAGTTTCGTTCGTCGAGATCGAGGCCGCCGAGGGCGGTCCTTCGGTCGGCTTCGCCCCAGCTATGTAGCGGCCCGCCGCAGAAATACTGGCGGTGTCTCTCCGGCCCTCGACACCCCT
>CAVRXA010000002.1:0-327628 GCA_963725075.1 uncultured Acidobacteriota bacterium
ACTGTCGGAGGCTACCGGTGGCCTGGGACAAGATCCGTCCGCTATCCCCGTAAGAGATAGTCGCCCAAGAGCGATGCTGTTTTGTCCAACTGGCGGATTTCGCCGTGATTTGGCACTACCAGGTCGGCGGCCGCGAGCCACTCTGCCCTGCTGGGTTGAGACGCCATTCGACGACGGACATCTGCTTCGTTCATCCCCCGCTGCACGGCTCGACGCAGCCGTGTCTCATCGTCGGCATCCACCACGATCATCGGCCAGCCCATCGAGGTCTCGAGCAACGGCATTTCGACGACCGCGACACCAGAAAATCCCTTCAAATCGGCCTCGATTCGGCCGAAGATCAAGGGATGAGTGATCGCCTCGAGCAACTCGAGCTCTCCCGGGTCGTCGAAAACGATCCCGGCCAGCGCCTCGCGGTCTATCTGGCCTTCGAGGACGACGTCCGGCCATCGCTCGGCGACCGGGGCCAACCCTTCGGCGGCAAGAACGAGGTGACCCACCGCGTCCGCGTCGACGGTGTGAATGCCCCGCTCCGCCAGTAGCCGGCGAACCTCACTCTTACCGGATCCGATCCCACCCGTGATCAGCCAGCGCCCGTCCGAGGAACTCATCACCACCGACGGTAGCCTTGCCCCCATGACGGTCTCCGTCCCGGCCCCCTGGGAATTCCGCCTTCATCGGAGTGTCACCATCGGGCAATTCGTCGTCCTGATATACGCCGTCGTGTTCGATCTGATCTCCGAGGGCGGGTCTCCGGACGGCGCGTCTCTCCTGGCGATGGCCCTCGGAACGATGTACGTGATGGGGACAGCGGCGGTCCCGGAGAGCTGGTATCGCCGGCGGTTTGGAGCCGAGGCGATCACCCTGATCGGTGCCTTCCTCACCATCACCGCCATCACCCTCACTGGAGGGCCCAGCAGCCCCTACATCTTGCTATCGATGGGACCGCCGATCCTTGCCACGATATACGGCGGTCTTCGCACCGGGTTGATGACTGGATTCCTCTCGGTGGCGCTCCTGTTCCTGGTGACCATCTCACAGGGAGACTCCGCCACCGCGATCACTGACGCATTGCCCGTCATTGGTCTCTACGTCGCTTTTGTCCTGCTGGTGACAGTGATCAGGCGTCTCTTGGAGGATGCCCATCGTCAGGCCGGTGAGCTGGCCGAGGCAACGGAATCGGCCACGCAGAAGCTGGAGAACCTGGAGGAGATCCATGGCGTCCTCATCCGTCTGTCGGAAGACATCTCCGCCGGACGTCTCAACGCCGTCGAAGTAGCGGCCGACACACTGGAGGCGATCCTGGCTCGAATCCCGGGGTCTTCCGGGCGACTCGTGCTCGACGACGCGGAAGGACCGGTGGTCCTCGCCTCCCGCGGCGTCCCTCCCGAGAGCCCTCACCCGTATCAGGTCCCATTGTCGACTGCCGACGCGTCAGTGGGCAGTCTGGAGCTCCTTACGCCGCAATCTCTTTCGAGACCTGATCTGATCGACATCGAGGCATTCGTTCAGCCCGTGAGCATCGCTTTCGCCAACCTCCAATTGCTTCAGAACATCGTCGGTTCGGCCGTGGCCGAGGAGCGGATTCGTCTCGCCCGGGAGATGCACGACGACATCGGCCCGTCGCTCGCCTCGCTGGGCTTGGCGCTTGACATGGCAGCGATGCAGCAGGCGGAGCACGCCGAGTTGTCCGCCGACCTCAAAGTCCTGCGCACCAATGTGACCAAACTGGTCGAAGATGTTCGTGCTTCAGTCGCCGACTTGCGCACCGCGCCCGGCCCGACGCTGACGGCTCGACTTCTCCAGTCCACGTCAGGCTTGAACGGTCCCCCTCAAGTCGTCGTCGACCTCGAGGAAAGACGACCCCCGCGCCCGGCGGTTATCGCCGATCTGACCTCGATCATCACCGAGGCCACCAGAAACGCCCACAATCACTCAGGGGGATCGCAGATACTGGTGTCGGGGAGGATCGACCGCTCTTTTGGTGTCTGCTCCGTGATCGACGACGGAACGGGGTTCGACCCGACCTACGAGCCCGATGGCCATTTCGGCCTAACTGGCATGCGGGAACGTGCCGACAAGATAGGGGCAAATATCAGCTTTCAACCAACTCCCGGAGGAGGAACGACCGTGACTGTGGAATGGGGCAACCGATGATTCGTGTAATGATCGCCGACGACCATCAACTGTTCGCTGAAGGGCTCAGCCAGGCGCTCAACATCCTTCCCGATACGCGCGTGGTCGGCGTGGTGGATTCCGGGCCCGCGCTCGAGGAAGCCCTGCTGAACCAGCCCGCCGAGGTTTCCATCGTGGACATCGAGATGCCGGGTGGGGACGGAATCGACACCATTTCCGAGCTGGGGAGACGGACCAACGCCATCGTCGTGTCTATGCACGCCTCGGATGAGCAGAAGGAGCGAGCCCAAAAGGCCGGCGCCAAAGGGTTTTTCTCCAAGGGAGTGCCGTTGGTGACGCTGGCTGCTGCGGTGAGGGCGGTGGCCGATGGTCAAGACCTGATATCACTCGATGACACCGAGCGGGACGAGCTTCTAGAGACCTACGGGCAGGCCCGTCTCGACCCTGGAGCGGCTTCCCTGACGGAACGGGAGAAGGAGATCCTGCAGCTGCTCGCCGTCGGCGTGTCGGCCACAGACGAGCTGGCCGATCGTCTCTACATCTCCCAGAAGACTGTCAAGAACCACCTCGCATCGATCTTTCAGAAACTGGCCGTCAGCGATCGCACCCAGGCCGCCATCGAGGCGATCCGTCTGGGCATTGCCCGACCCAGCTAACTGATGACACAACAGACGAAGCAGCCATATGAGCCTTCAGGCCCATGAGCACTTTCCGTCGACGGCCCTACGCTGATGCGGGTGAGCAAGGGAGAAGAAATGTACGCCAGGTTGATGAGGTTTCTCAGCAACGAGAAGGGTGCTTCTCTTGTTGAGTACTCACTCCTCGTCCTCCTCATTGCCATTGCAGCTCTGGCTGCCGTGGCCTATTTCGGAGATGAGCTCAGCAGCACATACTCCGACATCAGTTCCAATCTGGTGGACGCGGGGTCGTAATTGATAGTTCCTGGGACCCATTGTCCCGGGAGTAGGTAGGGCTACCTTGCCCGATTGCAAGCCAAAGCAACTAACCCAAGGAGGGGTTCCATGTTTGCTCTGTGGACCAAATTGACAAGCTGGATGGCCGAAGAGAAGGGCGCCTCGATGGTTGAGTATGCTCTCCTCGTCGTCCTGATCGCCATTGTCGCTCTCGTCGCCGTGCGTCTCGCCGGTAGGGAGGTCTCCTCGACCTTCAGCGAGATCGGCTCCGGCCTCAGCTAAGAGTCAACGACTCGACGAGAAAGGGCCCGCACATGCGGGCCCTTTCTCTTATTTCCGCTCAGGTTTTTACGGAATCGACCGATAACTCACATGCAAGTCAGTACCGCAGACCCAAGGAGGGGCTTCATGCTTGCTTTGTGGACCAAGGTAGTGAGCTGGATGCAGGAAGAGAAGGGCGCCTCGATGGTTGAGTATGCTCTCCTCGTGGTCCTGATCGCCATCGTTGCTCTCGTCGCCGTGCGTCTCGCCGGTAGGGAGGTCTCTTCGACCTTCAGCGAGATCGGCTCCGGCCTCAGCTGAGCACAGCTCAGATCAAGAAGAAAAGGACCCGCTTCGCGGGTCCTTTTTCTATTTCAGCGCCATGGGCCGATCGACTCATTGCCCGGCCAGAGATGTGCCCGTACGGTCCTCTGAAGAAGACACGACCAACGACCAGGGAGGCATCGTGTCACGGTTTTGGGTCAAGACATCCGGTTGGCTTGCCGAGGAGAAGGGCGCCTCGATGGTGGAGTACGCCCTTCTCGTAGTGCTGATCGCCATCGTCGCCATACTGGCGATAAGGCTCGCCGGCAACCAGGTGTCATCGGCGTTCAGCGAGATCGGCTCCGGTCTCCAGTAGCCCCGCGATCAGGGTCTCATGACGACATACACGCCGTCGTCGTAGGACGTCACCCAGCCCGCGGCCTCCAGTTCGCCGATCAATTCCTCGTCGGCCTTGAGCAGAACCTGCTCGATCCCATCACGTTCGAAGACGGGCTCCCAATCTCGCTCGAGGTCTCGTACCTCGACGTATTCGAGCATCCGGTCCCCGTAGAGCTCGGCCCTGTCGTCGATATAGACCAGACGTTCCGGGCCTTCTGACCAGATCAGGTATCCGCCTGCACTGTCGTCATGGAAGGTCGGCACATCGGCCAACTCCTCCGCCGCCGCGACCGGGAATTTCTCATCGTCGATGGAGCCGTCCGAGATGATGAACCAGGGGATGATGAGGACGACCAGACCGAAGATCACGGCAGCAGTCATCGAGAACCGCTGCCGGGCTCCGACTGCGAGACCGGCCAATGCCGTGCCCATGAGAGGGACCAGTGCGATCCAGGCCGGTGGAACGGCTCTGGTGGCGCTGAGGGCGAGCAGCAGGAACGGCACCAGGATGATGAGGTGCTTCGGTGTCACCTTCCCCCGGAAGGCCCCGATGACGATTAGCCCGGTCCCGATCAGAAACGGAGCGAAGACGACTGAGGTCAGCTCCGGGCGTCTCCACTCCGAGAGCAGGGCGAGGGCAGGCCCCGCTTCTGAGAAGTCCAGGAGGAACTCGAGAACGCCGAGACCATGGGCGGTGAGGAACGTGCTCAAGCCGGCCACGATCGCTGTGGGGAGCGCCTTCCAGTCTCTCTCCATGATGATGGTGAGGCCAACGTATGCCAGTCCGATGGCAAAGCTCCCGTGAACCGAGGCCCAGACCCAGAACAGGAACGGGAGCGTCCACCTTGTCGCCGGGCGATCCCAGGCCACGACCACCAGAGCGAACAGCGCAAGAGAGAACAACACCGGCCTCGGCACCAGGAACGAGATCATGAGCAGCGTGGTGAGAGCGACGATTATCGCCGTCGACCACTCACTCCTCGACCGTCGGTACGACACGATGCCGATGCCGAGAAAGGTGATCGAGCTGAGGAGAAGCATCATCGGTGGCACGAAGCCAAGACCCCAGGTCGACTCCCCCCAGCCATAGAGCAGCTCGGCGAGCCAGCTCTGCGTGAGCCACCGCTCCCCCAGCATCGTGAATGAGAAGGGATCGGCGACCAGGACCTCACCGGCGTTCGCCTGGAGCTCGCCGGCCCTGATGTGCCACAGGAACGAGTTGTCCCGGATCGGTGCCCAAGCGTCGATCACCAGTGCCACAAATGGCACCAGGAGGACGAGATGGGCCAGGGAGAAGCGCCGCTGAGATGACCCCGGCGCCGCCGGGGTCATCAGGTCGAGGAGAAGGCGCCGGCGATTGAGATGGCGGCCGGACCGAGGAGCACGATGAACAACGCAGGGAAGATGCAGAACACCAGCGGGAACACCAGCTTGACCGGTGCGGCAAATGCCTTCTCCTGGGCCCGCTGACGCCGCTTGACCCGCATCTCGTCCGCCTGGACCCTCAGCACCCGTGCGATGGTCACACCGAAGGCCTCAGCCTGGATCATCGCCAGGATGAATGAGCGAAGCTCATCGAGGTCGGTCCGATCCATGAGATGCCGCATCGCATCGCGGCGACTGACCCCGACCCGGGTCTCCTGGAGCATCCTGAAGAACTCTTCGGAGAGCGGACCGGGAACGGTCGCCACCACACGGGACAGGGCCGCGTCGAATCCGAGACCGGCCTCCACCGAGATCACGAGAAGGTCGAGAACGTCGGGAAGGGCCCTGAGCATGCTCTTGGTTCGATCGTCGACCTTCCTCTGCAGCCAGGCATCGGGGCCAAAGAAGCCGAGGGCGATGGGCAGTGCGAAGAGGACGATGCGTTGCAGACCGTCGGCACCGAAATCGATCAGAAAGAAGCCTGCGAACAGACCGGCGATGCTCGTCAGCAACTTGATGACGATGAATGAGGGTGCGTCGAGGTTGCCTGGGTTACCGGCGAGGACGATCTTGTGCTGCTTCTTCTCCAAGTACCCGACCGGCGTGAAGCGGCGTAGGAACCCCGAGATCTTGAGCACGATCGGCCCAATGGTCCGCTGGGCCAAGGGCTTGGCCAACTCGTCGTCCCGCACCGTCCCAGCGGTGGCGCGCCCGTAAAGGGCGAGCCTTTGGTTCATGTCCTCGCGTGCCCGGGTCACCCCGAGACCGACCCAAACGATGACGAAAAAGACCAGCGCCGAGACCGTGACTACGGCGAGCAACTGACCGTCTAGTGCTGTGATGTTCATACTTCGATGTTCACAATCTTTCGGAGCCAGAAAATTCCACCGGCCATGAGGACGAGCCCAGCGAGGATGGCGATCCTTCCCAGAGTCGCATCGAGCAAGGGCTGCAGGTATTCGCGGTTGTTGAACCAGAGGAACCCGGCCAGGGCGAACGGCAGGGAGCCGAGCACGATGGCCGAGATGCGGCCTTCTGCTGTCAGCGCCTTGATCTCACCCTTGAGCCGGTTGCGGGCCATCATGGTGTCCGCAACGGTCTGCAACACCTCGGCCAGGTTGCCGCCGACCTCACGCTGGATCTCGATGGCCATGGTGGCCCATTCGAAGTCCTTGGAGCTGGTCCGCACGACGATTCCGTCGAGTGCCTCCGGCACCGACCGCCCCAGCCGGGCCTCGACGACTGCTCGACTGAACTCACGTGCAGTCGGGTCCGGGGCCTCAGAGGCCACCGCCTCGATGGCCTGGAGCAGGGAGTAGCCGGCACGCAATGACGTGGAGAGGAGGGTCAAAGTGTCCGGCAACTGCTTTTCGAACTTCTTCCGTTCCCGACCACCGGCGTACCTCATCAGCATGAAGAAGAACAGGACGAGGACCGCGAACGTGATCAACCCGGCAAGGGGCGAGCTGAAGATGGCCAAGAAAACACCACCGACGGCTGAGAGCCCGACCATGGCGAGAATGGCCTCTCCGGGTGACATCGGGATGTTGGCCTGCTCGAGGGCTGCGTTCACCCCGGAGAGCAAACCGCGCTTTCGGACTTCCTCCTCGGCGGCCTGGCTGAACCGGTTGAGGATGGGGAGTCTTTGCAGGAAAGGCTTCTTCTCTTCCTCTCCGGTGCGCGAGCGCCGGCCATAGGCCTGGAGACGCTTGGCGAAGCGCCCGCCGCCCTGGTCTTCGTCACGCCCGAACAGGATGACGATGAAGAGGAAGGCGGTTAGGCCAATCCCTGCGGCAGCGATCAGCGCCAGGTTGGTGATGCTCATCGGTGAGCTGCTCTCGACGACGCTGCCGGTGATCGGCACCGGGATCGTGGTCGTCGTGGGGGCGATTGTCGTGGTGGTGGCATAGCCGGAGACCGGGAACGCGACCGTGGACGTCAAGCCGCCCGGATAGCTCACGGCGAACTCGGCCTCCCCGGGAGCCGCTACCGGAGAAACGAATCGTGCAACCAGCGTGTTACTGATCTCACGGCCGATCTGGCTGTAGAGCCCTGACAACTGCGCCGGATCGGGGGTGGACAGGAAGAGTCCACCACCGGCGGCAGCAACGGCCGCGACCGCATCGGGGTTGAAATCGGGCGATTCGAGGGCCACACCGAAGACGCGGGCGTCGCCGGCTTCGACGGCTGCGATCGCCTCCTCCGAGGTGGCGGTCGAGATGGTGTCTTCGCCATCGCTGAGGACGACCATGTTGTTGAGCTGGTTCTCGGCGACGTCTTCGAAGAGCGACATCCCGAGGATCACTCCATCGTTGAAGGCGGTCTCGCCATCGGCGGCAAGACCGTTGATCTTCTCGTGGAGGACGTCGGCGTTGGCCGTGAACCCGGTTTGGACAACGGCGGTGTCGGCGAAGCTCACGATGGCGATCGTGTCTTCAGGTCGCTTCTGGTCGATGAAACTGTTGGCCGCGGACTTGGCGGCATCCATCGGCGCGCCGAGCATCGAGCCCGAGGTATCGATGACCAGCACCACGCCGACAGGAACGCTTGTCTCGCCGAGCGGCGCCACTTCGAGGTCGGAGACTGGCTGCCCATCGACCGTGATCGAGAGCTGAGCCGGGTCCGGGGCCTCTGGGAGGTTACGGAACTCGACCACCATCTGGGTCTGGCCGCCTTCGGCGTACCTCGACCCGTTGACATCGACGATCTCGATCTCGGGAGCGGTGGTCTGCGCGACGGCAGCCGTGCTCAGCCCGAGGACGAGGGCCGCGACTAGAGCGGATATTCTTCTCAAATCATCGACCCCTTGCGAACGGCTCGGGATCGAACAGGTCGGCGGGGAGCCTGATGCCCTGATTCTCGAGATCCTGGGAGAAGGTGGGACGAATTCCGGTTGCCTTGAGACGGCCCTTGAAGATGCCTTCCTCGTCGACACCCATCCCGAAGTCGAAGAGGAAGATGTCCTGGAGGGTGATGATCTCGCCTTCCATGCCCTCCACCTCGGTGACATGGGTGACACGCCGGGTTCCGTCCTTGAGACGGGACACGTGGATGATCAGGTCGACGGCGGCGGCGATCTGCTCACGGATCGCTCGCACCGGAAGATCGAATCCTGCCATGAGCACCATGGTCTCGATACGGGAGAGGGTGTCCCTCGGGCCGTTCGAGTGGACCGTGGTCAGAGAACCGTCATGACCGGTGTTCATCGCCTGGAGCATGTCCAGCGCCTCGGCGCCACGAACCTCACCGACGACGATCCGGTCGGGACGCATACGCAGGGTATTCCTGACAAGGTCTCGGATGGCGACGGCGCCCTTGCCCTCGATGTTCGCTGGGCGTGACTCGAGCGTGAGCACGTGCTCCTGATGAAGCTGGAGCTCGGCAGCATCCTCGACCGTGACGATTCGCTCATCGCCAGGGATGTATGAGGACATCACGTTGAGGGTGGTGGTCTTGCCGGAGCCGGTACCACCGGAGATCAGGACGTTGAGCCGGCCACGGACACAGGCCCTGGCGAAGTCGGCCACGCGCTGGGTGATGGTCCCGAAGTTGATGAGGTCGGCCTCCTGATAGGGGTCGACCGCGAACTTTCGAATCGTCAGGAACGGCCCGCCGATGGCCAGCGGGTGGATCACCGCATTGACACGGGAACCATCGGGGAGACGGGCGTCGACCATGGGCGTGGCTTCGTCGACGCGACGGCCGATCTGCCCGACGATCTTGTCGATGATGCGGCGCAGATGCACCTCGTCGACGAACTTGACGTCGGAGAGGACGATCTTGCCCCTCTTCTCGTAGTAGATGTCATACGGGCCATTGGCCATGACTTCGGTGATGTCCGGGTCGTTGAGAAGCGGGTCGATCGGGCCGTAACCGAGGACGTCAGATGCGATCTCGTTGAGCAGAGCCCGACGATCGGCGGACGTGAGCGGGAGCCCCTGCTCCTGGTCGACCGCCCATTCCAGCATTTCGAGGACGCGAAGACGAAGCTCGGCGTCCGACATCTGACGGTCGTACAGGGTTGGGCCCAGCTCTTCGACGACCTTGAAATGGAGACGACCGCGCAGTTCGCCAAGGGCGTCCGAGCGGTTGCTGCCGACATCTTGGGTCTCTGTCTGCCTTGCGGCTGCGACTCTTTCAGAAAGCGATGGCACTTTTATCTACCTTCCACTATTTCCGACCGAAGAGCCCGCCCTTGGACGTGCTCTCGGGGATCTTTCCGGCGATCAATTCGGCGACACTCTCGAAACCCTTGGCAACCTTGCCCTTGGGATCGGCTTCGACGATGGGACGCCCTTCGTTGACTGAAGTCGGGACTGCGGCATCCGAGGGGATGGCAGCCGAGATCTCCATCTTGAGGGCGCTTTCGATTTCCTTGTTGTCCAACTTGGCCTTCGAGTTGTTCCGGTTCAGGACCAGCTGGACGTTCTGGGTCGAAAACTTGAGGAGACGCAATGTCTCCAGGGCGAGCTTGGCGTTCTTCACGGAAGGAAGGTCCATGTCGACGACCATCAGGACGTCGTCCGCCTTCTCGATCAGCGACAGGATCAGCTCGTCGAGCATCGAGGCGGTGTCGACCACCACGTAGTCGTAGCTCTCCTGCAGCAAGTCGAGCATCTGCATCAGGCCGGCGGTGGTTATGTCGTCGGCGAATGCGGGCTCGAGTGGAGCGGCGAGGACCTTCAGGCCGCTCGGGTGCTCGGTGAGCAAGGAGTCGAGCATCTCGACGTCGAGATGATGGAGCTCGTGGGCCGCGTTCACCATCGTGAACCTCGGCTCCAGCTGCAGCAACAGGCAGACATCGCCGAACTGCAGATCGGCGTCGACCAGGACGACCTTCTTGTCTGGGATCCTGTTGAGCAGAAGGGCCACGTTGGTTGCGACAACGGTCTTGCCACTCCCACCCTTGGCGGAGGTGACCGTGACGATGGCGCCCCGTTCCGTGCGAACAGGCTCCTCTGTCGGCTTGGCCGCGCTGCGGCGCTTGAGCACGTCGTGGCCAAACTGCTCGATCGCAGCCTCGATCTTGGTCTCGTCGAGCGGCGCCTCGATCACGTCGGAGACGCCGGCTCGCATCGCACCTCGGAGGAGGTCGGAAGTGACCGTCTCGGCGACCATCATCAGGATGAGGGCGGGGTCCTGGTTGTGCAGGCTTCGGATCTGCTCGAGAGACTCGTCGTTCGAGAACGATGGGCCGAGCAGGAGCATCCTCAGTTCACCGGACTCCGCGGTCTGACTCGCCTCCTCTATGGAGCGAGCAACCGGGAGCCGGCCCTCGAAGAGCTCCTTGGCCGAGGAGACGAAGTCATCGTCCTTGTCCACGACCAACAAGTTGTGCTCAGCCATCGTCATCGTCAGACCTCTATCAGTTTCCGAAGATGTCGTCCAGCAGATTCCCGCCGAACAAGTTGAGAGTTGTCACACCGGTGGTCTCGACTTCGACGAAGTCACCAGGCACCAGCGTCAACCATATGGAGCCGTTCTCGGTGGCGTATGCGATCCGCTCTGCCTGCTCGGGAGTCACCTCCAGCGTGAAGGTGGTGTCGTTGCCGAGCTCTTCCTCCTCCGCGACGGGCTGGCCGTCGGGAGTCGTGTCGCCCGTAGTCTCGGGATCTACCTCGACCGTGTCGGGAGCGCCTTCTTCGGGCCGGATGTCACGACCGGTGGCCATGACAGGGAGACCCTGTAGGACAAACCGTGTGTAGGTGACTGCTGCCACCGCTCTCGGCCTGGGCGCCCTCCTCCGGAGCAGCGGGCTCCTCGGCGATGCCAGCCAACTCATCTGGGAGCAGGTCCTCGGGGATGTCGATCGTGATGATCATGTTGACCCGGTCACCAGGCTCGACGAACCCGTTGATGCCCCTGATGTTGTCGGTGGCGATCGTCATGGCCTGCTTGCCGGAGGGGATCTCCTCGGCGAGCGGGACCACGTTCACCGTGATCGAAGCCCACTGTGACTCGTTGAGGATCGACCCGGCGGCGATCGGGCCGGCGGCGACACGATCGGTGAGCACCTGATTCAGCTGCTCCGGCGGTCGTGATCGCGCCCACGGGCACATCCTCGGCCTGGTCCTCGCTCTGTGTGATCAGCGCGCCACCAGCTGTTGAAGTCGGAGAGGAGGATCGCTCCGTCCGTGCCTTCTGCAATGGCTTCACCGGCGCGGTAGACCTCGACGATCTCCTGGCCTTCGACAATTTCGTTTTCGACGTTCTGGAGATAGTTCCAGACCGCCCAAGCTGCTAGTCCGGCCAATACCAAGGCCACTAGCAACACGATGGCTCTCCTACCCATTGAGTCCCCTTCGTATGTCCCCTGGGAATGCCGCCGACCCGTGCCGGCCGCATGCCTCGAGGCATGCTACCGACGGACAGGCGCCATCCCGGTGCTTCAAATCCGATTCCACAGGAGTGATTCGGACCGTTTGAGAAGAGTCTTGAGCGTTTCCCCACACTTTCCATAGTTCGGTCGCCCCATATGCGGCGCGACCGAGCCTGGTTACCGGTGGTGTGACCTCAGGTCACCTACGGCCGATGCCGCGCTCCTTCAACTCCTGCAGGATTGCCTCGAGAGAGGCATCGACGGGCATCGGCGGCCGCTCCTCCTCGGAAGGGCCGAACTCGCGCTCGAACTCCTTCTGGGGGCGGCGGCGACCCTTCTTCTGCTCTTCCATCTGAGCCTCCCTCTCCTTCCAATCGGGAGAGGCCTGCTTGATGGACAGCGAGATGCGGCGACGCTCGTCTTCCTTCTCGGTGATCTTCACCTTGACCTGCTGGCCAATGGAGAGCTCGAGCTCCGGTGATTCGACTCGATGACTGGCGATCTCCGAGACGTGCACCAATCCCTCGACTCCGTCGGCGACCGAGACGAAGGCGCCGAATGGCACGGTCTTGGTCACCATCCCGTCGATGACGTCGCCCACTTCGTGATCGCGGGCGAACACATCCCAGGGATCGTCGCTGGTCTGGCGAATGGAGAGCGAGATTCGCTCCCGATCGCGGTCGACCTCGAGAACCTTGACCTGGACCTTGTCCCCAACCTTGACCAGCTCGCCGGGGTGATTGACGTGTTGCCAGGAGAGCTCGGAGACATGGACGAGGCCGTCCATACCGCCGAGGTCGACGAATGCTCCGAAATTCACGACTGAGGAGACGACTCCGTCGCGGACCTCACCCTCGCCGAGGCCGTCGAGGAATGCGTTGCGCTCCTCGGCCTGTGCCTCCTCCAGGTAGGCCCGACGGGAGAGGACGACATTGTTTCGGGCTCGGTCGAGCTCGATGACCTTGGCAGTGATGCTCTCGCCGATGAATGGGTCGAGGTCACGGACGCGACGCATGTCGACCAGTGAGGCCGGGAGGAACCCGCGGAGGCCGATGTCGACGATGAGACCACCCTTGACGACCTCGATGACTGTTCCGTCGACGGTGCCGCCTTCTTTGGCGACTTCCTGGATTCTCCCCCAGGCACGCTCGTACATCGCCCGCTTCTTGGAGAGGATCAGGCGGCCTTCGTCGTCCTCCTTGTTGAGCACGACGGCTTCGACCCGCTCCCCCACCTTGACCGCATCGTTGGGGTCGACGTTGTTGCGTATGGATAGCTCACGTGTCGGGATGAGCCCTTCGGACTTGTAACCGATGTCGATCATGGCCCCATCGCCGTCGACGCTGACGACGGTGCCCTCGACGATGTCGCCCTCCTTGAACTCGAGAACCGTTGCCTCGATGGCGCGCTCGAAATCGTCGCCGATGTCATCGGGAAGGTCGCTCAGGTCGGGGGCGACAAGAGCCTCGCGGCCCTGATACTCGACTTCTTCGGGAGCCTCGGTGGGCTCCTCCACATCGACGGAGATCTGCGTCTCCGCCTCGGTGGTCTCGGGCGCCTCCACGCTCTCCGTCTCGGGAGCGCTCGCGGGCGCGTTTTGTGGCTCGCTGGTCATGTGTGAGTGGTTACCTCCAAAGGGAACTCTGCAAACGCTGGGTCCACAGGCGTGGTGAGTCTACGCAGGTTTGTCCACAACCGCCAATGGATTGGCTTGCTGCCGGGCCATTCAGCCTTTGACGCTGGCGAGATCGGGCCCGGTGCCGACATCGACCTCGAGCGGCACGTCGAGGGAAACCACACCCTCCATGGTTCCCACCACCAGCTTCTCTGCGACCTCGAGCTCATCGAGTGGGCTCTCCAGGATCAGCTCGTCATGGATCTGGAGGATCAACGTGGAGGCCAACCCTTCGGAGCGGAGGCTGGCGTCGAGATCGATCATCGCCTTCTTGATGATGTCGGCGGCGGTGCCTTGTACCGGGGCGTTCAAGGCCATCCGCTCCCCCATCTGGCGGATCCGGAAGTTGTCCGACTTCAGCTCGGGCAGGTATCGCCGGCGCCCGAAGAGCGTTGTGGTGTAGCCCTGGTTTCGGGCCTGGGTGACGACCGCCGACATGAACTCCCTGACCTGGACGAACTGGGAGAAGTAGGCGTCCATGTGCTGCTGCGCCTCGTCCCGCGAGATGCCGAGACGGTCGGCCAGGCCGAAAGCCTCCATCCCGTAGAGCAGACCGAAGTTGATCATCTTGGCTGTGCGGCGCTGGTTCGCGGTTACGTCGGCCTCGGCCAGCCCCCAAACCCGGGCTGCCGTGGCGGTGTGAATGTCTGAGCCGGCCCGGAAGGCCTCGACCAGGAAGGGGTCCCCACTCATGTGAGCCAGCACACGCAACTCGATCTGCGAGTAGTCGGCGACGAGGAACTCCGCTCCCTCCCCGGCAATGAATGCACGGCGGATGGTGCGACCCGACTCGGACCGGATCGGGATGTTCTGCAGGTTGGGTCGATCCGAAGACAACCGGCCCGTGGTCGCCGCCATCTGGTTGAACCGGGTCCTGATCCGGCCATCGGCGTCGACCAACGGCAGATACCCGTCGACATACGTTCCCCTCAGCTTCTCGTACTCCCTGTACTCGAGGAGGGCATCGACCACGGGATGATCGAGCTTTTTCAATACCGATGCGTCGGTGGACGGCTTGCCGGTAGACGTCTTCTTGATGACCGGGAGGGCGAGCTTCTCGAAGAGGACATAGCGCAGCTGATCGGTGGAGTTGACGTTGAACTGCTCCCCCGCCAACTCCTGGATCTGGCCGTCGAGGGCAGTGAGCTTTTCCCTGAGGTCGGCACCCATGTTCTCGAGATAGGCCCGGTCGACGGCGATGCCGGTGTGCTCCATACGGGCGAGGACGGGGATCAAGGGGAGCTCGAACTCTTCGAAGAGCTCGCCTTCTTCACGATCTGACAGCTCGTTCCGCATGACTTCGACCAGCCGTCGCACACCTTCGATGCGGCGCCCCTCGGTTTCGAGGTCGGGCCCGCTGTCGAACGGCAAGGTCCCCAGCGCCGCCCCGTCGTCATCCGGCGAGACCAGCTCCAGACCGAGCAATCGGTCCGCCAGCTCTTCGAGGTCGTATGTGCGTTGAGATGGATTCACGATGTACGCGGCCAGCGCGGTGTCCATGGCCAGCCGATCCACATCACGGTCCAGATCGAGCAACACCCGCACCAGATCTTTCACGTCGTGACCGGCAAGAGCGGCCTGTCCGCTCTCCAGGGCGTCGAGGATCGGGCCTGCCGCGTCGAACGGCACCACGGCCGCCACCCCCGGTCCTGTGGAAACAGCAAGCCCGAAGGGCTCTCCGCCATCGATCACCAACCCGGCGATGAGGACAGGCGTCTGCGCAATGGCGGCGACCTGTTCAGGCGAGGTGAGCAGAGACGACTCGACCTCGACCAACTCGGACACCGTGGCGGCCGATGGGAGGGCCTGCTCCAGATCGTTCCACATCGAGTGAAACTCGAGACTGTCGAACAGGTCCTTGACCTGATTCCGGTCCCATTCCCGGGTGCGGAGGTCCTCGATCTCGACCCCCAGGTCCATGTCATCGACCAGCCGCATCAGCTCCCTGTTGAGGAACACCTGCTCGCGATGTTCAGACAGGTTCTCCCTGAGCTTCGGTGTCAGGTCGGTCACGGACAGGAAGAGATTGTCGAGATCTCCGTGCTCGGCGATCAATCGTGAGGCAGTCTTCTCCCCCACACCGGGCACGCCAGGAAGATTGTCCGACGTGTCGCCCCTGAGCGAGGCGTACTCCACGTACTGGTCAGGCCTGATGCCGTACTTTTCCTCGACGTACTCCTCGTCCGCCAGGACGATGTCGCTGATGCCGCGGCGGGTGTAGACCACCTTCACGGGTCCCTCGATCAGCTGGAATGCGTCGCGGTCACCGGTGACGATGAGGATCTCCCATCCGGCGGCGACCCCGTTCCGGGTGAGGGTGGCGATGATGTCATCGGCCTCGAAACCCTCCTGCGCGGAGCTGGGTGATGTCGAGTGTCTGCAGCACCTCGTCCATCAGAGGCAGCTGGCTGCGGAAGTGGTCCGGCGCCTTCTCCCGTTGCGCCTTGTACTCGGGATAGGACTCGGTCCGGAACGTCTGACGTGACACATCCCAGGCCACGGCGATGCCATCAGGGTGGTAATCCTTGAGCAGCCTGATCAGCATCCGGGTGAATCCGAATACCGCGTTCGTCACCTGACCGCTCTTCGTCGCCAGGTCCTCGGGGAGGGCATAGAACGCCCGGTAGGCGATGGAGTTGCCGTCGATCAGGGCGAGCGTGGGCACCGGGCTGACGGTAGTGGTCTGTCGCTCGAAGAGGGGACGAGACGCCACCATTGTTCGAGCGACGAGCCACTGTGCCGCCCGATCAGTCGGGCAGACGTGCGAGCAGCCTGTCCCTGGTCTTGATCAGCTTGGCTCGACGAACCCGGAGATCGAACGCCGCTCTCTCGAACCGACGAACGTCGCCGGCCGTAAGCCCCGCCTCCTCACGATCTATGTAGTTGCCGACGGCGGCGTCTCGCTGGGCGTCTTCGTCGATCGAGCGGTGGTTGGACAGCTCGGCGTTCACCAAATTCAGCTCACGGCTGAGCGAGTCGATCTGATCATTGATCCGAAACAGCTTGCGGTGAATGCGCTTCACGACATGCGCAGGCTATCGGGAAGACTGCCTATATCGTTAACGTCCCACGTACTCCACAGCAGGCCGGAGTGTTGGAACTGGTAGACAAGATGGTCTCAAACACCATTGGGGGAAACCCCGTGCGGGTTCGAGTCCCGCCTCCGGCACAAGTGGCTGACGAGCCCGAGCGGGTCACCCTACGGGCACGGACTGCACCGACGCCCGACCGTCACCCACCGTCACGATCTCGCCCGGCTCGACCCCGCGCCGGAGCAATGCCAGCCCGACACCGTCTGCCGCCGAGCTGAGCACCCCCACCTGCTCGCCTTCCTTGGTGACCTCGGTGCCCACTTCCGGCGCCGGTCCCTCGAAACGCAGGATGCGGAGATGGTGGTTGACCCGCCCGCCCCTGCTGTCGAGACGTGCGACCAACTCCTGACCGAGGAAGCACCCTTTCTCGAAGGAGATGGTGTCTTTCACCAGCCCGGTCTCCTGGGGAATGATGGCGTCGGTGACATCGACACCCATCAGCGGCTCTCCCGCTTCGATGCGGAACACCTCGTAGTCGTCGACCTCCAAGAGGGGCAGGTCCGGCTTCTCCCCCACCACCAGAGTTCGCTGCAGGTTCGACCAGGACAGGTCGGCGACGAGAGCCGAACGATCTCCGCTCCACCGCCCCGGATCGCCACTGAACGGGCCGACGACGAGCCAATGATCGAGCTGAGAGGGCTCGATGTCGACGTCGACCCGGATTCGGTATCGGCCCAACTTGGCGGCCAGATCCTCTCCCCGCCCGGCGTCGACCACCAAACCGACGTCATCGGCTCCCCGCAGCACCCAGATGATGTGGTCGAGCTTGCCCTGCGGGGTGAGCAACAGTGATCGCCGCACGGTGCCGGGCCCCATGTCGCCGATCTCCTGGCTGATGAGGTCATTCAGGAAGCGAATCGCGTCGGAACCTCCGAACCAAACCAGCTCGGGTGCCGACGGGGCGAGATGCGGCTCGGTGAGGCTCATTCAGATCGTCGCCAGCTCATTGAGGAACGGTATCGAGAGCAGGACGTCAGAGAACCAGGTCGACAAGGTACCCACATTGCCCGTCACCATGAGCACGCCGAACAGGGTCAGCAACACACCCGAGGCGATATTGATCGGGCGGAGGTAAGGCTTGAGACGCCCGAACAACTTGAACAGGCCGAGTCCGCTGAGGAGGAAGGGCACTCCCAGCCCCAGGGAATAGGCGACGAGGAGCAGCATGCCCTGGCCGAGCGTCTCCTGGAGTGATGCAGTGGCGAGGATCACGGTGAGGACCGGGCCGATGCATGGCGTCCAGGCGAAGCCGAAGGCCAACCCCATGACCGGGGGACCCCATGACCCGAGCCGGCTGGGACGGACATCGAGTCTGCGATCTCTCCCGATGGTGGCAAGTGGCCCTCGATCGGACACGGCCATGGCCACCATGAGGACCCCAAACACGATCACAGTGAGCCCGGCCAGTCTGGTGAATGTGGTCAGGTTCTGGACCAGCCATGTGCGGAGACCGGTGGCGATGGCCCCGAGCGCGACGAACACGACGGTGAAGCCGGCGATGAAGAGGAGGATGACCCGGGTCATCCGAGCCGTGGAGACATCGCCCTCCTCCAACTGGCTCGCCGAGTAGCCCGACATCATCGACAGATAGCCGGGAAGAAGGGGCAGCACACAGGGGGATACGAACGAGATGATGCCTGCCCCGAATGCGATCAGGATCTGGACGATGTAGGCGGCCGAGTCGACGCTGTCGAACACTTTGGTTCCCCGGTGATTTAGCCGAAGTGTGGGGATGATCGCACGCGTGCCCCTCTACTCTCGACTTGTGGCACCGTGGCTGCGACGCGTTCTGGGCCCGTTGCTCCCGGTGGAGAGGTTCACCTCGGGCGATCGCCGAATCGTGTTCGTCATCTGGACAGCCGGAGTCATCCAGGGCTTCGCCCAGTCCCAGGCGGCGGCCACGCTCCCGTTCACCCGCGCCGGTCTCGGGCTGACCGAGGGCGAAATGAGTCTTCTGCTCGGCATCGCCCGGCTCGCCGCCTTCGCCGCTCTCCCCCTCGGATGGCTAGGCGACCACAAAGGGCGGAGGCGCCCCTTCCTCTGGTCTCTCACAATCGTGATCATCGGTGGCACCGTGGCGGGACTCGCCTTGGAGGCATGGCAATTCGGGACTGCCCAGGCGATCCTGCGCACCGGCACCGCCGGCATGGGGGGTCTGGCCATCGTCCTCCTCGCCGAGCAGGTCTCGCCTCACATCCGCGCCTACGCGATCTCCTTCTACGGGGCCGCGGTGTCATTTGGTGGTGGCCTGGCTTTGATGACACTTCCCCTCGCCGACGGAGGCGGTCAGAGCTGGCGGATCCCACATCTCATGATTGCCCTCGGCTTCCTCGTCCTCCCGTTCCTGATCCGCAACGTGCCGGAGAGCCGCATCTTCATCGAAGACCACGAGGACAGGCACTGGCGGGAGCTGGCCACCGGGGAATGGGCGCGTCGGTTCTGGGTAGTGGTGGTTATCGCCTTCCTCGTCTCCGCCTTCTCGGCCGTCGCCCTGGCCTTCTCCACGACGCGGTTGATCGAGTACCTCGGGCTGAGCACGGGATCGACGGTCCTCATCGCCCTCCTCGGCGGGACCCTCGGCGGGCTCGGCTTCTTCGTCGGTGGCCACCTTGCCGATGCCTGGGGTAGGCGAAGGACCACGGTCGTGAGCCTGCTGCTGGCAGTCGGCGGTGGTCTGGTCATCTACTGGTCCAACTCGATCCCGTGGATCGTCGTGGCCGTGATGGTGTCGTCATTCGGCACCTTCGCCTTGGTCCCAGCCGGGGGCTCGCATCGGGCGGAGCTCTTCCCTACCGGGCTCAGGGCCAGTGCCAACACGGCAGCGACGAACTTCGGATTGGTCGGATCCGGCCTCGGGCTGATCCTCGGGATCTTCACCATCGATCGCTTCGGGCTCTCCCAGACGGTCACGATCCTCGGGGTCGGGATGGTGATCGCCGCCTTCCTCACCCTGCTCCTTCCCGAGACGCGGGGTCAGGACCTGAGAGCCGTTCGCACCGCGCGCCTGTAGCCGAACACGAATACCAGGCCACGAGCAGCAAGCATCGCCCCGATCGCCCACCAGATCCCGTCGAGCGAGTCGCCCAACGGCGTTACCGAGATGAGGGTCACCAGGACGGCAGAGCCAAGAGCGGTCGAGACGATGATCGTCCCGAACGCGAGGAGCCCAAAGAAGATCCCGTCCGCTACGAACAACGGCGCCCCGATCGGCATCGTCCACCCTGCGACCGCCGCTGCGGACACCGCCAGGGCTGCCACGTTGGGATCAGGCACGAGACCGGCGAGTGCGGGACCGCTCGAGGAAGAACGCGCCCATCAGCAACACGCCCGTGACGACCCCCCAGAGCAGCAGCCGCCGGGACAGGTCGTTTATTCGCTCGCAATCTCCCCCGCCAACTGCCTCGGCGACCATGGCTTGACCGGCAATGGCAAACGCGTCGGCGACCATGGCGGCCAGCAGCCAGACCTGCATCACCACCTGATGAGCGGCGATATCGGACGGGCCAAGCCTGGTCGCTGTCGCCGCGGCGAAGGTCAGGCCGAGTAGGAGGAACCCGGTCCGGATCGATACCAGGACCCCATTCCGAGCCAGGGCCAGGATGGTGGGGAGAGCCTTCCTGAGACCGGCGGGCCGGTCGGCCATGCGCCGGGAGCGGATCAGCTGCAGGAACCACAGCGCCCCCACCCATTGGGCGATCACCGTGCCGAGGGCCGCGCCCTCGAGGCCCAACCCGACGACGAAGATGAGGAGAGGGTCGATCACCAGGTTGACCACATTGATTCCCACCGCCACCCGGAACGGAGTCCGAGTGTCCTGGTACCCACGAAAGGCGCCGTGCCCCGCAGTCACCAGGAGCACCGCCGGCGTCGCTATGCCCCGGATCCGTAGATAGGCGACGGCGGGTCCCGCTACCTCCTCACCTGCGCCCATCAGGTCGACGAACCATGGGGCAAGGACTTCCACCACGATCGCCGCGACGAGACCGAGGAGCGCGGCGAGCACGAGGGCGTCACCGACCCACCGACGTGCCTCTGCCGGCTTCCCACGACCGAGGGCCTGCGCCACCAACGGCGTAGTCGCATAGGCGAGGAAGTTGAACCCGAAGAAGACGAACCCGAGGATGGCCGCGTCGACGCCCAGCGCCGCCAGCTCGTCGACCCCAACCCGCGCCACGAAGGCGGTGTCGATCAAAGTCAGGAGCGGGTCTATCGCCAGTGTCCCCAACGCGGGGATGGCGAGCCGGAGGATGGCCCGATTAGCGACTCGGGCGTCGGTCACCGTGGAGGGGATTTGTGGGCGAAGGCGAACCGATCAGGGAACTCGCAGAGATCGAATAGCTCGCACTGTCCACACAACGGACGCTTGGCATCACACACATCACGCCCGAATTGGATGATCCTCATCGAGAGACCGGACCATTGCTCCTTCGGATAGAGCGCCATCAGGTCACGCTCGATCTTCACCGGGTCGATCTGATCGGTCAGGCCGAGACGACGGGAGACCCTCCGCACGTGGGTGTCCACCGCGATCGCGGGCACATCCCAAGCCTCGGCGAGCAACACGCTTGCGGTCTTGCGACCAACCCCGGGGAGCTTGACCAACTCGTCGAGTTCCATCGGCACCTCGCCGTCGAACATCTCCTCGATCCCCTGGGCCAGCTTGATGATCGACTTCGTCTTCTGGCGGTAGAAACCTGTGGAGTAGACGATCTTCTCCACCTCTTCGGGATCGGCGTCAGCGAGGTCGGTGATGCTCGGATAGGCCTCGAAGAGAATCGGCGCGACCTTGTTCACGTTCTCGTCAGTGGTCTGCGCCGAGAGGACGGTGACGACGAGGAGCTGGAAGGGTGACTCGTAGTCGAGAGCGGTCCCGATGGTCGGGTAACGACGACGGACACGGTTGAGGACGGAGCGTGCCTTCCCTTTCTCAGCCCGGGACGGCACCGACCCGTCGGCTCTGCTCAACGGCATGAGCCGGCATCGTATTGATCACGACGGGCGACATAGGCATGGACGCAACCGACCCGGTCCTACCCTGCCCCCGCTCATGTTCAGGTCCAATCGAAGCCGTGCGATTCTCGCCCTGCTGGCGGCATCGTTCGTCTTTGGCGCGACCTTCGTGGTGGTCAAGTCCGCGGTGGTCCAGGTCCCACCTCTGACCTTTGTGGCATGGCGCTTCCTCCTCGGCGCCCTCCTCCTCTCCATTTTCGCCTTTCCTCGCGGGCGCAGGATCTGGTGGCACGGCACTCTGGCCGGGCTCGCTCTCTTCGGGGGATACGCCTTCCAAACGGCCGGCCTGACCGAGACCAGCGCCAGCAACTCGGCGCTGATCACCGGCCTGTACGTGGTGATCACACCGTTTCTCGCCGCGTTGTTCGCCCGAAGGCCACCGAGTTGGTGGAGTGTGGGTGCGGCCGCCCTGTCGTTCGGGGGCCTGATCCTGATCACCGGTGCGAGTGACCTCGGCTTCGATCGCGGTGACCTCCTCACTCTGGCGTGCGCGTTCTGCTTTTCCATGCACATCGTCGTCCTGTCACGTCTCGCCCGTCATCACCCCGTGGTCCCGTTCACCGTCGTTCAGTTGGCGATCACCTCGGCGCTGGCATTCCCAGCGGCTCTGTTGATCGAGGGCGCGGTCCTACCCCCAAGCTCGGTATGGGGCGCGCTGCTTGATCACCGGGATCGGAGCGAGCGCCGGATGTTTCGTCCTCCAGATCTGGGCTCAGACCGTCGTCGGCGCAACCACCGCCGCGGTTGTGCTGGCGGCTGAGCCGGCCTTCGCCGTGGCCACAGCATGGGTGGTGCTCGGCGAGAGACTCACAGTGGCGGGGTGGACCGGGGCCGCACTCATCCTCATTGCGATCTTCATCGTGGTGACGAAGCAGACCGACCAGGCCTCAATCGAGGCCGAAGCGGTGACACCGGCTCATTGACTCACCTGGTAGTCGTCTGAGCGGAGACGCCGTGCCAGCTTCATCAGGAGCCGGATCCCCAACACCGCCAGGAACAACCCGATGGTGAGGACGACCCCGAATTCGGCTGCAGTGGTGTACGGGTTGTTGCAGGCCTCGATGCCCTGAGGGCAGAGGCCCCAGCCCGTGCCCCCGTCGAGCAGGTCGATGAGGACGAGGATCGGTACCAAGGCAATGCCGATCGCGGCCGCAGAGAGGATGAACACACCGAGACGCACCAGGAAGACTGACATTGCCCTAAAACGGTAACCGGGTGCGCCCGGTTTCCAGGCATACAATCGCCGACCCGTGACGTCGTACCACCAGGAAGAGTTCACCGCCGAGGAGCAGGCGGTCCTGAGCCGGTTCTTCACCAATCTCGACTTGCCGGTGTTCGGGCTGATCAACCTCCCGGAGGTGGTGAAGGGAGCACTCTTCGCCCGCTATTCGAGGTCGGCCAAGTCGTTGCGGCGGCTCTTTCTCGACGAGTTCGTGGCCGATCCGGAGTCCGGGATCGACTCCATGTCCCGGGGTCTCGACGATGACCCGCTGGTGGCGACCCGCAAGGCCGAACAGCTCTATCAGAGGGTCTTCTTCGATTACGGGGACGACTCCGTTGCCCAACTCGGCGGCGCTCATCTCGCCTGTGAGCAGGCCTCGAACCTCCTGACCAAGGTCCTGGAATGGGGCCGGCTCGCCGCCTACCTGGAGCAGTCGACCCGCTACATCCGTTACGACGCACGGCTCGGGGACCGATATCGGTACTTCGTGCCTCCCGAGATCGCCGCCTCGCCGCACGCCGACCGTTACCTCACGCACATGGAGCGGGTCTTCGACACCTACTCGAGCATGGTGGCGGTGATGATGGCTCACTTCGAGCAACTGCACCCGCGGGGTGACGACGACTCGGCGATGGTCTGGAATGCGACGATCCGGGCCAAGGCGTGCGACACGGTGCGGGGCATGCTTCCCGTGTCGACACTGTCCAATGTCGGCATCTATGGCACCGGCCAGGCCTACGAGATGTCCCTGGTCAGGATGCGGGCCAACCCATTGCGGGAGGTTCAGGACTACGGGGAGATGATGCTGGGCGAGCTTCGCAAGATCATCCCGTCGTTCCTCACCAGGGTCGATCTGGATGACCGCGGGGTGCGCTGGTCCCGCTACCTCGAAGACGTCCGTTCAGACCTCGAGCAGAGAGCGGCCGGCCTTCGATCACCTTCGGACAATGGGCCGTCCGTGACCCTGGTCGACTGGGATCCCGAGGCGGAGCTCAAGATCGCCGCTGCTGCCCTCTATGCCGTCTCGGAGTTGCCCGACGCGGAGCTCCTCCGAATAGCCAGGTCGATGACCCAGTCCGACAGAGCGAGGATCATCGCCTCTCTCGTCGGAGATCGAGCCAATCGGAGGCACAGGCCGGGCCGGGCAATGGAGCGAACCACCTACCGGTTCGATGTCACCTGTGACATCGGGGCCTTCCGCGACCTCCAACGTCATCGTCTGATGACGCTGGAGTGGCAGCGGTACACGACCCGACTCGGCTACGACTTGCCGGCAGAGGTCGTGGAGCTTGGCCTCGCTGACGAATGGGATCGATTGATGGCCCAATCGCTCACCTTCTATGAAGAGCTACGGACCGACCTCGGAGCCGACGTGGCCCAATACGTGGTGCCGTTCGCCTTCAACGTGCGCTTCGTCATGGAGATGAACCCACGGCAGGCCTTCCATCTGATCGAGTTGCGCAGCCAGGCGGCCGGGCACCCTGCCTACCGACGCGTGGCCCATGAGATGCATCGCGCCATCGATGAAGTGGCCGGTCACCATTTGATCGCCGACGCCATGAGCTACGTCGACTACAGCGATGTCGACCTGGAGCGGCTGGAGAGTGAGCGCAAGGCGGAGCACCGCCGGGAGACAGCCCGCACCACCTAGAACGTAAAACGTAGAACGTATAACGTCCCCCGATGGCCCAATTCGATGTCGACGCCATGCTGGTGCGCTATCAGGAGCGCGCCGCTGCTGTCAAGGAGCGCCCCCTCCCACCTGTTGCGGGTGACGAGCGCAGACTGTTCGTGGAACGGGCGCAAGCCGACTACACCGACTACGCCCTGATCGCGAGCGCCAGTTGGAGCGTGGAGGACGGCGAGCTCGTCCTCCGCATACCGCTCGGCGGGTCTTCCTAGCCGAGCGACTGATGCTGGAGAAACGTCTCGTCCTGGTCTCGGGCAAGGGAGGCGTGGGCAAGTCCGCGGTGAGCGCCGGTCTTGCTCTTCTCGCCCAGCGCCGAGGATTGCGTGTCCTGGCCATGGAGATGGGCTCGCCCGGCGGCTTATCCGCACATTTTGGGACGGGTCCTCTCGAATTCGAGCCGAAGGAGCTCAGACCGGGGCTCCATGCCATGCAGATGGTCCGCTCCGATGCTCTCCTCGAGTACCTCGCCCTTCAGCTCAACATCAAAGGTCTCAACAGGTTCGGCCCGCTCGCCCGTGCCTTCGACGCCTTGGCGACCACGGCCCCCGGCATTCGGGAGATCATCACCGTCGGCAAGGCGATCTGGGAGGTTCGGGAGGATCGATGGGACATCGTCATCGCCGATGCCCCGCCCACCGGCCAGATCGGGTCCTTCCTCCGGGCACCGGTGACCATCTCCGAGCTGGTGCCGTCGGGGCGGATCCGCATCCAGGCCGAGATCATGCAAGAGATTCTCCGCGACCAGGCGGTGACCGGGCTCATCCTCGTCACCCTCCCCGAGGAGCTACCGGCCACCGAGACCGCCGAAAGCATCACCTGGCTGGCCAAAGAGAACGTGGTAGCGGCCCCGATCGTGATGGCGAATCGCGTTCTCGACGAGCTGGCCGACCCGGACACACCGCCGGGGCCGGTGGGAGAAGCGGCGCAGCTTCATCGAGCACTGTGGACGGAGCAACAGGTCTGGTTGGACTGGCTCCCGCCAGATCACCTGCTCCCCTACCTCCACGGGCTGTTCACACCCGGCGAGGTGGCAGCACGGATGGCCGACGAGTTCGAGCTCATCACATGACGCGCACCCTGCTCGTCACCGGCGCCGGCGGCGTGGGCAAGACCACCGTCGCAGCCGCACTGGGAGTCCGGGCAGCCCGAAGCGGACTGCGCACCCTGGTGGTCACCGTCGACCCCGCTCGCCGGCTGGCCACGGCATTGGGCGTCGAATACCTCGGCAACGAGCCACAACCACATGTCGAGGAGCCCAATCTCTGGGCTGCGATGCTCGACTCGACCGCCTCGTGGCGGGCGGTGGCGATGCGGCACGCCGACCCGGATGTGGCGACTCGTCTCGCCGACAACGACTTCTTCAAGGCGGCGTCGGAGCATTTCCCGGCCTCGCAGGCTTACGCCGCAGCCGATCAGGCGGCCACCTTCGTCCAGGCCATGGCCTGGGATCTCGTGATCGTGGACACCCCGCCGTCGGGTGGAGGAATCGACTTCTTCGCGGCCCCGGCCCAAATGGCCGACCTCGTGGGAGGGCGGCTTCTTCGATGGCTGACGGGTGGCCCGCTCCCCGGGCGCCGCACCTTCTACAACGTGGCCGCAAAACCGGTCCTCCGCATCGCCGACTCGGTGCTCGGCTCAGACCTCTTGGAGCGGGTGGCCGAATTCCTCCTCGATCTGAGGACCACCTACGACGGCGTGGCGCAGCGGGGCCGCGAGATCGAGCGCGTCCTGGCCTCAGCGACGATCTTCGTGGTCACGACCTCAGACCCCGCTCCCGTGCGCGAGGCCATCAAGTTCTATCGCGACCTTCCCGGCCTGGCGGCGAGTCCTGCCGCCGTCGTCTTCAATCGAATCCTCCCGGAAGAATGGGCGGACACGACCGCGCCACCGGGGACCTCGCCGGCCCTGGAGCAGAATCTGGCTCGGTGGAGCGCCGAGACGGTGCGCCAACGGGACACGCGGGAGGAGTTCTCCTCGCGGTACGGGGCGCAAATTGCCACCATTCCCTGGTCGTCGAGCCCTCCGACCGACCTCGATGGGCTGGGTCGCCTGCTCGACGAATCGAAAGAGTTGCCTTGGGCCGAGGTGGGCATATCCTGAGTGGATGGCTCATTCGGCCGCATTCTTCGACCTCGACCGGACCCTGATCTCCGGCGCCTCGGCGTTCCCCCTCGGTGTCGAGGCCTGGCGTCAGGGTCTCGCCACCAACCCTGACATCGGCCGCTGGGCGCTCTCGGCATTGAGTTTCCGGCTGATGGGCGACAAGGGTGACGCCAACGACGATGTCAAGGGCGACTTCTTGAGCGGGATCGCCGGGGCGTCGGTTCAGGCGCTCGAGATGGTCGGCGCCGCCGTCTTGCCCAAGCTGGTGGCCCGGGTGCGCCCGGAGTCACGAAAGCTCATCAACCTCCATCACGATGCAGGAAGGGACACCTGGATCGTCTCGGCTGCCCCTCACGAGATCGTCGAGCCTCTGGCTCGGTCGTTGGGGATGACCGGAGCCATAGGCACCAGGGGAAAGGTGGTCGCCGGCCATTACACCGGGGAGCTCGATGGGCCATTCGTGTATGGCGCCGGAAAGGTCGACGCCATCGAGAAGATCGCCGCCGACTTCGGGTACGACCTCGAACGCAGCTACGCCTACTCCGACTCCGTCTCCGACCTGCCCATGATGGAGGCAGTTGGCCATCCAGTAGCGGTCAACCCCGACTCCGAGCTCGACTCGGTTGCCCATGAGCGAGGGTGGCCGGTCGTGATCTTCGCCCGCAAGACGAAGCGAGCGGTGGCCCTCAGTGCCCTGGCCACACTGGGCGTGTCGGCGGCGGTTGCGGCCTATGCCCTGGGACGCAAGCACGGGAGGTCGAGTGCTCTCGCCCAGATGGCCCAGCGGGAGATCTGGCGACCCCGGGCCTAGAGAATCGCGCTCGGCCCCAGGAGTTCCTTCAGCTCGGCGAACAGGGCCGTCCGCGGCTCGACGCGGTGCGCATCACTCAGCTTGAGCACCTTTACCCCTTGCTCGCTGGTCATGTTCAGGTAGACCGGTGCAGGCCCCGGGTGATTGGACAGGATCGTCTTGAGCCGGGAGACCATCTCAGGAGTGAGACTCGAAGCCGCCGTCTTGAGTCGCACCATCGAGTCGTCACGGATCTCGAGCTCCTTGATCTCCCGGGCCATGACCTTCACCTCGTCGCCCCTGTGATCGAGATGCCCGCTCACGATCACCACGGCGTCATCGATGACGACATGCCCGTGGTCATTGACTGTGCGGGGGAAGGCAACGACCTCGACCGAACCTTCGAGATCCTCGAGCTGGAAGAAGATCATCGGATCGCCGTTCCTGGTCCAACGACGCGTTATCCCGGCGACCAAACCACCCACTGTCACGCTCGTCTTGTCGGCCAACTCGACGAGCTGGCTGACCGTGGTGGTAGTGGCCGCCGCCAGCGACTGGCCGACGGAGAGCAGAGGGTGATCGGAGACGTAGAGACCGAGCATCTCCTTTTCGAATGCAAGCCTGATCTTCTGCGGCCAGACGAGGTCCGGCACCTCGATACGGCCGTGGGAGACCTCACCGGGCTCACCGGCAAACAGGCTGAACTGGCCCATTTCCTCGTTCCGCCGGCGCTCCAGCGTCCCATCGAGGATCTGCTCGTACACCACGGTGAGGCCCTTTCTCGGGTACCCCATCGCATCGAAGGCGCCGGCCTTGATCAGAGACTCCACGGTGCGCTTGTTGAGGGCCGAGACGTCGACCTGGTCCACGAAGTCATGGAACGTGATGAACGCGCCATCGGCCCTCGCCTCGACGATCTTCTCCACCACGCCTTCACCCACGTTCCGCACCGCGGATAGCCCGAAGCGGATCCGGCCTTCCTTCACGGTGAAATCGGAGTCCGACTCGTTGACGTCGGGCACGAGCACCTCGATCCCCATCTGCCGGCACTCGTTGAGATAGACCGCGGTTCGGTCTTTGTCCTTCTTGGTGGCGGTCAACAGAGCGGCGAGATACTCGGCGGGGTGGTGTGCCTTCAGGAATGCGGTCTGATAGGCAACCAGGCCGTAACCGGAGCTGTGGCTCTTGTTGAACCCGTAGCCCGAGAAATGCTCGATGAGCCCGAAGATCTCACGGCCCACCTTCTCCTCGTGGCCTTGAGCAACGCTCCCCGCGACGAACTTCTCCTCCTCGGCTTTCATCACCGACTTGATCTTCTTGCCCATGGCCCGGCGCAGGTTGTCGGCGTCGACCATCGAGTACCCGGCCATCTCCTGGGCCACCGACATGACCTGCTCCTGGTACACCATGATCTGATAGGTGTCGGCCAGCTTGTCGGTGAGTGCCGGGTGAAGTACCTCGATGGGCGCCCGGCCGTTCTTCCGATCGGCGTACAGGTTGTGCATGTTGGCGCCCATCGGCCCCGGGCGATAGAGGGCGACCAGCGCGATCACGTCGTTGAACGAGTCAGGCTTCAGGGAGCGGATCAACGAGCGCATGGCGTTGCCTTCGAGCTGGAACACCCCGATGGTGTTGCCCGATTGGAGAAGCTCGAAGGTCTTCTGATCGTCGAGTGGGACTGCGTCGATGTCGAGACGCTCCCCCGTGCTCTCCTCGACCAGCTCCAGGCAGCGCTCGATGATCGAGAGGTTGCGCAGCCCGAGGAAGTCCATCTTGAGCAGACCCAGCGACTCCACCCCGTACATCTCGTACTGGGTCACCACCTCGGCGCCCTCACCCTTCTGTTGGATGGGGACGACGTTGATGAGCGGCTCAGGGGCGATCACTACGGCGGCGGCGTGGATCGAGTCCTGCCGCCGCAACCCTTCGAGGCCGCGGGCGGCATCCACTGTCTCCCGCACGGCCGGATCGGCCTCGTAGAGATCCCGAAGGCCCTGGGCGTTGGCGTACCAGTCCTTCGTCGTCGAGTCGGCGTCGGATGGAGGCGGTGTCATCACCTGCTCGAGGGTCGCCTCACGGCCGAGGATGGCGGGCGGCATCGCCTTGGCCACACGGTCACCCACCCCGTAGGGGTGGCCGAGGACCCGGGCAGCGTCACGCAGCGCCTGCTTTCCCTTGATCGTGGAGAACGTGACGATCTGTGCCACCCGGTCGGGCCCGTATTTCTGGGCCGCGTACCGGATCATCTCCGCCCGATAGCGCTCGTCGAAATCCATGTCGATATCGGGCATCTGACGGCGACCAGGGTTGAGAAAGCGCTCGAAGATCAGGCCGTAGGCCAGGGGGTCGATATCGGTGATCCGCAGGCAGTAGGAGACGATCGAGCCTGCTGCTGACCCGCGTCCGGGGCCAACCCTGATGCCGCTCTCCCGGGCATAGCGGATCAGATCCCAAACGATGAGGAAGTAGGCGGGAAAGCCCATCTCCTCGATGATCTTCAACTCGTGCTCGACGCGATCCCAGACCTCGGGGGCGGCATCATGGCCGTAACGGTCGCGCGCCCCTTGATCGACCAGTTTCCGGAGATAGCTGACCTCTGTCTCGCCCGATGGGACCGGGAAGCTGGGGAGGAGGATCCGGCCGAAGTCGAGGTCGACGCTCACCCGCTCCGCGATCGAGAGAGTGTTGTCACATGCCCCGGGAAATGAGTCCGCCGGGAAGAGTCGATGCATCTCGTCTGAGGTCTTCAGATAATGCTCGTTGCCCTCGAAACGCAGCCGGCTCGTGTCGGCCCGCAGGGAACCGGTTTGGATGCAGAGCAGCACATCGTGGGCATCGTGCTCGGCCCGATGGGTGTAATGGGCGTCGTTGGTGGCGAGCAAGGGGGCGCCGGTCTGGGAGGAGATCTCGAGAAGGTCGGGCATGATCGCTTTTTGCGCGGCGAGGCCGTGATCCTGGATCTCGATGAAGAAATTGTCCCGCCCGAAGATGTCCTGGAACCTGCCGGCAGCGGCGATAGCGGCGTCGAAGTCCCGCATCTGACCCTTGTTCCCCTCTTCGCTCATTGAATCTGGAGCGAGGAGTTGGGCCACCATCCCCCCGAGACAGCCTGAGGTGGCGATGAGGCCCTCGGAGTGCTCGGCAAGCAGCTCGAAGTCCATCCTCGGCTTGTAGTAGTAGCCCTCCAGAAAGGCCCTCGAGGAAAGCCGGAGGAGGTTGCGATACCCGACCTCGTTCTCGGCCAGAAGGTTCATGTGGAAACGTCGGTTGGCGTTGCCCACCGGCCGGTCGAATCTCGACCCTTCCGTCAGATAGGCCTCGATGCCGACGATGGGCTTGATACCGGCGTCCTTTGCCGCCTTGACGAAATCAACAACCCCGTAGAGGACTCCGTGATCGGTGATGGCTATTGCCGGCTGGCGATCGGCTGCCGCCGCTGCGACCACATCCTTGATCCGGGCCGCACCGTCGAGCATCGAATACTCGGTGTGGACGTGGAGGTGTGCGAATGACACGGCTGTCATTCACCGTAGCACAGGCCGGCTCACGCGGAGGTGCCGTGTGAAGGACCTCGGGCGAGGCTCCGCGTCATCCAGGCGGCCACGACCATGATGACAAGACTGACCCCATGAGCGATCGAAAAGCCCTGCGCCAGGGCAGTCGCTGTCGCACCGGCCAGCTCCGCCTCGCCGCCCGCCAACGCCTCCCGGACCGAGGAGATGTCGCCGACCGAGGCGGCCACCGTGGCCAGTATCACTCCACCCGCCAGACCCGCGCCGACAGACATCCCGACCGTGCGCAGGAAGGCGTGTGCGGAGGTCGCCCGGCCGGCCAGCCTGTCGGCCACCGCCAGGCGCACCATCTGAAATGCGGAGTTGGTCACGGCTCCTACCGACATGCCCATCGCGAAGTAGCAGGCATAGACCACCGGTAGTGGTGCCGAGAACGAGATCGCGGCCCATGCGGCTGCGATGGCGGGGATACCTCCGATCGCTGCCACCCGGAGCACCGCGCCCTCGCTCACCCGATCGGTGATGCGACCGGAGATGTTGGCGGCCGCGGTCCATCCGATGGTGAGCCACAAGACCGACCACGCCGCCGCAGCCGCCGTGCCGCCCCGTGCGCCCCGTACATAGACGGGCAGATACGACGACAGGCCGATCATGGCCACCAGGGTCAGCGAGACCACCAGGGCGAGCTGGCGGTATGGGTATTCCCCGACGAACCGCGGGTCGAGCAGGGTGGATCGGCCCCGTGCCATTCTCCGCCACAACACGCTCCCCGACAGGACGGTGACGGCGGCGAAGATCACCGAGAACGTGGAGAAATTCGACACGGCCGCCAACAGGGCTCCGAAGGTGATCACCAGCAGCCCGACGGCCACCCAGTCGACCCGGAGCGGGGTGGGCTCGACCGGGCCGGGCAGGGTCCGCCACCCCGCGATCAGAGCCACCGCCGAGATTGGCACCATCAGCAGGAAGATCCATCGCCACGATCCGACCTGCAGCAAAACCGCGGCGATGGCAGGGCCGGCGAAGCCCAGGATCCCCCATACATTCGAATTGGCGGCAAAGGCCCTTCCGACGAGATGGCTCGGATAGACGATGGCGACCGCGCCGACCCCGACCGAGATGATCGCCCCTCCTGCGGCGCCCTGGAGGACTCGGGTGGCCACCAGCATCGGCATCGATCCTGCAGCAGCGGCAGCGAGCGAGGAGGCGGCAAAGGCGAATGTCGCCCACCTGAACACGGTGGACGTCCCGATGGAATCGATGAACGACCCGGCGATTGCTGTGGTCACGCCCGAGGCGAGCAGGAAGGCGGTGATCACCCATGGCAGGAGATGCACCTGGCCGAGTTCGGCGGTGAGGTCGGGCAGGGCGGCGGTGACCGCCAGACCTTCGAAGGCGACGATGGCGACGGTCGTGAAGATGGCGACCGATGCCGGCAACAGCTCACGGGAGAGGATCGACCTGGGGACCGTCATTGCCCGCCCCAGGATGGCAAGCCCGGACGGGACAGCATGGATTGTCTCAGATGGCGACGGCCAGAGCTGCGAGCACTGCCACACCGAAGCCGACCCAGGCCCGCATCGATTCGGCGTTGGGGCCGCGCATCCGGCTCCAGATCTCACCGATCGCGAACCCGGCGATCAAACCGCCAAGGTGGGCCTGCCACGAGATGTTCAACCCCCTGAAGACAAAGGGGATGGCGGCGTTGATCAAGAGGAGGAAGATGAGCTGGCCCAGCAGGGCCCTCCCCTGAATCGTGTTCCTACGGTGCAGTGCCCAGCTCAGCCAGATCCCGAAGAGCCCGAAGATCGCCCCCGAGGCACCCACGCCGACGTCGCCGATGTCCCCCAGGTAGTAGGCGAAGACCCCGCCGACAGCGGCCGAGGCGAGAAAGAGGCTGACAAACGGCCAGGTGCCCACCCCACGCTCGATCTGAGGCCCGAGCACCCATAGGGCCCACATGTTGAAGATGATGTGGGTGATGGACCCGTGCAGCAGGACCACGGTGAAGATCCGCCACCACTCACCCTCCGCGATCAGCGCGTTGATTTGTGCAAAGCGAAGGACCAGATCGTCCACGATGCCGAGGGCATCGAGCAGATAGATCGCCACCGCCACGACGATGAACGTCATCGTGGCCGGCGCACCGGAGGTCGCCGAGGTTCGGCTCCGTGGACCGGTGGGGATCACCTTCTGTGTCCCCTCTTGCCTCATGCATTCGGGGCATCGTTGCCCGACCGAGGCATCCGTCGAGCATGAAGAACAGATGGGCCGGCCACAGTGGTTACAGCTGAGCAGTGTGCTCCGATCGGGGTGCCGATAGCAGACCGGGGTGGTGGTGTGGTCCTGAGTCAAGGCCGGAACGGTATCGCCCTCATGGGCTTACCCGACCTCCGTGGAGCGGACGAAATCGAGGACCTCGGCGAGATCAGACGGCAGGGGCGATGTGAAAGTCAGCTCCTCGCCGGTGGTCGGGTGATCGAGGCCGACCGCGTGAGCATGGAGAAAGATCCGAGGGCTGTCGACCGCCTTGTTCGGGCCTGTGTAGGCCTTGTCGCCAACGATCGAATGGTCGATCGCCGTCATGTGAACCCTGATCTGGTGAGTGCGGCCCGTGGCCAGCGCAACCTCGAGCAAGGACACATCTGCAGCTGCGAACTCCTCGACGACTTCGTAATGGGTCACTGCGGGTTTCCCGCCGGGGGCGACCGCTCGCCTCGTGGGCCGATCCGGGTCTCGTCCGATCGGAGCGTCGACTGTGCCGGTCGGCGTCGCGAATCTGCCATGGACCAACGCTGGTGTACAGCCGTCGTATCCGTCGCCGGGCCATGTCGGAGTTGAGCCGTTCGAAGGACGCTGCAGTGCGACCCACCACCAGGACTCCGGACGTGTCCCGGTCGAGACGGTGGATCATGCCCCAACGCCCGGCCGCTCCCACCCCTTCCAACTCCGGGTATCGATGAAGCAACCCGGCCGCCAGAGTTGGACGCTCGTGACCTGAACCTGGGTGAACGACGAGACCGGGGGGCTTGTCGACGATGATCAAGTCTGAGTCCTCGTAGATCACTCCGAATTCGACCGGCTCGGCAACCAGACCGGTCGCGACCTCTGGCACCGGGGTCTCCACGACCGCCCCGGTATGGACTCGGTCGCTGGGGCGAGCCGGCAAGCCGTCGAGGAGCACTCCCGCCTCGAGAAGGGAACGGGCCTGGGCACGGCTCAGTTCGAGCAGGTCGGCCAGCACCTTGTCGACCCGTTGCCCTTCGAGGCGCTCGGGCACCTCTAGGTTGAGCGTGTCAGCCACGCGTGAATCAGTAGCAGCCCTACTGCGATGGTGATCGACATGTCTGCCACATTGAAGGTCGGGATCCACCACAGGTCGATCCAGTCGATGACTCTCCCATCGAGCAGACCGGGTCCCCGGAACACCCTGTCGACGAGGTTCCCCAACGCACCACCGATGATCAACCCGTAGGCGGCTGTCTCCATCCAGGGGCGGTCGAGTCGGAGGGACCACAGCAACGCCGCGCTCACGGTGATGGCGGCGATGCCGAAGAACGGGCCCGCATTCTCGAACATGGAGAAGGCGGCTCCGGGATTCTCGGTGTATGTGAGCACGAGGAAGTTGGGGATGATCACGATGTCGCCGTCGACGAGCTCGATCGACGCCCACCTCTTTGTGATCGCGTCGAGCAGGACGACGAGCAAAGCCAACCCGACCCCGAGGCCGTATCTGCGAATCAAGCCTTGCGTGCGCAGTCGACGCAGAGCGTCGCGTAGGGAAGGACGTCGAGTCTGGCCAGGGGTATCGACTTGCCGCAGCTCTCGCATATTCCGTATGACCCTTGCTCTATCTTTTCCAGCGCCCGCTGGACCTTGCTGAGGAGGTCGAGCGTGTTTTGCTCGATGGAGAGCTCCTTGGCGTACTCCAATTTCGTGGAGCTCGCCTCCGCGTTGCCGGGGTCCGGGCTGCGGTCGGACGAGCTCTCGGAGAGCCGTGCCTCCTCCAACTCCTGCTCGTAGTCGTCCACGAGCCCCTGGAGCCGCGCCTGCTCCTCTTCCAGTCTTGACCGGAATTTGTCCACGGTTGACTTGGCGAGCTGTCTGGCCACGAGAATCCCCTGCGTAAAGGGCGGAAACCCTACCAACGCACGGCCCCTATCGGGCGGGTTTCACCGAAGCCTGCAACAAGACGCTGCGCCCTAGCATTTCCGACTCGCATGACGACTAACGCTCAGGATGTGCCGAACCGGGCCGGGGGCTTCACCCGGGTCGAGCCGGTAGTGGACATACCTGCCATGGAAAAGGGCATTCTCGAGCTATGGCGGGAGACCAAGGCCTTCGAGGAATCCGTCCAGCGACGACCAGCCGACCACGAATACATCTTCTACGACGGGCCGCCCTTCCCCACCGGGAGCCCGCATTACGGAAACCTCCTGGCCGGCGTGATCAAGGACATGGTGCCCCGCTACTGGACCATGCGCGGCTATCGCGTCGAGAGGCGATTTGGCTGGGACACCCACGGGCTTCCCATCGAGATGGAGGTCGAGAAGCGTCTGGGGATTTCCGGTCCGAAGGCGATCGTCGAATACGGCGTCGATCGGTTCAACGAGGCGGCCCGGAGTGTGGTCCAGGCCAACACCGAGAACTGGGAGGTTCTGACCGAGCGCATCGGCCGTTGGGTCGACTTCGACAATGACTACAAGACCCTCGACCCCGAATTCATGGAGACGGTCTGGTGGGTCTTCAAACAGTTGTGGGACAAGGGCCTGGTCTACAAGGACTTCAAGGTCCTCCCCTACTCATGGGGGGCGGCGACCCCACTCTCCAATTTCGAGGCGAACAAGGACTATCGGGATGTCGACGATCCCTCGATAACCGTGAGGCTCGAGGTGCTCGACGACGCCGGCCCTGTCACGGCCGGCGACTACCTCCTGATCTGGACGACCACCCCATGGACCCTTCCCGGCAACCTGGCCGTGGCCGTTGGGGAGGATATGGCCTACTCCCGCATCAGCGGCGATGAACAAGATTGGGGCGATGACCACTACTGGATCGCCACCGCTCGGGCGACAACAGTTTTCGGCGACGATCCGAATGTGGTCGCCGAGGCCACGGGTTCCGAGTTGCTAGGTGTCCCCTACCGGCCGCCCTTCGATCATTTCAGCACCGAGCGCGAGAGAGGGGCATTCCGCATCATCGCCTCACCCGAGGTGACCGTCGATGAGGGCACGGGGCTGGTGCATATGGCGCCTGCTTACGGCGAGGCCGACTTCTACGCCCTCAAGGCGGCAGGGATCGAATCCTGGTCGATCCGGTCGACGCCGAGGGTGACTTCACCGAGCAGGTGCCCGAGGTCGCCGGCCTCAATGTGAAGGTGGCCGACCAGACCCTCATCGAGCTCTTGCGGACCTCGGGCAACCTGGTCCACGCCGACAGGATCACCCACTCCTACCCCTTCTGTGAGCGGACCGGCACACCACTGATCTACAAGGCGATCCCGACCTGGTTCGTCCGGGTCGAGGACATCAAGGACCGCATGGTCGAGATCAACGACACGATCCACTGGGTTCCTGAGTATGTGGGAAGTCGCCGCTTCGGGAACTGGCTGACAAATGCCCGCGACTGGGCGATCAGCCGCAACCGGTATTGGGGCTCGTGCATCCCGGTTTGGGAATGCACCGGATGTGACGAAGCGGTCGCCGTCGGCTCCCTCGACGAGTTGGAGGCCCTCTCCGGTCAGCGCCCGGCCGACCTCCACAAACACGTCATCGACGACATCGGCTGGGCGTGCTCCTCCTGTGGATGGTTCGATGATCAGGGTTCCCGAGGTCCTCGATGGCTGGTTCGAGTCGGGCTCCATGCCCTACGGGATGCTGCATTACCCGTTCGAGAACGCCGAGCGATTCGAGGCGGCCTTCCCGGCGAAGTTCATCGCCGAGGGCCTCGACCAGACCCGAGGCTGGTTCTACACGCTCATCGTCCTCTCCACCGCCCTCTTCGATGCGCCGGCATTCGAGAACTGCGTGGTCAACGGTCTGATCCTGGCCGAGGACGGACGAAAGATGTCCAAGAGTCTCAAGAACTACCCGGACCCTTCGGAGATCTTCGACCACATGGGGGCCGACGCATTGCGCGCCTTTCTCATCAACTCTCCGGTGCTGCGGGCCGAGCCGCTCCGCTTCAGCAGCGACGGCGTCGCCGAGGTGGTCCGCACCGTCCTCCTGCCGATGTGGAACACCTATAGCTTCTTCACCACCTACGCCGAGGCCGACGGCATCACTGTGGCCGACCTCGAGATGGCCCCGCAACCGGGTGACCGGCCAGAGCTCGATCGATGGATCTTGTCCGTCTTGCAGAGCCTCGTTTCCGAGGTCAACACGCAGATGGAGGGCTACTACCTCTACAACGTCGTGCCACCCACCCTCGGGTTCATCGATCACCTGACCAACTGGTACGTGCGTCGCTCCCGACGTCGCTTCTGGCGGGCCCGGGGTGAGTCGGGTGAAGGCGACGCCGACAAGCTGGCTGCCTTCGCCACCCTCTACGAGGTGCTGACCAGATTCATCGAGGTGCTTGCCCCCGTGCTGCCGTTCATCACCGAGCACCTGTATCAGGACCTGGTGGCTCGCCACCATCCAGATGCCGTTACCAGCGTTCATCACCGTGACTTCCCCGAGGCGGAGACAGCCCTCATCGACCGGGACCTGGAAACGGCGATGGAGGTGGTGCGGGAGGTGGTTCGACTGGGCCGGAACCTGCGAAAGAGGGAGAGTCTCCGTGTTCGTCAACCCTTGATGAAGCTGACGGTTCTCACCCGCGACGCCGCCGTGGCCAGGGCAGTCGAGGCTCATTCCGATGTGATAGCCGATGAGCTGAATGTCAAGGCTGTGGCCACGTCCCCCGACGAAGGCGAACTGGTTCACCTATCGGCCAAAGCCAACTTCCGCACGCTAGGCCCCGAGTTCGGGTCGAAAATGCCCGAGGCCGCTGGTGCCATCGCAGCGCTCAGGCCCGAGGATCTCGAAGACGTCCTCGAGGGTGGCACGGTCTCCATCGTCGGACGAGACGTTGGCTTGGCAGATCTGATCATCGAGCGCAATCCCCGGGATGGAACCGTCGTCGAGGCCGGACCCGACTTCGCGGTGGCTCTCGATACACACGTCTCCGATGAATTGCTCCTCGAGGGCATTGCCAGGGAGGTGATCAGCCGGGTGCAGAGACTGCGACGTGAGGCCGGTCTGGATGTGACCGACCGGGTCGTCCTCATGTGGGGAAGCCGGGACCCGCTGATTCGCTCCGCTTTCGCCACCCATGCGGGCGAGATCGGAGCTGAGGTGCTCGCGATCTCAATCGAGGAGGCCGTGGACGACCAGGGAGAGTCCTTCGACATCGATCGGCGGACCGTCTCGCTCCTGGTCAGCCCGGCTACGACCCCCTAGCGACGCTCGTTTCCCCGCTTGTAGTTGCCGGTGACTCGGGCCATGAGTTGCTGCGGGTCGCCCTCCCCAATGCGGTTCATGAACCGTTTGGCGGCCTCCCCGCGGAGCGTGGTCACGGGGACGCCATGTCGTGAGATCACGACCTCATCGGGCCGACGGACCTGATAGGTAAAGCCGAGGTCGCCGGCCGCGCCGCCGATCAGATCTCCTGGTTCTCCTCGCCGTCCCCGCCCTCGATCTCTGAAGAGCCGGCATCGTCGCCCCCCTCATCAGACTCGACTTCGGCCAGGTCTACCTCCAAGCCGGCTTCCTCGTCCGGCTCGGAATCATCCCCCTCCTCGACATCCTGATCCGATTCGTCGCCACTGTCGACGATCTCATCGGCGGCATCGTCGGCCATGTCGTGCTCGGAGTCGACCGTCCCCGTGTCGGTCTCCTGTTCCATCAGGCCTTCGCTGTGGGCTCCCGAAACCACTGCGTCCATCTCATCGAGCTTGTCGGCCACGGTGGTGGCGAGAACGGCGAGCTGGTTGCGGACGCCGGCAACGAGACCGGTCATCTCGGCCATCTCGGCGTCGACTTCGGCCTTCTTCTGGTCCCGCTCCCGGGCGAAGGTGTCGGCTTCCGACCTGGCATCCCCAACGATCTTGTCCGCTTCGCTGCGTGCCTCGTCGAGCATCCTGTCCGCTGCCGCCTGGGCAGCGATGAGTGCTCGACCCACTGCGGACTCGTCGGGAGCTGGTGGGGGCGCAGCCGAGACCGCGGCGAGCGCCGCCACTGCATCCGGGTCGCTCTCGAGTTGCGCAACCCGCTCCTTGGCTTGGACGAGTTCTTCCTCGAGCTCGCGCACCGCGACCACCATCTCGTCGAGGAAGTCATCGACCTCGTCGAGGTCGTAGCCCCGTAGCGCGGTGGAGAAGGTCTTCTTCTCGATGTCGGCGGGTGTTATCGCCATAGCTATCTACCCCTTGTTCGTGGAGTGAGGATACGAACGAAGCCGCCTGGCTCCAAGGATCAGAAGATCCCCCGCACCAGCCCCATGAGCAACTGGATCCCGATGAGGAGCACGATCGGCGTGAGGTCGAGCATTCCCCCGCCGAGACGAACAGGGGGGATGACACGACGAAGTGGAAGTATCACGGGGTAGATGATCCGATCCAGGAATACGTTGACCTTGCCGAGCGGGTGCTCCGAGGATGTCGGGATCCAGGACAGGATCACCCATGCCAGGACGGCATAGAAGTAGATCTGGAGGATCAGGATCAGGACGCCGCCGATGTTCACAGGTCAGTCGTCGATGTCGTCGAGCTCGTAAGCCCCCAGCGTGGAGAGACGCCGCTTTTCTTCCCGGCTCAGGGTGACCCTCGGGGGCAGCACGACCACGAGCCCATCGCCCACTTTTTTCATCGAGCCGTCGAGGGCGTAGATCAAACCCGAGGAGAAGTCGACCACCCGGCGAACCAGGTCGTGGTCGGCTCGGCGCATGTCGAGGACGACCGGCACCCGGTCACGGATGCGATCGGCCAGGATCCGGGCGTCGCCGAACTCCTCGACGAGGATGACATCGGACTGTGTCTCGACAGTCCTCACCACCCCGACGGTCTCAAGGCCCTCGCGACTCTGGGGCCTGGTGGCGGCCCGTCCGGTGGGTGGCGGCTCCACCCTCCGGCTCGGCGGGAATTGCTCGACCCGTCGCGGTTCGACACGTCGCGCCGGCTCCTCGATGGTGCCGGGCGCAGGGCGATCGGCGGTCTCGGAATCCATCTGGTCCTCGTCGACCAGTCCCAGGTAGACGAGAGCTTTGGAGAACAGTGACGACATATCACTCCGTCAGGTGCGTTCACCAAAGATAGCCCGTCCCACGCGGATAATTGAGGAGCCTTCTTCGATCGCGATCTCGAAGTCGTCGGTCATCCCCATCGAGAGCTCGATGATCTCGGGGTACTCAACGGCCAGTCCGGACCGGATCTCCCGCAACATGGCGAAATGTGGGCGCTGGGCCTCAGGGTCCTCCGTGAGCGGTGGGATCGCCATCAGCCCGCGGACTTCCAACCCGAGTGACCGGGCTTGGGCCAGCATGGGCCCGGCATCGCCGGGCTCCACTCCGGATTTCTGAGGCTCGTGCCCGGTGTTGACCTGCAACAGGACCGGTGGGGGCAGACCGCTTCCCTTCGCCCAGGCTCCGGCGAGTGATTCCCTGTCCATCGAATGCAGGAGATGGGTGATCGGTCGTATCAGACGTGCCTTGTTCGTCTGCAGACCGCCGACGAAGTGCCAGCGGATGTCATCGGGCAGGCTCGCCGCCTTCTCTGCCATCTCCTGGGCGCGGTTCTCGCCGAAGTCGCGATGACCCAATTCATAGACGGCCTCGATGTCGGCCACCGATTTCGACTTGGACACCGCCACCAGTGTGATCGACGAGACATCCCTGCCGGAGCGCTCGGCCGCCGCGGTCATACGCGCCGCGACTTCGTCGTAGCTCATGACACCCAGGCGATGGTTGCGATGCGGAGCGCAGTCCCGTTCCGACGATGGCTGTACAAGCTCGTCTCATGCATGGTGCAGGCGCCGGAGAGCCAGACATCCAGCCCGTCGAGCTGTCTGCTCAGAACCGACGCCAGGTCTACCGAGGTCGCTCCCCATCGGGTCTCCCTCAAGTCCTCAGGGAACTGTTCCGCTACTTCGGATCCCACTTCGAAACAACACGGGCCGATTCCGGGTCCGATGGCGGCGGCCCGCGGGCACATGGCCGTTCCGGGTCATCTCCTCTCGTAGGGCAGGGACGACACCGCTGGTCACCCCGCGCCACCCGGCGTGGGCCACACCCACGGCGGACTCGGAAGTGAGCACCACCCCGAAGCAGTCGGCGGTGAACACTGCGATCGGGAGGCCGGGCACATCGCTCCACATGGCATCGGCCTCGTCGAGCTCTCCGGGCGATTCTGCGCGGACAACGGCTGACCCGTGGACCTGGCGAACCGTCGCCCACTCACGCGAGATCCCCAGCCAGGACGACACCGCTGATCGCGCCGTCAGGTCGTTGCGCTGATCTCCGTCTGTTGCATCGGTGAACGCCGCCCCGTCGACACCGGGGGGCTTGTTCATCCCTGGACGAAGGTGGGGATGTCGAGGACGTCGTCCCCCTCGTCGAAGCCGGAATAGGAGCGAGTCGACGGCCGCGAGGTTGCCGAGCGGCCTTGGCGTCTCCGTTCGAATCCGGCCGCGATCACGGTCACCTTCATCTCCTCACCGAGATCGTCGTCGACGATCGCCCCGAAGATGATGTCCGCCTCGGTGTCGGCGTGATCGGCGACGACCCGGGCCGCTTCAGTGGCCTCGTGCAGGGTCATCGAGGATGGGCCGGACACGGAGAGGAGGACACCTTTGGCGCCTTCCATCGAAGTCTCCAGCATCGGGCTGGAGATGGCGCGCTCGGCGGCCTGCTTGGCGCGGTTCTCACCGGTGGCCCGGCCGATGCCCATCACCGCCGAGCCGGCGTCCGACATGATTGTCCGCACGTCGGCGAAGTCGACATTGATCAACCCTGGGGTCGTGATCAGGTCGGTGATTCCGGCGACACCGCTCATGAGGACCTCATCGGCCAGCCGGAAGGTCTCGGCGATCGGGGCTTCGGGGTCTCCGACTTCGAGCAGCCTGTCGTTGGGGATGACGATGAGCGTGTCGACTGCATCCTTGAGATCGTCTATGCCCTGTTCGGCGTGGACTGCCCGACGCCTCCCCTCGAAACCGAAGGGCCTGGTGACCACGCCCACGGTGAGAGCCCCCACGGAACGGGCTACCTCGGCCACAACGGGCGCACCACCGGTACCGGTGCCACCACCCTCGCCCGCAGTGATGAAGATCATGTCGGAGCCCTTGAGGACGTCCTCCAACTCCGCCTTGTGCTCTTCGGCGGCGGCACGACCGATCTCGGGGTTGGCGCCAGCGCCCAGACCCCTGGTCACTTCGCGGCCGATGTCGAGTTTGACATCGGCATCGCTCATGAGCAGTGCCTGGGCATCGGTGTTCAACGCGATGAACTCGACACCGCGTATGCCCGCTTCGACCATGCGATTGACGGCATTGACGCCACCACCGCCGATCCCTACGACTTTGATGACGGCCAAATAGCCGCCGCTCGACGAGTTCACGACAATTCCTCCAGTGGATATCGGAAGCTGAAGTAGAGGTTTACCGTTCGCCGACGTGGTTAGTAAAGACACAATCTCTAACCTTCAACTAGACGTCTATACCTCGGCCATCTCGGGTCAGGGAGGTGAGACGGCGGGATGCGTCGGGGCTATGAGGGTCAGTGTCGAGCCCGGGGCGGGCTCCTCACGGAGCAGTGCGGCCAGACTCAAAGCCTTGGCACTCATCTCCACCGGCCGCCCGAGTCGCACCTGAAAACCGGCAACCTCCGCCCAGATCTCTCCCCCGGGCTCGGTTCGCACCCTGGCCGTGGCCTTGAGCTCCTCCGGCAGCGTGGCGACGAATTCGAGCGATCCGAGGACCTCCGGGGCCGTCTCGGTCTCGTCGGCGGGGATCGGACCCAGTTGGATCCACGGCATCGCAGGATCGGGGTCGGAGGCGGTGCCAAGCTGGACCCCATCGACAGCGAACAGCCCCCATCCCTCCGTGGTCTCCAGCCAGGCGACAGGGGCCCTCTCCTGGACCCGCACCACGACGCCGGTCGGCCAGTCGAGCTCGACCACCGAATCACGAACCCATGGGTCGGTCTCGATCGCGCTCTCAACCATCTCCGTCCGGATCAATATCAGCGGAGTGCCCTCCACGACACCCTGTTCGGCCAGGACGGTTGCGGCGGAGCTGGCGGCGATGCCCGAGGTCGTCACCGAAGCGACACTGAGCAAGGGCGACAGGAAGAGCCAGACGACCGCCCCGACCAACCCGAGGGCAACGAGGAACTTGACCAGGCGGCTGACCTTGCGCCGCGCCCGGTCCTCGGCGACTGCCCGTCGTCGCTCGGCTAGTCGTGGGTCAATTCTCATGATCGAATCCGACGAACTGGATCTCCGGCTCCAGCATGGTGCCCGTCTCCTCGAAAACACGGTCTTTGACCGCCACCACCAGCCTCCGGATGTCCTCCGATGTGGCGGATGACCCCGCCACGAAGAAATTGGCGTGTTTCTCCGACACGGCGACATCCCCCACCCTCATCCCCTTCAACCCGAGCGAGTCGATGATCTCCCCGGCCGTCGCCCCGACCGGGTTCTTGAACACACTGCCGGCGTTGAATGTCCCTCCCGGCTGGTTGTCACGCCGCCATCGGGTGATCCGGCGCAATTCGGCGCGGCCGATGTCGGTGTCACCGGGCGAGGCCTGGAACGCGGCGCTCACCACCACCCGCGTCGAGGTGATGTTGGAGTGCCGGTAGGACAGGTCCAGATCATCCGGACCGAACGTGCCCATCTTCCCATCGGTCAGATCCACTATCGACGCCCCGATGAGACGGTCGCGGGTCTCGGTTCCGAAGCAACCCGCGTTCTGGCGGACGGCTCCCCCGACCGATCCGGGAACCCCGATGAAGAACTCGAGGCCGGCAAGACCGGCATCCACGCTGCTCCGCGCCACCTGCGCCAGCGGTGCGACAGCGCCGGCGTGCACCTCTGTCCCCTCGACCTTCACCCCACCGAACGATGGTCCGAGACGGATGACCAGGCCCTGGAAACCGGAGTCGGAGACCACGAGATTCGAGCCGCGGCCCAGGACGAGGACCGGGAGCTCGGACACCACCCCCGAGGCGATCAGATCGTCGAGCGCCCCTGCGTCGGCCACCTCGGCCAGATAGCGCGCCGGACCGCCAGACTTGTATGTGGTGTAAGGGCCAAGAGGGACCCCTTCGAGGATCATCCCGGAACCGATGAGCGAATCGAGCGACGTCATCATCGTTCCGCGAGACGCATGGCGAGCTCGGTGGGCACGAGCGTGATGTCCCCCGCTCCCATGGTCAGGACCAGGTCTCCTTCGACGACACGCTCGGCCAGGAAATCGGCGAGATCGCGCCGGTGGGGAACGTAGTGGGCGCTGGCACCATGACGACGCACTGCCTCGGCCACCAACGCGCCGGTGACACCGGGGACCGGCTCTTCCCGGGACCCGTACACGTCGGTGATAACGACCTCGTCTGCCCCGCTGAGGGCTGCGCCGAACTCGTCATGGAATCGGGCCGTCCTGCTGTATAGATGGGGCTGAAACACTGCCCACAGGCTCCCCTGCGCCAGATCTCTCCCCACCGCGACGGTCGCCGCCACCTCGGTGGGATGATGGGCGTAGTCGTCGATCAGGGTGACTCCCGACACCGTGCCCCGGTGCTCCCATCGGCGGCCGACGCCCCGGAACGAAGCCAGACCGAGGGCGGCGGCTGCGATGTCGCGTCCCAGGGAGCCGAGCAAGGCAAGAGCACCTGCCGCATTCAGGGCCACATGGGCTCCCGGCCGTCCGAGGCTGACATGAGCACGTGCCGACGGCCCGACCAGCTCGAACCGGGTTCCCCCGTCGTGCCTCGTCAAGTCGATGATCCGCCAGTCCGCCGCCGGGTCCAGGCCGTAGGTGATAGCGCCGGTGCGGCGGGCGACTTCACGGGAGCCCGGATCGTCGGCACACACGACTAGAGGCCCGTCGACGCTCTCGGCCACCCTGACGAACGCCTCCTCCAGATCAGACTCGGTCCCGAAATGTTCCATGTGCTCCGACTCGACATTGGTCACGATGAGACCGGCGAGTCGCAGCCTCTCAAAAGTGCGAAAGGCCTCGTCGGCCTCGACCACGAGCAATGGTGTCGCTCCGAAATGGCCGTTGGTGTTCCAGTCGGCCAGATCTCCGCCCACGATGAAGCTCGGATCCTCACCCAGTGCCTTCAACGCCGAAACCAAGAGCGCGGTCGTGGTCGTCTTCCCGTGGGTGCCGGTGGCCCCGATCGTGGTGATCCCCTCGGTGAGAGCGGCGAGTAGGTCCGGGCGCCGCCACACCGGCACCCCGGCCTCGGCCGCTGCGAGTAGCTCGGGGTCCTGATCGGGCACCGCCGATGAGGCGACCACCAGGTCGGCGGCGCGGGCCACCTCCGGGTGATGACCCGTGTGGGTGGCTATGCCGAAGTCCTCCAATCTGTCCAGGGTCGACCCTCCCCGCTGGTCCGACCCAGAGACCACGTGACCCATGCCGGCCAGCACCTTGGCGATGGCACTCATCCCGGCGCCGCCCGCTCCGACCAGATGGATATGCCGATAGTCGAGTCTCATCTCGCCGACTCCTGCATCGCTCCGGCGATTGTCATCGCCGCGTTTGGCTTGGCGATGCTCCTGGCACCGATCCTCATGGCCTCGAGTCGTTCCGGCGAAAGAAGGATCTGCGACACGAGGGCCGGAAGCATGTCGAGATTGTCCTGTGAGACGACCTCTGCCGCCCCGGCCCTCTGGAGGAACGCAGCGTTGGCGGCCTGATGACCCGACGAGCCGAACTCGCCGGGGATGAGGATCGATGGTGTCGCAGTGACAGTCAGCTCGGCCACCCCACCCCCGGCCCGGGCAACTACCAGATCACTGGCGGCGTAGAAGAGCTCCATCCTCTCCTCGAATGACCGCTGCACCCGGTGGACTGCATCGGAGAGGTTCTCGTCGGTGCTGACGTTGCCCTCGCCGGTGAGATGCAAGACCTGGATCCGGCTCCCCTCCCAGTGCGTGACCAGATCGCTCACGGCTGCATTGATCACACCGGCACCCAGCGAGCCGCCCACGGCGCCGAGGACGGGGTATCCCGGATCGAGGCCGTAGTGAGCCAGGGCCTGCGGCCTGACCTCCTCCCGGTCCAGGCTCGCCAGCGCCTGGCGGACCGGGTTGCCGACCCATTCCCCTCGCTCCAGTCCTTTCGTGTCGGGGAAGGAGGTGAATGTGCGCGTTGCCCAGCGCGATGCGATCCGGTTGGCGAGACCGCCGCCCGCGTTCTGCTCGGCGACGAGCAGCACGGAATTCGAGCTCCTGGCGGCCAGGGCGACCGGGATGGTGACGTAGCTTCCCATCCCGAGCACCACCTTCACCTTTCTCTCCTCGATGGCAGCGTTGATTGCGTCACGCGCCCTCCAGACCACTCGGGGCAAGCTCAGGTTCCGCGTGGTCATGGACCGCTGCAGACCCCTCACCTCTACCTGGAGGAACGGAAACCCCGCGTCTGGATAGACGGTCTTCTCCAGGCGGTCACCGCCGACATACAGGATCGATTCCTTGGGGGTCCCGCGTGACACGAAGAGCCTCGCCAACGGCCAGCCCAGGGAACACGTGGCCACCGGTACCGGCTGCGGCGATCAGAAAGGTCATGTCTTGGGCTGCACCCCTGCCTGGGCGATGTTGACGAGGATGCCGAGCGACGCCATGCAGACGATCAGGGATGTGCTCCCGAATGAGACAAACGGAAGAGAGATCCCGGTGATCGGCATGACCCCGAGCACGCCTCCGATGTTGACGATGGCCTGAAAGGTGAGCCAGGCGGTGAGACCCGCCGCAATCATCCTGCCGAAGCGGTCCGGTGCCCTCACTGCGACCATCCACCCCGCCAATGCGAGCACGATGTAGAGACCTATGACCGTCAGCCCGCCAATCAGCCCGGTCTCCTCTCCGATGATGGCGAAGATGAAGTCGGTGTGGGCATTGGGCAAGTAGAACCATCGGGCGCGGCTTGCCCCCAGTCCCACGCCGAAGAGACCGCCGTTGGACAGGGCGTAGTAGCCCTGGATCAACTGGTAGCCCTCTCCACTGGCGTTCCCCCAGGGGTCGAGGAACCCGACGATGCGGTCGACCCTGTACTCGTCGCCGAACGCAAGGACCCAGGCGGCGAGGACGACCAGGACGGTGAGGACGAGCACATAGCGAAGCGGGGTGTCGCTGGCCATGATGACCGCCATCGCCGCGGCGCCGATGATGATCGTCGTACCCAGGTCGGGTTGGAGGATCACGAGGCCGCCGAGCACGCCCACGGTGAACACCACCGGGACCAGGAAATGGCCGAATCGGGTGAGGAGCCGGTGTTTCTTCTCGAAGAGATGGGCGAGGACCAGGACGATCGCGATCTTGGCCACCTCGGACGGCTGAAAGCTGAAACCCGCGATCGGCAGCCAACGCTGCGAGCCACCGATGACCGGTCCCACCGCCAGCACTGCAATGAGCAGTCCCACGGTGACGAAGAAACCGGGCAGGGCGAGCCTGCGATAGACGCGGTACGGGATCCGACTGGTGATGAGGAGGGCCACGGTCCCGATCCCGACACCGACCAGTTGCCTCTTGAAGAAATAGAACCGGTCCTCGGACTGGTCGATGGCGACCGCCGACGAGGCCGACTGGGTGGCGCCGAGCCCGATGACTATCAGGACCACGGCCATCACGAGCAGGGCGGTCGCGGTGCGGTTGTTCATCTTGAGCCGTTCGGCGCGGCTTCGGGCTGCTGCCCGGACCTTCGCGATCGATGTCACATTCGCTGTCATCCGGACCCTGCCTCCTCCGTGATCGATCGGACCAAGCCCGCGAACCTGTCTCCCCGCTCGGCGTAGGAGGAGAACTGGTCGAAGCTGGCGCAGCCGGGGGCGAGAAGCACCGTGTCACCGGGCTCTGCGAGTTCCGACCGCCAACTCGACCGCCCGCTCCAGGGTGCCTGCGACACGTCCCCGCTCCCCTGCCGCCGACGCCAGATCAGGCCCGGCCTCGCCGATCCCGATCAGATAGCGAACATTGGGCTCACGGGCGATCGGGGCCACATCGAGACCCTTGGCCAGGCCTCCGGCGATGAGAACCACCGAGTCCTGAGCCCTGATCGAGGTGACCGCGGCGTGGGTGTTGGTCGCCTTCGAGTCGTCGATCCAGGTGACACCACCGCTTCTCGCCACCAACGATCTCCGATGCGGGCCCGGCGCGAACGACCTGGCCGCCCTGGTAACCCCATCGGCGGTCGCCCCCATGCGTAGTGCGAGGGCGGATGCCGAGGCGATGTTGACCAGATGGGTCGGGTCGTCGGAAACGAGATCGCCGATCGAGATGGTCAGCTCACCGATGACGAGATGATCGTCGTCGACGCCACCGCCGCCGGAGGGGAGATGGCTCCCCGAGACGGGGAACAATTCGCTCCGCGCCCCGGTGACCAGCGATGCGGCACCCTCGTCGTCGGCATCGAATACCAGGAGGTCCTCGCCGGTCTGGTTCATGAAGATCCTCGCCTTGGCCGCCCGGTATGAATGCTCCGAGCCGTGCCAGTCGAGATGATCGAGGGCCACATTCGTGATGGCGGCCGCCATCGGGTGGAACTCCTCGCAAAAGCGGAGCTGAAAGCTGGACACCTCGACCACCACGGCCTCGTGGCCCCGATCTACATGCTCGGAGAGGGCGGATCCGATGTTGCCCGCCGCCGGGGCATCGATCCCCGAGGCCTCGAGCATTGCAGAGGCCGCCTCGGTGACGGTGGTCTTCCCGTTCGTGCCCGTGACGGCCGCCACCGGGACATCCAGGTGCCTCCAGGCGAACTCGATCTCGCTCCACACCGGGATCCCCCATTCCAGGGCCTCGACGATGGGCAGGGAGCGTTCGGGGAAGCCCGGGCTGGCGACCACGAGGTCGATGCCGGTGAGCAGGACCGGGTCCCATCCGCCGCTGGCGACGGGGAAGCCCTTCTCCAGGGCGATCTCGGGCTGGTCCCGGGTGTAGATCGTCACCGTCATGTCGCGATCCCGGGCCAGAGTGGCGGCGGCGAGACCGGAGACCCCGGCACCGAGGACGAGCACCCGGGTCACAACAAGTCCTCGAGTCGGAGGAAGTCGCCATAGAAGAATCCGAGCCCGAGGGCGACGCCGAATCCGGTCAGGATCCAGAACCTGATTACGACCGTCGTCTCCGGCCATCCGCCGAGATCGAAGTGATAGTGGATGGGCGACATGCGGAAGATCCGCTTCCCGAAGATCTTGAAACTGGCCACCTGGAGGATCACCGAGGCGGTCTCAGCCACGAAGATCGCTCCCAGCACGACCAGGAGGAGACTGGTGTTGGTGAGGAGGGCAAGAGCCGCAAGAAGGCCTCCGATGCCCTGCGAGCCGACATCTCCCATGATGATCTTCGCCGGCGGCGCGTTCCACCAGAGGAAGCCGAGGATGGCCCCGAACATCGCAGCCGAGATGATGGCCAGCTCGAGAGGGTCAACCGACTCGTACACCTCGGGGTTTCGGAACTGCCAGAAGGCGATGACGGTGTAGGAGGCAACGACCAGGGCAGATGACCCTCCGGCCAGGCCGTCCATGCCGTCGGCCAGGTTCACGCCATTCGCCCACCCCGTCAGCATCAAGAGCACCCAGATCACGAAGAACGCGCCGAGATCGATCCCCAGTGGCCTGACGAATGAGATCTCGGTGACGACCCCGGCTTCTGTGGCGCCCCAGGCAAAGAGGGCGGCAATCGCCAGCTGGCCACCGAACTTGGCCGACTTGGAGAGACCGAGGCTCCGCTTGTTGGAGAACTTGATCCAGTCGTCGAGGAACCCGACGACGCCCATCCCGGCCAGTGCGAAGACGGCGAGGAGCCCGCCGTCGCTCAACGGTGTGAACTCCAGGCCGATCCCGCCGGCCGGCGCCACGAGGCGGATGTGCGACACCAGGTACCCGATGATGGCTGCAAGGACGAAGACCACGCCGCCCATGGTCGGAGTCCCCTGCTTGTGGCCGTGCATCCCGGCGATCTCCTCCTGGATGAACTGCCCGATCTCGCGCCGTCTGAAGAAGCGGATGGCGTAAGGAGTGCCGAAGATCGACACGAGCAGCCCGACAGCGGCGGCGGTCAGCAGCGGTATCACGCCGTCATGCTCCCCGAATCAGGGTCGAAATCGGCGGACCCGAACCGTGCGGCCAGGATCTCTCTGGCCACCTTGCGATCATCGAAAGGAAGCACCTCGCCCCGGACCTCCTGGCCGGTCTCGTGCCCTTTGCCGAGGACCAAGACCACGTCTCCCTCCTCGGCGGCTGCGATGGCCGACTCGATGGCGCGTCGCCGATCCACCTCGAGTATGACCCAGGGCCCGGCGGCGCCCTCGGCCACCTCGGCGACGATCTGATCGGGGTCCTCGGAACGGGGGTTGTCGCTGGTCAGGATGGCCAGATCGGCCCCGGTCGCCGCCCGGCCCATCAACGGCCGCTTGTCCCGGTCCCGATCGCCGCCTGCACCGACGACGGCAATCACCCTCCCCGTCGCTATCGATCTGGCCACTGCTATGGCCTCCACGACACCATCGGGAGTGTGGGCGTAGTCGACAATGACATGGACCGGCCCGCTCCCCGAGACCTGCTCGAAGCGCCCCGGAACGCCTCCAAGCCGCGTCAGCCCTTCGGAGATCTCGTCGAGGGTCAGGCCAAGCGCCAGGGAGCAGCCCACCGCAACCAGGGCGTTCTCCACGTTGAAGGCACCGATCAGATCGGATGTGACGGTGACGGCTCCCTGATCCGTCACCAGATCGAAACGCGTCCCGACAAGAGACGTCTCGACTCGCTCGGCGCGAACCTCGCCATCGTCACCGACCCTGATCACTGGCGTCTCCACCCAAGAGGCAATGGCGGCGCCCACGGGGTCGTCGACATTGATCACGGCAGTCTTCACCTCGTACTCCCGGAACAGCCGCTCCTTGGCGCGCCGGTACGACTCCATCGACCCGTGGAAGTCGAGATGGTCCTGGGACAGGTTGGTGAACGCAGCGACTTCGAACCGGGTGCCGGCGACGCGGCTCATCTCCAGGGCGTGTGACGAGATCTCCGCCGCGACCACACTGGCATCCAGTTGTCTCATCTCGTCGAGGACACGCTGGAAATCGGTGGCCTCCGGGGTGGTCCGCACCGAGGGCAGGGTCGTCGCACCCACGCGTGTCTCGACGGTCCCGATCAACCCGACGACCCGGCCGGCGGAGGTGAGGAGTGATTCGACGTAATGGGTAACAGTGGTCTTGCCATTGGTCCCGGTGACGCCGACCACGGCCAGTCGAGTTGACGGGTCGCCGTGGACCAAGGCTGCGATCGGGCCCATGGCGGTTCGGGTGTCGCCGACCACGATCTGTGTCACCGGCGAGTCCTGGAGCGTCTCGACGACCACGGCGGGAGAACCGGCCCTCACCGCCGCGTCCACGTAGTCGTGCCCGTCGTGGGTCGAGCCCTTGACGGCGACGAAGAGCACGTCGGGACCGGCAAGTGCCGAGTCATGGGTCACATCCCCGAGCCAGATGTCGGGATCGCCGACAACGAGACCCCCGACCCGGCCCGATGCCTCACCCACGGTGCTACCCGGCGCCGACATCGGGGGGCACCCCCAATCGGTGGAGAGCTTGCTCCATGACCTGCGCGAACACGGGCGCAGCGGCCGCCCCGCCGGTTCGGTATCGGTAAGAGGGGGCGTCGATGAGAACCGCCACGACCACCTTCGGGTCGCTCATCGGAGCCATCCCGACGAACGACGCCCTGGTCACCTCGGTGTAGCGCCCGTCCTCACCCAACTTGTTGGCGGTGCCAGTCTTTCCCCCGACCTGGTAACCCTCCACGGTCGCGGCCTGTCCGGTGCCCTCGTCGACCACATTGGCCAACAGCTCTTGCATCAGGACTGCCGTCTCCGAGGACACGACCCGCTTGGTCTCCAGACCGGCGACGTCCTGATCGCCATCGACGTCGGTTGTGGAGGCGACGATGTGCGGGGCCGTCCAGATCCCGTCGTTCCCGATCGCGCCGTAGGCCGCTGCCATCTGGAGCGGGGTGGCGGCAACCGAGTAGCCGATCGCAGCCGAGGCCCAGCATGTCTCACAGCCCGCCTCGAAGTTCAGCGTCCCGGGTGCCTCGACGGAGTAGTCGACTCCGGTTTGTGAACCGAGGCCGAACCGCTCGATGTAGGAGATGAGCCGGTCCTGCCCCAGTTTCTCGGCAACGAGGATCGTCCCCACGTTCGAGGACCTGGTGAATATCTCCCTCACGCTCATATTGGCCGTCTCGTGCTCCTCGAAGTCGCGGTAGCAGCCGTATAGGTCGTCATCAGCCGAACGACAGGCGTCAGGGCGCAGTTCCAGGAGATCGGCGACGCCCGGTATCACGGTCCCGGCCTTCACCTCACCCTCTTCGATGGCGGCTGCCACCGTGATCAGCTTCTGGGTCGAACCCGGCTCGTAGACGCCACGGACGATGAAGTTCCTGAAGGCATGACAGGTCGGGTCGAGCTTCGGGTCACAGGTCTCGTCGATGGTCTGGCGCGACTGCGGATCGAACACCGGTGCGCCGGCCAGAGCCAGGACCCCTCCCGATTCGACGTCGAGCACCACCACCCAACACGACTCGGCGCCGGTGCGGTCGACGGCGGCGAGACATTCCTGCTGGGCCTGGTATTGCAGCGGCAAATCGATGGTCGTGTTCAGGTCCGTGCCAGGGACGGCGGCGACGATGTCGCTGATGCCCTGAGGGATGATCCGACCCTCGAGGTCCCGCTCGAAGACGGCCTTGCCCGGGACCCCGCGCAGTGCCTCGTCGTACATGTACTCCAGACCCTCCTGGCCGTTGCCGTCGATATCGACGAATCCGGTCACATGGGAGGCCACAGCCCCAGCCGGGTAGATGCGAGTCGACTCGGGGTGGGTGTACAGGCCTCTCACCTCCAGCGCGGCGATCTGCTCGGCGACGCCCGGCTCCACCTGGCGCTTGAGATAGACGAACTCACGATCCGACTCGAGCCTGGTCAGCAACTCCTGGGAGTCGACACCGAGGAGCCCGCCCACCTGCTGGGCGACCCAGAGCGGCTCCTCGACCTGCGTGGGATTGGCCCAGATGCTCTGCGCCTCCACAGTCATCGCCAGCAATTCCCCGTTCCGGTCGTAGATCTTGCCCCTCTGTGGGGCGAGATCCCGGGTGACGAGACGCTGGTCCAGACCCTGGCCCGCCAGATCGGCCGCCTGGACGACCTGCACCTGGAAGAGTCGGAAAGCGAGTCCGAGCAGCGCCATCACGAGGAAGAGCCCGATGAGGGCAACCCGTGCCCGGGAACGGTCAGGTCTGGTGGCGGCCTTGCCGGCGGCCACGGCTAAGGCCCCGGCCGTGACCCCGGTGGTCGGGAACGACCTGTTCCCTCCGGGAGCCCGGCTCCAGCGCGCCGTCGGGTCCTCATTGCGTATCTCCCTCATCGACGGAGGCCACCGCCGGGCCTCCGAGATCGACGAGAAGCTGCCTGGTATCGCCCGGGATCATCAGCCCGAGCTCCTCGGCCAAGGGCGCTATGCGCGCCGGGTTCTCCATGCGGGCGATCTCGAGCCGGAGTTGCTCGTTGATCGCCTCCTGCTCGGCGATGGCACGATCGAGACGGTCGAGCTCGAACGCCGACCTGTCCAAGGAGGTTCTGGCGAAGCCGAGACCCAGGAACGCCGCCACGCCGATCAGCACCATCATCATCCACGGGGCGAGAGCAGGTCTCCGAAGTTGCTTGCGCCCCCGCAAGACCCGCATGCCTTGCTTTGGGGCCGGATGCCGCAGTGGGCGTGCCGCAGTCACGCCGCCACCTTCTCTGCTGCGCGCAGGGCCGCCGAGCGGGCACGATTGTTCGCCTCGACCTCAGCAGCAGAGGCACGAATCGGCTTGCGGGTGAGGATCCTCAGCTCGGCGCTGTTCCCGCATCCACAAACCGGGAGCTCCGGCGGGCAGGTACAGCCGGTGGCGCCCTGGGTGAACCGGCGCTTCACGATCCGGTCCTCCAGGGAGTGGTACGAGATAGCCAGGACCCGTCCTTCTGGCCTCACCAACTCGATGGCGCTGTCGAGACCACTGGTTATGGCTTCGAGCTCACCGTTGACCGCGATCCGGATCGCCTGGAAGGTCCGTCGGGCGGGATGACCCGCCCGACGGCGCGCCGCGGGGACCGCCGCGGCTACGACGGTGGATAGCTGGCCGGTCGACTGATATGGGCGCCCTTTGACGATGGCACGCGCCAGGCGCCGCGCCAGGGGCTCCTCCCCAAAACGCCGGATGACATCGGCGAGACGGTCCTCGGGCCACTCGTTGACCACCTCGGCGGCCGTATAGGCGGCATCGGGGCCCATGCGCATGTCCAGAGGCCCGTCGTGGCGATACGAGAAGCCCCGATCGGGCTCGTCGAGCTGATGGGAGGAGACCCCAAAATCGAAGAGGACACCGGACACCGGCTCCTCGGTGACCGAGACGACGAGGTCGCCGAGATCGGAGAAGTTGCCCTGGACGGCAGGCACGCCGAGCTCCCTGGCGTTGGCCAGTGCCGCAGGATCGCGATCTATCGCCACAATGTTCACGCTCTTTCCGAACTCATCCAGCAACCGGCGGGTGTGTCCCCCGCCACCGAATGTCGCGTCCACCACGACACCCGGCAGCACCGGGGCCAAGCAGCCCAGCCACCTCATGCTCCAGAACCGGCCGGTGGTAGTCCCGGTCGTCGTTGTCCCGGTTCTGGCTCATTGCCAGCCCCCCGGGCGCTGGTACCAATTGGAAGCGGGCGGAGTCAGGGGCCTTCCATTGGTTCCGGGGGGCTGGCGATGAACCAGCCACGCATTTGCTGTCGTTACTCGTCCTCCTCCAGGTACCTCTGGTCGCCGAGGGCACGGTCCTCGAGATAAAGGGTCTTGTTCCATAGCTCGACGTGGTCGTAGACACCGATCACGGCTACCTCGGTGCCCGTCTCCAGGTCGGCGAAGTCCCTCAGGTCGGGCTTGATCAGCACCCGCCCCGACTTGTCGAGAGACTGCAGGTCGGCGCCCGAGAAGACCGTGCGCGAGAAACGCCGTCCGAAGCGGTTCTGCTCCATCTCGGTCACCTCCGTCGCCCTCGCCTCGAACTCACCGGACGGGAAGAGGACGAGTTGACGGTCCTGGCCTTTGGTGACGACACAACCGTTTTCGAGATCACGGCGAAAACCGGAGGGCATGACCACCCGGCTCTTCCCGTCGAGACTGTGGAAGTACTCGCCAAGGAACACTGCTTTGCTTCTCCGTCCGTCCTCATGTCACTGACCCCACTTCTCATGGGCCGCGTCCGCCACTATGACCCACTTCACCCCACTTGTCAACCTTTTGCCCCACTCGGTGGGCTCCCGGCGACACAGACAGACCCTGAGGTGACTCGAGGAGAGAAAGGAACGGGAGTGGTCAGGGTTGGAGGAGGGCCCGAATCTGGTCGTCGGGCGGGGGTGCCGGCTCACGCGGCGGGTCGCTCGATGCGAGCGGGCGATGCCACCAGCCAACGTCGTGCCACTGCCCCATCTTGTGCCCCGCCCGGGGAAAGACCCCGATCGAGGTGAACCCGATCGAGGCGTGCAGGGCTTCGCTGCCCGGGTTGGGCAGGGCGATCCCGGCAAAGGCGTTGGCGAAGCCCCAGAGGGTGGAGAGGTCGAGAAGCCCCGCATACACCTGCCTACCCACTCCCCGGCCTCGATGCTCCTGGTGCACATATACCGTCGTCTCGACCGACCACCGGTATGCCGGGCGGCCCCGGAACGAGGTCGCGTAGGCGTAGGCGAGGACCACCCCGCTCTCTTCGCTGACCAACCAGGGATGACCGGAGGTGACCGATCGGATGCGATCCGCCATCTCGGCGGGCCCGGGAGGATCCAATTCGAAGGAGACGGCGGTCTCCCGCACCAGGGGCTCGTAGATGGCGGCTATTTGGTCTGCGTCGTTGACCGAAACTGGGCGAAGCCGCGGCACGGTCGGGCCACTAAGCGACTTCGAGATAGGGATGCCAGGCAGGATCCACCTGATACCCGGTCGAGGCGTAGATCCACGCATACCTGCGTGGCGGGCCCGGCTTGGTGCTCAGCCGGAGCCCCGCCTCAGTGGGCAGGCGATCCCCCTTGGAGATGTTGCAGGGACGACAACACGCCACCACATTCTCCCAACTGTGGTCTCCGCCGCGTGATCGGGGAAGCACATGGTCGAGAGACTCGGCCGGTCCGCCGCAGTACTGGCAGCGGTGGCCGTCACGCCCGAAGACGGCGCGTCGGGTCACTGGAGCGGCGCGGCGATACGGGACCTTCACATAGCGGGTGAGGCGAACGACCGATGGAACCTCTACGGATGAGCTCTCAGAGCTCCAGGTCTCGTCTTTCCCCACCACGACGCTCGCCTTCTGATTGAGGACGAGGACGACCGCCCGGCGTGTGGTCACCACCGAGAGCGGCTCGTAGCTGGCGTTCAATACAAGGACCCGTGCCATTAGAAACGCTGTTCCTGCCCGGTGACGTTACCAATCGGTGTGGGCCAAACTCGACTCCCCCGCCTCAGACGCAGGCTCCACGACCCCGATCGCACGACCCACCGCCAGCGGTAGCGCCATGGTCCAACCATCCTCGATGTCGGCGTGTCCGGTCCGCTCCTGAGTGCCGTTGGTGGCGACGACGGTGAGCGATCCTTCGTCCGGAGAAAGGGTGACCCTGGTGATCTCCAGCGGTATGCGCCCCAGCACCTGACACCAGGCGTCGGACATGCCCTGCGCGATCGCCATGGGTGTCGAGGGGACGAGGCGGAACGACCGCACGGCGGTGCCAATGACCTCCACCCTCGCCCCGCCTTTCACCTGCGTGATTCGCACGTCGACGCCGAGGGCCGCCCTGGCCTGGGAGAGACGGTTTCCTATCTCCAGATCGGAATGCTCGAGGGACCTCACTCCGTACGCCACCAGGAGTGCACGGACCGACTCGAGGACCTGGGCCTCGTCGGCGTCATCGTCGAGTTTGACCTTGATCCCCGATTCGAGTTCCTCGAGATTCAACGACACAGACTCCACGCCGGGTATGTCCTGGAGCCGCTCTACCAGTTTCTCTTTCATGAGATCGCCCGCATCCTTCGACGCCACGACAGATATGACGCCAAATCCTCAGGTCGAGGTTCCGTGATCGACTGGCCATAGGCCGTGTGCATCCGCCAGTCGAGGTAGACGGTGGAGGGAACGGCCCCATGACGACGTCTCATGGCTACGGCGGCACGGACCGCTTCCCACAACAAAACAGGCCTGCCAGCCAAGGCAAACAGACCCCTGCCCAGTCCGGGCCCATTGGGTATGGATCGGTCGGACACTCCCGTGGGAACTCTAGCTACCTAAAAAAGCGTCTCTCAGTAGAGTCGAAGCCACAAAAGCGAGTCGGGAGGGTCTTTGGAAGCGGTATCCGCCCAGCAAATCGAAGCATTCTCGAGACGATTCGACCTGATCGCGACCAACGTCGAGACGGTCATCCAGGGAAAGCGGGATGTGGTCGAGCTGGTGCTGCTCGCCCTGGTGGCCGAGGGCCACGTTCTCGTGGAGGACGTCCCCGGGGTCGGGAAGACGCAGTTGGCCAAGTCCGTCGCCCGGTCGATCGACAGCGAGTTCCAACGAGTCCAGTTCACTCCGGACCTCCTCCCCTCCGACGTCACCGGCGTGTCCGTGTGGGACCGCAACCGCAACGAGTTCGAGTTCAAACCCGGCCCGATCTTCGCCAACATCGTGGTTGGGGACGAGATCAACCGGGCGAGCCCGAAGACACAATCCGCCCTGCTCGAGGCGATGGAGGAGCGCCAGGTCACCTCGGACGGTGTGACCCGCCCCCTGCCACTCCCGTTCATGGTCATGGCGACCCAAAACCCTCTGGAGCACGAGGGGACCTATCCCCTACCCGAGTCCCAGCTCGACCGGTTCATGATGAGGGTGGTCATCGGGTATCCGAGCCGGCAGAAGGAGCTCGAGATTCTCGATACACACGGAGTTCGCTCGACCTTCCTCGACCTGGAGCCCGTGGTCTCCGTCGAGGAGATCGAAGAGCTCGTTGTGGTGGCCCGTGAGGTGACGGTCTCCTCGTCGGTGAAGACCTACATCATCGACCTGGTCGACGGAACCCGCCAGCATCCGGATGTCCTGCTCGGCGCATCGCCACGGTCGGCGCTCTTCCTCCAACGGCTGTCGAGGGCACGAGCCGCCTCTCAGGGCAGGGAGTACGTCACACCCGACGACATCAAGCTGCTGGCCCACCCGGTGTTGGAGCATCGTATGGCCCTGCGGCCCGAGGCCCAGATGCGCGGCGAGACTCTCCCTGATGTCATCGAAGACCTGATGACCAGGCTGAGGGTGCCGGGCACCACCTCCCGGATCGCCACCTGATGCCGACACTGCGAGGCTGGGCCCTGTCGGGGGCCGGTCTTGCCCTTCTCGTCCTCTGGTATGCCCTCGGCGAGGTCGAGTTGCTCCTCACCGGCGTGTTCCTCCTCCTGGCCCAGGCCGTGGCCCTGATCCACGTGCGGAGACGACGCCCAAACCTCGAGGTGAACCGGAGACTCGGCTCGTCCACGGTTCACGACGGCGAGACGACGACCGTGACGCTGCTGATCGAGAACACTTCGCGACACGGTGTCAGCCGTCTCTCCATCGAAGACGACGTGAACCGTCTCGGTGTGGCCGTGTTCGAGGTGGCGCGACTCAAGGCAAAGGAGTCAGCGACGGCCACCTATCGGGTCACCTGCCGTCCTCGTGGCGTCTACCGGGTCGGGCCGACGATGGCGCGGGTGAGCGATCCTCTCGGTCTGGCGGAGACGAGCGAGTTGACCGGCCCGGCGGACCGGATCGTGGTCTATCCCGCCGTCGAGGAGCTGAGCGGGTTCCCGATTGTCCGGGGCCAGGACCCGGCCATGCAGGCGTCCCGCCCCGAGCACGCCCAGCGCGGAGGCGAGGACTTCTACACGTTGCGTGAGTATCAACAAGGCGACGACTTGCGACGGGTCCATTGGCCATCATCGGCTCGAACCGATGAGTTGATGATCCGTCAGCTCGAGACCCCGTGGCAATCCCGCGCCCTGGTACTTCTCGATGTGCGCAGCACCAGCTACGAGTCACAGGACGCGTTCGAGAAAGCGGTCTCAGGCGCGGCCACGGTCGTCACACATCTCGTCGCGTCAGGATTCGACGCGGACCTCTGGGCCGGCGATGCGGAGGCCATCGACGCCGCCCGCTACTCGTCGGCGATGGAGCGCCTGGCGCTGGTGCAACCCGACCCCGCAATCGACATCGAAGCCGTGGCCGGGAGGATCCGGCAGAAGGGTGGCGGTGGCGCCCTTGTCATCGTCACCGGGGTAGCCGACCGGCCCCTCCTGGGTGTTCAGCAACTGCTGGCAGGCGACTTCCCGACGACCGTCCTGATGACTGCGTCGGCCTCGACCTCCCAGACCCTGGTCGGCTTCCACCGTATGGGAGTCACGACAGTGTCGGTCGCACCCGACCAGGCCTGGGCGCCTGCCTGGATGATCGCAATGAGGAGCTCATGGACAACGGCCTCGGTCGGCTAGCCGGCGCCGCCGCCTTCGTGTTGATGCTCGTCCGTCTCGGGCGGCTTCTCGACACCGGACCGGAAGCGCCCGATTGGCAGCTCATCATGCTCGCCTCCGCGTTCCTCGGCGGGGTGATCTGGTGGCTGCTCGCCCAGACAGTGAACAACAAGCGGGTGTCCATGGCGATCTTCGTCGTGGCCGGGCTCGCCCTCTTTCTCCGCATCGCCGTCCCTGACACGCTCCTGTTGGGCTTCCTGCCGACCCCGGACTCCCTGGGTGGGCTGGGTGACGAAATGGGCCAGACGCTGGACCTGGTCCGCTTCGGTGTGGCCCCGGTGTTCCCTACCTCCGGTCTCGTGGCCATTCTGGCTGTGCTGATGTGGATCACCGGTGCCCTCTACGTCTGGGGGGCCACCGCCGGTCCTTCGATTGCAATGATCGCCCCCTCGCTGGGCCTGTATCTCCAGTTCGCCGTCATGGACCGGATACCGGGCGGGCCGATCTGGATGGGTGCCGTCGCCATAGTGATCGCATTGGCCCTGACCTCGATCGGGATCGAGCGGCGTCAGGAGGCCGGGAGGGTTCGTGATGTCGAAGGACGGCCGCTTGCTCGGCGGGCGGGCGGTATGGCGCTCATCCTGGCCGCCCTGGTGGCGGCTGGATCGTTGTTCGTCGCGGACACGGCCTCCTCACTGGTCCCTGCGACGGGGAACGTCCAGTGGCGGTACGGCGGTGGCTACGGGCCGGGTTTCGGCGGGGTCACCTTCGATCGCCTCGCCGACCTGCACCAGAGCATCATCCGGCGAACCAATGCCGTGGTCTTCCGAGCCACCCTCGATCCGAACGCACCTCCCGCCGAAGAGATCTATTGGCGGATGGAGAGTCTCGATTTCTTCGACGGGGAGGCATGGCGCCCCTCCGCCAACCGGGCGGACTTCTACGAGCCGGGAATCGGCGGCGGCGACCCGCAGCACGCCTATCGGGGGACGAGCCAGGAGATCACGCAGAGAGTCCAGATCGACGCCCTGAGGTCCCAGGTACTGCCCACCGTCGGTGTCGGCCAGTTCTTCCGTTCGGAGTCGGTGAATGTCAGCGCGTTCCAGATCACCCCCGACGGCTCGGCGATCTACCAGGCAGAGTTGGACGAGGGCGACGAATACGAAGCCCAGTCGATCCTCCCCCTGCAGGAGGCGGATCTCGGCGCTCTGGCCACTGTCCCCAATGGCACCCTCAGCCCGTTGTTCGCCAATGCGGCCGACGCCGGAGCGACCTCGATCCAGCCCGGTGCGCCCCCCGGCAATGTGGAGCCGCCGGCTGACATCGAGAGATTCACCGATCTCACCGAGGAGGTTCCCAGGGCGTTGGGTCAGGAGGCGAGACGTCAGACCGCCGGTGCCTCGACCCCGTTCGAGGCGGCCTGGCTGCTTCAGCACTGGTTCCGGGACAGTGGCGAGTTCGAGTACTCCACCGAGGTGTCCACCGGACACGACACCCTTGACCTCGAGGCCTGGCTCACCGACCCGGAGAGCCTGAACTACAAGACGGGTTATTGCGAGCAGTTCGCCGCCGCCATGGCCTACCTGGGTCGTGCCGTGGGAATCCCGAGCCGGGTTGTCTGGGGATTCACCCCGGGCACCGTGGTGCAACAGGACGACGGCAGCGAGGTCATCGTTGTCCGGGACAACAATGCCCACGCCTGGGTCGAGATGTGGATGGATGGGTTCGGCTGGGTGCGCTTCGACCCGACTCCTCGGGCCGACGGCACGCTGCCTGAGAGTGTCACGGCTGAATTCGACCCGGCGCCCTACCTGCCCGAAGACGGGGTGGACCTGAGCACCCTCGGTCAACCAGGGTTCTTCGCAGAAAGCCAGTTCGAAGAGGGCGGAGGCGCGGTCGGTGCCGGTTCCGACGCCAATACCGGCTTCGAACTCACCTGGGTATGGCTGGTGCTGCCCGTAATGGCCGTGCTCGTCGCCCTGGTTCCGACACTGAAGGCGTTCCGACGACGGAGACGGATACGTCGGCTGCGCGAGGGTGACATCACGGCGGCATGGGATGAGATCGTCGATCGACTCGCCGACCTCGGCGCCCCGATCTCCTCCAGTCAGACCCCGCTCGAGTTCGCCCACGCCACCGATCGGTCCCTGGTCCCACTGGCCTCGTCGTATTCGGCCACGGTCTATGGGAATCGCCAGGGTCTGGGACACATCTCGGACCTGACCCACGTGGAAACCTGGATCAAGCGGACCTTCGAAGGCCGGGATCGGGCCTTGGCCTCCCTCAACCCGAAATCATTGATCGACCGGGACTAGTGGGCCACTAAGAGCCGGCGGCCCGCTCTTCGCCGATGTCGTCCTCGACGCGGCGGAGCATGTCCAGGAATCGGCTTCGGTCCAGCTCGAATCTGGATACGTCCTCCTCCACCTCCCTGGCAATCTCGTCGATCGCGACGAAGAAGGCGAGCTGGCCCGTGCGTAGGGCGTCCATCAACTCCCCCTCGTCCGAGCCGACGTGAAATATGGTTTGGCCGTCGGTCACGAGCTTGACGTCGGCGAGATGGTCGTCCATCTCCCCCTCCCGGCGGAGATAGTCCCAGGCACGTCTGACTCGCTGCAGCGACATGCCGTTGTCGAGAAGGCTGCGAACCACTCTCAGTGCGACGAGATCCCGGAAGGAGTAGAGGCGACGGACCCCGGGTCTTCCACCCGTTGTCTGCACGGAGGGTTTGACCAGTCCTACACGATCCCAATATCGAAGTTGATGATGAGTGCAGTTCGTCAGCCGGCATGCCTGCTCGGCTGTGAATGACTGGTCCACGCGTCCCTTCCTAATACCAACTGCACCGACCCAGAGTCATGGGCCGACGCTCTCCTCCTCAGGTGGTGGAACCTCCCGAGACCACCGCCAGGGCCGGGTACATTAGCCGCTCGGAGTCAGTCGCGGCGAAAGGGATCCTGCCAGCCGGGGCCGTGCTCTTCACCTTGGGGCTCGCTGTCGGTCGCGCGCCACGCCCGCGATCTGAGCCCGGTCACCAGGGCGGCGGCCGAGCCGACCAGCAGCCCGAAGCCGAGAAACGCGACGACGGTGTTCGAGGTGAAGAAGCCGATGACAATGGCGAGACCGGCAACGACTCCCAGCATGGCGAGCCGAACCCCGACACGCGAGGGCTTGGCTATCTGCCTGACGGCGCGGGCCAGCTCCGGATCTTCCTCGTAGAACTGACGCTCTATCTCCGCCAGGATCTTCTGTTCGTGATCATCGAGGGCCATCTCAACCTCTCAACATCCGGTAACAGCCCTCTGACACAATACACCCGGGCCGGAGACAGTTCACCGGTGAAATCACTGATCGGGGGCCGGGCGCCGAATCAGGCGAGCCGGTTCCACGGAATGTTCACCGAAACGGTCCCGCACCCCGGCCACCGCCTCGTCGACGCGCGCCCAGTTGCCTTCTGTTCCGATAGGCATCTGCCTTGGCTCACCGGCTGGTTCGAGACCTGATCCCCCCAGTCCGAGGAGACGGACCGGGCGATCGATCTCGACCTGTTCCAGGAGCCCGATCGCCATCACATAGAGATCGCGTGGGCCGTCGACGACTGTTCCGGATGTGACACTGCGGGTCACCGTGGTGAAGTCGCCAAACCTCAGCTTCAAGGTCACCGTGCGAGCAGCGAGGCCCGATCGATGGAGTCGGTCGGCCAGTCTTTGCGCATGGGCGAGGAGGGCGGTCTCCATGACCTCCGTGCCTTCGAGGTCACGGTCGTAGGTCTCCTCGACCGAGATCGATTTGGCATCGATGTCGGGCGTCACCGGGCGGTGGTCGATGCCCCGGGCGAGATCGAGAAGGTGCCGGCCCTGTGTTGGGCCCAACGACCCGAGGACGGCGGCCTCGGGCAGCTCGGCGAGATCGCCGATCGTCTCCACACCGAGACGCTGCAGCCCGGCCAGTGTCGCCGGCCCGACGCCCCACAACGCCTCCACGGGGAGGGCGTGGAGAAACTCCAATTCGGCCTCCTTCGGAATATGGCGATAGCCGTCTGGCTTGGCCGCCTCCGACGCCAGCTTGGCGATGAACTTGGACGAGGCGATGCCAACCGACGCCGGGAGACCGAGGCGGCTCCGGATCTCCTGCGCGAACCGCGAGGGCAACCTCCGTTGATGTGGAGAAATGGCGACGGAGCCCGGATACGTCGAGGAAAGCCTCATCGACGCTCAGACCTTCGACAGAAGGGGTGAACGCACGGAACACCTCGAAGACTCGAGCCGACAGTTCTCCATAACGGCCATGTGAGGGGGGCACCACGATCAACCCCCGGCACAGACGAAGGGCGGTGGCCGTCGGTTGGGCCGATCGGACGCCGTGGGCACGCGCCTCGTACGAGGCGCTGGCGATCACACCTCGGTTCCCGGTGCCGCCGACCGCCACCGGCTTCCCGATCAGTCCCGGGTCCTGCAATCTCTCTGCCTCGACGAAGAAGGCGTCCAGGTCCACGTGGAGAATCGGCTCAGCCCACATCCGGGTCTGAAGTTACCTCGGCTGTGCCCGACGACCGACAACAATGTCCTCATGGCTGCACTGGTACATCTGGTTCGCCACGCCGAGGTGGACAACCCGGGGCATCTGGTCTACGCCGACCTCCCCGGGTTCGGACTGTCGCCCCACGGTGTGGAGCAAGCGAGGCGAGTTGGTCGCTATCTGGGCCCTCGACCGGTCGTGGCCATCTGGTCCTCGCCTCTCGAGCGCTCCTTGCGCACCGCCGAGGAGATCGCCGCCCGCACCGGGGTCCCGGTCAAGGTCGACCCCGACCTCACCGAATGGGCCGTGATCGGGCGATGGAAGGGTCATGCGTGGCGGGACCTGCCATCGACCTTCCCTGGTGATCTCGAGGCGTACCTCGAGCACCCGGAAAGCCTTTCGTTCGCCGATGAGACCCTCGATGCGTTGGCAGAGCGAATGGCTGCCGTGGCCAGGAGGCTCGACACGGAGCATCCCCACGGCGACGTCGTAATCGTCTCGCATCAAGACCCGATCCAGGCCGGAATCCTCAGGTTGATCGGGTCCCCTTTGGGCGGCCTCCACCAGGACAAGCCCGGTCATGGCACCGTGGTGACACTGCGACCCGGCCCGGCATGGCGGGTGGAGACGGTCTGGGAACCGGGCGAGTCCCCACGCTTCGGAGAGAAGCGGAGTCTCCAGGTGCTCGAGCACGCCGGAAGCCCGGACGGCCCGACTTCCGCCTGACCCGGGCGTCCTGCGAAACTTTGCCGGGTGATAGTCCCCCTGCTGGCATGCACACCTCTCGTCGCTGCCCTGCTCTGGGCCATCGCACTGGCGATGGATAGCGGCCCTTTGGCTCCGGGCTCGGTGCTGCTGATTGTGACCGGTCTGCTCGCTCCTGCCACCGTGGGCATGGTTGGTGTGACTGTGACCGGAGGTCGCTGGGCCCACAGAACTCTGCTCCTGGTGGTCGCCGAGATGTTGTTGCTCGCGTTGGTGCGCCCCATCGACGCCCTGTGGGTGATCGCTCTCGTCGCCTCTGCGCTGGCCGGGATCGCGCTTCTCTCCCCTGCCCTCACCGCCGGGCTGCGGAAACTGCCGGTGGCCGGCGGCCTTCCGGTACGAGCTGTTGTCCTCCCCCTGGTCCTCATCGGGCTTCCCTTCCCACTCGGAGTCGCGGCGTGGAGCGAGATATCTGCGGGGACTCTCATCGTCGGGTTGAGCGCCCCGCTGGCCGCGCTGTGGTTCGCCCGGGTGTTCCCCGGAGGCCTCTACGTGGTCCGGTTGATCTGGCCCCTGGCAGCGATCGGCCTCGCGTTCACGCAATGGCTGGCGCCTGCGATCGTTTCTGTGGTCTCCGGGATCGCCGTTGCCGTGCTGGCCTGGCATCCCTCGGTCGCGGTCGCCTTCCACCCGCCCCGTGAGGTGGGGACGGTCTACCCGATCCCGCCCGAGCTGGCCCCCCGGGAGGTCCTCGATTCAGCCGATCTCGACGAGCACGGGCGCCCGACCCGGTGAGGCGGAGGCCAAACCCGTGGATTGCGATCCCCGCTCTCGGTCTCGGCCTGATCGCCGGCCTCCTGGGCTGGATCGTCACCGACGTGAGCTGTCGTCAGCCCGACGGAGCCGGTGGCTTCACCACGTGCTCCGGATGGGCCGCCCTGGTAGCCGTCGTCTCGTTTCTGGTCGTGACGGTGGGCGTCGCCCTGGTCTTGGTCCTGGTCTATCGCTCTCTCGCCGAATGGCGAGAGAAGAGTGGTGAGTTGTGAGTTATGGGTGGTGAGTTCTGAACCCGACAACCCAAAACCCACGACTCATTGATCTTCAGCCTTGCTGAAGACCAATGAAACGTTATGCCCTCCAAACCCGAACGAATTCGACATCGCATGTCGTAGCGACGCCTCTCTCTTCACATTCGGGACGTAGTCGAGATCACATTCCGGGTCCGGCACCTCGTAGTTGATCGTCGGAGGCAGCACCTGGTCGCGGAGGGCCATGATGCAGGCGACCGCCTCGACAGCGCCGGCGCCTCCCAGGATGTGGCCGGTCATCGACTTCGTCGACGAGACCGGGACGGTGTCGGCGGCCGCACCCATTGCGATCCGGATCGCAGCAGTCTCGGTCGAGTCGTTGGCCTCGGTCGATGTGCCGTGGGCATTGATGTACCCGATGTCCTCCGGGACCAGGCCGGCATCTTCGACGGCATTGACCATGGCCCGCGCCGCACCACTCCCTCCCGGCCGGGGCAGGGTGATGTGATAGGCATCGGCCGACATGCCGTATCCGGTCAGCTCGGCCAGCACCGGCGCCCCCCGATCGAGGGCCTTTTCCATGTCTTCGAGGATGAGCGCGGCGCCGCCCTCCCCCATGACGAAACCGTCACGGTCGGCGTCGAACGGCCTCGAGGCACGCTGTGGCTCGTCGTTCCGGCTCGAGAGCGCCCTCGCCTGAGCGAAGGTGGCGATGCCGAATGTGGTGATGGCCGCCTCGGACCCGCCGGCGACCACGACGTCAGCTGCCCCTCGACGGATCAATTCGGCTCCGTCGCCGATCGCGTTGGCCGATGCGGAGCAGGCTGTCACCACGCATGAGACCGGCCCCAGGAGGTTGTGCTCGATCGAGGCGAGCCCGGCCGCCATGTTGGGGATCACCCGGGGCACACCGGTCGGGCTGACCCGATCCGGGCCCCTCTCGGTGAGGGTGACGATCTCGTCGATGAACGACCCCATGCCACCAAACCCGGCGCCGACGACGACACCGGCCCTGGCGGCGGCCGGGTCATCCTCCTCGAACGACAAGCCCGCCTGTACCAGCGCCTGACGAACCGCCACGAGGAAGAATTGGGCAAACCGGTCGAGCCTGCGGACCTCGCGCCGATCGAAATGCTTCTCCGGCTCCCAGCCCCTGACCTCGCCGGCGATCGTCGTGCGATACCCGTCGGTGTCGAACAGGCTGATCTGGCCGATCCCGGATTGACCCGACAACATGCCGTCCCACGTCGATCCGACGTCCTCCCCCAGCGGTGTCACCGCCCCGAGCCCGGTGACGGCGACCCGCCGTCGCTCGGGTGGCATCAGATCAGCCTCCCAGCTTTCCGTACACCACGTCGATCGCCTGGCCGACTGTCATGATCGACTCGGCCTCCTCATCCGGGATCTTCACCCCGAACTCGTCTTCGAGAGCCATCAGGAGCTCCACGACGCCCAAGCTGTCCACATCGAGGTCCTCCTCGAAATGGGCTTCCTCGGAGATCTTGGACTGTTCCAGCCCGAGCTCCGACACGAGCACCTCACTCAGCCGGTTGGCTACTTCACTTCTTTCCACTTTTCCTCCTTCTTGTTGTTGCGTGGCGGAAAACTACAAGGCGAGGCCGCCGTCGACGGCCAGCACCTGACCCGATATGTAAGAGGCGGCGTCAGAAACGAGGAATTCCACGGCCCCTGCCACCTCATCGGCCTCGCCGAACCGGCGCAGGGCGGTACGACGTCACTGCCTCGTCTTTCACCCCCTGACTCAGAGCCCTCGGTCAGGTCGGTTGCGATGAACCCCGGCGCCACCACATTCACCGTGATCCCCCGGGACCCGACCTCTTTCGACGACCGCCTTGGAGAATCCGATCATTCCTGCCTTCGAGGCGGCGTAATTGGATTGCCCGGCATTGCCGGTGATCCCGGCCACCGAGGCGACGGAAACGACCCTTCCCCAGTGTGCCCTGAGCATCGGGCGAAGCGCCAGGCGCGTGCACAAGTACACGGACTTCAGGTTGGTGGCGATGACCCTGTCGAAGTCGTCCGCGCTCATGCGCAACAGGAGGTTGTCGGCTGTGATGCCGGCATTGTTCACCAGCACCGTTACCGGGCCGAGATCGGCCTCTATCGATGCGAACATCGCCTCGACCTGGTCGCCCTCGGAGACATCCGACTGATAGGCGACCGCTGTCCCGCCGGACTGGCTGATCTCTTCCACGACGTCAGCGGCGGCTTCAGGCTTACGGGCGTAGTTCACCGCGACCGAATGGCCGGATGAGGCGAGACGAAGGGCGATCGCCCTTCCGATCCCCCTCGAACCGCCCGTAACCAGGGCGACTCTCCCCTCGGTCGGATCACTCACGTGAGCTTTTCGGGGAGGCCGAAGAAATCGAAGTTGGCCTGGAGCAACTCCATCGCGGTTCGGTCAGGCGGTGGAAGCTCGGCGTCGCTCTCGCCCAGCGGCTCGACGCGTTCCCCCCATCGGTACACAGCCGAGCCCCAACTGAGCCCGCCGCCGAATGCGGTGAACACGATGTTGTCACCGGGCTTGACCCGTCCCTGCTCCAGCGCCTCGGTGAGGGCGACGGGGATCGTGGCGGCAGAGGTGTTGCCATACGACTCGATGTTGACGAAGACCTTGCTCTCCTCGATGCCGAGACGGCGGGCGGTGGCGTCGATGATCCTGGTGTTGGCCTGATGCGGGATGACCAGGTCGACGTCGTCCAGCGAGAGACCGGCATCCTTGATGGCACGGGCAGCCGAGTCCCCCATCGTGGTGACGGCACGCCGAAAGACCTCGGGCCCTTCCATGCCGATCGCCGACTCCCGGGGATCGATCGGCCCCCGGTCACCCGCGCTGCCGTCACGGGGCACGGCGAGTATGTGGCCAACGGATCCGTCCATCCCCAGTTCCGAGGAGAGAAGCCCGACCGGCTCATCGGTCGCCTCGAGGACGACCGCTCCGGCCCCATCGCCGAACAGCACACATGTGGTCCGGTCGGTGAAGTCGGTGACGAAGTGGAGCTTCTCCGTTCCCACGAGCAGGACCGTGTTATTGGTCCCGCCACGGATCATGTTGGTGCCGACCACCAGCCCATAGACAAACCCGGAGCAGGCAGCGTTGAGGTCGAGCGCCGCTGCGTTCCAGGCTTCCATGTGCCGCTGCACGACCGATGCCGTTGAGGGGATGATCGAGTCGCCTGAGCACGTTGCGACGAGGATCAGGTCGAGATCGTTCACGGTCTTGCCGGCCGCCGCCAGCGCTCGCAAACCGGCCACCGCGGCGAGCTCCGACGCCTCGACGTGGCTGATCCGCCGCTCCTTGATCCCGGTCCTGGTGGTGATCCATTCGTCTGAGGTGTCGACGAGCTGCTCGAGATCGTGGTTGCTGAGCACGTTGGGGGGCATGCACTTGCCCCAACCTGTTATCTCGGCATTCCTCATTGTGGTCTCCTCAGTGTTCGCCCATCGTAACGACGGCGTCCAACGCGGTCCGGATGTCGTCGATTCGTGAAATCGTGTGCACTGTGGCTCCCTCGATCGTCCTGCGGGCCAGACCTGCAGTCACATCACCCGGGCCGACGTGGATGAACGTGTCGATGCCGGCGGCCGACATGTCGAGCAGGGAGTCGGCGAAGAGGACGGGCTCGACCATCTGGCGAGCGAGGAGATCGTCGATCTCGCCGGTCTGATGTGGTCTGGCAGTCGTATTGGACCAGACCGGGAACCACGGATCGGACATCTCGACCGTGCCGAGGGCGGCCACTCAACTCTTCCTGTGCCGGGACCATGAACTGACTGTGAAACGCCCCGGCCACATTGAGCGGCACCACTCTCCGGATCCCGAGCCGGGAGCCATTCTCGCCCAGCCATTCGAGGTCGTCCGTTCCACCTGCCACCACGACCTGGCCCGGGGCATTCACATTGGCGACCTCCAACCTTCCGCCCAGCTCACGGCGGGCCTGCGCCACCTCCGATGCCTGAGCCCGGTCGGCGCCGATCAACGCGGCCATGCCGGAGCTCTCCCGATCGGCGGCCCGGGCCATGGCCCTGCCCCTGAGCGCCACGAGACCGAGGCCGGTGTCGAAGTCGAACACCCTGGCTGCGGCGAGGGCGGTGTACTCCCCCAGCGAATGCCCGGCAGCTCCACCCGGGGTCAGATCGTTTTCTGCGAGAACGATCTCCCAAAGGCATAAGACAGGGCGAAGAGCGCCGGCTGGGCGTGCTGGGTGCGGGTCAGCTCCTCCTCGGGACCCTCCAGGCACAGGGTTCGCAGGGAGAAGCCGAGAATCTCATCGGCGCGGTCGCCGAGCAGGTCGTCCCTCGCATCGAAGAGGTCGGCCCCCATGCCCACGGTCTGGCTTCCCTGACCCGGGAACAGGATTCCGACACTCACCAGTATCCGACTCGGGTGGGCCCTCGCCCGTTACGACAGGATCGAGAGCAGACGCTCCACATCCGAGGAATCGACATCGCGGTGGGTGACGATCCGCCAGCCGCCACCCATTGGGGGGTTGATCTTGATCCCGGCACCGTCCAGTCGCTCCTTCATCTCGGGCCATTCGATGCCGAGCGCGGCGAACTGGACCCTGACCATGTTGGTCTCCACCTGGGACGGGTCGACCGCTTTGGGGAACGTCTCGGCGATTGCATCACCCAGCGCCCGCGCCAGAGCGTGGTCCTCGACGAGGCGATCACGACCGGCCAGGGCAACCCGTGCCGCGGCGGCGATCACCCCGGCCTGACGCATACCGCCACCGAGTCTCTTGCGGAGATACCGGATCTCGGAGATCAGGTCGGCCGGGCCGCAGACGATGGACCCGACCGGCGCCCCCAACCCCTTCGAGAAGCAGAACTGGATGGTGTCCGACACTGCGGCATAGCGATCGGCGGGCACACCGCTGGCGGCGACGGCATTGAAGATCCTGGCACCGTCGACATGGATCTTGAGCCCGTGCGTCCTTGCCACCTCGGAGGTCTTCTCCATCACATCGAGGGGTATGACCCGGCCTCCAGAGAGATTGTGGGTGTTCTCCCACACCATCAGTCCGATCCTGGGGAAGAAGCCGGACATGGCCATCGCTCGCTCCACGTCCTCGGGCTCGATCCGACCCCCGTCCCCGCTCACGGTGCGAAAACCGACACCGGAGAGAGCCTGTGGAGCGCCGGCCTCGATGCTGCGAACGTGACTCCCCTCGTGGGCGAGGACTTCCTCCCCCGGATTGGTCTGCGCCATGATGGACAGCTGGTTCCCCATCGTCCCGGTCGGCACGTAGATGGCTGCGTCCTTGCCCGCCACTGCCGCCGACTCCTCCTCGAGGAGGTTGACAGTGGGATCGTCCGAGTAGACGTCGTCACCGAGCGGCGCCGACGCCATGGCCTGGATCATCTCCGGCGTGGGACGGGTAACCGTGTCGGAGCGGAAGTCGGCGATGCCGTCCGGGAAGGGCATGAAACCAGGCTACAGACGGTCGAGGGCCTGCCCGATCCGGGCCACGGCCTCCTCGATCCTGGGGGCTTCCTCGACCAGGGCGAAGCGGACGAAGCCCTCACCGCTCGGGCCGAAGCCGACCCCGGGGCTGATCGCAACACCTGCCGCCTCGAGGACGTCGATGGAGAACTCGGCCGAGGAGAGGTCCTCGTAGGGGCCTGGAATGGGAGCCCAGACGAACATGGTTCCCCGCGGGCGATCCATCTTCCAGCCAAGGTCGGCCAGACCGTCGACCAGGATGTCCCGGCGCTCCTGGTACACGACGTTCACGTTGTCGACGAACTCATCCCCCTCGTTCAAGGCGGCGGCGGCGGCGAGCTGGATCGGCTGGAAGGTCCCGTAGTCGAGATAGCTCTTCAGCTTGGAGAGGCCGGCGACGACGTCCCGATTCCCCGCCATGAATCCGACCCGCCAACCGGCCATCGAATGGCCCTTGGTCAACGAGTAGATCTCGACAGCGACTTCCTTTGCCCCCGGAACCTCGAGCAGGGAAGGGGGTCGGTAGCCGTCGAAGCCGAGGTCGGCGTAGGCGAAGTCGTGGACGAGGATGACTTCGTTCTCCCGGGCCAGATCGACGAGTCGCTCGAAGAACCCGAGATCGACCGTGGCGGCAGTGGGGTTGTGGGGGAAGCTGACGATGATCACTCTCGGCCGGGGCCACGAGTCGTGGAACATCCGGTGCACCACGTCGAAATAGTCCGCCTCGGAGCCGATCGGGGCGGTTCGCACCTCCGCACCGGCAATCACCGGCGCATAGATGTGGATTGGATATGAGGGATCGGGAACGATGGCGGCATCCCCGGGTTGGAGAAGGACCCACATCAGATGGGACAGACCTTCCTTGGAACCGATCGTCGAGATCACCTCGGTCTCCGGGTCCAGCTCCACCCCAAAGCGGCGGCGATAGCGCCCCGCCAGCGCCTCTCTCAGGTCATCGATGCCGCGGGAGGCGGAATAGCGGTGATTGGCCGGCTGTCTGGCCGCCTCGACGAGCGTGTCCACCGCGATATCGGGAGACGGGATGTCGGGGTTGCCGAACCCGAGATCGATGACGTCCACCCCGGCGAGACGGGCCTCGACCTTTCGTCGATTGACCTCGGCAAAGGCATAAGGAGGGAGTGATCCGATCCGGCGAAAATCCATGAGTCGTAGTGGGTGGTAGGTGGTAGGCAGGCTAGGTCAGGCGAGCACCGCCACCTACAACCTATGACCTACCACCCCGAAATCCGATCCAGGGCATCGCTCAGACGTTTGGGGATGATGTTGCGGGCCATCCCGGTCACCTCTCGGATCATCGCAAGCAGGTCACCCGGGCCGTCCCAGTGTTCCGCTACGACCTCGGGGCCTGCCCTCTCGATCAGCGAGTCGATGGCGAACATCATGAAAATCACGTCATCGGCCCATCCGATCACAGGGATGAACTCTGGAACGAGATCGATCGGGCTCGCCACATATGCCGCAGCCAGGCCAAGTGCGACCTTCGACCGTCGGGGAACCCTCGGATCCTTCAGCAGGCGGCCCACCAGTTTCACCAGATTGGGCAGCATCAGCGCCGCGTCCCTGACCAACTGGCGTGTCTGTACCGACGAGGCCCCACCCGGGGGAATCACATCATCGGGCCTGATTGGGCGCAGTTTGTCGGTCATTCGATATCGATCCTGGTTCGTGGAGGCTCCTCGGCGGTGGGAGCCTGTTTGTCGCCGATCTTGCTCACTTCTTCGAACACCGCCTCAACAGCCTTGAGCCCTTCGATCACCGCCTGGATCAGGTGATACCCGGCCCGGCGCCCGGCCCGACCGAGGGCCTGCATGGTGTCCGATTGCTCTCTCATGATCTGGCGTCCGGATCGGCAAACGAAATGGTGAGGGTGCCCTCATCGAGACGGGCCCGGGTCACTTCCCTGCGGTGAAGGGCATCGGGCAGGATGAACGACCGCCGGTAGGGACCAACCTGGATGTACAGCTCGTGGCCGTGGCGGTATACGTCGAGATCGGACTTCTCGACGAATGGTATGTCCATCTCCATCGCCAGCCCACCATTCGCCTCGATGATCCGGAACGGATGGGTGGCCTTGAAATCGGCAATCGGATCGCGCTCCCCGTAGAGCTCTCCGGCCATGAATCGCAATCGGTCGACCCCGACCATCTCGTCGTCGAACAACCTGAGATGGAGACGGGGCACCTCGGCAAAGGCGTCCTCCACCGTGTCGAGGTGACCCTTCTGAATCGCCCTCCAGCGCTCGAAATACGGATCGGCGACCTCCTCGGGCAGGACCCGGTTGACGATCACACCATCGACTCCGTAGCCGAACAAACCGAGGTAGCTGTATGTGCGCCGCGCCTCGTCGATGACCATCTTCTCCGGGTTCACTACCAGCCGGGCCGATGTCACTGCCGGGTCCGACATCAATTCCTTGACCCCCTCGATCGACTCGAAGACCGATTGGGCTGTAGTGAACACGTCGTCCTGGGGTAGCGGAAGGTCGGTCAGCCGACTCAGGATCGGTCTGGCCGCCTTCATCAACCGTCGCTCGGTGGGAAGGACCTTCTCGAAGTACCAGCTCAGGACCTCGGGGAGAGACAGCAGGCGCAGGGTCTCGGCGGTCGGGGCGCAGTCGACCACGATCACGTCGTACACCCCGGAGCGGGCATGACGGTTCACTTCGAGAAGGGCGAAGAGCTCGTCCATCCCGGGGAAGACGAGGAACTCCTCGGCCTCGATACCGCCGGCGCCGCCCCAATCGAGCACATCCATCAACTGACGGCGGATCGAGCCCCAGTAGCGGTCGAGCTGGCGCTGGGTGTCGATCTGTTGGCCATCGAGATTGGACACGACCTCGCCCGGGTCGGATCCCAAGCTCACAGCAAGGGCATCGGCGAGCGAATGGGCCGGGTCGGTAGAGGTGATCAATGTCCGATGACCGGAGTCGGCCGCTCTCAGCGCGGTGCAGGCGGCGACCGTCGTCTTGCCCACCCCACCCTTGCCAGTCACCAGGACGATCCTCATGCTCAGACCGAGCCCGTGACCCTCTTGCGCAGCCCACGCAGGGCGGTGGTCACGATCTGCTTCTCTGCTTGCCGACGGAGAAAGCCGGGGATGGTGAAGTTCGGCTCCACGGTGAGCGCGTAGATCACCTCGGTGGCCCCGTCGACGTCGTTGAACGTGTACGACCCCTCGAGCATCTGCACGTCCTTGGAGTCCTCCTCGGCAACCCAGCTCAGCACATTGGGTCGATCGTGTGTGTATCGAAGGACGTACTCGATCTCCTTGACGAACCCTGCGAGGACAAAGCGAGCCCGCTCCACACGCCCCTCCGGGGTGCTCTCCAGGACCTCGACTTCCTTGACGCCTGTTGCCCATTCCGGGTACGAGGCGATGTCCGCAGCCACGTCGTACAGAGCTTCAGCCGGAGCATCGATCTCGAGGGTCTGGAATGTTCCTTGGGTCATGGGTGGGAGACCCGAGGTTAGCCAGCCCGCGGCCTATCCGAGATCGGCCGGATCGAGGTGCATTGCCCGCTCCGTCGCCCGAAAATAGCCCACATTGCGACATCGGGTCGGTCCGATCCGCCAGCTGCTCGCCTGGGGTTGGTGGACATCTCCGAAGAGGTGGAGCCGGGGCGGATGGGCCCGGATGTAGTCGAGCAGTGGCATCGAGCCGCGCTCGGCGCGCCCGGTCACCACGTCGGTCTGCAATGGATCGAGGGCCGGGCGCGACATGGGTGCAGAGGACGTCGACCTCACCGAGACCGTCGAGAAGCCGGCTCATCTCCTCGTCGGAGACCTCGCCTTCCGCCTGCAGCGGTGTGGCGGCACCGCCCCCGACGAAACCAAAGCGGAGCCCCTCTATCTCCCTGGTCTGCCCGTGCACGTACTCATAACCGGGAGGAAGGGCACGCTCGAGCGGCCCAGGCCGATCGACATTGCCATGGATCACGTACCCGTGCCCTCCTTCGAGGGCGGCGGACACACTCGTCGTACTGTGCGTCGATTGCCTCCCCGATGGCGGCCCTGATCTCATCGATGCGGTCGCCGACTGTCTCCAGCCAGAGACCTCGCATCTGCTGATAGTCGCCCGCCCCACGCGCCGCTGCCGACGCCCGGGCGAACTCCATGCCCAGCACGTCGGCCACCGCTCCCTCACCGGTCCGATAGTCGGTGAGATTCACCAGGTCGCCGAGGATGAGCAGTGTCTCCCCTGTGGCCACCACCCGTCGCAGTGGCTCCGTGGCGAAATGGATGTCAGACAGGACCAGCATCGGACCCTGACTCATTGCGTGAGGCGTACCAGGCCCAAAGAGCCCCGGCCACTGCCCCAACTGCGGCGATGAGCAGGGCGATCTGCCAGGTCAGATCCAGCGTGGAGAACTCGGCCGAAAGACCGGCCATGCCAAATCCGACCAATGCACCGATCGCGGCCCTACCCCCTTGGCCGATTTTCCGACCCGGATCACGCTCCTCCCGGTTCACGTTCTCGGCGAACGCGCCCCCGAGAATGACCACGACCAGACCGATCACACCCAGGGCGAGAGCGATCGAATAGAACTTGACCATGCCGGGGCGAGGGTAATTGGCCCCTCACCACCGAACCTCATCCCGCCCGTCTGTCCGTGGGGACCAGGCGAAGACGAGGTACCAGTCCCTCCCCGGCCAGGTTGGCCAGTGCATTGACCTCGGACTCGTCGAGATCCACCGGGCCGTCCGACAGGAGAAAGGTGACCACACAGTCGTCGCAGGCGCTTGTGCCCTGCATCGCGCATTGCTCGCAATCGATCAGCATCTCGTACCTCCTGGTGACGAAGGTACGAGATGCCTGTGACAGATCTACTCGAGGAACCCGTTCTCGGTCAGCCACTCCTCGGCGATCAGCGCCGGGTCCTCCTGGTCGAGGTCGGCCCGTGCGTTCATCGCAGTCAGATCCTCGGTGGTCAGAGCCTCCGAATAGGCGTCGAGCAGTGCGACCAGATCGTCGCCATAGGCGTCGACCACTTCGGTGCGGATGGCCGGCACGATGTTCTCGGCCGGGTTCAGTCCCATGTCGTCTTCCAGTGAGACCCACTCGTTGGCGGCGATGACGCCCGAGGTGGTGAACAGCAGGCCGACGTCGATCTCCCCGCCTTCCAGCGCAGCCACTGTGATCGGCCCGCCTGCATCGAGAGGGACGAACTCCGCGAACTCCAGGCCGTAGACCTCCTCCAATCCCTGCAGGCAGAGCGGGCGTTCCGGACACTCAGGCGGTCCACCGAAAATCATCTCGCCGGCAACCGGTTGGAGGTCGGAGACGGTCGTCAGGCTGAATTCCTCAGCTGTCTCCCCTGTCACGACGTATGCGTTCTTGTCCTGAGCGGGGCTGTAGGCGAGCAGTGTCACCCCTAACTCCTCGAACGCAGTCCGTGCGGACTCCCACATGGCGTCCGGGTCGGCCGACTGCTCGACCTCGAGGAAGCCGCCCACGGACCCGGTGTACTCGGGAACGAGATCGATGTCGCCGCCCTCCAGCGCCGGCTTGACCACCTCGCGGTTGCCCAGGTTGAGCTGCCGCTCCACCGTGTAGCCGTTCGACTCGAGGCCCTGGGCGTAGATCTCCGCCACGATCACCGATTCGTTGAAGTTGAATGACGCGACCCTGATCGGGTCGCCTTCGGGAATGCTGCCTTCTTCGGAACCGTCACCCGATCCACAGGCCGCGGCCACGAGGGCCAGACCCAGGATCGCCCCAACGGCGCCAGCGCGGAATGGTTTCCGCATGGGTACTCCTTCTCTAGGTTGCAAATAGGCCCTGTCTTTCCACCAGGGCCCACCTGGCAAACCGTAGAGCGTTTCGCCAGATTCCCGTCAACGGGCCGGCCTGGTCCCGCGAGGGGTTGTCGCTCTTTGCATTGCCGAAAGACCCAACTCGGCTGCGATGGCCAGCAGGCCGACAAGGACCGCCCCGACGATCAGCCGTCCCATGTCCTGTCTGGCAAATCCGTCCACGATGTACCTGCCCAGTCCTCCCCAGGCGACGAGGGCGCCCAGAGTGGCGGTGGCGATGACCTGCACGAAGGCGATTCGCACACCCTCCATCATCAGCGGCGCAGACAGTGGCAGCTCGACACCGGTCAACACCTCGCGCTCCGTCAAGCCCATGCCGCGAGCCGACTCGATCGTCGCGGGCTCGACGGCCTGGATCCCGGCCACGGTGTTGGTGAACATCGGAGGGGCAGCCAGAGCGACGAGGGCCACCAACACGGCCCAGGGCTCACCGACTCCTGCGCCCATCTGCACCAGGATGAGGAACGCAATGGCCAGGATCCCAAATGATGGGATGGCCCGCCCGATGTTGACGACGGCCGTGGCGACTGCCGAGCCGCGACGGATGTGGCCGAGCCAGATCGCCAACGGCAGCACCAGGAGCCCGGCGATGATCACCGCTGCCACCGACACCCAGATGTGCTCCCCAAGCCGGGTCCAGATCGAATCCGGCCCCGACCAGGTGGTGGGCTCCGAGAGAAACTCCTGGACGGACTCCCAGGTCGTCATCCGGCCCTCCGCGCCCACGGGCTGAGGACTTTCTGCAGAACGAGAAACCCGATGTCGAAGATCGTGGCCAGCACGACCGAGAGCACGACCCCGACCAGGATCTGAGTCCAGAAGAACGTGTTGAGCCCGCGCAGGATGAAATACCCGTAGCCACCCAGCCCGAGAACGGCGGTCACCGTCACCAGGCCGACAGTGGTCACCGTGGCGATGCGAAGACCGGCGATGATCACCGGCAGGGCGAGTGGCACTTCCATCTTCCAAAACCTGGCCCGTCTCGTGTAACCCATGCCATCCGCAGCCTCCAGCACCGCATCGGGGACACCGTCGATGCCCGCCACCAGGTTGCGGATGATGATGAGCAGCGTGTAGGAGGTGAGGGCAATCACGGCGTTGGTGGCATTGAGCCCGACGACCGGCACCAGGAGGGCGAAGAGGGCGAGCGACGGGATCGTGTAGAGAAGCCCGGTGGCCCAGGTGATCGGTGTGTAAGACCACCGCCAGCGGAGAGCGACGATCGCCAGCCCGACCGATATCACCAGACCGATCCCGACAGAGACGGCGGTCAGACTCAGGTGCTGCCAGGTCCGATCGGCGATCTGATCGATGTTTCGACCGATCCAATCCCAGTCGATCAACGGGGAGGTTTGCCCGAGGACTCTCATTCGGTGATTCCCTCTGCAATCGCCTCCAGATCGAGCATTCCCCGATAGATCCCGTCATCGACCACAACCGCCACCCGAGCGTGGCTGGTGACGACCGCGTCGAGGGCAGATCGCAACGTGGATCCAGTGTCCAGGGTGACCAGGAACGGTCTCGGATCGAGATCCCGGAGCGGTCTGGAATCGACGAGGTTTCCGTCGACCCATCCCAGGAGCCGTTCGCCATCGAGGAGGCCGAGCCAGTCGACGCCGTGCTGCTCCATGACCCGACGAGCCTCGGCACCGGTCACCGAGACATCCACGAATGGCCCCGGCTCCAGGTCCGCCTCGCTGATCGGGAGCAAGGCGAGACGTTTCAGGCCTCGCTCTCCGCCGAGGAATCTCTCCACGAAATCACTTGCCGGCTCGGCCAGGACCTTCTCGGGAACGTCGTATTGCTCGACGATTCCCCCGATGTTGAGGATGGCCATCCGATCCCCCAGCAGGATCGCTTCGTCGACGTCGTGAGTGACGAAAACGACGGTCTTGCCCAAGCGACCTTGCAAGTCGTGAAACTCATTCTGGAGCCTCTTCCTGACGATCGGATCGACCGCCCCGAAGGGCTCGTCCATCAGCAGGACGGGTGGATCGGCGGCCAGGGCGCGGGCCACTCCGGCACGCTGCTGTTGGCCTCCGGAGAGCTCAGACGGGTAGCGAGTCATCATCTCGGCATCCAGCCCGACGATCTCCACCAGCTCGGCCACACGCTCATCGATCCTCGCCTGGTCCCAGCCGAGAAGGGCGGGGACGGTGCCGATGTTCTGGGCGATCGTGCGATGGGGGAACAATCCGATCTGCTGGATCACGTAGCCGATAGATCGGCGCAACTCGTGGGCGGGAATGGCCATGGCATCCCTGCCGTCGATCTCGATCCGTCCCGAGGTGGGCTCGATGATCCGGTTGATCATCTTCAGCGTCGTCGTCTTTCCGCAGCCCGACGGCCCGATGAGTGTCACGCACTCCCCACGCCCGATATCGAGACTCAGGTCGGTCACGGCGGCGCGAGTGCTCCCGGGAAAGACCTTCTTCACGTTCTCGAGACGGATCATCGGGTCGCCGGCCACCTGCACCTCCTCGGCGCCAGGCGCACAGTAGGTGAGCTCAGGTCATCCCAGCTCGGCGAGAAATGCCACCACCGAGTCCACATAGCCTTGCCGGTCGACGTCGTATGACTCGATGTGGCCGGCGCCCTCGACCGTGATCAACTGGATGAGGTCTGGGTTGGTGGCCTGGAGGTCGAGGCTCGTTTCGAGCGGAACCGTCAGGTCTTCGGTCCCATGATGAATCAGGACCGGTTGGCGGATGGTCTCGTCGGCATCGGATATGTAGTCGAGGAGCTTCCAGTTGATCCCGATGCGCAACGAGGTGATGAACTTGGCCGACGCCGACAGGGTCGCCGGGACCGGGAGCGGTAGCACCGGCAGATCCCTCTGACTGGCTGCGTAGTCCACGGTCCGGCCGAAGTCGACGTTCGGCGCGTCCAGAAGGACGCCGATCACGACCTCCTGCGGCTGTCGGGAGAGGAAGGACATCGCATGGGCGCCACCGGTCGAGAAGCCGCTGAGCACGATGTTCTGCGCCCCGTTGGCCACGGCATAGTCGACGGCACCCGCCACGTCCTCCCATTCGGTGGCTCCGTACTGGTAGTAGCCAGAGGGGTCCTTTGGCTGCCCGGCGTCGTTGCGATAGGCGATCGACAATTGGGGATAGCCCCCGTCCTGTAGCGGGCCGAACAGAGGCTCAGCCTCGGCAGGTGTGGTCCCAAGGCCGTGAATGTGAATCACCCACGTGGGGCCATCGGCGGGGAGGTACCAGGCGTCCATCTCCCCCAATGGCGTTGTGTAGGCCACCTCTTCGAGGTCGTAGGAGCCCTGCACCACGGTGATCGGCTCGGGCGCGGGCACGAAACCATCGCTGATCAGCTCGCTCGAGAAGTACCAGCCACCGCCTACATGGAACACCACCACCAGGGTGACCACGAGCCAGAAGAAGCCCCAGAAGGAAATCCTCGATTTCACCGGCGGAGATTCTGCACAGATTCAGGCCACTGGCAATGACAATCCGCCGACGAGGTGCTCGTCGTGGTCGGTGACCGGGATCGGATCCCGCCCGAATGTCGGCTCGAGCACCATGGCCTCGGCGATGGTCTCGTCGACCTTGGCCGACACGGCTTCCTCCATCAGAGATCCCACCGGAGAATCGCCGGCCCCCTCGAGGCGATTTCGACGAACCAGGCCGATGAGCATTCCCTCGTCGGCAACCGCCAGCACGTTTTCCTGGTGGAGGCGGAGTGTGTCGTCGGCCAGCCGCAGAGGACTGACGAAAACTGGTTCCCCCATCCAGCGGAAGACCCGGTCCGGTGCGCTACGCACCATGATGGCCCCGGCGGGAGCCTTGCTCCGCAGCCTGGCTCCGGGGCCGAACATCGACCTCTGCAGCCAGGACCCACCAGGGGCGCCGAACACCACGAGTGTCCCCTCGTCGAGGGTCTCAACGAGCTCGGATATGCCCTCGACCTCGACGACGCGGCCGCCCATCTCCGGGACCGACAGCCCGATGTGATCGAGCAGATCCTCGGCTTCCCTCGGATCATCGCCGGGCCGGATGGCCGACAACATCTCGGACTCGACTCCGAGACCACGTCCCAGACGCGACGCGGTGTCTGCAGCCAGGAACGAATGGGGCCCGCCGGCCACTGCCGAGACCACCCGCTTCACGTTCTCGGGGACGAAGTCGAGGGGGACGGCGACACTCACCAGATCGAACGATCCCGGGAACCTGCGTGAGACGAGAAGGTCGGCCCGGTGGGTGATGCACTGCCGACGAGGTCCCCGGTGATGCGGTCGGGCACGCCTTCGGAAAGAAGAGACGCCAGTTCGGAGCATCCGTTACCCCGTGTCCAAACCACCGTCATCTCGGTCCCCGCCGATGCGGTCACTCGCCCACTCCCTCCGTATCAATCGCGGTCCTGGCTTGGGCGACCCTGAACCGCCGCCGACACCATAAGCCATTCAACGACCGATGTCACCGATCAGTTTCGGCGCTCGGTGGGGACTCGCAAGTGACAAGATTGGCCCTATGGAATTCGACGAAGTCATCCGCAGGCGCCGCATGGTGCGCAATTACACGCCCGATCCGGTCCCGCCGGAGGCACTCGACAGGATCGTCGACGCCGGGCTCCGCGCCCCGTCGGCCGGATACAGCCAGGGAATGGGATTCGTGGTCGTGACCGAACCGGCTACCCGCAAATCGATCGCCACCCTCGCTGATGAAGAGGAGTACGTCGCCGGCGGGTTCGACCCATGGATCTCGACAGCCCCGGCCCATATCGTGATCACCGTCAGCGAGTCGATCTACCGGGAGCGCTATCGAGAGCCGGACAAGCTGGACCCCGATGGGCAGGAGATCGATTGGCCCGTCCCCTACTGGTGGGTTGATGCCGGAGCAGCGATGATGGGTGTCCTCCTGGCCGCGGTGAACGAAGGGCTGGCCGCCGGGTTCCTCGGAGTCCACTCGATGCGGGACCTGGCCGCGTTGCTCGCGATCCCCGAGAACCACAGCCCGATTGGCGTGGTGACCGTCGGCTATCCGATGCCCGACCGCAGGTCGGGAAGCCTGGCCCGAGGCAAACGACCCCGCGCTGCCGTCGTGCATTGGGAGCGTTGGGCGGGCTGATGGACATCACCTCGGCGTCGAATCCCCGGATCAAGCGCCTGGTCGCTCTCCGCGAGCGCAAACAGCGCGACCAGGAGTCGGTGTTCCTCGTCGAGGGCTCCAGGGACCTCGACCGGGCTGTCGCTCGAGGCCACCACCCGCTCGAGATCTACTACGACCCCGACCGCTTCCCCGGCCCGCCGCACCGGGCCGGCGTCGAGGTCTCGGTCGCGGCGGACGCACTCGACCGCGCTTCGTATCGGGGCAGGTCGCAGGGGGTGATCGGTGTGTTCGGGCAGTTGGATGTCACTCTCGGCCACCTGACACCGGGGTCTGTCCCCCTGTTCCTGATCGCCGAGGCGATCGAGAAGCCGGGGAACCTGGGCGCCCTGCTCCGCACCGCCGACGCCGTGGGGGCCGACGCCGTGATCGCAGCGGACCCTGAGACCGATCCATTCAGCCCGAACGTGGTTCGAGCGTCGACCGGAGCCATCTTCTCGGTGCCGCTGGGCGTCGCCGATCTCACTGCAACCATCGAATGGGTGCGGAATCATCAGGCACGGATCGTCGCCGCCGACCCCGGCGCCAAGGATCTCCTTTGGGAATGCGACCTCACCGGTCCGGTCGCCCTTCTCGTCGGCTCCGAGCACAGCGGCCTCAGCGGATCGGCTCTGACCACAGCCGACACCACGGTCCGCCTTCCGATGCACGGATCCACCGACTCCCTCAACGTCTCGGTCTCCATGGCCGTGCTCGCCTACGAGGCCCTGCGGCAGCGGTCTACTACTTAGTCCTTGCACCGAACATATGTTCGATTAGGCTCGACAAGGGCGTGTCTGCCCTGCTCCAGCCCAGCTTCGACGACCTCTCCACGCCGCTGTTCGACGTCACCTTCTGTGTCCTCGATCTGGAGACGACCGGGGGATCGCCCCGGGATTGCGCCATCACCGAGATCGGGGCGGTCAAGTACCGGGGTGGTGAGTTGTTGGGGACCTTTCAGACCCTGGTCGATCCCGGGCTTCCGATACCGCCGTTGATCACGATCCTGACCGGCATCACCGAGGCGATGGTGGTCGAGGCGCCCGATATCGCCACAGCGCTTCCCACCTTTCTCGAATTCATCGGCGACGCCGTGATCGTCGGTCACAACATTCGCTTCGACATGTCCTTTCTCAACGCAGCCGCGGCTCTCCACGGCTATCCGCCGTTGAGCAATGACACCGTGGACACTGCCGGGCTTGGCCGGCGCTTGGTCAGAGAGGAGGTGCGGAACATGAGGCTGCAGACACTCGCTGCCCATTTCCGCAGCCCGGTCACACCGATCCACCGCGCCCTCGATGATGCCCGTGCCACCGCCCATGTCCTTCACGGGCTGTTGGAGCGGGCGGGCAGCCTCGGTGTCACCAACCTCGACGACCTGCTCCAACTCCCCCGTGCCCGTGGCTCCGCCCACTACTCCAAGATCGCCCTGACCGACGCCCTCCCCCGTCAGCCGGGCGTCTACCTGTTCCGGGACCGGCATGGCACGCCCATCTACGTCGGCAAGGCGACCAATCTCAGGGCCAGGGTCCGCCAGTACTTCTATGGAGACCAACGCCGGACCATCGGGAGCCTGATGCGCGAGCTCGACTCCGTCGACCACATCGTGTGCCCCACGCCCCTGGAAGCGGAGATCACCGAGCTTCGACTCATCCACACCTACCGGCCCCGATACAACCGTCGGTCCCGACCTCCAAAGTCCTCCCATTGGGTGAAGCTGACCGCCGAGCCGTTCCCGAGGCTGTCTGTGGTGAGAACCCTCAAGACCAATGCGCTGGCCCATCTCGGGCCCTTCCGCTCCAAGACGGTCGCCGACCTGGTGGTGTCGGCGCTCTGGGACGCCACGATGATCAGACGCTGCTCCTCGCGACCCGGGACCAGGTCGGCGCGTTGCGCCCCGGCCCAGATGGGTGTCGCCCTGTGCCCATGCGACGGGTCCCTGGATCCGATCGAGTACCAGCGGGTGGTCGACCAGATCGTCGAAGGGATCTCGTGCCGATCCGAGCTTCTGCTCGAACCGCTGGTCGACCGAATGGAGCAGCTCTCATCGGAGCAGCGATACGAGGAGGCCGGATGGGCACGGGACCGTCACGAAGCTCTGGCCCGGGCCATCGAGATCAGCCGAACCTGGGTTGCCCTCGGCGGCCTGGGCGTTTGCGAGATGGAGGGGGAAGACGGGTCTCACGTCGTGGTGGATCACGGACGGCTTGTCTGCACCTGGCGGGCCGGCTCCAGCCCGCCACTCCGGCCCGCCCCCGATGTCGGAGATGAACCGGAGAACGACGTCCCGGACTCCGTGGAGACCGCCGAGGAGGCACACCTCATCTGGAACTGGATGAAATCCACGCCCATGCGTCTGATCGACGCCACCGGCAGTCTTGCCCTGCCCGCTCGGCCCGTGGTCCGTCTCGGCAACCGATCAGAGAGGTAGTCGGTCGATCTCGATCCAGGTCGCCGCGGCAACGGCCACTTCGTCGCCGGCTTCATCCAGCAGCGCCGACCCGGCGAAGTGCTTTCGCCCATCGACACCCATCGGCCAGCCGATGACGACGAGGCGCTCCCCGACCTCGGGCAGCCGGTCGATCCGGGCGGTGAGACGGCCGAGCAGGGCCACAGGGGCGTTCTCGAGCCCGAAGTAAGAAGGGCAGTCGAGGGCGGCCCAGACATGACGACGCTCGACCATGCCTCCGGCACCGGCCAACGACTCGTCAGGCGCCCAGGGGGCGGCCACCACCGGCGAACCGTCGAGACGACCGGGGAAGATTCGGAGCCCGTCGCCCGGCTCACGCTCGGGCCCGCAGACGAAACAAGTCGGGAACGGGTGGGCCTCGAAGCCTGCATAGCTTCTGGATGCGCCCACTGCGGTGTCGAAATCCGGGCCGGTCGGGACGACCAGGTCGAGGGTGTCCGGCACGGCTTCACCTACGAGGTCCTCGCCGTCCATCAGCCGGATTTGCCCCCCGTCATCGACCAGGATCAAGGGGACGTCGAGGGGCGGAGGGCGACGCAAGCGTGGCCGTGGCGACGCCATTGATCCCCTCGCCCACGACGCCACACGCATATCCGCCGTTGGCGCTGTTGGGCGGGCCTCGGAAACGCGGATCGATGACGATCTCCTGGCTCATCGCACACTCAAGCTAATGACGCTGCCCGACAACTTGAGTCTGACCCCGCGCCGAATGAGACTTCACCGGGTGGGCACCCACGTCGAACTCGAGGATGCAGGTGTTTCGCTCGGTGGCCAGACCATCCTGCGTGACCTCAGCCTGTCGGTAGGTGCCGCCGAGGTCCTCGGCATCGCCGGTCCGAACGGATCGGGCAAGACGACGCTCCTCCGGCTCCTCGCCACGCTGACCGCCCCGGCCCAAGGCACCGGCCGTGTCCTGGGGGCGGCGCTCGGCACGCCCGAGGTGTACGGGATCCGGCGAGAGATCGGCCTCGTCGGTCACATCCCGACCGTGGTCGGAGAGCTGACTCTTCGGGAGAATCTGGATCATGCCATCCGTCTGTTCGGCGGAGACACGGCCCGGATCGAACGCGCCCTGCAGGTCGTAGGGCTGGCTGAGGCTGCGGACCGGAAGGTCGAGCAGAGCTCGTTCGGCATGTTGCGTCGCACCGAGGCGGCCAGGCTGCTCTTGACCCGGCCCAGACTTCTCCTGCTCGACGAGGCGTTTTCAGGTCTAGACGTCGATGCCCAACAGCTGATCGATGCCCTGATCACCCGAACCACGGAGAACGGTGGCGCGGTCGTGATGGTCTCGCACGATGCCGCGCATCTCGCCGAGCGCGCCGGCCGGGTCATGGCTATCTCCGCCGGCCGTCTGGAGCTGGTCGCATGACGTTCTGGGATCAGGCCATGGAGATCACCCGGGTCGACCTCCGTGTGGAACGACGCATGGGCGACGTCCTGCGGATAATCCTGCCCTTCGCCGTCATCGCCCTCCTCGTATTTCCCCTCGCCCTCGGCGTGGACCTCTCCGCCATCACACAGCTCGGGCCTGCCGTCTTCTGGGCGATCGGCGTCCTGTTCGGGATGCAGGTGGCCTTGCGCCAGGCCGCCGACGACCGGCCGGAGCGACGGGACCTCTACGCCCTCCTCGGAGTCGACCCTGCCGCCCGATTCGTCGGTCGCACCATGTCGGGCTCGGTGCTCATGGTGGGCTTCATGATCGTGCTCCTGGTGGCGACGTTCGTCCTTTACAGCCCCCGTCTTCCCTCGGGCTGGCCAGGCGCCGGTCATCCTCGCCGTGCTTCTGACCGCGGTGGGCCTCACCGAGCTCGGGACGCTCGCCGGGGAGGTCACGGCGGGATTGCGAAGTCGCACCGTCCTCGCATCCCTCATCGTCGCCCCGCTGGCGATCCCCCTCGTCATTGGGGGCTCCCAGACCCTGGAGTCACTAACCCGGGACACAAGTATCCTGCCCTGGTTGTTGCTGCTGGTCGCGACCGACCTGGCGCTGGCCGTGGCCGGCGTCGCGCTGGCCCGACCCCTCGAGGAGGCGTCGAGATGAAACGAGTCCGCATTCTGCTGTCGATCGCTGCGGTGGCGATGGCTGCGGGCCTGTACCTCACACTTACCTCGCCCACCGACCGTCTCCAGGGCGAGTTCACCCGGATCGTCAACATCCACGCCCCCTCGATGTGGGTCGCCTTCCTCGCCTTCGGCGTCACCGCCCTGGCCTCCATCCTCTGGCTGGTGCGCAAGACCGACCGCTGGGACCGAATCGCCGAGGCATCGGTGGAGACCGGCGTCCTGTTCACCGCCACCGGTCTGTTCACCGGAATGGTGTGGGGGCAGGCAGTCTGGGGCAGGGCCTGGGACTGGGCCGATCCGCGCATGGCATCGACCGCGGTCATGTTCTTCGTCTACATCGGCTATCTGGCCCTGCGCCGGGCCACGCCAGACCCGGTCATGAGGGCCAGGCGCTCCGCCATCCTCGGCGCCATCGCCGTGGTCCAGGTGCCGCTGGTGTATTTCTCGGTCAACCTGTTCCGGTCGTTGCATCAGACACAATCGATCCGGCCCGATGGGGCCACGATGCCGGACGAGATGGTGATCGCATTGCTGGTCAACTTCCTCGCCTTCACGCTGCTTTACCTGGCGCTGACCGCAGCCAGAGTCGAGGTGGCCAAGGCCGAGGAGTCGAGGTCAGGCGAGACCGTCCCGGCCGGGGACGCGGTGGCCACTCCCCTGCTCTCCGAGGTCGAAGATGTCTGATCAAGTCATCGTCTTCGGCACCTTCCTCATCTGCTACGCGGCTTTCGTCTGGTACGCAGCCCGTCTCCATCTGCGGTATCGGCGAGCCAAGGGCTGACGGTGAGTCATCGCCGATTCGTCTACCTCGGCATCGGGGGGGTGATTGCCATCGTGCTCGCCCTCACATTCACCGGGCTGAACGACAGCCTCACCTACTACCTCTATCCGTCCGAAGCCGTGGACCAACGTGCCGATTTCCCCGACGGCGAGCGCTTCCGGCTCGCCGGCATCGTGGTGGCCGGGACGGTGGTGGAAGCCGACGAATCGACCTCTTTCGAGGTGACCGACGGAGGGGCTGACATCCCGGTCGTCCTCAACGGCCCACAGCCCTCGCTCTTCGCCGAGGAGATCCCTCTCCTGCTCGAAGGTGCCTGGTCGGGAGACACGTTCCAGGCCGATTCGGCGTTGATCCGACACGACGAGAACTATGAGGTCCCCGAGGAGGGCGGGGCCTACCCGGAGGGTTGATGCTGGCCTTTCTCGGATCGGCCGGAGTGATCGCAGCACTGATCGGGTCGATCCTGCTCGTGATGCGGGGCATCCGCCTCGCACGTGGCGGGGAGGGTGACCTTCGCGCACCGGGGAAACTGGTCCTGGCAGGAGCGGTCATCTCGATGGTCGCGATGCAGGTGGCCCTGCTGACCGACGATTTCAGCCTGGCCTATGTCGCCAACCACCACTCCAGCACCACCCCGTTTCCCTTCGACGTAGCCACGGCATGGGCGGCCCTCGAGGGCTCGATCATCCTCTGGGGGCTCGTCCTCGCCGTGTTCACCTGGGTGGTCGTGCGGAAGGCGTCCGATCGCCTGGGATCGGCGGCCGTGGCCGTGATGGGTGGAGTCGGCATCTTCTTCTTCGGTCTCATGATCACCGTGGCCAACCCGTTCGAGGTGTGTGTGGACGCCCTGGCGACCGGTTGCGCCGCTTCGAGCGCCTGGCCGTTCACCGCCGCCGACGTGCCCGCCAACGGCCCGGGGCCGAACCCGCTCCTTCAGAACCACTTCCTCATGGCTGTCCATCCGCCGGTCCTGTACATCGGCTACGTCGGGCTCACGGTGCCGTTCGCCTATGCGATCGGGGCCCTCGCCCTCGGGGTCCCCGGCCCCGAGTGGTTGCGGCGAAGCCACCGCTCGACGCTGGTCGCCTGGTCGTTCCTGACGATGGGAATCACCTTGGGTGGCTGGTGGGCCTACGAGGTCCTCTCCTGGGGCGGTTACTGGGCCTGGGACCCGGTGGAGAACGCTTCGTTGATGCCCTGGCTCGTGGCCACCGCCTTCATCCACTCCGGGTTGGTCCAGCAACGGCGAGGGATGCTTCAGGCATGGAACTTCGTGCTCGTGATCAGCGCCTTCGCCCTCACCATCCTGGGCACCTTCCTCACCCGGTCGGGGACGATCAACTCCGTCCACTCCTTCACCCAGTCCGCCATCGGGCCGGCGCTCCTCGGGTTCCTCGTGTTGGTGCTGGTCGGCTCATTCACCCTCTTCGCCATGCGATCCCATCTGGTGGCGTCCTCACCCCGCATCGAGACCTTCGTTTCCCGTGAGGGCACTTTTCTGGTCAACAACCTGCTGCTGACCGTATATGCCTTCGTGGTCCTGATCGGCACCACCTACCCCCTCCTGCTCGAGGCTTTCACCGGGACCCAGGTAGGGGTGGGCGAGCCCTTCTTCAATCGCCTCGCCGTCCCCCTCTCGTTCATGCTCCTCCTGACGATGGGGTTTGGCCCGGTCACGCCCTGGCGTGGGGCGGCTCCCGGTCTGCTCTGGCGACGGCTTCGCTGGCCGACAATCGTCGCCCTGGCCTCTGGTGTGGTGGTGGCCCTGACCGTGACGCGGGTCGCCTGGGTGATCCTCGCCATCGTCCTCGGCGTCTTCGTGGCGGCGGCGATCGGAGGGCTGCTCCTCGAGCTCGCCGGCGCCCGGAGGGCCAAATCGGGGCTTTCGCTCTATCAGGAGGCGAGAACAGTCATCGGTAACGATCAGTCGTTCTGGGCGGGCCAACTCAGCCACATCGGTGTGGTCCTCGTCGCCATCGGCATCGCGTTTGCCGCCAACCTCCCCCTCCACACAGAAGTGGAGCTGGCTCCCGGCGAATCGGTCGAATTCGCCGGATACACCCTTACCTACGACGCGCCGTTCCGCCGCGAAGAGCCCAATCGTGTCGTCCAGGGCGTTCGGGTCGCGGTCAGCCGTGACGACCGCATCATCACCGTGCTCGAGCCGAGAGCGAACTTCTACGACACCGAGACGGGCGGGATCATCACACCCGCCGTCATGAGCCGTCCCAGCGGCGACCTCTACCTGACGCTGAGGAACCTCGACGCCGAGACGGTGCAGCTCGGTCTCGACACCTCGCCGATGATCTGGCTGCTGTGGCTCGGCGGCCTGACGGCAGCGGCGGGCGGCTTCTGGGCGCTGACGGTGAGACGCCGGGATCGGGTCGTCGAGGAGCCGCTGGTGCTCGCCGATGTCTGAGCGGACTCGCAACATCGCTTCGGTGGCCGTTATCGCGGTGATGGCGGTGTCGCTGCTCCTCCTCACGTCGACCCAGCCGGCCACATTGGACCGGGTGGAGCAGATCGGGACCCGCATCAAGTGCCCGGTGTGCCAGGGAGAGTCCATCGCCAACTCCCCTTCCCAGATGGCAGAGGACATGATGGACCTCGTCTCGGAGCGGGTCTCCTCCGGCGTGCCCGACCAGCAGATAATCGACGAGCTCCTGAGCTCATACACCGGGGCGGTCCTCCTCGATCCGCCGGCCTCCGGAAACACCCTCGTGCTCTGGGTCGCGCCCGTGCTGGCCTTGGCGGTCGGCATCGCGATGATCGTGTGGTGGCGGCGTCATCCAGGTTCCGGGAAAAGTGACGAGTCCTCTTCACCCGGGAAGAGTCGGACCCGGCTGGTGATTGGTGGTGTGGTGCTGGTGCTTGCCTTCGCCGGGATCGTGGTGGTCGCAGCCAACTCGCTACAGGACCGCCCGGCAGCGGCAGCCGGGGCAGCGGACATCGACGAGTTGGACCTGTCCGAGGTCAGCAACGAAACGATGGAGGCGGTGATCGCCGCCAACGCCGAAGACCCGCAGATCAACGGGATGCGACTCGCGCTGGCTGAGCGGTACTTCGATGGAGGCGACTATCGATCGGCCTTCCCCCACTACCTGGTAGTGGCTGAGGACCCCGAGGCCACCGGCGCCGAGGCGATCACGGCGTTGGTGCGGCTCGGTTGGATGGCTTACGTCGGCAACGGCGAGGTGGAGACCGCAACCCGTCTCATCGACGAGGCTCTGGCCATCGACCCCGGGTCCTCGGTTGCCCGCTACGTGAGGGCACGAGTTCTCTGGTGCGGGACCGGGGACACCGACCAGGCGGTCCAGACCTTCGAAGAGCTCCTCGCCGACCCTGATCTCGCCGCTGAGACCAGGACCCAGATCGAGGCGGACCTCGAACTGGCAACTGACGGGGAGGAATGCCCTTGACCGGGAGGGTCTCTGCGCTGGGCGGGTCTGGCCGTCGTTGGAGTCACGGTCGTCCTGGCCGTCGTGCTGGCGAGCCGATTCGGAAGTGATCCCGGTCTCGTCGATTCCCCCTTGATCGGGAAGCCGGCGCCCGAGTTCACACTGGCCGGACTCGACGGCTCGGAAGGCGTTTCCCTTTCCGACCTGCGCGGTGACATCGTTGTCGTCAACTTCTTCGCCTCCTGGTGCCTGGAGTGCCGCGACGAGCACGATGACCTGGTGGCGGCCTCGGAGTCATTCGGCGACGACGACGTCACTTTTGTGCAGGTGGCCTATCAGGAGGAGGCTGCCGATTCGCTCGCCTACCTGGCCGAGGCTGGCGCCTCGAGCACGACGCGGTATCTGGCCGACCCGGGCAGCCGGACCGCCATCGCCTACGGGGTGTTCGGGATACCGGAGACGTTCTTCATCGACCCGGAGGGCACGGTGGTGGGAAAGATCATCGGAGAAGCGGACGCCCTGATCCTCGGGGCGACGATCGACTCCATCCGCAACGGGGAGCAGCCCGGCCAGCAGATCACGGGTGACACCCAGCAACGGCCCGACGCCTAATCGGGAAGGATGACCTCCAGGCTGACCTCTTCGAAGGCGGACGTGTCGAGGGCGGCGGATCCGGTGCCGAGTAGGTAGACATCGAAGAAGCCCACCAGGTAGCGGTCGATGATCGGGATGATGCGGCCGGCCGGGATCGGCCCTTTCCATCCAAATCTCGCTCCGAGGGGCGAGAGGAGGGGCATCCCGACGAAGTCTGTCTCAGCGGTCCCCTCCACCCCGATCCAATAACTCGTGGATGTCGAACGCTCGGCGATTCCGCGCAGGATGGCGTCGTTCTCGGTGCCGCTCCAGTCGTCCGATCTCATGAAGAGCGCGGGCCGGATCGCGGAGATGGCGAGAACCCGATCCGGAATCGGCTCGACCCATGGATCGAGGCCGAGGACCGCATCACATCGCTCGTCCTCCAAGCAGAATTGCACGGCGGCGCCTCCTCCGGTCTCGTTGCCGTAGACGCCGAGCCTGGTCAGGTCCACGCTTTCGGCAAGGGCGCCAAATGGCCCGTTGGGCCCCGCCTCCAGCGCGTTGGCCACGCTCACGATGTCCTGCGAGAAGACATCGACCAAAGCCTCTGTGGCTTCGAGGTATGGCTCCTCCCCCACCTCGGCTGCGTCGGGCAGAGCCGCCGGGTCGTAGTCGATGACCTCGCCATCAGGGAAACGAGTGGCCACCGCACCGTAGGTGTGGTCGATGGCAACCACGATGAAGCCGTTGCTCACCAGACTCTCGATCTGATGGACCACGTTGGTCCGAAAGCCGGTCCATCCATGGCTGTACACGACCACCGGGTAGGTACCGGGAGCGACAGGGATCGACTCGCCGGCATGGGACAGGCTGTACTGGGTGTGGCTCAGGAACCAGCCCGGGAAGCCCATCAATGCTGGAGACCCCGGGCGCGACGATGTCCCAGTCTTGACTCCACGGGAGCGGGTCCACCTCTCCCTGGTCCAGCGCCGGGTACCAGACCTGTGCCATCAGACGTCTCCCCGGTCCCGGTGACGGCCCGTAGATCTCCTCGCGCTCCGAATCGACGAGCTCGAAACTGAGGGTGCCAATGGGCTCCGGCCCGGTGGGCACGGGCAACTCGGGGACAGGCAAGACGAGGGGAAGGATCGCCCCCAACGCCAACCCGGCCAATCCGAATATGCCCCGGGCGACTCGTTGGGTCCAATCGAGCCGGCGCTCGACCGAGAGGATGTCGCCGATGGCAAGGCCCAACGCAGCCCCGTAGACCGGGAGCATCTGCCATCGCAGCCCCTCCACCTGCCAGTGGATGATGAAGAGGGCGAGCAAGAGGCCGGCGACGATTCCCCTCCTGGTCCGCACCCCGAACACGGCCGGCCACGCGACGGCGAACGCTTCACCAAATATCAGGAACAGCTCGAAACGCCTCAACGGCGGACGAGCCTATGACCCCCCTTGGCGCTATGGCAGCTAGCCGTCATAGAGCCGATTGTGGACCCTGGTTCCCTGGTGGAACACGATCTGCCACCCGGAATCCCGACGCAGCCATATCGAGCTGCGGCGCGTCTCCTTGCCCTCGCCCCCGATGGTCCGATACGTGACCAACGCCACCTCCGGCGTGATCTCTCGGACGTCGAAGTCCCGGATCTTCACCACACCTGGCGTCTCCTGCACCATCATCTGCACCATCATCTCCTTGGTGTAGACCCGGCCACTGCTGCCGAACTCGAGGAATTCGGGGTGCAGAAGCGGGATGACGGCTTGCGGGGACCCGCGCACGGTCGGGTCGAGGAGACGCTGCTCCAGTTCGAGCAACTCGTCACGCCAATACGGTGACCTGGCTGCTTTCTTCAGACTCATCTACCACCTATCGATGTATCGACCGCCCGAGGGGGTGTCCAGCCTTGCACCGGCGGCCGTCATTCGCTCGTTACACTCGGCTACCCGTGAAATCGACGCTGTACTTCGCTTACGCATCCTTCCTCGACCCTGACAGGATCGCCGCCGTCTCGCCGGGCGCAAGGTTCTTGTTCACGGCTCATTTCCCGGAGACCCGGCTGGTCTTTGTCGACTCCGACGAGGCCGAGGGACTGCCTTCATTCGTCGCTGAGTCCGGCCATACCGTCTGGGGCGGGATCTTCGACGTCCCCGACAACGAGGTCGGGGCCCTCACCGATGCCGAGGAGGGTGAAGGACGTGTCGCCGGGTGGGACATCAAGGCGGTCGATCGCGAGGGAAACAAGCACGACTGTCTCACCTTCGTGGCCAAGGCCTCACCCAACGGCGAACACCATCCCGAGCAGGGTCACCTCGATTCGATGATCAAGGGCGCCCGGCACTGGTCGCTGCCCGCCGGTTGGGTGATGGGCCTCGAAGATCTGGGAGAAGACCCGCTCTTCTCCTGAGGTCAGACTTCGGTCGCCTCGATCACTTCGACGACTTCCACCGTGTCCACCGCCGCGGGCGTTGCCGCTGGGAACAGCCGGTACAGCCCCCAGGCGACTATCCCACCCACCAGCGGGAAGACGATGTAGACCCAGAGCTGGTCGAAGTTACCGGAGACCACCGCCGGCCCGAAGGAACGAGCCGGGTTCACCGACGCCCCGGAGAACGGGATGCCGGCCAAATGGACAGCGACCAGGGTCAGGGCAATGCCGACAGCGGCATGACTCCCACCGGTCCTGGTAACAGCCATGATCATCCATACGAAGACGGTGGTGAGGATTATCTCCATGATGATCCCGGTGGTCAGGTTCTCGTAGCCGGTCACCGTCCCGCCGACTGCCTCGCGGCTGGTAGCCGCCATGACCACGAGCGAGGCGACGGTGGCACCGGCGAACTGCCCAATCCAATAGCCGATCGCGTCTCCGAACGAAGTCCGGCCGTCGATCAGCATCGCCAGGGTCACAGCTGGGTTGAAATGAGCTCCGGAGACATGGGCGACGGCCCAGATGCCGGCCAGAAGCGCAAGCCCGAAGGCAAATGAGATCGCAACGATCTCGGCCGCTCCAACGGCACCACCGACGGCGAGGATCCCCATGGATCCGAAGAAAACCAGGACAAAAGTCCCCAGGAACTCGGCAAGGTACTTGTTGACGACCATACGAGCATTCCTCCTCTTGGTTCCGCTGGTTCGACCCACGAGCGGCCGGGAAGGTTTCAGACGAGATTCAGGCTATGCCGGGGGGCGAAGAACCCGCTGGATTTCAGGAACCTGCTGCGGTCCGGGACGGAAGCCCCGATCGTTGGGAGCTTGGTCATGCGTAGCGTCAGGTCGGCGAGGATGGCGGCGTCAGGACAGGTGACAGCGTGTTCAGGCTCTTCTCATGGAATGTCAATGGTCGGGTAGACGCCAGCCTCGACCGTCAGGCCGCCACGCTTCTCGGCGAGCAGCCGCATCTCGTCTGCCTCCAGGAGGTCACGTATGGCTCTGAACCCGGCTGGCGTGAGCACCTAACGGCCGCCGGGCTGACGGCGATCGCTACCAGTACGCACCTGATCGGTCCCGGCCGACGCTATGCGAATCTGATCGCCAGCCGGTGGCCGCTCAGGGTGCTGCCTCAAGGCGAGTTCGTGATCCCATACCCGGAAAAGGTGCTCTCAGCGCTGGTGGCGATTCCCGGCACCGAGCTTGAGATCCACAACGCGCACCTGCCTCCCGGAGTGAGCAGGCCGGTCCAGAAGCTCGAGACCTTCGAGGGCCTCTACGCACGACTGGCCCGCCCAGCGGAGGGGCCGCGGATCCTGTGCGGCGATTTCAATACCCCCCAGTCAGAGCAGGAGGACGGGACGATCGAGACTTGGGCGTCGAGCGACCCTGAGTTGGCGGAGCGCTGGGAGCGGGCCGAGGGCAGCGTGCTGTGGGGCTTGCGCGACCACGACCTCAGCGACGTATACCGACGGCTGAACGGGTACGCGGAGCATCCAACCAGTTACATCCCGGGAGGACGCAACCCGAAGCGGCGCCGCTACGACCACGTGTACGCGTCCGAGTCGGCGCGGGCCGTGCGGTGCGGCTACCGGGAGGACTGGCTCGACAAGAGGCTGAGCGACCACGCCGCGGTGTGGGTAGAGCTGGATCTCCCGCACTAGCCGCTGAAATGGCCGAACCCCCTGGTTAAAGGGGGTTCGGCGTGGTGAGTCCGCCTGTAAGCCGGATTCTGTCGAGGGCGACCATCCATCTGGGCGCACCGTTGCCGATGCGCTCATGCGGCCTACCCGGGACTTGATCGACGGGCCGCCGACGTCCCTGCTTGGCCTTGCTCCTGGTGGGGTTTGCCGAGCCGTCGCAGTTGCCTGCGACGCTGGTGAGCTCTTACCTCACCGTTTCACCCTTGCCTGTGCCCTCTCGGGCCATCGGCGGTCTGCTCTCTGCTGCACTTTCCGTCGGGTCGCCCCGCCTGGGCGTTACCCAGCACCATGCCCTGTGGAGTCCGGACTTTCCTCGATCTTTCGACCGCGGTCGCCCGGCGGGCTCACCTGGCCATTCTACGAGCCGGATCGCTTTCGTCGACCGGCCAGCCAGCCGGTGAGACCGGCTATGACCGCCGCAACCAGGGCGAGCCACAACACCGACGCCGTCGGCGCGGGGCTGCCCCCCATCCTGGCCACAAAGACAATGAGCGCGGCCAGCAGCAGTCCGGTCACCGCTCCGTGGAACCTTTCGGAGTGACGAGCCATGTGACCTGAAACCCAGCCAGCCACGGCCAATCCGAGCACCACCCCGACAACAAGGCCGATGTCGGCCCCTCCGTCGACGCCGGCGACCGTCAGCAGCCCGCCCAGTGCCAGCGCGAGAATGGTGGCGGCGAGACCCCCGGCCCCGAGTCCGAGACCGATCGCCAAGATGTTCAGGGCGGCCAGCACGCCCTGATGTTCCCATTCTCTCTGCGCTGCGGCGTCGAATGGCCGGGGTGGGCGGTCCGGGGCAGCGGGTATCGTCGTAAGTGTGGAATCAGATGGCAGCCGGAGCCCGCTCGTGGTGGCTGCCCATCGTCTCCCGGTCGCCTGGGACGAGCGGAGCGGCAAATGGAAGACCAGCCCCGGCGGTCTTGTCTCCGCCCTGGCACCAGTGCTCCGGGACAACGGAGGCGTTTGGGTTGGCTGGAACGGTGGATCCGGCGGCGATACCAAGTCATTCACGGCGGCGGGCATCCGGAACCGGCCTGTGGTGCTCTCCGAGTCTGAGATCGAGAACCATTACGACGGCTTCTGCAGCGGGACGATATGGCCCCTCTACCACGACGCCATCCGCCCCCTCGAGTTCCATCGTCACTGGTGGCATCCTCATCAGGAAGTAAATGACCGTTTCGCCCGGGCCGTCGCTCGGGCGGCCGGCCCCGAGGGCAAGGTCTGGGTGCACGACTACCAGCTGCAACTGGTCCCGGCCATGGTGCGCCAGCGACTCCCCGGAGCGAGGATCGGGTTCTTCCTCCACATCCCGTTCCCACCGGTCGACATCTTCGAGCGGCTTCCATGGCGGCGTCAGGTCCTCGAAGGTCTCCTCGGCGCCGACTACATCGGCTTCCAGACCCGGCGCGCCGTGCTCAACTTTGCTGCCGCCGCCCGCGAGATCACAGGTGCCCAAGGCCCGGCCTCGGCCCTCGAATACGACGGCCGACTGGTCAGGGCCCAGGCGGTGCCGATTTCGGTCGATCTCGCCCAGAGCAAGGCTGCGGGAAATGCCCCCGAGGCGAAAGAAGCCGCCGAACAACTTCGCAGCGATCTGGGCGATCCCGAGCATGTGATCCTCGGCGTCGACCGGCTCGATTACTCCAAGGGGATCGACCTCAGGCTCCGGGCATTCGAGGTCATGTTGCAGCGGCACCCGGAGCTGATCGGCAAAGTCTCGTTCATCCAGATCGCCGTGCCTAGCCGCGAGGATGTCGGGGAGTACCAGGCGATTCGACGCCGGGTCGAGGAGATGGTGGGCCGGATCAACGGTAGGTTCGCCCGAGCGTCATGGACGCCGGTTCATTACCTCTATCGAAACTATTCCTTCGAAGACCTGGTTGCCGCTTATCTGGCCGCGGACGTGATGATGATCACGCCGTTGCGGGACGGCATGAACCTCGTGGCATTGGAGTACGTCGCCACCCGAACCGACAACCGGGGAGCCTTGATTCTCAGCGAGTTCGCCGGTGCAGCCGAGCGCCTCACCGACGCTCTCATCGTGAATCCATACGACCTCGACGGTCTGGCAGTGGCGCTGCATGAGGCGGTCGTCATGGACCCCGAGGAACAGACCAGACGCATGTCGAGGCTGAGGAGAACGGTGGGAAGGCTCGACGTCCACACCTGGGCCCGTCAGAACCTCGAGGCGATCGAAGGATGATCGAGGAGCTGGCGACAACCAAGCGCCTGCTCGTTGCCAGCGATTTCGACGGCACGCTCTGCCGAGATCGTCGAAGATCCCGATCTGGCAACGCCACTCGCCCGGTCCAAGGCTGCTCTCGAGGCCCTGGCCGGCATCGAAGGCACGACGGTGGCAGTGATCAGTGGTCGTCGCCGCGCCGATCTCGTGGAGCGATTCGACCATCCCTCTTTCATCCTCATTGGAGAGCATGGCGCCGATCACGGCGCCGGCACCGGCCCCGAATCACCGGCGCTCACTGAGGCACGCCAGTTGGTCGACGCAGCGACGCAGGCCGCGCCGGGATCCCGGGCCGAGCACAAAGCGCGGTCGGTCGGATTCCACTACCGCCTCGTGGCCGAGCCCGATGCCGTGGTGGAGGATCTGCGGCGCCGCGCCTCGACGATCGATGGGCTGAAGGTTCTCGACGGTAAGAAGATCGTCGAGCTGACCGACTCGTCGGTGGACAAGGGTGTCGCACTCCGGGAGCTCACACGTGAGATCGGGGCCGACCGAGTGTTGTTCATGGGCGACGATGTGACCGACGAGACGGCCTTTGCCGCTCTCAGGCCCGACGACCTCGGTGTCCACGTCGGTCTCGGCCCCAGTCTGGCCAAGGTCACCGTCCCCAACCCTTCCGCCCTCGCCGACTTGCTCGAAACACTCGTGGCCCTGAGGGGTGCGGACTAAACCGCCAACCTCAGCTTCTCCGGCCCGTATCCGGGTCGATCCGTCTCAGGTTCGAGGTTGTTGGGTCTGGGCACGCACCTAACCTCGGCCTGTGTGCGGTCGTTTCTCGATCACAGGTGACCTCGACTTCTACGCCGAGTATTTCGGTGTGGACGAAGTCCTGGCCGAGCGGATCGAGCCCAATTGGAATGTGGCCCCCACCGACCCGGTATATGTCATCGCCGAGCGTGACGGGGTGAGGTCGCTTGGCTCGATGCCCTGGGGGCTGGTGCCCCACTGGGCCAAGGATGCTCGATCGATCCACATCAACGCCCGAGCCGAGTCCGTGGCAAGCACGTCAGCATTCAGAGATTCGTTTTCCCGGAGACGCTGTCTGATCCCGGCCGACGGCTTCTATGAGTGGGAGCCCAAGGAACTGGGCCGCACCCCCCATTGGGTCTATCGCGCAGATGGACACCCGATGGCTTTCGCCGGGATCTGGGCTTCGAGACTCGACCCGGACACCGACATCTGGAAGCGCACCTGTTCCATCATCACCACCGGCGCTGAGGGGCCGGTCTCAGCCCTCCACGACCGGATGCCGGTTTCCCTCGTCCCCTCCGTCTGGGACGCATGGCTCGACCGTGACCTGCGTGACCCCGAGGTGGTGGCGGGCCTCCTTCAGCCCATCGACCCCGACATCATCATGGAGCATGCCGTGTCGAACAGGGTGAACTCGGTGAAGAACAACGGGCCCGAGCTGCGGGAGAAGGCGGAGACAGACAGCCTCTTCTGATGACCCAGGTCCTTCGGCGCGAGATGGGTCTCGGCGGGGCGATCGTCACCGGGCTCGGGTCGATACTCGGCACCGGGGCCTTCGTCGCCATCGGGGTCGCGTCCGGTCTATGGGGTGATGCGGTTCTGGTGGCGATCCCGGTCGCCGGGGCAGTGGCCGTCTTCAACGGTCTCTCCTCCGCCTTTCTCGCCGGCCGATTCCCGGTGGCCGGAGGCACCTACGAGTACGGGTACCGCACCCTTGGACCATCCTGGGGATTCACGGCCGGCTGGCTCTTCCTCCTGGCCAAGACGGCATCAGCAGCTGCTGCCGCCCTCGGTATCGCCGCGTTCCTCGACACACCCTGGGATCCACGGATATCGGCGGGCGCGGCAGTGGTGGTGTTGACGGCGCTCGTCCTGGCCGGTCTCAAGCGAACGATCACGGTCAATGCGGTCCTCGTCATCGTGGCGGTGGGCGCTCTCTTGGTATTCGCGTTCGCCGGTCTGACCCAGGCCGGTCCTCAACCGCCAATCGACGGGGACTCGATTCGACTGGGTCTTCTCCCTGCGATCGCTTTCCTCTTCGTCGCATACACCGGGTACGGCCGGATCGCCACTCTCGGAGAGGAAGTGCGCCGACCCGAGGTCACGATTCCGCTGGCGGTCATGTGGACCCTCGCCATCGCGATCTGCCTCTACGGACTGGTCGCCGTCGGAGGGAGGGCGCTGGGTGGTGAGTATTGGGGATCCGGTCTCGAAGACGGCGCGACCTTGGTCGATCTCGTGACGGATCCGTACTCCATGGTGGTCAAGATCGGCGGGGTCGCGGCGATGCTCGGCGCCCTTCTCAACCTGATCCTCGGCCTATCCCGTGTCTGGCTGGCTATGGGTCGACGCAACGACATGCCACAGCGTCTCTCCAGGCTCGATCATCGCTCCACCCCTGCGACCGCGATCGCGATCAGTGCCGTGCCCGTCCTGATCATCGTCGGGTTGGGAGACCTCGCGATCGCCTGGAGTTTCTCCGCATTCACGATTCTTCTCTATTACGGGATCACCAACCTGTCGGCGCTCGCACTCGACCGGCGGCGCTGGACCGCATGGCTGGGACTCATCTCGTGCGCCCTTCTCTCGTTCTTCGTGCCACTGAGCGTTTGGGTCATCGGAACCGCCATCGTGTCGCTCGGCTTGGTCTGGCAGGCCTATCGCCGAGGTTGAAACTGGGCGCCGGTACCCTGACGCCGGTCCCCCCATGAAACACGTATTTCGCCTGCTCCTATGCGCCCTGGCCGCCTGCAGTGTCGTCGTCGGAGAGACCCCAACCGAGACCATCGCGGTCGTGACCACGACCACATCGAGTACGACGTCGACGACGGTCGCCGCTACCCCGGTCACCACACCGCCGCCAAAACGCGTCTGCACACCGGTTGGTGGAGGCACGGCACCGATCGCCACCGGCTCCGTCGCCGGCGATGCCCTGGCTTTGTCGAGGGAGATCTTCCCATGCGCCGATCACGCAGTAGTGGTGGCCGAGACCAACCTCGACGAGATCGCCGTGGCTGCCCAGCTCGCCGCCGCCCTCGGGGGACCTCTCCTTCATCCCCATCCCGAGCTAGCTGGGGAACTGGAACGGCTCGACCCCTTGACGGTCCACCTCATGGGGGGCGTCGAGGTAGACACTCCGGCGGATGCAGGACTGCTCAGGCCAGGTATCCCCGAAGCGGTCGCTCTGGCCCGAAACACCTTGGGTGCGACTGGAGATGTCCCCCTCCCACCGGTTCCCGATGCCTCGACGGTCGTCGAGACCATCGGGGGGCTCACAGTGCGCGATCGTGTGGTGGTCCCCCAGAACGCCGCAGAACCAACGACGACGACCGTTCCCGCTGCTCCGGAGATCGACCCGGTCGCCCTCATCCGCGGGCTCGCCGCCCCTTCCGGGTCCGAATTCGCCTGGATGGTTCCAGCTTCTCAGCCCGTGTCCATCCTTTCGGCGGCGGCCACGGGACGTGCGATTGGCGCCTCGGTTGTGGCGTATGACCCGGCCAACATCCTCCGCCACCCCGAAGTCGGAGCCGCTCTGGCCGGGCGGCCCCCATCCGCCATCCGCTACCTGGGCGCCGAGCCCACCGCCACGGCCGTGGGAGATCGACACGCTGATGAGGGGCGTACAGGTGCCGGGCGGAGGGTTTCAGATTCTCCCGAGGCCCAGGAGGTATGTCGCGTTCTACGGGCACCCGGTGGCGGCAGGGCTGGGCGCGCTCGGGGAGCAGGGCCCCGCCGAGACCCTGGCCCGAATGCAGCCATTGCTCGCCGAGTACGCCGCCGACGGTGCCCAGGTGATCCCCACCTTCGAGATCATCGCCAGCGTCGCCGCGGCCGGCCCGACAGATGGCGACTACAGCGAAGAGTCTTCACCTGAGAGCTTGGCTGCCTGGATTCAGTTTGCCCAGGAGAACGGGATGTACGTCATCCTCGATCTCCAGCCGGGCCGCGAGGACTTCCTCACCCAGGCCAAGCAGTACGAAGAGTTGCTCAAGCTGCCGTTCGTCGGCCTCGCCCTGGACCCGGAGTGGCGACTCCTCCCTGACCAGGTACACCTGCGACAGATCGGTCAAGTGAATGCGGCGGAGGTCAACACCGTGGTCGACTGGCTCGCCGATCTGGTCAAGGCCAACGGCCTGCCCCAAAAGATGCTGATCGTCCACCAGTTCAAGTCGACCATGATCGTGGACCGGGAAACGCTGAAGCATCGACCCGAGCTGCAGATGGTCATCCAGATGGACGGCCAGGGCCCGATACCGACCAAGGACGAGACTTATGCCTTCCTCACGGCGGGAACCGAGGAAGCGCACTGGAAGTGGGGCTGGAAGAACTTCTTCGACGAGGACTCCCCCGAGACCGCCACCCCCGCCTTCACCATCGACCATTCCCCGGTCCCCGTCTTCGTCTCCTACCAGTAGACCTGGCAAGATCCCGCTCTCGCACGGAAAGGATCGCTCTTGCCCAGGTTCGCCTACTTCTGTGGACACGAGCAGTGGCACCCCGAGGAGCTCGTCGAACAGGCTGTCCACGCCGAGGCAGCGGGGTTCGACGCGGTCGTCGTATCCGAGCATTTCCACCCCTGGGTCGACGACGTGTCGGCATCCGGGTTCGCCTTCTCGACGATCGGGGCGATGGCCCAGGCAACGGAGCGGGTTCAACTGATCACGGGGGTGACGACACCGCTCTTCAGATATCACCCGGGAGTGGTGGCCCAGGCCGCCGCCACCCTGGACCGTCTCTCCGGTGGCCGCTTCGTCCTCGGGGTCGGGACAGGCGAGAACATCAACGAAGGACCACTGGGATACGAGTTCCCGGCGTACGCCGAACGCAACGCCCGGATGACCGAGGCTTTGGAGATAATGCGTCGGCTGTTGGATGGCGAGAAGCTCACCTACGAGGGCGCCTACTACCAGACCGATCGGGCCAAGCTCTACTCCCCACCGATCGGCCCCGTCCCCATCCTCCTCGCCGCCGGAGGGCCCAAGTCGGCCACTCTGGCGGGAGAGTCGGCCCAGGGTGTCATCACATCGGTGAAGGACCCTGCCGAGACCATGGAGAAGGTCATCGATCCTTTGAGAGCGGCCGCCCGCGACCAAGGGCAGCCGGAGCCGATCGTCCTCGCCACCCGATGGTCGATCTTCGCCGATGACGAGGAGGAGGCATGGGAGGCGATCTTCCCGTGGCGAGGGCTGAGGGCACCGGGCAGGTTGGAGGCGGTGGACCCGGCCCAGCTGAGGGAGATGGCCGACGCCATGCCCCGGGAGGAGATCCTCGGCCGCTACACGAGGGTCCGCACGGCTGAGGAGATAATCGAGGCCTATCTCCCCTTGGTCCGGGACCTCGATGCCGACATCGTCACCTTCCAGATGGCGGCATTGGATCAGCCCAAGCTGATCCAGCTGTTGGGGAGCGAGGTTGTGCCGGCGTTGAAAGGCTGAGCCTGTTCAGCCCACCCGGGTGATCAGCTCTACCAGTTGCAGGATTCGCTGCACCGAGTCGGGTGACAGGCTCTCGTCGTTCGCTGCCACCAACAGCGAGGGGACTACATCCTGGAGTGCGCTCAGGATCACCTGTGAGTCCTCGTTGGACGAGCCGAGCAACAACTCCACCGGACCCATCATCCCCTCCGCCAGCCCCGCCCCGAAGGTGGCAAAGAGGTCGACCCGCTGGCCATCGACGTCACGGGTGACCATGAGCCGCTGGTCACCGCCTTCGGGAGTCACCCCGACAACGAAGAACTCCACTCCTTCCTCGCTGGTGGTACCCAGGTCCTCGACCGTCACCTCCCCGGCAAATGTGTCTCCGACGCCCTGGGCGAAGCCGTTCCAGAAGTTTGCCGCCACCTCACCATCGCCGTCCTCCAGTGACGCCGCCACCGCCGACGGCGTCGCTCCCTCGCCCAGGGACGCCAGCACTGCCTGACCGGGGACCGCAAGCGAGCCTGCCGCCCCGAAGTCTCCCTGGGCGAGCAGGCCGCGCAGCTCTTCGATGGCGGCGACTGGATCTGTCGCACCCTCGCCAATTGTCACGGTCGTCGTGGCTCCCCCACCCGAGCAGGCGACAAGGGCCAGCAAGACGGCAGCGAGCGATCTACGCATCCTGACCCACCAGGTCGGGAATACGCCCTGTCCGCCACAAACCTTCTCGACGGTCCTTTTGATTGAGACCGGTTGCGAACCAGAGCCAGATCAGATAGCCGAGGCCGACCGCCTCGAGGACCCATCGCCAGGGGTCACCCATGGCCCGCTCCCAGGCTTGCGGCCAGAACGGCGCGCTCCCGGCCGGCATCTCCCAGCCGAAGAAGGGCCAGAACAGGACTTCGGGATCTGTCCACATGCCATCGAGGAGGATATGGAAAAGCCACCCCACGCCGAACGCCATGAAGGCACGGCGACGCCTGCCCCGCCTGGTGAATAGGAGCACGCCGGCCATGTAGAGGCTGGGAGCGAGGAGCGTGTGTGCCCAGAGCTCCCCGATGGCGAGGGTTCCGCCCATGATCCCGGTGCCGACAACGAGGTCGACGACGTCCGGGAAAACCGCCCCCGTCAGGAGGAATCTCACGTCCACCTTCGGATCCCGGAAAATCCACCGGAACAACCAGAGGGTGGCCCCGAGGTGCCAGAAGAGCATGGCTCAGGCGACGAGGATCCGCCGACAGTGGACACATCGGGGGATGTCGGCTTGGAATGTCTCGTTCTGCTCGGCTGGCGACAACGTCATGTGACAGCCTCCGCAGACCCCATGCTCGAATCGACCGATCGCCACGCCCTCCTTCGAACGACGGAGTGTCTCGTACATCTCGACGAGGTCGGGGGGCACCGGGACGAGGGCTTCGGCCTTGCGCTCCTCCTTGCGAGCCAGCTCGGCATCTATCAGCTTCCACTCCGATTTGATGGAGGTTTCGTACCCAGCCTTCTCCTGAGTGGTGGCGTCACGACGGGCTTCGAGGCCGGCGACATGCTCCCGGGCCGGGTCGAGCCGCTCGATCATGGCGAGGACCCTCTCCTCCAGGGCCTCCTGCTGGCCATGCAAGCTCTGCACCTCGAGCCGCATGTGCTCGGTCTCCCTGGCGCTCATGCCGCCGGCAAACAGCCTGGTCTCGTGCTCGGTCAGCTTGGCCTCGAGCATCTGGAGCTCGCCTTCCGATTTGTCGAACTCGAGCTCGAGAGTCTTCAACTCACCCGCCGCGGTCTGGATCTCGGCCGTTAGCTCCTGTTCCCGCTCGTGGGCCTTCTTGTAGGCATCGAGCTCGGGAAGCGACTGCCGCCTGGAGAGGAGACGATCGATCTGAAGATCCAGCTCCTGCACATCGAGCAGATCGGCAAGGCTCGTCATCTCCATTCGGCACGGGAGGGTAGTGCCCGGCCGTGGCCAACCTTCCTCCTCCTAGGCTCACAACCTTGGACCTGACAGCGCCGCTGGGTTGGGAGCCGCCGCCGGATTGGCGACGAGTGGTGGCCATCGAATCTCACACCGGTGGGGAGCCGTTTCGGGTGATCGTCGAGGGCGTACCCGACATCGATGGGTCGACCATGCTCGAGCGGCGCCGGTTCGCCGAGGACCACTTCGATGACTTGCGGCGCGCCCTGATGTGGGAGCCACGGGGCCATGCCGACATGTACGGCGCCTTCGTCGGTCCTCCCGTGGACCCTTCGAGCGACATCTCGGTCCTTTTCATCCACAACGAGGGCTTTTCCACGATGTGCGGGCACGGCATCATCGCCCTGACCAAGGTCGTGCTCGACACCGGCATGCTCCCGGTGAAAACCCCGGAGACCGTGATTCGGATCGACACGCCTGCGGGCCAGATCGAGGCCACCGCCCAGATCCAGGCCGATGGTCGTCAGGTCGGTGTCGTTCCGCAACGTGCCTTCGTTCGTCGCCGCCCTGGACCAAACCGTCGATGTCCCCGGGCTGGGGGTCGTTCGGTACGACCTGGCCTTCGGGGGCGCCTTCTACGCCTATGTCCCGGCAGATGACCTCGGGCTTTCGATCGATCCGTCGAGCACACCCCGGCTCATCGATGCGGGTCGAGCCATCAAACAGGCGGTGATCGATGCAGGGCCGATCGAGCACCCTGTGGAGCCCGGCCTCGGCTTTCTCTATGGAGTGATCCTGGTTGGTCCGGCGCAGGATCCGGCTCACCATTCCCGCAATGTGTGCATATTCGCCGACGGCGAGGTCGACCGCTCCCCCACCGGCACCGGAGTCAGCGGCCGGCTAGCCATCCATCACGCCCGTGGTGAGGTCGCGATCGGCCAGGCGATCACGGTCGAGAGCATCCTGGGCAGCACCTTCACCGGCCGGGTAGTCGAGACGACCGAGGTCGGCGGGATCCCGGCGGTGATTCCCGAGGTGACCGGGACCGCCTCCATCACCGGTCGCAACGAGTTCTGGATCGTCCCGAGCGACGAGCTTGGGGCGGGTTTTCTGGTCCGCTGACCGGTAGGCGCTGGGGGAACCATTTGCTGGCGCCCTGACGTCAAACGGCGAAACTGATGACAACCGTGGCCATTCACCGAACCCATGTTCTAGTCATTGCCCTCCTGCTCGGTCTCGGGCTCGTCTTCCAGGGCGCCCTCCCTGCCCGAGGGTGCAGTTGCATGCAACCCGACCCCTATGCCGGCCTCGTGGAGGCCGACGGCGCGTTCGTCGGAGCACTCGTGCAGGTCGACCGCAACCTCGGGCCGGTGTACGACTCCAGCACTCAGGTCGACTACGAATTCGAGGTGGAGGCGGCACTGAAAGGCGACATTCGTGACACCATCGTGGTCAAGAGCGCGGTAGACGGCGCCTCTTGTGGATTCGAGATGCCTGTCGGGCAGAGGGTTGGGATACTGCTCGATCGCGTTGGCGACCATTGGGAGGGAAACCTGTGCTGGACCGTCGACGCCGACACCCTCCTTGCCGCAGCCGGAGGCCCGCCGCAGCCGGTCTCCGGATCGCCCCCACACCTCATCGCCTCGGTCTCTATGGGAGAGGCCGGTCTGGTGGCTCTGAACCGGGCCGGTGAGATCGTCGGGTACGGGCGAGGGAAACCACCCTGGTTGTTGAGCGTTTGCCCCGACGGTCAGACGTTCATCGGTGCCACCGGCGACAACGATGTCCAAGCGTGGTCCTTCGCCAATCTCGAAGAGGTCGGCAGCGTTGACATCGGTCAGGACGCGTCATACGGCTTCTACAACCTGATTTGCACTGGGACCGACGAGTTCTTCGTTCTCACCGGCGGCGGAACAGGGACCATCCCCGAAATGACCCTTACCCACTATGTCTCGGGCGCCGGCGAGGTGGTATCGGAAGACGTGGTGAACATCATCCCGACCAGGACCGGCCTACTCGCGGTCGGCGGCGACGGGGTGGTCCATCGCGTCGACCCCCGGACCGGGGACCTCGAAGCCCTCACCGAGTCCACTCGGCGACATCCGTGGCCAAACCGCGGCCATTGCGCTGTCGCCTGATGAGGAACATCTCGCCGTCGCCACCGTCGATTGGACCCGTGATCCGTACGTGGCCGAGATGGCCGTGGCCGACCTCACCGAGGGTGGCTGGGCGCGGATGCCCGTCGGGTGCGATGTCTATCCGGCCTGGTTGGACGACAGTCAGGTCACCTTCCAGGAATCCTGTGTCTCTGAGGAATACATGGTGTACACCCCCGACCTGGAACTGATCGGCCCGGGAGGAAACACGTGGCCGGTGGGATACGTGGTGACGACAGTCGACGAGACCGGGGCACGGTTCCTCACGGCCCCGACTGGCGTTGACATCCTCGAATCGGGCTCGCAATCGTCGGTCCCATGGGCGAGCCTGCCCACCTATCCCAACCAGTTGATCGTCGTTCCCGAGCCTTCACGGGAGATGTGGACCGGCTCGGATTTCATTCCCGCTTCCCCGGCCGAGGCGCCGCCTGCGACATTTGTCGAACCAGTACTCGGCGAGGCGGTTCCCATCGAGCTAGAACCCGCCCCGCTATCCCCCTGGCTGATCGGTCTGGGCTCGGCGGTGGTTGCCGGTGCCTTCTGGCTGCTCCTACGCCGATCCTGAAGAGGTCCCTCTCTCGTCCTCGCGTGAGATCCCGAGCGTGACCAGAAGGTCCTCGTGGAGCTGGAACCACACGGTGTGGTACGAGTCGAGGGTGTCGGTGACATAGGCGGTGTTGCCGGCAAGGGCTCGCTCGAGTGCAAGCCGTGAGGCGAGTGCCGTAGAGACCGAAACGCGTCAGGAGACTCGCCAGATCGGAACAGATCCGCTGCGCCGAGGCATCGATGCGGATCAGGCGGGAGAGCACTTTGGCGTCGTAGTCCGGGTCGGTGTGATCGTTCAGCTCTGGCATGTTGCCGACTCTTCTCATCTGCCAGTCACTGCAGATCTGCAGAAGCGTGGGATTGAGCCCGAGGAAGCTCTCGTAGCAACTCTGGACCTGATCACGGCCGTCGACGAGTTCGAGCTCGTCCCGGACCCATTCGTCGTCGGTTACACGACCGCTCTCGGTCAGACCCCAGCCCCCGAATGGGCCAGGGTCGAGTTTGACCAAGCCGCGGTCGGAGAGCTCGCGCAAACGGACGACGGTCTCCCCGATGTCCAATCCGGATGCGTCCGCCACCCTCTCCACGCCGGCGACTCCGATGCAACGCAGGGTGTGCAACACGATGAAGTCGGAGTCGGATCGATGTGGCTGATTCACCGGTGGGCGTTGAGGGACTCGAACCCCCGACTCCTGCCTTGTAAGGGCAGTGCTCTAGCCAACTGAGCTAAACGCCCGCGACCCGGCCCTCAGAGGGCCGTGGTGGGACCGGGAAAGTCTACGAGAAATGAGTCCCTGAGCCCATTCAACATTCTGGGGAAAAGTGCCGATACAGCTATCGACAATCCCAAAGAGTGGCCAGGGGTGTTCCTACCCTGGCTGGAGGCCGAGTCATGGGTAGAAGCAGCTCCATCGAACGTGAAGTAAGTGACGAGGCGATCCGCCAGTATCTGGACGGGATCGGCTTGTTCAACCTGCTCACGGCCGAGGACGAAGTCCGGTTGGCCAAGGCCATCGAAACCGGGCGCAAGGCCGAGCTGGCACTGGAGTCCGAGAAGGACCAGACCAAGCGTCGCCAGCTGGCCCAGATGGTCCGTGCCGGCGAAGAAGCCCGCCAGACTTTCATCCGCTCCAACCTCCGTCTCGTCGTTTCCATTGCGAAGCGTTACGGGCATGCCCGCCTCCCCTTCCTCGACCTGGTCCAGGAGGGCAATCTGGGCCTGATACGCGCCGTCGAGAAGTTCGAGTACCGCAAGGGCTTCAAATTCTCCACCTATGCCACCTGGTGGATCCGGCAAGCGATCACCCGTGCCATCGCCGACAAGAGCCGCACCATCCGGGTCCCGGTCCACATGATGGACACCATCTCCCAGATGCAGAGCTCTGAGGCCAATCTGACCAAACGTCTCGGGCGGAAGCCGACCGACGACGAGCTGTCCGAAGAGTCTGGTCTGACTGTCGACAAGATCCGCGAGGCGAGAAAGGTCGCCCCCGAGCCGGTTTCGATCTTCGAGCCGGTCGGTGACGACAACGCCATGCTCGGTGATTTCATCGAAGATCTCGACGCCGCCGCTCCGTTCGAGTTGATCGCCTCCAAGCTCAACATCGAGAACCTTCAATTCGTCCTGGAGCGTCTGAACGAGAGGGAGCGCACCATCATCGAGATGCGCTACGGCCTGGGAAATCAGGAGCCGGCCACCCTCGATGAGGTAGGGCGGCATTTCAACGTGACCAGGGAGCGCATCCGTCAGATCGAGGCCAAAGCCCTGGCCAAGATGCGTCACCCGTCCACTCCCGGAGGTCTCCGGGAGCTGGCAGTCTCCTGATCTCAGGCCGACTTAACCTGCTCCCAGAGCTCACGGGTATCTGCCTCGATAGGTAGCCCGGCTTCGGATCGACGGGGACGACCCCGGGTACGGCGCCGGTGGTAGGGCTGGCCATCCCAGAAGATGACACCACCCCAGACCCCCCATTCGTGACCATCACGCAGGGCGATCTCGAGGCATTGGACTCGGACGGGGCAGGTCCCGCAGATTCGCTGTGCAGCAGCCAACTCAGCGGGCTTCTCAGAGAAGAACAGCTCATGGCTGCCTTCGCTGCTACATCGTCCGAGTTCTTGCAGTTGTCTTAGATGGGTTTTCACTAGTCGAGTCCTTTTGTCTTGTCGTGGGCGGAAAACAAAAAGCCGCCGGGTTCTCCGGCGGCCTCACAACAGACAGTTGCTGGAATGTCACATCATGTGATCAGAGGCCGCCTTCGGGCATTCGGCACGTCGTCGCCGGCAGCGGAAACGGGCGCGTCGAACAGCCCTGGGGTTCCATTGGGGATCATCATCCGCTGCTTCATTGCTGCCTCATTCTCTCGACGCCCAGAAGAATGGCGTCCCGAAACCGGTACGTCAAGGCAATTAAGTTGAAGCGGTGAGCGAGGCCCTCGATCTCTGGGATTACAGACGGCGAGTCCACGATATGTACCGCCTGGTACGGGAAGGCGGTGCCGGCCCTGGCCCGTGGGACGATTGGGCCGCTGCACGAGATGCGCTATTCGCCAACCATCCACAAACGCCCATAGAAGCTACCGAATCGTTCAAGGGGCTCGCCTACTACGACTACAGCGCACAATGGCGAACTACCGGTCGATTCACGCCTGTCGGCGACCAGGCAGCCGTTATCGAACACTCCGGGGACGGCTCGACACAATTCATCACCATTGGCACTGTCGATTTCGAATTGGCCGGTCAGGACTGCCGGCTCGAAGTGCTCTGGCTCGATTCTTACGGCGGTGGGATCTTCCTCCCCTTTCGCGACGCCGGCAACGGTGACATCACCTACGGCGGAGGGCGCTACCTCCTCGACACGGTCAAAGGCGCCGACCTCGGTCACGACGGCGACCTGATCATTCTCGACTTCAACTACGCCTATCACCCATCGTGCGTGTATTCGGACCGGTGGTCCTGCCCCCTGGCTCCAGCGACCAACCACATCGGGCTCGTGGTCGAAGCCGGCGAGCGCTTGGCAACGTAAGGTACGAAAATGTTCGGTTTCATCTTCAGACTTATCCGCTATGCCGTGGTCGCCCTTCTCGGCGCTGCGCTGGCGGCGAAGCTGGTCCTCCAGTCCCATGCCACCGAGGACACAGAGGAAATCGACCTGGTGAACATCTTTGGCGGCACCAAGCTGATCTCGGCCGCCGATCCCTTCTTCGGGGGCAAGGTGACGACACTTTTCGGTGGCACGCTGATCGACCTGCGCCGAGTGGTCCCCGCCCCGACCGGGATCTACCTCGACATCCTGGTGGCCTTCGGCGGTCTCAGCCTGGTGGTCCCGCCCGGATGGAAGGTGGTGTTCGATGGGACCGTCACCGCCGGTCGAATCGAGGATCTGACGCGGCCCGTCACCGACCCCGACGCGCCGATCGTGCGGGTCGGGGGTCTCGTCGCCCTCGGTGGCGTCGAGGCGACGACACGACCAATGGTGGAAGCCGTCGTCTAAGCCGGGCTCAGACAATCCTTCTCTTCGACGCCCATCTCGCCAGCTCGTGACGGTTGGATAGCTGGAGCTTTCGCAACACGGACGAGACGTGGGTCTCGACCGTCTTGATCGAGATGTTGAGCTTCCGGGCCACCTGCTTATAGGCGAAACCCCTGGCAATCAATCGGAGGACATCCTTCTCCCTCGTGGTCAGCTGGTCGAGCTCGGGATCGTCCTCCGTGGGCATCACGCCGGCGAAGGCGTCCAAGACGAACCCGGCGAGACGTGGCGAGAAGACGGCGTCGCCGGCGTCGATCCGACGCACCGCGTCGACCAGGTCTCCCGGCTCGATGGTCTTGGTCACGTAGCCCCGGGCGCCGGCCCTGATCATCCCGATCACGTCCTCGGCTTGATCCGAAACCGAGAGAGCAAGGAACTTCACCTCCGGATTCGTCTCCCCGACGCCCTCCACCACGACGATCCCACCGCCGTCGGGCATGTGGACATCGATCAACACGACATCGGGCTCCAGTCCTCGAATCTCTTCGATCGCCGTGTCGACGTCGTAGGCGGAGCCCACGATTGCGAATTCCTCCGAGAGCTCTGCCTTCACGCCGGCCAGGAAGAGGCGATGATCGTCGACCAGATAGACCTTGACCCTCATCCGGCAGCCACCGGCATCCTGAGCACGACCTCGGTCCCCTCACCCGGCTCGCTTTCGATGTCGGCCTCGCCCCCGGCCCTTTCCACTCTCGCCTTGATGGACTCGGCGATGCCACGCCGGTCGTTGGCGACACCCGCGGGTTCGAAGCCCTGTCCCTGGTCGGTCACATACACGATGAGCTCATTGTCCTCGGCTTCGAAGTACAGCGATATGCGCTCGGCGCCAGAGTGCTTCGCCGCGTTGACCATCGCCTCGCTGGCCGCTCCCAGGAGGGCTCTGGTGTCTTCGTTCAACGGGTGATCCCCGACGACCACCACATCGATCGGCACCTGGTGATCGGCCTCGATCTTCCGAGCCGAGGCCTTGAGCGCGGTGGAGAGGAGGTCGGCGCCATCGAGGGGCGCATTCCCGTAGAGCCAATCTCGCAGCTCGGATTCCTGATGGCGGGCGAGTATCGACGTGCGGGACGGATCATCGCTGCGCTGGATCAATGCCAGGGTCTGCAGCACCGAGTCGTGGAGATGCGCCGCCATCTCGGCCCTTTCCTCCTGACGGATCCGCTCCCGCCGCTCGGTGCTCAAGTCCTGGGCGAGACGAGTGACCCACGGCCCGAAAGCCACCAGGATCCCGAACCCGGTGAGCGCCACAGCGAGAACCACGGGACCGATCCCGGAGATTGGCCCGACGCTCGACGAGAACACGGCCAGGCCCCCGATCAGGAGCAACACCCCGACAACCATTCGGAGACGTCCGGGCCGGTCGACGGTCGGGTCCACCAGTGCGGCGAGGGGACCCGGCATATTCCGATCGGTCAGAGCTGCGGTGCCGAAGGCAAGAGCCCCCACGGTGAGGACCAAGGGGTTCGACGGCCACCACCCCAGTGCTCCGAGAAAAAGCATGGACCCACCGAAGGCCATACCGAGGCCCACGGCCTGGTGTGTCGCCACCGGCTCCGGACGCGGTGTCCTCGACCCTGTCCAACGCCATGAGCCACAAAGCCAGGTACACGAGCACGCCGAGGCCCCAGACCATGCTGAGTGTGACGAACGCGGCGCGCACGAATGCATCACCGATACCCAGAGTGTCGGCCAGGCCGCCGGCAACGCCGGCCACGATGCGATCGCGGCCACGACGCCGGAAACGGAGCTGTCCGATCTGAGTCACGATGAAATGATCGCGGCGACCGGCCTCAACCTCAATAAGGGACATCCCCGAGGAACCTCGGGGATGTCTCAGGGTCGTCCCCGATTGAAGGTCAGGGGCCGAAACTGTGAAATCGGAGGAATGGAACAGACCAACACAACCGAGACCCCTGAGGCCCTAGAAGCCCCCGTGATCACCCGGGAGCTCGTCCGCCCCCGCGAGGGTCGGATCGTGGCCGGAGTCGCCCAGGGATTCGCCAACCGCTACGACCTGCCGGTGCTACTGATCAGGGCGATCTTCGTCCTGCTCACCTTCGCCGGCGGCCTTGGTGTCGCGCTATACGCGGCCGGGTGGTTCCTCATCCGCTCGGATGATGAGGCCGAGACACCGGCCCAGCGGATCTTCTCGAGCGCCTCGACTTCGAGATCCTGGGTCGGCATCGGCCTGGTGTTTCTCGCCATCCTCATCCTGCTCGACAACTTCACTTTCCTCTCTACCGGCATCGTCTGGTCGGTCGGACTGCTGGTGGTAGGTGTCCTCCTCTACACGGGCGATCTCCCTCGCCTGGTGAGGAACGAGGAGGGGAACGAAAAGGAGGGAGTTCAACAAATGACAACAACCGATGCGCCCGCAACAACAGAAACACCTGTGGCGGCGCCAGTGGCACCGGTGGCACCATCCGGTCCCGGCGATGCGGGGGGTGCCGTACCTCCCACGCCCACTCCCACCCCGCCCGTTCTGCCTCCGCCTCCGCCTGAAGCCGAAGGAGACGTCCTACCTGGGTCGCATCACGATTGGCGTGGTACTGGTCAGTCTTGGCGTCCTCGCCATCCTGGACAACATCCCGGGGCTCCTCATCGAGCCCCAGCCTCGCCACTACATGGCCCTGGCCACTGTCATCATCGGGTTGGGCCTGATGGTCGGCGGCTTCGTGGGAAGGGCAAGGTGGCTGATCCTGATCGGTGCCCTGATGGTGCCGACGCTCCTCTTCACCCCCGTGTTCGAATACAACTGGAACTCAGACGAGTTCGATCGAACCGTGTCCCCCGACACCTTTGCTGAGCTGGAGGACAGCTACGCGCTCGACGTCGGCAACCTGGTCATCGACCTGACCGATCTGCCCTGGGACGGCGAGACCATCGATCTCGAGGCGCGGGTCGACGCCGGCAACATCGAGATCTGGCTCCCCCTGGGTGTCGGGCTCGAAGGTGAAGCCACGGTCGATGTCGGTCATGTCGGCGCCTTCGGACGGGAGTCGTCGGGTTTTGGCAACCCGACCCTCCAGTTCGACAGGCCCGGGCCCGAAGGGACGGTCCTCCTGGACGCGTCGGTCGATCTGGGCAACATCGACATCCACGTCGGACGTTGAAGACGAAAGGAACTTGAACGATGAAATCGCACAGATTCGACGCCATCTCTTTCATCTCCGGGCTGGTTGTGGCCCTTGTCGGACTCGTCTTCCTGGTGCCTCAGACCCCGATCGACCTGATCGACGCTGTGACGTCGCTCGGAGCATGGTTCTGGCCGGTTCTCCTCCTCGCCATCGGGATCGCGATCCTGGTGCCGGTGTTCTTGACCCGGAGCGATCAGAAGGAAGAGGAAGACTTCGCCCCCCTCGCCGCCTCCGGCGGTACTCCCCCTTCCGGGGGAAGAGACGCCCTTCCCGTCCCCGAGCAGAGCGACGACCTGCCCTAGATCGTCTCTTCGATGAGCCGGGTCTTGAGATCGGCGAGGCGCCTGGTCACCGACACGTGATAGACGTGTGGGTTGACCAGGCGCTTCACCCCCGGGTCAAGACGCTCGAGGTCGGACACACGGCGCTTTCTCGCCTCGGCGACGACGGCAGGGTCATCAGACGGTGCCGCGAGAGTTACCGGCTCCAGTAGCTCCTCAGTGGCCGAGACCCTCGACTCGTCGAGGGTCCGGCCGATCCCGGTCTCGCGATGATGCCGCACCTCGAGGGGGAACTGCAGGGCCTCGTCGGCCAACCCCATGAGGTCCACAGTGGCGAGCCCGCGTTGGTCGTAGAGACGATGGACTCGCTTGCGGCCCGGGTTCACGATCTTGGCCGGGGTGTCCGACACCTTGATCGCCGGTCGCCATTCGTCCCGGTCGGTGATGGCGACCAGCTTGTAGACGCCGTCGAGGTAAGGACGCCCGTCCGACGTCGCCATCTTGGTCCCCACCCCGTAGAGGAGCCGACCAATCACCCGGTCGGCATCGGCCCCATAGCGCGGAGCTTCATCCGTGATCTGGGTCAGGATCTGAAAGATCGTAAGTTCGTCGAGGCCACTGGAGAGGACAATGCGAACGTCCTCGAAGCCGGCCCTGTCCAGCATCTGCGATGCCAGAACCGACAGGTGGGCAAGATCACCCGAGTCGAGGCGTATGCCCACCGGGCTATGACCTTTGCGTCTCAGCTCGTCGAAAACTGTGATCGCATTTGGGATCCCTGATTCCAGGGTGTCGATGGTGTCGACCAGCAGGATGCATTCGTCCGGGTACATCTCGGCGTATGCCCGGAAGGCCCCCAGCTCTCCATCGCCCAATGCCATGAATACCTGCACCATCGAGTGGGCATGGGTTCCCTGCGGCATGACTCCCATCTCATGGGAGATTCCGACGTTGGAAGATGCGTTCACTCCCCCGATCAGGGCAGCTCTGGTTGCTGCGATGCCTCCCTCATCGGGAGCCCGGCGCAAGCCGAACTCCATGACTGCACCACCTCTCGTTGCCTCGACCACCCTCGAGGCCTTGGTGGCTACGAGGGTGTGAAAGTTGAGATGATTGAGCAGTGAGGTCTCGAGGATCTGGGCCACACCAAGCGGCCCTTCGACGACCGTAAGAGGAACGTTGGCGTGGGCGACCCTCCCTTCCGCAATCGCCTCGAAGCGCAATGCATCCCAGCTCACACCGCCCAACCACTCGATGAAATCGTCGGCGAAGAGACGATGGCCCTCGACCCGATGTGCCCTGAGGGCATCGCGCTCCTGAGCGCCGAAGCGGGCACGGTCCGCCCATCTCCCCAGCCAGCCCCAGCCGGCATTGATGGCGTACCCCGCCTCGTGATCTCCGTAGTCGGGATAACGCCGGAAGAAGTGCTCGAACCGGGCCTCGCGTTCGTGAAGCCCGTGTCTGAAGTACAGCTGGGCCATCGTCAACTGGTATTGATCGGTGAGTAGGGCGCCCCGGGAGATTCCCATGGCCCAAGCCTATTGCCCGCTTGTAGCCTGCCGAACGTGATCAGCTATGACTCAAGCACCGCTCTCGTCGTGGTCGACGTCCAGAACGACTTCGCCGACCCCAGCGGGAGCCTGTTCGTCCAGGGGGGAGACGCTGTCGTCCCGAGAGTCAACATCGAGGTGATGCGGGCCCTCTCGGCGGGGTCGTTCGTGGTTTACACGCAGGACTGGCACCCCGAGTCCACCCCACACTTCGAGAAGGACGGAGGCATATGGCCGGTGCATTGCGTCCAGGGAACCTGGGGAGCGGAGTTCCACCCTGGCCTCGAGGTGTCGGGGCCGATCGTCCAGAACGGCGCCAACGGCGAGGATGGCTACTCGGGGTTCACGATGCGCGATCCCGTGACCGGTGAGGAGACTCCTACGGCTCTGGGCGGGATGCTCGAAGAGCGTGGCTGCCAGCGGGTGGTGGTTGTCGGCCTGGCTCTCGACTGGTGCGTCAAAGAGACCGCCCTCGATGCAGCAAAGGATTACGAGACGTCGGTGATACCGGATGCCAGCGCATCGGTCGACCTCGAACCCGGGGACGGGCAACGAGCCATCGATGAGATGCGAGGCCATGGAGTGACCATCGGCTAGACGGGCTGAGGCTCCGACGTGTATGCCTGATAGAGAGTGCGGGCAGCGACCAGAACTGCGAACACCCCGAAGAGGGAAGACAGGACCCTGCCATCGACACCGAGGGCGACCACAGAGGCGAGGACCGCACCAACGACACCGCCGGCTCCAACCATGACTGCGTCCCTCAGTCGTACGCGGCGGTTCTTTCGATTGATGATGGTGGCGGCAATCGACGTGAGGATGATGGCCAGCAGCGAAGTGCCCTGAGCCTCATGCTGGGTGAAGCCGAGCAACAGCACCGCTGCCGGGACGATGACGATGCCGCCTCCGACTCCGGCCACGCCGGCCAGAAACCCGGAGAAGAGACCAATGCCGACGGCGACCAATCCAAGCGTCAGGTCGCTGAATCCGCTCGCTAGTGGGAGCGGATCGGTGCTGAAGATCATGCGGATTCCGGCCGCGAGCAGCACCAGGCCGAAAAAGATGCTCAGGGACCGGGTGCTGAGACGATTCATGAGCGAGGCACCCGCGATCGAACCGATGACACCGCCCACCCCAACGAGTACCCCAAGACCCAAGTTCACCTCGCCGGAGAGGGCAAAGGTGACCGCCCCGGCGGCGGCTATCGGGAAGATGCTGGCCAGGGATGTCGCGTGAGCACGATGACGGTCCAGGCCGACCGCCACCAGCAGAGGGACCATGACGATCCCCCCACCAATCCCGAATCCACCCGAGAGGAGACCCGCGGCGAGTCCGATCAGGACGAACTTCCAGCGCGGAACTGCCGCAGCCTCGATCACCGGGGCAGGTTAGGGGTGGGTGACTCCGGGTCTGGCGGCCCTCACCTTCAATCGACGTCCGGCGACGCTCGTGCCATCGAGAGCGGCGATGGCGACGTTCGAGGCTGTGGGAGTCATCTCCACGAAGCCGAATCCACGTGACTTCCTGGAGTCCCGATGGGTGACGACGGTGGCCGAGTGGACGCTGCCGTGTCTGGCGAAGATCTTCTCCAGGTCCTCCCCGGTGACACTGAACGGCAGGTTGCCGACGTAGATCGACTCGCTGTCGCCCGAACGGCGTGGATGCTCTGGTCTCGATGGGGCGGCGACTCGCTCCTTGGGAATGCGAGGGGTGGGTCCCGTGACCATCGGGGAGTCGAGGCCCAGGGCACGTTGCAACCTCTGGGCACTCTTGACCTGGCTCCCATCGACGAGTGAGACCACCATCCCGCCTGCGCCTGCCCGAGCGGTCCTCCCTGAGCGGTGCACATAGGCCTTCTCGTCCTCCGGCGGGTCGAAGTGGATCACGCTGGCGACACCGTCTACATGGATGCCCCGGGCCGCCACGTCGGTGGCCACGAGAGCCTGACTTCGCCCGGTGGAGAAGTCCTTGAGCGCACGATTGCGCTGCTGTTGGGATCGCCCGCCATGAAGAGCGACGGCAGTGACTCCGGCACCCGTCAACTGCTTGGCCAGCCGATCGGCTCCATGACGGGTTCGGGTGAACACGATCGAGGGGCTGGCTGAAGAAACCACTCTGGCGACATGGGCGGCGCGATCCGCCCTTTCCACCTTCCAGAAATGATGCTCGGCGTTGAGGGTGTCGTCGTCCTGTAGCTCGGACTCGTGCCGAACGGGGTCGCGCTGGTACCGCTGGGTCAAAACGGCGACGTCTCTGTCGAGGGTCGCTGAGAAGAGGATCGTCTGGCGGTCGGGTGAGGTCATGTCGAGGATTCGCTTGACGGCTGGGAGAAAGCCCATGTCCGCCATCCGGTCCGCCTCGTCGACTACCACCAGATCCACCTCCCGAAGATCCACGACTCCTTGGTCGATGAGGTCCTCGAGACGACCCGGACATGCCACGAGCAGATCGATGCCTTGCTGGAGACGCGAGCGCTGCGGGCCGTAAGAGACACCGCCGTAGACGGCCAGCATGGAGCGACCCACCGACCTCGCCAGCGGCTGAAGCTCGGTGAGGATCTGATCGGCCAGCTCCCTCGTCGGGGACAGGATCAGGCCCCTGGGCCGGCGACTCCGGCCGCGCTCGAGCCGGGCCAGCGCGGGCAGCCCGAACGCAAGCGTCTTGCCTGACCCGGTGGGGGCACGACCGGCGACATCACGTCCGGCGAGGACGTCGGGGATCGTCATCGCTTGGATCGGGAACGGGCTGGTGATGCCGCGACGCTCGAGCATCTCGGTAAAGGGCTCGGGCAGGCCGAGCTCGGCAAAGGTAGACATTGGGTGTTCTCTCCGCCCCGTGTCCCGGGGCTGTGGTCAGTTGGCGATCTCCCTCGATGCGACCCGGGACCGGGTCAGCGCGAGATCGGCAGAAGAGGCGGTCTGACCGGATGAGAAGTAATGCCGTTGATCACCGTGGAGCGTCTGAACGCTGGCCTCCCGGTCGGTGCGGCTTCTGCCAGGTTAACGGCTCCTGGCGGCTATGACCGGCACCATCGGTTGATGATCAGCCGAGCCCGCCGAAGTACCTGGTCTTGGGCTCGACGTACTCATGGATTCCCTCGAGTCCCGACTCTCGGCCCAGGCCCGATTGCTTCACCCCGCCGAATGGCGCCTCGGGGGTGCTTGGGTGCCAGTCGTTGATCCCGATCATCCCGAACTCGAGCTCTTCGCTCACCTTGAAAGCCGTGGCCAAATCACGGGTGTACACGTATGCGGCCAGCCCGTAGTCGGTGGCGTTGGCCACAGCGATGGCGTCGTCGATGTCGTCGAAGGGGATCACCGGCATCACCGGCCCGAATATCTCCTCTTCATGGACAGGCACCCCGGGCTTGACGTCGGTGAGCACGGTGGGTTGGTAGAAGTAGCCGGCTTGGTCTGGTCGATCTCCCTCCGGTCAGCACCCTCGCACCCTGGTCGACGCTCGCCGATACCAGGTCGACAACCCGGTCCCGCTGACGGGCGTTGATCAGGGGGCCGACTGTCGTTTCCGGATCCAAGCCGTTTCCGACGATCTGTTGTTCGGCCGTGGCGACGGCGCTTGCGTTGAACTCGTCGACAACCGAGTCGTGCACGTAGAACCGCTGGGGGGCGATGCAGACCTGGCCGTTGTTGCGAACCTTGGTCCGCATGGCGCTTTTGGCCACGGCTGCGATGTCGCCGGCGTCGGGGAATACCAGCACAGGGGCATTGCCCCCCAGCTCGAGGGAGAGCCGCGTGACCGTCCTCGAGGCGCCGTCCATGAGCAACCGCCCCACACGGGTCGATCCGGTGAACTGAATCTTCTTCAAGCGTTTGTCGTCGAGCATGGCCTGGCCCATGGGCTCGGGGTCGCCGTTGATGACGTTGAGAACACCCTCGGGGAGCCCGGCTTCGGCGAATGCATGGGCGATCAGCATCGCTGAACGGGGTGTGAACTCCGAGGGACGGCTCACGACCGTGCATCCGGCCGCCAGAGCCGACGAGATGGCCCTGGTCTGGTTGTACACCGGGAAGTTCCACGCAGTGATGACCCCCACCACTCCCAAGGGCTGATAGGTGACGTCGATTCTCCGGTTGGCCAACCGTGAGGGGATCCAGCGCCCGTAGAGACGCTGTGCCTCGCCGGCCGCCCAGCGAAACTGGTTCGGGGCGGTCTGCCACTCCCCCTTCGATTGGGCCAAGGGCTTGCCCGACTCCTCGGTGGTGATACGGGCGAAATCATCCAGATTGGCCTCGACAAACGAGGCCGCCTTCTCCAGGATCGCCCCCCGGTCGTATGCGGTGAGATGTGACCAGGCCGGGAAGGCATCGGCTGCGGCGTCTATGGCTGCTGAGGCATCCTCTCCGTCACCGAACGGGATCTGCTCGATGACTTCTTCGGTGGCCGGATTGACCAGATCCCAGGTCCCGCCACCCAGTGCATCCACCCAATCGCCACCAATCCGCTGCCTGAAATCGATCATCTGGCGAGGTTACCGGCGTTCGTTGTCATCGTGTTTCAGGATCCAGGCGAGGTGGTATGCGGCGCTCTGACGAGGGTCAAGAGGTCCAGGAAACCTGACCCGCGAGAGGAAGGAAACCCCATGTCCGATACTCATTCCGGTCGCGCCCGTCGTCGTGTGACCACCATCGCCGCCACGTTGGCGCTCATCATCGGGGTGCCGGTGGCCGTGATTGCCGCTCACTCGTTCAACGACGTGCCCGACTCGAACCAGTTCCACGAGTCGATCGCGTGGATGAAAGACAACGGGATCACGGTCGGCTGTAACCCGCCGGCCAACACCGAGTACTGCCCCGAGGACAATGTGTCCCGGCAGCAGATGGCGGCGTTCATGCGTCGTCTCGCCCAGACGGACGGAAGCGCCGGGATCGGTGTGACGGACCCGGCAGACACGGTCACCGTCAGCGGCACGACCTATGTCGAGCTGCTCACACTCGAGTCGACTCCCACTGCTGAGGCCAATGTCACCCTCAACGCCCACGTGACCCTGTCCAAGCCGGACACAGAGGGTTCATATCAGGTGATCGTGGCCCGGGACAGCTGCACCGGCACCGTGGTCGGCGCGGGCGGCTGGTCCGGCTTGACCGCAGAATCCGCCACCATCGCGGTGACGGCATCGGATGTCGCCACGGGAGCGACCACCTACGTTCTCTGCGCCGCGGAGACCGTCGACACCTCTCCCGATGCGACGGCCACGCTTCGAGGGCTGACCGCCACCTGGGACGCCACCGCATGAGTTGAAACGGCTGGGTCCCTTTGGACTCAGACGCCTACCCAGACTGTTGTGTCCGGGGGTATGCGGCCCTCCGAGAGCTCTGAGCTCGCAAGGAGGACCTCTCCCCCGGGCATGACGGCCGACTCCGGCCCGAAGTTGACGACGACCAAGACCGATTCCCGCTGGAAGGCAAGACACCCGACACCGGCCTCGACCCACTCGAACGCCTCGGACCCGGCCAGGTGGTGGTTACGCACCCGAATGGCGGTCCGGTAGAGGTCGAGCATGGAATCGGGCGCTCCCTCCTGAGATTCCACCGAAAGCCTGCCCCAATCTGCTGGCTGGGGCAGCCATGACCCGTCGGACCCGAAACCAAAGGAGGCGCCCTCGACCGTCCACGGAATCGGGACCCGGCAGCCATCACGGCCTTTCAGGGTCCGGCCTGAGCGGCCGAAGGTCGGATCCTCGAGGACTTCCAACGGGAGATCGTGCACCTCGGGAAGGCCCAGCTCCTCTCCCTGGTAGATGTATGCCGATCCCGGCAACCCCAGCATGAGAAGAGCCGCCGCCCTCGCCCGGCGGAGGCCAAGCCCGGCATCGAGCAACGCCCGGTCGCCATCGAGCAGCCAGTCCCTGGCATCCAGAGTCTGGGGCAGCCCATATCGCGTGACCTGTCGCACGATGTCGTGGTTGGAGAGCACCCAGGTGGGGACCGCTCCGACGGCGGCGGAGGTGGGGACTGCGATCGAGATCGCCGACTCCATCGCCTCCTTCTCCCAGGGTGACTCCATGAACTCGAAATCGAACGCCTGGTGGTACTCGTCCGGGCGGAGATAGCGAGCCAGCCTTTCCCAGTTCTCGACCCAGGCCTCGGCGACGAGGATTGCTTCGGGATACTCGTCGACGACAGCCCGCCACTCGCGCACGATCTCGTGCAGCTCGTTTCGATCGGAGTAGGGGTGAAGGTCGCCGCCCGGCATGCCCTTGGTTTTCTCGACCACACCGATGTCGGGGTAGGTCGGGGCCTTCTCTAGGCCATTGGCCACGTCGACCCGGAATCCACTCGCCCCGCGATCCAGCCAGAACCTGATGATGTCGAGGAACTCGGACCTCACCTCGGGGTTGGCCCAGTTGAGGTCGGGCTGCGTGGAGTCGAACAGATGCAGATACCACTCACCGTCGTCGACGCGGGTCCAGGACGATCCCCCGAAGATGCTGGTCCAATCGGTCGGCGGCTCAGCACCGTCCGGGCCACGACCGGGTCGGAAGTGATAGCGGGCACGAGCCCGGCTCCCCGGCCCCGCCGCCAGGGCTTCCTGGAACCAGACGTGCTCGGAGGAGGTGTGATTGGGAACCAGGTCGAGCAAGACTCGAAGGCCGATGTGGTTCGCCTCCTCGATCAGTCCGATCGCATCCTCCATGGTTCCGAACCGTGGGTCGATCTGGCGATAGTCGGCGACGTCGTATCCCCCGTCGTTGAGGGGCGACACGTACCAGGGGTTGATCCAGAGGGCATCGACACCCAACGAGCGGATGTAGGGAAGACGCGAACGCAGGCCGGCTATGTCCCCTGTCCCGTCGCCGTTCCCGTCGGCGAAGGAGCGCAGGTAAACCTGGTAGACGACCGCATTGCGCCACCACGGATGTGACGATGACACGTCATGATTATGGATCACCATTCGACCCGAGGAGGAAGTATCTGGCCTCCAGCGAGTCTCTAGCCGGGGCATTCATCAACGACGTCGTCCCCGAGCGGGCCGCGGCGGATCTGCGGGCGTCATCGTCGTCTCGCACCGACGATGATTTGTGTAATGGCTGAGACGGTGCGTGTCGGAGTGGTCGGGACCGGGGAATGGTGGGGCCGCGAGCACGCCCGGTTGTTCAGCAGGCGCAGCGACACCGAATTGGTGGCGGTGGTGGGCCGAACCAAAGAGAAGACCGAGAGTCGCGCCGCCGAGTTCGGCACGACGCCCTATCTCAGCCTTCATCAGATGCTCGATGAGCAGAAACCGGATCTCGTTTCTCTGTGCCTTCCCAACGAGCAGCATTTCGACACGACGCTGCAGACCATCGAGGCCGGCTATCCGCTCCTGGTCGAGAAACCCTTCGTGTTCGACCTCGAGGAGTCGAAACGTCTGCTTGGGAAGCCAAAGAGCGGTCGTTGTTCTTTGCGATCAATTTCAACCACCGCTACGCGGTCCCGGTCATCCGGTCCCTGGCCGCGATCGAGAACGGGGAGCTGGGCGAGATCGTGTTCGCAACCTGGAGGTTTGGTGGGGAACCCGGGACGAGCGAGCATCCTCAAGCCAATCTCATCGAGACCCAGTGCCACGGATTCGACATGCTCGAGCATCTGTGCGGCCCGATCGACAGCGTGATGGCTCAGATGGTCGACAACCTCACCGGTCACGGGAACTCGACGATGGCCATCGCTCTGAGCTTCGCCAGCGGGGCGGTGGGGAGTCTGGTCGGGAGCTATGACTCCTCCTACTCATACCCCAACACCCACTATCTAGAGGTGAATGGGACCACAGGGCGTGTCCTCGTCGAGGACACGATTCGACGCTTCGTTTTGAGCAGGGCCGGAGACGAGAACTCCACCGTGTGGGAAGCGGGTTATTTCAACGATCGGGACCGAGATTTCCACGAGATGTTCGATCGACATCTCGACGAGCTGATCCCGGCCTTCACGAGTGGAGCTGAGCCACCGATACACGCCCGTACCGGGCATCGTGCGTTGGAGCTGGCCCATGCGTCGATCGAATCATTCGAGACCGGCCGCCGCGTCTCGACGCTGTGACTAGGCCGTCCAGCCGAAGACCGACTCACCTAGCGACACGACGATCCACCAGAAGGCGACGGCGGCCACCTGCATCGCGAGGGCCCATGCCGAAGCGCGGCGGAAGAGCTGGATCGTCACCCACAACCCCACCAGCCAGCCCGCATATAGGACGGCGATGCCCCACAACGGAGCGACCAGACCGGAGGCCAGATAGGGGAACACACCGGTGACGACATAGAGGATGAGGCCGATCAGGGCGAGAACGCGGCCTGCCGGCCATGTGCTGGTCGTTGTCGTCATTGGAGAGTTCAGTGTGCCATGAAGGCAGCGGTTCAGCAGGCTGGCTGGAGCACCACGGCGCCAAGGAATCCGGCCCATTCATGGGGGATCTTGTCGACCAAGTCCCCCACACCCAGACCTCGCGACGGTGTGACCACATCGACCGAGCCGTCGTAGCAGCGCCCCAACAAGTAGGTGGCCCGATGGACGTGATAGACCGACGTGACGGCGATCAGGCTCGACCAACCTCTGTCGCCGGCGAGTCTGACCTATCGCACGAGCCTCGCCGGCTGTCGTCACTTCGTCGGTGACGGGACAGACCACCTCGAAGGACGCCTCTCCTTCACATAGTTCCTCTGCGTACTCGTATGTCCGTCCCGTTGGGGATGACCAGGCTCGGGGCGGCTCCGTTCTCCATCAGCTCCACGGCGGTGTCGAGACGGTCGGTCGCCCCGGCGAACAGAACCACTGCGTCAGCAGGCGGCACCGTGGCTACGTCCTGGGTCGACGGCCCGACGAACCAGACCAGCGTCAATAGCAGCCGGCCATGCCCACCACGGCCAGGGCAAGCACCCACACCAGAAAGCGCGGTGCCCGTGATTTCTCCGTCGTCTTGTTCCTGGTGTCCGTGGCCAATGCTGGTTCTCCCTTTACGGCGAGTTGGCAGATACGCCCGCCATTTCCCTCACCTCGGTGCACATTTTGCCCGGATCCTGGCCCAATGTGGAGCCAATCACCCTGTCTGCTCGCCCGAATGGCTTATCCGTATTGACCAGGTTCCCGAACGAGCCCTTCCGGGCCCCAGAGGTCGATCTGACGCAGGCCGGCTACCCCCAGCGTCTGCGACAACTCGCCGCAGTGATAGGCCTCGTGACTGAAGAGTCGTTGAAGGACGGAAGTTCTCGAGTGCGTTTGCGGCGCCCCGGAGCTTCATTCGATCGAAGGTCTCGCTGAGCATCTCTGGGGTCCATCGTTCGAGACAATCGTCCACGATTCGCCAGGTCGTCTCGAGCGCGTTGACCAGCTCAGGGGCGTCTCGCGGTTTGTCCTCGTCATCCTCCCAGCCATCGCCGTGAGGATCGGGAAATGGTGTCGCTTCCGCTCCCGGCTCGCCGAGGACACCGCACAACCAGTAGACCCGCACGCCCGCGATATGGGCGACGATGGCCCACACCGGCGCCCGCGTTGGATCGGGGCGCAGAGCAAGCACGTCCGGGGACATGTCGTCTACGACATCGATGAGACGTTGGTTGTACTGCGGCCAGTGGTCGTAGAAGAGACGGATCGACATCAGCGTGGGCCCGGCAGGACTTGAACCTGCAACCAACGGATTATGAGTCCGCTGCTCTGACCGGATTGAGCTACGGGCCCGGCTAATTCGGAGGGTACCGGTCACGACCGTCGGTACGGTCCACGAGATGCAGTTCAGGATCTACCCACAGCTACCGGCTGCCGACATCGACCGGGCCCGAGCCTGGTACTCGGAGAAGCTCGGGTTGGAGCCTGTCGAGGACGGCGACGAGCTCTTCTATGACACCGGCACGGCCCAGTTCGGTGTCTACCCATCCGACAACGCCGGCACCAACAAGGCGACTTACGCCCGTCTCGTCGTAGCCGATTTCGAGGCGGTGCGGAAGGAGATGTTGGAGAGAGGGGTCGTCTTCGAGGAGTACGACCTGGGCGAGGATTTCCGGACGGTCGATGGAATCCTCTTGTCACCGGACGGGGAGAAGACCTCCTGGTTCAAGGATTCGGAGGGAAACATCCTCGCCCTCGGCTCTTCGATCTGACCTTCTGGTCATTCCGGGCCTCACGCGCCCACGCCGTTTGATATGTTTCGCCGCGTTCCGGTGTCAGATCGAAAGGGGCCTCCATGAATGTGTCCATGACCGTCAACGGGCGATCCGTGTCGGGGGAGGTCGAGTCGAGAACGCTCCTGGTTCATTTCATCCGAGAGAACCTCAACCTGACCGGGACACACGTCGGCTGCGAGACCGGCTATTGCGGCGCCTGTACGGTGCATCTCGACGGCAAAGCGGTGAAGTCATGCACCATGTTTGCCGTTCAGGCCGACGGGGCCGAAGTCATGACCATCGAGGGGCTCGCCAACAACGGCGAGCTTCATCCGGTTCAGGAGGGCTTTTGGGAGCGTCATGGGCTCCAGTGCGGGTATTGCACCCCGGGGATGATCATGTCGGCGGCGGCGCTTCTCGCCGAGAACTCCAACCCGTCGGAGGACGAGATCCGGCACGGGATCGAGGGGAACCTGTGTCGCTGCACCGGTTATCACAACATCGTCCGCGCCGTGGAGTACGCCGGGGCCAAGATGCGGGGTGAGGAGCCGGCGGCTCCGGATTGGGAGGAGGCTCACTGATGGCTACCACGAGTGTGATGGGCGGGGCCGTGCGTCGGCGCGAGGACCCGGCTCTCATCCAGGGCTACGGCGAGTATGTGGACGATCTGACTCGCACTGGCATGCTCCAGGTCGCCTTCGTCAGATCTCCGGTGGCCCGAGCAAAGATCACTTCACTCGACACGTCGGCAGCCAAGGCCATGCCAGGGGTCGTCGCCATCTACACCCACGACGACGTTGCGCATCTCGGCCCGCTGGTGGCGCAGGTGCCGATCGGGAAGCTCCGCCCACTGCTCGCCGCAGGTGAGGTCAACCATGTCGGTGAGGCGGTGGCCATGGTGGTCGCCGAAGATCGCTATCAGGCGCAGGATGCCGCCGACGCGGTCGAAGTCGACTATGACGTCCTCCCCCCGGTGATCGATCTGAAGAAGGCCGCGTCAGACGAGGTGAAGATCCACGACGAGCTCGACTCGAACATCCTCCACACCTGGACGTATCACGGCTATTGGGAGGCGCTTGGTCTCGAGGACCAGACGCCACAGGTCGACGCTGCGATGGAACGCGAGGACGCGGTCGTCGTCAGCCTGGAGATGACCAACCAGCGTCTCATTCCTGTCGCCATCGAGCCCCGCTCGGTGATGGCCGAGTACAACAAGGGTTACGGCCAGTTCACCGTATTCAGCTCGACCCAGGTCCCTCATGCCCTTGGAGGAGCTCTCGCAGTGACCTTCGGAATGAAGACCACCGCGGTGCGGGTGATCGCCCCCGAAGTGGGCGGTGGGTTCGGCTCCAAGCTGAACGTGTACAACGACGAGATCCTGACCGCTTTTGCCGCCAAAGAGCTGGGGCGCCCGGTGAAGTGGACCGAGACCCGCCGCGAGGCGGCCGGATCGACCATCCACGGCCGGGGCTGGATCGGCACCGCCACCCTGGTCGGGACCAAGGATGGTCAATTCCTCGGGTACAAGCTCGATGCCATCGCCGATATGGGTGCCTACACCCAGAACTTCACCGTGGCCATCCCGCTGCTGGGACTGTGGATCGGGTCGGGCCAGTACAAGATGCCCATCTCGTGGACAGTGGCCTGCGTTGTCACCAACACAATGACCACCGACGCCTACCGCGGCGCCGGCCGGCCAGAGGCGATCTACTACCTGGAACGGATCATCGACGCCTTCGCACACGAGATCGGGATGGACCCGTTCGAAGTGAGGCGGAAGAACTTCTGGCAGCCCGACGAGTTTCCCGCCGTGATGGGTTGCGGCTTCGCCCTCGACTCCGGCAACTACGAGGCGGCTGTGGACAAGCTGATCGCCCAGTCCGACTACGCGGGGATGCGCAAGCGACAGGAAGAAGCCCGCGCCGAGGGCCGACTCGTCGGGATCGGAGTGGGCTCCTATGTCGAGGTCTGCGGGTTCGGTCCGGCCGTGCTGGCCGACATCGGTTTCTCCTGGGCCAACTACGGGCTCCCGGCGTCGTTCAACGGCTCCGGACTCGTCCGGGTCAACCCTGATGCGACAGTCACCGTGGTCATCGGCACCGGTCCCACGGGGCAGGGCCACGAGACGACCTGGGCTCAGATCGTCGGCGACGGCCTCGGGATCCCGGTGGAGGACATAAGGGTTCTCCACGGCGACACCCGGGAGCACCCGATGGGGATAGGCACCTTCGGAAGCCGTTCCATCGCCGTGGATGGGGCTGCCACGTTCGAGGCGACCAAGGTGGTCAAGGCGAAGGCGGCCAAGATCGCCGCCCATCTCCTCGAGGCCTCGGCCGAGGACATGGTGTTCGTCGACGGCGGCGCACATGTGGCCGGCTCACCGGACAAGAGTGTCGACTGGGCCGCCATCGCCAAGGCGGCGTACCAGTCTCACACCAGCCCCGATGACGTCGATGGCGGGCTCGAGGCACACACGTCCTTCAGTCCCGGCAACGCCACCTGGCCCTTCGGGACGCATCTCGCCCTGGTAGAGGTCGACCCGGACACCGGCAACGTCGAAATCCTGGAATACCACGGCGTCGACGACTGCGGCGAGGTGATCAACCCGATGATCGTCAACGGGCAGCTTCACGGCGGGATCGCCCAGGGGATCGGGCAGGCAATGTTCGAGGAAGCGATCTATGACGCGGATGGCAACATGCTGACCGGTTCGCTTCTCGACTATCCGTTGCCGACAGCAGCCGACCTCCCCTCCTTCGACCTCAGCCGGACCGTCACTCCGACCCCCATCAACCCGATGGGGGTGAAGGGGATCGGTGAGGCCGGCACCATCGGCTCGGCCCACACGATCGTCAATGCGGTCGTGGACGCCCTGACTCCGATGGGCGTGAAACACATCGACATGCCGGTCAGACCGAAAAAGGTCTGGCAGGCGATGCAGGAAGCGAGGGCCTGACATGTACCCGAGGCAATTCGAATACGTGGCACCGTCCTCGCTCGACGAGGCCCTGGGAGCCTTGGGTGACGGCTCGAAGGTGATGGCCGGAGGGATGAGCCTCATCCCGTTGATGAAGACCCGGCTCTTCTCCCCGTCGGTCGTCGTCGACATCGGGCGCCTTCCTGGCCTGGACGCTGTGAGCGACGAGGGCGACTACATATCGGTCCCGGCTCTCGTCCGTCACGGCACCACGGCCTCGGACCCGCTCATCGCCGCCCATGCCGCCGCGCTGGCCACGGCGGCGTCGCTCACCGGCGACGTCCAGGTGCGCAATCGCGGCACGACCTGCGGTTCACTCGCCCACTCCGACGTGGCCGCCGATCAACCGGCGGCGGTGATCGCCCTCGGTGGGACGATGATCGCCCGATCTTCCTCAGGCACGAGAGAGATACAGGCTTCGGAGTTCTGCGTCGACGCCCTGACCTCCGCACTCGAGCCGGACGAGATCCTGGTCGAGATCCAGCTGCCGAAGATGGGCCCCGGCGAGGCGTCTGCCTACGACAAGCTGGGCAGACGCGGTGGGCACAGCGACTACGCCGTGGCCGGCGCTGCCGCCTGGGTCAGGAAGAGCAATGGCACGGTGGAGGATGCCCGTGTCGGTCTCACCGGCGTGGGCACCAAGCCCACGCTCGCCCTGGGAGTGGCCAATGCCATCGTCGGGACCGATGGGTCCGACGAGGCGGTCAAGGCTGCGGCCGAGCATGCCCTCGAGGATGTCACGGTTCTCGAGGACCTCTACGGCTCGGAGGAGTACAAGACCCATCTGGCCAAGGTGTTCGTGGCCCGCGCCCTGAAGCAAGCCATCGCCGCCACCTGACCGACTGATCCATCGTTTCGGCGTCGCGATCCCTGCGGCCAGAATGGGTAGGACGCCGCCGTTCGCGCTAATTTCGGGCTTCGGAGGTAGTCAACGGAAATGAATGTGCCTTGCGAGCACTTCGTCGATCTGGTGCCGGTCGAGCCGACGGGCACGGTCTGCGAATCCTGTGTCGAGATCGGCGACACATGGGTCCATCTCCGGGCTTGTCTCTCCTGCGGCAGGGTTGGTTGCTGTGATGCCTCCAGGAACCGTCATGCCCGAAAGCACTGGGAGCGTGAGGAACACCCACTGATTCGCTCGGTGGAGCCTGGCGAGACCTGGAAATATTGCTTCCCCGACGCGGTGGTGGCTAGGTGACGGAGGCGAAACCCGTCATCATCGCGGTCGACGATGAGCCCGAAGTCGTCCAGGCGGTGCAACGCGATCTGCGATCCCGCTATGCATCCGACTACCGGATCGTCTGGGCCAGTGGCGGGCAGGAGGCGATCGACACACTCCGCTCCCTTGCTTTGCAGGACACCCCGGTCGCCCTGATGCTCGTCGACCAGCGGATGCCCGGCGTTACCGGGATAGACGTGCTCAGGGAAACCCTCGAGCTCCATCCGTCCGCCAAACGAGCACTGCTCACGGCGTATGCCGACACCGAGGCCGCCATCCAGGCCATCAACGACGTGGGCCTCGACCACTACATCATGAAGCCGTGGGACCCACCCGAGGAGAAGCTCTATCCGATCCTCGACGACCTCCTCGAGGACTGGATGGCTGCCTACCGGCCGCGGTTCGAAGGGATCAGGGTCATCGGGCAGCAATGGTCCCGAGCCGCCCACGATCTCAAAGCCTTCCTGGCTCGCAACCAAATCCCCTACCGATCGCTGGACATCGAGCAAGACCCACAGGCGTGGGTCCTGACCGAGGAGGCGGGAGCCACCATGACCGATCTCCCGATCGTCCTGTTCGGTGAAGGCCCACCCCTCTTCAAACCAACGCCCACCCAGGTCGCCGACCGGGTCGGCCTGAAGACACATGCCACCTCGGAGGTGTACGACGTGGTCATCATCGGCGGAGGGCCCGCCGGGCTTGCCGCCGCGGTCTACGCGGCATCGGAGGGTCTGAGCACCCTCCTCATCGAGGAAGAGGCGCCCGGCGGCCAGGCCGGGCAGAGCTCCCTCATCGAGAACTATCTGGGCTTCCCCAAAGGCCTCAGCGGGAGCGATCTTGCCCGTCGCGCCACTGCCCAGGCCGAGCGTCTCGGAGCGGAGATCCTCGTCCCCGGCACCGTCACCCAGCTCACCAGGAACGATCCGTTCATCGTCGTCCATCTGGCCGACGGGACGACCGTGACCTGCAAGGCGATGGTGGTCGCCTCTGGGGTCTCCTACCGGACACTGACCGCCGACGGTCTGGAGCCACTGCTCGGCGCGGGCGTCTACTACGGGACCTCCAACATCGAAGCCTCCAATCACAAGGACCAGCCGATGTTTGTCGTGGGCGGGGGGAACTCGGCGGGTCAGGCGGCGCTGTTCTTGTCCAGGTTCACCGACTCGGTCACGATCATCATCAGGGACGACGACCTCACCGCCACGATGTCGAAGTACCTCATCGACAACATCGAAGCCAACCCCGCCGTGCATGTCCGTCCCGCCACCCAGGTCGTGTCGGCCTCGGGAGACACCCACCTGACAGGCCTGGTCCTACGAGACCGCAAGACGGAGAAGGAGGAGCCGGTCGACGCCGGGGCGATCTTCATCTTCATCGGGCAGACGGCACACACCGACTGGCTAGCCGATGTCGTCCAACTCGACGAGCGTGGCTTCGTTCTGACCGGCGAGGATCTTGGGCCTTTGAAAGGTTGGAACGTCGACCGAGACCCTCTCCCTCTCGAGACGAGCGTGCCGGGGATCTTTGCCGCCGGCGATGTCCGGCACGGCTCCATCAAGCGGGTCGCCGGCGCCGTTGGCGAGGGCGCCACAGCCATCCGTTTCGTCCACAACCACCTGGCCGGGCTTTGAGCGATATCGCCGAGGTCCTCCGGGGTCTCCCCTATTTCGCCGATCTCCCCCAGGGTCTTCTCGACCAGGTTTGCAGGGAGTCGGAGAGGATCGAGGTCGAGGCGGAGACGACCATCATCGAGGAGGACTCCCTCTCCGAGGACATGTTCGTGATCGTGGAAGGCGAGTTGCGGGTGACAAAGATGGGGACCGACCGGGAGGTGGTCCTGGCCACGCTCGGGCCGGGTGAGGTGGTCGGCGAGATCGCCCTTCTCGACAACGCGCCACGGACGGCGAGTGTCACCGCCATATCGAGGTCATCACTGATCAGGATCCCGGCCAACGCATTCGAGGACCTGATCGAAGACTCCCGGGTGGTGCGACGGATGTTCCGCACGGTCACCTCCCGTCTCCGCGGCATCGAGGACACACTCCGCCATGAGGAAAGGATGGCGGCGTTGGGTCGCATGGCGGCCCAACTCATGCATGAGCTGAACAACCCGGCTGCGGCCGTGGGGCGGAGCATGGCCCGGGCCGAGGAGGTCTATGTGGATCTCGGCGACGCCACGATTCTCCTCTCCGGGATCGGTGATCTCCTGAATCGGCCCATCCCGGTTCCGGCCAAGCCCGACTCGATGGATCCTTTGGCCAGATCGGCGCTCGAGGATGGGGTGGCTTCATGGCTGGAGGATCTCGGGGTCGCCGACGCCTGGGACATCGCCCCGGCCCTGGTCGAGGACGGATGGGATCTCGAGCTGCTCGCGGAGACCACCGACGGCCTCGACCCGGATACCGCGACCAAGTTCATGCGCTGGCTCGGCCTGCGTGTCCTGGCTTCCCAGTTGATCAACGAGGTCCGGATCGCCGCCGGCCGCATCTCCGAGCTGGTCCGGGTGGTGAAGAACTACTCGTACCTCGACCAGGGGCCAGTGCAACAGATCAATCCCACCGAGGGGATCAGAGACACCCTGATCCTGCTCAAACACAAGCTTCGGGGTATCGACACCGTGGTGGACATCGAGCCCGAACTGCCGGCCATCGAGGCCTCAGGACGTGATCTCAATCAGGTCTGGACCAACCTCATCGACAATGCCGCCGATGCCATGAGCGGGTCGGGAACCCTGACCATCGAGGCGGCGCGGGAAAACGGAGCGGTGATAGTGCGAATCTCTGACACCGGCCCCGGTATCGACCCGGAAGTCAGTCAGCGGATCTTTGATCCGTTCTTCACCACCAAGGAGCCGGGGCAAGGCACGGGTCTGGGGCTCCACACCGTCCACACGATCGTCACGCGGACCGGTGGAGACATCTCCGTCGATTCCTCGTCGTCGGGCACGACCTTCACCCTCAGCTTCCCTTCGGTCGACGAGTAGAGGCTTCAGGGCCGCCGGAATGGGGCCTTGGCCCGGGCCACCAGCACATCACAGGGCGCCTCGGTGACCAGACCCTCTGCCACCGTGCCCAGCAAGACCATCCTGGTGGCGCTGGCTCCCCGGCTCGCGACAATGACGAGGTCGGCCCCTCTCCTCCTGACCACCTCCTCGATGGTTTCGGTAGGCGGGCCGTCGACGACCAGTGTCCTGATATCGCCATCCCATTGGGCGGTGAAGTCCTCCATGCGCTCCTCTGCCATGCGCAAACGCGAGCCGCGCGAGGCCTCGAGCTCCTCAGTGAACAAGCCTGCGCTGGCAAGCATCGTGTCGAACCGGGAGGGCATCGAGTAGAGAGCTGTGGTATCGGCGTCCGGGAACAGCGACAGGGCCCGATTCACCGCCATCCGAGAGTGCTCGGAGAAGTCCACCGCGGCGATCACTTTTCGATACGGCACCCGTGGCTGACGGCGGACCAGAAGGGTGTCCGTAGTGGTTTTGCGGGCGACACGCTTGGCCACCGGGCCCACGGAGAAAGCATTGATGGACGACGACCCGACCACCACCAGGCCGGCACCCTTGCCTCTCGCCGTCAGCTCCCACGAGGGCGAGCCCTTGACCACCTCCAGTTCGACCTCGACTCCGGTCTTCCCTCTGGCCCATTCGGCGAGCTTGGACGCTTCGGTGGTCTGGTATTCGCGCATCAATCGAGCCAGCGACGGCTCGATCATGGCCTCGGCGACGGGCTCGAGGACGTGGAGCAAGTGCAACGGCACGCCGGACGACTCGGCCATCATCCCGGCTCGTTCGGCTACGCGCCGCCCCATGGCGGTCAAATCGACTCCGGCAACGACGGCCCGCAACGCTCCTCCAGGTCTGGATCTCGACTCTAGCGATGGGTCCCTAGAGGCTGTCGCTCTCGTAGGCCGGCTCGAACACGTCCGGCCCGCTGAGAGCCTCTTCCAGCTTGCCCATGTAGGCGTCACGCCCGATCACGACCGCTCCGAGCGACTCGAGGTGTGGCGTCTGCCATTGAACATCGAGCAAGTTGCCGCCACCCCGGTTCATCACCACCACGAGATGCACCAGGGCGACCTTCGATGCGTCTCTGAACCTCGTGGAACATCGACTCGCCGGCAAAGAGCCCACCGATCGCCACGCCATAGAGACCTCCGACCAGCATGCCGTCGTTGTCCCAAACCTCCACCGAATGGGCCCACCCCAACCGGTGCAGGGTGGTGTAGGCCTCGACGAAGTCCCCGGTGATCCAGGGATCCCTTCGTCTCGAGTCGGCACAGCCGCGGATCACACCTTCGAAATCGGCATCGACCGATACCTGGAAACGCCTGGTCGATTGACGCAGCGACCGGCTGATGTGGAGCCCGCGCAACGGGAGGATCGCCCGCTCGACTGGCGACCACCATCCGAGATGCCCATCGGGCAGGCCCATGGGGAAGAGACCCCTGCGATATGCCTGGAGCAACGTGCCCGGTTCGAGGTCGGCGCCCACGGCCACGACTTCACCATCTCCCGGGCTCGGGTCGGGAAGCTCGAACCTGGACGGCATGGGCTCGATGGGCACCTCCCGATTGTGTCAGAGCGGGACGAGCGATGTCCGTAGGCTTGATCCATGCGCGCCCTGATCTGCGACAGCTACGACGGTTTGGACGCTCTCCGGGTCGGCGAGATGCCCGATCCGAGCCCGCTTCCCGGGACCGCCCTGGTAGCCGTCAAGGCGGCGGCGGTGAACTTTCAAGACCTCTTGGTGGTGACCGGTCAGTATCAGATCAAGCCGGAGCTTCCATTCGTCCCTGGCAACGAATTCGCCGGCGTCGTCGAGTCAGCCGACGGTCTGGGTGACTTCGAACCAGGTGACCGGGTTGTCGGGTTCGTGGGGACGGGGGCGATGGCGGAGCGCGCCACTGCCTTTCCGGGCGCCATCATCCGGCTCCCCGACCACATCGGATTCGATGTCGGGGCGGCCATCCCGGTCGCTTATGGCACCTCCTATCACGCCCTGGTCGACCGGGCCGACCTCAGGGCTGACGAGACGCTGCTGGTGTTGGGCGCGGCCGGCGGTGTGGGCATCGCCGCCGTCCAGATCGGCAAGGCACTCGGAGCCAAGGTGATCGCCGCCGTGTCCTCCGAAGAGAAGGCTGCGGTGGCACGAGACGCCGGCGCGGACGAGATCATTCGCCATGACGAGGTGCCCCTGCGCGACGGCATCGCCGCCGCCACGTCGGGAGCCGGAGTGGACGTGGTCTACGACCCGGTAGGCGGCGAAGCCACTGAGCTGGCTCTTCGCTCCACCAACTGGAATGGCCGTCTCCTCGTGGTCGGGTTCACCTCGGGTGACATCCCGCAAATCCCGTTGAACCTGACCCTGGTCAAGGGGAACTCGGTGGTGGGTGTGTTCTGGGGCCGGTTCAACATCGAGGAGCCCGCCCGGAGTGCCGAGAACAACCGGATCGTCATGGACTGGGTGGCCGACGGCACCCTCCGCCCCCTGGTGCAGAAGACGTTTCCCCTCGAAGAAGCGGTGCAGGCCCTCCGCTGGGTGGCCGATCGGAAGGTCGTGGGGAGGGTCGTGGTGACCCCATGACCGTCCACGATTGACCGCGCATCCGTGACCGACTTCGTAGTGATCGGAGGCGGAATCGCCGGCGTCTCGGCCGCCGCCCATCTCGCCCCTCATGGCTCCGTAGTTCTGCTCGAATCGGAGCGAAGTCTCGCTTTCCACACCACCGGGCGGTCCGCGGCGATGTTCGTCGCCAACTACGGCGCCGACGGCTCCCGACCTCTGGTGTTGGCGAGCAGAGCTTTCCTCGAAGACCCGCCAGAAGGTTCGGCTGACGCCCCGTTGCTCTCGGATCGCGGCCTCCTATGGGTGTCCGACGAGGCTCGGCTCGATCGTCTGCGCCCAATCGCCACTGACGGACAGGCCCTCGGTGCCGGGTCGGTCCTGGTCGACAGAGCAGAGGTCCTCCGGCTCGTCCCGAAGATGCGGCCGGAGCGGGTCGCCGGAGGTCTCTATGAGCCAAACGCCCTCGACATCGATGTCGCCGCCCTCCACCAGGCATTCGTGCGCATCGCCAGGAAGTCCGATGCCGAGCTTCGGGTGTCGTCGCCGGTCAGCGGTCTTGACATGGTCGGCTCGGGGTGGCGGGTCTCGACCCCGGAAGGGGACATCGAGTGCAAAGCCGTGATCAATGCCTCCGGTGCTTGGGGCGACGTGGTGGCAGGCCTGGCGGGAATCGAACCGGTGGGTCTCCAACCCATGCGTCGAACCGCCTTCATGGTTCCCGGGAGACGAGTCATACGACGGATGGCCGTTCGTTGTCGACGTCGACCAGCTCTTCTATTTCCGCCCTGATGGAGCCCAGCTGCTCTGTTCGCTTGCCGAGGAGACGCCATCGCCCCCACTCGACCCCCGGCCCGACATGGCCGATGTCGCCCTCGCCATCGAACGGATCAACGAGGCGACCACACTCGACATCAGGTCGGTCAACTCCCAGTGGACCGGGTTGCGCACCTTCGCCCCCGACCGGGAGATGGTCATCGGGGAAGAACCGACCGCCCCAGGTTTCTTCTGGCTGGTCGGCCAGGGTGGCACCGGCATCCAGACCGCACCCGCTTATGGCGCCCTCGTTGCGAGCCAGGTGCTGGGCTCCGGTCTGCCTCCTGACCTGTCGGGAATAGACCCGGCCATCACCTCACCGGCCCGCTTCCGCTAGGTCACCCCCCTCGCCGGCTTCGCCGGCACTCCCCCCAACGCTCACTACGTTCGCTGGAGGGAGAAACTCAGGCCTCCATGCCTTTGCGTTCCAGCCACGCTGCCAGAGGCGTGGAGAGGCGAGCAGTGCGGCTCCCCCAGTCGTAGACCACGGCGGTCCCGGCGAAATGGTCGTGCCATGCGCGTCGCTCCCGGCCGAACAAGATCCCGAGCAGGCCAAGACCCAAGACGACAAAGGAAAGCGGGTAGGTGATTGCCCGAACCAAGGACTGTCGGCTGTGGAGCGCCACCGACCCTTGCGAATCCACGACCCGGACGCCCATAAACGTCTTGCCCAGGGTCTTGCCGAATATGGCGATCGACAGCCACAGATAGAGGATCGCCCACACGACGAAGCCGACGATGTACCACAACCCTCGCGTCGGCTCGACCTCGACCGGGCTGACCAGCTCGATCAGGTAGCTCGCGCCGGCCACGATCACGGTGAACCCGGTGGTGACGATCAGTATGTCCAGCATGAGGGCGATCGTCCGGGTCAGCGGGCCGGCGTAGCGCCCGGTCCGGACTCCGGTGTCCTCGGTGTGGTCGTCCACCCAGTCGACCAGAGCCCCTGGTCCGGTGGGAAAACTCTGGAGGTCCCGCCGGAACAGGCGGTTGATGCCCTTGAACAGGATCTCGTCGATCCCCACTATGGGTCTGCGGAACATGTCGAGCGCCGACCCGGTGAGGTGACTGGTGCTCTCGGCGACGATCTCGGGGATCCCGGCCCGATCGATCAGGGCCTTGATGTCTACCCGCTCCATCAGCGCATCGATATCGGCTGCCTTGAGGAGCTCGTCGATATCGATTCGCCCGATCAGGCGCTCGACATCGATGCGATCGAGAAGGGAATTGATGTCTATCCGTTCGAGCAGGGCGTTGACATCGACATGTTCGAGGACCAAGTCCGGGTCGACGACGTCCAGTACCCGTTCACTCGCCCCGCGGGCAGCGCGCTTGAAGAACCCTCGTTTTTCCCTGTCTTCGGGGATCGGCTCTGCGCTCACCCCGGAGAAGCTAGCCGGTGACTGCCCCCGTTTCGGCCGAACCGACGAGGCGGGCGTATTTGGCCAGAGCACCGGTCTCATACCGCGCAGGGTGTGGCGACCAGGTCGCAGCGCGGTCATCGAGCACCTGTTGGTCGACGAGGACATCGAGGCGTCGGGCCGGGACATCGACCCGGACCCGGTCCCCCTCTGCGACAAACGCCATCGGGCCGCCGGCCTCCGATTCGGGGGCGACGTGGCCGATGCAAAGACCGGTTGTGCCGCCGGAGAACCTCCCGTCGGTCACCAGGAGCACCTCCTTGCCCAGGCCGGCGCCCTTGAGGGCGGCCGTGACTTGGAGCATCTCCCGCATACCGGGCCCGCCCTTCGGTCCCTCGGTCCTGATGAGGATGACGTCGCCAGGCTTGATCTGATGGTCGAACAACGCCTGGATCGCACCCTGTTCCCCATCGAAGACCCGGGCCGGCCCCTCGAACACGTCGAGGTCGATTCCGGCCACTTTGACCACCGCACCGCCGGGGGCGAGATTGCCCCTGAGGACGGCGATGCCACCCTCCCGAGCCAGAGGCGCCGACGGAGGCGCGATCACATCCTGCTCCTGGTTGAAGACGATTTCCGACAGGTTCTCGGCCATCGTGCGACCGGTGACAGTCAGAGTGTCACCGTTGATCAGGCCCTCATCGAGCAGGGCGCGCAGGACGATCGGCACTCCCCCCACCCGATCCAGATCGACCATGTGATATCTGCCGAACGGCTTGAGATCGCCGATATGGGGGGTGCGACGCGAGATCTGGTCGAAATCCTCGAGCTCCAGGCCCACCTCCGCCTCATGGGCGATGGCGAGGAGATGGAGGACTGCATTGGTCGAGCCACCCAGGGCCATGACCGTGGTGATGGCGTTCTCGAAGGCAGGTCGGGTCATGATGTCTCTGGGGCGCACACGATCCTCGAGGAGCGACATCACAGCCTCGCCCGATCGCTCGGCGTAGTCATGAAGACGAGGGTCGATGGCGGGAACCGAGGCGGACCCCGGGAGCGACATCCCGATCGCCTCGCCAACGGACGCCATCGTGTTGGCGGTGAACATCCCCGCACACGACCCAGCCCCCGGGCAGGCGGCTCGCTCGATCTCCAGGAGCTCCTCGATGGTGATTCGACCCTCGGACTCTGCGCCGATCCCCTCGAACACATCGACGATCGAGATGTCCCGTCCGGCGTAGTGGCCGGGAAGACTGGAGCCGCCGTAGAGGAAGATTGCGGGGAGATCCAACCGGGCGGCCGCCATCAGCATCCCGGGCAGCGACTTGTCGCACCCTGCGATAGCGACCAGGGCATCGAATCTCTCGGCATGCATCACCAGCTCGACTGAGTCGGCGATCACCTCCCGGGAGACCAACGAAGCCCTCATTCCCTCGTGACCCATCGAGATGCCGTCGGAGACGGCGATCGTGGAGAAGACCAAGCCCACTCCCCCGGCCGACGCCACACCGGTCTTGGCGTGCCTCGACAGCTCGGGGCCGGTGAGATTGCAAGGAGTCACCTCGTTCCCGGCGGAGACCACGCCGACCTGGGGTCTCCCGAAGTCCTCCTCGGTCAGACCGACGGCGCGCAACATCGCCCTCGCCCCCGCCTTGGCCGCTCCCTCCGTCACTTCTTGGGATCTGATCTTCTGTGTCATGGGCCAGGCATCCTATGACGTCGAGTTTTTCCCGAGCAGCGAAAGCGACCACAATCCGGGCATGGCAACCATCTACTACGACGCCGACAGCGATCCGGACCTCATCCGAGCCAAGAAGGTGGCCGTCATCGGCTACGGGAGCCAGGGTCACGCCCATGCCCTGAACCTGAAGGAATCAGGTGTGGATGTCGTGGTGGGTCTGCGTGAGGGCTCCCCGAGCTGGGCCGAGGCCGAAGGCGAGGGACTGCGGGTGCTGACACCCGAAGCGGCTGCCCAATGGGCAGACACCATCATGATGTTGGTCCCGGACCAGATCATGGGCGTCATCTACGCCGAGTCGGTCGAGCCCAACCTCGATTCCGGCGACACGCTGCTCTTCGCCCACGGGTTCAACATCCACTTCGGGGAGATCGTCCCGCCGGAGGACGTCGACGTGGCCATGATCGCTCCCAAAGGTCCCGGACACCTGGTCCGCCGCACCTACACCGAGGGCTCGGGCGTGCCCTGTCTGCTCGCGGTCCATCAGGACGCATCGGGCAACGCCCGCGCTGTCGGGCTCTCCTACGCCTCGGCCATCGGCGGGGGCAGGGCGGGCATCCTGGAGACCACTTTCAAGGAAGAGACCGAGACCGATCTGTTCGGCGAGCAGGTCATCCTGTGTGGCGGGGTGTCCGAGCTGATCAAGGCGTCTTTCGAGACGCTGGTCGAGGCGGGCTATCAGCCCGAATCGGCCTACTTCGAGACGCTCCATGAACTCAAGCTCATCGTCGACCTCCTCTACGAGGGGGGTCTTTCCTGGATGCGTTACTCGGTGTCCGACACCGCCGAATACGGCGACTACACACGTGGCTCACGAATCATCACGGACGAGACCAGGGCTGCGATGAAGGAAGCCCTCGCCGAGATCCAGTCGGGCGCCTTCGCCAACGAGTGGATGGCCCAGGCCCGGGAGGGAGCACCTTTCCTCTACGAGCAACGGGCGGCGAATCGGGCCCACCAGATCGAGGACGTGGGCCGGGAATTGCGCAAGATGATGCCGTTCATGGAGCCGAAGACGGCCCCGTGACCACCCCGTAATTGGGACGGCAGAGTGTCATATCCGGGCCTGCGCAACCCAATTTCGAAGGGTTAGCTCGCCGGCGGCGGCTGCGCCGGAGTCGTGGGTGCCGGCTGTGTCACGGCCTGGGGCGCCGTCGTCGTACCGAGTTGGGGCACTGCCACGATGGTCTGTGTGTCGGCTGGCACCTCTGTGACCACCCTCGCCCCAAAGGGAAGCAAGGCCAGCCGTGCCAGCTTGAGGTTGGCGATACCAAATGGGATCCCGATGATCGTGATGAAGAAGATGACCGCGAGCAAGACATGGAACAGGGCCAGCCACCAGCCGATCAGGATGAGCCAGACCACGTTCCCTATCACCGACCAGACGACGGATGCCCCCGGCTCCGTCACGACGGTCCTCCCGAACGGCCACAACACGTAGTTGCCCAGCTTGAAGGACTGGATGCCGAGCGGGATGGTGACGATCAGGATCAGCCCGAGCAGGCCCCCGATGTAATAGAGGATCGCCATCCAGATCCCGCACAGGATCAGCCAGAGGATGTTGCCAACGACCGTCAACATGGCCTGAACCTAACCCGTCTTCGCCAACTCGGCGCTGATCCAGTCGTCGATCTCGGCCCAGACGTCGTACAGCCAGGTCTCCTGCTCCTCGGGTGGGGGTATGTCCTCGGCCCGGAAATGCCAGATCTTCACCTCGACCTCTGTGTCCATCGGCATCGCCCTCCATATGTCGCCGGCTGTGATGAAGGCCTCGAGACCGGCGTGACCAACGAAGAACACGTCTGAGTCGGGCGGGGCGGCGGCCAATGCCGTGACCACCCCGAGGGAGCGAGGCGGCAGCGTTTGCTTCAGATCCTCGGCGCGTTCGGCGAGATCAGGGCGGCCGATCTCCCTCAGTTTCTGGATGGCCCGCTTTCGTCGAAGCTCGGTGTAGTTCGCACCCTCGGGGAAGATGACGAATGCGTCGTCGTTGTCCATGGAGCGAGCCAGGCTGGAGATGGCGTCGATCAACTCCTCTCCCCCTTTCCGACCGACCGGGACGAACGCGGCCGGCAGCCGGTTCAGGATCACATCGACGGCCGGGTCCCACTGAAGGAAATCCTTGAGGACGATGCGCGGGTCGCGCCCATATCCGTTGACTAGCCCGTCCATGAGGAGGAACGAGTCGCCGGGCCCAGCATGCCTCGACAACACCAGGATCGATCGGGTGACGCCGTTCACCGAAGTGGTCGGCCGTTTCTGGTCCTGCACTACCCGGAGTTTGAAGGTCACCTCCGCCGACCTGATGACCGTCCTCAACATCAACGCGAGAAGGCGATAGTGAAAATCCGTGAAGGTGGGCGATCTCATCTTCCATCCAAAACCGGAGAACACCCACGTGAGGAACATCACGGCCAGACTCACCGCCTCGACGATGAGGTAGAGGAACAGGAACCAGGCGATGCGCAGGATGCGCCAGTTCCCGGGGACATAGCGGGAGATGAACGCGGCGCCGATGATCCAGACCGGGAGCGAGATCACTGCCAGGACTACCAGGAGGACGATCGCAGGATCTATCAGGAGCCTTCGCAACCAGCGAGGCGGGAGGGGAGGCACCTTCATGACCGCTGCCGCTCCAGGTAGGCCATCGACGCGGCGTATGCGCCATCGATGAGCCCGATGGTCGAGCCCACGTCTCTCCATTTCAGCTGCCGAGCGTCATCGAAGGCGACGGGGTTCCCCGACGGGAGAAGGTGAAGACCTATCCCCTCGGGCAGGTTGGCGACGGCTGTGTGGTAGGTATGACGACGAGCGATCTCGAATGAGATGAGTGCCGCTTCGTGGAGACGCTGCGGTGGCCGGAGCGGCGACTCGATGCGGCCCACCTGGAGCACGTATATGTCTTTCGCTCCCAGTTCGACCGCCCTGGCCAGGGGCACCGAGTTGACGAGCCCACCGTCGTAGTAGTGCTCGCCGTCGATCTCCACCGGCGGGAAGAGCGCCGGCACGGCCGATGAGGCGAGGAGCGCTTCGATCAGGGGACCAGCGGTGAACCAGTGCTCGGCAGCACGCTCGATCGATGCCGCCACACATTGGAAGGGTGTGGTCAGATCCTCGATGAGACGCCCGGGTTGGTGTGCAGTCTCGAGGAGCGCCCTCAACTCCGAGGTCTCATGCAGGGCGGGCCTCAGCGTGGCGACATTCTTGACTCGTGTCATCCTGCTCCCCTGGAGAACGTCGCTCTCCGCGATCCGAATCCAAAGCTCCTTCAGACCTTCGACCCCGTCGGCGCCGGGCCGGTCGGCGATGACTGATCCGTTGAAAGCACCTATCGAAGTCCCGAGCACGAGGTCAGGCTCGATCCCCGCCTCATCGAGGGCACGCAGCATGCCGACCTCTACTGCACCCCACCGCCCCCCACCGCCGAGGACGAACGCGGTGGTCATGCCTCTTCTTCGATATACCACTCGGTGAAGTCGGTGCACCGCCCGTCTTCGTCGAATCTGATCACAAAGAGATTTCGATAGCTGGCCGGCGGGTCCAGATACCGGGTGGTTCCGGTGATGACCGCCATGTCGTCGGTCTCCACGAGAGGCAGCCATTCGAAATCCCAGTCGTCGGGGTCATCGCCGACTTCCTGCCACCATTCGACTATCTCGGCATGGCCGTGCTGCTCACCGTGCGCCGTCTGCGGGTCATACACCGCGTCCGGGGTGAAGAGGGCAATGATGTCGTGGTCCTCGTTCGTGGTCCAGGCCTCGATGTAGGCCTCCATCCAGTCGTCGAGCCGCTCGCTCATCTCAGGTCCAGACCGACGACCAACGGCTCCTCGGACACCACCTCGAAGCCGAAACGTTGGAAGAGGTCCAACGTGCCGTGAAAAGCGCGCCGATGGTCGTTCGACTCCCGCACCGGGTACGCCTCCAGCCGGCTGAACCCGCGGTTGGTGAAGGTCGTGACGACACCTTGGAGAAGGCGGGTGGCGACACCGTGCCCTCGGTAGGGCGGGGCGATGACGAAACACACCACGGAGACGACGCCTTCATCGTCACCGGTGGCGAGGCCGGGGAGCTCCGCCCGCGGGGTCGCGTTGCACCACCCGACCACCTTGTCTCCGGAGTAGGCCAGCATTCCCGTCGTCTTCTCCTCCTCGATCCGGTGCAGCTGGTCCTCTCGGTTCTCCTGCCAGGTCTCCTGACCCCAGTTCTCGTTTTGCCTCCCGCCGCGGGGGAAGAACATGCAGTAGCAAGCCCCCCACTGCGGGTAATCGGGGAAGGCATCGGTGTCGAAGAACGCGATGGCATCTGTCGCCGAATCCGTGCCCATCGGGACGATCTCGATCTCTCCGATCGCTGCCAGCCGCTCGGTGGGTCCGGTGGAGCGATCCTCGGACTCGAGATAGTTCCTCATGTCGCTCAGCGTTAGCTCGTACTGGGGGTGCTCCTGGTCGTAGTGCGCCTTGGCCGGGGCGATCAACGACTCGGTGTCCTCGGCAGCGATCACCGCTTTGCAGTCACAGGTCATCGTTCTCGTCATGAGCTGGCCAACGTACCCGAGGTCACCAGAGCCCGATACCAGTCGAAGCTCCGCTTCGGAGTGCGGTCGAGGGTGTCGCGATCCACCCAGACCAGGCCGAACTTCTGCGAGAAGCCCTCGACCCACTCCAGGTTGTCCATGAAGCTCCAAACGAAGTAGCCATCGACTGGAACCTGTTCGGCGCGGGCATCGGCGATCGCCCCCACGTGCGATTTCAGGTAGTCGATTCGTCTGCGGTCGTCGATGACGCCGTTCGCATCAGGCCCGTCGGAGTAGCTGGCGCCGTTCTCGGTGATGAGGATCGAAGCCGGCGCATAGGTGTCGTTGAGATGCCGGAGATAGCCCGTGAGACCGGCGGGGTCGACCTTCCACCCCATGTCGGTAAAGCCCGGTCGGGAGTCGGCGCCCGGCGGGAGCCCCGACTCGCCGGGATCATCGTCACCGGCTTCGATGGTGACGGTCGTGTAGTAGTTGAGCCCGAGGAAGTCGATCGGGATCGCGATCGTCTCCATGTCGCCCTTTGCGATGACGCCAGGACCGATTCGACCTCGATCCATGTAGACCCTCATCACGTCATCGGGATAGCCACGGCCGAACACCGGGTCGAAGAACCAACGATTGCGGGCGCCGTCGTAGTAGCGGGTCGCGGCTCGATCCTCATCCGAATCCGAGGCAGGCTGGGCCGGACGGCAATCGATGCCAATCCCCACCTCGGCGCCCGGCACCACACCACGGATCTCCTCCACGGCGTGTCCGTGAGACAACAGGAGATGGTGGCCAACGGTGGTGGCGGTAGGCCAATCGGAGACGCCGGGGGCGAATACTCCGTCCCGGTGCCCGAGCATCGTCGTCACCCAGGGCTCGTTCTGTGTGATCCAGTGGGTGGCGTGCTCACCCAGGGCACCTGCCACGACGCAGGCATAACGGGCGAAGGCGTCGACGGTGCTCCGCGCGGCCCATCCCCCTTTGTCCTGAAGAGCTTGAGGCAGGTCCCAGTGATACAACGTCACGTAGGGCGCTATCCCCCGGTCCCGCAACCCGGCAACGAGACGCCGATAGAAATCGAGACCGGCCTGATTCACCCGTCCATCGCCATCGGGGATGACCCGCGGCCACGAGATCGAGAACCGGTAGGCAGAGACCCCGAGAGCGGCGAGGAGGTCGAGATCCTCACCCATGCGATGGAAGTGGTCACAGGCGATGTCACCCGGGTCGCGGAGACGCCCCATGTCGGAAAATCGGTCCCATATCGAGTCGCCCTTGCCCTGCTCGTGGCGACCACCCTCGATCTGGTAGGCGGCGGTGGCCACACCCCAGGCGAAGTCGTCGGGAAAGCTCGCGCCGGATTCGGTGTCCTCGCTCAGACCCCGGGAAGCCTGCTGGTCAGACGCTGGCGCCTACCTTCTGTTCCGAACCGACCCTGAGCCCGCTCTTCGGGTCGAAGAAATGGAGCTTGGCGCAGTCGACGATCAGGTCGATATCGTCGCCTCTCGACACCCGGGCATCCGGGCTGACCCTGGCGATGAAGTTGGTCGTGTCGCCGAGCGATGACACTTCCTGCCCGGTGTCGGCGAGCAGTTCCTCGATGTCGGGTGTCACCACCGGGGGCCGATTGACGGTGAAGTGGACATAAGTCTCGGCGCCGAGCATCTCGGTGACCTCGACCTTTGCCTTCAATGTCCGATCCGGGTCCGGGCCTTTGACCGCTGCCGCCTCGAGTGAGTTGGGCCGGACTCCCGACCACGAGCTCCTCGCCCATCCGATTCTCGATACCCGGATGAGCCTCGAGGGCTCGGGCATCGACCTTCAAATCCGCGTTGGGCAGCTTCACCCAAACCGAGTCCCCGCGGTTCTCCAACTTGCCGTAGCTGAGGTTCATGGCCGGGCTGCCGATGAATCCGGCGACGAACAGGTTGTCGGGGTGGTCGAAGAGGTCGGTCGGCCGGCCCACCTGTTGCAGGTTCCAGGGACGAGCCGAGGACACCGGGCGAAGGACTGCGACTCGATCGCCGAGGGTCATCGCCTCGACCTGGTCGTGGGTGACATACACCGTGGTCGTCTCGAGACGGCTGTGAAGACGCTCCAGCTCGGCCCGCATCTGGACTCGCAGCTTGGCATCGAGGTTGGAGAGCGGCTCGTCCATCAGGAAGGCTGCAGGCTCGCGCACGATGGCCCGACCCATGGCAACACGTTGTCTCTGACCACCGGAGAGCGCCTTTGGCTTGCGCTGCAAGTATTCGCGGATCTCGAGGATGTCTGCGGCCTCTTCGACCCGACGCTGGATCTCGTCCTTGGAGAACTTCCTGAGTTTGAGACCGAAGGCCATGTTGTCGTAAACCGACATGTGCGGGTAGAGGGCGTAGTTCTGGAACACCATGGCGATGTCGCGGTCCTTCGGTGCGACATCGTTGACGACCTTGTCGCCGATCATCATCGTGCCCTCGGTGATGTCCTCGAGACCGGCGATCATCCTGAGAACTGTCGATTTGCCGCATCCGGACGGGCCCACGAGAACGAGGAACTCGCCATCTTCGATCTGGAGGTCGAGGTTGCCTACCGCCCTGGTTCCGTCCTCATAGATCTTCCCAAGACCCTCCATGGTGATTCGAGCCATGTTTGAAACTCCCTCATCTCGCGCGACCGCCGCGGTGAACCTAGCGGAAATTCTCGGGCCTGGGGAGATGTCAGACCGGCAATTCGGCCAGATCGAAGCCCGGCATGCCCGATGCGACCCAATCCTCGAGCGCCTCCTCGTTGGGCACGTCCTGTTCCCGGCGCTGCGCCAAGCGGAATCGATGGTGCAAGAGGTCGCAGTACCCCTGCACCGGGTTGCCCTGCCGGAGCTCGGAGATGGCGGAGACCATCGGCTCGAATGATGTCGTCAGCCATTTGAACGTGCCCACGCTCTTTCCCGACGCGGAGACAGAGCCGTGCTTGGCGAGGTAGTAGTTCAGATCACTGAGGATGACCCGGGCCTGGTTCTCGGACGCGTCGATGCCGGTCTGTTGTCTCAGCCGCTCCGAATGAAAGGTGCGACCTCCAACCTCGACCTTCATCCTGACCAGGCTCCCCTCATCGGTTGGCGTCAGGTCGACATCGTTGACCGAGAACCCGAGTTGGTTGAGACGGCCGATCCGTTCTCGAATCCGATAGCTCTCGTCCCGGGTGATCACGAGCTCTTCGGTCAGCTCGTGCCATAGAGAGAGATAGCGAGTCTCGACATCCCCGCCAAGGGTGAAGTCGGCCCGGTCGATCTCCAACCCGGTCATGGCGGCGATGTCGGCCATCTCACCGGCGAGGTTCATCTTCATGATCTCCAGGTCCTCGGTTCTCTGCCCATCCGAGAGCCGGTCGTAGAGACGGGAGGTCTCGGCGTCGATCATGATCGACTCGATTGCCTCGGCGTCGTATCGGTAGAGCAAGTTCGACAGGGAGCAATCCCCCCAGAAGCACCCCGAGACATGCAGTTCGACAAGGAGGCCGGCTACGGCGTCGAGCATCTGGTCCCGTCTCGGGCCAAAGCCGGAGCCACTGACCAGATGCCGGTAAGGGAAGGCGTGCTCGACATACCGGGTGATCACTGCCGCCGACTGCTCGTCATGGGGGTCGAGCCACACCCGCTCCACCAAACCCACCACTTCGGCCGACCTCGTCGTTCGCTCCTCGAGGGCCCGGAACACCTGGTATTCACTATTGGCCAGCCTCCTCGGCAACTCTTTGATCACGAACACACCCTCGTCGTAGACGACGAAGACCACCGGATGACGGTGTATCCCGGTCGGCATCTCGACGAGACGCTCATGGACCCAGTCGTTGACTGGCTCGTCCCAGGGCAAATCGAGGAACTCCGGGTTACCAGGCCGGATCAGAAGATGTGGGGTACCCATCGGAATCCATTCTGGCGCGCCGATGTCGGCTTATGGACCGGGATGGGCGCGCCAAAACGATGCGTTGCTGTTTGACACGAGCCCTCCAGACTTTGTAAGTTTACTTAACTTTCTTTGGAGGAGGAAAGGTTTGACTGTCGACAGCAATCAGAGTGACCGGCGTCATGCCAAGGCGACCCGTCACGATTCACGTCGCAGCAACCTCCGCACCACCCTCGAGCTCGTCTCCGACCAGGGCGCCACCAGCAGAGCCGAGATCGCTCGCCAGACCGGTCTATCACGTGCCGCCGTCTCGAGTCTCGTTGGCGAGTTGATCGACAATGGCCTTCTCCGCGAATTGGGCCAAGGAACCTCTGCAGGTGGCAAGCCACCGACACTTCTCGCCCTCAATGAGAGGGGCCGTGACATCGTTGCCATCGATCTCGGGCACCGGCCGTTCCGGGGAGCGTTGGTGGATTTGAGCGGGCGGATCCACGAACGTGTCGAAGCAGATCAGTCGAACACCACCCCGGTCGGCGAGCAGGCCCACGAGGTCGCAGTCGACCTGATCGAGACACTGATCGCGAAGTCGACGGCGCCCGTTCTCGGGATAGGAGTCGGTGCTCCCGGTGTGATCAACCACGAAGGCACCGTCCTCGAGGCAACCAACCTCGATTGGCATGGATTCGATCTGGGCACCGAGTTGCGGCGCCGGTTCGACATCCCTGTCTCGATCGCCAACGACGCTGCGATGGCGGCTTTGTTCGAGTTCCGCCGCCGCCCCACCGACCGCAATCTCATCTTGGTCAAGCTCGGCCGCGGTGTCGGCGCCGGGGTTGTCCTCAATGGAGCCCTCCATCGCGGGGAGCATTCGGCCGCTGGTGAGATTGGCCACGTCCGAGTGAAGGACGATGGCGACCCATGCCGCTGTGGGAACTTCGGGTGTCTCGAAACCGTCGCCAGCGTGCCGGCAATCTTGCGTCGCCTCGGTGCCGACCCGGAGCGGCATCCATGGGACGCACTTGCCCTCGCCGGCCTCGTCGGCGACGAGCCGGTTCGCCGGGCACTCTCCGAGGCCGGGCGCCATATCGGGATGGTCCTGGCCAACGTCGTCGCCACCCTCGACATCGGCCACGTCGTGCTGGCACCGGAACTGCTGAACGCCAGCGACATACTCATCGAGGAGATTCGTCGGGAGATGCGCAGCCGCATCCTCCCCGCCACGGCAGATCTGATCGAGATCGAGGCCACCCAGATCGGAGCGGACCTCGTCTTGGCCGGCGCAGCCTCCGGCGTCCTGGTCGACCGACTCGGGGTGGTACTGCGATGACGACGACGGTCGGAATCGACATCGGCGGCTCGTCTACATCAGCCGTCGCCATCGGATCCGAAGGACAGGTCTTCGGCCGTCATCAGCTGAAGGCGGGCGTGGACGGCGGCCGGCAGATGGTCGCCTCGGCCGTTGCCGCATTCGCCGCGCTCGAGGTCGACGATTCCGCGGCAATTGGGGTGGGAGTGCCAGGGCAAGTCGACCCGAGAACGGGTCAGGTGGCCATGGCCGTGAACCTCGGCGTTGGCGCCCACTCGTACGACCTGGCGGATGAGATCGGGGCAGCACTTGGCCTCCCGGTGACCATCGAGAACGATGTGCATGCGGCAGCGATTGGCGCGTATGAGAGTTTTCGCCTCGATGGGGAGAGCCCTGAGAGCCTTGCGCTGGTCAGCATCGGAACCGGTATCGGTGCCGGAGTCGTAGTGAAGGGTGCATTGTTACGCGGAGCACGAGGCATGGCTGGTGAGATCGGGCATGTCGTCGTCGACGCGTCGGGCGTCATGTGCCGATGTGGTCAGCGGGGTTGTCTCGAGGCCGTTGCCGCCGGCCCCGCAATATCCAGGGCATGGCCCAAAGGGGTGAACGGGACCGCGGCTACCGCATTGTTCGGGGCGGCCTCGGGCGGCGATGCCGCCGCCGAGAAAGTGGCGGGACGGATTGCAGGCCATCTCACTACTGCCCTCATCTGGCTGGCGGCAACCTACGACACCGAAGTGATCGTCCTGGCCGGAGGCGTGTCGGGGGCGGGCGACCCCTTCCTCGAGGCCGTGCGCGAGCAGGTCGGCCGTCGAGGCGTGGCATCCGAGCTCGCCGCCCGAAGGCTGCGACCAGAGCAGGTCGTCCTGGCCCGGGTCGATGATCCCCCCGGACCTCGAGGCGCGGCCGTCTTGGCTGCCAATTATCTTCTTCAAACGCGGGAGTCACCCGCAGGAAAGCAAGCAGAAACAATGAGCAACCAACAAGGAGGAACGGTATGAAGAAATACCGATGGCTCTGGCTGGCGGTGGTGATGGCATTCGTGATCGCCGCCTGTGGTGGCGGTGACGCCACCACGACCACAGCCGGCGAGGGAGCAGCCACCACCGAGGGCGGAGCGTCGACCACGGCCGCTGAGGGGGGCGCAACCACGACGGCAGGTGCGCCGGCCGAGTCGACCGGTTACGAGAACCTCGACGCGGCCCTGGCCGGGGAGTACGAAGGAACGACGGTGGATGTCTGGGCACAGTGGTTGCCCGAGTCATCGGAAGCCTCGAACTTCACATACACCCTGGAGCCATTCACGGAGGCGACGGGCATCACGGTCAACTTCCAGCCCACCCCTGACTACGAGACGGCGCTGCAGGTCGCGGTCGACGGCGGCAACGCCCCCGACATCGCCCAGATCGCCCAGCCAGGGAAGATGATCCAGTACGGCGAGGCCGGCTCGCTGATCGACATCGGGTCATGGATCAACACCGAGAAGCTGCAAGCCGACATGGTGCCGGCGTTCTACGACCTCGGGCTGTTCAACGACAGCGTGCATGGGATCTACTACAAGGCCGACGTCAAGTCGATCGTTTGGTACCCCGTTGCGGGCTTCGAAGAGCAGGGCTACGCGGTTCCGACCACCTGGGACGAGCTGACCGCACTAAGCGACCAGATCGTTGCCGATGGCAACGGGAACCCGTGGTGCATCTCGATCGAAAGCCAAGAGGCGGACGGTTGGGTGGCCACGGACTGGATGGAGGACATTCTCCTCAGGACCGCTCCGATCGAGACCTACAACGCGTGGATCAGTCATGAGATCGCCTTCAACGACCCCGAGGTGTTGGAGGCCGCCGAGTTGATGAAGCAGATCTGGTTCACCCCGGACTATGCGTACGGTGGCAGCACCTACATCAACGCCACGTGGATCGGTGAGACCCAGGACCCGATGTTTGCCGAAGAGGGGCCCCAGTGCTGGATGCAGAAGCAGGCAGCCTGGATCGGAGGCTTCTGGGGTGCCAATCGCGACGCCCTTGCCGCAGATCCGGCGCTTCCGCAGACCGAGTGGCCGGTCAAGCCCGAAACCGATGTCGACTTCTTCTACTTCCCCCCGATAGAAGATGAGTTCGGCAAGCCGGTCTTGGGTGCGGCGGACATGTTCGTACAGTTCGAGGATCGCCCCGAAGTGCGCGCTCTGTTGGAGTGGCTGGCCACTCCCGAGGCTGCGGCTGGCTGGATCGAGCGAGGTGGATTCCTGTCCACGCTCAACACGGTCCCACCGGACTCGTACGTTTATCCCAACAACGAGCTCGCGGTTCTCGTGCAGGAAGCGACAGCCCTCGGTTTTGACGCATCGGACCTGATGCCGGCAGCAGTCGGCGCCGGGACGTTCTGGAGCGGCATGATCGATTGGGTGGCCGCCAACGGCGAGAACACCGAAGAGGTGTTCCAAGGGATCGAAGACAGCTGGCCCGCGAGCTAGCCATCACGTGAGTAAGGTCCCGGGGCAAGTCCCCGGGGCCTTTTCACGTTTGGAGGTCAGTTGGCACAGGCCGTTGAACGGTCGAGCCCGAGTCAGTCAGGGCTCAGGATTCTCAGGGCTCTTTTGGTTGTCGCCGGGGTCACGATCGCCCTCTGGCTCGGCTTGCGCCTCCTCCGAGACCCAGACGTCTTCTCCGGCTTGGGGCCCAATTGGTCAAAGCTGAGTCAGGCGGCGGTCGCTCTAGTCCTCGGGGTGGGCGGCATATGGGCCTTGTTCTACGCCGCCAACTCGATGGTCGAGGCCCTCCCGAGAAGGGCGTCCGAATTGTTACGGCCCTATGTGTTCGTGGTTCCGGCCTTCGCTGTCGTAGGGCTGTATCTGATATATCCCACCATGGGCACGGTTTTCCAGAGCTTCACCGAGGTGCCCGAGGGCGCCGGGCCCTTTACCAATTACACCAACGCCTTCACCAACCCCGACGTCCTCGTGGCCATCCGCAACAACCTCATATGGCTGCTGGTCGCACCGGCCGTCTCCGTGGTGATCGGATTGGGATTCGCCGCCCTCGTCGACCGGATCCGCCGGGAGTCGACAGCCAAGTCCTTCGTGTTCATGCCCCTTGCCATCTCCTTCGTCGGCGCGTCGGTGATCTGGCAGTTCATCTATGCCTGGAAGCCGCCCGGCCAGCCACAGATCGGGATCCTCAACGCGCTTTGGGTGTGGGCCGGCGGCTTCCTGGTCGACTGGGGGATCCTCGCCCAAGTGGAGCCTGTTCCCTGGCTCCAGATCCCGTTCTGGACCACCTTCCCCCTCATCGCCATCATGATCTGGCTCCAGGTCGGCTTCGCCATGGTCATCCTGTCGGCTGCGATCAAGGGCGTGCCCGTCGAACTGACCGAGGCCGCCCGCATCGACGGGGCAAGCGAGGTGCAGGCCTTCTTCCGAATCACGCTTCCCTCGATAAGGGGCTCCGTCATCACCGTCTACACCGCCATCTCCATCGCGGTGCTGAAGATCTTCGACATCATCTTTGTCACGACCGGGGGCAACCTCGACACATCGGTGGTGGGCGTGCGCATGTATCAGGAGATGTTCCGGTTCCGCAACTTCGGGCAGGCCACCACGATGGCGGTCATTCTGCTGGTCGCAGTGATCCCGATCATGGTGGTCAATATTCGCAATCTCCGCCGCCAGGGAATCGGGAAATGACCGCCACCACTGCCCGCGTTGGTCGCCGTGGCGCCGCCGGAGAGCCACGGGCCGGGTGGCTGGTCAAGCTGGTGGTGTTCCTCATCGTGGCGGCCTGGACCATCCCCAGCCTGGGTCTGTTCGTCAACTCCTTTCGCCCCGCGGTCGAGAGCAGCTCGACCGGTTGGTGGACCTCGTTGTTCAACCCGTTCACCACCGAGTGGACCCTGGACAACTACGAGAGCGTGCTCACCTCGGGCGGCTTGTTCGATGCGCTCATAAACAGCCTGATCGTCGCCATCCCGTCGACTCTCATACCCATCACACTGGCGGCCTTCGCCGCGTATGGGTTCGCCTGGCTCAAGTTCAAGGGACGAAGCCTCATGTTCGCTGTTCTCGTGGGCTTGTTTGTCGTGCCGCTGCAGCTTTCCCTGGTGCCAATGCTGCAGATCTATCAGGCCACCGGCCTCACAGGCAGCTTTCTCGGCATCTGGCTGGCCCACACCGGATTCGGTCTCCCTCTGGCGGTGTTCCTCCTCTACAACTACATCTCCCAACTCCCCAATGACATCTTCGAATCCGCTTTCATCGACGGCGCCTCGCCGTTCACCGCATTCACCCGCTTGGTTCTTCCCCTGTCGGTGCCTGCTTTGGCCGCCTTCGCCATCCTTCAGTTTCTCTGGGTATGGAACGACTATCTGGTCGCTCTCGTGTTCCTCGGGCCGTCGTCGGACGTCGCCGTCCTCACCATCGAGCTCGCCTCGATTGTCGGCTCACGCGGTGAGGCGTTCCACCTCCTCACCGCCGCCGCCTTCGTCTCGATGCTGATCCCGCTCATCGTGTTCCTCGCTCTCCAGAGATACTTCGTGCGAGGCCTCCTGTCGGGTTCAGTCAAGGGCTGACGCCCATTCCGGTTGGAAGATGAGTGTCGCCGACCCGCATCTGATGCTGGCATTCGAGGGGACCGAGGTCCCCGACTGGCTGCGCCAACGCCTCGAGGAGTCTCCCCCTGCCGGCGTCAGCCTGTTCCGGGAGTGGAACATGACCTCTCCCGATCAGGTGGCCGAGCTGACCGCCGACCTGCAGGAGGCCAGCTCGTCACCCGCTCCCGCTCCTGATCGCGGTGGACCAGGAGGGCGGACAGCTGATCGGGCTTGACCGGATCGACGCCGAATTCGCCGGGAACATGGCGATCGGGGCGACCGGCGATCTCGACCTAGCGCCGGCAGGTGGCCGTAGCCATGGGCGCAGAGCTGGCCGCGGTGGGCATCAACGTGAACTACGCCCCGGTGGCCGACGTCGCCACTCGTGCCGAACAACCCGTCGCTCGGGGTTCGCTCGTTCGGTGACGACCCCGAACAGGTCGCCCGGCTCACCGGCGCCATGGTGTCCGGGTTCATCAGAAGCGGGAGTGCTGGCCACTCTCAAGCATTTCCCGGGCAGTGGTGAGGCAGCCGTCGATCCCCACTATGAGCTTCCCGTTGCTCGACCTCGACCGGGAGCGGCTCGAGCAGGTCGAGTTGCCCCCATTTCGCGCAGGGGCTCGCCGCCGGGGCTGCAGTTGCTGATGGTGGCCCACCAGGTGGTACCCGCCCTCACCGGGCAGCGACCGATGTGTCGATTTGCGCCTCGGAGACGGGCATCAATGGCTTCGTCCGCATCCGAACTCGGATTCGACGGTGTGGTGATCTCGGATGCGCTCGACATGGGCGCCCTCGACCAAGGGCCCGGCCCAGGTGGTCGAGATCATCGCCATGATGCGAGGCCGGGACCGATCTCCTCCTCTGCATGCCCGATCCGGAACTGCAGGAACGGGCCCGGATTGCGGTGGAACGGGGTCATTCGCGGGGACTGATCCCGATGACAGTGTTGAAGACGGCCATCGCCCGGGTGGAACGGTTGCGCGACTCGATCCCCGAACCCACGACCTGCAGCCGGAACACGGTGGGCTCGGCGATCATCTCGAGCTGGCCGGCCGTCTCGCCGAGGAATCGGTCACTCTGGTCCGCAATGACGACGCGGTGATTCCGACTTCGACTCGACGCCGGCCAACGCATCCTCTCGCTGGAACCGGAACCGGTCAACGTCACCCCCGCCGACACCACCTCCCTCTATCCGCCCCGACTGGCGGCAGCGCTGCGGACGCAGACATCCCGATGTCGACGGAGGTGGTCTACCCCCACCGTCCCGGGCCAAGCGACATCTAAGGTGCCGTCGAAGCGCGAGGGACCATGACCTGATCGTGGTGGGAACCGTCGGCGCGACGCCGGGCAGGCGCAGCTCGTGGACGCCCTACTCGCCACCGGGAAAGCCGCTCGTCACCGTCGCCTTCCGCACCCGTTACGATCTCGCCGTCCTACCCGGCATCGACCACCCATGTTTGCACCTACAGCTCGCACACTCCGTCGCTCGACGCGCTGACGTCGGCCCTGTTCGGCGCATTCCCGTTCCAGGGCCATCTGCCCGCCGCCATTCCCGGTCTCTATCCGCGGGGCCACGGGATCAGACATGACTGACCATGACGGCGCCGCCGGATTCATCGACCTCCAGGTCAACGGGGGCTGGGGTCACGACTTCACCGCCGATCCCGTCGACCATCTGGGAGGTCGGGCATCGGCTTCCCGAGACCGGTGTCACCGCCTTTCTCCCCACGATCGTCTCCGCACCATACGAGTTCGTCGATGCCGCCGTCGAGGTCATGAAAGCCGGGCCGCCCGTCGGCTATGACGGCGCCGAGCCGTCAGGCCTCCACGTCGAAGGTCCCTGGATCTCTCCGGAGTGGAAGGGGGCACACAACCCCGATCACCTCCGACTCCCGGACGTTGGTGTGGCCCGTACGCTGGGCCGACTCGGGTGCGGTGCAGGATGGTGACTCTCGCCCCGGAATTGGACGGCGCCTTCGAAACGGCCGGGATCCTCTCCGAGTCAGGCGTCGTGGTGTCGGCCGGGCACAGCGGAGCTGACTTCGAGACCGCGGCGGCCGCTCTCGACGGCCCCTGGTCGAGCGTGACCCATCTCTTCAACCAGATGAGCCCGTTTCACCATCGCTCCCCCGGTCTCGTCGGCGCCGCTCTTCTCTCCGATCGCCCCTGCGGGGTCATCGTCGACGGGATCCACGCCGACCCGGCGGCCGTCCGCCTCGCCTGGGATCTCCTCGGTCCGGAGCGATTCATCCTGGTAACCGACGCCATGCAGGCCACCGGTCTCGGTGAGGGGATCTACATCCTCGGTGACCGGGAGGTGTTCGTGGGCCCCGAGGGCCCCCGGATCGGACGCGCCATCCTCGCCGGAAGCACTTTGACCATGGACCAGGCGGTGACCAACCTCCACGATTGGACCAACGCCACCGAGGATCAGGCCCGCGCCTGTGCCTCGACAAACCCGGCCCGTCTCCTCGGCCGGGAGAGTGGGAGCTGATGGGACTTCTCGAGGAGATCGGGGAGCAGCCGGAGGTCGTTGCCCGCACCGCCACGGTCAACGCCGAGCCGGCCCAGCGGGTGGCAGACCTCGCCTCCGGATGCACCCACGCCGTGATCGCAGCGCGTGGGACCTCCGACAACGCCGGGCGGTATGCCCAATACGTTTGGGGCACCCGCAACGGGCTCTCGGTCGGTCTCACCACACCATCGCTGTTCTCGGTCTACGACCGCCCTCCCCGCCTCGAAGGGGCATTGGTGGTCGGGATCTCGCAGAGCGGTGAGTCGCCCGACATCGTCTCGGTCCTCGAGGAAGGCCGCGAGCAGGGTCGGCCCACCGTCGCCATCACCAACGAGCCCGACTCCCCCCTTGCCGAGGTGGCGGATGTCGTCATCGACCTCGATGCCGGCGAGGAGAGGGCGGTGGCCGCCACGAAGACCTACACCGCCCAACTGACGGTGGTGGCGCTGATATCGGAAGCCATGTCCGGGGCGACCGGCAGCATCCAGGGGCTTCCTTCTCTGGTCGAGCACGCCCTGCGCCAGGAGAGTCGGGCGGCGGAGACGGCGACGGCGCATGCCGGGATGGAATATTGCGCGGTGCTGGGCCGCGGCTTCAACCAGGCCACCGCTTTCGAGTGGGCGCTCAAACTCCAGGAGCTCACCCAGGTCGTCGCCCAGCCATTCTCTACCGCCGATTTCCTCCACGGTCCGATCGCGGTCCTCGAGCCCGGCTACCCGGTGCTCGCCATCGCGGCTCGTGGCCCGGCAATCGACGATGTAATCGACGTCCTCCGGCGATGCAGCGAGGCCGGGGCGTCTTTGGTCGCCATCGGCAACGACCCCAGATTGGAAGAGATTGCGCCCGGCGCCCTCGAGCTCGAGACCGAGGTCGACGAGTGGCTATCCCCGATCCCCGCTGTCGTCCTGGGCCAGCTCTTCGCCTACCACCTCACCCTGGCCAAGGGCCTCGACCCCGAGCAACCCCGAGGCCTGCACAAAGTCACTCGGACGACATAGCCCGATCGAAGGCTCGGGCGGCGAGGACCAATGCCCCGGCCAAGCCGGAGATGTCGCCCAGTCCGGGCGGTGCCACGAACCCAGCTTCGTGCTCGGCGAGCCCCGGGTATCCGGCCAACTCGTCGATAAGACCCTCGTTGACCCGGTCGAGCAGGCCGGGTAGACGTGATACGCCACCGCCCACTATCACTCGCTCCGGAGCCAGGATGTACACCAGGTTCCGGATCATCTGGGCGAGATAGAAGGCCTCGATCTCGACGGCCGTGGCCAGGTCAGTTCCCGATAGAGCCTCGCCCCGGATCCCCGACCGGCCCTCGACCGCCGGGCCGCTGGCCAACCCTTCGAGACAATCCCCATGCAGGCGGCAGATGCCGGGATAGTCATCGTCTGGATGACGTCTCACCGAGATGTGGCCCATCTCGGGATGACCCAGCCCGTGGATCGGCTCACCATCGACGAGGGCTCCGCCGCCGATCCCGGTGCCGACAGTGACGTAGACAAAGGTGCCCAGCCCCCGAGCGGCGCCCCACCGGCTCTCACCGAGGGCTGCGCCATTGACATCGGTGTCCAAGCCGATCGGGACGTCGATCGCATTCCTGACCGGACCTACCAGGTCTGTCCCCGACCAGCCCTCCTTGGGTGTCACCCCGATCCGACCGCCAACGAGGCCCAATGGCCCGAAGGCCGCGATTCCGATCGCATCGGGCGCTTGTTCGAGCAGGAATTCGACCACCCTCCCCAGGGTCTCCGCCGGCTCGGTGGTGGGAAAGGTGACTTTCCTCGATAGGTCATCCGGTGACGAACCGACCGCGCACAGGGTCTTGGTACCCCCAATCTCGACCGCCCCGAATCTCGCCATCCCCTCATTTTGGCGCGCCGATGTCGGTCCATAGGCCGGGATCGGCGCGCCAGAACGTTTCAGGGACTGCCTCATAGACCCGATGTTCTTGACATGAGTACGGGCAGGTTGTTTACTTGGAAGCCACACGTGAGACAGTTGCTCGCCGCCGCCGACGTACTCCTTCTTATCGTGTAGCGCGCGCAAACAGACCTGCGTGCGCTCAACCCTCCACCCCGGAGGGTTTTTTGTTACCCGACACCATGACAGAACCAACCAAATTCACCGGATCACACTCACTCCTTCGTAGCCTCGAGCACGAAGGGGTCGAGATCATTTTCGGCGTGCCCGGAGGTGCCATTCTCCCCGCCTACGACCCCCTCCTTGACAGTCCAATAAGGCATGTGCTGGCCCGGCACGAGCAGGGCGCCGGGCACATGGCCGAGGGCTTTGCCCAGGCCACTGGACTGGTGGGCGTGGTAATGGCTACCTCCGGGCCCGGAGCGACCAATCTGATCACTCCATTGCAGAACGCCCTGATGGACTCGACGCCGATCGTCGCCATCACCGGGCAGGTACCCACATCGGCGATCGGGAGCGATGCCTTCCAGGAGGCCTACACCACCGGGCTAGCCATGCATTGCACCAAACACTCATACATGGTGACCGATGCCGACGACATCCCGAACCTGATTCACGAGGCATTCCATCTCGCCTCCACCGGGCGGCCAGGGCCGGTCCTGGTCGATATCCCCAAGGACGTCCTCAACCAGGTCACCACCTGGCGGGAGCCACATCTGGACAACCTCCCCGGCTACAAGCCCACCGTATCCGGGCATCCGATGCAGATCCGGGCCGCGCTCGACATGATCGAGAAGGCGGAGCGGCCGGTGCTGTACGTCGGTGGCGGGGTGATCAAGGCCGGCGCCGCCCCCGAGCTCCTCGCCTTCGCCGAGGCCGTCAACGCCCCGGTCGTCACGACGTTGATGGCGCGCGGCGCCTTCCCCGACGACCATCCCCTCGCCCTGGGTATGCCAGGCATGCACGGGCTGTACACCGCCACCACCGCCATCCAGAAGTCCGACGTCCTGGTCAGCCTCGGCGCGAGATTCGACGACCGAGTCACTGGCGACCCGAACGCCTTTGCCCCCGATGCCAAGATCATCCATGTCGACGTAGACCCCGCCGAGATCGGCAAGGTGCGGGTAGCCGACGTCCCGATCGTCGGTGACGCCCGTTCGGTGCTGAACGATCTGCTGAGCGGTCTCCGCGCCCGACGCGAGGATTCCGCTTCCCCGGCCCGGGAGGATTGGTTCGCCCAGCTCGGCCGGTGGAAGGAGCAGTACCCCCTCTCCTACGAGCAGGATCCGGATGGGCCGATCAAGGTCCAACATTTCATCGAAAGGCTCTACTCGATCACCGGTGGAGACGCCGTGGTCGCCGCCGGGGTCGGCCAGCACCAGATGTGGGCCTCCCAGTTCTGGGGCTTCCGCGAGCCGAGATCCTGGGTCAATTCCGGCGGTTTGGGGACGATGGGATTCGCCGTCCCGGCAGCGGTTGGCGCCAAGGCCGGCCGACCAGACGACCTGGTCATCGCCCTCGACGGCGACGGCTGCTTCCAGATGACCTGTCAGGAGTTGATCACCGCCACCACCGAGGAGATCCCGGTCAAGATCATCGTCTTCAACAACGGCGGCTACGGGATGGTCAAGCAGTGGCAGAATCTCTTCTACGGCGGTCGCCTCTCCGCCGTCGACCTCGGGTTTACCTATCCGGATTACCCCAAGCTCGCCGAGGCGATGGGTTGTGTCGGTCTGAGGGTCGACCACCCGTCTGAGATCGACAACGCCATCGAGAAGGCTCTGTCTGTAAACGACCGCCCGGTGGTCCTCGAAGTCGTGGTCGACGGCGAGGAGATGTGCTTCCCGATGGTCCCTGCCGGGGGCTCGAACGACCGCGTCGTGATGCGACGGGACGAGCTCTGATGCAACACACCCTCACTGTGCTCGTCGAGGACAAACCCGGGGTGCTCGCCCGGATATCGGCCATGTTCTCCAACCGGGGCTTCAACATCCATTCACTGGCCGTGGGGCCGACCCATCAGGATGGGCGATCCCGGATCACACTCGTCGTCGATGCCCCAGAGCTCGAGCAGCTGAAGAAGCAGCTCAACAAGCTGATCAACGTGATCAAGGTCCAGGAGATGGAGCCGGCAGAGGCACTGGAGCGAGAAGTGATGATCGTCCGGATCAGCGCTCAGCCCGCAACCAGGGGCGAAGTCCGCGACACAGCCTCGTTGTTCGACGCCAGGGTCATCGATATCAGCTCCTCGGCCATGACCTTCGAGGTGGCTGGGACTCCCCAACACCTCAGGACTTTCCTCGAGCATCTCGGGCCCTACGGCGTGATCGACCTGGTCAAGTCGGGCCGCATCGCAATGAAACGGGAGTCGGAGTTGAGCCCGGCCCCGGTGTCGGCAGGAGTGGGGATATGACCCGCGCCGGCCTTTCCCTTCGTCTCCTGGCTCTCCTGAGCCTTCTCGGCCTCGCTCTTATCTAGCCGGAACGCCCCACCGGGCAGACCGGCGCCCAGACGAGACCCCGAGATTCAGGAGAGACAATGGAAGACCGAGTAAGGATTTTCGACAGCACACTCAGAGACGGCGAACAGGCCCCCGGCATCGCCCTCGACCCCGACCAGAAGGTGGCGATCGCCACCCAACTGGCGCGTCTGGGGGTCGACATCATCGAGGCCGGGTTCCCCATCTCCTCGCCCGGGGACTTCCGGGCGGTGACCCGGATCGCCCAGGAGGTGCAGGGCCCGACGATCGCCGCCCTGGCTCGTGCCCAGGCCGAGGACGTGGACCGTGCCTGGGAGGCGATTCGTGACGCTGCCGATCCCCGGATCCATGTGTTCCTGGCCACCTCACCCATCCACATGGAGCACAAGCTCCGGATGAACGAGGAGGAGGTGCTGGCGACGGTCAAGGCCAATGTGGCGCGTGCCCGCGACTACACCGAAAACGTCGAGTACTCGCCGGAGGATGCAACCCGCTCTGATCCCGCTTTCGTGGTGGCGGTTTGCCAGGCGGCTGTCGAAGCCGGTGCCACCACGGTGAACATCCCCGACACGGTGGGTTACGCGACCCCGAATGACTACGGGATCTTGATCCGACGCATCGTGGAGGAGGTCAAGGCGGGCCGTGAGGACGTGGTGGTATCAACCCATTGCCACAATGATCTCGGCCTGGCCGTGGCCAACTCTCTCGCTGCAGTGGAGGCCGGGGCGCGACAGGTGGAGGGCGCCATCAACGGGATAGGCGAACGCGCCGGCAACACCTCGATCGAGGAGGTGGTCATGGCGTTGCGCGTACGTGCCGACGCGTACGGCGTCGGCGTCGGGGTCACCACCGAGGAGATCTACGAGACATCGAGACTCGTCTCGGAGCAAACCGGCTACCCCATCCAGTTCAACAAGGCCGTGGTCGGGCGCAACGCCTTCGCACACGAGTCGGGGATCCATCAGCACGGCGTGCTCCGGGAGCGCACCACATACGAGATAATGGACCCGATGGCAGTAGGCATGGGCAGCTCCGTGATCGTGATCGGTAAGCACTCCGGGCGCGCCGCCTTCAAGCACTCACTGGATCAGCTCGGCATCGAGGTGAGCGACGCCGTCTTTGAGACGTCGTTCGCCCGGATGAAGGAAGTCGCCGACCGCTCCGGCGAGGTGACCCCGGATCAGATCCGGGTCATCGTCGAGGAGGTCGTCTCCGGGATCGAGGTACTGGACGGGGTCACGGCCTCGTTCGAATGAGCAGCTATTCCATAGCGAAGGTCCCCGGCGATGGGACCGGCCCCGAGGTAGTAGGCGAGGCGGTGAAGGTCCTCGATGTCGCTGCGGAGGTCCACGGCTTCGAGACCGACTACAACGACGTCGACCTCGGTGGCGAGCGCTACCTGCGGACGAACGAAACCCTGACCGGGGCGGACCTCCAGGCCCTGGGCAGCGCCGACGCCATCCTCTTCGGCGCCGTCGGCCATCCCCGGGTACCGCCCGGTGTCCTCGAGCAGGACATCCTGCTGAGGATGCGTCGTGAGCTGGACCAGTTCATCAACCTGCGTCCCGTGAAGCTCCATCCCGGGGTCAAGGGCCCGTTGCGCGACGTCCGGCCCGAGGACGTCGACTTCGTGGTGGTCAGGGAGAACAGCGAGGGTCTCTATGCCGGCCAGGGTGAGTTCACGGCCAAGGGCTCACCATTCGAAGTGGCTGTGCAGCAATCGGTCAACAGTCGCTTCGCCGTCGAGCGCTGCATCCGGTACGCCTTCGACCTGGCGGTGAGTCGGCCCAGGCGACACCTCACCCTCTGTGGCAAGACCAACGTCCTCACCTACGCCTGGGATCTCTGGTCGAGAGTGTTCCAGGAGGTGAGCGCCGAGTACCCGCATGTCGAGACCTGCCTACGCCCACGTCGATGCGGCCTGTCTTTGGATGGTCGAGGATCCCGGCCGATTCGACGTCATCGTGACCGACAACATGTTCGGCGACATCATCACCGACCTGGCAGCCGCCATCCAGGGCGGTCTCGGCATCGCCTCCGGGGCGAACATCAACCCCAACGGTGTCTCCATGTTCGAGCCGATCGGCGGCACTGCCCCCGGGTTCGAGGGAACCGGGCTCATCAACCCGCTCGCCGCCATCGGAGCCGCCGGGATGATGCTTCGGATCCTCGGCGAGGACGCAGCGGCCAACGCCGTCGAGAACGCCGTGGGTGAGGTGGCCGGCTCGCTTCCCTCCCTTCGCGCCGGTGAGATGGGTATCAGCACTTCCGAGGTAGGTGACCGGGTCGCCTCACTCGTCGCCGAGCCCGAGAAGGCGGGAACCCCGGCATGACCGCACCGCGCACGCTTTTTCAGAAGGTCTGGGACAACCACATCGTGGTCGACGCAGATCCGACACTGCTCTACGTCGACCTGCATCTCGTCCACGAGGTGACCTCGCCACAGGCATTCGCCGGTCTGAACCAGTCGGGAAGGACTGTGAGGCGGCCCGACCTCACCGTGGCCACGGTTGACCATGGCATCCCCACCACCGGTCGCTCCCTCGGGATCCGCGACCCCCTCTCCAAGACGGCAGATCGATGCCCTCCTCCAGAACTGCAAGGACCACGGCATCACGATGTTCGGCCTCGACGACCCGCGACAGGGAATCGTCCACGTCGTCGGGCCGGAGCAGGGTCTGACCCAACCCGGGCTGCTCGTCGTATGTGGTGACAGCCACACCTCGACCCACGGTGCGTTCGGCGCCCTCGCCTTCGGGATCGGCACCACAGAGGTCGAGCACGTCCTCGCGACCCAGACCATCTGGCAGGCCAAGCCGAAGTCGATGGCGGTCGAGGTCGAGGGCGAGCTGCCCTGGGGAGTCGCCGCCAAGGACCTGATCCTGGGGATCATCGCCCAGATCGGCGTGTCCGGCGGGACCCGGCATGTCATCGAGTACCGGGGACAGGCCATACACGACCTGTCCATGGAGCAGAGGATGACCATCTGCAACATGTCGATCGAGGGCGGTGCCCGGGCCGGGATGATCGCCCCCGACGAGACCACGATCCGGTACATCGAGGGCAGACCCTTCGCTCCCAAGGGCGCGCATTGGGACGAGGCGGTGTCGGCCTGGGAGAGCCTGGTCACCGATCCCGATGCAGTGTTCGACAAGGTGGCGGTCCTCGATGCGTCCCGGCTTGTCCCCCACGTCAGCTGGGGGGTCAACCCGGCTCAGACCGTGCCGGTCACCGGGTCGGTTCCCTCCCCGGACTCGTACGACGACCCCCTGCAGCGGGATGCCGCCGTGCGCGCCCTCGAGTACATGGCCCTGAGACCGGGGACACCCATCCTCGACATCGCCGTCGACCACGTATTCCTCGGCTCGTGCACGAACGGGAGGATCGAAGACCTCCGCGCCGCTGCCAAGGTCGTCGAGGGTCGCAGGGTCGACTCACGCGTGAGCGCCGTGGTCGTTCCGGGATCGATGCAGGTCAAGGCACAAGCAGAGTCCGAGGGTCTTCACGAGGTCTTCGAGGCTGCCGGGTTCTCCTGGAGGGACGCCGGCTGTTCGAGCTGTCTGGCGATGAACCCCGATGTCATCCCCGCCGGGGAGCGATGCGCATCGACCTCGAATCGGAACTACGAAGGGCGTCAGGGCCGCGGGGCCCGGACCCATCTCGTCAGCCCCGCCATGGCGGCTGCGGCTGCGGTAGCGGGCCATTTCGTCGATGTCAGGGAGTGGGAGGACTCGTGAAGCCGGTCACCACGATCACCGGCACGATGATGCCCCTCGACCGCGGCGACGTGGATACCGATCAGATCATCCCTCAACAGTTCCTCAAGCGGATCGAGCGAGACGGCTACGGGGAGTTCCTCTTCTACAACTGGGCCCACACCGACGACGGCACGCCGAGCTCCGACTTCATCCTCAACGATCCCGCCCGCCGGGGAGCCCGGGTGCTGGTCACGGGACCGAACTTCGGGTGCGGGTCCTCACGTGAGCACGCCCCGTGGGCGATCCAACAATGGGGTTTCGAGGCGGTCATCACCGCCTCGGCGGCCGACATCTTTCGCAACAACTCGAGCTTTGTCGGTCTCCTCGTCGTCGAGCTGGGCCAGGGTGCGGTCTCCCGTCTCATCGAGATGGCTTCTGACCCGACGGCCGAGGTCAGCATCGATCTGGAGAGCCAAACCGTGACGGCCGACGGACTCGAGGAGCATTTCGATTTCGACCCGACCGCCAAGGAGCGGCTTCTGACCGGGCTCGATGGGATCGGAGTCACCATGAGTCCACGACGACCTGATCAGCTCCCACGAGGAGGCGCGACCGGCGTGGCTGCCCACCACGGTCGACGCCTCTCCGTAATTGGAACCATCAGTGCCGCATGTGACATCTCTCGGTCCCAATTTCGGGAAGGTTCAGCCTCCGAAGCCCAGGGCCAGCATCAGGTCCTGGAACTGATCCAATCGAAGCGATTGCGGGCCGTCGCTGAGGGCGTTGTCCGGGTCGGGGTGGATCTCCACCATGATCCCGTGGGCGCCGATCGCCTGAGCCGCCAGCGCCAAGGGCGCCACGAGGTCACGATCCCCCGCCGCATGCGACGGGTCGACGATGATCGGTAGATGGGTCCGCTGCCGGAGCACCGGCACCGCGCTCAGGTCGAGGGTGTTCCGGGTCGACGTCTCGAAGGTCCGGATACCCCGCTCGCAGAGGAACACCTGCTGGTTCCCCTCGGACAGGATGTATTCGGCCGCCTGCAACAGCTCGTCGAGGGAGGAGCTCATCCCCCGCTTCAGCATCACCGGGCGATGAGCCCGACCCGCAGCGGAGAGCAGGGAGAAGTTCTGCATGTTCCGGGTGCCGATCTGGAGGATGTCGGCCTTGCGGGCGACACCTTCCACGTCTTCGGGTGAGACCACTTCGGTGACCACGGGCAACCCGTAGGCCTTGCCGGCCTCGACCAGCATCTCGAGGCCCTCGTAGGCCAGGCCCTGGAACGAGTACGGCGAGGTCCGGGGCTTGAAGCATCCCCCGCGGAGGATGGAGCCGCCGCTCTCTTTCACCGCTTTGGCCGCGGTCATCACCTGGTCCCAGGACTCGACGGCGCAGGGCCCGGCGATCACCACCAGGTCATCACCCCCGATCTTCACCCCGGCCACCTCGACGACGGTGTTCTGCTCCTTGTGACCCCGGCTCCCCAGCTTGTAGCCCTTGGGGCTGGCAGCAGTCGGCGACAGGTCGGTCAGTGCCGATCGACCTTGAGGCTTCACCTTCTTCACCTTCCGCTCGATCGGCTTGGGCCGGAGGTCTCTCGATGGGTAGCTGCCGAGCACCCTCAGGAACCTGACCTGTCGCATGAGTGTCTCCAGGACCGCCTGCACGGCGGGCTCGGAGACGTTGCCATCGAAGTCGAGGTAGAACAGCTCCTCACGCGGGTTGTTCGGGATTGGTCGGGACTCGAGCATGACCAGGTTGATGTCGGCGTCGTGGAACACCGCCAGAGCGTCCATCAGAGCTCCGGGGTGGTTGCCCACTGCCATCACGATCGATGTCTTCGCCTGGACTCCGTCGGGCACCTCCGCCGGCTCGGCGGCGACCACCACGAACCGCGTGAAGTTCTCATCCCTGTTGGCGATGCCCGTCTTCAACACGTCGAGGCCGAAAAGGCGCGCCGCTTCCTCGCTGGCGATGGCGGCGATGGTGGGATCTCCCAACTCGCGGATCTTCTGCCCGGAGAGGGCGGTGTCCGAGAAGTAGACGATCTCGCAATGGTCGAGTTGGGCCAGGAACTCTGAGCACTGGGCCACCGCCTGGGGATGGCAGTAGATGCGACGCAGCTCCGAGATCGAGGCCCCTTCGATGCCGAGGAGACAGTGCCGAATCCGGAAACGGACGTCACCGACGAAATCGAGCCTGCTCTCCAAGAGCAGGTCGTAGACCTCGGAGATGGCGCCCGATGTGGTGTTCTCGATGGGGAGAACCGCCACGTCGGCTTCCTGACGTTGCACGGCTGCGATGGCCGCAGCGAATGTCGGGGCGCGCAGGTAGTTGACGGACATCCCCTTGTGGTCGAAGAACTGTTGGGAGGCGAGCTGGCTGTACGAGCCCTCGATACCCTGGATGGCCACGGTCATCGTCTGGCGGGGCCGCTCGGCACGGCCGAGATACTCCTGTTGGATCCGCACCGAATCGTTGACGATCTCCCTCCAGACACGATTCACCAGACCGGAGTCGAGATCGTGCTCCATCCCGGCCGCGATCCGATCGGAGATGAGGCCCTCTTCTCTCGACTGGTCCCGGGAGGGTCGGTCGTGGATGCCTTTCTCCTTGGCGATGCGGAGGCTGTGCGCCTTCCGCTCGGCGAGGAGCTTGAGGATGTCGGCGTCGATCCGGTCTATGTCGTCACGGATCTGTTCTATGTCACCTGGGTTTGGGTCTGACTTGTCATTCATGGGTGGTCGCCTCGGCGCGGTTGAAGAGTGGATAGGGACGGAGTAACGCGGGGGTGGGGTGAGTCGGCGCTAGGCGCCGAAATAGACGAACCCGAAGAAACGCCGAGGCGTGGCGCTTGTGATCGGAGTTGGGCCCGTCTTCATGTGGAGCGAGATTATCAGCTCACACAGGTATCGAAGTCAAGAGCTATGTTCGAGCGATGCGGGACTTGAGCAAGGCGATCGGGATCATTCTCGGCATCGTCGGTGTCATTTGGATCTTGCAGGGTCTCGACATCGAATTCGCCCCGCAGAGTTTCATGACGGGCGACCCGCTGTGGGTGGTGCTGGGCGCCGTCGCCGTCCTGGCCGGTGGAGTGTTGCTCTGGCGAGGGTTGCGGAGGAAATAGCGGGGCTGAGGCCGGGTCAGAAGCAGACCGAGGCCACCGCGTTGTAAGGATTGACGGCGCTGGAGCCTCGTCCACCTGGGTGGATCTCGAAATGCAGGTGAGGGGCACCGCCGGAGGCGTTGCCCGTGTTGCCGTTGTATGCGATCAGGTCACCCTGACTCACCGAGGCGCCGTCTCCCGACAGCGAACCCGCTCAGGTGGGCGTAGTAAAACGCAACGCCGCCGGTCGAGAGCCAGATCGTCTTGCCGCCGAGGCCGCTGCTCCCGGTGCTTATCGTCCCGTTGGCCACGGCATAGATGGGCTCGTCGAAGGGGGCCATCATGTCCGTCCCCTTGTGGGCCCTGCCACCCGATCGTCCGGCGCCCCAGGAGTTGCTGAAATGCGTTCGACCCGGGCTGAACGGGCAGATGATGCCGCCGATGATCGGGCCTGTGGATCCTCCTCCCGAACCACCTGATCCCGCGCTGGACGCCGCCGCCGCCCGCTGACGAGCTCTCTCTTCCGCCTCGGCACGAAGACGGGCTTGTTCAGCCTCGTACGCGGCCTGCAGTTCCTTGCATCGGTCACTCAGATCGTCATACGCTCCGAGCGCGGACGTCATCGCAGCCTCTTGTTCTGCGGTTTGCTCTTGCTGCACATCGCGCGCCGTGGTCAGGTCTGCGACAGCTGCTTCGAGGGTGACTCCGAGTCGGTCCAACTCAGAGGAGACGGCAGCAAGGTCGTTCACAGATTGCATGCTCTGATCTGCGTTCGCCCGGAGGAACTCGTAGGCGGTCAGCGCTTCGCTGGGTGAAGAAAGGCTGACCATCCCCATCGATGGCCCGGAGGCGGCCTGCATATAGAGCTCGACTGCCTGAGACTCGACTTGGGTCGACAACTCCGCCTTCTCCTCCTGGCGCGCCTCGTAGGCGTTGCGGATCCGCTGTTCCTGGTACTCGGCATCGTCGAGCTCCGCGTTTGCCTCATCGAGGGCAACCGCCGCCACCTCGAAGTCGGAACGGGCCCCGCGATAGATGTCGTATGCCTCCTGGGAGTCGGCGCAGGCCTCGTCTACCTCTGCCCGGGATATGCCCAGGGCGGTCCCCGTTGAAAGGCTCGCGGTCACCACTGCGGACAACGTGGCGACCACGACAAAGCTACGCATCAGCTTGGGGCGGTTCTTGTTCGCTGGGTGGCTTGGGGACATGCTCGAGTTCTCGTCGACCTGACTTTCGTGGTGGCGAGACAGCAATCTGCCCCTACACCAGGCCGTGAATGGGACAGGATGGCAGGTAATCGGGTCCTAGCTGGACTTCATCGTGCCTCGGGTCGGACGCGCCGACCCCCCGGGCGATGGTGGCACCCGGAGGGCGACAAGGTTGGAGGGGCCCTCTCCGGTCCCCCGTCCACTCCAACGTCTCCCCATATCGGCAGGAGGATGTCTCGAACTTGAGCGGGGACAGAGCAATATAAGAAGCCCCAACAAGTCGCAACCGAAGTTTCGACCCGTCGGGGCTTCAAGTCGGAACTATACCCAAACTCATCGAGGCGTCAAACCGGAATGGAGACAATTCTGCGGGCGATCTTCACCTGCCTGCTGGCAAGGGGAAACCTCGGTGTCATGTCACCCGACCACCCTCCCCGATCCAAGGCAAACTCCTCCCGCCTTGCTGAGACAGGACGCGGCCGGGGTCCTCACCACGCTCGAAGGACTCCGGAGCGTCCTGAGATTCGCGTTCGGTTCACGGGCGGATAACCCAGACGAGGGAGTCGGTTCACTACCGGCCCGTAGTTTGAGTTCGAGATGGCTCGTCCTTGTGGTGGCCTCGATCGTTGGATCATCGATCCCCAGATGAGGGAATCGATGCGCAAGGTTCGAAGTCGACGCTTCCTGCGACGAGCCCTCTATCAGCGCCGCAGGCTGCGGCCACCTTCGCCGGCATCTCTCCGATCGGAGTCCGCAATATAAGAAGCCCCAACAAGTCGCAACCGAAGTTTCGACCCGTCGGGGCTTCAGATCGGAACTATACCCAATCTGATCGAGCCGTCAAACCAGATCCAGGGGTTTTCTTCGCGACTTGATTCAGACGGTGGTGGATGACAGGACGACGCCGCAGGTCACGACGATCAAGATCACGCCGGCCACGGAGAGGAGGGTCGGCAGGACGACGTTACGCCCCTCACGCTTGCGCTTGATTATCAGGTCGGTCACGGCCCAGGACAGGTGCGCCCCGAAGATGGAAGACAACGCTCCCAGGGTTATGTGCATCAGGGTCATCGATCCAAACCTCTCTACCGACGAGTCATTCGGAGGGGGACGAACCGAGAAGACGACGGATGTCGTCTTGAAATGCCCAAGACCCCCACCTCTCCAATAATCATCGTCGCGCCGGCTACTGACATTGAGTCGTCAGACAACGTCGATTTTCGCGACCTCTGCCAGATGGCGGTCTGAGGGCCATGGTGCGGATCGGTGGGCTGTGCCTCTGTGTAGTTTGTTGCCATGGCACTGGTAGAGGATCGGGTCGGCGTTTCGCAGTCGGATATCGAATCCATTCGCCAGGTGGCTCTGGACTATCTGGAGGGTTACGTCTCGGGTGATGCGGAGAGACATCTCAGGTCCTATCACCCAGAAGCGATCAAGCGCCGCTACTCGGTCGGCACAGATGGGGTGGTCGGGATCATCAGCCTCTCGCCGCAGACCATGGCGGATGATGCCGCACTCCAGACGCCCCAACAGGTTGAAGCCGAAATCATCGTCGACGCCGTTTATGACGACATCGCTTCAGTGCGCGTGTATTCGCCCTGGTGGGTGGACTTTCGTGCATGTAGTCAAAGCGCGGGGCGAGTGGAAGCTGTTTCACGTCACGTGGCATCGTCGCGACGACATCTGACCTGACTCCCTCGAGAGACTTCGGCCCGTCAGTCCATCCGAGCTCGAATCTGTCGTTGTGTTTTTGAGCGGGGACCGGTCTGTTTCAAGTCCCCCAACTACATTTAGTTTCGCACGAGTTGACGGTGCATCGAAGGGGGCCATATGGAGCTCTTCCTCAGCTACTCCCGCAGCGACAGCGCGACGGGGGACCGGCTGCGCGCAGACCTTGAGGCCGCCGGGCACCATGTTTGGCTCGACCGTGACGACATCCGGGGCGGGGAACAGTGGCGCGCATCGATCGCCAACGGCATCGCCGCTGCTGATCGCATCCTCCTGCTCATGTCACCGGCTTCACTCCAATCGGAAAATGTCGCCCGCGAGGTCTCGATCGCCGACGATCTGAACAAGCCGATCCTTCCCCTGGTGTTGGAAGATAGTGAGGTACCTGCCGAGTTCCAGTTCCTCCTTGCAGGGGTCCAGACAATCACCTTCGAAGGGCGGGCCTACAAATCAGCTCTCGACGAGTTGCTTCGGGACCTGGAACGCCCGACGAGCCCGTCGCAGGCGGTCAGCGACCCTCACGAATCCCAAGCCTGGAACCGGACGTCGATGGCTCGCGGCGGCGGGCTTCCTGATCATCGCCTTCGGCCTGGCAGCGATATGGCCCAGTGAAACACCTGATGAATCGACGACATCCTTCGATTCTGCTGAAACCACGACCGCGGCGCCTGACGTCACCACAACTGCCAGCATGAAGAACCTCCCATTGGCTGGGTCAGCGTGGCTGGCGGGTGTCGAGTTCTCCCCCAGAGACGCAATCCACGACTACACCCAAAACGAGGTCACGGTCGATTACCAAGTCGTGGTCACACAGACCGAGACCCTGAACTGGATTAACCTATATCCAAGCATGATGATCCTGCCGGCCTCCGGCGGTTCATTGTTTCCCTTTAGTGATTCCGGCCCGGCACTAGGTTTGAGTACAGGTAGCGTCGAGATCAGCTTCTGTTGCCCCGGTCGGGAGGTCGACCTATCCACGGCCACCCTGGTGTTTGGGCTGCCCACCCAACAGAGTTGGACCATCCCTATGACGGCCAACGCCCAGGGAAACGGCGTTGTCCCCATCCATCAGGACTTCGCCGAGCGAGTAGATGCCGATGGCCTCTACTTCGAGATTTCGACAATCGACCTCGTCCCATGGTCTTGTGTGTGGAACAGTGATGGGTTTGAGGCGCAGAGAGGCGAGACAGTCTTCGGCCCGGTCAGCAACGATCGGCTGACCGTGGTTCTCACCGGGACTCTTGGCTCGGTATCGACGACCAGCGAATACATCAAACTGGGACAGGTGGGCCTCACCCAACCCAATGGCCATCAGGCGGCGTTGCTCGGGTCCTTTGTGGCGTACAAGCCGAATGAGTTCGCCACTCAGGTCCCGTTATGTTTCCTTGTCGAGGCACCGGGAACCGGGACCTACACACTCCAGTGGTCGAGCGACTTCGGCGGTCAGGACACCATCGAGTTCACGATCGGTTGACCCGGTTTGGTAAGAGAACGTCTAGCGACCCCTCGACCCGCGACGTGCTGTCGCCGGCTACAGATGTGGCTACACCCATCCAGGATGACTTGCCTGGATCATCATTCGCTGCCATGCCGCCACCTCAGCCCAGGCGCACACCCGCCAAGATCTCTGGACGATGGAACCTGATGAGCGAACGCACCCGCGCAGGGCAAGACAACACACCAACCCCCTGGGCCGGCGGTCGGCGGTAGCTTGCTGCGATCACTCACGACTGCCGATTACGTTGCGGGCTGCTCGGACTTGATCGATGACCATGACTCAAAAACGTTGGCTCTATGTCGGTGGTGGCGCTCTTGCCATTGTGATTGTGGTGGCGATCGTTTTCGCGGTGTCGGGCGACGAAGCCAGCGCGTCTGAGCCCGAATTCTCCTGGGACGACTATGTGGTCGTGTTGGTCCCTGCGACGTCCACGCCTGCGCCGACCACTTCGACCACGGAAGTGACGACCACATCGACGACCGAGGAGCCAACTACATCGACGACTGCCGCGACCACGACCTCCAGCTCAAGCTCTTCGCCTACCACCACTTCTTCGACTACCACAACCTCGACCACCACCACTACGCCGACCACGTCTACCACCGAGGAGGCGACCACGTCGACGACGGTTGCGCCGACCACGTCTACCACCGAGGAGCCAACCACTTCGACGACCGAGTCGCCTTCAACCACGGTGCCATCCCAGCCACCCGTCGCCCCGCCCGATGTCCAGGCGCTGTTCGCGGAATTCGTCACCGAGTTCAACCAGGCCACCGCCGACGACGACGTCGACTGGCTCTACGATCATCTGGCTCCGTCGGTGATAGACGTCTACGGAGAGGCCACCTGTCGGGCACACGTGGAGAGAGTCATCGTTCGGGTGGAAGACTTGACCACGTTCGCACCCGCCCTAGGCCCGTTCGACACCGTTGTCGAGGTCCCCTCGCCTGGTGGAGGGAGCGCAGTCGTCGAGTTGAGCGGTCTCTATTCCGTGGACATGTCCTATACGTTCGACGGGGCGACTGTGACCGGCACGGGGTGGGCCGAGCTCGCAGGCCCCGGTGGGCGCACTCTGGCGTATTACGCACGCTGCCTCTGAGGCGACTGGCTCAGAGAGCCGAGGAAGACATTGGCCCAAGCCTGTACAGGCCGGGCCGCCCTCAGCCAAGCGGGTAAGCCTCCTTCTCGTCCTCCAACCTGTCCGTTCCATCCGCCACCCACCACCCCGCCGCGGCTTCCGGCCTGGTGGTGCTCTCTGGGGGGAATGCACCAACACGAAAGACCATGCCGGCGACTGAACCTATGGGTTCACTTCTAGGAGCGAGAGCGCTTACGTCGCTGCTGCGTCGCCAGCGACCCAAATCCATTGCTCTTCGACACCACTCGAACAGCAGAAAACCCTGGCAGCTCCTGGGAATTCTTCTGCTCCGCGGGTAGGACTCGAACCTACCAACCAATGGATTAACAGTCCCGCCCACCACATCCGTCCAGTCCGAGTACGTGGTGTTTGGTGCTGTCCTGTCTGCGAATTTCGACCAGTCGTGCTGTCTGGTGATGTCCTGTCCGGGTACGTACGGCTACACAAATGGCTACAGCCACACCAGAAGAGGAATCATTGGAATAGCGCGTCTGATGATTTCCTCGGATGTGTCACGGCGAAGGGGGCCATCTTGGTTCGGGGCGGGGGTCCATTGCCCGATCGGGGAAGCCCTTACTGGGGAACCTCGCCGCGCTCCCAAGGACCAGAGGCAAACGCTGAGAGTGCCCACGCGTACGCATCGGCGCATTGATCGACACAGGACTCAGGCACGACCACATCGAAGACGACGACATCACCATCAAGTGTGTAACCCACGATGAGATCACCGTCGTAGCCAAACTCTGTCGCGTGGGAGGGAAAGCTCACGGTCTCGCCATCGACAGCCTCATAGTCTCCGTGATCAACTTCCTCCCCGTTCTCATCGTGCGAGCCAAACGCTCCGGCGTCGGTAAAGAAGTGGTCGTGTTCGAGCGGCCCTTCCGCTCCTGCGCACGGGTCGCCTGACGCGGGTCCGGGGTCACCACCGAAGAAGTTTCCTTGCAACCACCCGACGTGCGATTCAGCGAGTCCAGCCTCTTGGAACGCGGCAAGCATCTCGGCGCAGGTCTGCGCTCGATGCCAAGAGCCGATCAATTCCGTAGTCGGTCCCTCCGTCGAGGACGAAGTGGCCGGTGCTTCGGTCGGTTCCGTGGTCGTCGAGTCATCGGCACACGCTGCAACGGTCAAGCTCACCAGCACGACGCCAGTCAGTATCCGGTTTCTCAAGGAGCCCATCTTTCGCCGGCCAGGCTAGCGGCGGGGTCCAAAGCGAGATCGGATGGATGTCCTGGCTCCGCGGGTAGGACTCGAACCTACAACCAATGGATTAACAGTCCACTGCTCTACCAATTGAGCTACCGCGGAAGGTTGCCGATTGGCGCCGTCAGGGTACCAGTCGGCTTCTGTCTACTCGGAGCTTGGGTGAGTGTCGATCGTGCGAAGGCCCTTGGCTCCCGCCGTGAGCCCGGTGGCGGCGACATAGCGGCCCGCGTCGACCAGGCCGATGGTCTGATTCGCCAGTTGGGCCACCGCCGGGTGCTTTCTCGCCTCGCCGGCCCAGTGCTTGATCTGCTCGTAACGCTGCCTGCCGGCATGTGTCCCAAGTACATATCCAACGGCGGCCCCGACGACGAGCCCGGCCCTGAATCTCATGACCCGATTCTGCCACGGCGGGCAATTGTCGCGCCCAAGCCGATCAGGAGTTCTCCAGGAACCCTTCCAGCTTCTGTGACTTGTCGGGGTGACGGAGCTTGGCCAACGCCTTGGTCTCGAGCTGCCGGATCCGCTCCCGGGTCACCTTGAAATGGGACCCGACCTCCTCGAGGGTGCGCATCCGCCCGTCGGCCAGACCGAATCGCATGATCAAGACCTCACGCTCCCGCTCGTTCAGACCTTCCAGGGCCATGGCCAGCTGATCCTGCAAGGACGAGAAGGTGGCGACGTCCGGCGGGCGATCGGACTCCATGTCTTCGACCAGGTCACCGAGAGTCCCGTCGTCGTCCTCGCCAACCGGCGTCTCCAACGAGACAGTGTCCTGGGCGATTCGCTGCAATTCGGCAACCCGACTGGGCTCGATGTCGAGCTCAAAGGCCAGCTCGTCGAGTGTGGGTTTACGTCCCATGGTCTGGGTCATCTCTCGCTGAGCTCGGGTCAGCTTGTTGACCGAATCGAGGACGTGGATCGGCATGCGAATCGTCCGGCCCTGATCGGCGATCGCGCGGGAGATCGCCTGACGGATCCACCAGGTGGCATAGGTGGAGAACTTGAAGCCCCTTCGATAGTCGAACCGCTCCACGGCACGCATCAGACCGACGTTGCCCTCCTGGATCAGGTCGAGCAATGCCATCCCCCGCCCGACATAGCGACGGGCCAATGCCACGACCAGGCGAAGATTGGACTGAACCAGCTGCTTCTGGGCTGCGTCACCGATGTCTATCTCATGCCCGAGGACCGCCCGGTCCTCATCGATCAGGCCCTCCTCGTCTAGCCGGGCCTGCGCCCGATTTCCCGCCTCCATGTGCATCGCCAGCTCCACCTCTTGCTGGCTGGTGAGAAGGGGGTACCTACCGATCTCATTGAGATAGAGGCGCACCGGGTCCGAGACCGAGATCTGGCCGACCTCGACGAACTCCTCGGTGACGCCCGGCCCCTCCTCGGTCAGCTTTATTCCCTGGGAGCGGAGGGCGTCAGCAACCTCCTCGAATGCCTCACCGGACGCCTCGGCATCCTCCAGCTCCTGCTGGACCTCTGCCATCGTGAGGAATCCACGATGCTTGCCCCTCTTGACGAGGGCGGCGACGACCTTGCTTAGTTCTTCGTTCACATCCGGGTGGAGGATCGCTTCTCCTGCTGTAAAGCTATCAAGCGGCGGAGGTTGTCGGAATGAGCATCGGTTCCGGGCTCCATTCCAGCCAGTATCCGCTGCAGATCCTCGATCTCGACGTCCAGCCTCCGCTCCTTCACCCTTGACAGGATCTCATGGCCTGACGAAAGCGGGCGGTCGTCCATGGCCAGTGAGCGCAGCAAGGATCGCGTCTCCTCCTCGCCGGCCTTCGAAATGTCGACCGGCTCGCCTGGTGGCGTGGCCGACAGATCGAGGGCGGAGAATGCCTGCCTCAGCCGTTGATCGGTGAAGTCTTCGGCAACCACACCTTCCACTGATGAGGGATCGGCGATCAGCACCCGCATGAGCTCGGACTCGATACGGTCCAGTGGCCGCTCGACGCCGGGCTCGGTCCGGCCTCGTCTGCCCCGGTCGCCCTCGATCGCCGCTTCGGCCGACTCCATCTCGACACCGACCAGCCGGGCGACAAACCGGGCGTATTCGCGACGAGCGATCCCGTCGTTGACCCGGCGCACCTGAGCAGCAGCAGCATGAAGGGCACGCGCTCTGCCTTCGGGTCCGGACAGATCGTGACGGCTCACCTCGTGCTCGATCCTTCGCTCCAGGAGCGGTCTCGCCTCGTTGACCGCCGAGACCAGCTCGTCGCTTCGATCCTGCTGCACCAGATCGGCCGGGTCGAGCCCATCGGGCATCACCGCGACCCGAAGGTCGAGATCCAGGCGAAATGGCGACTCCAGCTCATCGCCTCTGAGCGCGGCTTTGGACCCAGCCTCATCGGAGTCGAATGCGAGGACCACCTTCTCGCTGAACCGACGCAGGAGATCGAAGTGACCGTCTCCGAGGGCAGTGCCACAGGTCGCAACGGCAGTCTTGACCCCGGCCTGATGCATGGCGATCACGTCGGTATACCCCTCGACGATCACCGCGGGATGGTCGTCGGAAATCTCCCGACGGGCCCGGTCCAGCCCGAACAGGACCTGAGCCTTGTGATAGACCACGGAGTCTGCCGAGTTCACGTACTTGGCGTCCGGGTTGTTCGTCGCATTGCGATCGATCTCGTCGATCTTCCGGCCACCGAACCCGACCGCGTCACCACGGAGGTCGTGGATAGGGAACATGAGCCGACCCCTGAACACGTCGAACAGCCCATGCCGGCCCCGTCGGGATAGACCGGCGTCGACAAGCACCCGGTCGTCGAGCCCGCCCGCCTTGAGCTCCTTGGTCAGTGTGTCCCAGTCGGTCGCGGCGAACCCGAGCTTCCATTCGTCGATGATCCCGACGTCGTACCCACGCTGGCGGAGGTAGGCCCGAGCCGGCCCAGCCTCCGGTGCCCTCTTCAAGCGGTCGTGGTAGACGTCGATCGCCCTCTTCAGGGCATCGACCGCCTCGCCCCGGCGCCCTCTCTGACGGGCGTCCGCAGGGTCCCGGACCAGCGTGATCCCGGCCCGTCGGGCGAGCAGCTCCAGGGCATCGGCGAACTCGACTCCCTGGGTCTCCTGCACGAAGCTGAACACGTCGCCGCCCTTGCCGCACCCGAAGCAGTGGTAGAGCCCACGGGCACGGTCGACTGACATCGATGGGGTCTTCTCCTCATGGAAGGGGCAGACCGCCATGAAGCTCCGGCCGGAGCGCTTGACCTTGGTGACCTCTGAGATCAGGTCGACGAGGTCGGTGGACTCCCGAACCCGATCGATGTCACCTCGCTCTGCCATGGCCGGCCGATCATAAGTACGACCGGCCGTTGCTTCACGATGTGGCAACGAATTCGATGCGTATCAGGACCTCATCGCCCACGTCGGCAACACCCGGGGCATTGGGGATACCGATGCCATAGTCGGATCGGAGCACTGTCGCCTCGGCGCTCCCTTCGATCGTGCCCTCGTCGGTGGGGGTGGCGGTGACATCGAAGGTGACCGTGTTGGCCGTATCCCGTATCACGAGGTCGCCCTCGACTGAGAACTCGAGCATCTCACCCTCGGTCAACGACCCCTGCAGACCGTCCACCGAGGTCGCGTCGAAGGTGATGAACTCGAACTCGTCACTCGCCGAGTCGAGGATCACTGGTCCCCGGATCGCCCGGTCACGGTTGCCCGACCCGGTGTCGAACGTGCGAGCGTTGACCAGGATCTGGGAGAACTCGATGCTGGACAGGTCGTTCGGGTCCATCTCGAACTGACCAGCGACTTCGGAGGTGATGCCCACCACATGCTGCGGCTCACCTCGGAGCACCTCATCGATCTCGAAGGCAGCGCTGGATCGAGTCGGGTCGATGACGAAGGCCACCATCCCGTCATCTCCAGCCGCGATGGTGGGAGTGGTCAACTCGGTCGATGGCTCCCCCGACCCGCCAGCCCAATAGAGATACGCCAAGGTGCCAACCACGAGCAGGACCACGCCACCAAGCACCCATCCAACAATCGGGCGTCTCATCCTTGCTTCAGCCCAGACGCTCGGCGAGATAGTCCACCAGACGGTCCATCGAGACGCGGTCCTGCTTCATCGAGTCCCGGTCCCTGACAGTGACCGCCTGATCCTCCAGCGTTTCGAAGTCCACGGTGACGGCGTACGGGGTACCGATCTCGTCCTGTCGCCGGTAGCGCCGCCCGATCGACTGAGTCACGTCCATCTCGACCATCCACCGTTGGCGAAGTTCGGCTGCGATGCGCTCGGCAGGCTCGATCAGATCTTCCTTCTTGGACAAGGGGAGGATGGCCACCTTGTAGGGAGCCAGACGTGGATGGAGGCGGAGAACCGTCCTCGTCTCGTCGTTGACCTTCTCCTCGGCATACGCGTCGATGAGAAAGGCGAACGTGGTTCTCGTGGCCCCGGCTGCCGGCTCGATCGCATAGGGAAAGAAGCGCTCGTTGGTGTCGGGGTCGAAGTAGCGGAGATCCTCACCGGAGTGCTCCGAGTGCTGCCTCAGGTCGAAGTCGGTGCGATTTGCGATCCCCTCCAGCTCGTCCCAGTCCCAGGGAAACCTGTACTCGACGTCGACTGTCCTGGCCGAGTAGTGGCTCAGCTCATCCTCGTCATGGGGCCGGATGCGGAGATTGGACTCGGTCATCCCGAGTCCGAGGTACCACCCGAAGCGTCGCTCCTGCCAGTAGGCGAACCATTCGTCCGCCTCCTCGGGCCTGACGAAGAACTCCATCTCCATCTGCTCGAACTCACGGGTGCGGAACACGAATTGACCCGGAGTGATCTCGTTGCGGAACGACTTGCCCATCTGGGCGATCCCGAACGGGAGTTTGAGACGATTGGTGCGGCGGATGTTCTCGAAATTGGTGAAGATCCCCTGAGCCGTCTCAGGTCGGAGGTAGATCAAGTTCTCCTCCGAATCGACAGGGCCCATGTGGGTGCGGAACATGAGATGAAACGGCTTCGGCTCGGTGAATGTCCCTGACTTCCCACAGGTTGGGCAGGTGTTCGGGTCCTCCAGCTTGTCGAGACGGTGCCGCGCGTTGCAGTTGCGGCACTCCACCAAAGGATCAGTGAAGACCTTCTCATGCCCTGACGCCTGCCACACCTGGCGGGCCTGGAGGATGGCCGAATCGATCCCGACCACGTCGTCCCGAAGCTGGACCATTTCCCGCCACCACTCGTCTTTGACGTTCTTCAGTAACTCCACCCCGAGCGGTCCATAGTCATAGGCAGAGCGAATCCCGCCATAGATCTCGGAGGCCTGAAAGACGAAGCCTCGCTTCTTGGCGAGATTGGAGATGGTCTCGAGCGTCGGTTGCGTCATGCGGAAGTGGGAACGGTGACCGGATCCGGGCGCTTAGTCAATCTGGGACAAGTCTTCGGCGGCGCCGAAACGACGCTCCCGGCCCTGGTAGTCGATCACCGCATCCAGCAACGCATGCCGGTCGAAGTCGGGCCAGAGGATTCCCGGGAAATGGAACTCGGCATATGCCGACTGCCACAAGAGAAAGTTGGAGAGCCGGTGCTCGCCCGACGATCGAATGATCAGGTCGACATCGGGCATGTCGGGCACGTACAGCGAGCCGGCCAACGTGGTCTCGTCGATGTCATCGACAGCCAACGCCCCGGTGGCCACCCTGGAGGCGAGATCTCTCGTTGCGTCGACGATCTCGCGACGGCTCCCGTAGTTGAAGGCAAACACCAGGTGGAGAGAGGAGTTGCCCGCGGTCATGTCGGCAGCCTCGGCCATGTGCTTGCGATTCCGATCCGGGATCCTGGGGTCGTCCATGTCGCCGGCGAAGAGCATCCTCACTCCTTGGGCGTGGAGATCGTCCCGGCGCCGGGTGAGAAGGTCCTCGTTGAACCACATGAGGAACTCGACCTCCTCGTCAGAGCGCGACCAGTTCTCGGTGGAGAAGGTGAAGGCGGTGAGCCACTCGATGCCGATCTCCAAGGCTCCTTCGACCGTGTCGAACAATGCCGCCTCCCCGGCGGCATGCCCCGCGGTCCGGGGCAGGCCACGGGCATTGGCCCATCGCCCATTGCCGTCGAGGATCAGCCCGACATGCCTCGGGATGCGGTCCGGGTCGACCCCGGAGAGATCCAAAGTCACTCCATGACCGCCAGTGAGATGAGCTTCCGGTCGAGGTGGTACTCGACGAAACGGCGGGCGATGCCCATCGCCTCCCCGGCCATGCTCACATCTGTCTCCGGCATCCCACCGAACTCGGCCTGGGCAAGGGCTGCCAGGTAGACGGTCACTCCTTCGCGGAGACGCACCGCCCCCTCGGTTCGGCACAGATCACAGATGGCGCCGCCACCGCCGAATGAGAATCCGTGCAGGTTGTCGGCCCGGCCACAGGATGCACAGACGAGGAGCGAAGGCGCCACCCCCACCACATCGGCCAGCTTCAACAGATAGCTGGTTATGAGATCTGCGCCGATCTCACCGGCCTCGAGCGCTCGCAGACCGCGGTGGAGCAGGAGGAAGAGCCGCGTCGAGGACTCCTCTTCCTGGGCCACCGCATCGGCCGCCTCGACCATGGTGCCCGCAGCCACGACCGCATCGAGGCTCGCCCGGAGTCGGGGGAAGGGCTCGATCACCGCCACCTGAGTGATGGTGTCGAGGTTTCGACCCTCGTAGAGGACCAGATCTACGTGGGTGAAGGGCTCGAGACGCCCACCGAACCGGCTCTTCGTCTTGCGGATCCCTTTGGCCACGGTCCGGATCTTGCCGCTGTTGGGGCTGAGCAGCACCACGACCCGATCTGCCTCCCCGAAGGGGTAACTGCGAAGGACGATTCCTTGATCGTGACGAAGAGCCATGTGGAGACCTCAGGCTAAAGGCCTGAGGTCTCGTCGTAGGTCTTAGGTTGTAGGTTCTAGGTATGGCAATCGTTTCCGACGGCGAGATCGAGGCTTTCGTCGATTCCCACCCCGGCTGGGGCAAAGTCGACGACGGCATCACGCGCACCTACGAGTTGGCCGACTTCAACGAGTCGATGGGCCTGGTGACACGGGTCGCCCTGGCCGCCGAGAAGGCCGACCACCATCCCGACATCGACATTCGCTGGAACAAGGTCACCCTGACCCTGTCCACTCACTCAGAAGGCGGGGTCACCGCCAAAGACCTGAACCTGGCCGACCTCTGCGACGGGCTCCTCTGACCCTGGACCGATCAGTCGAAACCCAGGCGGTCGAGGAGCTGGGGCTTGCGTTGCCAGTCGGGTTCGACGTTGACCTGAAGCCTGAGATTCACCCGGTTCCCCAACAAGGCCTCGAGGTCGTGGCGTGCCGCGGTCCCAGCCTCCTTGAGAAGCGAGCCACCCTTCCCGATCACGATCCCCTTCTGGCTCTTGCGTTCGACGATGACGTCGGCGGCGATGTCGATGAGCCCATCCTCGCGTTGCTCGAGGTCCTCGACTACCACAACCAGGGAGTGCGGCAGCTCTTCACGGAGCCGGTCGAGGAATTTCTCACGGACGATCTCGCCAATCACCAGGCCTTCGGGCTGGTCGGTCGTCACCCCGGGCGGGTAATAGACCGGTCCCTCTGGCAGCCGGGAGACGACTTCGGTCACCAGCTCGGAGACGCCGGAACCGTCGACGGCGGAAACCGGCACATATGAGGCGAAGTCCCACTCCCCCGCCTTGGTCAACTGCTCCACGACTTGACCACGGCGCCCGATGTCGATTTTGCTGACGACCACGAGCACTTCGGCCTCCGCCTCGCTGAGACGCTCGGCGATGAGCCGGTCACCAGGCCCGATGGGTTGCGTCGCATCGACGAGGAACACGACGACGTCGGCTTCGGCGAGTGTGCCGTAGACCAGCGAGTTCAACCTGGTCCCGAGCTCGTTGCGTGGCTTGTGCAGCCCGGGGGTGTCGACGAGGACGATCTGATACTCGGGATCCTCACCGGGGCCGTTCACGATCCCGCGGATGGCGTTGCGAGTGGTCTGGGGTCGTGAAGAGGTGATAGCCACCTTCGACCCCACCATCGCATTCACCAGCGTCGACTTCCCGACGTTGGGGCGTCCCACGACGGGTACGAACCCTGACCTCATTCGGCGTCCACAGCCTCCGATACCGACACGGAGACATCCGCCACTCGCCTGCCCTGCATCCGGGAGACGGTGAGGGTGAGGGGACCATATGAGAACTGCTCACCCTCGTCCGGGACGCGCTCGGCGAGACCCATGACCAACCCAGCCACGGTGTCCCAATCCTCATCGGGTAAGTCGACACCGGCGAGCCTCGCCAGATCGTCTACAGGAAGTCGACCGTCGATGTCCCAGCCGCCGTCACGACGAGCGGAGATGAAATATCTCCTCTTCGTCGGTTTCGTCGGCGATCTCCCCCACCAGCTCTTCCAGCAGGTCCTCGATGGTGACGAGACCGGCCACCTCCCCGTATTCGTCGACCACGATCATCTGATGCTGATGGTTGGCCTGCATCTCGCCCAGCAGAGCAGAAGCAAGCTTGGTCTCGGGGACGAACTCGACGGGCCTCATCACCTCCGCAACGGAGGCGGGGCGACGGCCCTCCCCCAGGAGTGGCAAGAGGTCCTTGACCATCACCATGCCCACGACGTCGCCGTTGCTGGTCACCGGGATCCTGGAAAAGCCCTCGTCGGTAGTGATCGAGATCAGGTCGTCAACCGACGCCGTCACCGGCACGGTCACCATGTCCGGACGAGGGGTCATCACCTCACGCACGACCGTGTCACCGAACTCGAGCACCGAGTCGATCATCTCCCGTTCCTGCTCGGTGACGGTTTCTGGCTCCGGCTCGATCTCACCTTCGTCATCACCATTCGATTCGGTGATCAGATCGGATGCCCAGCCACCGAGCCCGACGGCAATGCCGAGCAACCTGGCGGACCTGTAGGCGATCGAGCGCGGTCGACGCCTTCCCAACTGGCGGGGGGCAAGGTCGCCGATCAGGAACACAACCAGGAAGACAATGACGGCGTACGTGATGGCGGTGCCGAGAGTCTGCTCGGCAGCAATCAGTGCAGTCCCCGCCACTGCGGCCACGACCAGCAAGGCCGAGCCGACCATGGCCACTGCCGGGGTTATCGCCTCACGTTCTTCCAGCAGCGCGGCCACGGTGCCGGCACCGCGGACACCATCGGCTTCGTCACGCAGCGCATCGGCGCGGGGCACTCGGGTGATTGCCGATCCGGCGGCTCGCAACCAGGCGGCGAGGGCCAGGGCGGCAACGGCCACGATCACGATCGCCGCAGTCACCTTCGCTCCACACCGACCATCGACAACAACTCCGCTTCCCGACGCTCCATCCGCTCGGCGTCGGCGTCGTCGATGTGGTCGTACCCCAGCAGGTGCAAGATGCCATGGGCGACCATCAGCGCCATCTCGTCATCGAAACCCACCTCGGTCTCAGCCGCCTGACGGCTCACATAGGCCGGCGCGACTATCACATCGCCGATGACGAGCGGAGGGCCGCCGGGGTCGATGATCGGGCACGAATGCCCGGAGTCAACTCCTCGACCGGGAAGGCGAGGACATCGGTGGGGCCGGTGCGGTCGAGGAAGCGCTCGTTGTACGAGGCCATCTCGTCGTCGCTGACGAGGAGCACGGTCACCTCGGTCTCGTCCGGGTATCCCTCCTCGGTGAGGACCAGCTCGGCCAGATGGCGCAACTGGAGCAGATCGACCGGCTCACCTTGTTCGTCGGCCAGAAAGACGCTCACTGGCCGGCGCCGGGTTTTCGACTGGGAGGGTCGTCCATCAGGTTCCGGGGAAGTTGGGATACGCGATCCGCTGATGGTAATGACCGACCAGCGAGTCGAGGAAAGCCGAGCGGATCGAGGTCATCTCGGCGAGCGTGAGAGGCGACTCGGAGAGTTGGCCGTCGTTCAGCTTCTCGTCGATGACGCGGTCTACGACCTTCTCGATGGCTTCGGGCGTTGGCTCCTCGGTCTGGAAGTTGGCCCTGCAGGCCGCCTCCAGAGAGTCGGACAGCATCACGATCGCCGTCTCGGCCGTTCTCGGCTTGTGCCCGATGTGGCGGAAGTCGTTGGGATCGACGTGATCGCCGTTCTGGGACCTGGCCTTCTCGTAGAAGAAGCGCATGATCCCGTCGCCGTGGTGGCTGACGATGCCCGTAGCAACGTCGGACGGGATTTTGAACTGACGGGCCAGCACGATCCCGTCGCTCACGTGCTTGCGGATGACCTCGGCGGATTCGAGCGGCGTCAGGAAGTCATGGGGGTTCTGGATGCCGAATTGGTTCTCGATGAACATCGTCGGGTTCTCCGTCTTGCCCAGGTCGTGGTAGTAGGCCATGGCTCGGGCCAGTAGGGCGTTGGCCCCGATCGCCCGGGCGGCGCCATGGGCCAGCGTCCCCACCATCAGCGAGTGATTGAAGGTCCCGAACGCCTTTTCCTGGAGCAGTTGGAGTGCCTCGTGGTTGCGATCGGTCAGATCGAGGAGGCTGAGACTGGTCGTGATGTCGAAGGCCGACTCGAAGAACTGCAAGGCGGCCAGACCTACGAGTGCGGCTATCGCCGAGATGCCGAATGCCCAAGCCATGGAGATGCCGACCACCTCCCACACGATGTCATTGGGTCCGACGTGAAAGAAGGACGCCGTGGCCCCAGCGACGAGGGCAGCGGTGAGGGCTGAGAACAAGACGGCGGTCCTGAAGCCGCCGCGACTCGTCACCGAGCTCACGAATGGGATCGGAGCCAAGGTGGCGAGGGTGGCATAGACCGCGACCCCGGTGTCCTGGGTTCCAACGGCGGCGATGACACCGACCGCCAATGCCATGAGCACGGCGATGCGCGAGTCGAAGAGAACCGCTGTCATGAATCCGAATGCCACCGCCGGGAGGACGTACCAGCTCGATTGAGGCTGGAAGATGACCGTCGCCTTGACTGCACCAGCGGCAAGGACGATGAGGATGCCGAGGAGAGCAATCATCCGGGGTCGGGCCCAGAACTCAGCCCGGAATCGCGAGAGATAGAGGCCAAGAAGCCCGACCAGCACACCGAGGACGGCGAGCAGACCACCGTCCGCCTCCGCCTGAGATGCGGAGGATGTCGTGGCAGCTATCGCGTCGATCTGGAGCTGGGTGACCGGAACTCCCTGGGCGACTATCAACTGGTCAAAGGCGTAATCGACCTGCACGTCTTCTACTGCTTCCGCAGCCTCGACCCTCGCCTCTTCGGTTGCCGCCTCGTCGACCAGATAGTTGGCCTGGAGGAACGTCGCCACGATCTCACCTGCGGCCTCACTTGCTGCGGCGTCTGGGCCCGGAGGACTGGTGTCCAGATAGACCACCTGGGGTGGGTTGGAGCGGAGGCGTTGCTGTGCAGTCTGAAGTTGGTCGGGCGTGATCCTGAGGCCGAACTCCTGGAAGAGCCGATCCACCGCTGCCTGTCGTATCAATGGGAAGTGGGGGTCCTCACCCAGCGCCGCCCTGATGACGTCGTCGCTGGCGGCGAGGGCAAGTGTCGAGACCGCATCGCTGGCGACGGTGTGGGACGCCGTCACTCGAGCGATCACCTCATCGACAGGGCGGAGGTTCACTTGCAACGGGATCACCTCGGCAGTGCAGGTATCGCCAGATCCGCACTCCACCAACTGCTGGTAGTTGGGGCTGCCCACGACGTAGCCCTCAGGGATCTGGCTGTCCGCCGGGTCGATGCGCACCAGGGCGGCACCTGCGGGCACCTCGGCCGACCAGACACCGTTCGCATCGGTCATCACCTCGAAGGTCTCTTCGCCCACCTGGACCGTCACTGCGATCCGCTCGACCCCGGTATCGACTCGTGCCCCCTCCGCCTCCGGATCGAATGCTCCGTCGGATTCCACGTCGAGAAAAACTGTGCCGGTCAGGAGCGCGGGCTCCGGAACCTCGGTGGTCTCGGTCGTTTCCTCCGCGGCCGTAGTGGGAGGTGCCTCCGTTGCCTGCGGTGCCGGGGCTTCTAAAGGATCACCGATCGCCAGGGCCTGCACATCGTCGAACACGTCCGTCACATTCGTGTTCACCGTGCTCTCGATCTGCTCGTTGATCTGCTCGATCGGCGGGACGGATTCCCTGGCCTCCTGTCTCAGAGCTTCGGTCTCGGCCTCGTCGGTCACCGTCCCCGGGATCTGCGCCCGATACTCACGGGGGGCCAATTCGCCCACCGTCAACTCGGGATCAGCCGACCCCCCTCCCAGCGAGAGCACTCCCCAAGCCGCCACAACTGTGGCGACGAAGGTTGCGAGGCGGACCAGTGTGGGCCGCGGCATCATTTGACCTTGCTCTCGAACCGGGCGTAGGCCTCGACGATGGAGGCGACGATGCGATGCCGCACGACGTCCCGGGCAGTGAGCTCGACGAAGGAAACACCGGGAATGTCGCTGAGGATCTCGCGAACGACCATGAGACCCGACCGCCGGTTGTCCGGGAGATCGGTCTGGGTCATATCACCTGTGATGATCATCTTGGAGTTGAACCCGAGCCGGGTCAGGAACATCTTCATCTGCTCCGGCGTCGTGTTCTGAGCTTCGTCGAGGATGACACAGGCGTCGTTGAGGGTCCTTCCTCTCATATAAGCGAGCGGGGCTATCTCGATAGTTCCCTTCTCGACCAGCGCTCCGGTCTCCTCGGGGCCGAGCATGTCCCACAAGGCGTCGTAGAGGGGGCGCAGATAGGGATCGACTTTGGCGGCGAGATCTCCGGGCAGGAATCCGAGCCTCTCCCCCGCCTCGACGGCCGGACGGGTGAGGATGATTCGACGCACCGATCCGCTGACCAGGCTGTCCACCGCGGCGGCCATGGCCAGATAGGTCTTCCCGGTGCCGGCAGGCCCGATGCCGAAGGTCAGGGTGTTCTCCCTGATGGCCTCCATGTACTTCTGCTGGCCATGGGTCTTGGGGCGGATCATCCGCCCCCGCCCAACCGGGATCCCGTCGGAAAGCACCCCTGATGGGCTGGGCACGTCCTCGATGACCATCTTCACGACTTCGTCGACCCGAGCCGAGTCGAGGGCATGGCCCTCCTGGACGAGGATGAGAAGCTCCTCGAGCACGGTTCTGGCTCGCTCGACCTCGGTATCGGGCCCCTTGAAGGCCACCTCGTCCCCACGCGCGACGAATCGCACGTCCGGGAAGTGGGCTTCGACCTGACGCAGGTGTCGGTCGGCCTCGCCCAACAGATCCAGCATCAAATGATGGCTGGGGACGCGTAAACGCGAGTCGATAGATTCGGTGGGTTGCTCAGTGGGCACGGGAGACGACGCCCTCTCTGTGGCGTCGCGACCATTGTAGAGGCCGCCCTGTGCTGATTCCGAGAATTCAGTCGGACCCGGAGGCGACTTCCACCGTCGAATCCAGCAAGGAGGCGATCACGGCCTTGTCGGAGTCACGGACCTCGTCTGGCCTGCCCTCACGACGCAGGAAATGGATTGCGGCGAGGTATCGGTCGATGAGATCGCCATCCTTGGACGTGGCGGCCATGTCGAGATCGATCAACACGCCACGCTCGGACGAGCCGAGGGGCAACAGGTCGGAGGGAGGCACCGCATAGATCTCGGCAAGACGCACCAGTCGTTGAACACTCAGCGCGCGCTCCCCACGCTCATATGCGCCGACGACTGACGCCTTGAACTCACCGCCTGTGTAGGACTCGAGCTCGCCCAGCGACCAACCCCGCTGGCGACGGGCTGCGCGCAGGCGCAAGCCAAGCGAAGCACTGAATCTGTCGACCAAGGTCTCCTCCCGTAAGCCCGTGGCGAGATGCTACATGTTCAGCGCCAGGATTCATAGGAGGCGTGCCGCGGCCACGAGAGCGGCCGTCTCCACCCGAAGCACCGTGTCGCCGAGATCCCAACGGATCGCATCCTCCGGGATCTCCCCGGACGCCCATCCGCCCTCGGGCCCGATGACCACTGTCCGCGCGAGGGGAGCCTCCCGTGCTCCTCCCCGATCGCACACCACGAAGGGTCGTTCGAGATCGGCGAGGGCGACCAAAGTGTCCGAAGTCTTCATCAACCATGCACCTCGCGACTGCTCCAGGCCCGACACCGACCACGATCGAAGCTTCCTGGCATTTGGCGGGCGGCCGTGCCCATGCCTGGTATCGAGGAAGAGCAATTCGGCTACACCCATTTCGGCCAGCTTTTCGACCAGGAATCGGGCTCGATCCCGATTGTCTGGCGGGGCGGCAACCACGATCAGGTCCGAGGGGGCAGGGACCAAGATCTCCTGCCCCCTCACCACCTGACCGCTCAGAAGCTGCCCGTCGCCGGCCAGCCCTTCACCGTCGGTGTAGGACACCGGCTCCCCGTCGCCGACGCGGAGAACCTTCTCGAGGTGGCGTCTTTGCTCGCCCGACACCTCGAGCCGGTCACCGGTCCAGGGACCCGGGACCAGAAGATGCGGCACGTGGCCCATCGCCGTGATGATCAGCCGGCCGAGGCGGGCCGGTCCGTCCTCTCACCACGCAGCTCGGCCCATCGCCGGAGGGCTTCCTCCTCGTCGCCGGTGAGGTCGCGCGGAACGGCAACGGAGACGACTACGTGGAGGTCACCCCTCGTGCGCCGGCCGAGATGAGTGACGCCCATGCCGGGCATCCGGAACACGGTCTCGGGCTGAGTACCGGCCGGGATGTCGAGATCGCTCTCGCCGCCCTCGATCAACGGGATGGCGATCCGGGTCCCGAGCGTCGCCTCGGCGATGCCGATCGACACGCGATGGACCAGATCGGCGTCGTGACGCTCGAACCTCGGGTCGGGCGCAACCAGGACCTCGACATAGAGGTCGCCGGGCGGCCCGTAACGTCCTCCCGACTGACCACGACCCGAGATGCGAAGCCGGGTACCGGAGGACACGCCGGCAGGAACTTCGACGGTCATCGTTCGCTCGCCATCGACGGCGCCGATCCCGGAGCAGACCGGGCACGGGCTCGTCACCAGCACACCCTCGCCACGACAAGTCGGGCATGTGCCCACTGTCATCATCGTGCCGAAAAGGGACCGTCGCGCCATCCGCACCGAACCTGCGCCGCCGCACTCGGTACAGGTGGTCTGACCATGACCCTCCTCGGCTCCGGTGCCGGAGCAGACCTGACACGTGTCCATGGTCGCGAAAGTGACATCGACATCGGTGCCGAAGGCGGCGCCGAACAGTTCTACTTCGGTCCGTACCAGGACGTCGCTACCCCTGGTCGGACGGCTCCGGGCCCCACCACCAAACATCGAGCTGTCGCCGAACACCGAACGCAGGAGATCGTCGAACCCGCCGAAGCCGGCGAACAGGTCGGAGAGATCGATGGTGTCCCCCCGGTCGTATCGGCGTCGCCGATCCGGGTCGGACAGGACCTCATAGGCCTCGGCTGCATCCCGAAATCGAGCCTCCGCCACCGGGTCGCCCGGATTGGCATCGGGATGGGTGGCCCGAGCGATCAGCCGAAAGGACTTCTTGATCTCTTCGCTGGTGGCGTCCCTACCGACCCCCAGGATGTCGTAGTAGTTCTTGGCCATGGGTCAGTCTGTTTCGGAGCTGATCCGGTCCTCCAACTCGCGGGAGACCTCCTCGACCGCCGAGATGGCCCGCTTGTAGTTCATGCGCATCGGCCCGATGACGCCAACCGACCCGCCGCTGGCTCCCGCCTCGTAGGTCTTCGAGACGACGGCGAGGTCGACATCTTGCAAAGGCAACTCGGCACCGATCTGGATCGATGTCCCCGAGGCCACCGCAAGGATCTTCATGACCTCGGCCTCACGAGCGAGGACCTCGAGGATTCGCTGCACGGCGCTGAGGTCCTCCCAAACGGAGGTGAGTCGCTGAGTCCCTCCGATGAAGATCTCGGTGCCGGCGGCGGCGGCCAGATGCAGGCCGTCGTTCATGGTCAGAACCGCCTCACGGGTTCGCTCGTCGAGCCGTCCGAGCACCTCTTCGCTGATCAGCGGGGCGGCCCCCAGGTCCGACCCGACAACGGCAGCGCTGACCAGCCGGTGGGCCTCTTCCAACTCACTCGCGGTGATCGGGACCCGGACCCTTGCCCTCTGCTGGAGCACACGACCCCCGTCAGTGACCACGATCAGGAGCATCTGATCGGCCGTGACCTGAACGCTGTGCAGGTCACGCACCCGGTCCCCACGGAGAGCCGGCGCCACAACTACGGAGGGCAAATCGGTCACCTCTGCGAGGAGATCGGACGTCTCCTTGAGCAGTTTGGAGAGCTCGAGATGGACTTCACCGAAGAAGGAGTTGATCTTGGCCTGGGCGGTCGACCGAAGCCTTCCCGGACCGAGATGATCGACGTAATACCGATAGGCAGCGGCTGTCGGGATCCTGCCGGCTGAGGTGTGGGGCTGGATGACGAAACCCTCCGCCTCGAGGGCGGCCAGATCGTTCCTCACGGTCGCACTGGATACGTGCAGATGTGCCCGGTCCACGATGGCACGGGAGCTGACCGGCTCTCCCGAGCGAATGTGCTCCTCGACCAGGGCGCGAAGGATCTCGGACCGGCGATCTTCAAGCATGTCGCATCAGAGGTTATCCGTGTTGGTCGACTCCACCCATCCCTGCGGCGGGTCCAGGTCGAGCACTTGGCGGTGCACCTCGTCGGTGAGCAACGGTCGCCGGACCATGAGTCTCCCCTCGGCGACCTCGATGATCCCTTCTCTGAGCAGCATCTGCCCTCCGCTGGTCTGGAGCAGCGACTCGACGCCGGGGCCCGAGCCCACACCTGCGGATCGGCGCAAACCGACGAAGAGGCGATCGATCTCGACATCCCAACCCTCGATCGGGTCAGCGCCGGAGATTGGCCTTATCCCGCTCTCGACACGATCCATGTATGCGTCGAGCCTGCGCACGTTGTGACTTCGCACCCCGTTCAAGAAGCGATGGGCCCCGTTTCCGTATGCCTCGTACTCCCCCTGGGCCCAAACGACGAGGTTGTATCTGCATTCCTGGCCGGCTCGGGACCAGTTGGACACCTCGTATCTCTCCAGCCCTGCCATGGGAAGGAGTCGCTCGGCATGCTCGTAGCGATCGGCCTGGACGTCCGGATCCGGCGCATCGGCCCCGGCCTTCACCTCACGATGAAGAGGCGTACCCGGTTCGACGGTCAGCGCGTAACAGGAGACATGGTCCGGCCGGAGGTCGACCGCTCGTCGCAGTGACCCCTCCCACGATCGTTCGGTCTCCTCGGGTGTGCCGAAGATCAGGTCGAGCGAGATGTTGTCGAAGCCCGCCCTGCGTGCGTTGTCGACCGAATCCTCGATGTCCTCGGCTCGATGACGCCGCCCCAACCTGGCCAGCACGATGTCGTCGAAGCTTTGAGCCCCGAACGACACCCGGTTGAAACCGGCTGTGAGCAGCTCATCGGCCCGCTGCCCACCGAAGTCCTCGGGGTTGGCCTCCAGGGATATCTCGGCGTCACCTGCGATGCCATGACGTGCCCGAAGCGCACCGAGAACCCGCTCCAAGAAATGCGGGCTGACGTGGCTCGGAGTGCCCCCACCGAAGTACACCGCCTCCAGCACGCGCCAGGGCCCCGCCAGATCGATCTCGGCGACGACGGCATCGATGTAACGCTCGATTCGGTCATCCGCCCCTGCCACCACGGCGAAATCGCAGTATGGGCAGACGGCGGAGCAGAACGGGATGTGGACGTACGCAGCGGCTTTCGAGGCGTGGATGTCGACGTCGGTGCCGCTCATATGTCGTCGTCGACTCGGAGGGCGGCCACGAACGCCTCCTGGGGCACCTCCACCGAGCCCACCATCTTCATTCGCTTCTTGCCTTCCTTTTGCTTGGTGAGGAGCTTCTTCTTGCGGCTCACATCGCCGCCGTAGCACTTGGCGATCACGTCCTTGCGTTTCGCCTTCACCGTCTCCCGGCTGATGATCTTGCCCCCGATCGCCGCCTGTATCGGCACGTCGAACATCTGACGCGGGATGAGACCGCGAAGACGCCCGGTCATCGTCTTCCCGTAGTCGGCGGCCTTGTCACGATGGAGGACGGCGGAGAACGCATCCACCGGCTGGCCATTGAGCAGGATGTCGACCTTGACCAGGTCAGCAGTCCGGTAGTCGGCCGGCTCGTAATCGAGCGAGGCATAGCCCTTGGTCCTCGACTTGAGGAGGTCGAAGAAGTCGAACACGATCTCGGCCAGGGGTATCTGGTAGTCGAGCTCGACGCGCTCCGGGCTCAGATAGCTCATGTTGCCCATCTCGCCCCGCTTCGTCGTGACCAGCTCCATGATCGGGCCGACGTACTCGGTCGGCGTGAGGATCATTGCCCGGACGTATGGCTCGGAGACGCCGACCCGGCTGCCCGGGTCAGGCAGATCTTGGGGCGACTTGATCTCCCGGATGCTGCCGTCAGGGAGAGTCACCCGGTAGGCGACCGAAGGCGCGGTGGCGACGAGATCCAGGTCGTACTCCCGCTCCAGCCGCTCTCTCACGATCTCCATGTGGAGCAGGCCGAGGAAGCCGACGCGGAACCCGAATCCCAGGGCGCGACTCGTCTCCGCCTCCCACATCAATGATCCGTCGTTGAGGCGGAGCTTCTCTAGCGCCTCCCGCAACCGTTCGAAGTCGTCGCCATCGGTGGGAAACAGACCCGAGAAGACCATCGGCTTGGGCTCGGCGTACCCGGGCAACGGGTCACGGGCCGGGCTCGAGGCGTTGGTCAGAGTGTCACCGACCTTGATCCGGTCGATCTCCTTGACCCCGGTTATCAGATAGCCCACCTCCCCCGCCTCCAGGGCACTGACCGGTTTGGCGGAGGGAGTGAGGATCCCTACTTCCGCTGCATCGTGGGTCTCTCCCGTGGCGATGAACTTGAGCCGGAATCCGGAACGAAGCCGGCCGTCGACGACACGGACGTAACAGACCACCCCCCTATACGCGTCGTAGTAGGAGTCGAAGACGAGGGCGCGCAGAGGGGCATCGGGATCGCCCGCCGGTGGTGGCACCTGCTCGACGAGACGCTCGAGAAGCCCGGTCACGCCTTCTCCGGTCTTGGCCGAGATGCGGACGATGTCGTCGGAGGACCCGCCGATGACGTTGGTGATCTCACCGGCGACCCGGTCGGGGTCTGCGGCGATCAGGTCGATCTTGTTGATGGCCGGTATCACCTCGAGACCGGCATCGACCGCCAGGTAGGCGTTGGCCAGAGTCTGCGCCTGGACACCTTGGGCGGCATCCACCAGGAGCAAGGCGCCTTCACACGCAGCGAGCGACCGGGACACTTCGTATGAGAAGTCGACGTGCCCAGGCGTGTCGATCAGGTTGAGCTCGTAGTCGTGTCCGTCGGCGGCCCGATAGGAGAGCCGGACGGTCTGTGCTTTGATCGTGATCCCGCGCTCTCGCTCCAGGTCCATCGTGTCGAGGATCTGCTCTCGCATGTCACGCTCGCTGACGGCGCCGGTCAACTCGAGAAGGCGATCGGCCAGGGTCGACTTCCCATGGTCGATGTGGGCGATGATCGAGAAGTTGCGTATGCGCGATTGATTGGTCACGGGTAACCGGGAGGAGCGGCATTGTACCTTGGAATATGGGCCTGCTACTCTGCGGTTTCCGGCGCACAGACCCGACCCCTGAGTGCCGATTCCCGACCAGACGAGAGTTTTTCAACATGGCCAACATCAAGTCACAGATCAAGCGGAACCGCCAGAACGAGAAGCGGCGGATGCGCAACAAGTCGGTCAACTCCAACCTGAAGACGAGCGTCAAAAAGGTGGAGACGGCTGCCGCCGCAGGCGAGCCGACCGACGAGTTGCTCCGTCAGGCGCAGGCGAAGATCGACACCGCGGTCTCGAAGGGCGTCCTCCACAAGAAGGCAGCTGCCCGCAAGAAGTCGAGACTCGCCAAGCGAGTCACGACCAGCTCGTAAAACGTAAAACGTAGGACCTAGGACCGGCCCTCCGTGGGCCGCCCTATCCATACCAGCGGCAGAAGGCAACCGTCAGCCGCTCCAAAGTCACCCGATGCACCTCTTCCGGTTGTGACTTGATCACCCGGTCCGCCCTCACCAAGGCCTCTTGAGCTCGTCGCAACGACGACTCCCTGACCCGTCCCCGCTGTGACCAGAACCGTGCCGGCCCCCGATCGGAGGCCGTAGCGCCGATCCACTGGCGAAACGTCGGCTCGTCGGGCGCCGCTGCGGCGAGGGCTCGCTTCTTCAGATCCGACTCGACCGCCGCCAGGAACACCAGCGGGTGGCCGTGGACGAGGAAATCCGAGAGACGTCGCAGCGCCTCCCCCACGTCTCCCCTCGACATTGCATCTGTGATCAGGAAGGTCGGCTCGTCGGGACGGTTCTTGAACCGGTCGAGCACGACCTCCTTGGTGATCTTCCCGCTGGTCTGCTCCAGCTGATCGAGCGCCTGCCCCATGGCTGCCGTGTCGGAGCCGAATTTCTGCAGTAGCGCCTTCCCGGCGCCCTTCTCGAGGGTGAGGTCACGGTCGCGGACTTCGGCTTCGAGCCATTGCATCGCCTGGCGCTCCCACATCTTCCGCACCGTCTGAGAGTTGCCCAGCTTCTTGACAAGAGTGGACAACGACCGGGGTAGGGCGCCGGTGGCCAGGATCACCACCTCGATCGTGGACAGGTCGGCCGTCTCGATGAGCTCCTCCAATACGGCACCTTCCGATGCTTGAAGATTCTGTGCGTCCACAAGCTCCAGGCCCTGGCCCTCTCCGAAAAGCGAACCGGATTGCAGCAACGGGATCACAGGCTCCAACTCGGTGCGCAGGGCACCGTCACCCTCCTCCCCTGCACCGCGACCCGGCACGTCGACCCGAAGCACCTGGCCCCGCTCCAGCCCGGCTCGGGCGAAATGCTGCGCCGCCCCATCGAACATCTGCTCCCGCTCGCCGGGCCCCGCATTCGACTGCGCCGAGATCAACAACAACGCCATGGCCTGACGGTAATCAGAGCCACCGACCGATTCGGTCGGTCAGGCACGCCCGAAGAGCCGGGCGAGGTCGCAGGCGACGGCCACGTCGTGGACCCGGATGATGTCGGCTTTGTGCTCCAAGGCGAGCGAGATGTAGGCCACGACACGATGGAAATCTCGTTTCCGGGGGATCGGGATCAGGACCGGCTTGCCCAGAGCCCGCAACCGCCCGGAATCGGCGATGACCTGGAGTTGCATCCGGGTGTACGCCTCGTAGTCGCCTCGATAGTTGAGGGCTATCCCCGGGTCGAGGATCACGTTCTCGATGCCGATCTCTGCCAGCTCAGCGAGGAGGACGCGAAAGGCATCCGCGGTCTGATCGGCCTTGTCCTCCTTGATCTCTATCTCTCCGACGTCGTGGGGGTTGTCCCCTTCCACATACACGGCGATGGCCGCGACCCCGGCCTGGGCGACGGCCTGGCGCATCTCCGCGTCGGCCAGACCACCGGTGTCGTTGATGATGACCGCCCCGGCGTCGACGGCTGCGGAGGCCACATCTGGCTTCCAGGTGTCGATGCCGACCAGATGTCCCTCGGCGACCAGGGCCTCGATCACCGGGACAACTCTCGCGATCTCGTCCGTCGCCTCGATTGTCGGGTTGTCGAAGTGTGACGATTGCCCGCCGAGGTCGATCATCGTGGCGCCCCAGGATCGATAGCGGTCGGCCAACAGCAGCGCCTCGTCGACGGAGCTCGCCACTGTGTGGACGTTCTTGGAATCCGGGGAAACGTTGATGACTCCCATGACGTATGTGATCTCCCCCAGGGGGAGCTGCGTCACGCCTAGATCCAGCACCTGCCCAGTCTCCCAGCTTCAGCCGAGGGGAACGACGACGTCTCCGACCAGATCCGTCCGGACGACCGCGGCACTGCTCTCCCTGAGAGTGGAGATGACCCAGTCGACAGGATGTCCGAATTCGTTGGCGCCCACCGAGATCACGGCCAGGTCGGCGCCCACCTGTTCCAGCCAGCGAGGGTCCGAGGTACCGGCACCATGATGCGGAACCTTCAGCACATCTGCCCTCAGATGCGCCAAGTCGGCCTGGGCGTAGGTCTCGATATCGCCCGCCAGCAGCATGGTTCTCGTGGGACCGCTCACTGTGAGCACGATCGACTGGTCGTTCGATGAGGCGTACTGGCGGGACGGGCCTTCCACGACGAGAGTCAGCGCCCCGAGTCGGTACTCATCACCGACCGACGGCTCCACCACCGGGATCCCGGCTCCCGAGAGGAGCCCGAAGAGGTCCGTCGACGCCGCCGTCTCATGTGGCTGGGTCCGGGCCCAGACTTCCCCTATCGGGATCCTTCCCGCCAGAGCGGTGAGACCGAGGGCGTGATCGGCGTGGGCGTGAGTCAGGACGACCAGATCCAGCGTCTTCACCCGGTACTCGTCGAGGTTCTCGATCAGGGTGACCGGATCGGGACCACCGTCGACAAGAGCGAGATCGCCAGGACCGCCCGAGAGCAGCACGGCGTCGCCTTGACCCACATCGAGGACCACCGCACCCGGCTCGGGCAATGAGCGGGCGGGGGCCAGCAACAGAAATGCGACGACGACCGCTCCCAGGAGGGTCACGACACCCCTGAGCCCCGGTCGAAGGAGATGAATCAACCCCGCCACGAGCATGATCCCCATCCCCAACCATCCGACCTGAGGCCATGCAGCAGCGGTTCGGGCTATCCAAAGGACGGCCGCCGCCAGGCCCGCCCCCAGATCGGCGAGGAGCGTCGGCCCGACGACTCCAAGCACGCCGAGAACCGTCGAACCAGCGACCAGCGGCGCCGCCACGAGGTTGGCAAGCGGGGAGAGAAGCGGGACGACGCCGAAATGAAGGATGAGCAGGGGGGCGACGGCTAGCTGCGCACCGATGCTCACAGCCAGGGCCCGCATCATCTTGCCGCCAGAGGATGGCCATCTGGCGCCGACGATCACCCCCACCGTGGCGGCAACCGAGAGTTGAAAGCCGGCGGTGGCCACCAGACCCGGGTCCATGACCAGCAGCGCGATCACGGCGGCGGACAGGACCTGCCAGGTCTCCATCGCGACCCCGACCAGACGACCGGCAAGAACCAGGCCGGCCATCGCGGAGGCACGAAGGACGGAGGGCTCGAATCGGGTGGCGGCGGCGAACACCGGCAGACCGAGCAGGCCCAGGACCGCCCTCCGCTTCGGCCCGATTCCGATCGGACCGGCCGCCAGGTAGAGGAGACCCAAGAAGATTGCGACGTTCGACCCGCTCACAGCCGTGAAATGGGAGAGACCCGCCCGCCTCATCGCCGCCTGGTCGACCTCATCCACCCCGCTGGTGTCGCCCACCATGAATCCGGCGAGAAGGCCACGACCACCCTCGAGTGGTGTGAGACGGTCGATGACCCGGTCACGCATCGCATTCCCCAGGGCGAGAACCGGCGATCCGGCGCCGGAGACCACCTCGAAGTCGTCGACGTCGACCGTGCCGCGGTAGCGGCGGCCCCCGAGCTCCCCTGCTTCACCGACGACGCTTCCCTCGATCCGGACGACGTGCACCGAGTGACGCATCTGCGCCCGGCGGGAGGTTGGCCAGAATCGGCCCATTACCGATGTCAACCATGGCGTATGGCCCATACCGGCCGTCGATGACATCGCCGATCATGACCCCCTCGGTCTCGAGGCGACCCCGGGGCAACGGCTCGAGGGGAGCAGCAGCGATCGATGAGTGGAGTGCCGTGACCGCCACGATCAGAGCAGCCACGGTCCGACTTTTCGCCGACATCCAGAGGATCGGGACCGACGCCAGGGCGAGACCCCAGCCGGGAGAGCGTCCGGCCCACGCGGCGAGCATCGCTGCCACCGCACAACCGATCCAGGGTCGAGATACGAGCGGGGGGAGCGCCGGATGGTCGAGAGTCAAGGCACGGTGATCGAGTCTCTCATCGCGGCCAACTTGGCCTCGCCTATGCCCGGTACTTCCAGGAGATCCTCCACCGTCTCGAATGGCCCATTGGCCTCTCGATGGGCCACGATTCGCCCGGCCAGAACGGGGCCGACCCCGGGGAGGTCTTCCAATGCCGATGCATCCGCCTGGTTGAGAGAGATCAGACCGTCATCCTTTTCGCCGCCGCCGGTGGCGGCCATGGAGTCACCCGGCCCCGGGATCTGCACGTGGTCCCCCTCGACCAGGGGCCTGGCCAGATTGATCTCGTCCAGTAACGCCCCCTCCAAGGCACCGCCGGCCGCCGCTACTGCGTCGGCAACGATTGCTCCATCGGTCATCTCGACGACGCCCGGAGCCGTCACCCAACCGGAGACGTACACCGGGAAGACGGGAGCACCCGACGGCGTGGTTTCCACCGTCCCTGGTGCCGTGGCGACCGGGGCCGTGTCTCCCGCGACACCGAGCCCGGCTCCGACGACGATGGCGGCGAGGATCAAGCCCAGCGCCAGCGCCTGTGTTCGACCCATTGCGACCCCCACCGACCGGGCTCCACTCCCTTCGTAGATACCAATACGCAGCCGTTGAGGGAAGAAGGTCGTTCGGTAGGGTCGGCATCGTGCTCGACATCACGCCCTTTCTGGTGCCACCCGGCGCGGAGGCCAACCTCGTGGCTCGCGACCCACGCTCGAAGGACGGCTTCGACGGTGGGAAGCTCGAGGGCAAGGAGGCGCTGAAACCGTTGAACTCGACGCTGGCCGAGCTACAGACGCGTCTCTGGGCCGAGTCGAAGCAAAAACTGCTGATCGTCCTTCAGGCCATGGACACCGGGGGAAAGGACGGGACAATTCGTAGCGTGTTCAAAGGGGTCAACCCCCAGGGCGTGCGGGTTTGGGGGTTTGGCGCTCCTTCGGACTGGGAGTTGGCCCACGACTATCTCTGGCGCATCCACGGGCGAACACCGGAGAGCGGCGGGATAGCCATATTCAACCGGTCCCACTACGAGGACGTCCTGGTGGTGCGGGTGAAGGGTCTCGTCCCTGAACAACGCTGGCGGCAGCGCTATCGCCACATCGTCGAATTCGAGCGTCTGCTGGCCGACGAAGGGACGACCGTGATCAAGCTGTTCCTCCACATCTCCAAGGCCGAGCAGAAAGAGCGCCTCGAGGCCCGACTCCAGGAGCCGGACAAGCGCTGGAAGTTCAATGCCGGCGACCTCGAGGACCGCAAGCTGTGGGAGGACTTCGCCCATGCCTACGAGGAGGCTCTCAGCCGTACCTCGAGCGAACATGCGCCGTGGTACGTCGTGCCCGCGGACCGCAAGTGGTACCGCAACCTGGTCGTGGCCAGCATCTTGATACAAACGCTGGAGAGGATGAATCCGACCTATCCGCCCGAGCCGGACCTGGACGGTGTGGTAGTCGAATAGGGCGTGACGTCACTCGAGAAGACGCGCCGCCACCCGAGCTTCCACCTCGAGAGGTATTGCCAGATAGGCGGCGCGGTGGCTGAGACCCTTCCAGCGCCCGCCGAGATACCCGGTCAGGTACCGCCAGAGGAACCGGATCACTCCCAGCTCACCCCACTGACGGACGTGGACCAGCTCGTGGACGAGGAGCACGCCCGGCCGGTGCTGGGCGGCCGTCATCAAAGGGGGGTCGAGGAAGATTGTCCTGCCCAATGTCATGGCACTTATGCCGCGGCCCCAAAGACGGCGCATGACAGCGGGCGCGGATCGGACCCGGACCGATTCAGGGTCGACGGGATCAATGAGCAGACGCACCCGGACGTAGTCCATCCCGCCGGCACGGAGCATCTGGCCGGCGTTCACCCCACCACGAAATTGATGACGCTCGGTGGACGGGCGATGACTTTGCGCACTACGGCACCGTCGATCCAACCCTGGACTTTTTCGAGGTCGAGAGCCACCCGCTCCGCCTCCTCGGCGGTGATGTCCGCCGGCACGTCGACCCTGTCACGCACCTTCCCGTTGACCTGGACGACCATGGTCACGGTCGACTCCGCCACGAGGGACTCGTCCCACTCGGGCCAGGGTTCTTGCGCCAGCATCGATCCCATCCCCCTCATCTCCCACAACTCGTGGGCGACGTGAGGTGCAGCCGGCGCCAGCATCAGGATCATGATCCGGTACGCCTCGTCGAAGGTCTTCTCCACCGGTGCGCGGCCCAGATACTCCTGGAACACGTTGGCCAGGGACATCAGCGAGGAAACCGTGGTGTTGAAGTGGAATCGGTTGATGTCTTCTGTGACACGCTTCAAGGCGCGATGCGTCTCCGCCATCAACACGGCATCGTCGTCGTTCGCTCCACGGTCCACGAAGGGGTGATCGGCTGTGCCCATCTTCCAAACGCGATCGAGGAACCGCTTCGTTCCGGGAACCCCGGAGTCGTTCCACACGGCGTCGTCGGTCGGTGGCCCCACGAACAACTCGAATAGAGCGCAGGGCATCGGCGCCGTACTCCTGGTAGTAGCGGTCTGGCGGTACGACGTTCCCCTTGGATTTGGACATCTTGGCCCCGTCCTTCACGAGCATCCCTTGGGTGAACATCCGCATGAAGGGCTCGGTGACCGGGCTCAACCCGACGTCGTAGAGGAACTTGGTGATGAACCGGGCGTAGAGAAGGTGGAGGATCGCATGCTCGACCCCACCGATGTATTGATCGAGCGGCATCCAGTACTCGGCCTTGGCTCGATCGAAGATGGCCTCCACGTTGTGGGGGTCGGTGTACCTGAAGTAGTACCAGGACGAGTCGACGAAGGTGTCCATAGTGTCGGTCTCCCGGCTCGCCTCACCGCCGCACTTGGGACACGGGGTGGCGACCCAATCCTCGACGGCCGCCAGTGGTGAGCGTCCCTTCGGGGCATAGTCCTCGACCTCGGGCAGAGTCACCGGTAGCTGATCTCGTGGCACGGGGACCAGCCCACATTCGGGGCATTCGACCATCGGTATCGGACACCCCCAGTAGCGCTGTCTGGAGATGAGCCAGTCACGGAGCCGGTATTGGATCGTCCCCTCGCCGATCCCCCGCTCCTCGAGCCAGGCGATGATCCGCTCCTTGGCCCCGGCCCGGTCGAGATCGTCCAGGAACTCCGAATTGATCGTCCGCCCATCCCCGAGGAAGGCCTCGCCGTCCCAGTCCGGGCCTGGATCGACCGTGCGAATGATGTCGAGGCCATACCTGACGGCAAAATCCCAGTCCCGCTGATCCTGCCCCGGGACCGCCATGATCGCCCCGGTGCCGTAGCCCATCAACACATAGTCGGCGATGTAGACCGGTACCTGCTTCCCGTTGACCGGGTTGATGGCGAAGCTGCCCGTGAACACCCCGGTCTTCTCGCCCTCGGCGAGACGCTCGATCTCCGACTCGCGGGCCGCCCGAGCTATGTACTCCCTCGCCTCGGCCTCGGCGTCGGTGCCCGAGATCAGCTCCTCGACGAGTGGGTGCTCGGGAGCGAGAACACAGAAGGTCATCCCGAAGATCGTGTCGGGCCGGGTGGTGAACACATCGAACGAGGCATCGATGCCATCGATTGGAATCCTGAACCGAGCGCCTTCGGACCGGCCGATCCAGTTCCTCTGCATGGTCCGGACCCGGTCAGGCCAGTCGTCGAGATGATCGAGGTCGTCGAGCAGCCGATCGGCGTAGTCGGTGATCTTGAAGAACCACTGGGCCAGGTTTCGCTTCTCGACCAGCGTCCCGCATCTCTCACAGGCGCCATCCACTACCTGCTCGTTGGCGAGCACGGTCTGATCCTTGGGGCACCAGTTGACCGGCGCGGTCGCCTTGTAGGCGAGACCACGGTCGAAGAGCTCGAGGAATAGCCACTGGTCCCACCGGTAATAGGCAGGGTCGTGGCTCGCCACTTCCCGGCTCCAGTCGAAGGCGGCGCCCAGCTTCCGGAAGTGCTCCTTCATCCGGGTGATCTGGGCCTCGACGCTGACCCTCGGATGAATGCCCGTCTCGATCGCCAGGTTCTCGGCCGGGAGCCCGAAACTGTCCCACCCCATAGGGCTCAAGCACGTTGAAGCCCTGCATCATCTTGTAGCGGGTGATCAGATCGATGTAGGTGTAGTTGCGGACGTGGCCGATGTGCAGCTCACCCGACGGATAGGGATACATGGCCACGTTGTAGAACTTGGGCCGGGTCGAGTCCTCGGTGGTGTGAAACACGCCCTCCGACTCCCAGCGGTCCTGCCATTTCGCTTCGATCGCCCGGTGGTCATATGACATCACGGTCAAGGGTAAATGGGTTCCGGGTGGTGCGTGGTGCGTGGTGAGTTGGATTGGGGCTCTTCGGGCGCGCGTCAGCTTCGAAACCGGTACCGTGGGCGAAGTCGCGGGGTTGGCGTGCCTTCGCCGCGACCTGAACCCAACAAGGGAGGAAGAAAGTATGAAACGAATGCGCTGGTTGGCGCTCGTTGCAGTACTCGCCCTCATCGCCGGCGCTTGTGCCAGCGAGGGCGGCGACGAGTCGACGACCACCGCGGGTGATGAGGCGACGACGACGGCTGCGGAGGGTTCGACCACTTCGGTCGCGACCACTGAGGCGCCGTCAGAATTGCTCACACTCGACTCGGGGGGTTGTGATTACGGGGGCAAGATCAACAAGATCGAAGCCACTTCGGCGTCCGAGGTGGTCTTCACCCTGTGCGCGGCCGACCCGGCATTCCTGGTGAAGATTGCGTTCGTCCCGTTCTCCATCCAGCCATCCGAGCATCTCGAGGCGACCGGCGGCTCCCCGCTGGAGAACCCGGTGGGCACAGGCCCGTTCATGCTCCCGGAAGGTGGCTGGGCACGTGGCTCCGAGATCGTCTTCGAGGCGAACCCCGACTACTGGGGCGAGGCTCCGGCGTTCGACACCCTGGTCTTCCGCTGGCGTGAAGACAGCACCGGGCGGATCACCGAGTTGACCTCGGGCAACGCAGACTTCATCACCAACCTGGCGGCGAGTGATTACGCCGGCATCGAGGGTGACGCCAATCTGCAGTTGCTCGTCGACAACAACCCGAACGTGTTCTACATGGGGTTCAACAACCAGTTCCCGCCGTTCGACAACCCGCAGGTGCGGCAGGCGATCGCGCTGGGCATCGACCGGCAGCGGATCATCGACACCTTCTACCCGGAGGGGTCGGAAGTGGCCACCCACTTCACGCCGTGCATCCTGGAGAATGGTTGCGAAGGCGCATCGTTCCCCGAGTTCGACCCTGAGGCAGCGAGAGCGTTGCTCGCAGAGGCCGGATTCGCCGATGGGTTCGAGACCACGATCACCCTCCGCGACGTGTTCCGGGTCTATCTCCCGGAGCCGACGGCGGTGGCCGAGGACATCCGCGCCCAGTTGGCGGAGAACCTTGGGATCACTGCCACGGTCGAGGTCATGGAGTCAGGCGCGTTCATCGAGGCGACGGCCGCCGGCCAGGTGGAAGGCATCCACATGCTGGGCTGGGGCGCCGACTACCCGCATGTGACCAACTTCCTCGACTATCACTTCGGTGGCATCAATGTCCAGTTCGGTGCGATGAACCCGGACATCTCGGCCGCAGTGATCGAAGGATCGGGGATCGTCGACCCGGCTGAGGCACAGCCCGTCTACGCGCAGATCAACGACCTGCTCGTCGAGGACGTGCCCATGGTCCCGATCGCCTGGGGAGCCGCGGCAAACGCCGGGCTCGCCACATTGGAGGGTGCGGTGACACCGCCATTCGGTGCACCACAGTTCGCTCTGATGAATCCGGGCGATACCGATCTGGTGTTCGTCCAGAACGCCGAGCCGATCTCGCTCTACTGCCCCGATGAGACCGATGGTGAGTCGCTGTCCGCGTGTCAGCAGACCCAGGAAGGGCTGTACGGATACGACCTGGAAGGTCAAGCGATTCCGAAGCTGGCCACTGAGTGTGTGCCTGATGCCGAGGGCGTGGTGTGGACCTGCGCATTGCGCGAAGGTGTCACTTTCCACGACGGCTCTGCCTTCGATGCCAACGACGTGGTGGCCTCTTGGTCGGCCTCGCTCGATGGAGCAAATCCGCTGCACACCGGCAACACCGGTGTGTTCGAGTATCCCGCGACGCTGTGGAATGGGTTGATCAACCCACCACCCACGACAACCGCGGCTGGATGAGAGTCTGATCGCTCAGACCGATGACGGGGGGAGGCGCACCAGCGCCTCCCCCCGTTCTACGCTCCGGACGAGGAAATGATTGGATACATCCTCCGTCGCATCCTGGTCGCGATACCCGTCCTGATCGGGGTCCTGCTCCTCGTGTTCCTGTTGGTCCGGCTGCTCCCTGGGGAGCCGTGCACCGCCATCCTCGGCGAGAGGGCGACGGCGGAGGCGTGTGAGCGATTCAACGAGGCAAACGGCCTCAACGAGCCGATCATCGTCCAGCTCGGCATCTACTTCGGGAACGTGATCAGCGGTGACCTCGGAGAGTCGATCCGCTTCTCCCGGCCGGTCACCCAGATCATCATCGAGCGGCTTCCGGTGACGCTCGAGCTCACCATCGCCGCGCTGAGTGTGGCGATCATCGTTGGAATCCCGCTCGGAATCGCCGCAGCACGGCGACACAACTCGGGCGTCGACGTGGCGGCGATGGCCTTCGCCAACGTCGGCGTCTCCATGCCCATCTTCTGGCTCGGCTTGTTGCTCGCCTATCTGTTCGCCGTCGTCCTGTCGGGCACCATTTTCGCCTTGCCGCCCAGCGGGTCGCTGAGCCCGGGAAACCGCGGGCTCCCGTTCTACGAGGTATGGGGCTGGGAAATCGCCGAGGAGGGATTCGTGGCGACCGCCGCCGAGTTCGTCTCCTACATGACAGTGACCAACGCCCTGATCAGCGCCCAATGGGCGGTGTTCTGGGACGGGTTCAAGCACCTCATCCTCCCCGCCATCACACTGGCAACGATTCCCATGGCCATCATCGCCCGGATGACCCGGTCGTCGCTCCTGGACGTATTGGGCCGCGATTACATCCGCACCGCCCGGGCCAAGGGAGCGCTCGAGCGAAAGGTGGTGAGACGGCACGCCCTCCGCAATGCGATGCTCCCGGTCGTGACCATCATCGGACTCCAACTGGGGCTGCTGCTCGGCGGCGCCGTGCTGACCGAGACGGTATTCGGGCTGGCCGGCGTGGGCACAGCACTCTTCGACGCGATCACCGCCAGGGACTTCCCCATCATCCAGGGATTCACCCTGATCATCGCCACCACCTATGTGGTCGTGAACTTGTTGGTTGACGTCTCCTATGGCTATCTGGACCCGAGAGTGAGGCTGGAATGACACTTGGTGAGGCTGAGATGAGTTTTCGGCCGGACGTGGCCATCCCCGACCCGGAGTCGCTCGCACAGCAGCCCGGCTCGGTGTGGCGGATCGCGGCCCGTCGCTTCTTCCAGCGCAAGGTCGGCATCGTCGGTCTGATCCTGGTCTGCTTCATGGTCGGGGTCGCGATCTTCGCCCCGCTCATCGCCCCCTACGACCCTTACGAGAACTTCATCGGGCAGCCCGGAGCGGAAAGGTGGTTGCCTCCTTGCATCAACGCCTTCGGGTGCGAGGGGACACAGCACATATTCGGGCTGGACGGAAATGTCAGGGACTTTTTCAGCAGAGTCGTCTACGCGGCCAGGGTGAGCCTTCCCCTCGGTTTCACGACCGTCCTCATCACGATCGTCATCGGGACCATCATCGGTGCGATCGCCGGTTACGCAGGAGGGTGGAGCGACAACGTGATGATGCGGATCATGGACGTGGTGCTCGGTTTCCCGTCCCTGATCCTGGCCATCGCCATCGTCTTCGTGCTCGGGCCAGGCCTCCGCAACACCCTGCTCGCCATCGCAATCGTCACCATCCCCCAGTACGCACGGGTGATGAGGGCATCGGTGCTCTCGATCAAGGAGGTCGACTACGTGTCGGCCTCGCGCGCCCTGGGCGCCTCCCGGCGGAAAGTGCTCGTGACCCGGGTCGTCCCCAACGCCCTGACGCCGCTGGTCGTGCTCGGCACGCTGGGCATCGCCACCGTGATCCTGGAAGCAGCTGCCCTGGGGTTCCTCGGGCTTGGTGCCGTCCCCCCGACCCCCGAATGGGGCTCGATGCTCGCCGAGGAACGCGACAGGATCTTCACCGCCCCCCATCTCATGATCTTTCCCGGCCTCGCCATCATGATCACGGTCCTTGGTTTCAATCTGATGGGTGACGGCCTCCGCGATGCTCTCGATCCCACTCTGAACAAGTGAGCGCGGCCAGGCCCCTGCCGGAAAACGCCATCGATACCGACGCGCCTTTGCCCGTGCCCGCCGGCGAGGTTCTCCTCGAGGTGCGAGGGCTCAAGACCCATTTCGACACGAGGCAGGGTGTGGTCAAAGCCGTGGACGGCGCCGACTTCCACGTCAAGCGCGGAGAGGTCCTCGGCCTGGTCGGGGAGTCGGGATGCGGGAAGTCGGTGACCTCGCTCTCGATCATGGGTCTGATACCCCACCCCGGGAAGGTGGTTGCCGGAGAGATCCTCTTCGGCGGTAAGGACATCGCCAGGATGAAGGCGGACGAGGTTCGCGCCCTGCGCGGCGAGCACATGTCGATGATCTTCCAGCAGCCGACCTCTGCTCTCAACCCGGTCTTCCGGGCCGGTGCCCAGATCAAGGAGGTCTTCGAACTTCACCGTGACTGGAGCGCCGAAGTCGAGGACGAAAAGGTCATCGAGATGCTGGCCAAGGTCGGGATCCCCGATCCGAAGCGTCGGGCCGAGGCATACCCCCACGAGCTGTCCGGTGGGATGGCACAAAGGATCATGATCGCCATGGCCCTGGCCTGCGAGCCAGAGTTGCTGATCGCCGACGAGCCGACGACGGCTCTGGACGTGACCATCCAGGCCCAGATCCTCGACCTCATCCGGGACCTCCAGAAGACTTCCAACACTTCGGTCATCCTCATCACCCACGATCTCGGAATCGTCGCCGAGATGGCCGACCGGGTATCGGTGATGTACGCCGGCGAGATCGTCGAAGAGACAGATGTCCGCTCGATCTTCAGGAACCCGCTCCACCCATATACCAAGGGTTTGATCGGTTCCATACCGGTGCTGGGATCGCTCCGGGATCAGCTCGATGTGATCCCTGGAGTGGTGCCCTCGATGATCGACCTGCCCAAGGGTTGCCGCTTCGCCCCGAGGTGCATCCCGCGGGTCGAGAACGCCTTGCAGATCTGCACCGAGATCGAGCCCGACCTGCGGGAAGTGGAGGACGGCCACAAGGTCCGGTGTTGGCTGTACTTCGGGCCGGAGAAGGTCGAGGACCCCGATGACTGAGACGCTGGTCGAGATCCGCGACCTGGTCAAGGAGTTCCCCGTACGTGGGGGCATCCTGCAACGTCAGGTGGCCACGGTCCGGGCCGTGGCCGGCGTCTCTATCGACATCTTCAAAGGGGAGACCCTGGGCCTCGTCGGCGAGTCGGGCTGCGGCAAGACCACGCTTGGCCGGATGCTGACCCGGCTGATGGAGCCGACGTCCGGGACGATCCAATTCGACGGTGAGGACATCACCCATATCTCGGGCAACGACCTCAAGCCATTCCGACGCCGCGTCCAGATCATCTTCCAGGACCCGTACGGGTCCCTCGATCCCAGGTCACAGGTCGGGCCGGCCATCGCCGAGGGCCTGCGTCTCCATGGCATCGGGAACAAGGACGAGCAGCAGGAGCGGGTGAAGGAGATGCTGGAATTGGTCGGCCTTCGAGGGTCGCATGCCAGCCGGTACCCACATGAGTTCTCCGGTGGCCAACGCCAGCGAATCGGCATTGCGCGCGCCCTCATCCTGAAGCCAGACCTGGTGGTGGCAGACGAGCCTGTCTCAGCCTTGGACGTCTCGGTGCAGGCCCAGGTCCTAAACCTCCTCACCGAGCTCCAGAAGGAGCTCGACCTGACCCTTCTCTTCGTGGCGCACAATCTCGCTGTCGTCGAGCACATCTCGGATCGAGTCGCGGTCATGTACCTCGGCCGCGTGGTGGAGTTGACCGATCGGGACACCCTGTACCGAAACCCCCTCCACCCCTACACCGAGGCTCTTCTCTCGGCGATCCCGATCGCCGACCCCGACCGTCCCCGGAACCGGAGGATCCTGCAAGGGCGAGATCCCTTCGCCACTCAACCCACCCCGCGGATGTCATTTCCACCCCCGTTGTCCCATCGCCCGACAAGCACTGTGCGATGTCGAGGATCCCCTGCTGATGGATTCACCCCACGGCCCCCATCACCAGGCCGCCTGCTGGCTTCGCGCCGGGGATCTCGCGATCAGCACCGCGTAATTGGGACCCCCAGGTGTCATATACGGGACTGAGAGTCCCAATTTGCAGTGGGACCGATGGCGCCATCTGGCCACGCGACGCCTCCCCGGCAAGCGGTACGCCTAGCTGTTCAGGATCACGACCGGGCAGGGCGCCAGCCGGGTCAGATACTCGACTCTGGGGCCGAGATGCAGGTGCGTCGTGCCGGCACGGACACTCGTGCCCAGGACCAGCAGGTCCGCATCGAATTCGACCAGCGCGTCGAGGATCCCTGTCTCGATGTCTTCGGCCTCTCGGACCTCCGTCTGGACGTGCTGTCCCATGCGCGTCGCCAGGATCTCGAATTCGGCGGTCACATCGAGCGCCACGTTGGGTCGCATCCCGGAGAGGCGAGACGGCGTCACCACATGCACCCCGGTCACTACTGCGTCCGATCCGGCGATGGCGAAGGCGAGGTCCGCCGCGTTTCGGGAGCTAGTGCTGGAACTGGCCGGCACCAGTATCCGGGTAGGGGCCCATTCCTCGGGGACGTTCTCCCCTCTCACCACAAGGGTGGGGGTACGGGACAGCTTGATCAAATCGTCGATCACCGGCCCGAACACTCCTTCGCCCGTGCCGCTCATCGTCGGGGTTCCGATCACGAGCAGGTCATAGTCGGCTTCAGCCTCGTGCAGGATCGCCTCCACCGGGTCGTGGCTGGAGACGATGCGCGTGGTGGTCCCCCGATCCCTGAAGACGGCGCGGAGCGAGTTGACATAGGCGCCGGCCAGAACGCGGTCCTGATCCCCGGCGACAGCGAGAAGTGTGGTCGAGATGTCGCTGGCCTCACCGAGGCGGGCCACCAGCACCGCCTGGATCGTCTGCGTGCCCACCTGACCGATCCGAGGCCTGACCGGCACCAGAACCCGTTTCAACCCGGCGAGGAAACTGCCTTTGAGCACCTCCTCACGGGCCAATCTCAACTCCTCTTCATCGCCAGGCTGGACCCGAGCCAGACAGTATCGAAGTCCGGCGGGCGCCGCGATCGACGTCACCACTGCCATGAGCACGATGATGGAGAACATCTCGGTAGTGAGGATCCCAAGCGATAGCCCGATGGTGGCGATGATGATCTCGACGGCGCCACGGGCGTTGAGACCGGCGCCATAGGCCAGTGCCGACCAGTGGTCCTGGCCCGAGAGATACCTGGCTCCGACGTAGGCGCCGGCGACTTTGCCGAAGGTGGCGATGAGGATCACCAGCGCGGCAACAACGAGGAGGTCGGGCTGGAGGATGGCCCGGATGTCCACCTTGAGGCCGGCCACTGCGAAGAAGATCGGAGCGAAGACGGCAAGGGCCATGCTCTCCAGCTTGTGGACGACGTCGGTGGGAAGCCGGGGCAGACGTCCGAAGAGGATCCCGATGGCAAAGGCCCCGATCACCGGCTCGAGCCGGAGTGCCTGGCTGAAAGCGCCCCAGGCAAAGGCGAGCACGACCACCAGTGTCAGGATGGCGTCCCGCCCCCGGAATCGGTCCTGAATGAGGCCCAAGCCTTTCTCGACGACAAATCGCCCAGCTGTCATCGTCACCAGGATGAAGATGGCCACCATGGCGAAGGTCAGCACTACCGAACCGGCGGTGATGGCCTCGGCACTGGCCAGCGCCGTGACCACACCCAGCATCGTCCATCCGGTGATGTCATCGATCATTCCGGCGGCGAGGACCGTTTGACCGAACTCCCGACGCATGAGGTCGAGGTCCATCAGGATCTTCGCCAGCACCGGGATCGCCGAGATGGAAAGGGCGGTGGCGACGAAGAGGGCGAACACCGTTCGATCCGATGGGTCGACGAGAAGACTGTCAGGCAGTGCAAATCCCAGAGCCAACCCCGTGACGAAGGGGACCACGAGACCGCCCACCGCGACTCCGAGAGCGACACCGAAGCGACGCCGGATCAGGGCCAGATCCGTCTCTAGCCCGGTGATGACGAGGAGCAACATCACACCGATCAAGGCAACGACCTCGAGCATGTAGCCCTGGGCCTCGGTCTGGGGAAGGATCCACTCCCCGATGAACGGCACCAGCCCGGAGAGGATCGACGGGCCCAAGATCACACCGGCCAGGATCTCGCCGACCACCGCCGGCTGACCCATCCTCTGTGCCAAACCGCCGAGGAAGCGGGCAGCGGCGAGCAACACCGCGATCTGTATCACGAGTTGCAACACCTCACCGTGGGAGGCGGCGCTGAACGTCTCCAAAGTCGGTGCCTCTTTTTCTTCCTCTGTCGCCTTGGGAGTTAGCTGACGGGCTCGGGCTGGAAGTTCGCCCTACCCGGCCCTCGGTGCCGGGATTCGCCCCCGATGGGGTTGGTTCCCCCCACCCGGCGCGTGCCGGGTTCGGCGGTAAGCGGGGAAATCTAGCCGGGGGCCCACGCAATCCCGGCATGTCTCTGGGTCTAGAGGACTAGTTCAGATGGCTGTGGAAAGAATGGGCCATGCGGCCCATGCCCAAATCGTCGGAAATTGTGGATTATCCACAGGACAAGCAATTGGGTTTCCAGGAAGGGCAAGGACAACGGTGATGGTGGCACCAAACCACGTGGAGGCGGGCGGGATGATGTCGAGCCGGTATGACGGCCTCGACACCATATCCGCACTTCTCGAGGTCGAGCGCTACCGCCTGGGAGACTGGGACGAGCCCTATGCCCGGCTCTACGCCATCGACTGTGCTTCGATCGTGTTCCGTTATCACCTCCCCGATCTCACCGAGCCGGCCCGGGAGCTGATTCAGCGACTCCTTCATCAGGCCCTGACACTGGTGGCAGCGGGCCGCGAGAACGAGCTGGCTTCGATCGAGCGAGCCCTCATGACCGGTCTCGAGGCCGCCTCGAGGGTCACGAGGTCGGTATGGCTGGTCGCCTTGAATGCGGTCCTCCCCGATCCGTTCCGAGCCGCAGTCATGAGCACCGAGGCCGCCCTCCACGCCTTCGGCCGCGGTCCCAACCCGCGTCGGGACGCCGTGGCCGAGGCCGTGCGTCGCCGGGCCTTCTCCCGCACCGAGGAGTCAGCCCTGCTCGGCTCCGTGATTCGGCTTCACACCCCCAGCGCAGTCGCCTGAGTTTCTCCCCCTGAAGGGGGGAGTACCGGCGAAGCCGGGGAGGGGGATCTTCCCCCTACAGTCGGGTCGTGACCCGACTCGAGGCGATCCAGGGTGACATCACCACCGTCGATGCCGACGTGATCGTCAATGCCGCAAACTCCTCGTTGATGGGTGGCGGAGGGGTCGACGGCGCAATTCACCGCGCAGGGGGGCCCGCCATCCTCGCCGAGTGCAAGCAGGTCGTGGCTCAACAGGGTCAGCTGCCAACTGGCAAGGCAGTGATCACCACCGCCGGCGAGCTGCCGGCCCGCCATGTGGTGCACACTGTGGGCCCGATCTGGGGCACCGTAACCGAGGGCGAGGCGGTCGATTTGTTGACCTCGTGCTATCGAAACAGCCTCGACCTCGCCAGAGATGCGGAGGCAAGAAGCGTGGCCTTTCCCAGCATCTCCACCGGGGTCTACCTCTTTCCCAAGCCCCTGGCGGCCCGGACGGCAGTTGCCGCAGTCAATGATTGGGTGTCCCATGACCCGGGCACGGTCGAGACCATCATCTTCGTGTGCTTCGGGCCGGTCGACCTGAAGTTGTACGAGGAACTAATCCCCCGTTGACGATCAGACGGTCGCGCCAACCCCGACGTACTCAGCGATGTGGTCGGTGAGATCACGGGCATCGTCTTCGGCGCCATGTATGAAGCTCGACTTGCGCCTTCGCAACATGTTCAAGCCGATTCGATAGAGACCCGGCGCCTCGGTGACCACTCCTGCGTCGTGTCTCAGACGTCCCTTACGGTCGAGGACCCGGGCATGGAGCCACGAATAGTCGGGACGAAAGCCTGTCGCCCAGATGATCGTTGAGATCCGGCCATCGCCGAGATCGAGGCTGAGGGGCGGCGATTCCTCGACCCTGGTCGGGGCGAATCGATGAGATGCGTCCACCTCGCCCTCCAGCCCGTTCTCGAGGACCCAATCGTCGATCGTGCCCAACAGGCGGTCCATCTTCAGGTCGGCGAGGTTGCACAGGTTGCGCAGCGAGCCCGACAACTGGGCCTTTCCCTCGACGATCCCGGCCACACGCCCGACCAGCCTCACCCCCTGCCCGGTCAGTGCGTTGAGGTCGAGCGTCCTTCGCTCCGGTGACCCCACCAACTGCGGCGATGGGATGTTGCGGGCCCGGACCAGGTCGTCCACCTCGTCGTAGCGCTCATCGAGCACCCCGGTTCGATCCAGCCACCACATGATGTCCTTGCCCCGATAAACACGCGGCAACCGGACGTGCTCCCCCACGGACAAGGTCACCGGCCGACCCGAGGCGTGCACCTCTTCGGCGATCTGGATCCCGGTTGCCGAGGCGCCGACCACCAGCGCGTCCCCTTCAGGTAGCTGGTCCGGCCCGCGGTACTGAAGTGGAGTGACCTGCTCGACGGACCCGGGCACAGCGTCGGCAATGGCGGGAATATTGGCCAGGTTGAAGCCTCCGGTCGCCAGCACCACGGTCGGGCTCGACCACGTCCCGTCGTCGGTGACCACTTCGTACCCATCGTGATTGGGTCGCAGAGACTTGACGGTGGTGTGGGTCCGAATCGGAGCATCGACCGTCTTGGCATAGGTGTCGATGAACCCGATCACCTCGGGCATCGTCATGAAGCCGTCTGGATCGTCGCCGTCGTACTCGAGACCGGGAAGACGGCTCTGCCAGTTGGGCGTGAGCAGACGCAGCGAATCCCAGCGCTCGGTGCGCCAGGTGTTGGCCACCTCGCCGCGCTCGATGACGACATGGTCGATCGAGCGCTGGCTGAGGAAATGGCTGACGGCGAGGCCGGCGTGACCAGCGCCGATCACGACCGTCGTTGTGCGTGTGGGACTTTTGCTCAGTTGACTTCGACAGTCACATTGGTCGGGTTGGTGATCACGTCGAACACCGCTGACCGCTTCTGCGACTGAGCCACCAGGGCTTCGATGTCCTCCTGCGAGGCATCGGCGTCGATGTCGTACTTCACCTTGATCTCGTTGAACCCATTGCGGACCTCGGGGTCAGCGCCAAGGATGCCGAGGATGTCCATGTCTCCCTCGATCGTTGCCTTGACCGAGTTGAGCTGAATGCCGCGGTTCTGTGCCACTGCCGCTACTCCGGCGGTGAGACAGCTGGCCAGGCCGACGAGCACGAATTCCACAGGCGTGGCCCCGTTGTCCTCGGATGCGAACACCTCGGGGTGGTCTGCATCGAAGCTGAATGTCGTGCGATGGGTCTGATCGCCGCCGAGGCCGAAGAATTCAGTCACCTCGGAATGACTGTGGGTGCCGCCGACCCATTCGGTGGATGCCTTCCAGGTGAACTGGGCGGCCTCCGGGGCGTCGACGAGGGCGGTACGAGCATCGAGGAGTGCCTGTACGTTCACTCCGTTGTTGACCGGTGTGTCGGTCGTCGTCATCTTCTTCCTCCTGATCTGGTCGGTTCTCGAATAGCAGGACGTCTCGAGGATCTTCTCGATGACTCTCGGGAGCCTGACGTCCCTACGAGCGAATGATGTCGCTCGCCACGACCGCCCGAGAGCGAGGACAGAGGCACGTGCGCCCGGTGGGGCGATTCTCGATGTTGTGCTTTCCTGTCATGGCTCCGCTTTCGGCTGCCGACGAGCTCGCCGTCAATTTGAGCAGCGAACTGTCGAGGCGTCAAAGGATCAGCATGGGGAATCGCCCCCATGCCTCCTCAGAGCCAGCCGCTCTTCTTGAAACGGGTATACAGAAAGAGGCAGACCCCGCCCATGATCAGCAGTGCCGCCGGGTAACCCCACACCGCGCTGATCTCGGGCATGTGCTCGAAGTTCATCCCCCAGATCCCGGCCAACAACGTGGGAATGGCGGCGATGGCGACATAGGCGGAGATCTTGCGCATGTCCTCGTTCTGACGAAGGCTGACCTGGGTGAGGTTCGCTGCGAGCACCGAGGTCAGCGTGTCCCGGTAGACGTTGATCCGATCCAGCACCCGAAGGAGGTGGTCGAGCACGTCACGAAAGTAGGGCTTCAAGCTGGGGTCGATGGCCTTGAAATCATCTGTGGCCAACAGGTCCAACGGCTCCTCGAGGGGCTCCACCGCCTCGTGGAAACTGAGCACCTCCTGCTTGAGCCGGTAGATGCGCTCGGAGTCCCCTTGCGAGGAGAAGACGTCATCCTCGATGCCCCGAATGTCGGCTCCCAGCTCATCGAGGACCACTGCGTAGTCCCTCACCACCTGATTGAGGATGGCGTGGAGCACCGAGCCCGGCCCGTAGGCGAGCCGCCCTGGATCGGCTTCGAGCTTGTGCCGGGCCTCGATGAGCCGGCTGGCCTCACCGTGCCGGACCGCCACCACAAAGTCCGGGTCCACGAAGATGAGGATCTCGCCGAACTCGACGATCTCCACCGGGTCGGCGTAACGGGCCGGCTTGGTGACGACAAAGAGTGTCTCGTCGAACGTCTCCAGCTTGGGTCGTTGATGTGCCCGCAATGCGTCGTCGACCGCCAGCTCGTGAAGGTTGAAGGTCTTGACCGCCTTCTCGAACTCATCGGGGCTCGGCTCGTGCAGGCCGACCCAGGCAAACGTGTCGGGCTCGGTGATGAGTCTCCCCGCCTCCTCGTAGTCGAATTCGCCGGGAACCCTCTGTCCAAGCTGATAGCAGGCTGCGTCGACGATCATTCTCGAGAGGCTACGCGTTGGACGCCTTGCGCAACTCGCCCAGGACCACCGGATCGAGCCGTTCCGTCCCCATCCATCGTTCCTCCAGGTTGTGCCACCCCAGCCACCCTTGGAGGTTGTCTTCCAGCGACTGCGAGACATCCCACCAACCAAGAGTGTCGAGGATCCCCCGAACCTCCTTTTGCAGATCCTCGTCGAATGCCAGGAGATCTCCTTCCTCCGTCCTGCCGAAGTACAACGTGTGGAGATCGAGAAGGGCGCTCAGGTCCTCGATCGGGCTATCCGAGTGGTCGATACGCAGATCGAGCCATCGATCGTGGTTCCCGCCATACCCGCCGCCTGGCCGGACCACGAGCAGAGCGGCAGACTCCATGCCCCGCTTCTCTCCACCGGCCGTCTCACCGGCGGTGAGGGCCGCGAGGAGGCGTTCGGCCAGCCGGCCCTGGGTGTCGCGGAATGTGGTGGCCATCGCCTCGGGGACGTCGGGATTGGAGAGGATGTTGCCCTGGGCGGCGAAGTCCTCCCCGGTGACGCTCACGGCGTGCTCGAAGCAGTCCTCACCGGTGTAGGAGGCGCTGCGACCGTCGGCGGCGACCACCCCGACCTGCCGATGACCGCGCATCTCGTCGTCGGCGGTCAAACGATCGATCGTGTCCTCTGGTGAGAGCCCGGATGACAGCAGATCCAGCCCGCGGCTCCCATAGGTGATCTCGGCATATGCCTGAGTGGCCACGGCCCCTATCCCTCCCCGGGCCCAGGGCACGAAGGCACCGACGGCGAGAAACTTCGACTGCACGGCCACGCCACACTCCCCCGCCTCGGGATCGGCGCCAACGATCGAGTACGTGGAGGGGCCGTATGAGTGGTTGGGCCGCACCTCGTTGACGCTACATGTCGATTTGGCCAGGGGCCGTTCGTTGTAAAGGATGTATGGGTATGAGCCGGAACAAGGAGGTCAGCCCATGGCCATCGCAGCCAGCCCCAATCTCGATATTGAAAGTCTCCGCCGAGCACTGACAGGACAGGTTTTCACACCTGAGGACGCCGGATACGACGACGCTCAGCGGCTCTTCATCCCCGTGTACGACGGTGTCCGCCCCGCCGTGATCGCACAGGTGGCAGACGCAAGCGACGTAGCCACGGTCCTGGCCATCGCCCGGGAGACCGGTCTCGAGCTCGCCATCCGCAGCGGAGGTCACAGCGCCGCCGGACACAGCAGCGCAGATGGCGGGATCGTGATCGACGTGAGGGGTCTCAAATCGCTCGAGCTCGACATCGAGTCCAGGACCGCATGGGCAGCTTCCGGTCTCACCGCCGCCGAGTACAGCAACGAGACCAACGCCGTGGGGCTGGCCACCGGGCTCGGCGACACCGGATCGGTGGGGCTGGGAGGAATCACCCTTGGAGGCGGAATCGGGTTCCTGGTTCGAAAGCACGGCATGACCATCGACTCGCTGCTTGCCGCCGAGGTGGTGACGGCGAACGGCGAGGTGGTGCACGCGGACGAGGAGTCTCATCCCGACCTGTTCTGGGCCATCAGGGGAGGTGGAGGCAATTTCGGCGTCGCCACCAAATTCAAGCTTCGACTGCAGCCGCTGGACAAGATCGTCGGAGGCATGATGGTTCTCCCCGCCACCACGGACACCATCGTCGGGTTCATCGCCGAAGCGGAGCAGGCTCCCGAAGAGCTGTCGACCATCGCCAACGTCATGAACTGCCCGCCGCTGCCCTTCGTCCCAGAAGAGATCCACGGCAGCCTCGTGATCATGGCTCTGGTGGCGTGGTGCGGTGACGTCGCCGAAGGGCAGAAGGTGATGGACCGGTTCCGCGCCCTCGCTCAGCCGATCGCCGACATGGTCCAAGAGATGCCCTATCCCGAGATCTACGGGCCGGAAGACGAGGAGTACCGGCCGCTGGCGGTGGCCCGGACCATGTGGGCCGACAGCTTCGATCAAGCGACCGCGGAGACCATCCTCGGATTCCTCGAGGACTCGGACGCACCGATGCGTGTGGCCCAACTCCGGGTCCTGGGCGGGGCCATGGCCCGCGTCCCCAACGGCGCGACGGCGTTCGCTCACCGGAATCGGAAAATGATGATCAACGTCGCCTCGTTCTACGAAGGCCCTGACGATCGTCCACGACGCGAAGCGTGGGTGACCGACTTCGCCAGGGCTCTGAGTAACGGCGATCTCAGCGGGTATGTCGGATTCCTCGCCGATGAGGGACAGGACCGTGTTCGGGCTGCCTACCCGGGAGAAACCTGGGACCGGCTCCGTCGTGTCAAGGCCCAGTACGACCCGGACAACCTGTTCCGGCTCAACCAGAACATCCCACCGGAGAACCCGAAGGGTTGAAGTGGAGCTGAGGGGATTTGAACCCCTGACCCCCTGACTGCCAGTCAGGTGCTCTGCCAGGCTGAGCTACAGCCCCAAATGGGGAAAGCCCCAGGTTATCGGCCTGCGCCACCTTGAGCCAACCCCCTGAGAAGGCCAGGGGGAGACATCGACAGCCACCTCACCGTCCCCGATGAGAGCCGCCTTACAACCCAGTTGCCCATGCGGGCCAGGTCTTAACGATGCCTTAATCACGGAATCGCGATATTGCGTACGTGACACCCCCCGCTGACACCACCCCGTGGTCGTCCGCGTCCCTGACCAACGAATCGAGGAATCAAACCCTTCCATGAGTACAGAGATCATCCTTCCCACACAAGGCCCTGCCAAGGGTCTTGAACTCGGCTACCCCACTTGGGCTATCCCTGCTGAGGCGTTTGCTCGTGGCGCCGGAGCCAAGTGGAGACGGCAGTTCGGGCGCTTGTTGACGCTTCAATGGCGCAAGTCACCTGCCCGTGCCAACACATGATGTCGCGATGATCTCTCTGGGCTAGGGATGCCGTCGGCACCCCGGTCCTGTGCTGGTCAGCCGTCGGCGGCTACCGGCTCCACCCAATCGACTTTCTCGGCATCAGCCCACAATCGCTCCAGGCCGTAGAACTCACGTGCCGACGCCTGGAAGACGTGGACGATGACATCGCCGAAATCGAGAAGCACCCACTCCGCCTCCGCCCGGCCCTCGCTTCGCAGCGGCTTGAGATCGAGTTCCTCGGACATCCGCTCCTCGACATGCTCGGCGAGCGATTGGACGTGCGGACGGGAGGTCCCGGTGGCGATCACGAAGACGTCGGAGAGAACGAACAGCCCTTCTACGTCGAGCAACACGATGTCCATGCCCTTTTTGCTGAAGATGGCGTCCGCCGCCACCCGGGCCTGTTCTCTTCCGCTATCTACGAGGATTCCTCCTGGTCGTTTGCGCCCCCAACCATATCGCCTGCCCAGCATTTGCGTGTAGAGGCCGTTGCTGTCGATGAACCGGTGGACTTCTGAAGGCACCAAGAAGCGATAGGGGCGCCCTGAAGCCACCAAATCGCGGATCGATGTCGAGCTGATATCGAGCGCCGACATGTCGAGGATGGTGGCCGCCGGCACAGTCGCGGCGACCGCGGCGAGGTCAGTGCCCCGTCGGGGCACGACGAGGATGCCCGCCCTTTCCATGACCTCCTCCCAGCGGTGCCACGTGGGAAGCCCAATGGCGGCGTCGGCCCCGAGGATCAGGAACAGGTCCTCGCCCAAAGGGAATGTGAGCAACGTATCGATGGTGTAGGTAGGACCGTCTCGATCGATCTCACGATCGTCCACCTCGAATCCGTCCGTTCCTTCGACGGCAAGCCTCGTCATCTCCAGACGTTGGTCCGCCGGGGTCAGCTCACGTGCGCCTTTCTGCCATGGGTCGCCGGCCGGCATGAACAACACCCGGTCGAGGTCGGCGGCGAACAACGCCGTCTCCCCGGCGTGAAGATGGGCGATGTGGATCGGGTCGAACGTCCCGCCCAGGATCCCGGTGCGCACGTTGGCGAGCATACGGCCCCGGAGGCGTCACCAGCCGGAGCGCCCGGGTGATGTCGGTATCACGACATCCCAGTTGGCTCTCGGGGTCGACGTACTCGCCGTCGATCCTGGTCGACAGATGGACCCCGCTCACGCCATGGGGTGATCCAGACCTTCCGACCACGTCACCCCGATCCACCATGGAGCCCGACGGCACCTCGATCTCTGACAGAAAGCTCAACGACACCTTGAACCCGGGGACAGGTTCGATGGTCACCGATCTCATCCCGGCTACCGAGCCCGCGAACGTGACCCGGCCCGAGGCCGGTGCCCGCACCCGCGTGCCAGCAGCCACCGCGTAATCGATGCCCCAGTGTCCGCCGTAGGACCCCACCGGCGCGTAATCGGCGACCACTGGCCCATCGACCGGCGCCACCAGGCAGACCGCGCTCAGGGCGAAAGCCAACAGCATCTCAACCCTCCCGAAGCCGAACCTACCGGTGCCGGTTTGGGTCGCCAAGGGGTATGACCACTAGTTTCAGGCCCGCAGAAAGGAATCGATCGATGATGACAACCCGGATAGGGCTCATGGGCTTCGGCCGGATCGGGCGGAACGTGATGCGCCTCCTCCACAATCGGGCCGACCTCGACATCGTGGCGATCAGCGACATCGCCGATCCCGAGGCGCTCACCTACCTCCTCAAGTACGACTCCATCTACGGCCGCTTTCCGGCGCCGGTTTCCTACGCCGACGGCACCCTGTCCTACGGCGACCGAAGGGTGGCCTGGCTGAACGCACGTGAGCCGGGCGATGCCGATTGGGGGGAGCTCGGGGTCGATGTCGTGCTCGAGACCACCAGCCGCTATCGGACCAAGGAAGCCCTCGAGCAGCATCTCAAGGCCGGGGCGAAGAAGGTCGTCTTGACCTCGAGCCCGGAGATCCCCGGTGAGATCCCACTGCTTCTTCGTGGGATAAACGACGACGTCCTCACTTCGGAGGTCGACCAGGTGGCCCTCGGCTCCAACACATCGAACGCCGCCGCACCGATCTTGAAGACCATCAACGAAGAGCTCGGGGTCAAGCGCGCCTTCATGACAGTGGTCAAGGCGATGTCCAACGCCGGACGTCTCGCTGACGTGCCGACCGACTCCTACCGGACATCCCGAGCTGCCGGAGAAAACATCATCCCCGCCGAGACGAACTCTGCCGAAATCATCACCCAGGTGCTGCCCGAGCTCGAGGACAAGTTGGCAGTGGTCGCCCTCAACGTTCCCGTAGTCGACGGCTCGACCGTCGACATGGTTGTCGACGTCGAGCGCGCCACCGACGAGGAAGAAATCAATGGCATCGTCAAGGCGGCGTGTGAGAGCAAGTACCAGGGAATCATCGAATATGTCGCAGATCCGATTGTTTCCTCAGATGTGAGATCGATCTCCCACTCCGGTGTCTATGACAGCCTGGCCACCATGGTCACAGGTGGAAACCTGGTGAAGACCATCACCTGGTTCAACAATGGCTGGGGCTACTCAAACCGGGTCGTCGAGGTCACCGGGATGATCGCCACCTACCTCAACGGAGAATGAGCATGGCAAACGTCGCAATCAACGGGTTCGGGCGGATCGGGCGGGCGGTATTCCGCATCATCGCCTCGAGGCCGGATTCGGGTCTCAAAGTCGTCGCCATCAACGACCTCTCCGATGACGACATCCTCGCTTACCTCCTCGAGTACGACTCGGTCATGGGACGGTTCGAGGAAGACGTCACAGTGGACGACGGTGTCATGAGGGTCGGAGAGCATGAGATCAAGATGCTCATGGAGCGCGACCCGTCCTCTCTGCCCTGGCAGGATCTCGACGTGGACATCGTCATCGAGTCGACTGGCGTCTTCAGGGACCGCGCAACACTGCAGAAGCACATCGATGCCGGGGCCAAACGAGTCATTCTCACCGTCCCCTCGAAGGACAAGGTGGATGAGACAGTCGTCCTCGGGGTCAACGACGACCAGCTCGACTCCGACGACATCATCGTCTCCAACGCATCGTGCACCACGAACTCATTGGCGCCACTGGCCAAGGTGCTGGACGACAACTTCGGCATCCGCAAGGGCGTGATGACCACGGTGCATGCCTACACCAACGACCAGGTGCTGGCTGACGTCCCGCACCAGGACTTACGTCGGAGCCGGGCGGCGACCGAGAACATCATCCCGACGAGCACAGGTGCGGCGGCCGCCATCGGGGAGGTCATCCCCAGTCTCGCCGGGAAGCTCGACGGCATGGCGATGCGGGTGCCTGTGCCCGACGGTTCGACGGTCGACCTGGTGGTCGAGCTGGATCGTGATGTGACGGTCGAAGAGGTGAACGCCGCGGTCAGGGCCGCGGCGGAGGGGCCGATGGCCGGGATACTGGAGTATGTGGAGGATCCGATCGTCTCGACCGACATCATCGGGAACCCGCACTCATCGATCTTCGATGCCGGCGGCACTCAGGTGCTCGGCGGCAACCTGGTCAAGGTGATGTCGTGGTACGACAACGAGTGGGGATACTCCAACCGGGTGGTGGACCTGGCCGAGCGTTTGGCCGACGTGATGGAGAAAGAGCCCGCCTGATACGTATTACGTAGAACGTAAGACGTAGAACGTCTTCTACTCGAGGAGTGAGAGGACAGTCGAGCGGAAATCGTTGGGCTGGAACGGCTTGGTCACGAAGGCATCAGCCCCGCCCTCATTTGCCCTGCGCCGGGATTCCTCCTCGGCGTGAGCGGTGAGGACGACCACCGGGATGTTCCTCGTCGACTCGTCCCGACGGATGCGGTCCAACACTTCCCACCCGTCCATGCCGGGAAGCCCGATGTCCAGGACGACCAGGTCGGGTGACTCCGAGCCAACGGCGGCGAGCCCGGTCTTGCCATCCTCACGGGTGACGATCTCGAGATCGGCGGCGCGGAGACAGACTTCGATGAGCCGTCTGATGACGGCCGAGTCCTCGACAACGAGTATCCGCGAGCCCATGTTCTTCACCTCTGGTCCTATTGCCCGTAGATGGGCGTGTGCCACAACATCGGCAGAAAGCCTCTCACGGTTTAGACATTCTGGAGGGGCCGCGGCCCGGGGAGGGTCAATTCCTCGATGAATTGCTCGAGCTGGCGCAGCGTCCGCACCTCATGGACCGAGGTGCAATGGCCGGCATAGTGGGACATCGCCGAGTCGCCGGTGTCCCAGTAGGCCTGCAGGCTCGGGGTTGAGCCAGATCACTGCACGTGACGCTTCTGACGATGTCGCCGAGCACACCATCTCGAGGCGGCCGGTAGTTGTTGCGGGCGTCCCCTGTGATGATCACGGTGGTCCGGGGGGTGAGCTGACGGCCGTACCGGGTGTGAAACGTCTCCAGGGAGTTGCCGTAATCGGAATGCCCATCCAGCCACACCACCTCGGCCTCAGTCGTGACCCGCCGCAAGGCCGAGCCGAAATCCACCCCCGGTCCGAAGAAGTCACTGACCTCATCGATGGTGTCGACGAAGGCGAATGACCGCAGCTTGGAGAAGTGGGTCGACATGGCATGGGTGAATTGGAGGGTGAAGCGGGAGAACGTCGCCATGGACCCGCTGATGTCACAGAGGAGCCAGACCTCCGGCCGGTGAGGCCGGGGATGGCGAAACTGCGGGTCTGCCGGGACGCCACCTGTTGCCAACGACTTGCGCATGGTGCGACGGAAGTCGAGGCGACCGGCCCGCATGCGACGGCGTCGGGCCAGCCGGGCTGCCAGTTTCCGCGTGAGCGGCCCGATTGCGTCCTCCATCTCGTGGAGGTCACTGGTGGTGGCATGCATCAGGTCGACATCCTCGATGAGAGGGCGCCGCAAGGTGCGTGCGACCGCATCACGACCGCGATCGGCAACGAGGCGTCGTCGAATCTCCTCTTCGATTTCCTGCCGGAGACGCTCGATCCTGGCCTCCACCTCCTCGCGGAGCAGACGTCTCTCGAAATCGGATAGATCCTGATCCTCGGTGAGGGCAGAGATCAATCTCTCCTCCAGATCGGCCAGATCCAGCCGACGCAGCGTCCGATACAGGTAATAGGTCCCACCGACTGGACGGCCCGGCTCCATCCCGGCCAGCTCGTCTACTGCGGTGCGGGCGCCACGCCGGATGGCCTCCTCGTCGAGACCGGCTAATGCCTCGAGAAGCGAATCGAGCAGTCCGTCGATATCGAACGGAGGCGGCTCATCGGAGTCGTACCGGTCGGCATGCGGATGAGATTCGGATTCCCCGAAATCCCCTGGTTCGGACTGCGACTGGGGAACCATCGAGAAATAGACGTCGAACGCGGTGTCGAAGGCGCGCTCGTGTCGCAGGTTCTTGATCAGCGTCGCCCGTAGCGTCTCGCGTAGGGCGATCCTGTCGCCGATCTCGACAGCCTCCACCGCCCGCATCCCATCGATGGCCTCCACCATCGACACCGGGACGCCGGCCGCCCTCAGCTCGTCGATGAACCCGGTGATTATTCCGAGCACGTCACGCTGGAGGGCTCGACGTCAGCTCCTTGGCCGCCTTCTCGATGTCGGCCTGGTACTTGAGGAGGACGTGCAGCGTGTCGCCCAGAATCGCCTCGTCGACATCCTCGATGGAGAGGGCGAGGAGGGTCCGCGCCCAGTCGATGGTCTCAGAGACGGAGGGCGCCTTCTTCAGGTCGAGGCTCCGGATCGACCGGGCCACCTTGGCTACTTGTGCGGCCAGATGCTCGGACAACCCAGGGACCCGTGCGGCGAGGATCTCCTGCTCCCTCTGGGCGTCGGGGTAGTCGATATGGAGGAAGAGACAGCGCCGCTTCAGCGCCTCGCTGAGCTCCCGGGTGTTGTTGGACGTGAGTACCACCATCGGTTGGGTCCGGGCCTCCATCGTCCCCAACTCGGGGATCGACACCTGGAAATCGGAGAGGATCTCGAGGAGCAATGCCTCGGTCTCGACTTCGACCCGGTCCACCTCGTCGATGAGCAAGACGACGGGATTCTCGGATCGAATTGCCTCGAGCAGAGGGCGGGTGAGAAGGAAATCCTCCGAGAAGATGTCCTGCTCGATGTCCTCCCAGTCGTGGTCGACGTCAGCCTGGATCCTGAGCAACTGCTTCTTGTAGTTCCACTCGTACAGGGCCTTGGCCTCGTCGAGTCCCTCGTAGCACTGCAGCCTGATCAGATCGCGCCCGGTGACCCTGGCCAGGGATTTGGCGAGTTCGGTCTTGCCGACCCCTGCGGGTCCCTCGACCAGGATCGGCTTGTCGAGGCGATCGGCCAGAAAGACGACCTGAGCTATGCGGTCGTCGGGCAGATAGTCGACCGAGCGCAGCGCGTCAGCGACTGCTCCTGGAGTTTCAAAACTCATCGGCCGCCATTGTACGGGTGAACCCTGATGACTCCGCTTCCTAAGGTTCGATCGGGTGGACGCCCTTCGTCAGACACTGATCGATCGGAAAGCCGAGCTCGAGAGCGAGTTGGGCAGGTTGACCGCGCCCCCAACCAGCGGCGCCGCCGTCTCGTTTGGGAAACGGGTCGGCGATGGCACCACCGAGGCGGTCGAACGTCTGAGCACCACGGCCACCGCACGATCGATCACGCACTCAATCGCCGATATCGACCGGGCACTGGTCAAGCTCGACGACGGCACCTACGGGATGTGTGACGTCTGCGGGAAAGAGATCGGAACGACCAGGCTGGAGGCCCTCCCCGCTGCGGCACGGTGCGTCCAATGCGCCGGTCTCGGTTGACCGACGCTGCTACTCCTCCTCATCCCGTTCGGGGGTGAACTCGAAAGAGATCTCGCCGATCCTGACCTCGTCGCCTTCGAGGGCGCCCGCCTCCAGCAGCGCTTGATCCACACCGAGTCTGGAGAGACGCCAGGCCGCCATATCGGCCGCTTCGGGCACGGTCAGGTCAGCGAATGCCACAGCTCGCTCCGCGGCCAACCCTTCGATGCGCCAGCCCCCTTCTTCTCTTCGCACGGTGAAGGTCGGACCCAACGGTCGGTGGAGGACATAGCCCTTTCGCAGCGGCGCGATGCGCTCCGCCTCGTCGACCAGGTCGGCGATGGCATGCAGCGACTCTCGAATTCCCTCCCCGCTGATCGCCGAGACCGGCGTGGCGCCAAGCGTGACGGCGAGATCGGTCACGTCTACGAGGTCCGACTTGTTGAGGAGCACGATGCTGGGCCGCGCTGCGATCTCGGAGGAGTAGTCGGCGATCTCACGCCTCAGGACCTGCAACTGCTCCGCCGGCGAACGCTCCTGCAGCGGCGACGGATCGAGAAGGATGACGAGCACCCGGGCCCGCTCGATGTGACGTAGGAACTCGTGTCCGAGGCCCTTCCCCGACGCTGCGCCTTCGATGAGCCCCGGGATGTCGGCCAGGACGAACTCCCGCCCGTCGAAGCTCACCACACCCAGATTCGGCACCAGGGTCGTGAACGGATAGTCGGCGATCTTGGGCTTGGCGGCCGATACCTTCGAGATGAACGTGGACTTCCCCGCGTTGGGGAAGCCGATCAGGGCGGCGTCGGCGAGGAGTTTCAGCTCGAGGGTGAGCCATTCCGACCGGCCGTACTCCCCCTGCTCGGCGACCCCCGGGGCCCGGTTGGATGGGTTGACGAATGCAGCATTGCCCCGGCCGCCCCGCCCACCCTTGACGGCCTCGATCTCCTGACCCTCCTCGACGAGATCGGCAACCATCGTGCCCTCGTCGTCGATCACGACGGTTCCCAGCGGGACGGGAAGGAACAGAGCCTCACCGGTCTTGCCGTGTCGGACATCACCCTGGCCGTGCGTGCCATGACCAGCGGTGTAATGGGGATTTCGCTGGTAACGGAGCAGAGTGGCCACAGAGGGATCCGCCTTGAGGTAGACCGATCCCCCAGGACCCCCATTACCCCCGGTCGGCTTGCCCTTGGGCCTTCCCTTCGCCCTCACAAACGAGACAACCCCCGCGCCGCCATTGCCGGCACGGAGGTTGACACGAACCCGGTCGACGAACACGACCGGTTAACTCACTCGGGCAGGACGTTGACCTGACGCCGGTTGGCTCGGGTCCCGTACTTGACGGTGCCGGGTGCGGTGGCGAACAGGGTGTCGTCGGACCCCTTGCCCACGTTCTCACCGGGGTGGATCCTGGTGCCACGCTGACGCACGAGGATGGCCCCGGCGTTCACGAACTCGCCGTCGAACACCTTGGGTCCGAGCCGCTTGGCGGCCGAGTCCCGTCCGTTCTTGGAGGAACCGCCTGCTTTTGTCTTTGACATCTCACTCCTCCTCTGACGAGTCGGTCTTGGCTTGCTTGGTGGTCTTCGCCGCAGGGGTCTTCGCCGCAGTGGCCTTGGCCGCTGTTGCCTTTGCAGCGGATGCCTTGGCTGCGGCCGGCTTCGCCGCGGTGGCCTTGGCAGCTGCGGGCTTCGTCTCGGAAGCCTTCGTCGGCGGCCGGCTTGGCTGCGCTCTTGCCCTTGGCGCCCGGCATCTTGATCTCGGTGATCTCGATCTGGGTGTACTTCTGGCGATGACCCTGACGACGGCGATAGCCCGTCTTGTTCTTGTACTTGAAGATGTCGATCTTCGGGCCCTGGGACTCGCCCAGCACCTTCGCCGTCACCGAGGCCTTGGCCAGGAGGTCACGATCGGACACCGCATTCCCCTTGTCGTCCACGATCAGGAGAGGCGAAAAGGACATCTCTTCGGCGTCACCTTTCACCCGCTCTATCTCGATTACATCGCCCGATTGCACCTTGGCCTGCTTGCCGCCGGCGCGAATGATGGCGTACATGGGTAAACCTCTGGAAGGGGATTGAGTGCGAATGGTACCGGTTCGGCCGGTTACCGCAAAGAGCACCTATTCCGCCAGGGAATAGTCCTCGACCACGAGATCGTCTGCGTGAATGGCATGGTCATGGACGATCACGCCGCGACCACCACATTCCTCGCACTTCGATGAGAACTGCTCGAGCAAGCCCGCCGAGACGTTCTTCCGCGTCATCTCCACCAGCCCGAGATGAGACACGTCGAAGACCTGGGTCCGGGTCTTGTCCTTGGCCAGCGCCTCCTTGAGACGTCGCAACACCTGCTGCTGGTTGTCGATCGTCTCCATATCGATGAAGTCGATGACGATGATCCCGCCGATGTCTCGCAGCCGAAGTTGACGCCCGATCTCCTCTGCCGCCTCCAGGTTGTTCTGCAGGACTGTCTCCTCCAGATTTGAGGAGCCGACGAACTTCCCGGTATTGACATCGATGACGGTGAGCGCCTCGGTCCGATCGATGACGAGGTGACCGCCCGACGGGAGATAGACCTTCCGGTCGAGGGCCTTCTTGATCTGGTCGTCGACGTGATACCGCTCGAACAGCGGGACATCGTCCGTGTAGTGCTGCACCTTGGACACGAGGTCGGGCGCGGTCCCCCGCAGATAGTCGACGACGGTCTCATACGCCTTGGGGTCATCGATGAGCAGCTTGCGGAAGTCCGCCGTGAAGTGCTCACGGATCACCTTGATGAGGAGATCGGGCTCCTGATGGACGAGACGGGGCGCACCGCCGTCCTTCGACTCTTCGCCGATGTGGTCCCAGACCTTGCGCAGACGGGAGATGTCGGCAGCCAGCTCCTCGGCGCTGGCATGGAGGGCGGCGGTTCTCACGATCACGCCGTACCCCTCGGGACGCACCTTGTTGATCACTTCCCGTAGTCGGGTCCGGTCATCGTCAGGCAGGCGGCGGCTGATCCCGATGCTGTCGGAGTCGGGGACGAGGACGAGGTAGCGCCCGGGGAGTGACGGCACACCCGTCAGCCGGGCGCCCTTGGCACCCATCGCATCCTTCGTCACCTGGACCAGGACGTCATCGCCCTCTTTGAGGACGTTCTCGATCCTGCGGTTGGGCCGGCCGTTGCCCTTCCCGTCGGAAGCGACGTCCGACGCATAGAGGACACCGTTCTTGGCGGCTCCGAAGTCCAGGAACGCCGCCTCCATGCCGGGGAGGACATTGCGAACCTTGGCCAGGTAGATGTTCCCTGCTACCGATCCGGCGTCCTCACGGGCCACGTAGTGCTCGACGAGGACCGGGCCTTCGAGGATCACCATCTGTGTCTGGCCCCGATGCACCCGGACGAGCATCTGCTTGCGCCCGGACTCGACCGGGAGAATCACCTCATCGTCGACCGGCCTACGGGTCCGGGTCCTGGAGGTGGAGACTCCGTTCCTGGAGTGGTTGCCGCCACCCTTGCCTGACGGCTGGTGGCGTCGTTCCTTCTTGGGTTTCGTGGCCGGGGCTGGTCTGCCCTCGACCCTGGTGACCTCTACCTTTTTTCCCTTGACGCGGACGGTCTTGCGCTCCTCGACGGTCCCTTCCGTCGATGACTTCCGAACGATCTGTGGGCTCTTCTTGCGAAATAGAGCCATGTGTTGTCACTCCTCTGAGAGTCGATGCTTGGGTCGACCCGAATGCCCATTTCCTGGCAGGGGCTGTCGGGCCCGAATAGATGCGCCAGATCGCGATGGGGCGCCCGCCCTGCATAGAGGCGGTCGCCAAGGACTGACATGCCGGCTCGCCGGTATGCAAGGGTGCTCATCAACGAAACACTCCGAAGAGGGGAAGATGTCGCGTCTGGCGGACCGGCCAAGGTTACCAGAAAGGAAACGCTGAACCTATCCAGCGCCGAGATCGAGCTCGGGCTGTTCGGGCTCGGTCGGGTCGTAGCACACGCGGCACCGGGCCTCGTAGGCGCCTTGCGCCCCGAGAACGACGAGCTCCTCGGATTGAACTATCCGCTGGGTGTACATGCCCGGCCCGCCACACTTGTGACAGACGGCAAGCATCTTGGTCACGTACTCGGCACGGTCGCACAGCGTGGGGATGGGCTCGAACGGGCGTCTCAGATAGTCGGTGTCCAGACCTGCGACGATCACCTGCTTCTCGGCCGAGGCGAGCTGTTCGACGACGTCCACCAGCCCATCGTCGAAGAACTGCCCCTCGTCGATCCCGATGACCTGTGTGCTGTCGTCGACACGGCGCAGCAGCTCAGATGATGTCTCCACCGGTATCGCCTCTACCTTGAGGCTGGAATGGGAGACGACCTCGGAGTCGGCGTACCTGACATCGAGCTGTGGCTTGAATGTCTGAATCGGCACCCGGGCGATCTGATATCGAGTCACCCGACGGATGAGCTCTTCGCTCTTGCCGGAGAACATGGGCCCGCAGATGACCTCCACCCACCCTCGTTCACCACGCCTGTCCATCGGGCGGCAGGGTAGAACGTAAGCGTGGAACGTGAACGAGATTCAGCTGAGCTGGTTCTCGCCCGGCACCGGAGTTCGCAATAGCCAAACCGAGTTGGCAACCCCGAGGGCGAGAGTCATGGCCAAATAGAAGGACCCGCCGGCAGAAAGGAAAGGCAGGGGGATGCCTGTGACCGGCATGATCCCGATCGTCATCCCGACATTCACGAACACATGGAAAACCATCATCGCGGCCAGACCCGCGGCGATGAGGGCGCCGAAGCGGTCTCTGGCGTTGGCCGCGATCACGAGGAGCCGCCAGATGATGACGGCGAAAGCGGCGACTACCAGGACTCCGCCAACGAAGCCAAGTTGCTCGGCCACCGCGGTGAAGATGAAGTCAGTCTCCTGTTCGGGTACGTACTCGAACGAGGTCTGGGTGCCTTCGGCGAACAGACCTCTGCCGAACAGCTGGCCCGAGCCCACCGCATACCTCGACTGCTGGATGTTGAACCTGGCACCGAGGGCCTGCGGGTCGACGGTCGGGTCGAAGAGAACCCGGATCCGATCGAGCTGATAGCCCGCGAGCCAGCCCCGTTCCAGCACGAGGATCACCCCGGCCGCGGCCGCCACAGTGAGCGCGACCATTTGTCGCCAGGTGGCACCGGCGACGAACAGCATCACGAAGAGGATGAACCCGAATACGAGCGTCGTGCCCAGGTCCGGCTCGAAGAGGACCAGGACCGCGGGGAGGGCGACGATGAAGATCGCCCGAAACACGGTGGGCCAGGTGAGTTGGCGCTGACCGACCTCATCGCGGTTGTTCGGAGAGAGGACCGCAGCCAGCAACAGGATTACGACCACCTTGGCGAACTCAGCAGGCTGGAGAGCAAAGAACCCCAGCGGTATCCAGCGCTGTGCCCCGTTGATCGGCTCGAACAGATACACCGCGAACAGCCCGAGAAGCACCAAGATCGACACGATCGGGATCAGGTTCTTCAATTCCCGATAGTCGATATTGGAGATCACCGCGTAGAGGGTCAGCCCGGCAGCCACGAAGATCATCTGCCGCTCCATTCCCACCGAACCGCTGCTCCTGGTCGCGGAATAGACCATGAGCAATCCGAAGGCGGAGAGGGCGAGCATGGTCCCGAAGAGGATGCGGTCCGACTTGTTGCGGCCCCGGTCTACGGCCACCTCACGGAGACGGGTGAGCACAGCCACTAGTGGCCCGCCTCCCCGATAGCTGCGCACTCTCGCCGGCCCTTGACGCCGCTGGACGGCGTCCTCGTCCTCGACGCACCTACGGGTGCGCCTTCGTACTGCGTCCTTGCCAGCGACCCCAAATGGCTCGGCGATACCGCGGCATCTATCGGCAGACTGACCACTAGTCCGCCTCCTCGCCCTCGACAATGGGAGTCTGCTCGTTGCCAGTCAGATACTGCATGATGTTGCGGGCCACCGGTGCCGCCACCTGCCCCCCGGATCCACCCTCGTCGATGAGGATTGCCACGACGTATTTGGGGTTGTTGAGGGGGGCAACGCCGACGAACCAGGCGTGGTTGTCCCGGGTCGCCGAAACCTGGGCGGTTCCGGTCTTCCCTCCGACATTCTCCACACCCTCGCCGAAGTCGCTGAAGGCGGCAGCGGCTGTCCCCCCGTTGACGACGCTGCCGAGATCTTCCAGCAGGGACGCTCTGGTGGCCGGGTCGATGTCGACGGTCACCGGAGCCGGGCGCTCGACCGGGGTGACGTTCCCCTCGGCGTCGATCGTCTCCCTCACGACCCGAGGCTCCATCACCTTCCCGCCGTTGACCAGCACTGCATATGAGGACGCAACCTGGAGTGGAGTGGCGGTGAACGCTCCCTGCCCGATGGCGAAGTCCATCAGGTCGCCACCGAGCCATGGCGAGGCCAACTCGAGGCGGGCCGGCTCGAGACGAGGCGGCTCATCGGGGTTCTCCAGCTGGTATTCCTTCCACTCCTCGAACAGCTGCCGTGTGGGGATGATGCCGGGGGCCTCACTGGTCAGGTCGATGCCGGTCTCGTGGCCGTATCCCACCCGGGTCGCCCAGTCCTGGAGGATGCTCTCTTTGGCCGACCCCTGGGGGTAGGTGGTGTAGGTGCCCAGGGCGACATTCCAGAAATAGATATTGCAGGAGTTCGACAGGGCTCCGTGGATGTCGAGCCAGCCCAGATTTCGGGGGTCGTACCAGTCGTGCTTGACCTGGGCCGAGCCATCGGCGAGCTCGTCGAGGACCAGGGTCCCGTCACAGTGGATCAGGTCGCCGTCGACTCCCTCCACCTCGGTAGGGAACGGGAGGTTCTCTTCGAGCTTGGCGGTGTAGGTGATCGCCTTGAACGTCGAGGCGGGTGGATAGAGACCGCTGACGGCGAGGTTGTTGAAGGCCTTGGTCTCGTTGAGGCCGTCGAAGGTCGACTCGTCGATGCCGGCCACGAAGAGCTGAGGATCGAAGTCGGGGAAGGAAGCCAGGGCGAGAACGTCGAAGGTGTCGACATCGAGCACAACTGCCGCAGCCCGTTGAGTTTCGTTGAAGACCTCCTCCCCGTCTTCCCTCTCCTCTTCCTTGACCTCGTTGGACAGTGCGACCCCACTCTCCAGGGCGAGCTCGACCTGCTCTTGGAGGGCTAGATCGAGGTTGAGCACGAGCGAGCTGCCAGTCACCGGGTCGACCGGTGCGCGCTGTTCGATGATCTCGCCCCGCCTCACCCGGTACTCGACCGAGCCTCCGGTGCCCTGCAGCACCTCGTCGTAGACACGCTCCACCCCGAGCTTGCCGATGCGGACGTCCCGATCCAGGTCCGCGCGTTCGTCCAAATCGGCTTGTTCGGGCAGACCGAGGTGACCGATGACATGCGCCATGGTGGGCCCGGTCAGGTAGACCCGTTCCGGGACCTTGACCACCTCGACTCCGGGAAGCTCGTCGAGCGACTCGTTGATCGCATAGGCGGTCTCGTTCGAGACCGTGCTCACCTGGAACCGGCCGTTTATCCCGGCCTCCTCGTACATGGCTTCGAGCTCGACCGCGTCGGCCCCGACGATGGAGGCCAGTTCTTGAATCAGGGTCTCTTTCTGCTCGGGCTGGACGAACGTCCGGTCGACCATGACCGCCGGCACCATGCGACTGGTGGCAAGGAGAGTCCCGTTTCGGTCGTAGATGTCGCCACGAGCGGCATACGTGGTCTTGCCCACCCAGGTCGCCTCTTCGGCAGCTCGGGCGATCTGAGGTCCCTCGGCCACCTGGATGAACCACAGCCTGAGCCCGACCACCGAAAACATCACCGTGAAGATGACCCCCAGCGTCGTGAGTCTCAGAGCGAACTTCATGGGTACCGAAGAGCAGTCCGGTCGCGGTCGACCAATCGTACGAAGGTTGGTGCCAGAAGGGCGGCAACGGCCACGTTGGCGAGTGGAACGAGGATCATGACGCTAACCGCACCCTGCCCGAGCAGGGCCGCCTGCCCGAACAGTGTCCCTATGAGGAGTATGAGGACGACGCCGAGGAGCGTGAGCAACCCGGCCCACAAGGCCACCGTCACCCGCCCCAGCTCGGCCCGTTCCTTGGTCCGGATGGCGATGAACGCCACCGTGGTGTAGACGACCGCGCGGAGGCCTATCAGCGATGCCCCCAACAGGTCCATGATCAGGCCGGACAGAAATGCGACCCCGAGAACGGCCTCTGTCCGAACCCTCGTCAAGGCGAGCAGAATCCCGATCAGCATCACCAGGTCGGGAGTGACGACCCTCAACCGCCCGAACAGGGTGGTCTGGATCACGACGGCGATCACGACAGTTAGGCCGATCACCAGCGCGGTGCGGCCTCTCATCAACCATCGTCCTCGGGGGTGGTAGTAGTGGTGGGCGTTTCTTCGGCGATGGTCGTTTCGGTGACCTCGGGAATCGTGTCGTCGGTGGCAGCCGAAACAGGGTCGGGGGGCCAGGCCAGTACGACGACGAATCGAAGGGCCTCGGGATCCACGAACGGGCGCACGGTCGTTGTCAGCGACGTGGACTCCGGGGAGGCATCCTCGATCACCTCGCCGACGGGGAGACCGGCCGGGTAGTCCGTGCTCGCCGCCGAGGTGAGGACGCGGTCGCCTGCCAGCACAGGCTCACGGGCATCGAAGACGTCGAGATCCATCTCCAGCGCTAGATCCGACGAGAAGGGCCTCGTGACCAGCGTCCCGGTCTGCGAGCCGACGAGCACGGTCAGACCGTCTCGGCTCGCGGTGATCGGGAGGACCGTCGCGCTCCCGGAGCTCGCGCTCTTGACGGTCCCTATCACATAGCCGTTGGTGTCGATGACCGGTTGGCCGACCAGCACCCCGTTGCTGATGCCCTTGTCGATGATGAGGGCAGCGTCGACCGATCCAATGACATTGGCAACGGTTTGACCCAGCGCAGCTCCGTCGGTTTCCAGGTCGTAGATCTGCTCGAGGAGATCCAGCTTCGCAAGATCGTCCTGGACGGCCACCAGTGCAGCCTGCGACTCGGCGAGTTGAGCCGAAAGGGCTGCGTTCTGCTCTCTGAGCGAAGCGACATTGGACAGGCTGTCGAGGGCATTGGCGATGGGTGTGACCGCGAAAGCGGCGATGCGCTGCATCGGCGACACGATGGCCTGAGTGCCGCTCCGCAACACACCGACCACTCCCCCGCCCTCCAGGCGGACATCGAAGGTCATCAGGAGCACACCGATGACCAGGAGGCTGATGAAGGTGGGGAGGGCTCGGTCGGATTGTTTCGAAGTCAGCATGAGTCAAGACGGGTCGAGGAAGTCATGGCCGGGAAGACGACACGAGCACCTCTTGCAATGTGTCGAACTCCTCGAGACACTTCCCCGAGCCGAGCACCACCGACTGCAGCGGATTGGCCGCGGTGACGATGGGCATCCCCGTCTCATGGGCCAGACGATGGTCCAGCCCCACCAGCAGCGCTCCTCCCCCGGTGAGCACGATCCCACGCTCGACGATGTCGGCCGCCAGCTCCGGCGGCGTCTTGTCGAGTGTGAATTTCACGGCATCGACGACCGCTTGAGTCGGCTCCTCGATGGCCTCCCTGATCTCGGGGCTGGAGAGAAGGATCGTCTTGGGCAGACCGGTGACCAGGTCGCGCCCGCGCACCTCGGCAGACGGCTCATCGGCGTATGGCCATGCCGATCCGACCGCGAGCTTGAGCTGCTCCGCCGTTCGCTCGCCAATGAGGACGTTGTACTCCTTCTTGACCCAGTCGATGATTGCGGTGTCCAGTTCGTCGCCGCCGACCCTGATCGAGCGGGAGACGACGATGCCACCAAGAGAGATGACAGCCACCTCGGTCGTGCCGCCGCCGATGTCCACGACCATCGACCCGGCCGGCTCGGCGATGGGGAGCCCTGACCCGATGGCAGCGGCCATTGGCTCTTCGATGGTGTATGCCCGTCGTGCGCCGGCGTGATAGGCCGCCTCCTCGACGGCTCTTCGCTCTACTGGCGTGATCCCGGACGGCACGCAGACCACGATTCGGGGACGGGCCCACTTCCTGCGATGGACCTTCTGGATGAAGTAGCGGAGCATCTTCTCGGTGACGTCGAAGTCGGCAATGACCCCATCTCGGAGCGGTCGGATGGCTGTGATGTGGGCCGGAGTGCGCCCGATCATCCTTTTCGCCTCCATGCCGACGGCCAGAGCGCGGCCGTTCTGGGAGTTGATGGCGACCACCGACGGCTCGTTGAGGACGATGCCACCCCCCCGCACGTAGACCAGCGTGTTGGCGGTTCCGAGGTCGATGGCCATGTCCTGACCAGCGAATGAAAAAAGGGTTTCAGCCATGGCTGATGATGACTCCCGCGACGACTCGGGGAGTGTAGGTGTGGACCAGATCTTGTGCCAGAGCGCGTTTCACCCCGATTCGCTCCTCACTGCAGGGCTGAGGGGAGCACCGCCGCAAACGCGGACGGGGGTCGGTTCCCACCGCAGACGCATCAGCCGAAGAAGATCTCCAGCTCACGGGACGCGCTCTCCGGCCCATCTGAGCCATGGACGAGGTTGTGGGTGACGATCAGGCCCAGGTCTCCCCGGATGGTCCCAGGAGCGGCCTGCTTGGGGTCGGTCGCCCCCATCAGGTCCCGGCACACCAGGATCGCCGACTCCCCCGACCACTCCATGGCAACCACCGGTCCGGAGGTGATGAAGTCGAGCAACTCGGGGAAGAAGGGCTTCTCCACGTGCTCCTCGTAGTGACGACGCGCCAGATCTTCGTCGATATCGAGTTTCCGGATCTTCTCCAGGGTGAGGCCCTTTCGCTCGAATCGGGCGATGACCTCCCCCACCAGGCCCCGTGCGACCCCATCGGGCTTGACCATGATGAAAGTGCTTTCGATTGCCATGTCGGCGGGAGCGTACTTCAGGCCGGGCAGCCGTCAGATCAGCAGGGCTCGGGCCTCGCCCACGAGGTAGAGCGAGCCGGCCACGAGAACCGCCCCGTCGGGCCCGGCCTCGGCGCGAGCCATGTCGAGAGCGATCTCCGCGTCCTCGGCCGCAATCACGGCCACGTCGGTCAGATCACTGATCCGCTCTGCCAGCTCTGACGGTGGGACCGCCCGATCCGACTTGGGAGCGGTGGCGATTATCCCGGCCAGCAGCGGTTCGAGGCTTTCGACCATTGCCTCCACGTTCTTGTCGCCCATGACGCCCAGGACCAATTGCCAGCGGGTTGTCGGGTACTCCTCGTCGAGCGATTCGGCTAGGGCGTCCACGCCGTCGGCATTGTGCGCTCCATCGACCATCACCAAGGGATGGGTGCCCAGTATCTCCATCCGACCCGGCGCCGTGGCGACCGCCAACGCATCTCGAACCGCTTCTTCGTCGAGCTTTCGGCCCAGCAGTGCCTCGGTGGCGGCCACCGCATTCGCCAGGTTCACCAGTTGATACCTTCCGTGAAGGGGAAGGAACAGGTCCTCATAGGTGTCCTCGGCGCCTTCGATGGTCACCAGCCAGCCCCTGACTCCGCGCTCGGCGTCGAGAACGGAGAAGTCTTTTCCGTAGTGACGGTGATGGATGCCGAGATCGCGGGCGCGGGCATCGGCCACTTCCAGCGCCTGAACCGGGAGTGGTCCGCTGACCAGGGTCGAATTGGCCCCGGCGATGGCGAGTTTCTCCCCGGCGATGGTGGCAACGTCCTCGCCGAGGTATTCGGTGTGCTCGATCCCGATGCTGGTCAGGACGCATACCTCGGCGTCGACGACATTGGTTGCATCGAGACGTCCACCCAGGCCCACTTCGAGCACCGCTGCATTGACTGCCTGATCAGCGAAGAAAGCGAAGGCGGCAGCCGTGGTGAGCTCGAAGTAGGTGTTTGGCTCCTCGCCGGCTTGGGCCCGGAGATCGGCGAAAGCACCCACGTCCGAGACTGCGAGGGCGAACTCCTCCTGCGTCGCCATCCGCCCGTTGATCGCAAACCGCTCTTCCACGTCCTGAAGGTGGGGTGAGGTGTAGGTGCCGGTGTTCAGGCCGTGGGCAACCAGCAGCAGCGTGGCAAACCGTGAGGTGGACGTCTTCCCGTTGGTCCCGGCCACATGGATTATCGGGTATCCCTCGTCGGGCCGCCCCATGTCGTCGAGCAGCCGATTGATGCGCTCCAGGCCTGGTTTGATGCCGTGTGTGATGTGCCCATCGAGATAGGCAAGAGCGTCGGGGTAGTTCATGAAAAGCCCCGGGAGGTTAATCCCGGGGCTTTGTCACCGACTTTTTCGTCAGGCTTCAGCTCTCCTCGGCCTCATCCCGCCTGACGCTGAGCAGCATCAGGCTCCCGAGAGCGAGGGCGGCAAGCGCGATCGCTGCCAGCGCACCCCCATGGATGCCGGTGAACGGAAGGACGTCGACACCATCGATCTGACCCGGCGTGGTCGGTGGCGTTATCACCACTCCCCCGACCTCGTCCGGGATGTTCTCCGGGTCGGCGCATGCCTCGGTCGACTGCAGATACGAAACCGTGAGCTCAGTGCTCGGGTTCACCTCGAAGAGAATGGTGACTGTCCCACGCGCCCAGAGGAACCCGTCATCGGCCGCCACCCAAACTCCATCCTGGAGGATCCATCCGGGCCAGTCGGGAGGATTTTCGCTCGCCCCAGGCCACAGAACGGCTCCATCGAGCGGCACGTCCTCGTAGACGACGTCTGCGCCTGTGGGGTTGAGGAAGGTGATCGTCGCCGACTCCGCTGCCGGGTAGACGACCGTGTACCTCAGGTACGGGATGTCGTCGAAGCACTCTGCGCCGACCACCGCCACGTCGAGCTCCTCGGGGACGGTCGGAGGAACGACCGTGGGCATGGTGGTCGAGGTAGTGGTTGTAGTGCCTGCACAGTCATCGTCGTCATCATCGTGATCATCGCCGCCACGATTCTGAACGGCTAGCTCCGGGCACTCCTCAGAATCACAATCCTCATCATCCTGATGGTCCCCGCCACCAGTCTGAACCGCTAGCTCCGGACACTCCTCAGAATCACAATCCTTGGGATCATCGCCACCGCCACCAGTCTGAACGGCTAGCTCCGGGCACTCCTCAGAATCACAATCCTCATCATCCTGATGGTCCACCGCCACCAGTCTGGACGGCTAGCTCCGGACACTCCTCGGAAGGCTCACAATCCTCGTGATCGCCCCCGCCAAAGCTCTGAACCGCTAGATCGGGACACTCCTCGGAAGGCTCACAATCCTTGGGATCATCCCCACCGCCACGACTCTGCGTCGGTGAGTTCCGGACACTCCTCGGCAGGCTCACAATCCTCGTGATCGCCCCCACCAAAGCTCTGAACCGCCAGATCGGGACACTCCTCGGAAGGCTCACAATCCTTGGACTCATCCCCACCACGACTCTGCGTCGTGAGCTCCGGACACTCCTCGGAAGGCTCACAATCCTCGGATGATCGCCCCCGCCAAAGCTCTGAACCGCCAGATCGGGACACTCCTCGGCAGGCTCACAATCCTTGGACTCATCCCCACCACGACTCTGCGTGGTGAGCTCCGGACACTCCTCGGAAGGCTCACAATCCTCGTGATCGCCCCCACCAAAGCTCTGAACCGCCAGATCCGGACACTCCTCGGCAGGCTCACAATCCTTGGGATCATCGCCCCCGCCGGAATTCTGAACGGCAAGATCATCACATTCATCGGGCTCACAATCTTGGTGACCCTTTCCAGCACTCTGGACATCGAGATCCGTACAGTCTTCGCCTTGGTGATCGCTGTTCGTTTGCTGCCCGGTGGTCGCTGAGGCCGTTCCGGAGAGAACGATCGACAACGACGAAACCAGCATCAGAGCCATCATCAATGCGACGACGAAGCGAACCCGTCGCACGCTGAACCGCATGAATCCCATCCCTTCATTGCGCGTTGGGACGAGCCGGTCTCACCATTGGCTACCCCACGACCCAGGTGACCGCTTACAGGTCGCGGGATCAAGGCCTCCCTTTTCCCCTTATGACCGCCCGCCCGAGGCCGGTCGCCGCCACCATAACGGGCGCGGGTTACCGACCAGTGTCATTGAGACGAACTTCTCCGAGTGCGCTAGTCCCTTGTGGAGGGTCGAGCGATCAGGCCGATTTTTCGGCTGGACCGTCCTCGACGCGCGCCGGCACCAGAGTGGGGTTGACCTTCTCTGCGACCACATCGCGGTCGATGACGACTCTCTCCACATCCGTGCGGGAAGGCAGGTCGTACATCGTGTTGAGAAGGACCTCTTCGAGGATGGCCCGGAGGCCGCGTGCCCCGGTCCCCCGCTTGATGGCCTGGGCGGCAATGGCATCGAGCGAGTCGGGCGTGAAGACGAGCTCGACATCGTCCATCTCGAACATGCGGGCGTACTGACGGATCAGGGCGTTCTTCGGCTCGGTCAGGATCCGGATCAGGGCATCCATGTCGAGATCCTCCACGGTCGCCATCACCGGCAGACGGCCGATGAACTCGGGGATCAGGCCGTACTTCATCAGATCCTCGGGCATGACCTGGTTGAGCAAGTCGGATGCCCGCCCATCGGCCTTTCCTCGGACCTCGGCGCCGAAGCCGACGCCACGACGTCCCACGCGGTTGGCGATGATGTCCTCGAGACCACCAAACGCACCGGCGCAGATGAAGAGGATGTTGGTGGTGTCGAGCTGGATGAATTCCTGATGGGGGTGCTTGCGCCCACCTTGAGGCGGGACCGAAGCCACCGTGCCCTCGAGGATCTTGAGCAGCGCTTGCTGCACCCCTTCTCCCGAGACGTCCCTGGTGATGGACGGGTTCTCGGCCTTGCGGGAGACCTTGTCGATCTCGTCGATGTAGATGATCCCCTGCTGAGCCCGGTTGACGTCGTAGTCGGCGGCCTGGAGCAACTTGAGGAGGATGTTCTCCACGTCCTCCCCGACGTATCCGGCCTCGGTCAGGCTGGTGGCGTCGGCGATGGCGAAGGGGACGTTCAGCTGACGGGCGAGGGTCTGGGCGAGAAGCGTCTTGCCCGATCCGGTGGGGCCGATGAGGAGGATGTTCGACTTCTGCAGCTCGACATCGCGCTGGACGTCGCCGCCACGGATCCGCTTGTAGTGGTTGTAGACGGCGACGGAGAGCTTCTTCTTGGCGTCCTCCTGGCCGACCACGTAGTCGTCGAGATACGAGTTGATCTCGACCGGCTTGGGCAACTCGGTGAAGGTGATCTCCTCGGTGGCGGAGAACTCTTCTTCGATGATCTCGTTGCAGAGATCGATGCACTCGTCACAGATGTAGACGCCCGGCCCGGCGATCAGTTTCTTGACCTGCTTTTGAGACTTCCCGCAGAAGCTGCACTTCAGCAGCTCTCCACCGTCACCGAGTCGTGCCATCGAGTTTTGGACCTCCTCAGGTGGAGGCTACCGCCGCAAGCTCCCGACGGGTGAGAATTCCGTCGATGACCCCGTAGTCCTTGGCCTCGGCGGCCAGCATCCAGTAGTCACGCTCTGTATCCGTCGCGATCTTCTCCAACTCCTGGCCGGTGTGCTCGGCGAGGATCTGGTTCAACGACTCTCGCATCTGCACGATGAGCCGGGCCTGGATCTCGATGTCCGAGGCCTGGCCCTGGGCGCCACCGTGTGGCTGGTGAAGCATGACCCGGGCATGGGGCAGGGCGTAGCGCTTGCCCACTGCCCCACCGGCGAGGATGACCGCAGCCGCCGAGGCGGCCATGCCCATGCACACCGTGTTCACCTCTGGCTTGATGTACTGCATCGTGTCGTAGATGGCGAACAGGGAAGTGATCGACCCTCCTGGGGAGTTGATGTAGAGGAAGATGTCCTTGTCCGGGTCCTCTGACTCGAGGTGGAGGAGCTGGGCCATGATCAGGTTGGCGATGGTGTCGTCGATCGGCGTCCCAAGGAAGATGATCCGGTCCTTGAGGAGCCGGCTGTAGATGTCGAAGTAGCGCTCGCCCCGACTCGTCTGTTCGAAGACTGTTGGGATCACATAGTTCTGGAACTGGTCGGTCATTCTTCTTCCTCCGCCGCTGTCGCTGCCACTTCGCCGATTGGCACCTCGCCCACCGGGATGTCCCCGACCGGCTCGGCCTCGACGATCTCGGCCTCGACGATCTCGGCCTCGACTTCCGTCACATTCAATTTCAAATCGATCGGGTTGCCGTCTTCGTCGACCGGATTCGCTGCCGAGAGGATGGCGTCCAACGCCCTGTTTCTGAGAATATCACCGGCCACCGCCAATTCCCGGCCGCTTTGCCGGAAGGCCTGCAGATAGGCCACCGGGTCGCCGGAACGAGCGGCCGCGTTCTGGATCACCGCCGAGACATCTTCAGGTGTGACGTCGATCCCGGCATCCTTGGCCACGGCCTCGAGAACCAGCTGGTTCCGGATTGAAATCTCTGCCTGTTGGCGGAGGTCGTCGAGGAACTGCTCCTGATCGATTCCCGAGGCCTGGAAGTAGTCGTCGAGGGTCAGCTCGCTGTCTTCCAGACGATGGACGAACCGATGGAGGTGGTCGTCCATCTCCGACCGAACCAGTCCTTCCGGCAGCTCGATATCCACCTGATCGACGAGTGTGCTCAGGGCCCGCTCGGCGTATTGCCGCGAGACCGACTGCAACTTTGCCTCGGCGAGGCGCTCCTCCAGTTCTGCCTTCAGTGCTTCGACTGTCTCGAACTCGGTGTTCTCGTCGACCCATGCGTCGTCGAGCTCGGGGAGGATCCGCTCCTTCACCTCGTTGACGGTCACCTCGAAGCCGACCTGCTCCCCGGCCCGGTCGCCGAAGCCGACGGGCAATGGTGCTTCGAAGTTCAGGACGGTCCCCGGCTCGGCTCCTTCGAGCCGCTCGTCGATGCCCTCGACGAACAGGCCCGACCCGACCTCATAGAGGAGATCTGCCGCGGTTGCCCCCTCCACTGGCTCGCCGTCCTGGTTGCCTTGACATCGACGGACACGAAGTCACCGACAGCCGCGGGCCGGTCGGCCTCCTCGACCGTGGCGAACTGTTCGAGCATTCGCTCGACCTGCAGGTCGAGCTCTTCGGGTGTGACGATGGGTGAGGTCACCTCGACCTCGCGGTCTCGATATTTGGGTAGGTCGATTTCGGGCCACAGAGTGACCTTGATCTCCACCTCGACGCCGCCGTCGACATCGTTCAGCGCTTCGAGTTGGGGAGTGACCGCCGGGCGCAGCTCCTCGTCGTTGAGGATCTCGCTCAGCGCCGGTGGAACGAGATCATCGATGACCTCACTTCGCAATCGGGCCGGGCCGACCGCCGCTTCGATCACCGGCAACGGCGCCTTACCTGGCCGGAAGCCCTTCAACTTCATGTCCTGGGACAGCTTCCGAGCGGTCGCAGCCTTGCCGGCCGTGATCTGGTCGTCGGTTAGTTGAAAGGTGACCAGACGCTCGAACGGGCCGGTCTCTGTGACTGTTGTTGTCATTTGTCTTCCTGGTTGTCATGAAGAAGGGCGCATTCCTGCGCCCTTCCCCTGGGGTGACCGACGGGATTCGAACCCGCGACTTCCTGGACCACAACCAGGTGCTCTAACCGGGCTGAGCTACGGCCACCATGTCTCGAATGGGTCTTACCTTCGCGCCCCCGGGAGGACTCGAACCCCCAACCTGCGGATTAGAAGTCCGCCGCTCTATCCAATTGAGCTACAGGGGCGAGGGCTTAGGTCTGTCCCCGAGGGCGACCCATTCGAGCGGGTGAAGGGAATCGAACCCTCACCGCCAGCTTGGAAGGCTGGAGCTCTACCATTGAGCTACACCCGCGGGCACGTCATTGTAAAGCCCCGGTCGGGCTGGTCGGATTCGAACCGACGGCCTCTGCGTCCCAAAGCGACGCGCGCTACCAAGCTGCGCCACAGCCCGTGATCGGTGTCAGAGTACTTGCCACCCGATTTCTGTCCCACCCCATTCGTATGGTCGAACCATGGAGCTGGGGAGCGAATTTCGGTCCCGGATCGAGGTGTGGGACGGACTGTCACGATGGGAGCGCTCCGAGCTGGGGAAGGACCTGCGTCGTGCTCGGGCTCTCCTATGGCGAGATCATGGATCTGATCCCGGTGAAGAAGTCGACCCTGGCCACGTGGTGTCGCGATGTCAGGTTGAGCGAGGAGCAGTGCACAGCGATCCGGACCACGGTCTGGCTCCCGGGAGGGCATTCCGCGGGACACGAACAGGAAACGCGCGCATCGAGATCTCGCTCGATCCGAGGCGATGCACTGTCGCAAGTTCCGATCTCATGACAGATCCACTCTGGGTGGCCGGAGCGTCCTCTATTGGGCCGAGGGTGCGAAGACGCCTGGCAGCACTCGAGCTGGCGAACGCCGATCCGCGTGCCTGCGTCTTTTCGCGCCTTGGGTCCGGACGTATCTCAGGCGAGACGCTCAGTTCTCGCTGCATCTCCACCTTCACGAGGGCAACGACGAACGCGCAGCGCGCGCTCACTGGAGCGCCGAGACTGGTCTGATCGACGCCAACTTCCACAAGACCTTCATCAAGCCAGCCGGCACGGCCATCGAAAGAACCATCTGCGAGCACGGGGTCTGCACCGTCAAGCTGCGGCGACGCGCGGATGCTTGGCATCGCGATGGCATGGATCGACACGTTGTCCGAGCAGTTCGGGATTGACGACCGTCCAATTAAACTTACTCCGGGCCGCTAGCTCAATTGGCTAGAGCACCGGGCTCTTAACTCGGGTGTTGTGGGTTCGAGTCCCACGCGGCCTACAACAAGCCCTCGGTCAGACCGAGGGCTTGTGTCATGGGACAATGTTCCACCACACGCGGGTGTGGCGAAACTTGGCAGACGCGCAGGGTTTAGGTCCCTGTGGGCGAAAGCCCGTGGAGGTTCAAATCCTCTCACCCGCACAAGGCTTTTTGGATGATCGGTCCCGGCGCCGAAAAGCCATTTGCAACCAAATTGCAACCGTTCAGGGCGCCACCCCACCCGACAATGAAAACGAGGTTGGGAGAAGCGATCACCCCCGACCGCTGCTCACACCTCGTCGACGGGATGGACCGCGCCGCCGAACAAGTCGCCGCTCTCGTCCGTTGAGTTTCCTCGGCGCGGTCAGACGCGACTGGTGCTGGATCATGCGAACTGGCGAACTCACCAGGATGGGAGCCGGTCATGCCGGCCCGCTACCAAAGGGATCGTCCACGACTAGGCCGACCGGTCCTCTGCTAACCGGCAGGGTCTCCTACCAACCGCCTGTGGGGGGTGGAGGGTTCTGGTCGTAGGGGCGTCCATGTTTCTTGGTCGGCTTCGTAAAAACCACAGCCGCGACCGCGGCGATGAAGAGCAGGAGCACCCACCAATCCAGGATCCAGGCCCACACACTCTGGAGAAATCCGCCACCGCCCTCGCCCGCCCGATGGTGGCCAGCGCCCCTTTGTTCCGGTAGTGGAATGGGAATGCTCGATCGAACACGGAGGTCGGCCTTCTCGTGTATCTGGGCGGCCACGCCAAGGCGTTGACATACCTTGGCTAACCACCTGTCGGGGTATTGCCACTGGTTGCGGAACCCGATCGTCACCACCTTGCGATCGGAGCCTTTCGTGGCGTTGAACTCCCACAGGATGTACCCGGCCCCGAGGCCACCACCGACACCGAGCACCATCCCCTCGGAGATCGGCTGTCCGCTAACAGGATCAACGATCCCACGGTTGGCGAAGGCGTTGGCACACGCCGATGTTTCGGGATCGCTTCCTCCCCGGAGCTCGTACTCGGAGCTTGGGCGAGCATTGAGTACATGCCGGCGGGCAACCATGTACTTCTCGCCGGTGCGGTCGATTCGAGAGCGGACCAGGGACTTGAGCTGCCTCTGACGGGTCATCATTGTCTCCTCTGCGCGTCATCCCCGCGGGGAGACCCATGCTCTCTCGCCCGGGGACAGACACGTCGACAATGCGATCGTCAAGTCCTTCCGACCGCCGATGACATCCTGTCACCTTCCCTCGCCTCGACCGGCACCCGACCGGTTCCTGTCGGTCTCCACCCCGAGCATCCCGCCAAGCGTTGCGATGCCTGGACACCGGCGGCCCACAGCACCAACCCGGACTCGATCCGTCGGCCGTCGCTGAGGGTGACTCCCCCTTCGTCGATCTCGCTGACCATCGTCCCGGTCAACACTTCGACTCCGAGGGCCTTCAATTGACGTCGGGCGCTCTCGGACAGGTCCTCCGGATAGACCGGCAGCACATGCGGGGCTCCTTCGACGAGGAGAACGCGCGCCCGGGCCGGGTCGATCACGTCGAATTCCTTCCCCAATGAATGGACTGCGATCTCGATCAGCGCCCCAGCCAACTCCACCCCGGTCGGCCCGCCTCCGACTACCACGAATGTGAGCAGGCGATCGGCATCGTCCGGGTTGCGCTCCGCATCTTCGAAAGCGGCCAGGATCCTCTGCCGTAGGAGCAGTGCGTCCTCGAGAGTCTTCAGCCCAGGTGCCATCTGCTCCCAGTCGTCGTGACCGAAGTACGAATGGGTAGCCCCGGTGGCGAGGATCAGATAGTCATAAGACAGAACCGAGTCGTCATCCAGCCTCACTGTCTTGCTCTCGAGATCGATCCCCGTGACCTCGGCGAGGAGGACGCTCCTCACGTTCTCCTGTCGTCGGAAGATCGATCGAATTGGATAGGCGATGTCGCTCGGATTCAACGCGGCCGCCGCCACCTGATAGAGAAGCGGTTGGAAGAGATGAAAGTTCCGCCGATCGACGATCGTGATGTGGACCGGTTCCTGGCGCAAGCGCCTTGGCAGCATTGAGACCGGCGAAGCCGGCGCCGACTATGACGACGCGGAGGGGTCCGTCCGTCACCGCTCGATCCCGAGCGCCTCCGCCAACGCGCGCAGAGCCCGGGCCCGATGAGACAGTGTGTTCTTCTGGGCCACTCCCATCTCTGACAATGTCCGATCCTCCACCTCGAACACGGGGTCGTAGCCGAACCCGCCATCGCCCCTGGGGGATTCGGTGATCACTCCATCGAGCACACCGTCGACCACGATCTCAGACCCGTCAGGCATGACCAGCGCCACCGCAGTCCGGAACTGGGCCCGTCGATCATCCACCCCATCCAATTTCTTCAACAGAAGCTCGACATTGTCCCGGTAAGACGCTCCCGGTCCGGCGAATCGCGCCGTCCTCACCCCGGGGAGACCGCCGAGGGAGTCGACCTCCAGTCCGGTGTCGTCGGCCAAGGCGGGAAGCCCCACCGCATCCGCTACCGCACGCGCCTTCAGCAGGGCGTTGTCCTCGAGGGTGTCTTCGGTCTCCTCGACATCGGGCCAATCGAGGCCTCGAACGATCTCACCGGCAAGACCCACCTCGCTCAGCACGGCCTCGATTTCCGCGATCTTGTCGGGGTTCTTCGAGGCAACCACCAAACGGGGGATCACTCGACGGCCACCGCTCGGCGTTGCAGATCGTGGAGCTCGGAGATCCCGGAAGCGGCCAGATCGAGGAGTTGGTCCAGCTCGTCCCTGGTGAAAGGGGCGCGCTCGGCAGTTCCCTGGACCTCGACCAGGAGACCCCTTCCGCTCATGACGACATTCATGTCGACCTCGGCCTCGACATCCTTCTCGTAGTCGAGGTCCAGCATCGGGGTGCCTTCGACGATGCCCACCGACACCGCCGCCACCTCGTCGATGATCGGTATCGAAGCCAGTTGACCCTTCTCGACCGCGTCCGCCAGCGCATCGTGGAGTGCAATCCACGCAGCCGGTGATGGCAGCGGTCCTGGTCCCGCCGTCCGCCTCGATCACGTCGCAATCCACCATCGCCATCGCCTCGCCCATGGCCTTGAGATCGACCACGGCCCGCAACGACCGGCCGATGAGCCGGGAGATCTCCTTGGCCCGACCACCGGAGATGTGATCACGGCGCACCCTCTCCGGCGAGGATCCCGGCAGCATGGCGTACTCGGCGGTGATCCATCCCTTGCCCGACTCCCTCATCCAGCGCGGCACGTCGGACTGGACCGACGCCGTGCACAGAACCTTGGTCTTCCCCATCGAGATGAGCACCGAGCCGGGTGTGGAGGATGTGTACGGGATCTCGAGCTTGACATCTCTGAGCTGATCGAAGGGACGATCAGACATCGAAACTCACTCCGGGCATGGCCAGCGAGACCGGTCTGTCGAAGGCCGACTCGGCCTCGTCGATCGACCGGCTCACATCGAGATACGGGGGTATGTGGGTGAGCGCCAGGCTGCGTGCTCCGACCTCCCGGGCGATTTGGCCGGCCTCTGTGGCGGTCAGATGATGCGGGTAGTCGCCATCGCCTCGCTCCTGATAGGCCGCTTCGCACAGCATGAAGTCGACGTCACGCGCCGAATCGCGCCAGATCCCTTTCGGGCCGGTGTCCCCCGTGTAGAAGAGGGTGCGGTTCTCCGCCTCCCATCGGGAACCCACGGTGGGCACCGAATGATCCATCTCGACGAAAGAGACGGAGAGGTCGCCGATGTCGATGCTGTCGCCCGTCCAAACCGGTGTGAAGTCGAACGTCTCGATCAGTCGCGAGCCTTGCGCCACCGTCCAGATAGCCCGACACTCGATCCCACACCTCCTGAGGGGCGTACAACGGGACGCTCTTTCTCGGATCCGGGCAATAGGTCCAGGCATGAAATGCGGTGAAGATGTCAGCACTGTGGTCCGGGTGCTGATGCGAGATGACGATGGCGTCGATCATGTAGGAATCGACTGGCAGATTCACGAAAGTGCCCGGCCCTGCATCAAGCCACACCCTCGTGCCCGCCTGCTCGACCAGGTACCCCGAAGCGGGGCGACCGGCCACGGGAAAGGTCCCCGACGACCCAACGACATGGACCTTCACGGTGCCAGCCTCTCTTTGCGCCACCCAGCGCCATCCCGGACATATCGAACCCGGTCGTGAAACCGGTTGGGCTGTCCCTGCCAGAACTCGACCGTTTCCGGTGCCAGTCTCCAGCCACCCCATGCCCTGGGCCGGGGCACCTTCACCCCTTTGAATCTGGCGTCGAGCTCTTCGAAAGCCTGTTCGAGCTCGTCACGGGACCCCACGATCTGGCTCTGTGCCGATGCATGAGCAGCGATCTGGGCTCCCCTCGGCCTCGCATCGAAGTACCTATCTGCCTCTTCATCGGCGACCATCGAAATCCTTCCCTCGAACCTGACCTGGCGATGCAGCGGGATCCACACGAAAGTGGCCGCCGCGAGCGGGTTCACCCGCAACTCTTCGCTCTTTCGACTGGCCAGATTCGTGTAGAACACCAAGCCTTCGTCATCGATTCCCTTCATCAGGACTGCCCTCGCCGACGGCACTCCCTTGGCGTCGGCAGTGGCCAGGACGAAGGCGTTCGGCTCTTCCAGGCCGGCCTCGATGACTCCGTCGAACCACGATTTGAACTGGGTGGTGGGGTCGGCGGCCATGTCGCCCTCGCTCAGACCGATCGCCTCGTACTCGCGGCGAAGCTGAGCCACCTGGTCCTCGATCACCCGTCTGACGATAGCCTCAGGCAGGTGAGCCGAGACCCGAGCGCATCGACTCTCACCATGATCGGTCGGGCCGCGCGACGTCGCTGCCCGAGGTGCGGGGGAAAGGCCTTCAGTCTCCTATTTCACCCTTCGTGATCACTGCCCGGACTGTGGGGTCCGGTTCGAGCGTGAGGAGGGCTACTGGGTCGGCGCACTGGTCATCAACACGGCCGTCGTGTTTGGATCGTTCCTGGTGCTCTTCGTCGGCGGGATGCTCGTCTTCTGGCCCGACGTGCCCTGGGGAGCCCTGGCGGTGGTGACCCTCGGGACGATGGCCCTCCTCCCGATTCTCTTCTACCCGTTGTCCAAGACGTTGTGGATGGCCCTGGAGCTCTCCTGGCACCCCCTGGAGGCCAAGGAGGCGGCCGAAGCGGCGGAGCGAGCCGCCGGCTAGAGCCGCTTCGCGATCTCGTCGAGCATGACCTCGGTGGCGCCACCGCCGATCGAGGCGATCCTGACGTCCCGATAGAGCCTCTCGACCTCGGTCTCGGCGATGAAACCCATGCCGCCGTGGAACTGCACGCAGTCATAGAGGACCCGGTTGACCATTTCCCCGACGAAGGCCTTCACCTCGGACACCTGCCGGGTGGCGTCCTCGCCCTGGTCGATGAGCCAGGCGGCGTGATAGGTGAGCTCCCGGCCGGCGTCGATCTCGGCCTGTCGGAGTGCAATCCGCTGTCGGATCGCCTGTTTGTCCCACAGCGGGCTGCCAAATGCGCTCCGTTGCTTGACGTGGGCGATGGTCAGCTCCAGCGCTCGCTGTGACTCCCCCAGCCCCTGGCCCATGATGGCGAGCCGTTCGTTCTGGAAGTTCGACATGATGTAGTAGAAGCCCTGGTTTTCCTCGCCGACGAGATTGGACTCCGGAACCCAGACCTCCTCGAACACCAGCTCGGCCGTGTCCGACGAGTGCCATCCCATCTTCTCGAGGGCTCGGCTGGCCTTGAAGCCCGGAGTGTCCTTCTCCACGGCGAATATCGAGATGCCCCGAGAGCCTTTGGCGGTCGGGTCGGTTCTGGCAGCGACAAACACCAGGTCGGCGATCCCGCCATTGGTGATGAACATCTTGGTGCCGTTGATGACGAAGCCGTCGCCCTCCCTCTGCGCCGTGGTTCTCATGGCCGCAACATCCGAGCCCGCGTCGGGCTCGGTCACAGCAATGGCGGTGAGCACCTCACCCGTGACCATTCCCGGCAACCAACGCCCCTTCTGCTCCTCGCTTCCGAAGTTGGTCACATAGGGCATGGCGAGGTCGGTATGCACGAGCACTGTGATGCTGAACCCGCCATATGTCGATCGGCCCAGCTCTTCGGCGAAGACCACGGAGGCAAGCGCACCGAGTCCGATTCCACCGTGCTCCTCGGGCACGCGCAGCCCGAAGAATCCGAGTTTCGCCATGTCGTCCAGGACCTCGCGAGGTACGCCGCCGGTCTCCCATGCGGCGGCGCGGGGCACGATTTCCTTCTCGACGTATTCCCGGGTCTGGGCGCGGATCGCCTCGAGATCGTCGCTGATGTAGATCGACTTGGTCATTCCCCATCCCTGGATGCCAGCAGCGCTTTGCCGGCGGCGCTGTTGTAGGTCAGATTGTGGTCGGCACAGAATCGTTGGGCGACCCGGGCCACTTCGACGATGTCGATGCCGTGTTCGATTCCGAGGCCGTCGAGGAGATAGAGGATGTCCTCCGTAGCCACGTTCCCCGTCGCCCCGGGCGCGTACGGACACCCACCCAGGCCACCCGCCGACGAATCCATCATGGCGATGCCACGGTGGAGGGCGGTCACGGTGTTGGCGACGGCCTGCCCGTAGGTGTCATGGAAGTGAACGCCGACGATCTCGGCGGGAACGCGTTCCAGCACCTCGTCGAGCAGGCGCTCGACATGGGCCGGTGTCGCCCTGCCGATGGTCTCCCCGAGGAAGACACCGTGAACCCCCCACTCCACGAGTGTCTCGGCGAGATGGGCCACCCAATCGGGATCCTGCTCCCCCTCGTAAGGACAATGGGTGGCGGTGGATATGTAGCCCCTCACCACGAGATCCTCGGGGACATCGAGGAGAATCCGGCGAATGCGGTGCATCGACTCGTCGACGGTGGCGTTGATGTTGCGCTCGTTGAACGTGTCCGAGGCGGCGGTGAGGACACCAATGCCGTCGACACCGGCCGACACCGCGGCATCGAGTCCCTTCGAGTTCGGTACCAGCCCGAAGAGTCTCATCCCTTCCTTACGGTCGACACCAGCCAGCACATCCGCCCCGTCGGCCATCTGGGGCACCGCTTTGGGGCTCACGAATGACACTGCGTCGAAATTGCGGAGCCCGGCGTCGGCGAGATCGTTGATCAGGCCCGACTTGGCAGTGGTGGGCACAAATGCGCCCAGAGACTGGAGACCGTCACGCGAGGATGACTCGGTGATGACGACCCGCGAGGGCAGAGCACTCACGGAAGAGACGGTAACCGCAAACCCTGGGACCGATCAGCCGCTTTGCTTGAACTCGGCGAGACGCTCGATGAACTGGATGCGCTGGCCACTGCGAGCCAGGCGATTGCCGATCTGGCTGTAGGTCTCGCCCTTGTTGCGCAACTTGAGCACCACCCGCTCCACCGGTCGCAGGATGTGATCGCTGGCGGTCTGGTCGGGCAGACCACCCTCCTTGTACTCGGTCATTCGCATGATCCGGGTGACCGTGCCGGGTTTCTTCCCCACCTTCTTGCCGATATCCGCCAGAGAGCAGCCTTCGTCGTGCAGCCTCATCACGACCCGCTCGATCGGGCGCAGCCGGGCGCCGGCCATCTCAGGCATGAACTGCGTCCTCGCTGTAGGGCTCGATCATGATGCACTCGCCGGGGCATTCCTCGGCCGATTCGATGGTGTCCTCGATGAGCGCATCGGGGACCCTGGCCACGCCACGGGCGCCTTCGGGCGCCTGCTCCCCATCGAAGACCACGGTCCGCCCGAAATACTTCGACTCCTCTTTCACCACCCACAGACCGTCGTCACGACCCACGAAAACGTCCGGTGTGATCTCCTCGCAGATCCCGTCGCCCGTGCAGAGATCCTGATCGATCCAAACCATCAGCTTGGTCTTGTCGGCCACTTCACTTCACCTCGTCTCGAAAGTGCCGTCATTATGACCCTACCCGGGGCGGCGACTCATCAATCTCCAATGGCTCCAGGACAAACACCCGGATCGAACGATGAGATGCCCGGCCGGCATAGTGCCGATACCCGGGATAGGCGGTGGCAGCCCGATCCCAAGTCGCCGACTCCTCTCGAGGGTCTGCCGGGCGGGCGCGCACCGGGATCTCCGTCGCCTCTGAATGCGACCCTTGCGTCGGGATTGACTTCGAGATTGTGCACCCATCCCGGCGTCATCTCAGAGCCGAAGTGGGTCCCGAGAATCGCGAGGTCGTCGTCCAGCGGAAACCCGATCAGGGGGACAGTTCGGTCGGCGCCGGTCTTGGCCCCACGTGTCGTCAGCCACAGCACCGGAAACCCGCTCGTCACAGAGGTCACGGTCGATCTACCTCCAGTCATCCGGAGGGCGAACCGGTCGAGTGAGGGCAGGATTTTGCGGCTGATCGCCGATACCAGGCGGGTCGAGGCCAGGGCGATGACCCATCGCTGGATCAGGTTCTGATCGCCCGGCCGGTAGCCGAGACGGGAGGCGAGGCCCATTTCCCTACGGTACGCAGGAATACCATCGAGTCCCTGACATGAACGCACACGCCCTCGTCTTGATCACGTGCGGTGACCTGGCGGAGGCCAGAGGCATCGCCAAACAACTCGTCGAATCGGGGCTGGCCGCCGGCGCACAGATCCTCCCGATCGAGAGCATCTACCGATGGCGAGGCGAGATCATCGAGGATCAGGAGTGGTTGATGCTGGTCAAGACCCGACGTGAACGCTTCGAGGCGATCGAATCCACCGTCACCGAGATGCACTCCTACGAGGTGCCACCGGTGCTGATGATCGAGATGGACGACGCCAGCCACCCGTATCTCGCCTGGATCGACGAGAGCGTGCAATGACGGCATCGAGGAATGCCGCCTCCGAACGGAGGCGGCATGGTGGAGGTGCGGGGAGTCGAACCCCGGTCCGTCGAGCCGTCGGCGCCGGCATCTCCGAGCGCAGTCGTCAGCGAGCTTTCGGCCACAGGAACTCTGACGACGAGTTTCCCTGCGCCTATCCGGAGTTGGCTTGGCCCCACGGTCCCGAAACCCCGTGGGGGGCGTCCCGCTTTGCGGCGCCCGGCCCCGACCGTGCGGGAGTCGGTCGGGCGGACGGGCTACTTAATTAGGCAGCCAGTGCGAAGTTATCTTCGGCACTTATTGGTTTTTCCGGTTTATTGACGGGGCCCCGGAGACCCCGGCTCGCTTCCAACGCCTCAACACTCAACGTCGAAACCGTTTCACCCCCATGGGTAGCACGAGTTTAGCTGATGGGAACGGCTGTCTCGGCCGGGAGTTTTACGTTGTATGGTACCTACGACTTACCACTATGACCTACGACTCTCGCGCGTTCGATCTCTCGGTCGGCGTCCCGCTCCTTGAGAGTCTCTCGCTTGTCATATGAGGTCTTGCCCTTGGCCAGGCCCAGCTCGACTTTGGCCTTCCCCTGCTTGAAGTAGACCTGGAGCGGGACGAGGGTGAGACCCTTCTCGGCGATCTGACCCCCGATCCGGTCGATCTCGCGACGGTGGAGCAGGAGTTTTCGCTCCCGTTCCGGCTCGTGACCACCATCCCGGGCGAACTCATAGGGAGCGATGTAGGCGCCGATCAGGAAGGCCTCGCCACCTTTGATCAATGCGTAGGAATCCTTGAGATCGAGACGGCCCTCACGCAGGGACTTGACCTCGGATCCGAGAAGGGCGAGACCTGCTTCGACCGTCTCGACAACCATGTAGTTGCGCCGGGCCCTCCGGTTGCTGGCCACGGCCTTGACCCGCTCGGTCTGAGCCGAGCCTGCCACTAGGCCGCCCCGGTCGGGATCTCTTCCCCGGTCCCGTCGGCCTCACGCAGGTAACGACTCAGTCCGAGCAGGGAGCCGATGACGCCGGCCGCCGCACCGAAGATTATGAAGAGCATGCCCCAACGGAAGAAGAACTGGTTGCTGACATCGAGGCGGAACAAGGCGAAGCCCTCACTCGCCTCGGCCAATCGCGATGCACCCAGCCAGACAGTGAACACAGCGAGAGCCGCGCCGACCACCCCCTCGATGAGACCCTCCAACAGGAACGGGATCCTGATGTACCAGTTGGATGCCCCGACCAGCTTCATGATCTCGACTTCGTCGCGGCGGGCGTAGATGGCGAGACGGATGGTGTTGGCGATGAGGACCACGGCCGAGACGCCGAGGACGATGGCCATGCCGATGCCGAGCACGTTGAGCACGCTCGAGAGGTTCTGCAGCTGTTCGATCTGTTCGGCGGCGGTGTCGACCCGCCGCACCACCTGCTGCTGTTGCTCCAGCTTGAACTTGACCGATTGGTGCAACTCGATGGCCACCAGTTCGATGCGGATCGAGGCCGGGAGGATGGTGGGGTCGATCTCGAGCAGTTCGTCCTGGCCGGCGAAGATCTCCTGGTATTCGACCCAGGCCTGCGCCTTGTCGACGTAGAAGGCGCTGTTCACCTCTTCCCAGGTCTCGACCTCATCGAGCAAGGCCTGATGGGCACCCGGAGGCACCCCATTGGACCCCTCGTCCTGGAGGAAGGCGATGACGTGCACCCCCTCCTGCCAGGCCAGGGTGTTGAGGCGCAGGATCTCATTCACCACCAGGGCGCCAAAGGCAAGGCTGAGGGAGATGAACACCGCCAGAACGGCACCGGCGACGACCAGGAAGTTCCGCTTGAGGTTGACCAATGCCTCCCTGAGGAGGAAGAAGAACCGGCTCACGCCTGGCCCTGGTCGTACTTGCCCGAGTGCTCATCTCTGATGACGACGCCCTTGTCGAGGGCGACCACCCTCCGCTGCATGGCGTCGACGATGGCGAAGTCGTGGGTGGCCATCACAATGGTGGTGCCGGTGCGATTGATCCGGTCGAGCAGCTTCATGATCCCGACCGACGTCTTGGGGTCGAGGTTCCCGGTCGGCTCGTCGGCCAGCATGATCGGCGGTCGGTTGACGAATGCCCGGGCCACCGAGACACGCTGTTGCTCGCCACCGGAGAGCTGTTTCGGATAGCGCCCGCCCATGTCGGCGAGACCGACGAGGTCGAGCACCTGGTCGACCTGGGGCCCGATCACCGAGCGGGGCCGGCCCAGTACTTCGAGGGCGAAGGAGACGTTCTCGGCCACTGTCTTGTTGGGGAGCAGCTTGTAGTCCTGGAACACGGTTCCGACCGAACGTCGCAGATAGGGGATCTTCCACTTGGGCAGCGTCGTGATGTCCTTGCCGGCCACCCAGACCTTGCCCCGGGTCACACCTTCGTCCCTCAGCATCAGGCGGATCAAGGTGGACTTGCCAGAGCCCGAAGGCCCGACGAGAAACACGAATTCTCCCTTCTGGATGTCGAGGGAGATGTCATGAGCGGCAACGGTGCCGCCCTCGTAGACCTTGGTTACGTGTTCGAGCCGAATCATGGGAACAAAAGGAGTGTCGCAGCCTTCTTTGGCTGATTCGCGGACCTCAGGACGGTAACGGCCTGGCCGGAATTACGCGGAATCAGGGCCTGCCTCATGCTCGGCGCGCCGCCAGCGGAGATATGCCTCGACAAAGCCCATGAGGTCCCCGTCGAGCACCCCCTGGACATTTCCCACCTCGTGCTCGGTTCGCAGGTCCTTGACCATCTGGTAGGGCTGGAGGACATACGAGCGGATCTGACGGCCCCACGCGGCCTCCCCCTGATCGCCCCTGAGCTCCTCGAGATGAGCTTGTCTCTCCTGACGGGCCCGTTCGGCGAGACGAGACTGGAGAATTGCCATCGCCCGCGCCTTGTTCTGCAGCTGTGACCTCTCGTTCTGGCATTGGGCGACGATCCCGGTGGGAAGGTGGGTGATCCGCACCGCCGAGTCGGTGGTGTTCACGTGCTGGCCACCGGCGCCCTGGGAGCGATAGGTGTCGATGCGAAGGTCGTCCTCGTCGATCTCCACCTTCGCCTGATCGCCGAGATCGGGCACGACGACAACTCCGGCGAAGGAGGTGTGACGTCGGGCCTGGGAGTCGAAAGGGCTGATCCGGACCAGCCGATGGACCCCTCGCTCAGATTCCAGCGTCCCGTAGGCCCGGTCGCCCTGGACGGTGAACGTGGCCGACTTGATCCCCGCCTCTTCACCCTCGGTAACCTCCTCCACCTTGTAGGTGAACCCGGAATCGGTGAGGAAGCGCTGATACATCCGGGCCAGCATCTCGGCCCAGTCCTGGGCATCGACCCCACCCGCTCCCGCATGCACGCTGAGGATGGCGTCACCCTCGTCGTATTCGTCGTAGTAGAGCGACTCGAGCTCCAGCGCATCCAGCTCGCTCGAAACTTCCCCAAGCTCTTCGAGCGCCTCCTTGCGAGCCACGTCGTCGCCTGCCTCATCAGCAAGCTCCAACAACACCTCTGCATCGTCGATCTTGGCGGTGAGACCGCCCACCATTTCGAACAGCCCCTCGTAGCGGGCGAGACGCCGACTGACCGAGCGGGCCTCGTCCTGGTCATCCCATAGATCCGGAGCCTGGGCCCGCTCCCGGAGCGCGTCCAGCTCCTTCTCCTTGGTCTCGAGGTCGAGGAAGCGACGCGCCTCTACCAGCCGCTGACGAAGCTCGGCCAGGGTGGCCTTCGGATCGGTTATCTCGGTGGTCATCGAACCGCCTAAGCGGCGCCGTGACAGCGCTTGTATTTTTTCCCGCTGCCACACGGGCAGGGATCGTTGCGCCCGATCTTGTCCGAAACCGCCTGTTTGGCCGGGGCGGGACCTACCGGGCCTGGCTCGACCCGTTGCGGCTCGGTCTTGGGCTTGGCCAGCTCGACGTGGAACAGATAGCGAACAGCATCTCGCTTCACCGCGTCGACCATCTCGGTGAACATGTCGAAGGCCTCACGCTGGTACTCAGTGAGTGGGTCCCTTTGGCCCATCGCCCTCAGACCGATCCCGGCACGGAGGTAGTCCATGTCGGACAGGTGCTCACGCCATTTGTTGTCGATCACCGACAGCATCACGGACCGCTCGACCTGGCGAAGCAAGTCCGCGCCCAGCTCCTCCTCGCGCTTGGCGTAGGCATCGAGCGCCTCCTCGACCGCAAACTCGACTAGATCGTCGGCGCCACCGGAGACCTTCGACTCGTCCAGAGCAGTCGGGTACACCTGGGTCAGCTCACGATGAATTGACTCCCAGTCCCAAGCGGAGCGGGGGATCTCGGATGAAACCTCCGACTCGACCGCCTCGGTCACCACGGTCTCGATCCAGTCGCCGATCAGATCGTCGCCGGCGGTGCCCTCGAGGATCGAGCGCCGCCAGTCGTACACCACCTCACGCTGGCGGTTCATCACCTCGTCGTACTTCAGGACGTTCTTGCGGATCTCGAAGTTCTGCGATTCCACCTGGCGCTGCGCGCGCTCGATCGCCTTGGAGACCATGCCGGCCTCGATCGGCTGGTCTTCGGGGAGACGAAGACGATCCATGATCCCGGTGACCCACTCCCCCTGGAACCGCCGCATCAGGTCATCCTCGAGCGACAGGTAGAAGCGAGACTCCCCCGGATCGCCCTGACGCCCGGAACGGCCCCGGAGCTGATTGTCGATGCGTCGTGACTCGTGACGCTCGGTCCCGACGACGTAAAGACCACCCGCGTCGATGACGCGTTGCTTGTCCGGAGCAATCTGCTCCTCGAACTCCTGGGTCAGCTTCTGCTCCAGCTCGTCATACGAGGGATCATCGTGGGTGACCCCCCGTCGTTTGAGCTCGGTGCGGGCCATTCCATCCGGATTGCCCCCAAGTTTGATGTCGACGCCGCGGCCGGCCATGTTGGTGGCAACCGTGACCGCCCCCGGTCGCCCGGCCTGGGCGATGATGTCGGCCTCCCGGGCATGGTGCTTGGCGTTGAGCACCTCATGCTTGACCCCGCGATGCTCCAATTCCTTGGACAGCTTCTCGGACTTCTCGATAGAGACGGTTCCGAGCAGCACTGGCTGCGAGATCTCGACGCGGGCGGCGATATCGGCCACCAAAGCTTCGTACTTGCCGTTCTCGGACTTGTAGACGAGGTCGCCTTCGTCGTCGCGCGCCACAGCCTGATTGGTGGGGATGGCGATGACCTCCAGCGAATAGATCTGGGCCAGCTCGGCCGCCTCGGTCTCCGCGGTGCCGGTCATCCCCGCCAGCTTTTCGTAGAGCCGGAAGTAGTTCTGCAGCGTGATCGTGGCGAGGGTCTGGTTCTCGTCCTTGATCGTCACGCTCTCCTTGGCCTCGATGGCCTGGTGCAGGCCTTCGGAGTAGCGACGGCCTTCGAGGACCCGACCGGTGAACTCGTCGACGATCTTCACCTCTCCGTGGTCGATCAGATAGTCGACGTCCCGGAGATAGAGCTCCTTCGCCCTCAGGGCTGCCTCGAGATGGTGGACGAAGTCAACGGCGGCGTGGTCGAAGAGATTCTCGATGCCAAGCACCTGTTCGACCCGGGTGACGCCCTCCTCGGTGGTCAGGACCTGCCTCTTTCGCTCGTCGACCTCGTAGTGGAGGTCTTTCTGGAGCCGGTTGGCGATCTTGGCGAAATCCCGGTACCACTTGGCACTGTCGGAGACACGGCCGGAGATGATCAATGGGGTACGTGCCTCGTCGATCAGGATCGAGTCGACTTCGTCGACGATGGCGTAGGGATGGCCTCGCTGCACCCGGTCGTCGGCGCGCATCGCCATGTTGTCCCTGAGGTAGTCGAAGCCGAACTCGTTGTTCGTCCCGTAGGTGATATCGGAGTCGTAGGCGGGATGCCGCTCGGCCGACGACATGCCGTTTTGGATCAACCCCACCTTCAGCCCCAGGAATCGATGGATTGCTCCCATCCACTCGGCGTCACGAGATGCGAGATAGTCGTTGACTGTGACCAGATGCACGCCCTTGCCATTGAGGGCGTTGAGATAGGCGGGCATGGTCGAGACGAGTGTCTTTCCCTCGCCGGTCTTCATCTCGGCGACCATCCCCCGGTGCAATGCGGCCGCGCCGATGATCTGCACATCGAAATGCCGCTGGCCCAATACCCGCTTCGCAGCCTCCCGGACTGTGGCAAACGCCTCGACCTGGAGCTCGTCCAGGCTCTCGCCGGCGGCACTGCGACTACGGAACTCTGTTGTCTTGGTTGCTAGGTCCTGATCGCTGAGCGCCTCGAACTCCGGCTCGACGTCGTTGACTGCGGCGACGATGCCCTGGAACTGTTTGAGTGTCTTGCCTTCCCCGGCGCGCAGGACCTTGGAGAGGATTGGCATTGGGATTTCATGCTACCGGCGGGCCCGAATTGACCCACTTCCTGAATGGCGACGAGCCCGGTCAGCGGACGTCGATGAGCCCTTCGCGCTGCGCCCAGGTGACGGCCTCGAACCGGGATTTGAGACCCAGCTTGTCGAGGACGTTGCGCACGTGGTTGCGAACGGTGTTCTCGGAGATGTAGAGCTCGGCCGCGATCTCCTTCGAGGTCTTGCCGGCGCTCACGTAGCCGAGGATCTCGAGCTCGCGCCCGGTCAGCTCGGGGCTGCGGGCCACGGCTTCCCCATGGTGCCGGAGCAGGTCACGGAGAGCACTGAACAGCTTCCCGCCCATCGCCGGAGAGACGGCGGCGCCGCCGGCAAGGACATCGTGCATGGCTGCCACGAGGCGGGGCAGCGGCGTGTCCTTGGTCAGGTAACCCGAGGCTCCGGCCTTGACAGCTGCCAGCAGGTCCTTGGCCGACTCGCTCGATGTGAGCAGCACGACCCGGGTGTTGGGACAGGACTTGATGATCGCTCCGACCACTTCCACTCCTGACATGCCGGGCATGAGCAGGTCCAGCATCACCAGGTCGGGTTGGTGCACCTTGGCCATGTCGATGGCACGCATGGCATCGGCGGCTACCGCTTTGACCTCGAAGCCTTCCTGGACGAACGCGGCGCGCAACGCCTCGCGAAACAGCTCGGCGTCGTCGACTATCACCACAGAGGCCATCAGCGTCGGCCTCGCGGTGCAAGATGTCGATAATTCATGTGTTCTCCAGGTTGGATCATCGGGGACTAGACACCGTATCGGCCAAAGTGGCCGCCAGCACAAGCGCGATTCGCTCAGATCCCAATGTCTTCACGACAGAGCGGATCGTGGCGCCCGTTGTGACGACATCGTCGACAAGGACTACAGGTCCCAACAATGCCTTCGCCACCTTGAGTTCCGGAGGTGGGCGGTTGTGGTCACCGCCTGCCCGCCGCGGAGCATGAAGGGGCGCCGAGAGAAGGTCGACCAGCGGCACACCCTTGGCCCGGGCGAGCCGCAGACCGATCTCACGGGCCGGGTCGATGCCGTAGCGGAGTTGACGTGACCAGGTCCTGGGCACAGGCACGACAGGAAGAGGGGGCACCCGAGAGGAGACCATCTCGACCACCAGATCGGCAAACGAGGTCATGCCCCTGTATTTGAGCCCGTGAACGAGCTCCCGGGCCACACCCTCGTGTTCGAACGCCGCCACCAGCCTGAGGCCGCCATCGAGAATGCGTTCCGGAGCCGGACGCAGCTGGGCCCGGCACCGATCGCAAAGAAACCCCCGGGAGACGGCATGACAGGATTGGCAGAGCATGAGGTGACCGTAGGTGCGCAGTGGTAAGTCCTAAGACCTACCACCTAGAACCTACGACTGGAACCCGATCGGCTCCGCCGATCAGGTTCCTTCCTGCCATCCAGAGAGATATGCCACCTGGTCCTCGGTGAGGCTGTCGACTCCCCCACCCAGGTGCTCGAGCTTGATGCGGGCCACCTCGGCATCGATCTCGGTGGGCAGCGTGTAGATCTTCGCCTCGAGGTCATCCACGTTCAACGCCAGGTATTCGGCGGCGAGCGCCTGGTTGGAGAAGGACATGTCCATGACATCTGCTGGATGCCCTTCTGCGGCTCCCAGGTTGACCAACCGCCCCTCGGCGATCACCAGGAGACGCCTGCCGTCCTGGACCTCGAATTCCTCGAGATTGTCCCGGATCTCACGACGGGCCACCGATGCCGCTCGCAGTGCAGCGAGGTCCAGTTCGATGTCGAAATGACCGGCGTTGGCCAGGATGACGCCGTCCTTCATCACGTCGAAATGCTCCATCCGCAGCACGTGCTTGTTCCCCGTCACGGTGATGAAGACATCGCCAACGCGAGCGGCGTCGGCACCGGTCATGACCCGGAAACCGTCCATCGCTGCCGCCAGGGCACGCACCGGGTCGATCTCGACCACGATCACGTTCGCCCCGAGCCCGTCGGCCCGGTTCGCCACACCACGCCCGCAATCGCCGTAGCCGATCACGACGATGTTCTGTCCGGCCAGAAGGATGTTGGTGGCACGGATGATGCCGTCGATCGCCGACTGCCCTGTCCCGTAGTGGTTGTCGAACAGGTGCTTGGTGGCCGAGTCGTTCACCGCCACCACCGGGACACGAAGTGTGCCGTCGGCCGCCATCGCCTTGAGACGGATGACACCGGTGGTCGTCTCCTCAGTGGAGCCGATGACCTCGATGTCCCGCCGATCGGTGTGAAGCAGCGTGGCCAGGTCGGCTCCGTCATCCATCGTGATCGCAGGTGCATGGTCGAGCACGGCGTGGATGTGCTTGTAGTAGGTATCGGCGTCCTCGCCGCGTATGGCGAACACAGGAATGCCCTCGGCGACGAGGGCGGCGGCGACATCGTCTTGGGTCGACAGCGGGTTCGAGGCACAGAGCAGGGGATCTGCCCCGCCGTCCCGGAGGGCCAGCATCAGATTGGCCGTTTCGGCCGTCACATGGAGACAGGCGGCAACGACCAGCCCTTCGAGGGGCTTCTCCTTGGCGAACCGCTCCCGCACGGTGGCCAACACCTGCATTCGGCGCCCGGCCCATGCGACTCTTCGGGCACCGGCCTCGGCGAGTGCGGGGTTGGCAATGTCGTAGTTCATCTCAGTCCTTCACCAGTAGTTTCTTCAGCTTCTCGATGGTCTCGACCGGTACCGGGTCGACACCCGCCTCTCCCGCCAGCATGTAGGACACCAGGTCCCCACTGACCGTGAGTGACATCAAACGGGCGAGCTCCGATTCGCCCCGCGCCGGCACCTCCCCGAGCCACGGCACCGCGAACTCGGTCAGCTGCGACGTGTGGTCGAGTCTTGCCCGCACCCGCTCGTGATCGGCGGCGTCGGTCAACGCCACGATGCCGATCGAGTCCCGTGTCATCGACGGCATGGTCTCCCACCCGACGATCTCATTGTGATCGAGTTCGGGAAAAACCGACCACCAGGCCGGCATCTTGGCATTCTCGTTGATCTGGGTCTTCCAGCGCTGGGCGGCGGTGGAGCTGATGGGACCGCCCCCGTAGACGACGGTGACTCGACCCACGAGCCCCTTGGCCAGCCCCTGTGCCAAGTCCCAGGTTTCCGAGCCCTCGGTCGCGGCGGCGTCGACAAGATCGGCCGCTTCGTCGAGAGCCGCGGTCTGATCGGGCACGATGCCGAACGTGTTCAAGAGCCTCGCCACGGCGCCGGCCATGTAGCCGACGGCAGCCCTCGGCTGGAGCCCTGCCGGAACTGCGATCGTGGGCCACCCATTGATACCCGACAGCTCGGCCAGACGCCCGCCGGTGGTGACGGTCACGATCGGGAGTCCGGCGGCAACGGCCGCCCCTACCAGGTCCAGGGTCTCCTCGGTGTTCCCCGAGTAGGAGGCAGCAACCACGGTCGGCTTCACCCGCTGCGCCCATCCGGGAAGCGGCGAATACCCCTTGTGGACGGCCACGCGCCCCGCGGTTCCGGTGGCCAGAGCAGCCCCGAAGTCGCCCGCGATCCCGGAACCCCCCATACCGCCGACGAGAATTTCGTGATTGGCGGCGAGATCGGGGACTTCGAGATCGCGTGCCCAACGGATCTGGTCCCCCAGGGTCCGGATCATGTCGAGCATCTCACTCATCGGGGCCACCTTCGGCCTCCTCGACCAGCATCACAGGTATCCCGTCCCGAACGGGATACCTGCGGCCACATTCCGAGCACACCAGCCGGGAGGCCGCCTCGTCCTCTGTGAGGTCGGCCTTGTCGACCGGGCAAACCAGGATGGCGGCCAGCTGCGGATCGATCAGGCTCATTTCTTCTCCTCGAGAGTGGCTGCCAACTCGCGCACCGTCGCCTCCAGGGCGCCTTCGTCGGCCGATTCGACATTCAGTCTCAACAGAGGCTCGGTGTTCGACGGCCGCAGATTGAACCAGACGTCCCCCAGATCGATCGTCATCCCATCGACATGGTCCACATTGGCGTCGGGATACATCGCCTCGACACGTTTCATGGCCGCATCGGTGTCGGAGACGACGTAATTGATCTCTCCGGATGCCTGATATGGCTCCACGTCTCGACGGAGGGCTGAAAGAGGGCGACCGGCCTCGGAGATCACGCGGAGGAGGATGAGCATCGCCAGCATCCCCGAGTCCGCTCGGAAGTTGTCGGCGAAGTAGTAGTGGCCGCTGTGCTCACCCCCGAAGACCGCGCCCGACTCCGCCATGACCTGCTTGATGTAGCTGTGGCCGACCCTGGTTCGAATCGGCGTCCCCCCGGCGGCTCTGATCGTTTCCGGGACGGCGCGGGAGGTGATCAGGTTGTGGATGATCGAGGCACCGGGGTGCCGTTCGAGCATCCACCGGGCGATTAGCGCGGTGACGGTGCTCCCGCTCACTGCCTCGGCCCTGTCGTCGATGAAGAAAGCGCGATCGGCGTCACCATCGAACGCGACACCAAGGTCGTGCCCTCCGTCGGCCACCTTCTCGATCAGATCCCGCAGATTCTCGGGCTGGATGGGATCCGCCGGATGGTTGGGGAAGGTGCCGTCGGGCTCCAGGTAGATGCCGTCCAACTTTGCCTCGATACGGGCAAAAACCTTCTCGATGGTCACTCCCGCCATCCCGTTCCCGCCATCGACGGCAACCCGCAGTGGACCAATCGTTGACGCATCGACGATGTCGAGGAGATGATCGACGTAGTCGTCGATGGCATCCACGGTACGCATGGCGCCGGGAGAGGGAGACTGACGTGTCTCCCCTTCGATCACCGCCTTCTTGATGTCTTCGAGCCCGGTGTCCGCGCCCACGGGAGCTGCGCCGGCCCGGCAGAGCTTCAACCCGTTGTATTCGGGAGGGTTGTGCGATGCGGTGATCATCGCCCCCGGCACCGAGTACTTGCCCGAGTAGAAATAGACCAGGTCGGTCGGCACCTGCCCCAGGTCGACGACGTACGTGCCGGCGGCAGTGATCCCCTCCACCAGCGCCTCGAACAACGCATCCGACGACTTCCGGCAGTCCCGCCCCACCGCCACCTCGTCGGTCTCGACCAGCAGGATGAACGCTCCGCCGATCTTCCGGTACAGATCCGGGGTGATTTCGCCGTTGTCCGTGCGCCCGCGCACGTCATAGGCCTTGAACACGGCATCGGGGCTCATCGGCGCCGGAGTCTAGGGGTGGGCCTATCCCATGCTCATTTCTACACTTGCGCCCGGATGCGCCCCACCTTCTCGATAGTTGTCCCCGTGTACAACGAGGCCGAATTCCTCCCGCAGGCCGTTCCGACGCTCATCGAGCAGATGGAGAGCATCGGCGAGCCCTACCGAATACTCCTCGTCGAGAACGGTTCGACCGACGGGACCGCGACCGTGGCCCAGCAGGTCGCAGAGGGTCATCCCGTGACGGTGTTGTCCCTCGAAGCCGCCGACTACGGGGCGGCGATGCGACATGGGTTCCTTGCAGCCGACGGCGACTGGGTGGTGAACTTCGACATCGACTACTTCTCGGCCGACTTCCTGAAGCAAGTGCTCACCCTCGATGACGTCGACCTGGTCATTGCCTCGAAGCGCGATCCCGGCTCGGAGGACAGGCGACCACTGCTCAGAAGGGTGGCGACCTGGGTCTTCAACCTGTTGTTGCGCACGATCCTCGACTCGAAGGTGAGCGACACTCATGGCATGAAGGCCTTCCGCCACGATCTGGTCTCGATGCTGACCCCGTCGGTTCTCAGCCGCCAGGACCTCTTCGACACCGAGCTGGTGATCCGGGCCGAGCGGGCCGGCTATCGGATCGAGGAGGTGCCGGTCGTGGTCGAAGAGATGAGGGTGGCGCGGTCCTCGCTGGTGAAGCGGGTGCCGAGAACGATCAACGGGCTGTTGCGGATTCGACGGACGCTGGCCGACGAGTCGCTACGCCTGGCGGCGGCGCACACCCCAGATCCCGACGCCGACTAGACCCAACACGCCGACCAGGGTGGCGATCTTTCCTCCGGTCTCGGCCCACGTGTCCTGGAACTCGAGAACGACCTCCTCGCTGGTGGGCACCACCACCATCAGAGACGGCGTCGCCCGCCACGGGCCATCGGCACCGGTAGCGGTCCAGTTGGGGAAATAGGAAACCTTGACCAGGTGGGGCATGCCCACCGCAGTGGTCGTGAACGAGATCTTGTGGTTCTCGACGACGATGTCGCTGACCGCGTCCGCCGGTGCGTCCAGCGCGACATCGGGTCTCTCTTCGATTGACTCGATGCGGGGCCATTCCTCGGGGCCGTCGGTCACAACCAATCTGTCGAGATTGTCGACGTCCTCGTACCAGGTGAGAGCCATGTCGAAGAAGCTCGGCAGCTCCTGGCCGTCCGAACCCGTGACTGTGTCGGAGCCCGTCAGCGAGTCGAGCAGACCGTGCTCTGGGACCTCGTAGACCGACGGAAGGTGCGACGCCACCTCGACCAACTCTGTCTCGGGTAGCTGATAGATGCTGAACGGGCCGGTCGTGGCCAGCTTCGACATCTCGGGGATCCCGTCAGCGCGCTCCGTGGCCTCAGGCGTCACCGACACGTAGTAGTCGACGCCGAAAAGCTCGAGGTGCTTGAGGCCGCGTTCCATCTCACCGGTGTGGTACTGCAGCCCTGGTATGGGATTCGAGGGTCTCTCCGACATCTCGGAGGAGTTGATGAAGTGGAATGGGGTGGTTAGCGAAGACTCGAAGAAGAGACCCTCCATCGATGGGTGCGAGCCTTCGGTCCAATACGGGATCAGCATCGGGGACATGGGTGTCCCGTAGACACCGAGCTCCTTGTTGGCAGCCTCCCAATGGACCCTTCCCTCCGGGAGGGTGTCGATCTCGGCCATGAGCGCCTCGTACTCGGGCCACTTGTCCTTGTTCTCGTACCCTGCGTAGTTCCATTTCGCCCACCCGTCGACAAAGGTCACTCCGGACAGTGCGCCGAGGACCACGATGGAGACCGTGGCTCCTGTCAGGAATGTGCGGGTGGAGAGGCTCGACCCCCACATGAAGGTGAGCCCGATGATCAGAGCCCCGGCCACACCGACCGGTATCGCCGCCCATGCCGGGAACTCGGTCGAATCGACGACCAAGGCGCAAGCGACGACCGTGATGAGGGCAATCATTGCCCGCGGCCAATATGCCGAGATCCGGGAGGGCAGCCGCCTCGACAGCCAGATGATGGCCGCCCCGACCCCGACAGCCGCGAAGAAGGCCACCCCGAAGTACCAGTAGGGCAGGAGCCTGCCGTTCCACAGCTTCCATCGCTCCCCGCCGAACACGGTCGGGAAGAGCTCCGGCATGATGTGGGGAAGCGGGAAGTAGAGGACTGGCAGGATCGTCGCCGCCAGCAAGGGCGCGGCCCGCGAGGTGCGACGGCTGATCCAGACCGCCCCCGGGATGGCCAGTGGGAGCAGGAGCCACAACTCGACCGGGAAGATCTCCTCCCACCGGGACAGCGGAGTCCATGACATGTCCGAGCTGAACCCGATGCGAGCGATGAGCGGCAGTGCCCAGAACGCGGCGATGGCGAAGCCCCAGAGCCAGATGGCGAGCGTCCGCCAGAAGCCCTTGCGCCAGGGCAGGACAAAAAGCGAGGCGAAGATGACGACGATCGTCGTCAGGACATGGGATAGCGCGGTGGCGGCCAGGGCGAGAGCCGCCCATTTGAGATATTTGCGATCGTCTCGAACCGCCCGGATGAGCAAGCCGAGATAGAGCAGAGACAGGGCGAAAGACCAGGAGTAGGCGAACTCGCCGGCGAGGGTCGAGGCGATGTTGCCCCCGTAGATGGAATAGCTCTCGAAGAAGGCGAACACCACGCCCGCCCCTGCCGCCACCAGGGAGATGTGCTTACCCAGCCGCATGGAGCGGGCCAGGTAGTAGGCGGCCGGTGGTGTGGCCAGGAGACCCATGACGGTGACCACCTTGAAGGCGACCCCGTAGGGCATGAACAGATCCAGGAAGACGATGGTCAACGAGGGCAGGGGAAAGTAGAAGTAGAAGGCGGGAAAACCGGCGAACCAGTCGTTAGACCACCCCTGGATCCTGCCTTCCGGAAGCAGGCTGTCTCTCAGGAATGCGGGACCGAGGACATGAGCCCCCATATCGCCACCGGTCGGAGTCGTGGACGACACGATCCACCACGGGTTCATCACCACGAGGATGACGAGGGAGATGCCGGCGAGCGTGAGGACGATCGGCCAGGGATTGCCCCGCAGAAGAGACCGTGGAGTTGTCACGCGCGATGCTGTCGGACGATCTCCAGAACTTGCGAGATGTCGATGTCCTCGCCATCCCGATTCCACCATCTCTCCTCGCAGTTGTGACATGCGAAGAACAGGACCTGAGTCCCGTCGGGGAGGACGTGCTCGATCTCGATCACATCAGGTTTTGAGCACTGTGGACAGTTCATCTCGTCTCGAAACTGGGGTGGGCACATGGTACGACCGTCGGGGCCCTACAACAACGCCTCCTCGTCCAGGAGACGGCCCACGTAACGGCTCCGCCTCCGCCCGTTCTCGGTCCAGTAGGCGTACCAATAAGGACCGTGGGGACATCGGGTGCAACCGGTCTTCCCGCATCGCACCGCCTGCTGCCGTAGATGGACTTCCGGGTGGTCGTCTGCGCCGAGGGCCCCCGAGCCCTGCAGTTGGGCCCGGGTCAAGATGAGTAGCCGGCGAAGATCGTGCTCGTCGAGATCTTTGACCGCATCGAGCAGATCGCGGTCGAGGGCCATCAGGCCACAGAAAGCGGGGCGAACAGCCGGGTGACGGTCCGACGGTCGGTCAACGTCCACCCGAGAGGGGGGATCATGCGATCGGCATGATCGGCACACATGGCGTACCCGTGTCGCTCGACGCCGTTGACGAGGTCGTCCATCCAGACCGAGCTGTCCGGGTAGGAGAAGGTCATAAGGGCGGCAGCCGGCGAGCCACAACGGGCACAACTGAGAATCATGCCGGAAACGGTAGGTGTTGGGGCATGTCTGTTCAAGGATTCAAGGCTCGGAGCGCCCGGTCGGGCATTCCCGGGTGGAGCGAGGCCAGATCCGTCATCGCCGACGAGAACGGTGCAAGGCACGGCATCGATGCCGAGTTGGGTGAACAAACCGGGATCGTCTTCCCACGCGATCTCGGTGTAGCCGGCGCCGCCCAGCATGTCCTCCAAGCGCGCCCGGGCCCCGCCGCAGTCGGAGCAGGTCGAGGAGGTGAAGAGGTAGACACCCGGGCCGAGCGCACCTTGATCGAGGCTGGCTGAGACCGCCTTCCGACGTCGCATCAATCCAACGACGAGGAGGGAGACGCCAACGGCCCCAACGACGATCGCCAGCCGGAGCCAGACCTCATTCATCGATGATCGGTACGCCGATGCTCTCGGCTATGCCGGTGTCGGTATTGGTCACCCATAACGCCACCAGATCGCCGGATCCCTCGACGGTGTAGGAGTTGGCGCCACCCTCGATGGCCGGCACCTGAACGACGGTTCCGGCCGGGACGCTCAGTTCCTGAGCGACAGATTGCGCGCGTCGAGCGGTAACGACAACGGAAGCTTCCTCGAGTCCCGCATTGAGGATGACAGCGCTGCCCCTCCCACCCGGAGCCAATCCGCCACCGGGGAGGAGCCAGGTCGACGCCGTCGTCGTCGCTCCACTTGTGATCGCCACGCCCGCAGCAGAACTATCTCGCAGGAAGACCGCCGCCGGCTGGGTCGTGATCACCCTGAGTGCCGAAGCACCCTCGAGCCCCATCTCGGCGAGCGGCACGCTCGTCGCTCCCCTGCTCGGCACGACGCCTTCCCGGAATCCCTCGATCACGCCTTGCGCTCCATAAACGTCGATCTGGAATGTCATCTCGGCCGCGACACCCGTCGAGACGACGAGTTCGCCTGCGAGTCCCTCCGCCGGCACGGGGACGTACCAGTCGGACGCCGGCGCCACCGAATGCCAGAGAGCGCCGTCTGCGCCGGCATCGAATCGGCCGACCGTCATGACATTTCCGCTTGCCACTTCGATGGCGATGGAAAGCGACTGTCTTCCGGGCAGAAGCTCGGCAAGGTCGATCACCGCAGATGAGCGGGACGGCACCAATATCCCTCGCAGCTGCGGAGCGGCCTCGAGGCCAGACTCCGATTGGACTATCAGATCCACGATCGCCTCACCCGCGTACGGGTTCATCAGCTGCACCTGGAATCGCTCGCCACTCACCGTGGATCCGCCGGCGAGCAACGATTGCTGCATGGGCGTGCGGAGACAGGCCTCGACGGCGGTCGTTTGAGCACCCACGAGCACAGACGCCGCCGCCACGTCCTCCCCTGGCAACTCGGCGAGACCGGCGCCTGTGCCCAGCGGGGCGATCTCGGCGATAGGAATCGCGGCCGAGCCAGATGCTCCGGTCGAGAACGTGGTCGAGCCCGCCGACACCCCGGCGGCAAATGCGGTGAAGCGGCCCTCGCCGTTGACCCCGGATGCCACACCGATGGTCGTCGTCCGACCACTCCCCTCCTCGACCGGGCACACGGCGACGGCCGGCGCGTTGACAGCCGCGACTTCGTCGACCAGGGGCGGCTCGGGGTTCGGGGTGAGCAACACTCCGACGGTTAGGGCCGCGACCAGAATGGCCAGAAAAGCCTTGATCATCGTCGCGCCCTTCCCCATACGACGAGGCCCATCGCCACAACGAGAAGCAGAGCTGCGGCATAGGGGGCGTAGGACAGGTAGCCCGTCGCTGAGAACGTTGCCTGCCCGTCTGCCGCGGACACGGCGGTGAACCAGTCATTCTGCCCTGGTTGGGGTGCCCAACCATGCGAGTAGTTGACCCTGATCGCAAGAGGATCCGAAGACGCGCGCGTCCAACGAAGCCTGTTCCTTCCCGGTCCCAGACGAGGTCTTCGTCGACAGCTGCCATCGGGGCAGACTGGGGGTTCTCGAACACCTGGGCCCCGGTGATCAGCGGGGTCGGGGTGAGGTCCACCTGGGAGTCGAGAATCGAGTCCAACGGAGTCTCGGCACCCTCCACTACCACCCAGTCGATGGCGAATTCGGCCAACAGCGCCCCCGGGCCGCAGATCGGCGCCACTGGCGATGCGGTCGATCACATCGGCGAGACGGACGTCACCAGGCTGCGGCTCGGGCAGCCACACCTCATCGAGCGTGGTTCCCTGACCGTCCAGTGTCCGGTACCAGATGCCAGGGCCTGGCCGCGCCTCACCCGGGATCAGCGAGCGATCGGCCGAGATCACCAGAACTCGCCCTGGATTCCCCTGCTCGGCCAACGTCGAAGCAAAACCGAAGCGGTCGTTGATATCGCCGGCAGGCAAACCGAGACGCCCATTGATCAACCCCGCCGCCGAAAGGACGAGCATGACCACAGCGCCTATCGACGCCAACAAGTCGGCGGGGTTCGATGCTGAGACGGTCGAGCGCGGCGGCAACCAGCAGGGCCGAGCCGAACGAAGCCACGACCAAGCCAGCTTCTTCTACGCCAGGACCCCCCCATGGCAGGCGGACGGCAAACATGCCGGCGAGACCGATGAGGGCTCCGAAGAGGCCAAACCGGCGGGTGCGGCCCGCGATCAGCATCAGTGGCACTGCGGTGACGGCGATGAGGACCGGCCACCAATCGGGGATTATCAGACCCAGCCGACGATCGAAATCGAGCAGCCACCCCTGGTCGTCGTACACGAATCCCACAGCCACGACCCCGGCCAAGAGCGTGACCAGACCGAGACGAAGGGAGGACCGGCTCCCGCCCAAAAGGCGCCACAGGACCGCGGCGATGATCGGGATGACGCCGAGCACCGGCGAGACAGCCACGAGCAGGATGGTCCAGACCAGGACCAAGCCGACATGGGTCAACCAACTCCTCCCACGGTCGTCGGGGTGGAGGATCACGGAGCGGACTGCCCAGGGCAGCAAGGCAGCCGCGCCCAGGGCAAGCCAGGATCCGGCGCCGACGATGAGCGCCGTTCCCGGGCCGGCGAGGAGTACGAGGCCGGCGAGATAGCGACCCGGTCCCCTGAATCCGAGACGACCGGCCAACCGGCCCATGCCCAGGACGGCCAAAACGGCAAAGAGGATGGTGGCGATCGTCCGGGCAGCACCCTCTGCGCCGAACCAGACCAGGGAGATCAGCCCGGTGAACCCGGACGCCGGGTGCACCGCGTCAGCCGAGCCCAGACTGGAGTCGTTCCATCCGGCGAAGAAGCGGTCGAGGGCAATGGTCGGAGGCTCGAAGGGGAAGTTGAAGCCACTGTTGGGGACCCCATTGAAGAAGATCGACCACGAGGCGACCAGGACGACGGCAGCGGCGAGGAGGGCGCCCCAGATGCCGGGGCTCGACCAGATTCTCCTGGTACCTCGGGCGAGTGCCTGGTCGTCGTCGAAGACGGAGAGGACACGATCGGTGAGCTCGGAGCCGACCTCGCGCAGTCGTACCGAGCCCCTCGACTGGAATCTGAACAGCTCCTCGTCGCCGACGGCCCGAACCTGCCTGAAGCGACGGCGCTCGGCGATCGTCGAAGGCAGATGCCTGATGTTCCAGAGCCAGGACATGAGGTGGCGCGCGCCCACCTTCCAACGGAGGAGGATCAGGTTCGCCAGCGAGTCGACCACCGAAACGAGGATCTCGAAGGGGACGACCCAGAGCAGTGTGATTGGGCGATACGCCTTGAGCATTGCCCGCAAACGGCCTGCTTCCTCCCGCCATCCGCCTGCTCTCTCCTCGCATCGGGCCTGGTGATAGACCTCCGACGAAGGGACGGTGATCACCCGCCCTCCGGCCAGACGGGCCCGTTGGGAGAAGTCGAGCCCGGCAGCCACAGGTTCGAGGAGCACGTCGAGGCCGCCCAGGCCCTGGGCCAGATCCCGTCGCACCAGCATGGACACCGAGGACACGAAGGCAACCTCGCGCACTACGTCGTATTGCTGGAGGTCGATCTCACCTTCGTCGAGACCTGTGAAAGGGTCGCCGAACACGTCCGTGGCGCTCCCGATCGACTCCAACTCGTCCCGGGTCCCCGCCAAGAGCAACTTGGACCCACCGAGGGATGCTTCGTTCCGGTCCAGTTCCGAGACCAAGGCCGCCAGTGCATCGGGCCGGGGCCTGGCGTCGGAGTGCAAGATCCAGAGATAGTCCACCTCGGCCCCCGCGATTGCGATGGCCTCTTCCAGTGTCGCCATCCGGCTCACTCCCACCGGCAAGTCGCGATTCGCGTCAGTGATGACCACGACGTCGTGAATGCCTTCATAGACTTGCCGCTCCACGGTGGCCAGGGCTGCCTCGAGGTCGGCGCCTTCCACCAGGGTGACGATCACCTTCACGCGGGGCGCGTCCGGTGGCACCAGGGGTGTCGATTCGTCCGCGATCTGCGGAGCTGAAACACTTGTCATGCGGGAGGACATTGTGAACCGGAGCGCGTCACTGAGCAATATCGAGCGTCGTGACCAGGGTCGTTGAGCTCTCCGGCGGGGTGGGTGGTGCCCGACTCGCCCGCGGGCTCGACATGCTCGACGATGTCGAGCTCACCGTGGTGGTGAATGTCGGGGACGACCTCCCCATCCACGGACTGTATGTGTCACCCGACCTCGACACGATGGTCTACACGCTGGCGGGAATCGAGGGCCCCCAGGGCTGGGGCCGGGCCGACGACACCTTCGTGGCCAACACCGAGCTGGCCCGATTCGGTGTCGAGAACCAATTTCAACTGGGCGATCTCGACCTGGCACTGAAGATCTATCGCAGCCACCGACTGGCCCAGGGTCATCGCTTGACCGAGGTGACCGAATCCGTCCGCGCAGGCTTCGCGATTCGATCGACGGTGCTGCCTGCATCCGACGACCCGGTGCGAACCATGATCACGACAACGGACGCGAACAGACTCACCTTCCGGGAGTACTTCGTGGATCGCGGCCACCGAGACCACGTGAAGAAGCTCGATTTCGAAGGCGATTCGGACGCCACCCCCGCCCCCGGTGTCATCGACGCAATCGACGGCGCCGACCTGCTGGTGATCGGGCCCTCCAATCCGCCGCTCTCGATCTGGCCGATCCTCGCAATCGAGTCGATAGGGCAGGCCGTGCGGCGACACCCTCATGTGTTAGCGGTCAGCCCACTGATCGGGGGTCGAGCCCTCAAGGGTCCGGCCGATGTCGTGATGGCCGATCTGGGTCTCGGATCCGGGTCGAATGCCGTGCTCGCCTCCTACCAGGGCGTGATAGACACCCTGGTGGTCGATGCCTCGGATAGCGACGACGAAGGGGACATCGATGGTGTCAGCGTGGTGGCACTGGAGACCCGGATCGCCGACCGGACCGATGCCGCCAGTCTTGCCCGGGCGATACTGAGCCTGTGACCCTTCAGATCTTTGCGCTGACCGGGATCGGGCCTGTGCACACCGGCGACGAGCTCACCGAGATCCTTGACCACCGCGTTGCAGCCCCTGGCCCCGAAGAGCGGGGACATTTTGGTGGTCACGCACAAGGTCGTCTCCAAGGCGGAGGGAAGGGTTGTCACCATCGAAGGCGACGAGGAGATATTCAGACGTGCGTTGGTGGAATCCCAGGCCGTCTCCGTCGTGAGACGGCGGGGCAGTCTGATCATCGCCGAGACCGAGCACGGGTTCATCTGTGCCAATGCCGGAGTCGACCGGTCGAACGCCGAGCCAGGGACCATGATCCTCCTCCCGGAGGACCCGGACCGATCGGCGCATCGGATCCGGACCCGCCTCGATCGCACGTTCGGGATCGACATCCCCGTCATCATCTCCGACACCTTCGGACGACCGTGGCGGCGGGGTCTCACCGACATCGCCATCGGGGTTTCGGGCCTCGAGGCCGTGATCGATCTGAGGGGTACCAGAGATTGGGCTGGCCGCGAGCTCGAGGTCACCGAGATCGCAGTCGCCGACGAGCTCGCTGCGGCGGCCGACCTGGTCATGGGGAAGGCGGACGGGATTCCCGCCGCTCTGATCCGTGGTTACGCACGGGCCACGTGGTGAAGGACGAGGCCAGGACCTGGTCAGGCCGCCCGACGAGGACATGTTCCGATAGCCTTTCGCCAAATTGGGACACACAGTCCCGCAATTGACATGTCTCGGTCCCGATTAGCGCGGCGCTATGCGCCGGGACGGCCCAGACCCCAGTAGTCGAGACCGACGGCCCGGACTTTCTTCGGATCGAGGATGTTGCGGGCGTCCACCACACGGTGACCCCGCATCACTTTGGACACCTGGGACATGTCCACCGTCAAGAACTCGGGCCACTCGGTGGCGATGAGGAGCACATCGGCCTCCGTGACGGCGGCGATCGGATCGGGTGCCATGGTGAGCAGATCGGTTGTCGCCTCGGGGTCGTATGCCACCACCTCAGCCCCATCGGCCTGGAGCAGGGAGGCGATCCGAACGGCCGGTGACTCGCGGACGTCGTCGGTGCCTGCCTTGAAGGCAACACCCCACATACCGACCCGCCGCCCTCGCAGACCACCACCGGCGGCCTGTCGAACTTTGTCCGCCACCCGTCGGCGCTGCTCCTCATCGGCCTCGATGACCGCTCGTAGCAACTCGAAGTCGTAGCCGGCGTCCTGGGCAACGGCGATCAAGGCCTGCGTGTCCTTGGGGAAACAGGAGCCTCCGTAACCAGGCCCCGGCTGGAGGAAGTGAGGCCCGACTCGATGGTCCATCCCAAGGCCCCGGACGACATCGAGGATGTCGGCGCCGACAGCCTCGCAGACGTTGGACAGGGTGTTGACGAAGGTGAGCCTCGCCGCCAGGTAGGCGTTCGAGGCGTACTTGATCATCTCCGCCGATGTGGGGTCGGTCATCACCAACGGCGCGTCGAGGCTTCGGTAGAGGTCAGCGACGGCCTTTGCATCGGCCTCTTCCCAGGCGCCGACCACGATTCGGTCTGGCTCGAGGAAGTCGTCCACCGCCTTCCCCTCACGGAGGAACTCGGGGTGGGAGACGATCCGTGCCGAGCTGCCGAGGTCCGCCAACCGCTTCCGCAACGACGCAACGGTGCCCGGTGGCACCGTGGACTTGACCACGAAGATGGTGTCCTCACCGACCTCGTTGGCTAGCTCGTCCACCACCGCATGGACGTATTTGAGGTCGGCCCGGCCGTCCTCGCCTTCTGGAGTCGGCAAGGCGAGAAAGACGAAGTCGGCGCCGTGAATTGCCTCTTTGTTCGAGGTGTGGAAGCTGAGAAGGCCGCGCCCGGTCGCATGTGACAGAAGGTCCGGCAAGCCTTGCTCGTAGATGGGTACTCCACCACTGCGGAGGAGCTCGACTCGCTCTGCGTTCGCTTCGCCGAGACGCACCCTATGACCGAGACTTGCCAGCCCACCCCCGGTGACGAGACCGACGTAACCAGCCCCGATGATTGCAATGTCCATTGAACCCACCATGGTAGATCGCTATGCGTTGCGATCAGGAGGCGTCGGCACCGACGATCACAACGGCGTCATAGCCGTTATCGACGGAACCGACCTGAACTACACCGAAACCGATCTGCCCGATGATTCGATCCCCCGCCATGCTCCCATCGGGGACCAAGATCGTCGTCGTGGCGTAGTCCTTGACCTCGGCGTTGCCAACGCCGGCGATCTCGAAACCGGACTCGGCCAGCCTCTCCGACATGGCCGTGGCCGCCCCTGCAACGCCATTGCCGTTCAGAACCTGAATCCGCAACGGAGCGGACTCCAATGTCATCTCGCCGGTGAGAAAGCCGTCGATGACCGCCGCGGCCTCCGGCTCTGCAGCCCGCACCACTGAGGCGCCGTTGACCGTGTCGCCGTAGACAGGGAGCGTCTGCCCGTCGATGCTCCCGGTTACGAGACTGCGGAAGTCCCATGCCAGGGAGGCCACCGAGGAGTCGGCGAGCGAGGCGTCGATGGTCATGTGTTTCGCCATAGATCCTGCAATGTCCCCTGCCTCCGCTATCGAGCCCGGGGTTTTCATCTCGGTGAGGATGGCGCGGACCACCTCCTGTTGGCGCTGGGTCCGTCCCAGGTCACTGGCATCGACACTCACCCACCGGTCGTCCTGATACTCCTGATACTTGCGCGAGCGGGCGAAGGCGAGGGCCTGCTCGCCGTCGAGCGTCTGGGTTCCGGCCTCGACACTGAGCCCGGACTTGGCGTCCCGCGCCGGGTACGGGAACGTCATCTCGATGCCGCCCAACTCGTCCACCATGTCGATGAACCCGACGGAAGTCCAATCTCGACGTAGTGATTGACGTCGATCCCGAGATTCTCCCTGATGGTCTGGACCATCAGGGAAGGGCCGCCGTAGGAATAGGCGGCATTGATCTTGCCCTCGCCATTTCCCGGGATGTCCACCCATAGATCTCGAGGGATGGAGAGCATCCGGGCCTCACCCGTTGCCTGGTCGAGGTGCACGAGCATGATGACGTCGCCCCGCTCGCCAGCCGCCCGGCCGAAGAAAGCCAGGTCGTCGAGGCCCTCGCGTGAGTCGCTCCCAACCACGAGGAATGTCAAGGTGTCGCCGGTCGCCTCACTCAGCTCGTTGACTACCTCTTCGTCGCTCTCGGCCAGGGCAAGCACGTCCTCGCCCGTGTTCAGCGCCCAGAAGACGGCGACCGCGCCGAGGTTGGCCACCACCAAGAGGCCGATGATCGTGATCTTCAGCCATTTGGGCAGCCCGCGACGGGGCGCCAGGTGTTTTGGGGAGGATGAGGCCATCTTCGGATAGAGACGTCGTCAGGCTAGGCAGGGGTTCCTCGGAACTTTGGCAATCGCCGGCACCAGGCCGCGCCTAATCTGCCCGCCCATGGCGGTACTGGCGCACGAAGGAACCCATCCCGATCATGTATGGGGGCTGGCCCCTTCCCATCGGGTCGAGTCTCCGCACGCAGTACCTGGCCCGGCCCGACGTCGCGGGTCAGTTCCCGGTCGTCCTGGTGCTCCCCACGCTCGAGGGCCTCTCCGGGTTCGAGAAGGATCTCTGTCGCATGTTCGCCCGCTGGGGGGTCGTCGCCATCGGCCTCGACTTCTACCGGCAAAAGGGGGATCCGTTCGAGGCCTACGACGCCCTGGCCGATCGCCGGGCATTGATGGATCTCGACGAGATACACGAATTCGTCGTGTCCGACGACGTCGAGTGGGCCGTCAGCGGTGATCTCGGGATACTCGGCATCGACGTCGGGGGCCGTTTCGCCATCGTGGGCGCCTCTACCCGGTCCTGGGTCAAGTCTGTGGCGGTCGCCTATACGCCCCTCACCGGCGACGAGGACCGCGAGTACCAGGTGGCCACCTACCTGGACAACCTCCCCGTGCCGGTCCTCGGCCTCTACGGGAGCAGCCGACGAACTGATCGCCCATCGACCGTCGACGAGGCGCAACGGCGGAACGACCATGGCCAGTGGCTCCTCTACGAAGGAGCGGGCCACTCATTCCTCGACATCGAAGCACAGGGCTACGACCCCGACGCCTCCGCCGATGCCTACCCCCGGCTCGTCGAGTTCTTCAAGACGACCCTGCCGGCTGCGGTCGAGGTCGATCTCGGCTAGTGCCGCAGGTGCCTGATCGCGCCTGAGGTGATGGTCTGTCGTCTCCCGGAGACTTCGACCACGAGGGCACCCTCCCGGGTGATGTCGACTGCGCTCCCCACTCCCCCCGGCTCCCAGGAGATCTCCCTGCCCAGCGTGGAGCAGAGTGATCGATACTCGTCGATCGGCCATCCGTCCGCCTCGATGAGCCCCATCAACTCCGCCGCCCAAAGCCCTGCAATTTGGGCATGGAGCCCCGGCCCCGGGTCATCCTCGATGAAGAGCGCTCATGCCCTCCGGGGCGTCGGGCCACCACAGGTTGACCCCCATCCCGACCACCACCTCGTCGGCGCGCTCGACGAGGATCCCACCCACCTTGGCCTCATCGGCCAACAGGTCGTTGGGCCATTTCAGGCTGACACCCTCGAGCCCACGGGCCGCCGCCACACCTGCCATCAGCGAAAAAGGGCGGAGATCGTCGTCTGACGGGCGGAAAGCGAGTGAGACCGCCAGGGCCCGTGGCGCCGACAACCAGGGCGCTCCTCCCCTCCCTCGGCCCGCCGTTTGTCGCTGGGCGACGACGACCACCGGGAGACTTTCCAGTTCGGAGCGGGCCAGGTCCTGAGTGGATGCGACCTCTTCCGCCCACAATTGCAAATAGGGTGTAGCCATCTCGTCTCCTGGCGAGTCGGAATCTGTGAGGTTACGGAGGAGTCTTGGGGACCGAGGCGCGAATCGAGCGGCTCAGGGAGCTTCGCGAAGAGGCCCTGCATGCCGGAAGTCAGCGAGCGATCGCCCGTCAACACGAGCAGGGAAAACTGACGGCCCGGGAACGGCTCGACGCACTCCTCGACAAGGGCTCGTTCCAGGAGATCGACCAGTTCGTCCGGCACCAGTCGTCGGGGTTCGGCATAGAGGACAAACGCCCTCTCGGCGACGCAGTCGTGACCGGCCACGGCACGATCGACGGCCGCCCCGTCTTTGTATTCGCCGAGGACTTCACCGTGTTCGGCGGCAGTCTGAGCAAGGTCGTGGCGGACAAGATCTGCAAGGTCCTCGACATGGCACTCGACACCGGCACTCCGGTCATCGGCCTGAAGGACTCGGGCGGGGCGCGCATCCAGGAGGGCATTTCCTCGCTCGACGGGTATGGGCGGATCTTCGAGCGCAACGTGAGAGCGTCTGGGGTCATCCCCCAGGTCTCGGTCATCATGGGACCTTGCGCCGGCGGGGCCGTCTACTCCCCCGCCCTCACCGACTTCGTGTTCCAGGTGGACCAGACCAGCCACATGTTCATCACCGGTCCTGATGTCATCAAGGCGGTCACCGGCGAGGAGGTGACCATGGAGGAGTTGGGTGGCGCGGCCACCCATGCCTCGAAGTCCGGTGTCACCCACTTCGTCTACCCGACCGGCATCGACGCCCTCGAGGCGGTGCGCTATCTCATGTCGTACCTGCCCCGCAACAACATGGAGCTGCCCCCGTACTTCGCTCCCACCGATCGCCCCGATCGCATCGACGACTCGCTGGACTCGATGATCCCCGACTCGGCCAACCAGCCATACGACATGGTGGAGCTGATCGAGACCATCCTCGACGGAGGCGAATTCCTCGAGGTGCACGAGATGTGGGCGAAGAACATCGTCGTCGGATTTGGACGACTCGACGGGCATACCGTCGGGGTGGTGGCGAATCAGCCTGCGGTCCTGGCGGGCACGCTCGATATCGAAGCATCCGAGAAGTCGGCCCGCTTCGTCCGGTTCTGCGACGCCTTCAACATCCCGATCATCACCTTTGTCGACGTGCCCGGCTTCCTCCCGGGCGTCGAGCAGGAGCATCACGGGATAATCCGTCACGGCGCCAAGCTCCTGTACGCCTATTGCGAGGCGACGGTGCCACGGGTCACCGTCATCACCCGGAAGGCTTACGGCGGCGCCTACCTGGTGATGAACGCCCGCGGGATACGGGCCGATCTGGTCTTCGCCTGGCCCTCTGCCGAGATCGCGGTGATGGGTGCCCAGGGTGCGGTGAACGTGATCCATCGCCGGGAGATCAGCGCCACCAAGGAGCCGGAAAAGGTGCGATCCGAGCTGATCGCCGATTACGAAGAGCGGTTCAACAACCCATATGTGGCAGCCGAGCTCGGTCTGGTCGACGAGGTGATCGAGCCTCGTGAGACCCGTTACAAGCTGGTTCGCGCCCTCGAGGTCCTTCGAACCAAGCGGGAGACCCTGCCCCCGAAGAAGCACGGAAACGGTCCTCAGTGATGAAAAGCCTCCTCGTCGCCAATCGCGGCGAGATCGCGGTCAGGGTGATCCGCACCGCGAGGGAAATGGGGATTCGCACCATCGCCGTCTATTCGGAACTGGATCGCGACGCACTCCATGTCGACCTGGCCGACGAGGCATGGAACGCCGGCCCTGCTCCCGCCGCCGACAGCTATCTGAATCAACAGAAGATCCTCCAGATCGCCCATGACTCGGGGGCCGAGGCGATTCACCCGGGATACGGGTTCCTCTCCGAGAACGCCAAGTTCGCTGCTGCAGTCAGTGAGGCGGGGATCGTGTGGGTCGGACCTCCGGCCAGCGCCATCGAGGCAATGGGAGACAAGATCACCTCGAGACGTAACGCAGAGAAGTTCGGGGTGCCCACCGTTCCCGGCGTCACCGACCCGGTCACCTCGGTCGAGCAGGTGGCCTCCCTCGCCGATCAGTTCGGGTACCCGGTCGCCATCAAGGCCGCTCATGGCGGTGGCGGCAAGGGGTTGCGGGTGGTTCGTGGGCCCGACGAGCTCGACGATGCCTTCGAAGGGGCCAGACGCGAGGCCGATGCCTATTTCGGCAACCCCGAGGTCTACGTCGAGAAGTACCTGGAGGAACCACGGCATGTCGAGGCACAGGTGCTCTTCGACAGCCACGGGAAAGGCGTCTTCCTCGGCGAGCGGGATTGTTCCGTGCAGCGGCGTCATCAGAAGCTGATCGAAGAGACACCCTCGCCGGGCCTGACCGTCAAGCAACGCCGGGCGCTGGGTCGTGCTGCGTTGGCGGCGGGCAAATCCTGCGGATACGTGAATGCCGGGACGGTGGAGTTCCTGGTCGATCGCGCCGGCGAGTTCTTCTTCCTCGAGATGAACACCCGTCTCCAGGTCGAGCACACCATCACCGAGATGGTCACCGGTCACGACATGGTCGAGTGGCAACTGAGGATTGCCTCAGGCGAGGAATTGACCATCGACACCGTCGAACCGAGGGGCCACGCCATCGAGTTCCGTATCAACGCCGAGGACCCGTTCAACCAATTCCTCCCCACCCCCGGGCAGGTCGTCGAGTGGCAGGAGCCGGCCGGGCCTGGCGTCAGGGTCGATTCCTGGATCAGACCGGGGACCAACGTCTCCCAGTACTACGACAATCTCATGGCCAAGCTCGTCGTCTGGGCACCGGACCGGGCCCGGGCCATTCAGAAGGGAAGACGAGCCCTCGAGGAGTTCCGGGTGACCGGGGTGGCATCGACCATCCCCGCCCACCTGGCGGTGCTGAATCACCCCGACTTCCTCAACGGGACGCACCACACCAAGTGGATGGAGGAGAGCGTCGACCTCGGGGGCGGCGACCCCGACGCCACCCCGTCCCTGCCCGAGGACGAGAGCCTGTCGCGACGGGACATCACGGTCGAGGTCGGCGGTCGCCGCTTCGCCGTCAGCTATTGGGCACCGGAGCCGTTGACCGGGAGCATCCGAAGACGGCCTCCCAAGCTCCAACTGACCGGGCCGGGGACCGCTTCCGACGGCATGGTGACCGCGCCAATGCAGGGCACGATCGTCAAGGTTCATGTCACCGCCGGCGCCTCGGTGAGCGAAGGCGACCCGATATGCGTCCTCGAGGCCATGAAGATGGAGAACGAGGTTCGCTCACCGGCGACGGGGGATGTCGTCGACCTCAGGGTCCAGCCCGGCGACACCGTGACCCCCGGTCAGGTCATCGCAGTCGTCAAGTAGGGGGTACTCGAACCTCAGCTTCTCCGACCCGCATTCGGGTCAAATCGTCTCAGCTTCGCTTGCCCGACCAGACGCAACGAACGTCAGCTTCTCCGACCCGCTTTCGGGTCAAATCGTCTCAGCTTCGCTTGCCGGACCATCGGTCACACGAACGTGAGACGGTCCGGCCCGGATATGAAACGGAGAAGCTGAGGTTGCCGCGTGAAGAGCCCCTACTCAGCAGCATCCGAGATGGCTTCTGTCATCGAGGGGTGAACCATCAGTGTCTCCACCAGTTCCTTGACGGTGACGTCCGCCTGAACCGCGAGAGTGAGGACACCGATGAGCTCGGAGGCGCGGTGGCCAACGATGGTCCCGCCCAGCACCACACCCGTGGCGGGGTCGGAGGTCAACTTGACGAAACCCCTTGTGAAATGTTGGAGCACCGATCGGGCGTTGGAGGCAAAAGGCACCTTCATGGTGCGCACCTTGCGGCCCTGGGCGGCCGCCTCGACGTCGACCAACCCGACCGAGGCGATCTCGGGCTCGGTGAATATGGCTTCGGCCACCTTGGAGTAGTCGAGAGGCGTCACCGGTAGGTCGAGAGCGTGACGGGCGATCTTCCGCCCCTGCATCGAAGCCACCGAAGACAGGGGCATCTGCCCGGTGATGTCGCCAGCCGCGTAGATGTGGGGGACGGACGTTCGCTGAAACTCGTCCACCTCGATGTACCCGTCGGTACCGGCGACCCCAGCCGCATCGAGGTCGAGACCATCGGTGAGGGGGATGGATCCGACGGCCAGCAGCGCGTGGGAGCCGTGCAGCACGCGCCCGTCGTCACAGAAGACCGAGACACCGGACGCGTCGACGTCGATCTTCTCCGCCCGTGCGCCGATGGCCAGATGCACTCCTCTCTCCAGGAAGTCCTCTTCGAGCACCGCGGCGACTTCGGCGTCGCGGTGGGGAAGGATCTGGCGACGGGACACGACGAGGCTGACCTTCGATCCGAGGCTCTCGAAGATGTGGGTGAACTCCACACCCGTGACGCCGGACCCAATGATGACCATGTGCTCGGGGACATCGACCATGTCGTAACAGTCCCGCGTCGTGAGCACCTTCTCACGATCCACCGGAGCCCATTCGGGGACGCGCGGCGCCGACCCGGTTGAGATCATCGCCCGATCGAATCCGACGCGTCGCTCGCCCGATTCGGTCTCGACGACGACTTCCCGATCGGACACGAAACGGCCATGCCCGTAAATCACTTCCACCGACTGTGACTCGAGCAGTTCCAACCAGTTGCGGTTGATGTCTCCGGTTATCGCCTTGATCCGCCCGGACAGCACGCCTGTGTCCACCCGGGTCGGCTCGGTGGCGAGGCCGAGCTTGGCGGCATTGCGGACCGACGAGTGGCGCAGGGCGGCGGCCGCCATCGTCTTCGAGGGAATGCAGTCCCAGAGATGGGCCGCCCCACCGACGATCTCCTTCTCGATGAGCGTGACTCGCCCACCTTTCGAGGCCGCTGTGGTGGCAGCCTGGGTGCCGGCCGGGCCGCCCCCGATGATGACCAGATGTCTGCGCGTGTCGCTCATCTCATTCCCGCTCTTTCACACCGGACGGTAGACACCGAACACGGCCCGCAGACGATTGGACACCTCACCGACCGTCGCTCCATGGAGCAAAGCATCCTTCATTGGCGGGAGGACATTGCCGTCTCCGCCCGCCTGGTCCTGGAGATCGTCGAGCGCCGACTCCACCGCCGCCTCGTCCCGGCCCGCCCGCCATCCGGCAAGGCGTCGCCGTTGCTCCTCCTCCAAGGAAGGGTCGACTTCGAGCACCGGGACGGCCGCGCCGCCGTCGGTGGCGTATCGATTCACGCCTACGACAACGCCGGACCCGTCCGCCTGACGTCTCGCCTCGATGTATGCAGCATCTTCGATCTGGGCCTGCATCCAGCCCTCTTCGATCGCCGCCACCGCACCCCCCATCTCCTCGACCCGGGCCAGCAATGCTTGAGCCGCCTCCTCGAGCCGGTCGGTCAGGTACTCCACGAAATAGGACCCGGCAAGCGGGTCGACGGTGTCGGCGACCCCCGACTCGTGGGCGATCACCTGCTGGGTGCGGAGAGCCAGCAATGCCGACTCATCCGTCGGCAGGCCCAGGGCCTCGTCGTAAGAGTTGGTGTGCAGGGACTGGGTGCCGCCGAGGACCGCGGCCAGGGCCTGCATGGTGGTACGGACCACATTGTTCAGCGGCTGTTGAGCGGTGAGGGTGGACCCTGCAGTCTGGGTGTGAAATCGCATCGCCCAGCTCGATGGGTCCTTGGCACCGATCTCCTCCCGCATCAGCCTGGCCCAGAGGCGCCGACCCGCCCGGAATTTGGCGATCTCCTCGAAGAACTCGTTGTGCCCGTTCCAGAAGAAGGAGAGTCGGGGGGCGAACGAATCCACATCGAGACCTGCCTCGATTGCCGCCCTGACGTAGGCGAGACCGTTGGCGATGGTGAAGGCCAGCTCCTGGGCGGCAGTCGATCCGGCTTCCCGGATGTGGTAGCCGCTTATCGAGATCGGGTTCCACTGCGGCAGCTCGGCGGCCGCATAGGCGAACACGTCCGTGACGAGCCTCATCGAGGGTCGCGGCGGGTAGATGTAGGTGCCCCTGGCCACGTACTCCTTGAGGATGTCGTTCTGGATCGTGCCCCTGAGCTGAGCCAGGGTCGATCTCCTGCTCCTCGGCGACGAGCTGGTAGAGGAGCAGAAGGATCGCGGCGGTGGAATTGATCGTCATCGACGTCGACACCTGGTCGAGGGGGATGCCGCCGAGCAGCCTCCGCATGTCGTCGAGGGTGTCGATGGCGACCCCGACCTTTCCCACCTCGCCTGCCGCCAACGGATCATCGGAGTCGAGGCCCATCTGAGTGGGCAGGTCGAAAGCGACGCTGAGCCCGGTTTGCCCGGCGTCGAGCAACGCCCGGAATCGCTCGTTGGTCTGGTCCGCCGTCCCGAATCCGGCGTACTGGCGCATGGTCCAGAGCCGGCCGCGATACATGGAGGAATATGGACCTCTGGTATAAGGAAACTCCCCCGGCCTGCCGATAGTCTCTGGGTCCCCGGGGTCTTCGTGTACTACCTGGATCTCGATGTCGCTGGTAGTGCGACGGTTTTGTTCCATGTACCGGGTATCCTTGCATCGTTCCCTTCGGTGTAGGTGGGGAACTCCCAGGACCTCAACGACGTCCATCTCTCTCAATGGCCAGAAAAGCGCTGATCCACCAAATCGAGGCGCGGGAACGGCGCGGCCGATGGTTCGGCGCCCTTGCCACGCTCATCTCGATCTCCCTGCTCCTCTCCGGATGGGTGGGGCTCTTCGCATTCCTCGGCGCCAACTCGGCATACGGCACCTTTGATGGCATCAAGAACGACTGGGTGCCAGACACCAAATCGATGGAGCTCACCCTTCCCGACCTGAGTCGTGTCAGCCGCATCTACGCCGACTCGGGTGAGGTGCTGGCCGAGCTCCACGACGGTCGCAACTCCGAGCCGGTCGCCTACGAGGACGTTCCCGAGACCCTCGTCTATGCCATCCTCGCCGCCGAGGACAGCGAGTTCTTCGAGCATGAGGGCATCGACTTCTCGGCCATCGTCTCCGCCGCCATCGACAACCTGATCACCGACCGCACCCGCGGCGGCTCGACGATCACCCAGCAGGTCGTCAAGAACGCCTTCGTCGGGACCGAGGTGAGCATCCAGCGCAAGATCACCGAGGCGTTCGTCTCCGCCGAGGTGGAACGACGGTTCCCCAAGGAGCGGATCCTCGAGTTCTACATGAACTCGGTGTACTTCGGGGCCGGGGCCTACGGGGTCAAGACCGCAGCCGAGGAGTTCTTCAACAAGCCGATGGACCAACTCACGATCGCCGAATCGGCGACTCTGGCCGTCATGGTCCGCAACCCGTCCCTTTACAACCCGCGCAATCGCCCGGAGCTGACCCTGGATCGGCGTGACGAGGTCATCCGGGAGATGCAGGAGAACGGGTGGGTGACCGAGGCCCAGGCCACTGCCGCATCCGAGGAGCCCATCGGTGTCATCGAGGCTCCCCTGCGACGCGGCCAGGCCGACCACGTCGTGGCCGAGGTCAAGCGGCAGCTGCTCAACGACCCGGAGTTCGACTTCCTGGGCGACTCACCCGAGGAGCGGAAGAAGGCCGTATTCGGCTGCCCGGCCGACGACGTCGCCTGTGAAGGAGGCGGTGGTCTCCAGGTATTCACCACCATCGACCTCGACCTGCAGCAGAAGGCGAACGAGATCCTGGCCACCTGGCTCCCCTTGCCGCCCTACGAGGAGAACCTCGCCAAGTGCCGTGAGATCCTCCCCGATGAGACCGATGACTTCCTCGCCCGGTACGCCGAGACACACTCATGTGTCCCAACCGGGGCCATGACGATGACCGACAACTGGACCGGCGCGGTGAAGGTCATGGCTTCCGGCCTCCCCTTCGAGTTCTCCCAGTTCGACCTGGCGGTGCAGGGCCGTAGGAACCCCGGATCTTCCTTCAAGCCATTCGGTCTCATCGCAGCGCTCGAGAACGGCTACACCATGGGCCACAGCTGGAGCGGTAAGAGCCCGATCAAGATCGAGTGCCCGTTCCCTTGCGCCCCCAACGGCTCCAACATCTGGACCGTTCGCAACGCCGGCGCCTCCTTCGGGGTCATCGACCTCGCCGAGGCCACCTACAACTCGGTGAACGCCGTCTATGCCCAGTTGTCGCTCGAGGTCGGGCCGGAGAAGGTGGTCGACGTGGCCAAGCGCATGGGCATCGACGAGTCGGCACTCGACCCGGTGCTCTCCATCGTCCTGGGCAGCTCGGCGGTGAGCACCAAGGAGATGGCCAACGCCTATTCGAACTTCGCGACATACGGGATGCACGCCGACGACTACATCGTCGCCAAGATCGTCAATGGCGCCGGGGAGACGGTCTACGAGCATCAGCCGGAGACGACTCAGGTCGCCGACCCTGCGATCTTCGCCGCCGCCAACCGTGCTCTGAAGGTCGTTCCGGTCTCGGGCACCGCCCCCCGGGCCAACATCGGTATTCCCCAGGGTGGCAAGACCGGCACCCATCAGAGCTATCTCGACGCTTGGTACGTGGGCTACACCCCTGAGTACAGCACAGCGGTATGGGTCGGCTACGAAGCGCAGCAGGTGCCACTGACCAACGTGGTGATCAACGGCCAGCAATACGACCGCGTCTTCGGCGGCTCGGTGCCGGCGCCGATCTGGGCCGAGTTCATGACCTATGTCCATGCCGGGCTCCCCGTCACCGACTTCCCTCCGGAGCCGGGCAACATCTAGAAGTGGCTGGTGCCGCCGCCGACGACGGTGCCTGATGTGATCGGTCTGTCCGAGAATGACGCCGAAGCCGAGCTGCGCGAGGCCAAGCTCAATGCCTCCGTCGAAGAGGTGCCGTCGCTGGAGCCAAAGGGCATCGTGGTCAATCAGTCGCCAGGCGGCGGGTCGACGGTGCGTCAGGGCTCATTTGTCACCATCTATGTGTCGACCGGCGAGATCCCCACAGGTGCTCTGCCCAACCTCACTGGCCTGACATTCGATGAGGCCCTCGAGATCGTTCGCTCGTTCGAGCTCGACACCGGAGTCAGAGTGAATCTCATCCAGGAGAACATCGGAACGACCGACCCAGCGTTGGTCGGTCGCATCGTCACCACCAATCCACCACCGGCCACTGCAGTCCAGGGCGCGGTCGACGTGCTGGCCCTTATCGGAGTGCTCCAGGAAGCGCCTCCCCGAGGCTCCGACCACCACAGCGCCACCCGACGACGACTGACTTTGTTGTAATTGGGACGCTGCGGTGTCACATGCGGCACTGTGGCTCCCAATTTCGAGCGGGTTTGGTCGATCAGCCGGACCTGAGCGCCTCCACCGGTTCCAGGGCCGCGGCACGCAGCGCCGGATAGAGACCGGCAACGAGACCGGTGACGGCCCCGATCAGCGGGGCGAGAAGAGGTACCGCCGGGTCGAGGACTGGTGTCCAGGTCCGGGCCGCAGAGATCGCCACCACCACCAGCACGCCGAGACTGGCCCCGATTATCCCGCCGACCAGGCCCATCGCCGTGGACTCCATGAGGAACTGTCCGGCGACATGGCGGCGCGCCGCACCGAGCGCCCGACGCAGACCGATCTCCCCGACCCGCTCGAGGACGGAGACCAAGGTGACGTTGGCGATGCCGATGGCTCCGACCAGGAGGGCCACCCCTCCAAGGACGAGGAAGAGGGCGTTGACGTCGCTTTCGACATCGCGCCGGAGGTCCTCCGGTTCGGGCGGCTTCTGCACCCTGAGCAGCGTCGGTTCGTTCGGGGAGAGGGCAACAGGTGCCTGCTCGGCAATGAGTGACGCGGCGCCAATCTCCACATCGATCTGGACTGTCGACGCCGACTGGTAGTCGTACACCTCCCGGGCGGTGCCCTCCGGGATCAGGACCGCGTTGAGCAACTCGGGTTGACGGCGCACCTCGTCGAGGATGCCGATGACGACGAATGCCTCATCCCCGACGAACACCACAGGCTGTTGATCGACCCTCGTCACATTGAGGCGCTGGGCAGCACCCGTGCCGAGGATCGCCACCCGGTCCGCACGCTCCGAGTGACCCCAATCGAACCAACGGCCCGTGCCCAGTTCTCCCCGCACGGCTCCGAGCAGCCCCGGGCTCCCTCCATACACACTGATCTGGAACTCGGTCTGGGCTAGTGGGTCAGGTATGGGCACCGAGCGCACCAGCGCCGCACCGACGTCGACCGGTCCCAGCGATCCGGCTGCGTTGACCCCGTTAAGTCGGAGTAGTCGGGTCTCGGCGTCGACCGGAATGCCGACCCGGACATCTTCGCCACCGCCGAAGAAACCTTGCTCATTGGTGACCACCACCGAAGTGGCCGCCAATTCGTCGAAGCGCCCGACGATCTGATTGCCCGCCGTATTGGCGACACCCAGTGTTGCCACGAGAGCACCGATTCCCAGAACAGTCCCGAGGACGGTCAGTACGGTCCGGCCGGGTCTGGCGAATATCCCAGCGACTGCTTCTGCCGCCAGGTCACGGGGCATCATCCGCGCCCGAGCCACTTCAGGCGCTCCCTGCGGGACCACGGGGTCGGTCATGCCGATTCCTCTATCCGGCCGTCGCGAAGATGGACGGCTCGGTCGGCGTGGGCCGACACCTGGTCGTCGTGGGTCACCACCATCAGGGTCAGGCCATCGGCGCGAAGCTCGTCGAAGAGGTCGAGCACGGCCGCCCCCGTCGCTGAGTCGAGGTTGCCGGTTGGCTCGTCCGCGAGCAGGAGGGCGGGGCGGGTGACGAGTGCTCGGGCGATGGCGACGCGTTGGCGCTCACCACCGGAGAGCCGGGTCGGAAGGAAGTCCATTCGCCGGCTCAGGCCCACCCGGATCAGCGCTGTCTCGGCGGCCGGGACACGCTCGGCCCTGGGCATGCCGTTGTAGATCGTGGAGAGCATGACGTTCTCGATGACCGTTCTATGTCCAAGCAGGTGAAACGACTGGAAGACAAAGCCGATGCGGCGGCTGCGCAGACCGGCGCGTTGCCCTTCGTCCAGGCCCGAGGTGTCTATGCCCTCGAAGAGATACGACCCTTCGGTGGGGCGATCGAGAAGACCGATCAGGTTGAGCATGGTCGACTTGCCCGAACCCGACGGCCCGACCACGGCCAGATAGTCGCCCCGATTCACGGTAAGCGACGCTCGCGTCAGGGCTGGTACGGAGACATCGCCGGCGGAGAAGGTGCGGCCGATGTCCCTCAGCTCGACGACGGGGGCACCCGGGCTCATGCCTCGCCGTCTGTGGTGTCTGTGATCGCGGTGGCGTCGGTGGTTTCGGCCGGCTCCGTCGTGCCCGTCTCGTCGTCTGGTGATTCCGACGACGCGCCTTCCCGGCCTACCACCACCCAGTCGCCTTCCGCCAACTCACCGTCGACCGGAGTGACTTCGACCAAACCGCCTGCGGCAAGGCCCGGCTCGACGGTGACGGTTCGCAGCACTGCCCCCTCCTCCTCGACCTGGAGGATGGTGTCCCCGGTGGCGGTGGCCGACAGCGCTGCGGCGGGAACTGCCAACACCTCTCCTCCGGTCGAGCTGACCGGGATCGTCACCCTCACGTTGGTCCCGATGATCTCCGGAGGGAGCTCGGAAGGGGTGATCTCCAGGTATATCCGGTCGGGCTGGACCCCGTCCGTGCCGGCACGATCGGCCTTGAATCCAACTACACCCGGGATGACACCGCCGGTCTCGGGATTCTCGATCTCCACCTCCATGCCAACCTCGACCCGGGGTGCATCCCGCTCGCTGACCGACGAGCGCAGCGCCAGCTCGGATCCGGACACGGTTATGAATGCGCCGTCGATCACCGAGCCGCGGGCGACGGCCACCTGGTCGACCCGGACCGGCATGGCTTTGAGGAAAACGACTTCGCCCGCCGGAAGCCAGGTCCCCAGCTCAGATTCGAGGGCGGCCAGTTCGTCCCGCGCCAGGGCAACTTCTTCGTTCGCCGCGCCAATCTGACGTCTGATCGCCGAGGTATCCACTCCTCGCCTCAGATCGGAGAGTGAGGCTTCGGCAACCGTTATCCGGTCGGAGGCGGCGGCGACCAACGCCTGTTGCTCGACGGCAGTCCGCTCGACATCGAACTGTGCCTGCTCCAATGCGGCCGTAGCCTCCGCCACGGCCACGTCAGCATCCGGCGCGCCACTGGCCAAGTCGGCCTGGGCTGCCGCCAGGTCGGCCTCGGCTTCGGTCACCGCCTGGGCCGCTAGCCCGTTGGCCCGGTCGGCATCGATCTTTGCGAGACCCCAGGCATCCCTCGCCGCGTCGATCTCGGCCTCGGCTGCGGCGACGGCGGCCCGACCGGTGCCCGCGTTCGCATCGCGGAGAGCCTGCTCCGAATCTGCGACGGCGGACTGAGCGGCGGTCACCCGGTCTCTGGCGGCCCGAAGGGCAGCCTCGTCCTCCTCGGATAGGCCGTTAGGCCGGTATCCGGCGGTCTCATACCAGGCAGCCACCGCCGCGCTGGTCTCTTGATCCCAGAGATTGTCGGGTACTCCGCCGAACAGCCCCATCCTGGCCAGGGCCTCCTCCACCTGAAGCACATCGTCGCCATTGGCACCGGGCCGCAGGTCCCGATACATCGGGATCTCGCCGGCGAGAAGGAAGACGGGGCGGCCCACGACCTCGACGGCTACGGCCCCCTCGACCAGCTCGGCATTCACCTCCACCGCCTGAGTCACCACGAGCTTCTCCGGCGTTTCGGCGAATGATCCCGACAAGGCCACCGACACCGGCTCGTCGTATACGACATCACCCCGGGTGATCACGTCCGCGGACAGCACCTCGCTCACGACCTGGACGGTGATGTTCGACGCTTCTGGCGGCTCGGCCTCGGCAGCAGCCTCAGCCGGGGACTGGATCTGGGAGCCGAAGAACCAACCGAGGCCGGCGGCCAACACCACGGCGGCTATGACTCCCCCCAGGAGCACGTTCCGTCTCAATGTCCCCGCTTCCCCCAATCAACGCGTTCGACGTCAGCCTGCAGGATTCTCGGCTTCACGGATCTGCTCGAGAGCTGCCCTGTTCTCGCCGATGAAGTCCGCTTCGTATTCCTCGCTCACCTCTTGATAGACCTCGTAGTAGTCGCCACGGCATTCGTAGTCGGCCACAGCCAGGTCGATCTCCTCCTGCTGGAGCGCCGCTACAGCCTCCATGTCGACATCCTGACCGGCGGTCTGCTCCGCCTCGGCAATGAAAGCGTCGATCTCTGCTTCGGTCTTCTCCTCGAAGAAGGCATCTATCTCCGCCTGAGTCCAGCCTGCAAAAGGATCCGGGTAGCCGCCGTTGGGACCGACGATCGCATCGAACCGCTCCTGGAAGTCGGTGTAGATGCTGTCCTGCATCGCCGTCATCGACTCGTACTCGAATCCCCGCTCGGCCATGCATGCCGACCAACCCTCCTGGAGCTCGATGATGCGGGGATCGGCTTCGACCTGCTGATACATGGCTTCCATGGCGGGCTGCAACTCTTCCCAGAGCGCGTTGGTGTCATCCATGCTGCCGTACTCGGCCTCGTAGGCCTCTCCCGAGCAGCCGGGGCCGTAGCCCGTCATCTCCGTGTACTCCTCGCCGGTCTCGGGGTCGACAGTGGTCATGGACTCTGCCTCCTGCTCCTCCGGAGTGCCGTACAGGGCTTCGTTCCACGCGGTGCTCTCCGATTCGGACATGGCCTCGAGCATCTCTTGGTTGGGATCGACCCACTCCTGTTCGGGGGGACCTCGTTCAATTCTTCGTTCCCGTACCAGGTAGTGATCCCGAAGCCCTGGGTGCGGACGTACTCCTCCTCGTCCCACTCCTCACCGACCATGAAGGATCCCTCCGGCGGCAGCATTGGCAGGTACTCGAATCCCGCCTCCGCCATGCACTGGCGGATCGACTCTTGGATCCGGGCCTCCTGCTCCCTGTACTCGGCCTCCTGGGCCTCCGGATCCTCGGTGCCGTAGCCGAAGAAGTCGGCCATGGTCTCGCCCTCGCTACTCGACTGCGTCGCAGACTCGTCGTCGGCTCCAGTCGTTTCGGAGTCGGCCGTGCCCCCACCTCCACAGGCTGCCACCAGCAGCACGATCAGGATCAGCCACCTTCGCATGATTCCTCCTCGTCTCCCTCCACAGGAGCCTGTTACCCGTTAAGACGCTACCTGAGTTGCATCGGTTCCTGAGAATTCCGACTCTCATCCGAGCAATTGTTTCGCGACCTGCGTTTATGACCCTTGACGTTGTTTTACGGTTGCTGGTAGATCTCAACAGATGAGAACCGAAGTGTCCGGGGGTGGCCAGACTGCTCGTCCTCCGCATCTGCGCACCGTGGGGCCCCCGGGCACTTCGGTCCGGCCAACGGCGAGGGTCCGGCCGGTGGTCCCGGTCCGGCTGGAGCCTCGCCGTGGTGGGTTCGAGCCCTCGGACCCCTATGTGAGGCGGTTCTGGGTGGCCGCAATCGGCTCGAGCGCCGTTGCCGAGCTGCTCCGCCTGGTTCGGGCGGCCGAGAAGGGGGAGGGGGTGCGGCTGCCCAGAACCCTCCCGATTTTGCTTCGCGTCGGCCTGGTCAAGGCAGAGACATCAGGGCTGGTGGTGTTCGATCACATCCCGGTGGTGCCGGTGGAGATGCGATGGAGATTCCCACCCAGCCTCGGGGCCGAGCACTGCGAGATGGATTACTTGAGAACCGGGCCGCCGGTTGCGAGGAATGCCATCGCCACCAAGGCAACGGTCTCACCGATGAGGAAGGCAAGAGCAACCCGAACGTCGGGGGCACCCCCGAGGAGCAGCCAGCGCCAGCACTGCGGTCACGAGGCCGGAGATCCAGGCGATCGAGAGTCGCGACGTTCGTCCTTCGGCCACCAGGACCTGACCGGCGATCTGGGCCGTGGCCGCCGCCGTCACACCAGCGGCGGTGAGGGCGGCCACCGTCGCAGACGGAGCGAACTCGGGTATGAAGAGAAAGCTGACGACCTCCGGCCCGACCAACCAGCCAACCAGCGCGCCCAGACCGGCCAGCACAACCCCACCGATCACGACGAGCCGGGCAATCTGAGCGAGCCCCTTGCGGTCTCCGGACTCGGCCATTCCGACCAGATAGGGAAGAACCCGCCCCTGGAGGGAGAAGATCAGGGTCAGCGGGGCTCGGAACAGAGTGAAGGTGGCGAAGATCACGGATTGGATCGCCTCGTCTCCCCCCAGCAGGGCGACGGCGACCGGGGCTGCGCCCAGCAGGACTTGCGACGAGGCGGTGCCGCCGACGTAGCCACCGAGGAAGCGGGTTGCCGGTGCAGCCGGGGGTCGGGTATGTCCCACGTCGTAACGCCACCAACCCATCCCGAGGACCGCGAACCCCCCGAGCACCATCGCCCAGCCCAAAGACTCCGCCGTGGCGGCGAGTTGGATGGCGACGATGCCTGCCACCAGCCGGACCACGGTCTCGACGATCAGGACCCATCCCACCTTGGCGAACTGGCGGCGACCGGCGTAGACGCCCTTGCCGACGAAGAGCAATCCGTAGCCGATCATGAGAAGCACGATCTGAATCACATATTGGAAGCTCCCGGCAAACAGCCGGTCCAAGGTGAAGAGAACGAACCCGCCACCGATGACTGCCCCGATCGCAGTCACAGTCATCGCCGGCACCAGGTCCCCCGGTATCACCTTTCGGCCCCCGGCCACCTCACGGGTGATGTACTGCTCCAGGGGGACCAGCAGCACGGTGGCGATGATGAAGAACACCGTCCACAACTGGGCGACAGGTGCGAAAGCTTCGGTGCCGAGCTGACGGCCTCCGTAGGCCTGGAAGATGTACGCGCCAACCGCCCCGATCAGCCCGCCGGCGACCATGAAGGTGGTCCCTGGTGCCCTGAACCCTCTCCGCTCAGCCTCTAGCACTGGGCGGCGCTCAACGGGCACCGGCCCCGGTCAGGACCGTCCAGACACTCTTCCAGAGCACACGGAGATCCATCACCGGGGACATGTGCTTGATGTAATAGAGGTCATAGGTCAGCTTCTCGACAGTGTCGGCTCGATCGTCGGCATATCCATAATTGACCTGTGCCCAACCCGTGATTCCGGGGCGAACCAGATGGCGATGTGCGTAGAAGGGGATCTGACTGCGAAAGACCTCGGCGAACGGCACTTGCTCGGCCCGGGGCCCAACCAGGCTCATCTCGCCTCGAAGCACGTTGAAAAGCTGGGGAAGCTCATCGACCCGAGACTTCCGCAGGAACCGGCCTCCACGGATGATGCGATGGTCGCGCTCACTGGCGAAGCTGGGGCCGTCCTTCTCCGCATCATGGCCCATGGTCCTGAACTTGTACATGATGAAGGGGGATCCTCCCAACCCAACCCTCTCCTGGCGGAACAGCACCGGACCGCGTGAAGTCAGTCGAAGGTAGGCAGCGACGATCAGGCTCAAGGAGATCCAAATGGGAGCAGTCACCACCACGGCCAGCGTCTCGATGGCTCGCTTGCCGGGGAGCCAGGGCGCGACTTCGAGCAAAGGCGCCGAGATCTCCCACCCTTCCGCCAGATGCACCAAGGGAACTCGGCCGGTGTGCTCCTCGTATGTCGACGTGAATGGCCGGATCGTGTATCCGGCGACATCTGAAGACGACAGGAACTGGGCGACACGTTCTGATAGCACCACCTTCAGGTCGACCGCCATCGTCACATCCCGGTCCGGCAGGTCGGGAACACTCTCCGACTTGGGATCGAGCACCCAGACGACCTCAGCATGAGGCGAGTCGATGAGATCCTCGGCGAGTTGCTTCTCCGAGGTGATGAGCGCGATTCGCTCAGTCCAGGGACGCCGGCGTCTCACGATGCGATGGGCGGTGGCCAGCACCAGCCAGGAGACGGCGGTGACGAGCAGGAACGCTCTCGAGAAGTAATCGCGGCTGAAGAGGAGCAGCAGGGCGGTCAGACCACCGGTGCCGAGGAAGATGGCGAACATCCGGCCGTAGCTGGGACGGGGTACGCCAGGCCCGGACATCTGTGCCGTGAGCAACGAGAACAGGATCATCGACAGCGTCAGGTAGACCACCATCGCTATCGATCGTGTGCCTCCTTCGACCGAGTTCCAGGGGAACACGGTGCCAAAGACGTAGAGGGACGAGACAGCCATGGCCACGCCCAGCGACGCGAGGTCGCTCAGGCTCGACCTAATCAGGAAACGTCTCCGCACAGGAACAGATGCTAGGAAATGATGGACGATTCAGGCGGGCGCGGCCATCGCCCGGGCCAACTCGATCAAGGGTCCGCACCCCGACACGCCGGAAGCTCCCTTGACATGCTCGCCGGCGGTTTCCCTGGATCGGGCCGGCCCGGCGATGTCGAGATGCGCCCATCTCTCATCGTCGACATAACTCGAGAGGAAGAGTGCGGCCGTGATCGCTCCGCCGTATCGCCCACCGGAGATGTTCTTGAGATCGGCGATGTCCGATTCGATCGACTTCTTGTAGTCCTTGAACAGGGGCAGCTCCCAGAAATGCTCGCCGGCGCGTGAGGCCGCCTCCAGGACCTGGGTCGAGACGTCGGCGTCCGAACCGAACACCGCGGCGATCTTGTCGCCGAGCGCCACGTGGGCGGCGCCGGTCAATGTCGCCACGTCGATGATCAGGTCGGGCTCGTACCGGCGAACCACTCCCAGGCCGTCGGCGAGGATCAGCCGGCCCTCGGCGTCGGTGTTGAGCACCTCGATGGTGGGCCCCGCCACCGGCCTGAGGACGTCGCCCGGTCTCGTCGCCTTCCCGCCGACGGCGTTGTCGGTGAGAGGTACGACGGTCGTGACCCGAATCGGTAGCGCCAGACGTGCGATCGCGATCGTCGCCGCGATGACCACGGCGGCGCCCGACATGTCGTCCTTCATCTCCTCCATGTATTGGGCTGTCTTGATCGACAGACCACCCGAGTCGAAGGTGATGCCCTTCCCCACCAGGCCGAGGTGTGCACCGGCGTCCTCGGGTTGATGCTCGACCACGACGAGCCGGGGAGGCCGATCCGAGCCGGCAGCTACGCCGAGGAGAGCGCCCAGCTTCTCGGAGATGATCCGATCCTCGTCCCACACCTCGACCGCACAGACCGGCCGCTCTCGGCCGCCTCCCTGATGGATTCGGCAAGGGCCTCAGGTGCCTGGTCCAGGGCTGGCGTGTTGACCCAATCCCGAGCGATGTTGGTGGCTTCGGTGGCGATCAGGGTCTCGGCGAGCGCTTCCCCATCGCCGTCGATCAGCTCGAGGGATTCGATCGATAGACCCTCACCTTCGGTCTTGTACGCGCGGAACTGGTAGCCGCCGAGGGCCGCCCCTTCGACGACGGCGCGGGTCGCCTCGTCGACCGGGATCTGGTTGAGGTTGGTCAATGCACGGCCGGTCTTCACGACACGCACCGCGTTCCCCATCCCGCTCCTGATCGTCTCGAAACTCGCCTCCTCCCCAAGACCGACGAAAACGACAGCCTTGGCCTCGGTGTGCGGGAGAGTGAGCACCTGGCCGGTCTTCCCCTCGAACTTGGCCAGTTCGAACAGAGTCGGGTCGGCGGAGGCGTAGGCGTCTTCGGCACCGGGCGCCGGCTCGTTCTCAGCCAGCATGCCCACGATCAATGTCGCGTCGGTCAGGTCGACTTCTTCGGATGAGTTCCTTATCTCCACCATTACTCCTCTTCAGCTGGCAAGCGGGCCCAGGCCGGCGACGAGCGCCCGGCCGAGGAACATCCCCCCAAGCGTGGTGAGCACCGCCAAATATGACAAACCGGTGGCCGCCATGACGCCCGCGTACGAGGGGTATCGCAGCGACCCGATCACGGCGCCCATCAGCACCACCGAGGTCGCCATCAGCACCCAATATGCGACGGTGCCGCCTCCGGAAGGCAGCCCGGCGACGGCGAGCACTGCAGAGTCGGCGGCGAGGCCGGCGATGCCCACGATGGCGAGTGTCCTCAGCATCCAACGCGGCAGCCTCGGATCGACCAGGTACCAATGCCCGAGCGCCATCTCCCCGGTGACCCCGCCGAGGGCCAGCGCCGCCGATATGGCGGGCGCCCAACCACCGGCAGAGGCTTGGATGAGAAGGGCGAGCCCGGCAAACAACTGCAAGATCCCCGAGAGCTGGCGATTGCGCGCCCAGACCAGGGCGAGGGCCAACAGGATCAGACCGAAGCGAGCCCACCACGGGTCCTCGGCGAAGGCACCGACCACGCCGATTGCTGCTGCGATCGATGCCACCAGCCAGGTGAAGCCGGGTCCGACTACCCGTGCCAGAGCGACCGATCCCGAGACCGTGGCCAGCCCGGCCGCCCACGCCACCAGCACGAACTCGGGCTGGACCAGCGTCGTCAGGTCATCGGGCACGGGCCGGGACGGTAGCCACCGTCCGTTCAGTCAAGGCTCGCCGTCTACTCCGTGAATCGAAAGACCGTGCCGGCATGCCGCTCGCCGAGGACGATCTCGGGAGGCCCGATGGAGCAGGTCGACGAGCGCTTCGAGGTCGTCGCCGGTGGGCTGCCGCTTGCCATCCTCGATCAGGACCATGAACTTCGACTCGCCGGGAAGACGGCTCACTGCCTCGTCTGGTTCGAGATTCGTCCGGAACACCTCGCTGGCGCAGAGGGAGTAGAAGGTGATCTGCGGCGTATAGGAGGTCAAGACTCCACAGTCGGGGCCACCGGCATCGCTCGCCACTACCTGCGCCGAAAGCTCGACAGGCTCGTTGTTCGCGGCGCGTCCATCGACGGATCGACGAACGGTCGACGACGACAGCGCCAAGGACCCGATTACGACGAGGGACAGGCCGAGTGCGATGGCCCGCGTCCACGGCCGCCGGACTTCCTCGAATCCCCTTTGCGCCGTCATCACGCCGGCCACCACGATCAGCGCGATCGGGAAGAAGAGGAACCTGGGCTCGCCATGCGCGACGACGCCGAGAACGACGATCTGTGCCAGGGCGGGAACCAGCAGGAACAGAAAGCCGGTCCTGATCTCGCGGTCCCGCCACCATCGGACCAAGCCCACCAGCGCAGCCACCAAAGCGATAGGCCCGACGAAGCCAGCCAGCTCCCACCACAGCTGCCCCGCATAGTCGCGAAAGCCCTGGCGCGAACGATCCTGCAACAAGGCGACCCGTGCCGAGAACGATCCCCGACGGGCTTCCTGTCAGCTCGATGGAATGGAGCACGTGTGGGACCAGGCCCAGGAGGCCCAGGGCCGTCAACCAGAGCAGTGGAGCCGGCCGCCTTCTCATCTTCGGCCACCACAGGACGACCGCGGTGACGGCGATCAGGATCAGGCTCAACGCCGACTGATATCGGAGGTAGAAAGCCGCCAGGGCAGGCGGAAGTGCCCACAGAAGGTGATAGGTGGGCAGGTCGCGATCGTGGAGCTCTCGCCACACGATCACCATGCAGCACACCAGAAGGGCGGCGGCCGGGACATCACTCAGATACTCGGTGCTACGTCGCATGAGCGAAGGCCCGGCGACCACGGCAACCGCAGCGATCGCGCCCACGATCGGATTGGCGATTCGCCGTCCCAGCGCCCAAACGGCTGCGGCCAGACCGACCGCTCCGGCAAGTCCCAGGAGTCGTAGGCCTGGTTCTTCCCCACCGAGAGCGAGCACGGCATATCCGTAGACCGACATCCCGGTCCCACGATGGAACGACCATCCGCTGTCGGGTGTCCCCTCCAGCCATTGGCGCGCCTTCACCCCGTAGGCGGCCTCGTCATGTCCAAGGGTGCCGCCATTCACGATCAAGGGCAGGAGGACCATGACGAGGATCACCGCAATCACACCACCCCAGCGGAGCCATCTCCACGGCTCTTTCGGTGTCCGCTCCCCCGTTGCCAACCAGGACGCGGCCAGAACAGCACCTCCGAGCATCGAGTACTCGAGCCATCCGAATCCGGTGACTACACCGGCGCCAATGGCGAGGACGCCGACCAGACCGGCGCCCACGATCTGCAGGTTGCCGGAAGCGGGACCCAAGAGCCCGAATATCGCTGCCGACACGGCTCCGGCGAGGAACACCAACCTGGAGCCACCCGGCGCGCCCCCGAGGATCATCGCCGCGGCAAACACGATCGTTCCGGTGGCGACACCTGCCGCAAGGCCCCTGCAGCAAGGCGCGCGCATTCGACATGACGACACGATATTGAGGCAGTGACCTCTGTCGCGACTTACGGCTGGGAAGATATGCCCGTGAATCGAACGGCCGAAAGTCGACGTCATCATCCCGGCGGCCAATGCCGCCGGGTCAATCGGCTCGGCCATCGACTCCGTGCAGTCCCAGAGCTATCCGGTCGGGTCCATCGTGGTGGCCAGCTTCGACGAGGCCACAGCCGAGGTGGCGCGTGGGCGTGGCGCCGTGGTCGTACCCAATCCGAGTGGACGTACCCCGGCCGGGCTCAACCTTGCATTGGGACAGACCACCGGGGAGATGATCGCCCGGGTCGACGCTCATTCCGTCATACCTCCCGGCTATATCGAACGCGCCGTCGCGACGATGCTCGAGACCGACGCAGACTGCGTGGGCGGTATGCAGGTTCCGGTGGGCGAGACCTTCTGGGAGAAGGCCATTGCAGCCGCCATGGCTTCCCCGTTTGGCGCCGGCGATGCTCGCTACCGGATCGGTGGCGTGGCCGGGCCAACCGACACCGTGTACCTCGGGGTCTTCAGACGAGCGACTATGACCAAGCATCACGGATACGACGAGAGCTTCGAGCGAAATCAGGACTACGAGCTCAACCACCGCATTCGCGAGGCGGGTGGGGTCGTCTGGTTCGATCCGGAGCTGCGTGTGATCTATCACCCGAGAGGCTCATTGACCGGGCTGGCCAAGCAGTACTTCCAATACGGACGATGGAAGCGGCATTTCAGCCGTACGCACGCCGATTCACTCCGCTGGCGCCAACTCGCCCCGCCGCTGCTCGTCGCCCTCCTTGCAGTTTCGACCGTGGTCGGGTTCTGGTGGTGGCCGGCCTGGCTGATCCCCGCCGGCTATCTGGCCGGCCTCGCAATCGTCTCCCTGGCCCGTCTGCCTCGCGTCGGCGCACCGGCCCTGGGCATGGCACCGGCGCTAGCCGCCATGCACCTCAGCTGGGGTGTTGGGTTTCTCTCCGGCTGAGCAAACTCGAGTAGAAAGACCTGACCTCCGACTCGGGCCATCGAAACTTCTCACGCACCAAGGGCGCCTGGCGCACTGCGGCGGTCTTGCTGGGCTCCTGCACCGCCTCCTTGATCGCAGCAGCCATGGCCGGGACATCTCCAGCCGGCACCAGCCAGACGGCCTCGAGAGCTTCCAGGACCGAGCGGGTACCCGGGTAGATCGGTAGCAACGACCGGCACACCGGACCCCAAGTACTCGAGCGTCTTGGTCGGGAGGGAGCCCCGGTAGTTGTCCTCGTCCCGAAGGGGCGAAAGCCCCACCGAGGCGGCACAGACCCGGTCCATCGCCTCGGCATGGGGCAAGAGGTCCGGTGATGGTGAGACCGAACCCGCGCCGTGTCGCATCTCCTCGGAGCGAGCCCGCCAGGCCGTCACTCACCCGCCCCACGACCACGAGGTGCACGTCAGCTGCACCGCATGCGGCGAGAGCCTCCTCGATCCCGCGGGCGCGGGTCACGTCGCCGACGTATATCGCCGTGCCGTCGCCTGACGAGCGTGGGTCCGGCAGATCCTCGCTCTTGGGGAAGTTCTGGAAGACCGGTCGAGTGCTCGAGAACAGTCTTTGGTATCCCGGCTCTGCGAGCGTGAGCACCAGGCGTCGATCGGCCATCCGGTAGAGACCACGCGCCAGCAGTCTGAAGAACGGCTCGGCCCAGGCCGGTATCCATTCTTTGGAGCTGATCTGCCCGGGCAGGTCTTCGTGCACGTCGAAGACCACCGTGGCGCGCCGAAACCGTCTGGCGAGGACACCGGCCGGGATCGTCTCCGGGTCGTGGAGTATCACTAGATCCCACCAACCGCCCCACAAGATCCGCAACGCACTCAGGTTCCTTCTCACCCTGCCTCCGTTGAGGGGCAACCAGGTGATCCCAGACCGATCGGACGGGCCCGGCTCCTGACAGGCGTAGAAAATGGTCCCCAGACCGTCGAGGCTCCTGGCCAGCTTCTCCCGGATCCGGGTGTCGTCCGGCCGGTGGACGGTCGTCAGGATCAGGATCGTCGGCCCGGTCATAGCGACTCTACGTTCGCGGCCTCCAAGCCCAGACGCCGGTACACGCCTCTGGCGTCGTAGACGAGCGGGACCCGACGGGCGAGTCCGGCGTAGTCGATAGCTGAGTGGTCGGTCAGCACGGCGGCGAGCTGAAAACGTGAGAAGTCGCCGTCTTCGCCGACCGGCTCGTATCCGTGTGCCTGTATTCGAGCGGTGCCCACCACCGGATCGAGGACCGAGACACGGGCGCCGCGATCGGCGAGCTCCTTCAGGACCTCGATGGCGGCTGATTCCCTGTCGTCGGCGATATTCGGCTTGTAGGCGATGCCGACTCCCAGGATCTCTGTGTCACGCAGTGGCAGACCTGCGGTGTTGAGCATGTCGGCGATCCTGCTCACGTTGTACGAGGGCATCTTGTTGTTCACCTGTTCGGCCACGTCGATGAATCGGGTGGTGAAATTGGCCTCCTTGGCCCGCCAAGCCAGGTACTGAGGGTCGAGTGGGATGCAATGGCCCCCGACGCCCGGCCCCGGGTAGAACGCCTGGAATCCGAACGGCTTGGTGGCGGCTGCGTCGATCACCTCCCAGATGTCGACATCGAGCTCGTGGGCGAGCTGGGCCATCTCGTTGACCAGCCCGATGTTGACGGCCCGATAGGTGTTCTCGAGGAGCTTGGCCATCTCGGCGGCGCGAGCCGAGGACACCCGATGCACTGACGGCGTGAGCCGGGAATAGGCGGCTTCGGCGACGATCCCGGATTCAGCTGTCACGCCACCGACGACCTTGGGGATGTCACCGGTCTTCATCTCGTCTCCCGGTGACACCCGCTCCGGCGAGAAGGCGACCCAGACGTCGGTGTCGAGCGTCAGCCCGGCTTTCTCGATCGCCGGGACGATGTAGTCCTCCGTGGTTCCCGGATAGGTCGTCGACTCGAGACAGATCAAATGGCCCGGGACGCGCCACCTCGGCAACCGTCTCTGCAGCTTTCTCGATGTAGGTGAGATCGGGCTCACGGTTGCGGCCCAGTGGGCTGGGGACGCAGATGAAGATGGCGTCGGCCTCGGATAGGGCCTGGGGGTCGCTGGTGAAAACGGCACCGGCTCCTGTGACCGAGCGCAGCGTCTCATCGGAGACGTCGTCCACATGGGAATGGCCTGTGGCGAGGGCAGTGATCAGATCTTCTGAGACATCGAACCCGATCGCCGGATGGCCGTTGTTGACCGCCGTGACCAGGAGCGGGAGACCGACATAGCCCAGGCCAACGACTCCGGCGGTCCAAGACGAGGAGGAGAAGAACTCGGCCCTATCGCTCACTCGGCGAGATGGTAGGGCCTCACGGTCCCCAAACTCGCTTGAAGAATGCGGCCATCTGCCCGCGGGTCACGTCCTGGGTGGGGCAGAACCGGTTGTTGGTGGGCGGATTACACCCGACCGTGATCTTGGCCGCCGCGATCTTGTTTATCGCTCCCTCGTACTGCGAGCCGTTGTCGTCGACGAAGAAGTTGGTCGACGTGTTCGGGAGCTTGAGGATCCGGGCGAGGAAGGCGGCCATCTCCTGGCGGGGAAGGGTCCGATCACCGCAGTACTGCTTCGGGCCACAGCCCACTGTGATCCCGGCCTCGAAGAGACGGTTGGCGGCGCCCTCGTAGAACCTGCCGTTGTCATCGGAGAAATGATCACCCTTGGGAGCGGGCAGACCGAGCGCCCTCGATATGAACACCGCCATCTCTCCCCTGGTGACTGCCTGGTTCGGGCAGTAGTTGGTGTTGGCCGGCGGGTTGCACCCTTCGGTGATGCCCCGGTCGGCCAGCCAGACGATCGCGTTCTCGAAGGTGTTGCCGACTATGTCGAGAAAGCGCCCGGTATAGGAGGCCGAGATCAGGTACGGCGAAACGCGAACCGCGGCGCCGTCGCGCCGGTAGGCGTTGTCGATGAGGAAGATCCGCAACACGTCACCCCACAAGTCCTTGACCACGGTCTGGCCGTTGTCGCGGCCGGTGAACTTGACCACGGCGCCCGGGCGGGCCACCGACCACCTCGACCATGGTCACCGAGTCCCAGCCGAACGCGGCCTCGATCCGAGCATTCGGCACCACCACGGTCCAACGGGCGAGTGGGTTTATCGACGGGTTCGACGACCATGGATCGTCCACCGACCGGAGCCAGGGCAACGCCGGCCCGTTCCAGACGAACTCGATGTCTTCGCTCGCTCCACCGTTGGAGGACGAATAGAACGCCTTGGCGATGTCGAAGGCGTAGGTCGAAGCGGGGTGGGTGAGGATCACCCCCGCGGTGCCGTTGACCGCCGCAACCCAGGCCCCGCCTGAAGCGCCGATCTCCTTTGCCCAGCCGGCATACGCCTGATCTGCGGTCGTGCTGCGCACGTGACACCCGCACTCTGCCAGCTTCCCGGATCCGTTCGCGCCTCCTCGCTCGGCGGCAGTGGCGACGGCAAAGCTGCGGCCGATGATGGCCTGGGCTTGCAATGCCTCCTGTGGCCAGGACGAAGGCATCTCCGCCAACCCGTAGAGATATTGCTCGAGGGTCAGGGTGACAACGGCATGGAATCCGGCCGAAGATGGGGTGAAACGGATTGCGCCCTCTGGCGTACTCCTTGCCATTCACTTTGACCCGACTCGATCCGCCAAGACCGGTGATCGCGCCATCACAAGGCAGGCCGCCCAGTGTTCCCCACACCGGCTTTCCGGAAACGGCATTGCCCGAGTGCCGGATCGACTTCGAACACCCAGGACTCACCGGGATCGATGGTCTGATCGGTCAGATCAGGCGCGTCGGCGGGTGGACAGACGTTCGCCGGCTGACAGATGGTGACTGGACCTCCGACCGAGGTCAGGGAGACAGATGTCGTGTTGGAGACGAGTCCCACCCAGAGGCCGTTCGGCTGTGTGCTCCAGTGGCCCGGCATCGAGGTCAGCGAAGTGCCGCGTGTAGTAGTGCCTGAGGATTTGGGTCTCATTCCGGCCGTCCTGGGCCTGGCCGAGGGCCCCGAATTGGGAGAGCCCGACCCCATGGCCCCAGCCCCCGCCGTCGAATTCCCACTCGTCTTCAGCGGCTAGCGCCGGCCGGCTCAGAGGAAGGAGCGTCGCCAGGAGCGCGAAAATCGCGACTATCCGGAAAAGCCTCACGTCGGCTCCATCGGCGCGAGAGCCGGCCCTCTGAAGAAAATCTCAACCACCAACCAGGCGGTAGACAGCACTGTCAGAGAGCGACACGGCGAGGATCTCTCCGTTCGAGTCGAACCCGAACGACACCAGGCCCGGCTCACGAAGCCGGCCTGTCAGGTCCCTGGCCTCCACGGGACGGCCATTGAGCAGCCTGAATCCGCGGACAATCCCGGAGCCGACGTCGGCGTAGATGTAGTACTGGCTCAGCGAGCGAACCGTCGGCCCCCGGTAGACGACACCGCCGGTGACGGTGCGGCCGACAGATCTCCCGTACTCGACGATCGGCATCGTGAGTCCGCCTGTCGCGCAGCTGGGGTCGGTGTCGTTGGGGTTGCACACCGTGCCCTCGTACCGGGACCATCCGAAGTCGTAGCCCGATGGGGTGATGCGCACGACGTCGATCTCCTCACGGGCTCGCCTGACCGACGTCCCCTATGTAGAGGTTCCCATTGTCCATGGACCACCTCCACGGATTGCGCAAGACCGGAGGCCCAGATCTCGTCGCGACCCGGGGCACCGACATAGGGGTTGTCGGCCGGGATCTGATAGGGAGCGGCGCCGTCGACGTCTATCCGGATCATCTTCCCGAGCAGGGTGTTCAGGTTGCGGGCACGGGCACCGGGGTCGTTGCCACTGCCCCCGTCACCCAGACTCAGGTACAGGAAGCCATCGGGGCCGAAGCCGACGAAGCCGCCGTTGTGATTGCTGAAAGGCTGCACCACGGAGAGCACGGTTCGAGGCGAAGAGGCGGTCTGGAGATCGGGCGCGATGTCGAATTCCACCAACACCGTGGTGTGGTCTCCCCCACCGCCCGGCGTGGAGTACCAGGCGAACATCCGACGGTCCGTCGGGTAGTCGGGATGTATCGCGATCGACAGCAGCCCTCGCTCCCCACCCACAAAGACATCGTCAGATATGTCGAGGAATGGCTCGGACCGCAATGCCCCGTTCTCGAAGACTCGTACCAGGCCGTCGAGCTGCAGCGATCAGGATCCGGCTCTCTCCGGGCGGAGTGAGGGCCTGGATCGGGCCGGAAAGCCCACCGACCACCAGCTGCCAGGCGACCGGTGGCCGCTTGGGGGGCTTGGTCGACACCAATCCCGGGATGCCTCTGGTCAGCATGGTGGCCATCTCGGCCCGGGTGCAGGACGCGATTCGGGCAGAAGCTGTCGTTCGTCGGCGGGTTGCACCCGACCGTGATCCCTGCCTGCGGCGAGTCGGTTGATCGCTCCCTCCAGGACGTGCCCGTCGTCGTCGTCGAAGAAATCCCTTCCAGGTGCGGGCAATCCGAGCGCCCTGGAGAGAAAGCCGGCCGTCTCGGCGCGGGTCAGGTCACGGTTCGGGCAGAAACGGTCGTTCGCCGGCGGGTTGCACCCGAGGGTGATCCCGGCCTCCGCGATCCGGTTGATCGCCCCCTCCAGGACGTGCCCGTTGTCGTCGATGAAATGATCTGTTTTGGTCGGCGGAAGTGACATGGCCCTGGCGATCATGGTCGCCATCTCGGCTCTGGTGATGAGGCGATCGGGGCAGAAGCGGTCGTTGAATGGTGGGTTACAACCGACGGTTATCCCGGCGGCTGCGATCGCTTCGATTCCGCCTTCATGGACACTGCCGTCGTCGTCCACGAAGGTGCCACCCGGTGCCAGCGCTGCAATGGGAAGCGTCGCAAGGACGAGGGCAAAGGTAGCGATGGACGTCATCGACCGCGGACCAGATAACCACATGTGTCGACTTAACGCCAGAGTCTGGGATCATTGCCTCCGTGTTCCTTCCCCTTGCCTTCCTGCTCTTCGCCTCGATGGCGTACCCGTGGGCACCCCAGGTGGCAGAGGAACCGGAGACTGTGACCCTCCTCGTCGAAGAAGACTCGACTTCGATCTCCAGAGCTACCGATCAGCCTTCTGATTGGACCCGCGTCGAGGTCCCGCTTGAAGCAGGGGTCGAGCAGGCGGTGGCCGAACTCGAGGCTGAGACCGGCTCCAGAGTCGCCGTCGAACATGTCTATCAGCTATTCGGGCCCGAGGATGAGCCACTGTTTGGCCAGCAGTGGCATCTCGAGAACAACGGTCAAAGCGGTGGTGTGACCGACGCCGATATCGATGTCACCACCGCTTGGAAGTCATCCCTCGGAACGGGAACGATTGTCGCCGTCGTCGACTCAGGGGTCGACCCGGGGAACCCCGATCTCGCCTCGCGACTTCATCCCGCCGGGCATGACTTCGTCGACGGCGACAATGACCCCAGCCCTGAGGGCAGTGGGGACGATGAAGCCCATGGGACAGCGGTGGCGGGCGTGATCTCTGCCGCCGCCAACGGAGTGGGTATTACGGGAGTGGCTCCTGCGGCGGTGATCCTGCCGATCAGAGTTTGCAGCGGCGGCTCCTGCGGCACCCTCGACGTCCATGACGGAATCATCTACGCAGTCGACCAGGGTGCAGACATCATCAATATCTCTTTGGGCGGCATCGTGTCGGGGGACGTCCTCATGCAGGAGGCGATCTCCTACGCCCGGTCCCGTGACGTGTTGGTGGTGACTGCTGCCGGGAACGGAGACTCGAGCGGCAACGGAATCGACCTGGACAACCTCCCACCCGGCCAACAACTCGTGCCGGGGGGCCTTCCCTTGTCCAATATCCTCAATGTCGCATCGAGCAGCGACCGGGACATTCTGTCCGGCTTCAGCAACTTCGGGCCGGGCACCGTGGACATCGCCGCGCCCGGCGAGGAGATCCTGACCACTGATCACGCCCGATCCCTTCTCCGGTGGGTGGCAAGGGACCTCATTCTCAGCTCCGATCGTCTCCGGTGTGGCCGCGCTTCTGCTCGCGAAAGACCCAGGAATCTCTCATCACGAGTTGATCGCCCGAATCACCGGCTTTGTCGATCGGCCCGCCGGTGTGGCCGGCGACACCGCCTCGGGTCGGGTCAACGCCGGCCGGACCCTCAGCCAGCCGCTTCGTCGACACTTCTTCGTCGGTGTTCGTGAACGCCATTGCCTGGCTTGCCGGAGCGAATATCACCGAAGGCTGCAACCCGCCGCAAAACCATCGGTTCTGCCCGACGGCGCCGGTGACCCGAGGCGAGATGGCGGTGTTCCTGTCCCGCGGCTTTGGTCTACCGCCCACGGGTACCGACTTCTTCAACGACGACACGGGCCTGTTCTACGAAGGCGCCGCCAACAGGCTCCGGGCGGCGGGACTCACCGTCGGCTGCGGAAGTGGTCGGTATTGCGGTGAGGACGACATCAGCCGGGGTGAGATGGCGGCAATGCTCGCTCGCGCCCTGCGGCTTCCGGCAACAGGTTCCGATCGGTTCGTGGACGACGAGGGCTCCGTCTTCGAGAATGCAATCAACAAGATCGCGGTCGCCGGGATAACGAGTCGGTTGCAATCCCCCGTCCAACAACCGGTACTGCCCGACTCGTGGCGTCTCCAGAGGCGAGATGGCCGCCTTCATCAAGCGAGCAGTGGAGTTCTGAGGAAAGTCCGAGCCGCTGCCCTGCATTGACGGGACGCCGGTATCACACCTCGACGTACCTACGATTTCGCCGTGCACATCTGTCTCGTGGCGCCCAACGACGCTTTGGCCGACCCTCAGTGCGCGCGTGTCCAGGTATCTCCTGGAGCGAGCCGGTCATGAGGTCACCGTCCTCTTGCCACGTCCAGGCCCGGCGGAGCCCGGGGTGGTGCGAGTAGTACCGCGTGGCAATCTCACCGCCCGTGTGTTGCGTCGCTTCCGGCCTCGTGAAGACGGCACCGGCACACTGACGACTGCGCTGGCCGAAGCGGCTGCCGAGACCGGGGCCAGTCTGTTCGTCCCAACCGATGCGAGGGCACTCGAAGCGTCCATCCTCGCCGCGAGGGCAACCGGAGGAGCGGTTTCCCGCACCCCGAAGATGAACGGGGCCGGCGACGTCGACCTGATCGACCTGGCTCCGGCAAATCCCGAGCTTGCCGCCCCGACGGCCGGGATCGGCTCCAATCACACCCCGGCAGATCATCGCCGGCCCTACCGAGCCAGAGCCCGGGACGGCACAAAGGACGCAAGGTGGTGCTCTGTTACCGGCGCAGCGAGATCAACCCGGGCAGATACCTGGAGGAGGGCTGCTTCGAAGTGGCGCCGAGGTCAGGGTCGAGACCGAAGGAATCGATCTCGACGGAGTGGACCCCGACACGAGCTTCGTCATCTTCGTGGAGGGCCCCTATCCGGCATTGACGGTCTCCGGCGCTACGCCAGTCCCGACACTGTTCTGGTTCCACCATGGCGAGCACCACCTCCACGCCAACCTTCGACTCGTCGAGCGCTACCAGGCCGATGCGGTCCTGATGGCTCACTCGTGGCATCTCGCCTATTGGCTGCCCGACTCCGGTCCATCGATTCCCGTTTGGGGTCGCCACCGAGTTGCTCGACCCGAGAATCCCCCTGCCTGAGCGCAGCTACGACGTCGCGATGGTCGGGGCGAAGCTCCACTCCGGCGGGCCCTACGGGAGACGCCAGGCGCTGGTCGCCGAGCTCGAGGCGACGCTCCCGTCCAGCCGCCTCGGATTCAGAGAGCAGGTCTCCGCCGAGGAGATGGCCGATCTCTACGGCAACGCCCGGATCGTCATCAACGAAGGCGGCACCCGCCACTACCCGATAACCATGCGGGTGCTCGAAGCGGTCGGCTCCGGGGCGGTCCTCCTCTCAGATCGCCTGCCGGGCATGGAGATGATCCTGGACGAGGGGTCGCAGTACGCGCTTCTCGGACGAGGATGTCGGAGCCGATGTGAATGGGCTGCTCGAAGATCCGGAGCGTCTGGAGCAGATCTCGCGACTCCGCTCTCGATCGGGCGATGGGCCTCCACACCTACGACCATCGGGTCGATGAGCTGTTCGAGATCGCAGCGACCACCCCGAAACGTCAAGCACACGGCTCACCAACGAGCACACCACTGGCGCAGGCGATCGATGAAGATGTCGAGGTGCAACGAGTGGCGCACCTCAACGCCCCCGAGCTTGCCGCCCAGCTCCCTGATCGCGAAGTCTGGGATGCAGCCGCTGCTCGACAGCACACGACTCGCCCCGGGCCGGATGGAAGCGGTCGCGCTGAGGGCGGCGGATCTCGCAGAGCAAGAACACTTCCTCCGGGCGGCGCGGCGCTACATCTACATCGACGGTGCCACCGACGGTCTCGACGACCATCTCCGCAGACACGCCCCCCAGGCGCAATGCGACCGAGCGCGGTTCGGTCACCCGTGTCGACCTGATGGCGCCGAGCTACCGGATAATGCCCTTCGAGAGGGAGACATCGTGAACGACGCGAACAGGGTGCTCCGGGTCGCTGTCGTCATTCCTACGTACAACCGATCCGACCTCGTAGCGAGGACCCTGAGCGCCCTGTCCGCCCAGACCTATCCGGCCGTTCGCTGGTGACTGTCGTGGCCGACGACGGTTCAGAGGAGGACATGTCCGCCTTGGTCGACCGTTGGGAGCCGCCCGTTCGAGAAGCGGTATGTCAGACAGGAGCACGACGGATTCGGCGCCGGTCGCGCCCGAAACCTGGGAGCCCGATCGGTCGAATCGGATGTGATCATCTTCCTCGACTCCGATGCCATCGTCGGGCCCGACTTCGTCGCGAGGCACGCCAGGTGGCACGAGGACAACCCGAAGGCGGTGGTGATCGGCGGGCGGGTGCACCTCAGCGCCACCGGGCTCGACCCGGATCAGCTGGCGGCGTCGGCGGTCGACCTCGAGCTCCGAGCTTTCGAGGAGCGCGCGGACTTCAGGACTGTCCTCTCCCGCCGCACATCGAACCTGCAGGCGACCGACGAGCGGTATCGGGCGTTCGTCTCCTCCAATGTCTCGCTATCGAAGGCGTTGTTCGAGATCATCGGTGGCTTCGACGAGCGGTTCCGCTGGTGGGGCAGCGAGGACTCCGAGTTCGGATGGCGTCTCTGGCAGGCCGGCGCCGACTTCGTCGAGGATTCCGCCAACCGGATCTATCACCAGACCGATGCCGACACCGCCGGCGGCACCGAGGGGCGGCAATCAGGCCCGGAAGCTGAACCGCGGGCTTGCTGACCAGCCTCGTCCCCCAGCGCTTCTATCGAAAGGGCATGCCCAAGCCTCCGCCGGAGGTCCCCAAGTTCTCGGTGCTCATCCACGACCTGCCCGAGGGAGCGGCGCCATCACTGTGGAAAGGTCTGTCCGACCAGAGCCTGCCGGACTTCGAGGTGGTCTTCCTCGCCGAGGGCAGCGAGCACGACCCCTTCGCCGGAGCGGCCGAGGGTGAGCGACGGATCCGGTTCATCGCCGATCTGGACGAGGCGGTCATGGCATCCCGTGGGGAGTACCTCGTGTTCGTCGACGGACATTCGGCGTTCAGCCCCACACTGACCCAGAACCTGAGAAAGCGGCTCGACGCCCGCCCGACCGTCGAGGCACTGACCTTCGGGATCCGGACGCCTACCGGGGATCACACCCGTTCCGAGGACGTCGATCTGATCACTCAACAATGGGGCCAGCCGCTGCCGTTGGCGTTGGCAATGCGCCGCCGGCCTCTCGTCAGGCTCCTCGATTCGGGTGTGAGCCTGTCAGAGGCCCTGGCGAAACTGCGAGCGGAGACCTGGTCTCATTCGATGCTTCCACTGCTCGCCCTCCCCGGCGACGAACGGGCGGACGCATCCCGAGCATTTTCCCTTCACGCAGGAGTCAGGCCACGCAAATGGCGGATGCGGTCCAGGCCGGTCCCGGGGAGACATTCAGGACCGGCCTCCGGCTGGTCAAAGGGAGGATCCGACCGGCAAGGCGACGCCGCCGCGACCGAAGGACTCGGATGATCGGCGGCCCGGAATTCGCTACGTCGGCTGGGTGGGCAAGGACAACCTGGGCGATGAGGCAATGCTCCAGGCGACCAGCGATCTCCTCTCGTGGGGCGAGGTCGAGACGCGTGGCGAGGCCAGGGACCTCCTCCTGCTCGGCGGCGGCACCCTGATCAATCGCAATCAGTACCTCGGCTGGCTGCTGGAACGGGATTCACCCCGAATCGAGCGGGCCGTGTTTGGCACCGGTGTGGCCAACCCTGGCTTCTGGGGCCTGACCGAGGACACCAAGGAGTGGCTGAGATGGCTGGGGACATGCGCCTACGTCGGGGTGCGCGGCCCGCACTCCGCCCAGACACTCCAGGACTGGGGGTTCAAGGGGGAGGTGGAGATCTGCGGCGACCCGGCCCTCGTCTTGGACGCGGGGGAATCGACACCGAGGGCCGGCTCGGTGCTCGTGGCGCCGGTGTGGACCAATGGCGAGTTGTGGGGTGGCTCCGACCAACGGGTATACGAGGAGCTAGCCACCGCGATCAAGCAATGGAGAGCGTCCGGCCGTGAGGTGACGCTGATGTCGTGTCATCCGACCGACGACAGACCCATCCTCCTGATCAAGGAGATCGTGGGCGATGCCGGTATCGGCTATCACGCCGGGTATCTCGAGGTGACGTCGAGCCTCGACTTGATCGCAAACTCGTCGTTGGTGGTCGGTGAACGTCTCCATGCCTGCGTTCTGGCCGCAGCAGCCGGGCGGCCATTCGTCGCGATCGAGTACCGGCCCAAGGTCCGCGACTTCGCCGCATCGGTCGCCATGGAGGACTACGTCATCCGCACCGACGAGCTGAAGGCGGGAGGGCTCCTCGAATTGGCCGTCGGGCTGGAGGCAGGAGCCCCGGAGGCGATGCCGTCCGCCGTCAGCGCCTACCGGGAGAAACTCGACCGCTGCGGGCAAGATCATCGAGGCCGCAGTCAAGACATGACCAGGGTCCTGCTGGCCACCAGCAACGGAACCGGCATGGGCCATCTCACTCGCCAGGCGGCGGTCGGGCTGTCAATGTCCGGGGATCTCCGGCCCACACTCTTCTCGTTGTCGATCGGGCTGCCACAAGCGATGGGCCTCGGTCTCGAAGGGGAATACGTCCCCAGCTATGACCGGCCATGGATCGAAGGTCGGGCCTGGAACGACTACCTGAGGGACCGACTCACCGCCATCATCGAGGAGACCGACAGCAGGGCGGTCCTGTTCGACGGCGTCGCCGCCTACCCGGGAATCGGCCTGGCGTCGTCCTCCGTCGCGATGTCGGCTTCATCTGGCTGCGGCGCGGGATGTGGCGAAAGGGCACGAGCACCGACCCAGCTGCGAAGGAGGTCTTACTTCGACCGGGTCATCGAGCCCGGGGACCTGGCCGGGACGCCGACCGGGGTCCCACGGCGTCCGAGCCGAAGGTGACCAGGGTCTCGCCCGTCAGCCTGATCGAGGTGCTCGATCCCCTCCCTCGAGACGAAGCCCGACTGGCACTCGGTCTTCCCCTCGACGGCGAGGTGGCGTTGCTCACGCTGGGATCGGGCCGTCTCGGCGACGTGGCCGGACCGGGTCAGGTGGCGATCGAGACCCTGCTCGAGAAAAGGGATGTCCACGTCGCCGTGACCAGATCGGCCGTGGCCAGGAACGAAGTCCTGGCCGCAGCGGCCGACCGGGTGACCGTGATTCGGGACGTCTACCCGTTGCTCCCCTATCTGTCTGCCTTCGACATGGCGGTGAGCTCCGCCGGTTACAACGCCGCTCACGAGCTCATCCCATCAGGGATCCCCACCCTCCTCGTCGCCAACACCTCGACTCGAACCGACGACCAGGACGCCAGGTCACGTCGTCTGGCCGAGCTCGGGCTCGCTCTGTCGGCAACGGACATCGAACCTGAGTCGGTCCGATCGGGTGCGATCAAGCTGTTGGACCGCTCCCTCCGCGAGGATCTGTCCGCCAGCGCGTCCAGCACCCGGTCGCAGATGCGCGGAGCGGGCGAGATCGCCGCATTGACACGTGACTTCGTCGCCGGATTCACACCGCGGAAGAAGAGCCTGTCGGAGCTCAGAATCGAACACGCTCAGATGGTGAAGGACGCGATCAAGGACGCCCTCGGCGAGGAGCGCACCGAGAGTCTCAAGCGACGATTGGGGCGTAGCCCATCTCCGGCCGGCCAACGGACGAGGGTGCACATCGCCGATGGCCCCGATGGTCACGACACGGCGACGCTGCCCGTGGTGGTCACGTCGCAACTGGACAGGGAGCTCCTGGCGATGGAGAACCCGCTGGAGCATCTCCTCGTCGGCAGTAGTGGCTCGTACCGGGAGCGCCGCCTGGACCTGATCCAGACCTATTACGACGTCGTCGGCTGACCTTCCCGCAGCCGCTCGACGACGATCAGGGCGAACACCGCCATCCGTTTCTCCACTCCGGTGGTCTTCTCCAGCCACTTCCACGCCGCCATAGGACCATCCGGGTTGCAGCGAGCGAAGAGAGACCCCTCCTGAGGCCAGATAGCGCAGCGCCATGAACGGGGTCGCCTCGGTGACTCGCAACGCCGGCCAGTCAGTCTCGAGTCGGGGACGGTCGCGCTCGAAGACGATCCATGGCAGGGCCGCGTTGGCCCCGGAGAGGGGGCCGGACTCGGGGAACTCCCAGGTCTCAGACTCGGGCCGAAACGGCTCGTTGTGCCATTTCTCGTGCACGTACCGGGACCAGGCCGTGTTCCAAGGCTCCACCATGATGATCCTGCCGCCCGGTTTGAGCACCCTCTCGGCTTCAGAGAGGAAGGGCTCGACGTCGGGGACATGGTGAAAGACGTTGACCATGACGATCGCCCGCAACGAGCTGTCCTGAAACGGGAGCTTGCGTGCGTCGATCACCCGGTCGATGCCCGGAACCTCGAACACATCACTGGTCACGAGGCCGGGCACCCGGGTGTCGAGGAATCCGCCGCCGGAGCCGAGCTCGAGCACGTCACCGGAGACTTCCGGCAGCCTGGCGTCGATCAGGTCATACCACTCCTCGTACACGGAGCGCAGGAAGGGCTTGCCGCAGACGATCTGTCGTCGGAGCGTCGTCGTCTCGGGGTCATCGAGATCGAGGCCCCTTGTCGCAGGGTGAGCGAGGAGTCGTGTCAGCACGGGCAAACCTTATGAGCGCCGGCGCCGAGACGGTCGGCGCGGATCGCCAGATTTAGAGGCCTAGCTCCCTGACGAAGAAGGTGGCCATCTCGGCACGTTGAAGGTTGCGGTCGGGGCAGTAGTGATCGTTGGCCGGCGGGTTGCAGCCGACGGTGATCCCGGCTGCGGCGAGCTTGTTGATCGACTCCTCGAACGGGTTGCCTTCGTCATCGGTGAAGTAGTCGGTGCCGGCCGAGTTCTCGTGTCCGAATGCCCGCACCAACAGCTCGGCCATCTCGTCGCGCTCCAGCGGGCGGTCGGGACAGAAGCTGTCGGCGTCGCAGCCGAAGGCGATCCCGGCGGTGTGGAGTCTTGTCGACTGCGACTTCGAAGAGGTGCCCGTCGACATCGTCATACGCCGGGATGCCGGTCATGGCCGTCAGATGGAGGGCGCGGGCGATGAACGCCGCCATCTCCCCCCGGGTGATGTTGCGAACAGGGCAGAACATGTCGTTCGCAGGCGGATTGCATCCCAACGGTGATCCTCGCGCGAAGATCTTGTCGATGTTGTTCTCGTGGACCGAGCCGTCGTCGTCGATGAAAGATCACCGGCCCAGGCTGCGGCGGCATGAACCAGGTAGTCGTAGGGATCGATCGGCTGGCCGTCCTTGCGCAGTTCGAAGTGGAGATGGGAGACGCCTTCGGCGGCGTTGCCAGAGTCACCGACCCACCCGATCAACTGCCCGGCCGTCACCTGGCTCCCGTCGACGATCCCGGGAGCGATCCCCCAGCCCTGGCCGTCGGTGTTCGGGATGAAGTTGCCGTTGGCGTCCTTGGTGTCGTCGTTCAGGTGGATGTAACGGGTCATCCAGCCACCGCCATGATCGATGCCGACGAAGCAACAACTCGAAGGGCCGGAACTGATCCAGGTGACCACGCCTGCACCTGCGGCAAGAACCGGGATGCCTTTGGCGGCCATGATGTCGACGCCCTCGTGGGAACGGCTTCCCCTGGCATCGCCAAAGCTGTCGGTGATGCGATTCTCCCCGTCGAGGGGGTAGGTCATCTCGACGGGTACGAACGCGGCTGCTGACGCCGGGATCGCGAAGATCCCGACCAGGGCTGCTGCTACCAGCAACCGAATCAGATGCCGCACAAATTCACCACAGGAGAACCACTTATCGGCTGATCCCTGAATTGCTTGAGACTGGGCAAGCGCTGCAACCTAGGCCAAGTCGGGGAAATGGCCAAACGGGATCGCCCCGAGACCCCCGAAGTACTGGTTACCGTTCGAATGCGAATGGGACCTGTCGAATCCCCCCTCGCAACGCGGCAACCACATGATCGGCACCGATAGGCGGAGCTGGCCTCGTATAGCCGGCATCGCGGCCATCTCGCGCTGATTGCCGTCGGACTTTCGGTCAACCAGTTCCCCAACATCAACAACGACGGAGTCGACTACATCGCCCATTCTCAGGCACTGGGTGAACGGGGACTGATCGCCTTCGGCTATCGCCAGATCGGGTATCCCCTGATCCTGGCGGCCGAACGAGCCATCTCCAGCGTGTTCGGCATCGAGGCCTTGCTCTTCGCCTCGCTTACACAACGTGCCCTGCTCGCCGTCGGAGTCGGCTACGCCATCTGGCTGTGGGAGATGGAAGTCCCTACCTGTGGTTCTGCTGGTAGTGACCCCCTCGCTAATCGCCTACACGAACTTCATCCTCACAGAGGCAATGACGGTCCCCCTCGCTCTGCTTTTGGCATGCCTGGTGGCGCACCATTTCGCGTTGACTGCGACGCGCTCGGAGGAGTCGGTCGGCCCCGATCTCCCGCTCGTGATCGCGAATCGGACGGCGGCGATCGCCACAGCCTGGGGCGCGACCGCTGTGGCATTCGCCCTGCTCGCCATTCGCTTCCCCTTCGCCGTGTTCGGGATTGTCCCCGTCGTGATCTGGCTGGCCGCCCGGAGGAGAAGTGCTCCCTCCCGGCCCTATGGCGCCGCCCTCCTCGCCTTCCTCCTGAGCGCGGGGTTGCTGACCATTGGTATGTCCGTCGAGAACAACCAGGAGTTCGGGGCCCTCTCCCCAACGGTCCGGCGGCGAGCGATCCCTCTACTGGAGTGCCTGGCATCTCGCGTTCACCCTTCACCCCGAGAACGTCGATGATCCTGCCCTCGCTGCTTTCTACGACGAGGGCAGCCCTTACCCAAGGATCTGGGCCATTGAGGAGGCGAATCCGGAGATTGCCTCGTTCAGCGGGGTCAGCTCAATACATCGATCAACGAGTCCGCCGTCGCGGCGGGATTCTCCGTTCCCAGGGAGAGGGTCTTCTCGTTTCTCGGCGCCTTGCCGCGGGGGCAGGATGGACGAAGTGCGGCCGAGAGTCGAAACCATCCTCGCCACCGATGCATCAAGAGCGTGGAGGAGGCCATCCACGCCAACGACGTCAGCCGAAGACAAGGTTGGGAGGTGTTCAACGAGCGGTTCGACCAGGGCGCGAAGCCCCAGTCCGTTATCACGTCGCCGGCGTTCCCAAGCCCTCCTCTGCCCTACCTGACCGACACGCTGAGCATCCTGCTGCCGTTGGCGTTCCTCGGGTCGCTCTTCTTCGCCTGGCGCAAGCGACAGACCTTGCTCGGTGTCGTCTATCTCACACCAACGCTCATCTACTCGGCAGCACTGGCCTGGTTGCTCGCCGACAACTCCCGATTCCTGATGACGACGTCCGTCTACTCGGTCGCCGGGCTCTCCGCCCTGTGGGCCGCAACCGATCGCCGTGCCGCCCCGCGATACCGTCTCGACGAACACCATGCGATCGATCTCACCTAGGAACCTGCTTGTGGCCTTGCTGGCCGCCATCTTCGCTGGTGTGCTCGCCTTCTATTGGGAAGAGTTGCCTTCGCTGTGGCGTGCCATATCGGTGGGCTCCCTCGTTCTGGTTGCAGCCTGGTGGGTGTTGCCTGAGGAGCGCGAGATTCCACCTCCGGCATCGGATCCGCTCATCGACATCCTCGAACAGGTGGTCTCCGACGAATCCCGCAGACCGTGGAACCCTTCGACCGTCCCCTGGCTTGCCTCGGGCAGCTCGCCGAAGCCTGTTCTCCTGGTTCCCGCAGCCGACTACCACCTCGCCGAGATCGTCCCCTTGGCCGCTGAATTGAATCGCCGGGACATCCCAACCAGGATCGCCATCGGGGAATCGCCCTGGGAGCGGACCTGGCCCGCCCTCGCCTGGTACCCCGAGCTCGAGGTGTTCGCCTTACCCGAGACCGACGACGTAGCCGAAGATGTCTCGGCGGTCCTGGTGATGAAGGACACGGGAAGCCTGGCACCACTGGTCAACCGATGGCGAGAGCTAGGCATACCGGTGATCGGAAAAGTGGAGGGCGCCCAAGATTTCTGGGACGCAGACACGCCAGAAGAACGCCTTCCCTATCGAAACCTGGACCTGGTGCTGTGCCAGGGGAGGTTCGACGCCGAGGCGCTGGGTGACCGGGAGACCGAGATCGTTGGCAGCACCCGACTGGAACGGTTGTGGTGGGCACCCCCGATAATCGCGACCGAGCCCCTCGCCGTGATCAACCTGAACTTCGTCTACGGCGTCCGCACGACCGACCGTAAGTTATGGCTAGACACCGCGATTGCCGGATGCCAGGCGGCCGGCGTCCCCTACGTCATCTCACTCCACCCAGCAGAGAAGGCGAGGCTCAATTCCGACCGAGTCACCTCGATCTCTGCTTCGCGTCTTCTTCCTCGGGCCACGATGTTGATCAGCCGCTTCAGCACGTTGCCGTTCGAGGCGATGGCCCGTGGTGTCCCATTCATCTATCACAACCCACACGGCGAAACCGTCAGGACCTTCGCAGAGCCGATGGGGGCGTTTGCCACGACTCACGACGCAGGCGGTCTTCGTGCCGAGCTCGGACGGATCGATGGCCCTGGAGAAGCGGCTCGGCTCCGCCACGAAGACTTCCTGGGCGACCATGTGGATCTCGACCGCAACCACCTCAGCGAACAGAGAGGCGCTGCAGCGATTCTCGAAAAGATCTGATCTGATCTTGGTCGAACGCTCACTTCGCCATCTGGAGCAGCTTGGGAATAGTCCCTCGGGGAGTAGTCGATCCGATCGGACAGTTCACTCGCGGTGCGTGGCCGACCCACGCCCCAAGCAGCCGGTATTCGTGGTCGACGGATAGATTCGTCCCGTCGGATCCACTGATCCGCGCCTCACACGAGCCCAACCACGCCCATGGCAACTCGAACCGAGACCACCCGCGACCTGAGAGATCGCTCCCTCGACTATCGCCCGTACCTGGACGGTCTCCGGGGAGTAGCGGTGCTCCTCGTCTTCGTCTTTCACGCCGCGCGCGCCGGGCTTCCCGGTGGGTTCATCGGAGTCGACATCTTCTTCGTGCTTTCCGGCTATCTGATCACCCGGATCCTGCATCGTGCAGAAGGACAAGACCAGGGGCGCATCGATCTACCAGGCTTCTACGCCCGCCGCATGCGGCGCTTGATGCCCGCGGTGATCGTTGTCGTGCTGGTAGTGGTTGCGCGCGAGGCCATCTACGGAGACATTCTGGAGATGGGAAGTCGTCTCCGCGACGCCATCGCCACCCTGTTCTATGTCGAGAACTGGAACCTGATCTCGCAGGCCGACCAGTACTTCGCGGAAGGGCACCAGCGCCTCACCCCTCCGACACGCCTGGTCGCTGAGCATCGAGGAGCAGTTCTATGTGTTGTGGCCGTTGCTGCTGATACCGGTGCTGGCCATGGGACGGAAGCGGCGGGCTGGGCGATCGATGGTCGTGGTCTGGCGATGGCCCTCGCCTCGGCCATAGCGATGGCCCTGCTCTACACCCCGAGTTCGTCGTTCGCGCCTACTACGGGACTGGCACCAGGGTGCATCAGCCACTGATCGGAGCCCTGCTCGCTTTCGTGATCGGAACGCCTTGCGCTGAAGCGGATCCGTGACCGAGAGGGCCACCGGCGATGCACGATTGTCGGTGGCATGGCGGTCCTCGTCCTTGTTCGCGGCAGCCTTGCTCTTCGATGGAGACTCCACCGGCTATTACAAGGGCGGGAGTCTCGTTGTCGCGCTGCTCACCGCGGTCCTGATCCTTGCTCTAGAGAGTCGCCCTGCGAGTTCGCTGTCGACCGGCCTCGGCTGGAACCCGCTGCGCCAGTTGGGAAGGATCTCCTACGGCTTCTACCTCTGGCACTGGCCGATCATCCTCTGGCTTGCAGTCCCCGTGGGAGTAGGGTTCTGGGAACGACGGGTGGTCAACCTGGCCCAGTTCGGCCTGACATTGGCCGTCGCGATAGCGAGCTTCTGGATTGTGGAGAACCCGATCCGGGAACGCCAGATCTGGGTCGGGAAGCTCAAGCCCATGGGAACAATCTGCATCGGAATCGCAACCCTCATGGCCGCCGGGGTCATCTCGTACGCCGTTCTCACGCCCGACGAGACCAACCTCGCTGCTGCCGCGCTCGCCGACCCTTCCTACGAGGCCTGCCCGGACAATCCACAGCCATGCGTCAAGGTCGAGGGCCTCACTTCGGACTCACCGACCGTGGTGCTCATCGGAGATTCGACCGCCCAGGCCTACGACCCGGCATTGAAGGAGCTGGCAGCTATCTACGGGTTCCGCTACGTGCAGGCCGCGGTTGGTGGGTGCCCGATCAGTCACCGGCTAATTGCCACCGGCCTGGACGGCGAGTTGCACAAGCCATCCAATTTCATGTGCTACGAGGAGATGCCCGGGATCTATCCAGAAGGTGCTCGACGAGTACGACCCGAACCTCGTGATCGCGACGTCGTGGAACGAGACAAATCAGCACGTCGAAGACGGGCACTCCTCACGTCAGGCTTCCTCCGAGCACTTGGCGAGCCGACCGAACGAGCTCTTCGGGAGGCGCTCGGTGATACCTGACGTCGGACGGCGCCCAAGTGGCGCTCCTTGACATCCTTCCCCCCGGAATGACTGTCGATTGCCTCGAACAGGGTAGGCCACAGTCGTCGGCTTGCACACGGGCGGTGACTCCGAACAGTGGCGAGGCTCCCTACAACGAGTTGTTCCACCAGATCGCCGACGAAGAGGACGCGATCTCCTCGGTGTCACTGCTCGAGGTCGTCTGCCCTAACGACACCTGCCCACTGATCGGAACAACGTCGTCGTTCGATACGACGGCAACCACTTCACGGGCACGGCCAGCCGGGACCTCGCTACCGTGATCGACCAGAAGTTCCGGGAGGCCGGAGTCAATCTGGCATCGAAATCGGGGGCGACACCAGTTGACCGACAGAAAGGGCGCCTCACCGAGTGCCATCGACCGGAGCCTGAAGGGCTAGCTTCCGGGTATGACGTTGACGCCAGAGGAAATAAGGGCACGCATCGACGACTTGGATCAGCGCGTCGGCTGGTATCAGGACATCGACTTAGGCAACGATCTACACACGAAGACGCGAGTGTTCTGGGGGGAGTCGATCGACCACCCGCGCCAGCGCTGGGAGGCAGTGCTCGGCGGCAGTCCCGGAGGACATGTGTGGGATGTCGGTGCTGGATATCGGCTGCAATGCGGGATACCTGCCATTCGAGGCCAAGCGACGCGGGGCAGATTACGTGCTGGGCGTCGACCTAAAGCCGGGGTACATCGAGCAGGCCAGGTTTTGTGCCGATGTGCTCGGACCTCGATGTCGAGTTCCGCCAGCTCGATATCTACGCGCTCGGCACGATTGGCAGGAATTCGACCTCGTGTTCTGCGTGGGATTCTGTATCACTGCAGGTACCTGTCGCAGGCCGTCGACCAGGTCAGCGAGGTTTCTAGCGACACGTGGTCGTGGAGTCAGCGATCGACCCGATGGAGAGCGAGATCCCGTACGTGCGCTTCGTCCGCTCTTCGCAGTACGTCGGGCCTGGGGGAGAGGCAACAAGCGCCTCCCGGGCCATTGGCACCCCAACATGACCGCTCTCGAGGATCTGTTCTACGAGCGTGGCTTCACCAGCATCATCCGACTTTTCAAGGAAGGCGGCCGGGGTGGCATCGCAGCCTTTCGCTGATCCGAGAGGCGCCGTCGAGCGGCCTGGCAGGGCCGCGAACTTCATGCAAGAGCAGCGCGGACTTCTCGGTCAGCTGAGGTCGAAGCGAGGGTTGTTCGTCCTTGCCATCGGATCCACGCTCGTCTTGGGCATCTTTCCCACGAGCCTGACCTCCACAATCGCGCTGATCGTGGCGGCCAGCTGTGGTGGCGGCATCCTGCATCTTGCTCAGTGCTCGCGAATCTCGAGCATTCACACCACGGCTCACTCATCTGGAGAAGGCCACTTCGCTCGCCCGGCGGACCCCGAAAGCGGTTAGGCGGGCCTCGCCGAGGGAGCCAAGGACGTCAGAGCAACGATCGACCGTGACAACCAGTGGCAATGCACTCGCCTCCACGAACTCGAGTCTCATCACTGCCGCCCGCGCACGAGGAAGGAGTGGGCACTCCAGAGACGGCGTTGGTTCGCTGGCAACGTGCCCTCGATGAGAACCCCGAAAACATCGAGGCCGTGGTAGGGGTGGCGAGAAACCTGGAGAAGCTGGCGAGATTCACTGAGGCAATGGCAACGCTGGAGCGGGGGCCGGAACGAGCGCGCAATTGGGTGGGAGGGATGATCGCCTCCGGTCGAGCTATGGAGAAGATGGGGAGATTCGATGACGCTTTGAAGAGCTGGACCGGTGTTCTCGAACCGAAACCCGGATCATGTCGAGGCGATGAGGTCACTTGCCGCGGTCCAGGCGAGGCGGGATTCAGGAGTGGTGGGTCGGGAGCTCGACCTCTCCCGAGAGGACGACCTGGTGGTAGTCGGCCTCGTCCGAGATGCCCTGCAGCGGGCTTCGGCCACGGGTGGCGGCTCACCTCCCGATGAGGAATATCTGAAACGCCATTCGTACATGCGTTACAACCGCTCGATCGGCAACCTGGTCCCATGGATCGGACAACACCTCGATCTCCGGGTCGTCTGAGATGATCGAGGTCGGTTGCGGGACCGGATCCACCCTGGTCGGTTTGGCAATGAATGCAGCGCCACGCACACGGATACGACATCGACGAGATCGTGCTCGAATCGTGCCTCGGCGAGGGCACGAGCGTTCGGACTCGACAACGTCACCCTCCACTCGAGTCCGCCCGACCAGATACAGGCCGAGATGGCGCGGTCAACACCCGACGGCAGTCGACGCCATCTTGCTCTATGCGGTCTTGGAGCATCTCACCCCGGTGAGCGACTCGGAAGCTATTTCCAACACGTGGGACTTGATCCGACCTGGCGGGCTTCTAATCGTGTCGAAGCGCCAAATCGGTTCAACTACTTTGACTGGCACAGCACACAGCTCCCCTTCTTCCACCAGCTGCCTAGGGAGCTGCAACGGCTGTATTTCGACCGATCGCCGAGGCTCGCCGTACGTGAGACTGCGATGAACCAAGCTCTCGCCCCGGAGGCGAGGCTAGCACTCGACGAAGCGCTGACCCGGTTCGGCCAGTCCCTCAGCTACCACGAGTTCGAGTTGGTGCTGGGGCCGCTCGACGACGCTCGTCATCGAAGACGGAGACCACCCTCTGGTGGATCGGGTATTCACCCGAAACGAGTTGATCGGAGAAGATGCCCTGCGAAGGTTCTTGAAGGACTGGGGCGTCTCGGTGCCTCGGGGATTCGACCGTGCCAACATCAACGTCATCCTTCGGAAGCCGGCGACTACTGGAAAAGGCAACCCAGGCACGGCCCAGCGGATGTGACAAACTGCGGCTGTGCGCCGCCTACGCCTCCTCGCCAAGCATCTGACCTCGCCTCGCGGCTTGCTGATTTTGGGCGCCGCCGCAACGGCAATCGCAGGGATCGTCGTCGCCGCGAAACCGGGGCGAACCATCCTGTTCGTCGTTTCCGCCGCTGCTGGCCACCGGGGTGCTGCTCCTCATCAGCCTGCGGCTTAGCGAGCTCAACTCCCGGGTCGGCCACCTCGAAAAGAACGAGCGTGACGGCCACCAAGGTGCCTACCAGAACGACGCCGACGCCGACACCCAGCCCCCAGAGCCGGCGACGACCGACTGCCACCTATTCGAGTTCACCGGTGGTATCGATCGTGATTCCTGCCTTCAACGAAGAGGACCACGTCACCGGCGCAATGGCGTCGGTGCGCGCCCAAACATTCACCGATTGGGAATGCATCGTGGTCGACGATGCGTCGACCGACGGGTCCCTGCCGCGTGATGTCGGAGGCCGCGGAGGGCGACACCCGTTTCCGGTTGGTCCGCCATCGGGTCAATGGTGGGTTGTCGGCGAGCCGTAACACCGGATTGCGACTGGCGCTCGGGCAGTTCGTTGCCTTCCTCGACGCTGACGACCTCTTGCTGCCGACGAGCCTCGAGGATCGGCTCAGTGCCATTGCCTCTCGGACCGGCGATCCTCATGTTGCCGGTAGCTACACCGGCGTCACCTATCGCCAGGGCACCCGGCTCGAAGACCTGCCTATGTCGATTTCCTGGCCCGAAGAGGAGCGACGAACAATCGACTTCGTGACTGCTGAGGGTGAGTGCCCGTTCCCGGTGATGGCCCCGCTCAGCCTCACCGACACTCTCCGGCGGTTGGGGGGATTCGACGAGTCGATGCGAGAAGGGGCCGAGGACTGGGACCTGTGGCAACGAACTCTGCGCAACGGCTACGTGTTCGTCCCGGGCCGGGCCAAGACAGCGGTCTATCGGCAGCGGCCCGACTCCATGGTCAGGCAGGGCTCGGGGCCCCACGCCCGCATCGGTATGGAACTGATCGAACGGTCCCACCAAGAGGCCATGCCATCGGAGATGCGTGCGCCATCGCCGACGCCACTTCCACTGCCGTTGGGCTGGTACACCAAGTCGATCGCTCAAAGCCGAAGGGCGATTCGCTCCGCAGCCATGTCTCGCGTCAGCGGGGAGACGACGTTATGGCCAACGATCTCATGATGCCGGTCCGTGACCTACCTCTGGCTCTGCTCGAGCGACATGTGGACGTCGAAGACGAGGTACGTCGTGGCCTGACCCGGGCCGGGGAAATCGTCGACGAGCAGCAACATCGCCGATGTCGTCGATTGGGTGAAGAGTCGATTCGCTGCTCGGCTCGATGACGGCAACGAGCGCTGGTCGGACGGTAGGCCTGTTGCTAATACCCCAGCACTCGGATCATCTCGCCAGGATGATCGAATACGCCGACAACTTCCGCCGATTCCAGCTTCGAGGTGCTCCTCGTGGAACGGGAAGGCGCAGCTCAGGGAGTGGCCGAGAAACTACCTTCGGGAGCGGTCAGTGCACTCGCTCAACGAATGGGCGCTGTCCGGCGCAACCTGCGAAGTGGCCCTGGTGGGACAGGTCAGGAGCGCTGTCGTTGAAGAGGTCGCCCTCGGGCTGAGCAAGGCTGGGACCCGCGTCATCGAGATCCCTGACGCCTATGCGGAGTGGAAGGCGATCCCCGAAGCGCCGCCACGCATCGCTGCTCTGGACGGATCCGATCCGACCACAGGCGACAGCAAAGGCACGCGAGCCCGTACCTCGGTCGTCGAGAGATGGCCTGCCGAAGAAGACCCGTTGAGCCGGGTCGATTTCGATCGTCATGCAAGACCTAAAGAACCGCTATCGCGGCGAGCGTGCCGTGGTCATCGGAAACGGGCCGTCGCTCAACCAACTCGACCTGACGATGCTCAAGCCGGAGCTCACGTTCGGTGTCAACGGCATCTTCTACGCCGCCGAGCAGATGGGGTTTGCACCCACCTTCTATGTAGTCGAAGACAGTGCTGTGGTCGATGACAATCTGGAGGCAATCCGGTCGTACGACGTCGGCACCAAGCTGTTCCCTTCGGTGTATCGGCCCAAGATCGGCGAGATCCCGGGAGCGTCGTACTTCATGATGAATCGCAGCTTCTACGCTCCGGATTCACCCAACTTCTGCGTCCCGAATTTCGCAACTGATTGCACCCAACAGGTTTTCTGCGGCCAGTCGGTGACGATCATCAACCTTCAACTCGCCTATCACATGGGTTTCACCGAAGTTGTGCTCATCGGGATGGACTTCTCCTACACCATTCCCGATGACGCCGAGCAGACCGGCTACCAGATCCTGTCGCAAGGACCGGATCCGAATCACTTTCATCCCGACTACTTCGGGAAGGGAAAGGTGTGGAAGCAGCCGAAGCTCGACCGGGTGCTCGCCTCGTACGCTTTGGCCAAGCAGGTCTTTGAAGCGGACGGCCGGCGCATCGTCAACTCGACGGTCGGCGGCCAACTCCACCTGTTCGAGAGGGTGCCCTACACAGAGGTGCTGCGGTGAGCAAGTCGGGTGTGCGCGGGCGGTCAAGAAGCTGGGTCGCTTCTATTCGGGCTGGCGAGCAGGGCTGGTCGTGATCGGATTGGTCGTCATCGGCGTCGCAGCGGTTCTCGACCCCGGACCGGCCTGGATCGCGATCGGGGTGGTCTGGCTCGTTGACCCTCGTGCTCATCGGGTTGCAGCCGACACCTGCCGGTCCCCGATCGTGATGACCGGGCCCAGCCCCACTGCTGAGCAGGCGGTAGCGTGCCAAGGATCACAACGGGCCTCTGGTCTCTGTGGTTGTGGCCACCTTCAACGAAGGCGATTTCCTCACTCAGTGCCTGACCTCGATCCAGTCACAGAACCACGCCCGCTTCCAATGTCTGGTTGTCGACGATGCCTCGAGTGACGGATCGGTCGAGCAAGCGATCAGTGCCCTGGGGGGCGATCCGAGGTTCCGCGTCATCAGGAATCAGGCAACCGAGGGCTGGCCGCCTCGCGCAACGTTGGGCTGGCGGAGGTCGAGGGTGCCATGGTGACCTTTGTCGACGGTGACGACTTCCTCTTCCCGGATGCCCTCGGCTCGCGAATCGCCACATTCGAGAGCGCGGTAGACAACGGGACGCTGGGCGGTGCTTTCTGCAACTGGGCGCTGGTGCCCGAGACGGAGGTCCCGGGCTCCGACCCGCCTCATGCTCCGATCCGCCGCAATGTGACCTGGCTGAGCGCAGTCGAGGACAATCCCGTCATAGCAAGCTCCCCGCTGATCCTCACCGAGAGCGCACGAGCGGTGGGTGGCTTCAACGAGACACTGGTCACCGCCGAGGACTTCGACTTTTGGGCACGGTACCTCCGGCACGGGTACGCCCTCCGGGCCAGCCAGTACGTCGGAATCGCCTACCGCCAGAAGAGGCGGAGCATGTATCGCTCCACGATCCAGGACCACGTCGAGACCCAGCTCGTGGTCTATGGGTTCAACTTCGAGCAGCTTCTCAGGGCAGCCCGACGACGTCCCAATGGGCCTTTCTTGTTCGACCAGCCTCCAGCGATCTATCAACAGCAGCTGATGCGAGCGCGTCGCATCTGCGTGGGGATCACCGTCGCGACACACGACGGGAACGATGAAGGGGCTGAGCGACTGCTGGCGACCTTCGCCGAGTCAGTGAGCCCATGGATGCTGTGGGCAGAGAACTGGTCGGCCGTGATAGACAAGACAGCGATCCGCCTCGAGAGCTACTCATCGGTGGCGTCCGACGTTCGCACCGCGGATCTGCACACGAAGGTTGAGTTGGTCGTCATGCCAATTCTCTTGTCCTCTCAGCCAACTTCTCCGGTTGGGAGGCAGAGGTGGGCACCGACAATTACGAGGTCGTTGACAACTTGACTCGATCACGCTCGTCGAGGCCACCTCTACTTCAAGGGCAATGTCAAAGCATCGCTTAGCGATCGTCTAGGAAATACCTCGAGATCACCGCCGTTTGTTCGCGTTGACGATCTCACGTTGATCTGCAGACCAGAATCGTTCCGCCTTCCGGTACGCAACCTCCATTCGTTCAACCATCGGGACATGCCACCGCTTACCATCACCGAAATACGTTGGGTCGAAGTGATTGGGATCCGCGCCGGAAGCGTTGACCCTCCG
>CAVRXA010000003.1:0-75068 GCA_963725075.1 uncultured Acidobacteriota bacterium
TCGACGTGATACGTCCAGCCCAGGACTTCCTCCTGCCGGATCTCGCCCCGATCATTGTCTTCTCGATCGCCAAACACACCATCATCGGCCATGAGGGCCAGGATGGAGTCGGCGTCATGCTCGTTCAGCGCGGCCATGAACTGCTCGGCAATTCCCACTGGAGTGTCCGCCACCTCGAATGCCGGCTGGCGGGCAACGAGTGCCACGATTATGCCGATCGCGATCACCGCGGTCAGGATCGCCGGGACGAAGGCCGGGCTCCGCCGCTGCCGGCGTGTCGGCGGTCGGAACGCCTCCTCGTCTGGTGGAACATCCTTCACAGTCGTCGGCTCTGGCCGATCCGTGGTCTCGGTCATGCGACCCTCCTTCTTGGAGTAGATGTCGCGGAGGAGGCGCCGGGACAGATCGTCGTCGTACAGCCGCTCGAGATGCCGGTCTCGGGAGATCAGGTTGGCCCGACGGACTCGGGCCTCTAGCTCGACGCTCATGTTCCACCTCCTTCATTCGCAACGGGTTGGGTCGCACGTGTTCTCATGAATAGGCTGGGCTGGAGCTGGCGGGCCAGCCGACGCTTGGCGCGCGAATATCGCTGGTCGACCGCAACGCGGGAGATGCCGAGCACCGCCGCGATCTCTCCCGGGGAGAGCTCCTCCCACAGATTCAGCTGAATGATCTCGCGATCTGTTCGATTCAGTCGGGACAAGGCCTCGATCAATTCACGTTCCTCTTCGTTCCGGAGCAGCTGCTCATCCGGCATGGGTGCCCAGGCACGATCCCGGCTGGCTCGCTCCAAGAGACGCGCTCGTCGCCCGGCGCTGCGCCGCTGATTGGCGAGGACTCGAAACGCCACCCCGATCAGCCATGCCCGGGCCTCGTCGGCCGGGGGTATGTCCTCGATGCGTCTCCAGGCGACGACGAACACCTCTGCGGCGGCGTCCCAGGCGTCCCATCGAGATGCACGTCGGGCGCAATAGGCCAACACGGCCCGGTGATGGACGGCGTACAGCCTTTCGAAGGGGACATCCGTGCCGGTCCTGTGTACCGGCGCTGGGTCTTCGCTCATCATCGCCTCGCATCCGATTCACGAGATGAACTGTCCGGATGAGACGGTTTCTGACCGGCAATCGTATTGATGTCAGAGTCGGAACGTGCCGGACATCTCATCCATTGGGAGGCCAATCCGGTCGCCCGGTCGCACGGAGAGGGAGCGCCTTGGCGCTCCCTCTCGGTGATGGAGGTCGGCGTAGAGTCGCCAGCAGCCATTGCAGAAAGGGTGCACCATGACCAGTAAGGCCGATTTCACCGAAGAGGAGTGGGTCAAGCTCTACCGGGCCCCGTTGGTCGCGGGCATGGGAGTTTCGCTGGCCGATATCGGTGGCCCGATCGAGATGTCGAAGGAGTCCATGGCGGCGATGAAGACAGCCTTGACCCCCACGGAAGGGCAAGGTCTGGTGGTCGACCTGTCCGCCGGGCTGAACGTGGTTCTGGAGGCGAAGCAGAACCCCCTGTCGGATCTCAAGCCGGAGTCCGGCGATGACCCTCGTGAGCTGATCCTGAACGAGCTCCGGGAAGCCAACCGCATAGTCACCGAGAAGGCGACGGCGGAGGAGGCGACCGGTTATCGAGCCTGGGTCCTCCAATCGGCCAAGAACGCCGCCGAAGCCGCCAAGGAAGGCGGGTTCTTCGGGATCGGGGCCGAGCAGGTCAGCGAAGGGGAGCGGCAGATCCTCGTCAAGCTCGAGGAGATCCTGGGAGACCCCGCCGTCTGATCGCGAATTCGGGACCGCTGGTCCCGGCCCCGGGATACAGTCGCCCGATGGACCCAAACGAAGCCGAGATCGATCGGATTCGTCGCGCCTGCACCCGATGGCTGGCCTGGCATGGAGATCGAACCGCCGCCGGGATGCTGTCCGAGCTACCTGCCGACATCACCCCCGATCGATATGGCGATGGTGGCGTGGTCGAGGAACTCGAGACCCACCTCGCCGAGCTTCTCGGCAAGCCGGCGGCGGCGTTCTTCGTGAGCGGCACGATGGCACAGCAGATCGCCCTCCGGATCCATGCCGATCACTCCAACCATCGGACCGTTGCCTTCCACCCCACCTGTCACATCGAGCTGCACGAGGGTCGCGCCTTCGAACGCCTCCATCAACTCGTCGGGAGGCCAGTCGGGGACCCGTTCGAGCTCCTGACGCTCGAGGACCTGGAGGGGGTCGCCGAGCCCCTCGCCGCTCTCGTTCTCGAGCTCCCGCAGCGTGAGATTGGAGGGCAACTCCCCGGCTGGGAGGACTTGGTGGCGCAGACGGAATGGGCTCGCGCCCGAGGGGCAGCGGTCCATCTCGACGGTGCACGGATCTGGCAGTGCCCGACGGCCTACGAGCGTCCGCTGGATGAGATCACCGGGCTCTTCGACACCGTCTACGTCTCCTTCTACAAGGACCTTGGCGGCATCGCCGGGTCGGGCTTGGCCGGCCCCGAGGACTTCATTGCCGAGGCCCGGGAATGGCGTCTTCGCCACGGCGGGACCGTTTTCGCCATGTGGCCATATGCGGCCTCGGCATTGGTCAGCCTCGAAACCCGTCTGCCCCGGATGAAGACGTATCGGGATCACGCCCTGGCGATCGCCGATGCCCTGCGTGACCTCGATCGGGTGCGGGTGGTTCCCGATCCGCCTCATACCTCGATGTTCCATCTTCACCTGAACGTCCCGTCGGAATTGTTGAAGGCCAATGCGCTGCGGATTGCCGAGGAGGAGGGGATCTGGACCTGGAAGACGACTTTCACCGGAACCCATCCCGATTGGCAGATCGTCGAGCTCACGGTTGGTGATTCGACGCTCGACTTCGAGCCAGGTGAGGTTCGCGACTTGATCACCCGCCTCATCGCCGACTGATCCTCAGTCCAGGATTGACGGGTCCTCACTGACCTGGCATACTGAACCAAATGGTTCAGTATGCGACGCTCGACCGGACTCTGGGGGCGATCTCCGACCCGACCAGACGTCAGATCCTGGACCGGCTCGGTCGCGGACCGGCCTCGATCACCGAGTTGGCGCGACCGTTGGCCATGTCGTTGACCGGTCTCAAGAAACACGTCCGGATCCTCGAGGAGGCCGAGCTGGTGGTCACCGAGAAGGTCGGGCGGACCCGGAGTTGTCGGCTCGGCCCATCCCGGATGGACGACGCGTTCGACTGGATCGAGTTCTACCGGAAGCAATGGGACCGCCGACTCGACGGGCTCGAGGCCTATTTCGAAGAGAAGAAAGGAGACGAACGATGAGTTACGAGCTCAGAGTGGAGAGGTTGATCGATGCCACCCCGGAGGAGGTATTCGACGCCTACACCGATCCCGAGGCGATGAGGGTGTGGTTCACCATCCTCAACGAGGGGATGATCGTCGAGAACGAGATCGACCTCAGGGTGGGCGGGACCTGGGAGAGCGCCTGGGGTTTCTCCCCTGACGAGATGTTCCGCGAGACCCAGGTCTTCGAGGTCGTCGACCGGCCCCACCGGCTGGTCAGCAAGTCCAGCGGGAGCTCACCGGATGGCAGTGGCATCGATGACACAACGGTCGAGATCATCTTTGAGGACGAAGGGGGGAAGACACTGATGAAAGTGATCCACTCCGGGCTCCCCGACGAGTCGAATCGGGACTTCTTCGCCGATGTCGCCTGGCAGGGATTCTTCGATCGCCTCCAGGCCTACTTCGCCGCGAAGGTCGGCGGCTGATCCGATCCTGATCGGCGGCGCTCCTCACGTAGGGTCGGCGCCGCCGTGGAAATCGCCATCGTCGGGACCGGCAAGGTCGCCGAGCGCAACTACATACCGGGCCTGCTCCGACACGACGATGTCTCGTTGACCCTCTACTCGAGGACGAGGGAACGTGCCGATGCCCTGGGCGAGCGATTCGGGGTGCCGGTAGCCGGCTCCCTCGACGAATTGTTGGGGCGGGAACCGGAGGCGGTGTTCGTGCTCACCGGTGAGCAGGAGCGTCTGGAGGTGACCCGCGCAGCTTCTTGGCGTTCCGGCCCAGGCGGTTGTTCCTGGAAAAGCCTCTGGTGGCCAGGAACGGCCAGGCCAATGTCGTGGAACAGGACTTCTGGGACGGCAAGGCCCTCCTCGAGGAGGCCAACGCGGCAGGCGCCGAGGTGGCGATGGTGTTCAACTACCGGTTCTTCGACCAGACGGTGCGTGGCCGGCAGATCATCGAAGACCGTGATTTCGGTGTGCCGGTGAGTGTCGTGGCGCTTTCCCACTACGCCACCTGGAGCCATTGCATCGATTTGATACTGCTTTTTGCCGGTCCGGTCGGGCGAATCTCCGCCCAGCAGGGCACTCGGGTCCATGAGCATCCCGCCTCGGGGACGGCGGCCGACATCGCCGCCTCCTTTCTGATCGGTGAGGACGCCACCGGGACTCTTCTCGGCACCAATGCGATCGATTGGGGGTTTCCCCTCTTCGAGTTGATCGTTGCCTTCGAGCGTGGTCGTCTCCACTTTCGCGGTCTCGATGAGGAGATGGAGGTGCTCGACTCCGACGGCGACGTGCATCGAGATCATCACGCCGAGCCGGGAAACCTCCCGCTGGGACAAGTACGACGCCTCATTCGAGAAATCCATCGACGCCTATCTCGACTCGGTTCGGGCGGGCCTCCCACCGCCGGTTCCGGGCATCGCAGGCCTTCGCGAACTGCAGTTCGAAGCGAGTCTCAAGCGATCGATCGCCGAGCAGCGTCCGGTGGTCCCTGATGATGATTTCCCGATCGAGCCGGTACGGTGACCGCCGTCAAATGCGATACATCGAGATAACCGACATCGAGCAGCCCGTTTCGGTCCTCGGTCTGGGCACCACTTCCACGATCTTCACACCTGCCGGAGATGACCGGGTTGCCGAGCTCATCGACGCCTACCTCGCCGCTCGGCGGGAACTGCATCGACACCGCCCACATCTATGGGTTCGGCGAGAGCGAGAAAGCTCTTGGCCGGTGGCTAGAGCAATCGGGTCGACGTGATGACATCCTTCTGATTACCAAGGGCTGCCACCCACGCGTAGACGAGGCCGGGCGGTTTGGTCCGCCACGCGTCACGCCCGAAGCGATCCACACCGACCTGACCGAGAGCCTGGAGAGACTTGGGATCGATCACGTCGATCTGTACCTGCTGCACCGGGACGACGAGACGGTGCCTCCCGGCCCGCTCCTGGAGGCGCTCAACGAGGAGAAGGCGAGCGGCCGGATCAGGGCGTTCGGTGCCTCCAACTGGACGGTCAAACGGCTCGACGAGGCCAACCAGTATGCCGCCGAGCATGGGCTCGCCGGGTTTGCCGCGTCCTCGCCGGGTCTGAGCCTGCCCCGCCCGGTCGCCATGCAGTTTCCCGGCACGTTGTTCGCCGACGACGACACCCGCCGCTGGCATGCCGAGACCCGGCTGCCGGTGTTCGCCTGGACCTCGCTGGCGGCCGGATTCGCCAGCGGTCGGTTTCGACCCGATGACACGGATGTGGACGAGAGCACCAGGGCCTTCTTCTCCGAGGACAACTTCGAGCGGATGCGGCGGGCACAGGAGGTGGCCGAGAGACGGAACGCATCGGCTCTGCAGGTCGCCCTCGCCTTCGTCCTGGGTCAGGAGTTCCCGGTTGTCGCCCTCGTCGGCCCTTCCCGGGTCGAGAATCTGCATGGCACGCTGGGCGCGCTCGACGTCGACCTGACCCCAGACGAAATGCGCTACCTCGATCTAGAGACCTAGCGGCGGCGCCCCTCGCGCCTGCTCCCGACAGTGGCCTTCGGCACTGAGGCGTCGAGCCGATCGCGGATCTCGTCGAAGCTCGGACGCTCATCGGCCACGAAGCCATCGACCGCTTCCCGGATTGCGGCGGTGTGGTCTGGAGTCGACCCGCAACACGCTCCCACGATCCTCGCCCCCGAGCGCAGGGCCAGCTCCACGTAGTCGGCCATTCCGTCCGGACCGATCGGGTAGGTCAGACCGCCTTCGGTTTGATAGAGCGGAATCCCGCAGTTGGCCTTGGTGATGGTCACCGCCTCGGGCGCGACCTCGCCCAGGGCATGTGCCGTGGCAACCGCGTCTCCGGGGCCGATGCCGCAGTTGGCGCCGATGGCGGCGACCTCTGAGTGCCCTAACCACCACCGCCCGAAGTCCCGGGGATGGATGCCCATCATGGTGTGGCCGGCTGTGTCGAAGCTCAGAGTGGCGGCGATCGGGAGACCGGTTCCGGCCGCGGCCTCGACCGCCGCGTTGAGCTCCTCGTACGAGGAGATGGTCTCGATCCAGATCACGTCCGCTCCGGCCTCTGCCAGCGCCTCGCACTGTTCTGTGAACACCTCGACGCCGCGCTGATGGGACAGGGTGCCCAGCGGCTCGAACAGCTCACCGGTGGGCCCGACGCTCCCCGCGATCGCAACCGGACGATCGGCAAGGTCTGCGGCCCGCCTCGCCACCGCGACCCCGGCATGGTTCAGCTCGGCCACACGGTCCCCGAGTTTGTGGAGGTCGAGACGAAGCCGGTTGCCCCCGAAGGTGTTGGTCAAGACGATGTCGGCGCCGGCCTCGATGAACCTGCGATGGACCTTCTCGACGAGGTCGCTTTCTTCGATGTTGAGCAACTCGGGGCAGCCTCCGCCTTCGAGGCCGAGTGAGAAGAGCGTTGTCCCCATTGCCCCATCGGCTACCAGGTAGGGGTTGGCAGCGAGCAGATCGGTGAAAACTGTTCTTGCAGCGTCTTGATGGGCCATCTCCGTCTCCTGTTGTGAAGGCGGCCCTCAAACGAGGGAACCGCCGCAGCGAGTGCCGGGCGGTTCTTCCATCCCGACGCTTTAGCCGCATTTCTTGAGCGCCCGCAAGCTGTGGATCAAATCGGCGCTTTCAAGGGAGGATACGCAAGTTGACGTCAGCTGACAAGGAAGACGGCCCCGGAGGGCCGTCTTCCTCGAACGTCACCGATGCGATTACTGGTCTGCCAGCCAGGCTGACCAGACGTCCTCGTTGTCTGCAATCCACTGGGCGGCGACGTCGGCGGCCTCTTCGCCGTCGATCTCGACCGCGGGCAGCATGCCGAGCTGGTCCTCGGTAGTGATGGTGAACTTCTCCAGGAAGGACTGCACGTTCGGAGCCTTCTCTGCGAGTTGGGCCGAGGCGTACTTGGTGAGCACGTCCTCGGGGTAGTCACAGTCGATGGCGGCCGGGTCCGCGTAGCAGTCCTCGTTGTATTCGGGGAGAAGGACGTTGACCAGGTCGTAGGCGGCTACGGCCGCAGTCGGGGTCCACCAGTACATGAGGATGGGCTCCTCGGCGGCGAATCGAGTGTCGAGCTCGGCGACTGTGGAGGCCTCGCTCCCTGAGAAGACGACCTGGAACGGCAGCTCGAGGTTGGCGATGATCGCCTCGTCGTACTGGGAGTAAGAGGGGTCGGTCCCCAGGAAGCGACCGTTCTCACCGGTCTCCGCGGTGGCGAACATTGCCGCCACCTCCGGATCGGCGTAACCCTCCCAGGTGGCCAATTCGGGGTTCGCGTCGATCACGTACTGCGGGGTGAACCAGCCGATCTTGCCGATTGCCCCCAACTCGCCAATATCGACAACGCTGCCGTCGTCGATGATACGCCTGCTCTTCCTCGACCACGCCAGAGGGCCAGACCTCGAGCACTGCGTCCAGCGAGCCGTCCGAGAGCCCGGTGAACATGGTGTTCTCGTCGATGGCGACGATCTCGACCGGGTTGCCCAGCTCCGCCTCGATCAATTGGGCGGCGATCTCGGCGTTGAGCGCCGAAGCGGTCCACGCATTCGCCACGATGTTGATGGTTTCCCCTTCTCCACCTGCCGCTGCGGTGGTGTCGGCGCCGCCGTCGGCGGCTGCCTCGGTCGTTGCGGTTCCGCCGTCGTCACCACATGCGGCCAACAGCAGCGCCATGGCCGATATCAGGATCCAGATTCGCTTTTTCATGGTTCTCCTAGGGCCCGCGGCCGACGATCGCGGCCGGAAAGGGCCGCTGGTACATTACCGACGTGGCTGTCACGAAGGGGCTGTGACCGGCGACGTATGCCTGTCGGTCGAGCACATCTGGAAAGTCTTTGGTGCTAAGCCCGACAAGGCAATCGAGATGGCCGGTAGCGGCGCATCCCGCGAGGAGGTGCAGCAGGCGACCGACTGCACCATCGGCGTGCGCGATGTCACCTTCGACGTGGGCCGCGGGAGAGACCTTCGTCGTCATGGGCCTGTCCGGCTCGGGCAAGTCGACCCTCATCCGTTGTGTTTCCCGTCTCAACGACGTGACACGGGGCAAGGTCCTTCTCGACGGCGAGGACCTGACCGCGATGAGCGTCGACCAGTTACGGGACGTCCGCAGACACAAGATGTCGATGGTCTTCCAGCATTTCGGCCTGTTCCCACATCGACGGGTGATCGACAACGCCGCCTACGGGCTCGAAGTCCAGGGTGTCGACAAGGCCGAGCGTTACGAGCGGGCGACGAAGGTGCTCGAGGTCGTCGGCCTCAAGGGATGGGAGCAGAGCTTTCCCCAGCAGCTGTCCGGCGGCATGCAGCAGCGCGTCGGGTTGGCCCGAGCGTTGACGGTGGACCCCGAGATCATGTTCTTCGATGAGCCATTCTCCGCCCTGGATCCCCTCATCCGACGTGACATGCAGGACGAGCTCATCAGGCTCCAGGAGACTCTGCAGAGAACGATCGTCTTCATCACCCACGACTTCTCCGAGGCCATAAAGCTCGGCGATCGCATCGCCATCATGAAGGACGGAGGGTTCGATCAGGTGGGCACCGCGACGGAGCTGATCAGCGATCCCGCCACTGACTACGTGCGGGAATTCACCAAGGAGATCCCCAAGGCCAAGGTGCTTACCACGGCCGCCGTGCTCAAAGAGGGTACGGGCGCACCCAACGGCCGGACGGTGCAGCTCGACGACACCATCGAGACGGTGCTGCCGGCGCTGCTCGACGACGACGCCGATATCTGGGTAGAGGACCCGGACGGGAAGCAAGTCGGGGTGGTGGATCGTCGGGCGGTGGCCAAGGCCATCGAGCCGGAGAGATGACCGACGTCCTCCAGCCCTCTGATGTGGCCCTTGCCGAGGAGGGAGCGGGGCGGTTCAGGATCCGGGCATGGTGGATCGTCGGCATTGTCGGCATCATCCTGCTTCAGGTCCTTGTCACCTCGCCCACGTTCCCCGCCCTATGGGACACATACATCTCGGAGCCGGTCGATCAGTTCTCAGCATGGCTTCGGGAGAACCGCCAGCTCCATCCCGCCTTCACCGGGTTCTTTCATCCCCTTCTCCGCTGCGGTCGACTGGGGTCTCAGGACGGTTGAGTCGTTCCTTCTCTGGCTTCCCTGGTTCGTCCTCCCCATGGCGGTGTTCCTCGTCATCTTCAGGACCGGGGATTGGAAGACCGCCCTCGTGGCCCTCGCCGCGGTCCTCTATCCCGGTCTGATCGGTCTCTGGGACCACCACCATGGAGACGCTCTCTCTGATGACCATCGCCGTCGTGATCGCGTTGGCCATCGGGATCCCCTTGGGCGTGTGGGCGGCCCGCTCGGCGCGGGTCGATCGCGCGATCAAACCAGTCCTCGACGCGATGCAGACGATCCCCGCTCCGGTCTACTTCATCCCCATGGTCCTCCTGTTCGGCATCCGACGGGTGCCGGCCACGATCGCCACGGTCATCTACTCCCTGCCCCCTGCAGTGAGACTGACCACTCTCGGCATCCAAGGCGTTCCCCGTCCGTCGGTGGAGGCGGCCGAGATGTACGGGTCCACCGGGCGGCAGACGCTGTTCAAGGTGCAGCTGCCGATGGCGATGCCCTTCATCATGACCGGGGTCAATCAGACGATCATGATGGCTCTGGGCATCGTGGTGCTGGCCACACTCCTCGGCGCCGGCGGACTGGGTCAGGAGGTGCTCCAAGCTTTGAACCAGCGGCGCACCGGACGCGGTCCTGGCCGCGGGCCTCGCCATCGTGGCGGTGGCGATGGTTCTGGACCGAGTTGGACGGTCGCTCGCCTTCGCCGACAGGACCCGACCTGCTTCGCGGCGCTACGTGATCACCGCGCTGGCGTTGGTCCTGGGGGGGATCGTGGTGGGGCGTGTCATGGGCTGGGTCGAGTTCCCGGCGGTATGGGAGGTCAGGGTCTTCGATCCGGTCGACACCTTCGTGCGCTGGGGACGGGACAACCTCTCCTTCATCACCCGCCCGGTGAACGATTTCATCGTGGCGGGGCTGCTCATCCCCGCCCGCGACTTTCTCATCGTCACTGTGGCCTGGCCGGTGCTCATCGCCGTCGACCGCCATCCTCTGCTGGAGGCTGAAGGGGGTGGGTCTGGCGATCTTCGCCGGGGCAGCCCTCCTCATGGTCGGGCTGATCGGGATGTGGGAGCTGTCATTGGGGACCCTGGTCCAGGTGCTGGCGGCGGCTCTCATATCGGTTGCCATCGCCATCCCCGTGGGGATCTGGGCCGGTCGAAGCCCGAGGGTCGAGAAGGTGCTGACCCCGTTCCTCGACGCCCTCCAGACCATCCCCTCGTTCGTGTTCATCATCCCGGTGATCCTCTTCTTCACCGTTGGCCAGGTCCCCGGCATCATCGCCGCAGTCCTCTACGCCATCGTCCCCGGCATCCGGATCACCGCGCTCGGCATCAAGGAGGTCCCCGAGGAGAGCGTCGAGGCATCCGAGACTTTCGGGGCCACCCGGCGGCAAACGATGTTCGGGGTGAGGATCCCCCTCGCCGCTCCAACCATCCTGGCTGCGGTCAACCAGGTGATCATGATGGTCCTCGCCATGGTGATCATCGCCGGGCTGGTCGGGGGTGGAGCACTCGGTTACGAGACGGTCAAGGCATTGACACCGCGGCGAGACCGGTCTCGGGTATCGAGGTCGGATTCGCCATCGTGGTGATGGCGATCATCCTCGACCGGGTCACCCAGGCATGGGCGGCCAGGCTCCAGCCACCGACTCCTGCCCCCTGACCTGCCACTACTACCGTCCCGAAACATGAGTCTCGACACCCAGCAGCTCTATATCGGCGGCACCCGGGTGGACGCCGTTTCGGGGGAGACCTTCGCCACGATCAACCCCGCCACCGGTGAGGAGATCTGTCAGGTCCAGCATGCCGGGACCGCTGATGTCGACCGGGCCGTGGCGTCATCGCGGGAGGGATTCGAGGTCTGGCGTCAGATGTCGGGAGCGGAACGGGGCCGGATCCTCAACCGGGCTGCGGGTCTCCTTCGGGACAACAACGAGGAGCTGGCCCGGCTCGAGGTGCTCGACACCGGCAAGCCGATCCAGGAGGCGATCGCCGTCGACGTCCTGTCCGGCGCCGACGCCGTCGAGTACTACGCCGGCCTGGCCGCGAGCATCCACGGTGAGACCTTCGATCTGGGCAGTGCCTGGGCCTACACCCGTCGCGAGCCCCTCGGGGTTTGCGTCGGGATCGGAGCCTGGAACTACCCGATCCAGATCGCCTGCTGGAAGTCAGCCCCGGCCCTCGCCTGTGGCAATTCGATGGTGTTCAAGCCCGCCGAGCTCACACCGCTCACTGCGCTGAGACTTGCCGAGATCTACACCAAGGCCGGGCTCCCGGATGGGGTGTTCAACGTCGTTCAGGGTGATCACCGCACCGGGGAGGCGCTCGTGGCTCATCCCGACGTCGCCAAGGTGTCGCTGACCGGCGAGGTGGGCACCGGGAAGATCGTCATGGCCAACGCCGCCGCCACCCTCAAGCACGTGACCCTGGAGCTGGGGGGGAAGAGCCCGCTGATCATCTTCGACGACGCCGATCTCGACAATGCAGTCTCCGCCGCCCTGATGGCCAACTTCTACACCCAGGGCGAGATCTGCTCCAACGGGACCAGGGTCTACGTCCACGAGGAGATCCACGACGAGTTCCTCGACCGTCTGGTCACCCGGACCTCGAAGATGAAGATCGGCGACCCGATGGATCCCGACACCCATGTCGGGGCGCTCATCTCGCGTGAGCACATGGACAAGGTTCTCTCCTACATCGAGGCAGGGAAGACGGCCGGGGCAACCGTCGTCATCGGTGGGGACCGTCCTTCCGACCCCTCGTTGGAGGGTGGCTATTTCGTCGAGCCGACCGTGTTCGATGCCTGCACCGACGACATGTCGATCGTCCAGGAGGAGATCTTTGGGCCGGTCATGGCGGTGCTCAGCTTCAGGGACGAGGACGATGTCATCGCCCGGGCCAACGACACGCCGTACGGGCTGGCGGCGGGTGTTTTCACCAAGGACATCCAGCGCGCCCACCGGGTGGTGGCCCGGCTCGAGGCGGGGACGACCTGGATCAACAACTACAACATCACCCCGATCGAGATGCCATTCGGCGGCTACAAGCAGTCCGGGATCGGCCGGGAGAACAGCCTGGTCACCATCAACCACTACACCCAGGTCAAGAGCGTGTACGTGGAGATGGGCGACGTCGAGGCGCCGTACTAGGTAGGAATCCGAGAGGGAGGTGAGGAAAGTGGCTGATCGCTTCCTGGCGGGCAGGACCGCCATGGTGACGGGCGGGGCATCGGGGATGGGGCTGGCAATGGCTCAGGCGTTTGCGTCGGAGGGTGCCAACGTCAGCATCGGGTCCCTCCTCTCTGCCGGTTCGAAGACCGAAGGTGAAGTGGTCCACATCCCGGGTCAGGAGCAGATGGAACACGCCATCTCGGTCATCGAGGGGGAAGGGGTGGAGTGTCTCGGCCTCGACCTCGACGTCACCTCGGACGATTCCGTCGAGGCGTTTCACCAGGCGACGGTGGACCGGTTCGGCCCGGTCGACATCCTGGCCAACGCAGCCGGCATCACCGCCGAGCAGACCATCGTCGGACACCCGGACGCACTGTGGGACAAGGTGATCGACGTCAATCTCACCGGCACCTACCGGGCGATCAAGCGGGTGCTCCCCGGGATGATCGAGAGAGAGTGGGGCCGGATCATCAACATCGCCTCCACCGCGGCGTCGGTGGGTGCGGTCACTTCGGGCGCCTATTGCGCATCCAAGGCCGGGGTCGTCGGACTGACCAGATGTGTCGCTCTCGAGGGTGCCCCGCACGGGGTCACTTGCAACGCGATCAGCCCGACCTGGGTCGATACCTCATTCGGCCGGGAGTGGATGTCCGACATCGCCGAGAAACAGGAGCATCGGTCCGGGGAGGAGTACATCTCCGACGTGGAGAAGACCAATCCCCAGGGTCGTCTCATTTCCCCGACCGAGATCGGCGCCCTGGCCCTCTTCCTGTGTAGCGACGGGGCCAGGGGGGTCACCATGGAGGATCTGCGCGTCTCGGCCGGATCGCTCTGGTAGACAGACAGCGAAATTGAGAGCCACGATGCCACATGTGACACCTCTAGCTCCCAATTACGAGGCGTCGACCCCCTTTCTGCGTTTCACCTCTGCCACGACCGCCTCGAGGATGGGGTGGAGATCGCCGATCACGGCGTAGTCGGCCTTGGTCACCATGGGAGCTTCGGGGTCGTTGTTGATGGCCAGCACGTTCTTCGACGCCATCATCCCCACCCAGTGCTGGATCGCCCCCGAGATCCCGCACGCGATGTAGAGGTTGGGTGCCACCCGGGTCCCGGTCTGCCCCACCTGGTCGGAGTGAGGCCGCCAGCCGTTGTTGGTGACTACCCGGGAGCAGCCGACCGCACCTCCGAGTAAGCCGGCCAACTCCTCCAGGACGGCAAAACCCTCAGGCGAGCCGACGCCGCGGCCCCCGCTCACCACGACAGGGGCGGTGGTGAGGGTGATCCCCTCCGAGATGGTGACACGTTCCACCACCCTGGTCCGCTCCAACTCCTCGGGCAGGTCCGGAGTGAATTTCTCGACCGGAACCTCTCCAATCCCTCGGCGCCGTCGAAGACGTGAAGTGCGATCGTCGCGAGTTTGATCGGGGCGGATAGACGGGCGTCTTCGAGAAGACTCCCACCCCAACGCGCCCGGGTCAGCTTCCAGTCATCCCCGTCTGGGCGGATCTCGGTCACGTTCGAGGCGAGAGGGAGGCCCAGCCGGGCGGCGACGTGTGCCATCACCTCGTTGCCCCGCTCGGTGCCGGCGGCCAACACGACCTCTGGGGACTCTGCCTCGACCACTTGGGCCACTGCCTCGCCGATGGCCTCCGGGGCATAGTCGGAGAACATGGGGTGATCGATCTCGAGGCGACGGGAAACGCCGGCGATCTGGCACGGCCCGACACTGACCGAGCTGACCTCACCGAGGGTGGCGGCCACGGTGACGGCCTGGAGAGAGGTGTCGATGGTTGCACCCGCGATGTGCTCGACGAATACGAGAACCTGGCTCACAGGAGACCAAGCTCCTCGAGCAGATCGGCCACGGCAGCAGCGGCTTCGGGTCCCTCGCCCAAGACGGCGGTGGCGCTGGCCACCTCGGGCGGAGTGACGAGACGCAGCATCTCGAGCCCTCCCGGTGAATGCGCCGGCTCGGTATGTTCCGACTTCGACTTTCTTCGCCTTGAGACGGGAGGGGAGGGTCGGGTAGCGGGGAAGATTGATCCCTTCTTTGACCGCAACGACAGCGGGCAGGGGGAGGCGATAGACCTCGAATCCGGCGTCGGTCTCGCGGCGGGCAACCAACGTGTCGCCTTCGATGTCGATGCCCTTGATCCCGGTGATCACTGGCCGGCCGAGGGCATGGGCCACCCTGATCCCCACCTGGTACCCGCCGGCGTCGGCGGACTCGTTGCCGAAGAGGATGAGATCGAACCCGCCCCCTTCCGTCTCCAGCGCGCCGATTCGATCGGCCAAAGCCGACGCTGTCGCCTGTGGGTCCCAATCGGAGCCGTCGGTCGTCAGGAGCGCTGCCTCGTCCGCCCCTACCGACACCGCGTAACGAAGCTGCTCCTCGGCCTCGGCCGGGCCAAGGGTCAGCACGGTCACGGTGCCGCCCTGTTGCTCCTTGATGCGGACCGCCTCTTCGACGGCGCACTCCTCGTGTGGGCTGATGGTGAAGGGGAGATGCCGGGCGTCGACCGCCTGCTGGTCCTCTGTCAGGACGATCCGGGCCCCGGGAGCCGGGACCCGCTTCACGCAAACGAGGATCCTCACACTTTCATCCGCTCGTCGCCGGGGTCGAAGAGAGGGGTCGACCCGGCCACCGCCACCTTCACCGGGTAGAGCTCGTTCATGTACATCACGGCGAGGTCGTTGCCCACTACGGCGTGTTCCGGCGGTAGATAGGCCATCAGGAGGTACTTGCCCACCGACGGTCCGGCCCCTGCGGTGGTGACATACGAGGGCCGCCCCTTGCGGTCGGTGATGCGGCCCCCATCGGGAGTGGTGATCGGCTCCCGCCCGGTGGGATAGCGCTTGATCCCGTCACGAGGAGAGACATGGTCCTCGACCGTAAGGGTGCAGAGGATCGCCGCCGGCTCCTCCTCGCGGGCGGCCAGATAGGCCTCCTTCCCGATGAAGTCGTGCTCCTTGACCCGTGGCCGGGCCAACCCCGCCTCGACGGGGTTGTACTCGCTCTCCAACTCGGAGCCCATCAGGCGATAACCCTTCTCCAGCCGGCCCGTGGTCCCGTAAACCCCGGCGCCCACGGCTACCACGCCGAGATCCTGGCCGGCCTCCCACAGCTGGTCCCACATCGGGCGACCAGCCTCGGTGGGCACGTAGACCTCCCATCCCAGGTCGCCGACATAGGAGATCCGGAAGAGCCGGGCGTTGATCGAGCCGAAGTCGACCGCCTGGGTCGTCCCGTAGGGGAAGGCCTCGTTGCTGACGTCGTGGTCGGTCATCGACGAGACGAGGTTGCGCGCTTCGGGTCCCCAGACCCCGATGGTGGTGTAGGCCGAGGTGGAATCGCTCATGTGAACGGACCCGTCTTCGGGGAGATGGATCCGGAACCAGTGCTTGTCTCTCGGTCCGTCGAAGGCCCCGGTGATCACCCTGAAGTGCTCCTCGCCCAGCCTGAGCACGGTCAGGTCCGCCTTGAACCCTCCCGACCCGGTGAGCAGCGGGGTGTACACCGAGCGGCCAACGGCCACATCGGCGTTGTTGACCGTCATCCGCTGGATGTAGTCGACGACCCCGGGGCCGGTGAAGTCGAAGATGACGAACGGCGCCAGGTCGACGAGACCCACTTTCTCCCGCATGGCCAGGTGCTCGGCGTTTTGGATGGGTGACCACCAGCGTCGGTCCCATTCGTGGGGCCGGTCTTCGATCCCGTAGTGGTCGACGAGGGGGGCATTCGACTCGTACCAGTGCGGGCGCTCCCATCCTCCGGCCTCGAAATAGACGGCGCCGAGCTCGGCGGTGCGGGGATGCACCGGAGAGAGCTTCTTGTCCCGTTCGGAAGCCCATTGCTCCCGGGGATGGACGATCCCGTACGTCTTGTTGAAATGCTCCGAGCACCGGGCCCGGATGTGATGCTCGGTGCGGGCGTAGGGGTAGAAGCGGGCGATGTCCGAGGCGTGGGGGTCGAGCTCGGGATACCCGTTGGTCATCCACTCCGCCACCGCCCGCCCCGTCCCCGGGCCCTCCTTGATCCAGATGGCGGCCGCCGACCAGAGATTTCGCACCTCGACCGTCTCGCCGATGAGGGGCATGGCGTCGGGGGTGAGGGAGAGCAGTCCGTTGATGGCGTACTTGATCTCCGCCCCGGAGAGAATGTCTGGCATCAGCTCGAGCGCGTCCTCCAACTGGGCGTCGAAGTCGTCGTCGGTGAAGGGGAGCTCGGTCGGGGAGAGCCGTGCCTCGGCGATCGATGGGATCTCATCGGGGGAATGGAATATCGGGCGATGGGCGTAGGAGCCGACTTCCATCGACCCCGAGGTCTGTCGCTCGTACATGAAGGTGTCCATGTCGCGGACGATGGGGAAGGCGAGCTCCTTCCCGGACTCCTGCAGGATCGGGATCGGCCCGACGTCGATCATCTGGTGCACCGCAGGGGTGAGTGGGATGCTGGCCCCGGCCATCCGGGCGATCCGGGGGCTCCACACCCCGCAGGCGATCACGACGTACTCGGCCTCGACTCGGCCCTTGTCGGTGACGACCGCCGTGACCCGCCCTCGATCGGTCTCGATGCCGAAGATCTCGGTGTTGGCCATGGTCTGCAGCGCACCCAGGCCGGTCGCCCTCTCCCTGAAGATGGTCCCCGCCCGCAGCGAGTCCACCGCCGACACCGTGGGGAAGTAGCAGCCGCCGAGAAGGATCTCCTCGTTGATGAAGGGGACCAGCTCCTTGATCTCGGCCGGGGTCACCAGATGGGCCTCCATGTCCCAGTTCTTCGCCGAGCTCATCCGTCTGCGGAGCTCTTCCATCCGCTCCTCGGTCCGGGCCACTTCGATGCCGCCGCAGGTGACGTTGACCCCCATCTCCTCGTACTGACGCTGGCTGTCGAGGGTGAGCATCGCCATCTCTTTGTTGTGATCGACCGGGAAGATGAAGTTGGAGGCGTGGCCCGTCGAGCCGCCTGGATTGGGCAGCGGTCCCTTGTCGATTTGGACGATGTCACGCCAGCCGAGCTCGGCGAGATGGCCCACGACCGAGTTGCCGACGATCCCCGCTCCGATCACCACCACGCTCGCACTGGAAGGCACATCACTCACGTCTGAAAACCTCGTTCTCCGGTCAGGTCAATCATGGCCCACCATGGACCCTGGTGGGGCGGCAGACTAGTGTTCCAACATATAGCACAGCCCCGCATCGTGGAACACCTCTGAAGACACGGTGTGACGACATGGAGTGGCGATGGCCGACGATGAACTCGATCTGAATTCACTTTCCGACCCGGATCTGGTGAACCAGATGCACGACGACCTCTACGACGGTCTTGCCGATGAGATCGTCGAGGGGACGGAGATCCTGCTCGGCCGGGGCTGGGATGCGCAGGCGGTGCTCAATGACGCCCTTGTCGAGGGGATGCGCATCGTGGGCATCGATTTCCGGGACGGCATCCTCTTCGTCCCCGAGGTGCTGCTCGCCGCAAACTCGATGAAGGCGGGCATGGAGATCCTCCGGCCACTTCTCGCCGAGACAGGCGCCCAAACCATCGGCAAGGTCGTGATCGGGACAGTGAAAGGCGACATCCACGACATCGGGAAGAACCTGGTCGCGATGATGCTGGAAGGGGCCGGGTTCGAGGTGATCAACCTGGGGATCAACACCGATGCCGACGAGTTCATCGCCGCGCTCGACGAGCACAAGCCCGACATCCTCGGGATGTCCGCCTTGCTGACCACCACCATGCCGTACATGAAGGTGGTCATCGAAGCTCTGAAGGAGAAGAACATCCGGGACGACTACATCGTCATGGTCGGTGGCGCCCCGCTCAACGAGGAGTTCGGCCAAGCGATCGGCGCCGATGCCTATTGCCGTGACGCTGCTGTTGCAACGGAGACCGCCGAAGCGCTGGTGCTGGCTCGCCGGCTCACCGGAGGTGAAGACCAATGAGCGACGAGGGCGATCGCCTGCTTGTGATCGCCTGCGGAGCGCTGGCCCGCGAGATCCTCGATGTCGTGCGACTCAACACGCTGGACTGGGTCGATGTCGAGTGTCTCCCCGCCACGCTTCATAACACCCCCGACCTCATACCTGCCGCGGTCGAGGCGCGCCTCGACGCCGCTGAGGGGCGGTACCGAAGCGTCTTCGTCGGATACGCCGACTGCGGGACCGGCGGCCTCCTCGACCGGGTGCTCGAAGCCCGGGGAGTGGGACGTCTCCCCGGGGCCCATTGCTACGAGTTCTACGCCACCGGCCCCGGCTTCTCCGACCTGCACGCCCGGGAGCCAGGCACCTTCTATCTGACCGATTTCCTGGCCCGCCATTTCGATCGTCTGGTGTGGGCCGGTCTCGGCCTCGATCGCTGGCCCGATCTCCGTGACGCCTACTTCGGCAACTACCGCCGTCTGGTCTATCTCTCCCAGGTCCCCAATTCCGACCTGGTTGAACGCGCCAGGGCGGCGGCCGCAAGACTGGGTCTCTCGTTCGAGCACAGAGATGTCGGGTACGGCGACCTGGCCTCCACCCTCGTCGAGGTCACCCGACGGGTGCCGGCGTGAGTCCCAAAGAGATCGACACCGCGACCGGGGACCACAGCTGACCGTCATCCGCTGGCGGGAGATCCCCGCCCAGGTGCTCGCCCGCCGGGGCGACGAGACCGCCAAACGCGAGCTGTCGGCCAGGTTCCAGGTCGCCATCGACCGTGCCGCCATGTACGCAGGTCTGTTCGGGACCGACGAGTACCTGTCGGAATGGGCCAAGGACACGAGGCCGTGCGGGGACGACCTCGAGGCCGAAGTCGCCGACGAAGCGGCGCGTTTGGAGACCGAATACGACTCCGAGACTTTGAACGATCTCGCCGCCAACGGGGGGACGCGATGACCGACACCGTCGTCTCCTCGGAGACCCGAGAAGTCGTGATTGGCTTCGAACGTCCCTTCGTCCTGATCGGGGAGAGAATCAATCCAACCGGACGTCGGCTCCTCGCCGAGGAGATGAAGAACGGCGACTTCTCGCGGGTGGAGACTGACGCCTTGAGTCAGGTTGGCGCCGGGGCGCAGATGCTCGATGTCAACGCCGGCATCCCCCTCGCCGACGAGCCCGCACTTCTGGCCAGGGCCGTCGAACTGGTCCAGTCGTTGACCGATGTCCCCTTGTCCATCGACTCGTCGATCGTCGCCGCCCTCGAATCCGGGCTCCTCGCCTATCGGGGGAAGGCCCTGGTCAACTCGGTCACAGGGGAGGAGGAGCGTCTCGAACAGGTGCTTCCTCTCATCGCAAAGCACGGGGCGGCCGTGGTGGCGATCTCCAACGACGAGACCGGGATCTCCGAGGATCCCGATGTCCGGTTCGAGGTGGCCAAGAAGATCGTCGGACGGGCCGCCGATCACGGCATTCCCCGGGAAGACATCGTGGTCGATCCATTGGTGATGCCGATCGGCGCGATTTCAACCGCCGGGAGACAGGTGTTCCACCTCATCCGGAGGCTGCGCGATGAGTTGGGGGTCAACACCACCTGTGGGGCGTCCAACATCAGCTTCGGGCTCCCCAACCGGGCCGGGATCAATGCCGCCTTCCTGGCCATGGCGATCGGTGCCGGCATGACATCGGCGATAACCAACCCGCTCGAGGCCGAGATTCGCCAATCGATCATGGCCGCCGATGTCTTGAACGGCCGTGACCCCAATTGCGCCACCTGGATCAAGACTTATCGGGAGCCACCCGCCGCCGGCGAGGAGGGCCGTCGCCGTGAGAACCGCCGCCGTCGCGGCTGACCGGCCGTGACGCGTCAGGTGGTGTTCAGCCCTTCGGGGCGACGCGGGGCGTTTCCCGAGGGCACCACAGTCCTGGACGCCGCCCGGGCCCTGGGAGTCGACCTCGACTCGGTATGCGGCGGCAGGGGGATCTGCGGACGCTGCCAGGTGGTCATCGGGAGCCGACCAGGCGTCGAGGCCCGCCCTGACCGTCTATCCGAGCCCGGTCCCACCGAGACCGACTATCAGGGCCGGCGACCGCTGGACGCCGGCCACCGTCTCGGTTGTGCTGCCCGGATCGTGGACGACGTCGTCATCGATGTCCCGGCGGACAGCCAGGTCCATCGCCAGGTCGTGCGCAAGCGGGCAGGTGTGGCCGCCCTGCCGGTCGATCCCGTCGTCCGGCTCCATTACGTCGAGGTTCCCGAGCCCGATCTGGCCAGCCCGACCGGAGACCTGGAGCGTCTCCTCGCCGCTCTCGAACAGGAGTGGGGTCTGAGCGGACTGGTGGTGGACCCGCCGGTCCTGCATGATCTCCAGCCGACCCTGCGTCGGGGCGACTGGGCGGTGACGGTGGCGGTGCGTCATGCCCGGGATCTGATCGGGATCTGGCCCGGCTTCCGTGATCTCGCCCTCGGGGTGGCCTTCGACGTCGGCTCGACCACCATTGCCGGCCATCTCTGCGATCTGCTGACCGGGGCGGTTCTCGCTACGAGTGGCGTGATGAATCCCCAGATCGGGTTTGGTGAGGATCTGATGAGCCGTGTCTCGTACGTGATGATGAACGATGACGGGGCCGCACGCCTCACCGATGTGGTGCGAGGCGCCCTCGACGACTTGCTCGGGGAATTGGTCACCGACGCCGGGGTGGAGCGGGACGACGTCCTCGAGCTCAGCCTGGTGGGCAACCCGATCATGCACCACCTGGTCCTCGGGCTCGACCCGCGGGAGTTGGGCACCGCTCCATTTGCTCTGGTAACCACCTCGGCCCTCGACACCCCCGCTTCCGACCTCGGGCTGCAGGCCCACCGTGGTGCCCGGGTGTATTCGCTTCCCTGCATCGCCGGTCATGTCGGCGCCGACGCGGCCGGGGCAGTGTTGTCCGAGGGCCCACACCGCGGTGATGCGCTTCAGTTGCTCGTCGACGTGGGGACGAACGCCGAGTTGGTGCTGGGGAACAAGGACCGCCTGCTGGCCGCGTCCAGCCCGACCGGGCCTGCGTTCGAAGGTGCGCAGATCTCCTCAGGGCAGCGTGCGGCGCCGGGGGCGATCGAGCGGGTCAGAGTCGACCGCTCGACTCTCGACCCCCGTTTCTCTGTCATCGGCCAGGAGATGTGGTCGGACGAGCCCGGCTTCGACAGCGGTGCCGTCACCGGGATCTGCGGGTCGGGGATCATCGAGGCGATAGCCGAGCTGCATCTGGCCGGAGTGATCGACACCGACGGGGTGATCCGCCCACCGGCCCATCCTTCGTCACGAGTGGTGGCGTCGGACCGAACCTTCTCCTACGTCTTATGTGCCGAGCCTCTGATAGAGGTGACACAGAACGACGTGAGGGCCGTCCAACTGGCCAAGGCGGCGCTTCACGCCGGGGCCCGACTCCTGATGGACCATTACGGCATCGACCAGGTCGACGAGATCAGGCTGGCCGGTGCCTTCGGAAGCCACATCGATCCCCTGTACGCAATGGTGCTGGGGATGATCCCCGACTGCGACCTCGAGCGAGTCTCGGCGGCCGGGAACGCTGCCGGGGTCGGGGCGATGATGGCCCTTCTCTCGGGTGTGGCGCGTACCGAGATCGAGGAGGTGGCCCGGCAGATCGTGAAGGTGGAGACCGCGGTCGAGCCACGATTCCAGGAGCATTTCGTGGCTGCTCTCGCCATACCCCACAAGACCGACCCCTACCCGCTCCTCTCCAAGGTGGTGGACCTGCCACCTAGGCCCGAGCCAGGGGAGCGGCGGCGGAGACGCTCGGAATGAGGCTCTGCCCCTTCCCGGCTCCTGTTCCATGATGTAGTCTGGTACCGCATCATGGAACAGACCAGCACGGGACGTCGGGGCGGTGGCCGCGCCGCCCGGCAGGCGGCGAGGACCGCTCGGGCCATCGAGTCAGTGCCGTTCCTCACCCGCAAGCTGACACCGGTCGAGGTGCTCGATGAGGAAGGGCTCTCGCTGATCGAGTCCAATGCAGACCTGCTCCTCGAGAGAGTCGGCATCGAGGTGGGCAACTTCCCCGAGGCGTTGGAGATCTTCCGTGACGGTGGATGTGAGGTCACCGACACCCGGGTCAGATTCCCTGCCGGGCTGGCCAGGAGCCTCATGGCGACTGCGCCGTCGACCTTCACCCAACACGCCCGCAACCCCGAGCACGACGTTGTGATCGGCGACCCCCATCTCGTCTTCGCCCCGGCCTACGGGTCCCCGTTCGTCCGTGACCTGGAAGGAGGTCGTCGCTACGCCACCCTCGCCGACTTCGAGAACTTCGCCCGTCTGACCCACATGACCCCTGCCCTGCATCACGGCGGCGGGACCCTGTGCGAGCCGGTCGACCTGCCGGTCAACAAACGGCATTTCGACATGGTCCTGGCCCACATCAAGAACCACGATCGGGCGTTCATGGGCTCTGTCACCGCCCCCGAGCGGGCCCAGGACACGGTCGACATGGTCAGGATCCTGTTCGGTGGAGACATCGACCAGGGGAAGACGGTCCTTTTGTCTCTGTGCAACGCCAACAGCCCGATGAGCTGGGACTACAACATGCTCGGCTCGGCCAAGGTCTACGCCGAGAACAACCAGGCGTGTCTCATCACCCCCTTCATCCTCTCCGGGGCGATGGCGCCGGTCACCGTGGCCGGGACCGCAACCCAGACCCTCGCTGAGGCGATGGCCGGCATGGCGTTCTGCCAGTTGGTGCGACCCGGTGCGCCTGTTGTGTTCGGGTCCTTCGCTTCCTCGATCTCGATGCAGTCAGGTGCTCCCACGTTCGGCACCCCCGAGCCGGCAATGGTGCTTTTCGTGATGGCAGCCCTGGCCCGGCGACTCGGTGTCCCCTTCCGCAGCGGGGGGAATCTCACCGCGGCGAAGACTCCTGACTACCAGGCGGCCTATGAATCGGCCGCCACCTTCCTTCCCACTCTTCTCGCCGGGGTCAATTTCGTGCTCCACACCGCCGGCTGGCTGGAGGGAGGGCTGGTCATGGGGTATGAGAAGTTCGTCCTGGACGCGGATCAGGCATCGATGGCCGAGGCCCTGGTCGGGGGTCTGGACCTCTCGGATAACGGTCAGGCACTCGACGCCCTCCTCGACAATCCGCCCGGACAGCATTTCCTGGGGAACCCCCACACCCTGGCCAACTTCGAGAACGCCTTCTGGCGCAGCGCCACCGCGGACAACAACAGCTTCGAGCAATGGCTGGAGGCGGGATCCCAGGAGGCCGCCTCGAGGGCGCACACCATCTGGCGCAAGATGCTGACCGAGTACGAGCCGCCGCCCCTGGATGAGGCCGTCGAGGCGGAGTTGACCGAGTGGGTGGCGCAGCGCAAGGCCTCTTTCCCGGACTCGGATGTCTGAGCATGAGTGACGTCCTGGAACGAGCTCTCCTCACCGGGGCCGACTTCGAGGTGATACCCCTCGACGGCGTGCTGGACAAGGCATCTTCGATCGAGCCGGGCTCGACGGTCTCAGTGACCGCCTCGCCCACCCGGGGGATGAGCCCCACCCTGGATCTGGCCATCGAGCTCCAGACCCGGGGCCATCGGGCGGTGCCCCACCTGTCGGCCAGGACGATCGAGAACCGCCGCGACCTGGCTTCGATCATCAAGCGTCTGGACGACGGAGGGGTGGGACAGGTCTTCGTCACCGGGGGTGATGGACCGCCACAGGGTGACTACTACGACGCGCTCTCGCTGCTCGAAGACATGGCGGCGGTCGGTCATCCCTTCCTCGAAGTCGGGATCACCGGGTATCCCGAGGGCCACCCGGCCATCTCACCCGGCCGTCTCCGCCAATCACTGCTCGAAAAGCAGTCGCTTGCGACGTATGTCGTCACGCAGATGTGTTTCAGCCCGGAGACGATCGTTGAATGGATCACCTCCATCCGGGCCGATGGCGTGACCCTCCCCGTCAAGGTCGGGGTGCCCGGTGCGGTCGATCCCACCCGTCTCCTCAGCATCGGGGCGCGAATCGGCGTGGGTGAATCGATGAGGTTCCTCGCCAAGAACCGTGGCTCGATCCTCGGGATGCTGCGTCCGGGCCGGTACCAGCCCGACAGGATCATCGGACGGCTCGCCCGTCTCGGCGAGGACCTGGGGATGACCGGCATCCACATCTTCACTTTCAACCAGGTCGAGCCCACGGTCGCCTGGCACCGCAAGGCGCTGTCGAGGGTGACCTGATGGCGGTGCAGTCGATCGATCGCGCATTCCAGGTGCTCAAGGCGTTGGCAGTGGAGCCCTCGGGTGTGACCGAGCTCGCCTCCCGGGTCGGTCTGCCCAAGTCGACCGTGGCCAGGATGCTGTCGAGCCTCGAAGACCAGGGCGCGGTGACCAGGGGGCCGGACGGCACCTCGTATGCGATTGGCATCGGGCTGGTCGAGATTGCCGGCGCTATCGATGCCACTGCAGCGCTCGCCACCGCGGTCCGCCCACATCTGGTCTGGCTGTCCGATCAGCTCGGTGAGGCCGCCGGCTTCAGCATCCCGACCGGATACACCATCCAGTACATGGTGCAGGTGGAGAGCCCAAACCCCGTCCAGGTCCGTGACTACACCGGTCTGATGGTGCCGATGCATATCGGCCCCTCCGGTCTCTGCGTGATGGCGCAATGGCCGGCCGAGGAGGTCGATCGCTACCTGAGCCGTCCACTCGAGGCGTACACGTCGCACACGGTGGTGGATTCCGGCGAGATCCGGGCAAGGCTGGAAGCGATCCGGGGCTCGGGCCATTGCTGGATCCGTGAGGAATTCGCCGAGGGGATCAACTCGGTGGCGGCTCCGGTGCTGGCCGACGGAAAGCGTGCCCTCGGCGCAATCCACGTCCACGGCCCGGCCTACAGGTTCCCGGCTGATGGACGAGCCGACTCCATCGCCTCGCTCGTGATGGATGCCGCGGCCCGCTTCTCCAGTCGATCCGACACCGTGTGAAGCCAGTGAGCTGAAGCACTGGCACCGAATACTCGCCCGGTCGATGAGCATCTTGAAGCGATGGCATGACAGTGGCATGATTAGCGCATGCCAAGAGTGAGAGTGAGTACGACCGTCGACGAAGGGTTGATCCAAAGCGCCAGACGGCTTCGAGCACCATTGAACGACGCGGCGATCCTGGATGAGGCCCTGGCTGCTCTGCTCACCCGCCATCGAGAAGCCGAGATCGACCGCAGTTACGCCGTTTATGACCAGCATCCACTGGACGAGCCCGACGATTGGGGGGATCTGGCGTCGTTCCGCAAGGGCGCGGCAGCCTCATGACAGGAGTGCCCGCAAGGGGGGAGGTCTGGTGGTGCGAGTTGCCTGAGATCTCACGGCGCCCTGTAGTGGTTCTCTCCCGTGATGCAGCCATTCCGAGACTCCGGCGCGCACTGGTGGCGCCTTGCACCACCAATGTGCGCGGACTGGCGAGCGAAGTGGTGCTCGAGCCGGGCGAGGACCCGGTGCCACGACGATCTGCGGTCAACCTCGACTCGGTCGAGAGCGTCTCTGTCGGTGTCCTCGTGGAGCGCGTCGGTCGTCTCAGCGACGACCGAATGCGCGAGATCTGCGCGGCGCTGGCGATCGCGGTCGCCTGCGGTCCCTGATCGATCGCAAGCAAGCCGGCACCCCCTTCCCCTAAGGTTGAACCACCGTTCAGGATTCGAGGAGGACAGCGGTGGCCAACGAACGTCGCGAGATGCTGGAGAAGAGCACCACGCTCTATTTCGGCCCCTGGTACCGGAGATCGCCCTTCTTCGAGTCGACGCTTGCCGCCGGCTGCTCCTCCTACGACATCTACAACCACATGTACCTGCCCGCCTACTACGACGACCCCGACGTGGAGTACTGGGCGCTGGTGAACGGGGTCACGATGTGGGACGTAGGTGTCGAGCGAACGGTCGAAGTAAGCGGGAAAGATGCCGACCGGCTGATCGACTACATCACGTGCCGGGACCTGACCAAGTGCGCCGTCGGCCAGGGGAAGTACATGCCGGTCATCGCTCCCGACGGCGGGATCGTGAACGACCCGGTCCTGCTTCACGTCGGCGAGAACCGGTGGTGGATGCAGCTGGCCGACTCCGATGCCGGGCTGTACGCCCTCGGCGTGGCGGCCGGCCGCTTCGATGCGGACGTCACTCTGCCGGACGTGCACCCGATGCAGGTGCAGGGACCACTGGCAGCCAAGACCCTGGAGAAGCTGGTCGGGGCCGGCATCTACGACATCAAGTACTACTGGCTGGGCGAGTTCGAGATCGATGGGATCCCGGTCGTGATCAGCCGCACCGGGTGGACCGCCATCCCCGGGTTCGAGATCAACGTCCTCGATCGGCGTGATGGCACCGCCCTCTGGGACGCGGTGGCGGCCGCGGGCGAGGAGTTCGACATCCGCCCCATTGCCCCATGTGAGGCGCGCCGGATCGAGGCCGGGATCTTCAACTACGGGTCCGACATGACCCTCGATGACACTCCGTTTCATCTCAGCGGCATGGAGCGTCTGGTGGAGTCGCAGGACCAGGACTACCTGGGGAAGGCGGCGTTGGAAAGCATCCGGGAGACAGGGGTCGACCGCAAGCTCGTCGGGATGTTCCTCGAAGGCGACCAGTTGCGGGCCGAGCTGTCACAGCCCTGGCCGGTGCTCTTGATGGAGATCGAGGTCGGTCGGGTCACCGACGCGGTTTGGTCGCCCGGGCTGGAGCGGAACATCGGGTACATGTGGGTCCCGATCGAGCTGCTCGACCACGGGACCCGGGTCGAGGTCGTGACCGAGGACGGTGAGGAGCTGACCGCGGTCGCGGCGAGCCTGCCCTTCGTCGACCCGCAGAAGAAGGTGCCGGCCAAGAGCCTCAGCGTCTGAGCAGCTCGAGGACCTGTTCGACCACGAGGTCCGGGTGGTCCCAGATCACCATGTCGAGCCCTGATTCGTTGGCGATGACGGAGCGCGAGTCGGTCGAGAGCGCGGCGTAGAAGGCCAGCCCTTCTTGCCAGTAAGTGTTCACCGCGTCAACGGCCTCACGTCCAAATGCGTCGATGAAACCTCGCGACTGGAACACCGAGTCCGGATCCTGTTCGATCACTGTCAAAGGCACGTTCCCGAGGCCATCGAGAGATTGGGAGACCTCGGCATCCAGATCGAGCCACGGTGGGTGGCCTGCCAGGTCCGGGAGGAGATCATCGTAGAAGTCCTGGAACCCGACCGGCTTCGGGTCGACCAGCACCAGGCCGGCAATATCGTCACGCCCATCGGCAAACAGACGGGCAGCGTGCACACCGTCGACGGCAGCGGCCAACACGTAGGGCCCGGAGATCCCGGCCTCGCTCAGAGCCTGCTCGAGGTCGGCAGCTTGTTGTTGCGGCGTCGTCTCACCCTCCACGTATCCGTTGGAGCAGACGACGTATCCCTCGCTGGATAGCTCGGCCTGGATGACCGACCACGACCCGTAGTCGATCCAGTCTGAAGGTTGGAGGATGACAGTGGGGCCACCGGACTCGGCGCTCCCGGTGCAGAGCAAGCGATGGGGGAACCGATTCCAGTCGTCGACCACGATCGGGCCCATTTCGATGAGGTCGGCGCTGGTGTCGAGCCGGATCAAGGCTCCGCGGTGATAGAAGGTCACCCAAAGCGCCCCATCGGCCACTGCCAGCCCGCCGGGCTTGCCGGGCATCGGATATCGGTGCTGCTCGCCAGTTGCCGGGTCGATCCGGATCAAGAGATGGTCGGTGCTCGAGGTCACCCAGAGATCGCCGTCGAATTCGATCAGGTCGAGGAGCCCGAAAGTGAGGCCGGCAAACGCTCCGAACTCGCCCGAATTCGGGTCGTAGACGTTGAGGTTGGTCCCCCAGGGATAGTCGCCATCCAGCAAGAAGAGGCGGCCGTCCGCTTCCGCGACCTGGCGAATTCCCGATCCGCTCATGGTCTCCAACCCTCGTTCGGTCGGGATCACCATGTCGCCGAGCTGCCCACTTTCGGACAAGCTGGAGATCAGGTCAGTGCCGGGGTCGTTGACCCAGAGATGGCCAAGCCCATCGCCCCCCTTGAGCTCCCCCGGAACCGTGGCGATGATCTCCCCCTCGGTCGATATCCGGATCACATCAGCCTGCTCACGGCCGACCCACAGACTGTCTCCCAGCCAATTGGCCCACCCAGGCACTCCACCGACGGGGATGGTCAGATCGACCTCTCCGCTTTCTGGGTCGAACCGCAGCACCGTGCCGCCGTTGTCAGGACTTATCAGCCAGAGTCGACCGCCGCCGACGACCACGCCCTCGACGCGGGCGTCGATGGGATAGGTCGCCTCGATTTCTCCTGACTGAGCAGACACCTCTTGGAGAAGGTTCTGCAGGGTGGTCATCACCCAGATGCGTGTCGCCGTCGACGTCCATCGCCTGAAGACCGCCTGACGCCAGCGGAACTGCCTCATCGATACCCCGGATACGCAGCGAGGCCGTCGAGATTCGGGGCGAAGACCGATGGGGGATCGTGCGGAGCGCCACCGGGATGGCGACCGCGATCACTGCTGCAAATGAGGCGACGGCGATCAGCCAGGGTCTACGCCACACCGCGGCAGAGGGAGCTCAGGGACCCGGACACGCCAATCCGCTCGTCGACCTTGGTCCGTAGTCGATTCGCGTCAGCATGCATGTCGCGGGCCGGATCGGCGCGCTCCATCAGCTCCATCATGTCGAGGCCTCCTTGGGTGAAACTTGCGAGGATCCGGGAGCGAGCCGGTCGAGTCGAGCCCTCAATCGAGCCCGTGCCCGGTGCAGCCGTTGGTCGACCGCGTTCTCCTTGATGCCCAGAACCTGGGCGATCTCCGCTCGGCTCAGACCATCCCAGGAGGAAAGGCGGAGCAACTCCTGGTCGGTTCTGCCCAGCTGTTCGAGCGCGGACAGCAGGTCATCGAACTCGCCGTCCGAACTGGTGCCGGGTCCCTGAGGGGTGGTCTGCTCCAAACGCGCCGACAGCCTGTTTCGACGCTGACGGCTTCGGTACTGACTCCCCACCACCCGATGGGCGACTCCGAACAGCCATGCCTTTCTGGCATCACCCTCCGGCATGTCTTCGATGCGGCGCCAGGCAACGGCGAACACATCGGCAGCGGCATCTTCGGCATCGGTGGGGCCGAGGCGGCGAGCGCAATACCGGAAGATGGCGTTGTAGTTGGAGTCGAACAGATGGTCGAAGCGAACGCTTGGGTTCTCGGTCAGCTCGATGGCACTTCGCTCGGACACATCTGCCTTTCCGACATGTTATGTGCCCGGATCAGCCGCTCTGCTTACACCTGTCCCGGCTGATCCTCCATCGGCGTGAGCCTGATGATCGGGATCTTGCGGTCGGTCTTCTCCAGGTAGGAGCCGTATCCGGGAGCCAGCGACACGATCCGATCCCACGCCTCCTGGTATTCCTCGCCCGTCGAGCGAATCGGCGTGGACACTGGTCTTGTGCTTATCGACCGTGGCCCAAGCCTGATCGGGATTGGCGGCGAGGTTGTGACACCAGCCCGGGTGCCGAGCCGCGCCACCGTTGGAGCCGACCACGAGCCATGCGCCTGGATGCTCCGGGTCGTCGAACCGGCCGAGCAACGCCTTTCTCTCTTTCCCGCTCTTGGCTCCCATCGTGGTCAGCAAGACGAGCGGCAGGCCTTGCATCTTCATGCGATCGCCCATCGTGTTGAAGATGAGATTGCCCAAACCCGCCCCGGCCTTCATCAGGGCTTTGGCGAAGCCGGGTATCTCGGTACCCCGGGTTCCTTTGGGAGAGAGCGTCACCGCCATTCGGGGGAGCCTATTCGACCGCGACTTCAGCCCACTTAGCATCGGGGCATGAGCGATCGGGATGCGGTGCTGGTAACCGGGGCGCGCGGGTTCATCGGCGCCTGGGTGGTCAAGACACTGCTGGCCGACGGTCGGGGAGTAGTGGCGCTCGATCAAGATCCGGATCGAGCCCGTCTCGCTCAGGTCCTCGAGGACGACGATGACAGCTCTCTGACCGAGGTAGCCGGTGACATCACCGATCTCCCGGCGTTGAAACAGGCCCTAACCGACAATCGGATCGGTGCGGTCATCCATCTCGCCGCCCTCCAGGTCCCGGCGTGCGCAGCCAACCCTTCCCGCGGCGCGTTGGTGAACGTCGTCGGGACCACCAATGTGCTGGTCGCAGCCCGTGATGCCGGGATCGAGACTCCGGTGGTCTACGCCAGCTCGGTGGCTGCGTTGAGCCCTAATGGGGACGATGGCCCACCATCGACCATGTACGGGGTCTTCAAGAAGGCCAACGAGGGCACGGCACTGCGGATGTGGAGCGATGAGGGAGTCTCCTCCATCGGCATTCGCCCTCACACCGGGTACGGCGTCGGCCGGGATCAGGGTCTCACCTCCGGACCGACCAAGGCCATGCTCCACGCCGCGGCCGGCCTTCCCTATCACATCGGTTTCGGCGGATCACTCCAGATGCAGCACGGGCAGGACGTGGCCCGGGTGCTCGTGGCCGCCGCTGACTCTGGCTTCGAGGGCGCCATCGTGCTCAACCTTCCGACACCAGCCACCGACATGGCGACGATCGTCGCCGCCATCGAGGCGGCGGCGCCGGAATCGGCCGGGTCGATCACCTTCGATGAGACACCGCTCCCGTTCCCACCCCAGCCAGTGCCCGATGACGTCGAGGCCATCCTTGGCAACCATCTCCGAGACGCCACTCGAGGCGCGGGGTGGAATCGACAATCCGCCAATTCGAGCGATTGCTGGCCCGTGGGCTGATCACACCTCGCAGTTAGGCTCGGGCGCCGTGTCGATCGTGCCTGAGGTCAAATTCACTCGCTCCGGGACGGTCGACCTCGCCTATCAGGTCTATGGGGAGGGTCCGCTCGACATCCTGTTGATGATCGGATGGGTCTCGCACCTAGAGGTTCTCTGGGAGCTGCCCGAATGCCGGCGATTTCTCGAGCGCTACGCGGCGATGGGACGGGTTGCCCTGTTCGACAAGAGGGGCACCGGTCTCTCCGACCGACCGTCGACCGAGGCCAGCACCGACGAGATGGTGCCCGACGTCCTCTCGGTCATGGACGCCGTCGGGATGGAGCGGGCTGCCCTCGTGGGCTGGACCGATGCCGCGGCGATCGCTATGACCGTGGCGGCCACGCACCCACAGCGGGTGTCCGCCCTTGTGTTGGGCGAGGTGCTCGCCACTTCGACCCCTGATGAGGACCATCCCTGGGGCCCCGACCCCGAGGCGTTCGAGACGGTGGCAGGAGTGATCGAGCAGGGGATGTGGGGCCAGGCCATCCTCCTTCCACTGATCGCCCCTTCGGTGACGGATGATGAGCGGATCGTGAGCTGGTTTCGCAAGCTGGAGCGGATGTCGGCCACTCCCAGCATGGCGGCCAGTCTGATGCGACGAATGCTGGAGATCGACTTGCGCCCGCTGCTGTCGTCGGTGACGGCACCCGCCCTACTACTGCACAGGAAGGATGCTCCCTTCATCCCGGCCGAGGGGATGCACTGGCTGGCGGAGCATCTGCCCAACGGCCAATACGTCGAGGTACCGGGCGACGAGACACCGGGTTTCCTCGGCGACGTGGATGGTCTCATGGACGAGATCGAGGAGTTCCTCGTTGGCACGAGGGTCGGGAGCGGCGGTCGACCGGCGGGTGGCCACTGTCCTGTTCAGCGACGTGGTCGGCTCGACCGAGCGCGCGGCAGGAGTGGGGGATCGGGTGTGGAGCGGTCTGCTGGAGAGTCATCGGGCTGAGGCTCGTCGTCTCGCTGACGCGATACGGCGGCAGGGAGATGAACACCGCCGGGGACGGCTTCCTCATCGTCTTCGAGAGCCCGACACCCGCCATCGAGTGCGCGTTGGCGATGTGCGAGGCGAGCCGGAGCGCCGGTCTGGAGATCCGCGTCGGTCTACACAGTGGCGAGGTGGTGTTCGAGAGCGGAGACGTGACTGGGATGGCAGTCCACATCGGCGCCCGTGTGTCCGCCCTCGCATCGCCCGGAGAAGTGCTGGTGTCCCAGACCGTGCGTGACATGGTGATCGGCTCACGATTCGTGTTCGAGTCACGGGGCCGGCACGAGCTCAAAGGTGTGCCCGGGGCGTGGGATCTCTACCGGGTGGTGGGCTGACTCCGCGAGGGCGATTTCGCTCACCCGGCAAGGGCCAACGCCGCTCGGTATCGTGGCGAGACCGCTCGACCGAGGAAGCAATGACGCAAACCGCAATGAAGACCCTGGCCAATTTCTACGGTGGTGAGCAGCAGGCCCCGCTCGATGGGGCGACGATGCCGGTGGTCAACCCGGCCACTGAGGAGCAATATGCCTCGGCCCCGCTCTCGTCGGCCGCCGATGTCGATGCGGCTTGTCGGGCGGCAGCGGATGCCTTCCCTGGGTGGCGCGATGCCACCCCGTCGGAGCGGAGTCTCGCCCTGCTTCGCATCGCCGACGCGCTGGAGGCCAATGCCGATGAGCTGACCAGGATCGAGGTCGAGAACACCGGGAAGCCGTTCGGGTTGACTTTGTCCGAGGAGATCCCTCCGGCGGTCGACCAGATCCGCTTTTTCGCCGGCGCGGCCCGTCATCTCGACGGTCTCTCGGCCGGTGAGTACATGAGCGGGCATACCTCGATGATCCGGCGTGAGCCTTTAGGTGTCTGCGCTCAGGTAGCGCCGTGGAACTACCCGCTGATGATGGCTGTCTGGAAGTTCGCCCCGGCGCTGGCTGCGGGGAACACAGTCGTCCTCAAGCCCTCGGACACCACCCCGGCATCGACCCTGAGGCTGGCCGAGTTGGCAGCCGAGTTCCTCCCGCCCGGGGTGTTGAACGTTGTCGCCGGTGACCGGGACACCGGGCGCGCGCTCGTCTCCCACCCGATTCCCGCCCTCGTCTCGGTGACAGGGAGCATTCGCGCCGGAAAGGAAGTGGCGGCCGCCGCCTCGAGCGATCTGAAGCGGGTGCATCTCGAGTTGGGAGGAAAGGCTCCCGTCATCGTCTTCGACGACGCAGATGCCGAAGCGGCCGCCGAAGGCATCGCCGGCGCAGGCTATTTCAACGCTGGTCAGGATTGCACCGCCGCCTCGCGGGTGTTGGTCGGTAGCCGTATCCACGACGACTTCGTATCGGCGCTGGCAGAAAGGGCCAACGAGACCACGACCGGGGATCCGTACGACGATGGCACCGACTACGGGCCGCTCAACAACCCGGATCAGCTCGACCGGGTCAGCGGGCTGTTGGAGCGCGCCCCCGGGCACATCGAGGTTGTCGCCGGTGGCAGCCGTCTCGACCGGTCTGGCTGGTTCATGGAGCCGACGGTCCTCAGCGGGCTGACCCAGGAGGACGAGATGAGCCAGGAGGAGATCTTCGGCCCGGTCATCACGGTGCAACCTTTCGACGACGAGCAGGCCGCGCTGGACTGGGCCAACGGTGTCAAGTACGGGCTCGCCTCCAGTGTCTGGACCAAGGACCACGGCCGGGCGATGCGCATGGCCAAGTACCTCGATTACGGAGCAGTGTGGATCAATACCCACATCCCGCTCGTGGCCGAGATGCCGCATGGAGGTTTCAAGCAGTCCGGGTACGGCAAGGACCTGTCCATCTACGCCCTTCACGACTACACCCGGATCAAGCACGTCATGTCATACATCGGTGATTGAGGGCGCCGGCGAAAAAATCGGCACAGACGGTCGATCTCGGGTAGGCAGTTTCGTAGTAGGGGTATGAGAGGGCAAGACGCCCGATCGGAAAGGAACTCTCATGACCAAGTACCTGCTGTCGGTCTTCATGGACGAGGGCCAGGAGGAACCTCCTGCCGACGTGATCGAGAAGATGTACGCCGATGTCGATGTCGTGAATGCAGAGCTCCAGCAAGCCGGTGCCTGGGTATTCGCCGGGGGTTTGCACCCAGCCGACACCGCCACCGTCGTCGATGCGGGCAGTGGCGAGGTCGTGGTCACCGACGGCCCATATGCCGAGACCAAAGAGCAGATCGGTGGCTTCTGGGTCATCGAGGCCAAGGATCTCGACGAAGCCCTGGAATGGGCCGGCAAGGCAACTGTCGCCTGTCAGGGCGCGATCGAGGTGCGACCCTTCCAGGACGACACCTGAGTCGACATTGCCCGGTGTCGAGCTGGCCGTCGTCGACCGCACCTTCCGTGAGGAATCCGGCAAGGCCATCGCCACGCTGATCCGCCTCTTCGGTGACATCGATGTAGCCGAGGAGGCGGTTCAGGATGCCTTCCTGGTGGCAACGGAGAAATGGCCGGAGACGGGGCTGCCACCCAACCCCGGAGGCTGGATCGTCACCACGGCTCGAAATCGCGCCATCGACAAGCTGAGGCGAGAGTCGAGTCGAGAGGAGCGCCATGCGCATGCAGTCGAACTACAAGCTCAATCCGAGGCCGATCCCGTCGAGGGCCCGGTGAGCGACGACCGGCTCCGACTCATCTTCACCTGTTGTCACCCTGCGCTCGACACCTCGTCCGCTGTGGCACTGACCCTTCGTCTGCTCGGTGGTCTGCAGACTCCCGAAATCGCACGAGCCTTCCTCGTCCCCGAACCCACCATGGCGCAGCGCATGGTCAGGGCGAAGCGGAAGATCAAGGCGGCCAACATCCCATATCGGATTCCCGCCGATGCGGACCTGCCCGACCGTCTGGGATCGGTGCTGACCGTCGTTTACCTCATATACAACGAGGGCTATGCCGCCTCCAGCGGCGACGAGTTGTTACGGGCCGATCTTGCCCTCGAGGCCTTGAGACTTGCCCGTCTGCTCGCGGATTTGATGCCCGACGAGCCGGAGGCGCTTGGACTCCTCGCCCTGCTGCTCCTCTCCGAGTCGCGTCGTCGGGCCCGAACCGACTCGGACGGTTCGATGGTGCTTCTCGCCGACCAGGACCGAAGCCTCTGGGACCGAGCACTCATCGACGAAGGCCAGGCGCTGGTCAAGGCCTGTTTGCGAAGGAACCGGCCCGGTCCGTTCCAGATCCAGGCTGCGATCGCAGCGGTTCACAGCGATGCAGCGGATGCCCACGACACCGACTGGGACCAGATCCTCCAGTTGTACGACATGCTCATGGTGCAGGCACCGACGCCGGTAGTCGCCCTCAACCGAGCGGTGGCTGTTGCCGAGGTCCAAGGCGATTCCGATGCCCTCTCATTGCTCGACGACATGGATCTCGATCGCTATTACCTCTACCACGCCACACGGGCCGAGCTCCTGCGGCGGCTGGGTGAGGTCGATGCGGCGGACGATGCCTACGACGAGGCGCTCGCTCTCGTCTCCAACGAGGTGGAGCGGCGATTCCTGGAGCAGCGGCGCAGGGTCAACTCGTCTCCGTAGGCGCCGGCCCGGTCGACCGGCGGGCAACCAGCGTCGGTGTCAGCTTGATGGAGACAGGTACCGAATCATCGGTGTCTTCGAGGACCTCGAGCATGAGATCCGCCGCCCTCACACCTATCTGATAGTGCGGGATCTGCACGGTGGTGAGCGGGGGAGAGAGCTTGTCGGCGAAGGGCATGTCGTTGTAGCCGACTACGGAAACATCGCCACCGATCGACCGACCCGTGTCGCCGAGCACGTCGTAGCAGCCGATGGCGATCAGATCGTTGGCGGCGATGACCGCGGTGAAATCGGCGCGGCGGTCGAGGATCGCCCAGAAGGCCTTGGCCCCCGGATCTTCGTGGTACCAATCGGCGAAGCTCACCAGGTCGGGGTCCACGTCGAGGCCCATGATCTTCATCCAGGCGACAAAACCCTGATAACGGTCCAGACCGGTGGAGAGATGCTGGGGCCCTCCGACATGGGCGATCCTGGTGTGACCCAGTTCGACGAGATGACGCACCGCGAGGCCGATGCCGGCGTGGTCGTCGGTTGTCACCGAGGGGACCTTCTGATCATCGACCGTCCGGTTCACCAGCACTAGTGGCAGCCCGGACTCGACTAGCTCGTCGATCGCCGGGGTGCTGCGGTGGGCGGTGGCCAGGATCAACCCGTCCACGCGGCGATTCATCATCGACGCAATGAGCTGGCCCTCACGCTCGGCGTCGTTGTCGGTGTTGCCAAGGATGAGCGTGTAGTCGGCCGTCCCCAACACGTCCTCGACGCCCCGGACAATGGGTGGGAACAGCGGGTTGGTCAGATCGGGGAGAAGCATGCCTATCGAAAAGGTCTTGTTCGTCTTGAGCCCTCTGGCCATGGAGTTCGGGCGGTAGCCGAGGTCGCGGGCGGCCAGCGTGACCCGTTCGATGGTCCCCTCGTTGACCAGGTCGCGGGTTGACGGGTTCAGTGCGCGCGACGCAGTGGAGGGATGGACTCCTGCCTTGTCGGCGACCTCCCGGAGTGTCACGGCTCTCTGCATGCCGGGAGTCTACAAACGAGTGCTGGTGCCGGTCAGGGCCTGAGGTCGAGGTATTCCCGGTCGAGCTCTTTGACCGTCCGACACCCGATAAGCGACATGGTCCGTCTCATGTCGCTCGCCAAGAGATCGAGGACATGATCCACGCCGGCCTCTCCCGCAGCCCCCAGCCCGTACAGGTATGCACGGCCCGCCATGCAGGCAGTTGCCCCGAGGGCCAGCGCCTTGACGATGTCGCTGCCTCGGCGGACTCCACCATCGCAGATGATCTCGATTCGGTTCCCGACCGCGTCGACGACGTCGGGAAGAAGGTCGAGGGGGGCGGGCGCGGAGTCGAGCTGACGGCCACCGTGATTGGAGAGGGCGATGGCTTCGAGTCCCTCGTCGGCGGCGATCCTGGCGTCGTCGACAGTCTGGATGCCCTTGATGACGATGGGGCCGTTCCACCGTGCCCTCAGCCATTCGACGTCGCTCCAGGACAGGCCCGGGTCGAACTGATTGCTGACGTACTCGGCAAGGGCAACCGTCTCCCCGCCTTCCCCGACACTCCGCCCGGCGACGTTGGCGAAGACGATCGGGTCGTTCGTCAAGAATTGCCACGTCCAGCCGGGATGGACGATGCCGTCCAGGATCGTGGACAGGCCGAGCTTCGGGGGCAACGTGAAGCCGCGTCTCACATCCCGCTCCCTCTTGCCGAACACTGCCGTGTCGACAGTGAGACACAGTGCCTCGTAACCGGAGTCCGCTGCCCGCTGCACCATCTCTGCAACCAGGCCTCGATCCTTCCACACGTACACCTGGAACCACAGCCGCCCCGAACTGACCGCCGCCACCTCCTCGATCGACCGGGTCCCCAGGGTCGAGAGCGAATAAGGAAGCCCGGCGCGCTGGGCGGCTCTTGCCACCGCCAGCTCACCGGCCGGGTCAGCGATGCGGGTGAAGCCGGTGGGTGCGAGGACCAGGGGGTAGGGGAGGGGCTTGCCGAGAAGGGACGAGGAGGTGTCGACTTCGCTCACATCCCTGAGAACGCGGGGACGGAACGTCATGCGGCGATAAGCCTCGGAATTGGACCTAAGCGCAAGCTCGTCTTCGGCGCCGCCGTCGATGTAGTCGAAGACTCCCCGGGGAAGTCGGCGCTTGGCGATGGCGCGGAGATCAGCCACCGAGACGCCCTTGCGCAATCTCCTCTTCGTGGGGCTCAGCTCGAGACCCCGGAACCGGAGCCCACGGAGCGATCCGAACCAGGCTTTCCTCGGCGTCTGAGGCTGCATGGCCAAACACGGTAGTTGGGCCGACACCCCGTTATCTAGTGTGATATGTTACATAAGTGAACGTGCCCTAGCGGCCCGTTGACTTCATTGGAGGAAGCTGGTTTGAGCGAACCCCGGCCGGTCATAGAGATCAACGGTGTGTCCAAGCGCTTCGACGCCACGCAGGCTCTGTCCGAAGTCTCCCTCTCCCTCCTCCCCGGGGAGATCCACTCACTCGTCGGCGAGAACGGAGCCGGCAAGTCGACTCTGATCAAGATCATGACCGGTCTCTACCCTGCCGACTCCGGGGAGATGACCCTCGGGGGCGAGCCGTTTGCCCCACGCAAGCTCGGCCGACGCCCAGCGTCAGGGCATCGCCGCCATCTATCAAGAGCCATCGGTCTTTCCCGACCTCAGCGTGGCGGAGAACATCTTCATCGGGCATCAGGACCGAGGCTTGGTCGTGGATCGGCCCACGATGCAGCGGGAGGCGGCGGAGATCCTTGCCACCCTGGACATCGATATCGATCCTCGTTTGCCTGCCGCGGGACTGACCGTCGCCGGCCAGCAGGCGGTGGAGATCGCAAAGGCGATCTCTTTGGATGTGCGGGTCTTGATCATGGACGAGCCCACGGCGGCGCTCTCGGCCCATGAAGTGGACCGCCTGTTCCGCCAGGTGAGAAAGCTCAAGGAGTCCGGGGTGGCGGTCCTTTTCATCACCCACCGACTCGAGGAGTTGTTCACGATCGCGGACCGAATCTCCGTGTTCCGCGATGGCAAGCACATCTCGACGCGTCCCGCACCCGAGGTCACCGAAGACTCATTGGTGCGAGAAATGGTTGGCCGCGATCCGGCGGAATTCTTCGCCAGGGGTGAGCACCCCGAAGGCGAAGTCGTGTTGAAGGTCGACTCGCTCGGCCTGGAAGGGGTGTTCTCCGACGTCTCTTTCGAGCTCCGCCGCGGCGAGGTCCTCGGCTTCGCGGGGTTGGTCGGGGCCGGGAGAACCGACATCGCCCTCTCGCTGTTCGGAGTGGCTCCTGCCGACCAGGGAACTGTGGAGCTCGAGGGTCAACTCGTTGACATTCGCTCGCCTCAACAAGCACTCGCCAGCGGGATTGCCTACCTCTCCGAGGACCGACGCCGGTTGGGCCTCTCCTTGGAGCAATCGCTCGTGGCGAACCTGACCCTGGCGACTCTCGATCGGTATACAGGGGCGTTCGGGCTGATCGATCGCGATCTCGAGCGCGAGGACGCTGAAGCGCTGAGGAAGCGGCTCGGAATCAAGGCGCCAAGCCTGTCCACGCCGGTGAGTCAGCTCTCCGGGGGCAATCAGCAGAAGACGATGCTCGCCAAATGGCTGAATGCGAATCCCAAGGTGTTGATCCTTGACGAGCCGACCCGGGGCATCGACGTCGGTGCCAAGGCTGACGTCCACAAATTCATCGATGAGCTCGCAACATCGGGGATCGCAATCATCCTCATCTCCTCGGACCTCCCCGAAGTGATCGCCATGAGCGATCGGGTGGCGGTGATGCGGGAGGGAAGGCTCATCGGGATCTACCCCCGCCGGGAGGCGACGCAGGAGCGAATAATGGCGGCAGCGGTCGGCGCTCGATGAGCCAGGCGCCAGCCCCCAGCGCACCTGAGCGAAGCTCGATGTTCCTTCGTCCGGAGCGGGTGAAGGAGGCCAGCCTCCTTGGGATCATCCTGGTCACGATCGTGCTGTTCGCATTCCTCATCGAGGGCTACCTCGGTGGTCGCTTCTTCAACCGGCTCACTACCAGCATCGTGATCGTCGCCATCCTCGCCGCGGGTCAGGCTCTGGTGATCTTCAGCCGCAACATCGATCTGTCTGTCGGTTCGATCGTCGGGGTCGCCGCCTATCTGACCGGCGACTTTCTCGGCTCGACTGGCACCGGGCCGGTGATAGGGATACTCATCGCGATGCTGGTGGGCGCGGTACTCGGGTCGGTCAATGGCCTTCTAGTGGCTTACGGGCGGGTCCCTGCGATCATCGTCACCCTGGGCACGCTCGCCCTCTTCCGAACCCTGCTCGGCGTCTATTCCGGCGGGGCGAACATCAATGCGGCGTCTCTGCCCGACTGGGTACTCGAGTTCAACAACGTCACACTTTTCTCGATCGCAGGGTTCGACATCCGCCTGGTCTTCGTGATTGCCCTGTTAGTGGTTGTGGTCTTGCAGTGGTCCCTGGGGAGACTGCGGTGGGGGAGGCGGATCTACGCCATCGGCTCCAATCCGGCTGCGGCCGCGCAAGCCGGGTTGCCCACTTCGTCACTCGTCTTCTGGTCGTTCGTCGGCTGTGGTGCCCTGGCCGGGCTCGCGGGGTTCATGTTCATGGCCCGCGCGGGCACGATCAGTGCCACCGCCGGCGCCGGCTTGGAGTTGGAGTCGGTGGCGGCTGCGGTCGTCGGCGGGGTGAGCATCCTCGGCGGCTCGGGGACGATGTTCGGGGCCTTCCTCGGCGCGGTCCTGATCGACACCTTGAAGCTCAGCCTGGTGAGGGTCCCTGAGGTGAGCGAGTTCTGGCGTGATGCCCTGCTCGGGATCTTGATCCTGGCCGCGGTGATCCTCGACATCACGCTCCAAAAACGCTTCAACCGGCGCTGGTCTGCACAGGCGCGTAAGGCGATGGAAGGCGGCGCACCGACTGCAGTTGGTATGGCGCAGATGGCCGGGGGAGGGGCTGGCGATGCGTGAGTGGGCCAGGAAGCACCGGTGGGAGTCGATCCTGTTTTTCATACTGTTGGCGACAATCGTCGTCAACGTCGCTCTCTCGCCGTTCTATCTCGGCCTGGGCAATTTCATCAACCTGTTCTGGTTGTCGATCGAGAAGATCATCGTCGTCGTGGTGATGACCTTCGTGATCATCAACGGTGAGATCGATCTGTCCGTGGCGTCGGTGATGGGTTTCGCCGCGGCGACGATGGCCACGCTCTATGCAGGTGGCGAGGTGCCGTTCGCCGTCGCCATCCTCATCGGGCTCGCTGTCGGAGCCCTCGCCGGCCTGCTCCAGGGGCTCGTTGTGACCAGGTTCGGCCTCCCCTCGCTGGTGGTGACCCTCGCCGGCCTCATCGGGTTCCGTGGCGCGGCTCGAGTGCTTCTCGAAGACCGCTCTGTGGGTGATTTCCCCGGATGGTTCGACCGGCTCGGCCAGCAGACCCTGCTCGGCCCTATGCCGTTGGCCCTTTTGATCTTCGGCGTGGGGTTGGCCATCGCCTGGATCCTGTTGGAGCGAAGCGCCTTCGGCCGCAAGGTCTACGTGATCGGCAACAGCGCCGACGTGGCCCGCTTCTCGGGGATCGAGGTCGGTTCCGTCAAGCTTCGCCTGTTCGTGGCGTCGGGAACGGTGGCGGCCCTGGCGGGGGTCATGTTCGCGGCCAGGCTCGGCTCGGTGCGGGGAAGCCTCGGTGAGACCTTCGAGTTGGACATCATCACCATGGTCCTCCTCGGAGGAGTGAGCGTCTTCGGTGGCTCCGGATCGATGCTGGGCGTCGTGCTCGCCATATTCACAGTTCTCAACATCCGCAATGGGCTAGGACTGGCCAACGTCGACGGGATCACCCAGACCGGGGTAATCGGGTTGCTGCTGATCGGATCGGTCCTTGTCCCCAATCTCGCCCGGAGGTATCGCCTCCGTCGCCCCGCTCCCGAGGCGATTGCACATGGTCCCCCTTGACGATGACCGAACGGAGGTAGCAAACCACTCATATCGATGAAAACCGAACACCACAACACGAGGAGGAAAGGGAAAGTGAAAGCAATCAAGCGACGCGGCCGGGTTTTGGCCCCGCTAGTGGTCGTCGCGCTCATTGTCGCCGCCTGTGGCGGAGACACCGGTGACACCACGACTACCGCTGGTGAGGCGACCACGACAGCGGCTGAGGCCACGACCACGGTCGCAGCCGAGACGACCACGTCGGCCGCCGCAGATACGACCACGTCGGCGGCTGCGAGCGAGGCGGTGGAGATCACCGCAGGCGACTCGATCACGTCGACCTTCTTGCCGAAGTGCACCAACATCGCCGTGTTCCCCCAAGCCTTCGAGGGCTCCCAGGAGGCGGCGGCCGAGCTCGGATCCGCTGACGCGGAGTTCGTCGGCCCGGCCGACTGTGGCGATGCCACGGGGCAGATCGAGTTCATGTCCACGGCTGTGACCCAGGGCGTGCAGGCGATCATGGTCTCGAACAACGCTGGGGACGAGTTGGCCCCATCGGCCGAGGCGGCCGCGGAGGCCGGGATCCCGGTCGTGTCATGGGACTCTCCGATCCCGTCAGCCGCGGGTGAGAGCGTGTTCGTGGCGCAGGTCGACTTCGACGAGACCGGAGTGGTCATGGCGGACATGGCTCTGTCGATCCTCGGTGACGACGGTGGCGAGTTCGCCATTCTCTCGGCCACCCCCGAGGCAGCGAACCAGAACGCCTGGATCGCGGCCATGGAGGAAGCGTTGGCCGCGGACGCCAAGTACGCCAACCTGGTGCTGGTCGACACGGTCTACGGCAACGACGTTGCCGAAGACTCGGTGACGGCGGCGTTGGGACTGGTCGACTCGCACCCGGACCTGGAGCTGATCATGGCTCCGACCACGGTCGGAATCGTGGCGGCTGCTCAGGCAATGACCCAAGAGGGCCTCTGTGACCAGGTCAAGGTATCGGGTCTGGGACTCCCAGCCGAGATGGCCGAGTACGTCGAGAGCGGCTGCGCTCCCGAGTTCGCATTGTGGAGCTTCGTGGATCTGGGCTATCTGGCCTATTACGTGGCATACGGCCTCGCCACGGAGCAGATCGCGGCTGAGGACGGGCAGGCCTTCGTAGCCGGGCGGATGGGTGAGTACACGATCACCGCCGACCCGACACGTGATGCCGGCCTCCGTGTCCTAATGGGCCCCTTCAGCGTCTACAACGCTGAGAACCCAGGGACCTGAGTCTGTGGTTCCGCCCGGGCCTGTCATAGGCCCGGGCGGGCCTCGGGCTGGGCAAGCGGTGTAAGATTATGCGATATCTAACGCCCGATCGCACACCTCGGCCAAAGGGCAGAGGGAACAACGAAGCGGAGACTCGAGACGGGGATCGATGAGCGCCGGTGAACAGCCATCCGTAGTCAACGAGCTGATCGCTCGTTCCAACCGGCTCGGCGCCGATCGGCGCAATACCAACTACGGAGGTGGCAACACCTCGGCCAAGGGCCGACTGACCGACCCGGCTTCCGGCGGCGAGGTCGAGGTGATGTGGGTCAAGGGGTCAGGCGGCGATCTGGGCACGCTCACCGCCGATGGGCTATCCGTGCTCCGACTCGACGGTGTGCGCCGTCTTCGCGATGTCTACCGGGGCGAAGACCATGAGGACGAGATGCACCAGCTGCTCGACTTCTGCGTCTTCGGGCCGCCTGGCGCTGCCCCGAGCATCGACACCTCGATGCATGGTCTCCTCGAGGTGCCCCATGTCGATCACCTTCACCCCGACTCCGTGATCGCACTGGCAGCGTCGTCCGACGGTGAGGAGCTGACCAAGCGTTGCTATGGCGATGAGGTCGGCTGGGTCCCCTGGAAGCGCCCCGGCTTCGAGCTCGCTCTGGACATCGAAGCGCTACGCCGTCAAAGACCGGACTTGCGGGGCGTCGTCATGGGTGGGCACGGCCTGACCGCCTGGGGCGACAACTCGGAGGCCTGTGAGTCGACCTCATTGGATCTCATCGCCAGAGCGACCGAGTTCATCGAACGCCACGGACGGGCGGAGCCCCTCGGGCCGATTCGCCCCGGGTTCGAGGCGTTGGCGCCATCGGAGCGGGAGGCTCAGGCCGCGGCGCTGGCCCCGGTGATCCGCGGGCTGGCCGGAACCGACGGCCCCGTGGTGGGTCGCTGGTTCGACGACGAGGTCGTGCTCGACTTCATCGGTCGCGAGGCGGCGCCCCGAGTGGTCCCCCTCGGCACATCCTGTCCGGATCATTTCATCCGGACCAAGGTGCGGCCCCTGCTCCTCGACCTGCCGGCGGCATCGCCACTCGAAGAGCGAATAGACCGGCTCCGTCAGCTGCACGCCGAGTACCGGGAGGAGTACCGGGCGTACTACGAGCGTCATGCCGATACCGAGACCCCACCCATGCGGGGGGCGGACCCGGCCATCTTCCTCATCCCCGGCATCGGCATGTTCAGCTTCGGAGCCGATAGCCAGACCGCCCGGGTCGCGGGCGAGTTCTACATCAATGCGATCAACGTCATCACAGGTGCCGAGGCGGTCTCGGCTTACCAGCCGGTCCCCGAGGCCGAGAAATTCCGCGTCGAGTACTGGATGCTCGAGGAGATGAAGCTGCGCCGGCGCCCACCTCCCAAGCCACTCACCGGGAGAGTCGCGCTCGTCACCGGCGCCGGTTCCGGCATCGGCCGCGCCATTGCCGAGACGTTCGCCGACTCGGGTGCAGTAGTCGTCGCAGTGGACATCAATCTCGATTCGGCACGGGAGACGTCCGAGCAAATCGGGTCGAGCGACACCGTGCTGCCGGTCGAGGCAGATGTGACCAATGAGATTGCCGTCCGAAGGGCGATCGAGGCTGCAGTGCGCGCTTTCGGCGGCATCGACATCGTCGTCAACAATGCCGGCCTCTCCTTGTCCAAGAGCTTGCTCGACACGACCGAGCATGACTGGGACCTGCAACACGATGTGATGGCCAAGGGCTCGTTCCTCGTCTCCAAGCACGCCGCCTCGGCGATGATCGACCAGGGACGGGGAGGAGACATCATCTACATCGTGAGCAAGAACGCGGTTGTGGCCGGGCCCAACAACCTCGCCTACGGATCGGCGAAGGCGAGCCAGGCCCATCAGGTGCGTCTGTTGGCTGCCGAATTGGGCCGGCACGGGATCAGAGTCAACGGGATCAACCCGGACGGCGTGGTCCAGGGCTCGGGTATCTTCGCCGCCGGTTGGGGGGCGGACCGGGCCAAGGTCTACGGAGTTCCCGAGGAGGAGTTGGGCAAGTTCTATGCCGATCGCACCCTGCTCAAGCAGGAGGTGCTCCCCGAGCACGTTGCCAAGGCCGCTCTGGCCCTGGTGGGCGGAGCGCTGAGCCAGACCACCGGGCTGATGATCCCGGTGGACAGTGGTGTGGCCTCGGCGTTCCTGAGGTGAGCCAAGGAGGCGCGAAATGATCGACCAGGACCGGATCGGCGGGCTGAACGAGGCTTGGACGGCTCCGCTGCAAGCGGATCTGGAGCACCTGGCCGGCCGGCTCGGCCGTCGCACCGGGGCCAGCGCGGACGATGTGGTGTCGGCACTCGCCGAGTTCGATGTCGCCGCTCCCTCGTGGGCAGTGGGGACCGGTGGGACCAGATTCGGTCGGTTCCCGATCGGCGGCGAGCCCCGAAACACCGAGGAGAAGATCGACGATGTCGCCCTTCTCAACAGACTGACGGCCAGCAACGGGACCATCTCGCTGCATGTCCCCTGGGACGATCCGGACGACCCCGACGGCTTGCGTGAGTATGCCGGGGAACGGTCGATCGGCTTTGATGCGATGAACTCGAACACGTTCCAGGACAACCCTTCGACGACCGACGACGGCAAGCTCACCTACAAATTCGGGAGCCTGGCCAACGCCGACTCCGCCGTGCGGGAGGTCGCCATCGAGCACAACAAGTACGTGATCGACCTGGGGGTCCGGCTCGGGTCGTCCGCACTCACTGTTTGGCTCGCCGACGGCATCAACCACCCGGGCCAGGCGGACCACACCACGCAGTTCGAGCGGGTGGCGGACGGCCTCGCCGCCATTCACGACCATCTGCCCGACGGCTGGCAGATGTACACCGAGCACAAGCCCTATGAGCCGGCCTTCTATGCCACGGTCAACTTCGACTGGGGATCGTCCCTCCTCCTCGCCCAGGCCGCGGGTCCCAAGGCCTCGTGTCTGGTCGATCTCGGCCACCATCTCCCCAATGCCAACATCGAGCAGATCGTGAGCCGGCTGGCCATGGCCGGGCGTCTCGGTGGGTTTCATTTCAACGATTCCAAGTACGGCGACGACGATCTCACCACCGGATCGATCAGGCCATATCAGCTCTTCCTCATCTTCTGCGAGCTCATCCGGGCCGGCCAGGGTCGGCTACCGGCGCTGGCTTACATGATCGACCAGAGCCACAACATCAAGGACCCGCTCGAGGATCTGATCCAATCGACCGAAGCGGTGTCGATTGCATACGCCCAGGCGCTCCTGGTGGAGCGCGATGCCCTCCTCGAGGCTCAATCGTCCAACGACGCCGCCCTGGGACAGCACTTGCTCCAGGATGCCTTCCGCATCGATGTCCGCCCTCTGGTGGCGGAGGCCCGTCGATTGAAGGGAGGGGCGATCGAGCCACTTGATGCCTACCGTTCGATTGGCTACCGCAAGGCGATGATCGAAGAGCGCGGTCTGGCCTCGGTCGCAACCGGGCTGTGAGCGGCCCGCCCCGGGTCCTGGCGGTGGATCTGGGAGCGACATCGGTCCGTGTCGCCGGCGTCGACCTGTCGGCGGACGAGCCGGCGGTCGAGGTCCTCCATAGGTGGGAACACTCTCCGATCAGGGCGGACGACGGCTCCTTGCGTTGGGACTGGCCCCGGATCGTCTCGGAGGTCGAGGTTGGGCTCGAGCGCGGCCTCGCCACCGGGGAAGTTGCATCGATTGGTGTGGACGGCTGGGGCATCGACTACGGGCTGATCGACGGGACCGGGCGACTGGTCGCCCTCCCGTTCTCCTATCGGGACTCGAGGACGGACGGGTGGCAATCGACCGCCGAGCGAATCGGGCTGGAACGTCTCTATGAGCGCACCGGCGTCCAGATGATGGCGATCAACACCGTTTTCCAGCTGGCCGCGCATGACACCGGAGAGCTGGGACGGGCCTCACGGATCCTCCTCCTTCCCGACCTCCTCGTCCACCATCTCACTGGCCTGGAAGCGGCGGAGCGATCCAACGTCTCGACCACTGCACTCATGGACATACGAACCGGAGAATGGGCCGCCGACCTCCTCGATGAGCTTTCGTTGGATCCGTCTCTCTTTCCTCCGGTAGTCGGTGCCGGGACCGCGGCCGGCACGTGGCAGGGGGTCCCGGTGAATCTGGTGGGCAGCCACGACACGGCCTCCGCATTCCTGGGGATGCCCGGCGGGTCCAGCGCCGGAACCGTCTTCGTATCTGCCGGGACCTGGGTCCTGGTGGGAGTGGAGCGCCCGGTCCCGGATACGTCTGATCGGGCACGCAAGGCGAATTTCTCCAATGAGGCCGGGGCGTTCGGTGGGGTCCGATTCCTCAAGAACGTCGTCGGCCTTTGGATCCTCGAGCAATGCCGTCAGGCCTGGGGCGGGCCTCCGATCGAGATGCTTCTCGAAGAGGCGGCGTCCCTCGAAGAGACGGTCCCGACGTTTGACGCCGGAGACCATCGGTTCGTCAGTCCGGCTGACATGCTGCGAGAGGTCCAGGAAGCAGCCGACCTGCCTCCTGGCACCCCCCGCAGTGTCATCGCGAGAAGTGTCATCGAGTCGATCGTCACCGGCATCGGCGCCGTCGTCGACGAGTTGACGGAGCTCACAGGTGAGGGCCCGGCACGGATAGCAGTTGTCGGCGGCGGGGCACGGGTGCCTCTGCTCCACGAGCTCTTGAGCCGCCGAACCGGGATCCCGGTGGTCAGGGGCTCTCAAGAGGCCACCGCCCTGGGCAATGCCATCGTCCAGGGTCTGGCCATTGGCGTCTTCGGAAGTCTCGACGAGGCTCGCGAATGGGTGGGTGCGGGTGATGTCACAGATGGGGTGGGTGCGGGCAACGTCACCGGCGGCTTGAATGCGATTCGGCATCGCGAAGGGGAGGCGGAGTGAGCCGGCGCACTTTCAACAGCCCGGAGGAGCGTCTGGGCGAGGTCAAGGACCTGATATCCGAGCGCGGGGCGGTCCGTATCGACCAGCTGGCCGCCGACTTCGGGGTGAGCGAGATGACCATCCGCCGCGACCTCGATGAGTTGGAGGCCCTGGGCATCGCTCGCCGGGTGAGAGGTGGAGCCATCGCCCTCGGCCCCGAGCCATTCGCACAGCGGCATCGGCACAACGCGCGGGCCAAGGGCAGGATCGCCGAGAAGCTCATCGATCTGATCCCGGCCGTTGGGACAGTCGCCTTCGATGCCTCGACCACGGTTCATCGTCTTGCTGCCTCGCTCGAGATGGCCCGGGATCTGGTCATCGTGACCAACGGCCTCGACACCTTCCACGCCGCTGTGGGGAAGCCGGGCATCACCGCCTCACTCACCGGCGGCACGCAGGAGCCTCGCACCGGGAGCCTCGTCGGCCCGATCGCGGCGCGGGCGGCTCAGGGATTCCTCTATGACGTATTCGTCTGCTCGGCCGCCGCCCTGGATCATGAGGTCGGCTCTTCGGAGGCCAGCCTGGCCGAATCTGAGGTGAAGCGTGCGTTTGCCGCCACCAGCAGCCGAATCATTCTCTCTGTGGACCACAGCAAGCTGGAGACGAGGGCCCAGGCGAGGATGTTCGATCTGATCGACATAGACCTCCTCGTTACCGATCTCGATCCAGATGACGACCGGCTCACGTCGTATCGACGCCTGGTGAGCCTCGCCTAGGAGGGTGGGTCGTGCGGAGAATCGGATTCGTCCTGAAAGTGAGACCAGAGCTGATCCCGGAGTACAGACGAAGGCACGAGGAGGTTTGGCCGGAGATGCTCGACGCATTGAGCCGCACTGGATGGCACCACTACACCCTCTTCATACGGTCGGATGGAACCCTCTTTGGCTATTTCGAGACCCCCGATTCTTTCGCGGCCGCTCTCGACGGCATGTCAGGCGAGGAGGTCAATGAGCGCTGGCAGGCCGAGATGGCACCATTCTTCGAGGGGACGGGTGGGGCGGCGGACACGATGATGGAAGAGCTCGTCGAGGTGTTTCACCTGGACTGAGAAGCCGGGGAGGCGTCTAGCGTCGCCCGATGAGCCACGACCACCACGGGCATGGTGGAGGTCACCAGGGGCCTACCGACCACCCGGCGGGGCATGACAAACACGCCGGGCACAGCGTGGCCATGTTCCGGGACCGTTTCTGGCTGTCCCTGGCGATGACCATCCCCATCGTCCTCTACAGCCCGATGATCCAGGAGTGGTTCGGGTACACGGCTCCGGGATTTCCCGGGTCGGAGTGGGTAGCCCCTGTGCTCGGCACCGTCATCTTCATCTACGGCGGGTCGCCCTTCCTGCGCGGCGCGGTCCAGGAAGTCCGGGATCGGCAGCCGGGGATGATGCTGCTCATCGGCATGGCGATAACGGTCGCCTATCTGGCGTCGTTGGCGACCACGTTCGGCTGGTTCGATCTCGACTTCTGGTGGGAGCTGGCTGCCCTGATCACCATCATGCTCCTCGGCCACTGGATGGAGATGAGAGCGATCGGTCAGGCCCGGGGTGCCCTCGCCGCCCTGGCAGAGCTCCTCCCCGACGAGGCGGAGCGGATCGTCGGAAGTGAGCCCGAAACCGTCCCGATCTCCTCGCTCGCCGTCGGTGACCTCGTTCTGGTCCGCCCGGGTGCCAGGGTCCCGGCCGACGGGGTCATCACCACGGGCGACGCGGAGATGGATGAGTCGATGGTGACCGGTGAGTCGAAGCCAGTGCCCAAGGGTTCCGGCGACAACGTGGTCGCCGGAACCGTCGCCACCGACTCGGCGATCCGCATCGAGGTGAAGGCGGTGGGGGAGGACACTGCCCTCGCCGGGATCCAAAGGCTCGTGGCCGAGGCACAACAGTCCCGCTCCCGGGCCCAGGTCCTGGCCGACCGGGCAGCGGCTGTCCTCTTCTACGTGGCGGTTGGGGCTGCTGCGATCACCGCCACCGTCTGGTGGGCGCTCGGGCAACCCGAGGACGCGGTCACCCGAACGGTCTCGGTCCTCGTGATCGCCTGCCCCCACGCCCTCGGGCTCGCCATCCCGCTGGTCATCTCCATCTCCACCGGGTTGGCCGCTCGCAACGGGATCCTGGTCAAGGATCGTCTGAGCCCTCGAGCGCATGCGCACGGTCGACGTCGTGCTCTTCGACAAGACGGGCACCCTGACCCGGGGCAGCCATGTTGTGGGCGACGTGGCCGCCATCGACGGCGACACCGGGAAGGTGCTCGCCTGGGCAGCAGCTGTGGAGGCGGACTCGGAACATCCGCTGGCCAGGGCAATTGTCAATGCTGCCGCCGCACGCGGTGGCCCGGTTCCGCCGGCCACCGGGTTCCGTGCCATGAGCGGGCGCGGAGTGGAGGCGACGGTCGAAGGGGCTTCGGTGACGGTGGGCGGACCTTCTCTGCTTCGGGAAAGAGGCCGAGAGCTATCGCCCGAACTGGCGCCGACGATCATTGGGTGGGAGGAAAAGGGCGCCGCCGTGCTCTATGTCATCAGGGAAGGAAGAGTGATAGGGGCGATCTCGTTGGAGGACGAGATTCGACCCGAGTCACGCCAGGCGGTCGATCAACTCCACCAGCTAGGTGTCCGTGTGGCGATGATCACCGGCGACTCCCGCCAGGTCGCCGAGTCGGTGGCGGCCGAGCTGGGCATCGATGAGGTGATGGCCGAGGTCCTGCCCGAGGACAAGCATTCCAGGGTGGCCGAGCTTCAGGAGCGTGGATTGACGGTGGCAATGGTCGGAGACGGGGTCAACGACGCCCCGGCCCTGGCCCAGGCAGATGTTGGCATTGCCATCGGAGCGGGCACCGATGTCGCCATCGAGTCGGCCGGGATCGTCCTCGCCTCGGACGATCCGAGGGCTGTCGTGGCCAGCAGGCGCCTATCTTCGGCCGGCTATCGGAAGATGCTGCAGAACCTCGTCTGGGCCACCGGGTACAACGTGGTGGCCATACCACTGGCCGCAGGCGTCCTGGCCTGGGCCGGAGTGGTCCTGGCACCGGCTGCGTCAGCCATCTTGATGAGTGTCTCCACCATCGTGGTCGCCATCAACGCCCAATTCCTCCGGGGCCTGGACCTACACGGTTGACAAACTGGATGATGGCGTCGGTCACCTGTTCGGGGTGGGTGATATGAGGGGAATGACCACCATCGGGGAGCACCAGCCTCTCGACTGGCCCGCTGACCCCTCGCTCGATCGCATCCAATTGAGCCAGGGTCCCGTATTCGTCATCGAGAGACTGGATGAGCAAGACGGGACAATCGATGCTGGGCAAGGAGTCTTCGATGTTCCAGTCCCGGAAACCGGGGTCGAGCCAGATCTCGCTCCACCCCCTGAATGTTGCCTCCGGGTCCCGGTGGTATTTGGCCATTCGCTGGGGGAGATCGGTGGTCTCGAACCGTCTCACCATCTCTTCGATCCCGGCGATGGTCTCCGGCTCGACGAAGACATGTGGGGCGATGAGGACCAGACCCGAAGCCCAGTGGTGTTCCCCGCTGAAGATCAACGAGATCGAGGCACCGTCGGAGTGACCGACGAGCACCAGGTCGGAGACCTCGTATTCGCGGAGGTACTGGTAGAGGACGGCGAGCGCCTCGTGATGCATGAACTCCGGCGTCCGGGGCCTTCTGATCGGTTCCGACCAACCATGCCCGGGCCGGCTGTACACCACTCCTGGTCTCCCGGTGGCCACGGCTACGTCCCGGGGCACGTCCTTCCAGGTGCGCATGCTCCCCAACCCGTCGTGAAGAAAGACCAGCGGGTTTCTGCCATAGGGCGGGTAGATCCGGTATTCGATCGATTCCCAGGACAAGGAGAACGTGCCTTCGAAGGGGCCGCTGTCGTCGGTCATGACCGATAGTCTCGCCCGGTCGGGAGTGGCAAGGGAAAGATGCAGACCAACGCCAACATCAGCACCCTGGTCGACGGGTGGCTCCAAGAGGGTCGGGAGGACGACACCATCCTGATCACTGCCGATGACGTCGCCTGGTCGGCCGGGCGTCTCCACCGGGCGGTATCTGCGATTGCCGCGCGTTTGCGCGACATGGGGATCGGCAGGGAGGACCGGGTGTTGCTCGTCCTCGACGACACCCCCGCCTTTCCGGCCGCGTTTCTCGGCGCGATGCGGATCGGGGCGGTGCCGGTTCCGGTCAACTTCCTGGCCCGGCCCGACGACTTCGGGTATTTCCTCGACGACTCCTATGCCTCCACCGCCATCATCGACAGCGGGTTTCTCGAAGTGGTCGGGCCCCAGGTGGCGGCACGACCATCGGTCCGTCTGGTCGTGGCCAACGGCGATGCGGTGGAGGGCGCCGGGTCCTTCGACGCCTGGCTCGAGGAGACGACGGTTGAAGTCGATCCGGTGCCCACTCATCCCGACGACATGGCCTTTTGGCTGTACAGCTCGGGGTCGACGGGGAGGCCAAAAGGCGTGGTCCACCGGCACGCCGATGTGGGGGCGACCTGCACCAACTACGCCGGGCCGGTGCTCGGGATCGGGCAGGGCGACGTGGTTTTCTCGAGTACCAAGATGTTCCACGCCTACGGATTGGGAAACAACCTCACCTTCCCGATGTGGACGGGAGCCACCTCCGTCTACCTGACGGGTCGCCCCACGCCGGATCGCCTTCTGGAGCGGGTTCGCACTCATCGACCTTCGCTCTACTTCTCGGTGCCGGCCCTCTACAACGCCATCCTCGCCCACCCCGAATTCGACGAGACCGATTGGTCGTCGGTCCGTCTCGGGATCTCGGCAGCCGAGCCGCTGCCCCCCGAGATATGGCGCCGCTTCCACGATCGCACCGGGATCGAGATCCTCGATGGCGTGGGCTCGACCGAGATGCTCCACATCTATTGCTCGAACAGGGCCGGCGCGGTGAGGCCGGGCACGTCGGGCACACCGGTCGACGGGTATGAGATGGAGGTTCGTGACCCGGAGGGCGCTCTGTGCCCGGTGGGGGAGGCGGGCGAGATGTGGGTCCGGGGGCCGAGCGCCCTGACCACCTACTGGCACCAGTACCAGCGAAGCCGGGACAAGATCCGCGGTGACTGGTTCCTCACCGGTGACCGGTATCGGCAGGACGAGGACGGCTACTTCTGGTACGAGGGACGGGTCGACGACATGATGAAGGTCGGCGGGCTGTGGGTGAGCCCGATCGAGATCGAGAACCGGCTGATGGAGCACCCTTCGGTACGGGAGGCGGCCGTGGTGGCGGTGGACATCGAGCACATGTCCCGGATCAAGGCCGTGGTGATCCTCACCGAGGGTGTCGCCGCCGGTGGTGACCTCGACGCCGAGCTGCAGACATGGTGCAAGGCCGAATTGCAGCGCTACCAGTTCCCCCACGTCATCGAGTACGTCGAAGACTTCCCGCGGACGGCGACGGGGAAGATCCAGCGCTTCAAGCTGCGCGAGACAGCCGTCTGACTCGGCTACTCGAGAGTGTCGACCCAGCGGACTCCCAAGCCCTCGAGTCGCTCTCTGAACCCGTAGAAGTCGACACCGAGCTCACCGGCCGCGAGACGTGCCCTGACTTCTGTCTCCCGCTCCAGACGGTTGCGGGCCGCTTCCAGGACCTCGACGGCGCGCTCTCGCTCCACCACGACCACCCCGTCGTCGTCGGCCACCACGACGTCGCCCGGGCCGACGGTGACGCCCCCGCACACGATCGGCAGGTTCACCGATCCCGGGGTGGCTTTCACCGTCCCCGAGGCGTGGATGGCTCGTGACCAGACGGGGAGACCCATGCGCCGGAGATCTGACACGTCGCGAACCCCGGCATCGATGACCACGCCTGCACATCCTCTGGCCATCACCGAAGTGGCGAGCAACTCACCGAACATCCCGTTCGTCGAGGGCGCGGTCGTTGCCACGACGAGGATGTCTCCTGGCTCGATGACCTCGACTGCGGCGTGGATCATGATGTTGTCTCCCGGGGCGCAGGAGACCGTCACTGCAGAGCCGGCAATGCGAGTCCCCTCCTGAATGGGTCTGATCCCCGGATCGAGGAGGGCGTTTGCACCTGCCTCGTGAACCGTGGCCACCCCGGCAGAGCCCAGCCCGGCCACGACGTCGGCGGCGACCCGGGGCACATTTCGCACCACGATTCCGTCTCGCATCTCAGGCCAGCTCCCTGGCTACCTGGGGGAACACACGTTGGTATGCCTCGGCCTTGGCTTCCGTCACCAGACCGAGGTTTGGGCCGGAGTTGCGCTGGGCCTGCACTCCGCGTCTGGTCGCGACGTCGGTGTAGTAGTCCCAGAGGTGCTCCTGACCCTCCATGCACCGCATCGCTTCGAGCTTCTGTTCCCACACCTCGGTTATGTCGAGCAGCACGTCGGGCATGAAGCCCGAGTACTCGGTCTGATGGGGCTCGAAGAGGAAAACCGGTGGAGCCCCGATCACGTCTGTGCCCGGGTCGTAACCCGCCGCCTGGGCGATGATACGGGCCTGGGTGGCGATCGAGTGTGCCGTCTCGTGATCGCGATTCCACGGGTCACGATCGTTGTGAGTGAGAACGACGGAGGGGCGGATCTCCCGATAGACCTTCACCAGGCGGTCGAGCAGCTCAGGTGTCTCGACCAAGGGATAGTCGTCTGCATCGAAGGCACGCAGGTCGGCTCCGAGTACCTTGGCCGCGGCGTCCGCCTCGGCATGCCGCGCCTCCTTGACCTGTGCGAGGTCCATGCCCTGACGCCAGTATCGAGCAGACTCCCCGCGCTCCCCGTAGGCGAGGCAGACGACGGTGACGTCGTGGCCCCGGTTCGCGTAGAGGGCGATGGCACCACCGGCGCGCCACACGAAGTCCCCGACGTGCGCACTGATCACCAGAAGCGACTCCTGACTCATTCGGCCAACCCTATCTGCGACTCGCGACGGCTAACTTCGCTCCCGAGGCACCTTCGACCCATGAGCTCCGACCCTCCCGGCATTCCTTGCATGTTGATGCGCGGCGGCACGTCGAAGGGAGCGTTCTTCCTGGCCGACGATCTCCCGCCCAGCGAAGCCGACCGCGACGCGTTGCTGTTGCGGATCATGGGCTCGCCTGACCCGAGGCAGATCGATGGCGTCGGTGGTGCCCACCCGCTCACCACGAAGGTGGCCGTGGTTGGTCCTTCCGAGCGGGATGACATCGACATCGAATATCTCTTCCTCCAGGTCTCGGTAGACCGTCCCGAGGTCACCGACAAGCAGAACTGCGGGAACATGCTGGCTGCGGTCGGCCCTTTCGCCCTGGAACGGGGTTTGATTGACGCTGTCCGATGGCCGGGCCCCGGTGCGGATCCTGATGAAGAACACCGGGGGAGTGGCGGTGGCCACATTCCCCGTGGTATCGGGTTCGCCTGTCTACGCGGGTGAGACGGAGATCGCCGGTGTGCCGGGTGGTGCGGCGGAGATCGTCATCGAGTTCGAGGACATCGCCGGGTCCAGCACAGGAGCCCTTCTCCCAACCGGCCGGTCGGTGGACGAGGTGGGCGGTGTGGAGGTCACTCTCATCGACAACGGGATGCCGGTAGTCGTGCTGAGGGCGTCAGATGTCGGCGTCGCCGGAGATGAGACCTGTGAGGAGTTGGAGGCCAATGCCGATCTCCGCCAGAAGCTCGAGGAGATCCGGCTGGCCGCCGGCCCGTTGATGAACCTCGGTGATGTGAGCCAAACCACTGTGCCCAAGCTGACTCTGGTGTCCCCACCACGGGCGGGGGGCGCCATCTCCACCAGAACCTTCATCCCGCACCGCTGCCATCAGGCGATAGGTGTGCTCGGGGCGGTCAGCGTCGCCACCGCCTGCCGATTTCCAGGGTCGCCGGCCGCCCGGTCGGCCAGCCTCCGGGCTGGCTCCGACGTCATTCGGATCGAGCATCCGACGGGGACCTTCGATGCCACCGTGCGACTCGACTCCGGGCCCGAGCCCAACGTCCTCGGCGCCGGGATCATCCGGACGGCCCGCAAGCTGATGGACGGGATGGTCTTCCCCAGGGCGTATTGACCGACAGGTCCCCTACAAACGTTTGCTCAGGCCGGCAGCCGGCCTCAGTGGCTGATTAGGGTTCGCCACCGATCGAGGAGGAGCAAGCATGAGGAAAAAACGCCCGAGTGTGCGATTTCTCGCCTTGGTAGCCGTACTGGCATTGATCGGAGCGGCGTGCGCCGGCGATGACGCCACCGACACGACGGCGGCTCCCGGAACCACGGCAGGAACGACAGAAGCCCCAGCTACCACCGAGGCTCCGGCCACCACGGAGGCTGCGCCGAGCACGACAGCAGCATCCGGCGAGGCGATCACGATCGGGATACTCACCGATCTGACCGGTTTCACACCCTGGGCGACCAATGCTCGCGACGGGATGATGCTGGCCGCCGAGGAGATCAACGCCGCAGGCGGGGTCGACGGGCGGATGATCGAGCTCGTCGTGGAGGATTCGGCCAACGATGCCGATTTGGGCACGTCCGGTTACGAGCGGCTGGCCGAGCAGGGGGTGGTCGCCATCGGTGGCATCATCTCCAGCACGGTGGGAGGCACCATCAGCCCTCTGGCCGAAGAGCTGCAGATACCGACATTCCTGGTCAAGTCGGGCACAGAGGCCGCGCTCACCCCGGACAGCCGGTTCATGTTCCGCACCTGTCTCCCGGCGGCGCCGATGACGGCTCCGCCCGTAATCCAGTACGTCCAGGAGCAGGGTCTGACCAATGTCGGAGTCATCGTCGCCGATTACCCCTGGGGCCAGTCGTTTGCCGCGGCTGTAGGGCCCGCGTTGGATACCGCCGGCATCTCGTACGGCGAGATCCAGGTTGCTCCGGTGCCCCCGGATACCGATTTCACCCCGTTTGTTCGGAACATGGCCGACGCCGGCGCCGAGATGGTCATCGCAACAGGTCATCCGCCAGGGAGCGCGGCCATCGTCACGTTGTCGGCCGATCTCATCGGTGATGTGCCCGTGACCGGCTCCTGGATCCCACCAGATTTGGCGGTCGGAGGGCTCGCCGACCTGGCCATCGGCCGCTATGTCGACTTTGCCTGCGCCGACTACACCGGGGAGAGTTATGCCGCCCTGGCTCCGCGTTATCTCGAGTTCTCCGAAAACGTCTTCATGTCGGACGACGCGGTGGCCGGGTTCGGGATCGTCACCATGGTGGCCGACGCAGTCGCCAATGCCGGCGATGACCCGGTAGCAATCTCGGAGTACCTCCATGGCCAGACGTATGACGACCTGGAGGGATACGCCCATCCTGTGAGCTGGACCGAGTGGGGCGAGCTGGCGTCGTCGGCACCCGTCGTCAACACGATCAGCGAGGGGCCAGCCCCAGAAGGGTTGAACGAGGCCGGTGAATGGTGGGTCGAGAAGCTGACCCAGGCCGAGACGCTGGAGCCGTACCAGCCAGGGTCCTGATCCTCAGGTGCCTCTTCTCGAGCTCGAGGAGGTCGGGAAGCACTTTGGCGGCCTACCGGCCGTCGACGGAGTGAACCTTGGGGTCGACAATGGCGAGATCCTCGCCATCGTCGGCCCCAATGGCGCCGGCAAGAGCACTTTGCTCAAGCTGATCGTTGGCCTGGAGCGCCCGACCAGCGGGGGCATCACCTTCGATGGTCGGCAGATATCCGGTCACCCGACTCACACCGTCTCCAGGCTGGGCATCGCCATGGTCCAGCAGACCCCCCGGGTCTTTCCCAGCATGAGCGTGCTCGAGAACGCCACCCTCGGCGCCGTCTTCGGGTCTGCAGCCGGCCACCGCCGTGAGAGCGAAGCACTGGCCATCGGCGGGGAGATGCTGACCCTCGTCGGTCTGGGTGATCGCCAAGACGACCAAGTAGGCAACCTGAATCTGCACGAACGGCGCTTTCTCGAGCTGGCCCGAGCGCTGGCCGGCCAACCGAAGCTGATACTTCTCGACGAGGTGATGGCCGGGCTCAACGACGCCGAGTTGAGCGCCTCCATCGAGATGGTTCGGACCATCCGTGAGCGCTTCGGGATCACGGTCGTTTGGGTGGAGCATGTGATGAAGGCAGTCATGCAGCTGGCGGAGCGGGTTGTGGTACTCGACTTCGGACGGGTCCTGGCCGAGGGACCGGCCGAGGCGGTGATGCGTGACGAGGCGGTCGTGAACGCATACCTCGGTTCAGGCGGCCTCGACCATGCTTGAGGTGCGAGGCCTGACCGCCGGTTACCAGGGCGGCGACGTCATCAGGGACATCGGCTTCCACGTCGACGAGGGTGAGGCGGTGATGATCATCGGCTCCAACGGCGCCGGGAAGACCTCCCTGTTCCGCGCTGTGCTCGGCCTGCTTCGGCCATCCTCTGGCGACGTGGTCTTTCAGGGGGAAGGGATAACCGGGCTGCCTGCTCAGCGCATCGCCCGCCTCGGCATCAGCTTCGTGCCCGCTGAGCGGCACCTCTTCCCCCGAATGACCGTCCAGGACAATCTCGCGCTGGGCGCCTACCCGAACCGCCCCGACCCCACGACCATGAAGGTGGTGCTCGAATTGTTCCCCCGCCTCGCCGAGCGGCGCCGCCAGCACGCCGGCACGATGAGCGGCGGCGAGCAGCAGATGCTCGCGGTTGGGCGGGCACTGATGTCCCAGCCTCGTCTCCTCGTTCTGGACGAGCCCACGACGGGATTGGCCCCGAAGCTCGCCGCGGAGGCCTATCAGGCGCTCGGGATTCTCAAGGGGAGCGGTCTCACGGTCCTCGTCGCCGAACAGCAGGTCCCTCTGGCGATGGCGCTCAGCGATCGGGGATATGTGCTCGAGAACGGGGTGATGAGCAAGGAAGGGACCTCGGCGGAGTTGGCCAACGACCCCGACGTGCGCCGGTCATACCTGGGGATCGTGTGATGGCCAACGTCCTCGACGGCATCGTTCTCGGGCTCCAGTTCGGGCTGCTCGCCGCCGGGCTCACCCTGGTCTACGGGCTGGGGGGTGTGCTCAATCTGGCGTATGGCCAGATGGCGGTGCTCTCGGCGATGGCCGTCGTGCTTTCGATGGAGGCGGGCCTGGCCCCGATCCCGGCCGTGGCGGTCGGTCTGGTCGCCGGGGGTCTCCTGGGACTCTTGCTCGACCTCACCATCCTGCGACCTGTCTATCGGCTCCAGGGGGAGGCCAGGGTCTTGTTGAGCCTCCTCCTGACGCTGGGCATGGCGTTCGTGGTCGACGGGTTCCTGACCTGGCGATACCCGACCAAGGCGCTCACTCTCCGTATCGGGGGTGGGCCGGTGGAGATACTCGGGGTGAAAATGGTGAGAGGTGGGGTGGTTGCCTCGGCGATCACGATTCTGGTCCTGGGAGGGCTGCTCCTCTTCTTCCGCAAGACCACGCTCGGTCGTGCGGTCAGATCCGTGATCGAGAACGAGGAAGGCTCGCGTCTGGTGGGTATCGATCCGCAGAGGATGCTCCGCCTCATCCTGGTCCTCACCGGCGTCCTGGCGGCGCTGGTGGCGGTGACGCGGTCGCTGGTGACACCGGTCTCTGTCACGGCAGGCTTCGAACTGACGGTCTCAGCCCTGATCGTCACCGTGGTGGGCGGGTTGGGGAGTGTCGGCGGCGCCATCCTGGCCGGGGTCATCCTGGGGATCATCAGCACCGTCGCTGCCTCTTCCATCGGGACCGTGCTCTCGCTGATCATCCTGCTGGTGGCGGCGGCAGTGACCATCCTCATCCGGCCTTCGGGTCTTCTCGGGGTCAAGGAATGATCGAGGACTACACCGAGGGCACCGGGACCGCCGTCGTCGGTGGGACGGAGCAGCGAGCGGCGCGGTCGCTCGTGGCGCTGATTCTGGCCGATTGCGCTGGTCGGGGCGCTGCTCTCCCTGATCCCTCTCTGGCTTGGCGACTCCCGGGTGATGATGGGTGTGGCCATCCTCGGGCTGACCTTCGCCTGTTACGCCGTCGGCTTCAACCTGATCTTTGGCAGCACCGGGCAACTCTTCCTCTGCGTCGGGGCACTGGCCGGGATCGGGGGCTATGGATCGGCCATCCTCGCCGACAGGGTGGGGTTGCCCCTCTTGCTCAGCATGCTCCTGGCGACGTTGGCATCGAGCCTGTTCGGGGGACTGCTCAGCTGGGTCGCGGTGCGCCGCTCCCTCGGCGTGATCTTCACGGGGATCATCACACTGATCTTCTCGCTGGTGTTCGGGAATCTCCTGCTCGGAGCCGCGGGTGTCACCGGGGGCGACGGCGGTTTTCACATCCAGACGGGAGCGGACACGTTCCTCCGGCAGACGATCCCGCCCTATTACCTGATGCTGGCTCTGGTTCTGATCTATCTGTTGATCCACGGCCTGTTGCGCCGATCTCATATCGGCTGGGCCTTCCGCGCCCTGCGTGACGACGAGGTCGCCGCCGAGCTGGCCGGGGTGGACGTGGCTCGATATCGGGTCTACGCCGCCCTGATCGGCGCTGCGATGTTGGGCTTGAGCGGGTCGCTCTTTGCGTTCACCGAGGGCACGATCAGCCCCACTACCTACGGATTTGCCCAGGTGGACGTGGAGACGATGGTGATGCTGGCCTTCGGTGGCATCGGGACCCTGTTCGGCCCCGTCCTGGGCGCGGCCGTCTTCACTGTCATCGGCGAGCTGATCCAAGATCTAGGCCAGCTCCGCTTGCTGGTATACGGGGCACTGATCATCGCTCTGTTCTTGTGGGTACCCCGTGGGATCATCCCAACCCTCGGGGATCTGATACGAAGACGTAAGAGATGAACCAGAAGGAGCCGGATGCGGTCGAACCGTGACATCGCCCAGCTCGGATACGTCGAGCTGTTCACGCCGACCTTCGAGGAGAGCACTCGCTTCTTCACCGATGTTCTGTCCATGACACCCCTCGATACAGCCGGTGACAGTGTGTGCCTTCGCACCTGGGACGACTACGAGCGGTTCAGCCTCAGGCTCACCGCCAGGGCGGAGGCGGGCATCGGGCGTGTCGGCGTCCGGGCGGTCGACGAGGAAGCTCTTCACAGGCGGGTGGACGAGATAGAAGCCTCCGGTCTGGGGAGGGGCTGGGTCGAGGGCCAGCCGGGCCGGGGAGCTACGTATGCCTTCGTCGACCCGGACGGGCACGACTGGGAGATCTACTTCGAGTCCGAGCGATACTCCGCTCCGGACACCGTGGTCCCCGCCCTCAAGAACCAAGCCCAGCGCCGGCCCAGCCATGGGATCGGGGTGCGCCGTCTCGACCATGTCAACTTCCTGGCGGCTGATGTCGAGGCCAGCCGAGACTTCGTGGTGCCGGTCCTTGGCGCCCTTCCCACCGAACAGATCCAACTCGACAGTGGGGCGATCGCAGCCATCTGGATGACCTTCTCCAACAAGGGCTACGACGTCGTCTACACCAACGATTGGTCCGGCACCCCGGGCCGCCTTCATCACGTCGCATTCGCGGTCGACCAGCGTGAGGACATCCTCCGGGGCGCTGACACCTTCCTCGAGCACGGTGTGTTCATCGAGACCGGCCCCCACAAGCACTCCATCCAGCAGACGTTCTTCCTCTATGTGTGGGAGCCCGGTGGCAACCGGATCGAGATCGTCAATGCCGGGGCTCGTCTGGTGCTGGCCCCGGACTGGGAGCTGATCACCTGGACCGAGGCCGATCGGGCCAAGGGCCAGGCCTGGGGTTTGAAGACGATCGAGTCGTTTCACACCCACGGCACACCACCGGTCGCCGACCCCTCGGATCGATGACGGCCCGCTTCTTCGATTCCCGCGCCGCCTACCTCCTGTTCAGCACCGCGACCAACGAGAAGCCGGTCGTGGCCACGCGAATCGGAGCCGAGCTCGATCGAATCGCTCCGGGCAGCAAGGCGCTCCAGGTGCTCGATGCCGGCATGGGGGATGCCACGGTCCTGACCGAGCTGTTGCGCCGGCTGCACCGAGCTTTCCCCCACGTCCCTTGGCTGGTGGTGGGCAAGGAGATCAGCATCGAGGACGTGAGGATCTCACTCGACAAACTGGCCGATCGCTTTCTCGAGCACCCGGAGATGGTCTTCGTGGTCACCAACATGTCCTACCGGGAGGCCCCCCATCTGACACCACTTGGAGACGAGGCTGAGATGAGGTGGACGACGGTGCCTCTCGAAGGCACGACGGCTTTCGACTTCTCCCGTCAGATCAGAGGTCTCTACGACGCGCTGGCAGACGACTGGGCGGTTCGGACCAGCCCCAAGACGGGGAATCCCGTTTACGTCCGTCCCTCGGTGCTGGTCCTCTATCGGAAGGACCGGGAATTCATCCTCGGCGATGTCATACCGAGAAGGGGCACGGGTCCGGGACTGAGCTATCAGCTGGTCATCGCCTCGCAGCCCTATCGGGCTCGCACCAGCGTCGAGCAGAAGATGAGGACGGTCATAGTCCCCCTGGCGCGGGTGCTTGCCCCGGGTGGCCGGATGGTGGTGGTCCATTCCCATGGGAACGACCCTGGTCTGGAGATCGTCAGGGGAGTGTGGCCGGAGGAGGACCCATTTCAGACCAACCGGCACGTCCTGGCCGAGGCGGCCCCGGATCATTTCACCGAGCCAGGTGACGAGGATCTCATCTTCGAGCCGGCGTCCGACGAGGAGGCCGTGTTTCGCTATCACCTGCACGCCATGTCCTCGGAGGTGCAGGAGCACATCGGCACCTCGTTGATCGTCGCCGCATGGAACGCAGCTACATACGTGGCCCAGATCGACGAAGAGCGGTTGTCGGAGGCGGTGGGCAGTGGTCGTTATGTGCCGGCTACCCGGGCGGTGATCCAGGAATACGAGGGGGTTTGGTTCAACGACGAGGCCTTCGTGATATCCCGCACCGGGTGAGCCTCGGTAGCCTCGCCCGCGAGCAACCAAGGAGAAGACATGAGCGACCGGCCACCGTTCCGAGCAGACCATGTGGGCAGCTTCCTTCGGCCCAAGACTGTGGTGGACGCTCGGGCGCAACGCGCCGAAGGCGACATCGGCCCTGAGGAGCTGAGAGAGGTCGAAGACGAGGCGATCGCCGAGGTGGTGCGACAGCAGGAGGACATCGGTCTCCAGGGGATCACCGATGGCGAGTTCCGTCGCTTCATGTTCCATGTCGACTTCCTCGAGCAGCTCGATGGGGTGACGGTCACCGAGGGCAATTTCCTGGCCAGGTTCCATCGCCTGGACGGGTCGGAGATCGAGTTCTCCCCGCCGACCATGGGGGTCGACGGCCCGATCCGTCATGCCCGGCCCATCCAGGGGCCGGATTTCGACTATCTCGCCTCCCAGGTCACCAAGACTCCCAAGGTCTCGATCCCCGCCCCCTCGATGCTGCATTTCCGGGGCGGCCGGCAGGGGATCAGCGAGGACGTCTACCCGGATCTCGAGCAGTTCTTCGACGACCTCACCGCCGCCTATCGGGAGGAGATCGCCGATCTGGCGTCACGTGGGGCCCGTTATGTGCAGATGGACGACACCAACCTCGCCTATCTCTGCGATCCCGAGGTCCGGGAGCGCACCGCCGCCCGGGGGGATGACCCCGATGAGCTGACCAGGCTCTACAGCCGTCTTGTCAACGACGCCTTCTCCGACCGCCCCGATGACATGGTTGCCACGATCCATCTCTGCCGAGGCAACTTCCAGAGCGCCTGGGTGACCAAGGGCGGGTACGAGCCGGTGGCGGAGATCCTGTTCAACGAGATGGATGTCGACGCCTTCTTCCTCGAATACGACGACGAGCGCTCCGGCGACTTCGCACCCCTCCGGTTCGTCCCGGCCAACAAGATGGTCGTGCTCGGGCTGATGAGCTCGAAACTGGCCGAGGTCGAAGACGCCGACGAGGTGAAGAAGCGGATCGACGAGGCGGCGGAATATGTGCCACTGGACCAGCTCGCTCTGAGCCATCAATGCGGGTTCTCCTCCACTGTCCACGGCAACAAGCTGAGCCCCGACGACCAATGGCGGAAGCTGGCCCGCACCGTCGAGGTGGCTCACGACGTCTGGGGTTACTGAGTCAACTGACTGACCGGTCGGGTAGGATCGGATGGTGATCGATTTCCAGACCGATCCCGGCCGATACCGCCACTGGCGTCTCCGCTTCGAAGGGCCGGTGGCCTTCCTCGACATGGATGTCGACCCGGCCGGCGGGCTCCACGAGGGCTACGAGATGAAGCTCAACTCGTACGACCTCGGTGTGGATATCGAGCTGGCAGACGCCGTGCAGCGTCTCCGCTTCGAGCACCCCGAGGTGGGGGCGGTGGTGATCGGCTCGCTGAACGACCGGGTCTTCTGCGCCGGAGCCAACATCGGAATGCTCGCCATCTCGCCCCACCCCCTCAAGGTCAACTTCTGCAAATTCACGAACGAGACCAGACACGCCATCGAGGACGCCACTGCCAACTCCGGACAGCGCTACCTCACCGCCCTGAAGGGGAATGCCGCCGGCGGCGGATACGAGCTCGCCCTCGCCACCGACCACATCATGCTCATCGACGACGGCTCGTCTTCGGTTGCCTTGCCCGAGGTCCCGCTGCTCGGGGTCCTGCCCGGGACCGGTGGCCTCACCCGACTGACCGACAAGCGGCACGTCCGCCGTGATCGCGCCGATGTGTTCTGCACCGTCGAGGAGGGGATCAAGGGCAAGCGCGCACTGGAGTGGCGTCTCGTCGACGAGCTGGTTGCCTCCTCTTCGTTCGATGAGACGGTCAAGAGCCGGGCGCTGGAGATGGCCGCGGCCACCGATCGTCCTGCGACCGCCGATGGTGTGGAGCTCCCCCCGCTCCAACGCGAACTGGGCGAGGACATCGTCACCTACAGCTCCATCGAGGTCGAGATAGATCGGTCTCGCCGCATCGCCACTCTGACCATTCTCGGGCCGGAAGACGACGCTCGAGATCGGAGCGCCGGGTTCTGGCCCTTGCGTCTGGCCCGTGAGCTCGATGACGCCATTCTCCATCTGCGGGTCAACGAGCTCGAGATCGGCACCCTCATTCTGCGCAGCGCAGGCGACCCAGCCCTGGTCGAAGGGTTCGACCGCCTCCTCGACGAATCACGAGGACGACTGGTTCCTCGAGGGAAGTGGCGCTGTATTGGAAGCGTCTCTTGAAGCGGGTTGATGCCACCTCCCGAACCATGATCTGCCTGGTGGAGCCGGGGAGCTGCTTCGTCGGCTTCCTGGCCGAGCTGGTCCTTGCCGCCGACCGCAGCTACATGCTCGATGGCTCCTGGCCCGGAGAGGAGGCGGAGGCCGTGATGAAGCTCACCCGCTCGTCGACCGGGCTGCTCCCCATGGCCAACGATCTGACCCGTCTCGAGACCAGGTTCTGGGGCGACGATGCCGGTCTCAAGATGGCCATGAACGCAGTCGGGCACCCAATCGGGGCGGCCGAGGCCTACGAGGCGGGTCTGGTGACCGACGTCATGGACGACATCGACTGGGAAGACGAGTTGCGGGTGATGCTCGAGGAGAGGGCCGGATTCTCCCCGGACAGCCTGACCGGCATGGAGGCCAATCTTCGCTTCCCAGGGCCGGAGACCATGGAGACCAAGATCTTCGGCCGCTTGACGGCCTGGCAGAACTGGGTGTTCTCGCGACCCAACGCCTCGGGCGAGACGGGTGCGCTGCGGAGATACGGGACCGGTCTCCGTCCCGACTATGACCAGAGGAGGGTGTGATGACCGCCGAGATGGTCGACTATGACCTGTTGATCCCGAACAACGTCGGTCTCGCCGAAGACCCCAAGCTCCGTCGGGCCCTGGAGCAGTGGCATCCCGGATACATCGACTGGTGGATGTCGATGGGGCCCGACGGGTTCCAGATGGCCGATGTCTGGCTGCGCACCGCGATCAGCGTCGAGAAGGAGGGTTGGGCCAAGTTCGACTACGTGAAAATGCCCGAATACCGGTGGGGGATCCTCCTCGCGCCTGCAGTGGACGACCGCACCATCCCCTGCGGCGAGCATGTCGGCGAGCCGGTGTGGACCGAGGTGCCCGGGGCATACCGGGCCATGCTGCGGCGGCTCATCGTGATCCAGGGGGACACCGAGCCGGCATCGGTCGAGCAGCAGCGATTCCTCGGCTCGACCGCCCCGTCCATCTACGACATGCGCAATCTGTTCCAGGTCAACGTCGAAGAGGGCCGCCACCTGTGGGCGATGGTCTATCTCCTCCAGAAGTACTTCGGGCGAGACGGGCGAGAGGAGGCTCAGGAACTGCTCGAGCGTCAGTCGGGTAGCGCCGAGAAGCCACGGATGCTGGGGGCCTTCAACGAGTCGACCCCGGACTGGCTCTCCTTCTTCATGTTCACCTACTTCACCGATCGTGACGGGAAGATGCAGCTCGAGGCTCTTGCCCAGTCCGGGTTCGATCCGCTGTCCCGGACCTGCCGGTTCATGCTGGCCGAGGAGGCTCACCACATGTTCGTGGGGTATACGGGGGTGAAGCGGATCGTGGAGCGCACCGCCCAGGCGATGGTGGATGGCGGTGTCGAGGACCCGTACGACACCGATGCCGTGCGTCGTCTCGGGGTGATCGACCTCCCTGCCATCCAGCGCAAGGTCAACCTTCATTTCTCCCTGACGCTCGATCTCTTCGGCTCGGAGGAGTCCACCAACGCCGCCAACTTCTTCAACGCCGGGGTGAAGGGCAGGTTCCACGAGGACCGGATCGAAGACGACCACCGGCTGGTCGACGACACCTACCCGGTGATGAAAGTGGTCGACGGGGAGCTTCGGCAGGTCGACGTCCCGGCGCTGAACGCCCTGAACGCCCGGCTCCGGGACGACTTCATCGAAGACTGCCAGGCCGGGATCACCCGGTGGAACAACGAGATATCCGGTCGAGGCATCGACTTCGAGATCGTGCTGCCCCATGTCGCCTTCAACCGGCGGATCGGGGAGTTCGGCGAGATCTCGGTCACGCCTGAGGGCGATCTGGTGCCTGGCGCCGAATTCGATCAGCACCGGGACCGTTGGCTGCCGACCTCGGACGACCAGGCATACATCGAGAGCCTCATGCAGCCTGAGCTTTCTCCTGGTGACTTCGCCGGATGGATCGCCGAGCCGTCCCGGGGTATTCAGGGAAAGCCCACCGATTTCGAATACGTGAAGCTGCCATGACCCAGGCGCCGACCCGGGCTCAGGCCGCCGAGGACCGGCGGGCGGAGTTGATCCGGGTGGCCTACAGGGTGATGGCCCGGGACGGAGTGCATCGCGTGCCCCTCCAACAGATCTCCGCCGAGGCCGGGGTGTCCAAGGGCTTGCTGATCTATCACTTCCAGACCAAGGACGGGCTGGTGCTGGCCTCCCTGGAGTGGGTCCTGGAGGCAACCGAGGCCCGGATCAGGGACCATCTCGCCGAGTCCGATGATCCCGCCATCGCCATCTCAAAGGTGGTCGATGCGGTGTGGGTCAGCCCGGAGGCGAATCGAGATTTCTTCAGGTTCTATCTCGACGGAGTCGAGCACCAGGCCCGCTCCCCGGAGTTCGACGAGTTCGCCGACAAGGCGAGATCGATCATGAACAGCTTCTACCGGGAGGTCATCGTGGCCGGAATGGAGGCCGGCGTGCTCGATGTCGACGACCCGACAGTTGCGGCGATCCAGATGCGGGCTGTCATCGAAGGCATGTTCCTCCAGTGGCTCCAGACCAGCGACTGGCGCACCAACCACGAGGAGTACAAGGACCAGTGCCGCCGGGCGTTGTTGCGTGTCCTGGGCGCTTCCAACTGACGGCAATCCACGCCGTTGCCCGACTGCGAACCAATGCAAATGCAGAGTCGTGGCCGCCGTTCGACTCCACCCCGTCCCCTGGGGTGTGGGTAGCCTCGCCTCGCTCCCGCACGATCCGTCTGACACGAATGTCAACAACACCACCGCTGGACAGCCTCATGACACGGGTCGCCCAAGGCGACACCGAGGCCTTCTCCAAGCTCTATGACCAGACGTCGTCGATGGTCTACGGGCTCGCCCTTCGTGTCGTGCGCTCCGAGGCCCTGGCCGAGGAGGTGACCCAGGAGGTCTACCTCCAGGTCTGGAGGCAGGCGTCCGGTTTCGACGCGCAGCGCGGCTCGGTCAAATCGTGGATAGCGACGATGGCCCACCGCAGGGCCGTCGATGTCGTCCGCAGATCCCAGAGCGCTCGGGATCGGGAGCTCAAGGTGCCGGCAGACGGCCCAGTGGCCGATGTCGCCGAGACGGCGATCCTCGGCGACGAGCGAGATCGGGTACGTGCTGCTCTCAGCTCGCTGACCGACTTACAGTTTCAGGTGATAGAGATGGCCTACTTCGGGGGCCTCACTTACCGCGAGGTGGCCGAGCGATTGGACACCCCGGTGGCAACGGTGAAGACACGGATCCGGGATGGGCTCACCCGTCTCCGATCCGTTCTTGGTGAAGACGATGGATGACATGCACGATCTCGTGGCGGCTTACGCCGTGGATGCTCTCGACGACTCGGAGATCGAGGCGTACGAGGCGCATCTTTCCGGCTGCCGGCAATGCCAGGAGGAGCTCGTCAGGCTCCAGGAGTCGACTGCCTTGGTCGCCGAGGCGGCTGGTATCAGACCGCCTCCTGCCCTCAAAGAGCGGGTGATGGCTTCTGTGCGGGAGGATGAGCCCACGACGGTGGTCTCGATCGACAGCCGACGCCGTACCCGTCCCTGGTTGCCGTTCGCCGTGGCGGCGCTGGCGGCACTTGTCCTCGGGGCCGTCGTCATCTTCCAGGCGGTTGCGATGAACGACCTCATCGGGGCCGGGCGGCGTGACAGCAGCCGCCGAGGCAGCAGCCAACGAACCCGGGGCCATAGTTGCCGAGTTCACCACGGACACCGGCTCGGTTGGCCAGGTGGTGCTCACGCCCGATGGCGAGGGCTATCTCGTTCCAACAGGGCTGGAGACGTTGCCCGAGGACCGGACCTACCAGTTGTGGGTCATCACCCCGGACGAGCTGGCCATATCGGCCGGGGTCCTGGGCAATGAGCCTGTCCCTTCCCGTTTCACCTGGACCGACGACGTGGCCGGCTTCGCCCTTACCCGAGAAGTGGCGGGTGGCGTTGTCAGCAGTGAGGGAGACGTAGTCTCCGTAGCGGAGCTGTGACGAGCCAGGTAGACCCCCATGTCTTTGTCATCTTTGGCGGCACAGGTGACTTGGCCCAGCGCAAGCTCATCCCATCGCTCTACCGGTTGATAACAGACCAAGAGGCTCGGGATCGATGCGTCGTGATCGGGGTCTCCCGCAAGGAGGTGGGGGACGCCGCTTATCGTGATTGGGCGAGGGAGGCCCTCGTCGAGAGCGGGCTCGATGTCGACGAGGTCGAGACGTGGTGCCAGGGCAACCTCCATCATCAGGCGCTCAATGACACCGATTCCGGTTACGCCGACCTGCGGGAGCGAATCGAGTCCATCGAGGCCGATCGGGGCCTGCCCGGCAACCGGGTCTTCTACATGGCCATCCCGCCGGGGGCCTTCGCCCCGACCATCGAGGGGCTGGGAAGCTCCGGGCTCAACCATGGGGCGGGGTGGGTTCGCGTGGTCGTCGAGAAGCCATTTGGCACCGATCTCGAGTCGGCCCGCACCCTCAACGATCTCCTGCTATCGAAGTTCGACGAGACCCAGATCTATCGGATCGACCACTATCTGGGCAAGGCGACGGTGCAGAACCTTCTCACCTTCAGATTCACCAACCCCATGTTCGAGCGACTCTGGAACAGGGATCGGGTCAGCCGTGTCGAGATCACCGTGGCCGAGGACCTGGGCATTGCCGGTCGGGCTGCGTACTACGAGCGGGCCGGGGTGGTCCGGGACATGGTGCAGAACCATCTCACCCAGCTACTGGCACTGGTGGCGATGGAGCCACCCAACGTCTTCGATGCCGACCGGATCCGTGACGAGAAGGTGAAGGTGATCACCGCGGTGGCACCGGTGGAGGAAGACGATGTCGTCTACGGCAGGTATGAGGCTGGACAGCGAGACGGTGAGGAAGTTCCCGGGTATCTCGAGGAGGAGGGTGTCAGCGCAGATTCGACGACGCCGACCTTTGTCGGGTTGAGGCTCTACGTCGACACCTGGCGCTGGCAGGGGATCCCGTTCCTGCTCCGGACCGGGAAGAGGCTTCCACAGCGCTCTACCCACATCGTGGTGACCTTCCGGGAGCCAGCCTGTGTGTGTTCCACGGGCGGCGTGACGAATGCGTCCATGAGCCCGACGTGCTTCGCATCATCCTCGAGCCTGATGAGGGCTTCGATCTCCGGTTCAACGTGAAGTCACCCGCTGAGGACACGACCATCGACACCCAGACGCTGCATTTTCGATACTCGGAGGTGTACGGGAAGCTGCCCGACGCCTATCAGACGTTGATCCTCGACATCCTCGAGGGCGACCAGACGTTGTTCGTCAGGGCGGACGAGGTCGAGGCCTCATGGCGTCTCTACGACCCGCTTCTCGAACGGCCCCCGAAGCTGATCGGTTACACAGCCGGGACCTGGGGGCCGCCCGAGATGGATCAGGGAGCGCCCTTGGGCAGTTGATCGTCGTTTCAGCAGGAGGTCGCGCAAGGTGATCGGTTCCATCGGATGCAGCTCGAATTCGACGGTCACGCCCGGGAAGAGATCGATCGGAGGGACCACGGAGCCGCAGATGACGACATCGCCTGCCTTCATCATCTCACCCTGGATCGCCAGAAGATCGGAGAGATGAGAGACCACCTCGACCACGTTTCCGGCGAGATCTTCCAGACGGTCGGTCCTGGCTTGCTCCCGGCGTTCCAACCTGACCCGCGCCTCCAGACCGGTGAGATCGGCGCCCACCCGACCCGGGTCGGATGGTCCGAGAACGACTCCCCGGTGGAAGACGTTCCCCACCAGGATCTCGTGCAACGCCTCGGGTGGAGGATCGATGTCGGCCAGCTCGATTGCAGGCCCGATAGCCGAAATGGCCGCCCGAGTCGCATCGTGGCCGCTCCCTGGCGGTAGATCCGACCCCAGATAGGCCGCAATCTCGGGCTCGGCCACCGGGCGGGCCCAACCGGAGATGTCGACTTCGGCGCCGTCGTCGAGGAGGGTGGCATCCGTCATGAAGCCGACCAGCGGGCCATCGGTCCTGAATCGCTCCCGCCAGGGCGGGGCACCGAAGCCGGCCTTCCAACCAATCGGGCGGTGCCCCTGAGCGATGAGGTCACTCCGCAGCTCGAGTTGGCCCGCCAGACCGCTGACCAGCGCTGCCTGGCTCATCCCGGTAGCTCGTATCCGGCTGCGTCGAGCGAGCCCGCCCCGCTCCAGCCCCAGACCAGGGTCACCTCATCGTCTCCGGTGTTGTCGAAGCCATGCCAGAGACCTCGTCGAGTGAACAGGACGTCACCTTCGCCGGCAGGCTGGTCCTCGTCGTCGGTGTAGATCATCCCGTGACCGGAGAGGACGATGAGAAACTCGTCGGCATTGGGGTGACGGTGCCGATCGTGCCGGGCTCCCGGGGGTAGGACGGTCCAGCCGAGGAGGAGGTCGTCGGAGCCGGCTTTGGCCGCGTCGACCAGGAACTGCACTTTCATGTCGACCCAGCCCTCGTCGTCGCGCAGCCCGCCTTCGACCGGCACGTCATGACGGTTGATCCGGAATCGGCCCGTCATTCGTCTCCTCCCAGCCGCCGATAGACATCGAACACCGTGACGAAATCGCGATGGCTCAGCCCGAGACCGTGGCAGGCGTTGAGCATTTCGTTGGCGGCTGCGGCGAGGGGCACCGGACTGCCCTGACGCCGGCCCAGGTCGAGGGCGAGCAACATGTCCTTCTGTTGCAGGGTGACATTGGCCAATGGCTTGTCCGGCATGTTCCCCTCCAGGATGAATGGGCCCCGGTAACCCATGACCGGGGAGGCGACGACACTCTTGAGCATGGCGTCGACGGCGACGGCACGATCCACCCCGCCCTTCTCGGCCAGGGCCACGGCCTCGCTGAAAGCCACCATCTCCACGATGAGACAGAGGTTGATCGCAACCTTCATCTGCATGGCCATGCCACTTGGCCCGATGTAGGTCACCGTTGGGCCGATCGCCTCCAGCACCGGCCGCACCCTCTCGAAGGCGGCTCGGTCGCCGCCGACCATCACCGAGGCCTTGTCCTGCTCCAGCGAGATCGGGCTCCCGGAAAGGGGTGCGTCGAGCATCGTCAGTCCGGCTTCGGCGAAGGAAGCTGCGATGCGTCGACTGGCATCAGGGTCGATCGTGCTCATGTCGGCGTAGATGCCATCGGAAGGAAGACCGGAGACGATGCCATCCACCCCGACAGCGACCGACTCCACCGCTGCCGCATCGGTCACGATGGAGAGGACCACCTCGGCGCCTTCCGCCACCTGGCGAGGGCTGTCTGCCCACCTCATCCCGAGCTCGAGGAGCGGTCCTGCCTTGTCGGCGGTTCGATTCCAGCCAGTGACCTGATGTCCAGCAGCGAGTAGCCGGGGAACGATGCCCTGGCCCATGTCGCCAAGGCCGATGAAGCCAACCCTCACTCAGTCCTCCGGGAGTCGAATCGTCGCGGAGCGAGTCTAAGGGGGAGGTATCCCGAGGAATTCGTGCCAGGTGGAGATTGACCGGGATTGGTGCTGTGCTGTGCTTTGATGGACGGTCCAGGAGGACCCCATGACCGCAAGACCCGCATTCCGGACCGTGTTCGCGCTGGCGTTGATCGTTGCGCTCGTGTCGGCGTGCGGCGGCGACGAGATCGACATCGAAGAGGCTCAGGCTCAGTTCTGCAGCGACGTCGAGGAGTACGTGACGGCGCTCGATACCTACGGCGGCCTCTTCGAGGATGTGGAGTTGACGGTCGGCGATGTCCAGTCGGCAGGCGACGACCTGGAGCCGGCCCGGGAGGCCGTGCTCGACTCGGCTGCCCAATTCCGGGAGGCGGTCGAAGCAGATCCCGATTCCGCTGCTGAGATCGTGCTCGTTGACCCGGAATCGATCGAGGTCGTCGAGGAGGCGGAGACAGCCTTCGACGACGCCGTGGCCGGGATCGATCAGCGCACTCTCGTCACCGAGGCCGGGGTGTCGTTCACCTCCGCTGCGTACGCGCTGCAGGTTGCCTGGACACGACTGTTCGTCGACGCAGGCTGTCTCGATGAAGAGGGTCTCGCCAATGCGAGCCAGTGGGTGTCCGACTACGTGACGGCCCTCCAGACCGACCTCGCCACTGCCGGCTATTACAACGGGGAGATCGACGGCATCTACGGGCCCGGCACGATCGAAGCGGTGGAGCGGCTCCAGGAAGATTCCGGCCTTGCAGGTGACAGGGTTGATGGACCCGGCCACTCAGGCTGCCCTGGCGGAGCTGCTCGGTCAGCAGGAGTCGGCGCAGGTCGCCGCCCTGCAGGGAATCCTCACCACCACCGGGCACTACGGCGGTCCGATCGACGGTGTGTGGTCGCTGGAGCTTAGAGGATGCTTTGAAGGAGTTCCAAACGGAACTCGGAGTCCCGGCGACCGGAGTCGTCGACGCCGCAACCCTGCGCGCCTTCGAGGCAGCCCTGGCCGAGGCCGGTGTGCCACCACCGCCGCCGCCGACGACCGCTGCTCCGGCAGCCCCGGGGACCACTGCGCCTCCAGCACGGCCCACGACGGTTCCCCCGGCGACCGAAGCTCCCGCTCCGCCCACAACCGCGGCTCCGGCGACGACCCAACCCGCGCCGCCGACCACCCAGGCGCCTCCTCCAACAGTGCCGGTTGTCGAGGACGGCATCCTCGAGGTGCTCGCCGCTGCCGGCCAGTTCGGCGATCTGCTGGCCGCGATCGAAGCGGCCGGGCTCACCGAGACACTGTCCGGTCCCGGGCCATTCACGTTGTTCGCTCCCACCGATGAGGCGTTCGCCCAGCTCGCGGAGCCGCTTCCAACCGAGCCCGAGGCACTACAGGCGGTCCTCCTCTATCACGTCGTCGAAGACAACCTCAACGGCTTCGATCTGATGGGGACGACGTCGGTCACTACGGCCCAGGGAGGCGAGATCGCGGTGTCGGTCGCAGACGGCCCGATCGTGCTCAACGGGGCGTCGACGGTGACTATCGCCAATGTGATCGGGAGCAACGGGACGGCCCATGTGGTCGATGCGGTGCTGATACCCCCGGGCTAACGAACGTTTATGGGCCGCGGGGGTAGGGGATGGCCTGGATCTGTTTGATGGCGGCTTTGATGTCGATGCTCGGTGGGCGTTTCGGCCGGGGATCGTGAAATAGGGTTGGGACGGGTCTCGGTTGCGATTCGACGCCGAGTTGGCTTCCGTCGGGCCGGTAGAAGTCGAGGTGGCCGGGGGTTCCTTCGATGCGCCAGCCTCCTTCGTGGACGAGGGTGTGATGATGCCGGCAGAGCAATACGAGATTCTCGAGGCTGGTTGGTCCACCCTTCGACCATGGGATGAGATGGTGGACGTCGCACCAGCTCGAGGCCCGATCGCATCCGGGGAAGACACAGTGGAGGTCTCGGGCCATCACCGCGATCCGTAAGGCCGGGGTGACCAGTCGTTTGGTCCGTCCCACGTCGAGGGGTTGGCTGTCGGGTCCGAACACGACCCGGGTCAGATTGGCGTCACATGAGAGCCGTCTGATCTCGTCGGCGGTGAGGAAGGTGCCGTGTTCGGTTTCGGTGATGCCGGGCTTGTCTTCGAACAGGGTCTCGGCGGAGACATGGACGATGAGACCGGGGCGGTCGGTGTTCGAGTCGACCATTTCGAGGAGGAGGTCGGCCCGTCGGGCGGCAACGTTGCGAGTGTCACCGGGGAGTGGGGGACCGGGATCGAGTCTGGCGGCGAGCTGTTCGCCGGATTCGATGTCCATCCAGCCGTTGATCCGCATCATCCCCTGTTCCCGTCGGAGATTCAGGGCTCGCATCTCCCGTACCAGGTGGCGCTCGTCGGCCAGTTCGCTCTCGGGCGACCTGATCGAGCCAATAGTCGAGCTTCTTGCGTAGTTCCCGGATCGGCGGAGTGTCCATGGCTAGTTCCACGAGACCTCCCTCCGCATCTGCATAGGCGTCGGGAGCGACTGCTCTTGTCTCAGCGAGCACATCGACCTGTGCCCCGCTGACCGCTCCCCGGTCATAGGCCATTGCAGCCAACGGCATTTCTGTGAGAGCGTGAGCTCGACGGACCAGCCGTTGAGCCTCACCGGGGTGAAGCGACATCCGTTGGACCAGCAGAGCGGTATGGAGGGGAAACCGTCGCGTTGGAAAGCCTTGG
>CAVRXA010000004.1:0-73281 GCA_963725075.1 uncultured Acidobacteriota bacterium
GCTCGATAGTGGGGTAAATCAGCCCTCGGGCCGATAGGTGGCGAGGATCACGCCGGTGGTAGAGGTCTTCGAATCGACGAGACGCATGGGTCGCATCCCACCCGCCTCGTCGAAGAGCCGCTTGCCGGGACCGAGCAGGAGCGGATGGATCGTCAACCCGTACTCGTCGACGAGGTCGTGCTCCATGAGGGTCCGGGCCAGCTGCCCGCTGCCCAGCACGACGATGTTCCCGGTCCAGCTCCTCCTTGAGCGCCGCCACCGCCCCATCGACCTCACCCTTCAACAGGGCTGGACCCGGCCCAGTCCAAAGGTTCCTCGAGGGTGGTCGAGGCAACGTACTTCGGCAGGCCATTGAGCACCTTGGCGAACATGTCGTCGTCCGGCTGATGGGGCCAATAGGCGGCCATGATCTCATAGGTCTTGCGCCCGAATAGGAAGGCGCCGGTCTCGGCCATCGACTTGCCGGCTGCCTCTCCGGCGACCTCGTCGAAGTAGGGCATCGCCCATCCACCATGATCGAACCCGCCGCTGCGGTCCTCATCCGGGTCACCTGGCGCCTGCATCACTCCGTCCAGGGAGAGCATTTCGACGACGACCAGCTTTGCCATGATCCGCTTCTTTCCCCTGATTTCGAAAGTCGAAACGACCCTCTGGAATCTGTCGCGGCCACCTTGTAGGGTCGAACATATGTTCGGGGAGAGAACATGAGCGCCCTCAGATCGGCACTCGAGGAATGGGTCAACGAGGATGTCGAGCACCTCCATCTCGACCAGTTGGCCGACGACTTGGTGGAGTTGGAACATGTCTCCGGATTGCTCGAAGTCGAACGTCTGCGACGGATCTCGACCTTTGAGGAGCGGTCCGGACCTCACCATTTCGGCTACCCATCGCTCACCGCATTCCTCAAACACCGTTGTCGGATGGCATCGGGTCGGGCCCATCGACTCGTCGCTCGATCCCGGGTGTTCCGATCGGCCCGGGCAACCTTCAGGGCCTGGACCGCAGGACGTCTCTCCACCGATCAGGCTGGGGTTCTGCTCGACCAGGCAGTGACTTTGCCCGATCAGTTCGTTGAGGGTGAAGACCGGCTAGTCGACATCGTCGAAGACCTGGGAGTCACCGACACCCGTCGCGCCCTCGAATACTGGCGGCAGTCGGTGGATGGGCCGGGCACGATCCGGACGAACTCGCGAGCAAATGGAATTACGCGGTGTGTCGCTCTCGAGAAGCCTCGGAGGGATGGGCCACATCGAAGGATGGACCACTCCCTCCGCGGGTCTGGCCTCCTCGCCGCATCGAGGCACTCATGCCGCCTCCGACCCCGGGAGACACGCGGACCCCACGTCAGCGTCGTCATGACGCCCTCGAGGACCTGGCCCGCCACTATCTCGATCATGGCGACACTCCCACGGTGGGTGGGGAGAAGCCCCACATCAACCTGGTCTGTGATCTGCCTGCCCTCCAAGGCATCGCCGGTGGTCTCCACGAGACCGAAGACGGGCACATCCTCACGATCCAGGAGCTGCGCAGCCGTCGCCTGCGACTGCTCACTCAGCCGGATCGTGCTCGGTCCCGACGGCGAGATCATCGACATCGGACGCAGAGACCCGGGTATGGACCGACAGCCCAACGACGGGCCATCATCGCCCGAGACCGACATTGCACCTGGCCCGGATGTGATCGAAACCCGCGCTGGTGCGACGTGCACCATCGCAAACATTGGGCAGATGGCGGCACCACCGACGCCGCCAACGGCACGCTGCGATGCAGGTTCCACCATGTCCTCACCCACCTCCTGGAGGACCAGGATCGCGGCCCTCCGACGCACACGTAACCTGCCTCCCATGTCCCTCGGATTCGGCCTTCTCAGCGCACAATTGAAACCCGGCGAGACCGATTGGTCCCGGGCTTATCAGGAAACCATCTCAATCGCCGTCGAAGCGGAACGTCTTGGCCTCTCCTCGGTTTGGACCACCGAGCACCATTTCGTCGACGACGGCTACATGCCATCTCTTGCCGTGGTCAGCGGCGCCATCGCTGCCGCCACCTCCACGATCGAGATCGGCACCGGTGTGATCCTCGCCCCTCTACACCATCCGCTTCGTCTCGCCGAGGACGCGGCCACGGTCAGCCTGCTCAGTGGAGGGAGATTCACTCTCGGCCTGGGTCTTGGCTGGAGCGAGGTCGAATTCGACCGTCTCGGCGCCCGGATCGACCAGCGGGGCCGGGCGATGGAGGAGATCCTGACGATCCTCCCGCAAGCCTGGACCGCCCAACCGTTCACCCATGAGGGCAAGGTGTACCAATTCGAGGACGTAGCGGTCCGGCCCGGCCCATCGCAACGCATCCCGATCCTGATTGGGGGTGGCGCCGAGCCGGCGATCAGACGTGCCGCCCGTCTCGCCGACGGCATCTACTCCAACGCCACGACCAACGGATTTCTTCGCCAGCTCGAGTGGATCAAGGACGAGTGTGAGAGCGTCGGACGGGACCCGACCGAGCTGCGGATCGTCCACTATTCGGTGATCCTCCCCGGAGACTCCGCCGACGAGGCTTGGGCCCGGTACACCGATCACCTGTGGCAGATGACCTGGAAATACTCCGACATGGAAGCCTCGGCCAACAGGCCTGGGCCGCCGCCTGCGGCACCGGAGATCACCGAGGCCGACCGAGAGGCCCTCTTCCGGCGGGCGACCATTGCTGGGTCCAGCGACCACATCGTCGAGACGCTGCTGGAGCTGCGAGAGAGGGCGGGTGTGCCGGTGGAGTTCGCCGCCCGCAGCTATTTCCCCACTCTCGAATACAACGCCCAGGTCGAGTTGATGACACAGCTCGCCGAGGAGGTTGCTCCCCGGATCTGATCACCCGATCAGCTGGTCCGCGATCTCCTTGAGGTCCGCGCCAACCGTCTCGGGCATAGGCCCGGGCAGACTCCACAGATGACCGGGCCGCCGCACGTAGGCGGCCGAGGCGCCGGCACCAACGGCCCCGGCCACATCCCAGTCGTGGGCCGAGATGAGCATCGACTTGGAGACGTGAACGTCCATCACCTGGGCGGCGTGGCGATAGGTGGCCGGGTCAGGCTTGAACCGCCCCACTTCCTCGACGGAGATCACCCGTTGGATGAAGGTATGCAGCCCCGCGTTCTCGATCTGAACGTTGGCCGCCTTGGTGCTGCCGTTGGTCAAGGCAGCGGTGCGGAAGCCGGCGTCGAGAAGCTGCTCGAGGGCCGGGATCACATCGAGATGGGCGGGAAGGATGGCGAGCCGGGTGACGACTTCGGTGGCGGTGGCCTCATCCAGGTCGACCCCGCGCCGCTCAGCCACCAGCAAGAGCGCCTCCACCCCGATGACACCGAAGGCCCGGTACTGGTCGAGTTGGTTCGACACCAACGACCCGTGGAGGAGACGGGCGAACCACTCGCCCAGGGCATCAGAGTCGCCGAAGACATCCTCGAAGTCGATCCGCAGCGGCGACATATCGAGCAATGTCTCGTTGACGTCGAAGACGATGAGTTCCGGCTTCACGATGTCGGCAGGGTCCGGACAACCGCAGCCAGGGCATCGTATGTCCTCTCCCCCATGTGCTTGTCGTCTTCGTCGAGCAAGTTCGCCATGACCTTCAAAGTCCACTCCATCAAGGATCGGCTGTTCAGCCCGGTGTGGGCCAGAGTCCGCATCACCGGGGGGTGACCGATCAGCTTCACGAAGATGCGGGCCATCTTGTAGTAGAGCCCGTACTCATCCTCGAGTTGTTGTGGATATCGGCGTAACAGCCCGAAATCTGCAGTCCCCAATGCCCGGCCGACGTGCTCGGCGGCGATGCGGCCGGTCTCGTAGGCGTAGGAGATGCCCTCCCCGTTCCAGGGGTTGATCGCCCCGGCGGCGTCGCCGATCGTGATCCAGTTGGCCCCAACCAGCGGTCCCTTGGAGAAGGACATGGCCAGCTTGCCGCCGACCGGGTTCGTCAGCTTCGACTCCTCCGACAGCTCCCAATACTTCGGGCGCGGTGGCCACGTAATCGGCCATCATGTGAGTGGTGTTGACGTGCTTCCAGCGGGTGAAGGTGGAGAGCAGGCCGACCCCCACATTGACCGTGCCGTCGCCCAGGGGGAACACCCAGCCGTAGCCGGGCATGGTGGCTCCAGTCGAGTCCCTCAGATCGAGCTGGCTCTCCAGGAAGGGGTCCTTCGAGCGCGGCGAGGAGTAGTAGCCGCGGGCGGCCATGCCCATCGGGTAATCCCTGCGCCGCTCGTTTCCCAGCTCACGCCCGAATCGATTCATGGAGCCATCGGCGATGACACTGATCATCGGGGTGACGACCTCCTGGCCCCCGTTGTGGTCCAGGGTGACCCCGGTGAGAAAACCGTCCTCGATCACCGGTGTCGCCGTCGTCTTCTCCATGATCCTCACCCCCTGCTTCTCGGCGAGGGTGGCCACCTGGGAATCGAGGTCACTGCGTCGCATCACACCTCCCCAACTCGGGAAGCGCGAGTGCTCCGGCCATTCGAGCTCGACGTACTCGTCCCCGGCATAGGAGCGAAGACCGGTGATGCGATGGAACTCGGGCACGTCGAACTCGAATCCCATTTCCTGGAGTTGGAGGATCGCCCTGGGAGTCAAACCATCGCCGCAGGTCTTGTCCCGGGGATATTCCTTCTTCTCGACCAGCGTCACATCGTGACCGTCCCGGGCCAGCCAGTAGGCGGCCGCCGAGCCGGCGGGGCCGCCACCGACGACGAGAACGGAAGGCGAAGACATCGTCGGAGAGGTTAGGGGTCGGGCCATGCAGCCGGGATTCTCAATACGCCGCGCAGGTTTATCGTGAGCTTGTGAATGAAATCCCAAAGGCCACGGTCGTGCGTCTTCCCCGCTACCTCCGACTGCTCGAAGACCTGGCTTCGTCGAAGGACGTGGTCAGCTCCGAGGAACTGGCGTCGGCGGCAGGCGCCAACGCGGCCAACGTACGGAGGGATCTCTCCCATCTCGACTTTCATGGCGTCAGAGGCATCGGATACTCCGTCCCCGAGCTCAAAGCGCGCATTCGTCAGGAGCTCGGGATCGCCGAGCGGCAACGCGTGGCGATCCTCGGAGCCGGGAACCTGGGCCGGGCCCTGGCCAACTACGGCGGGCTCGGTCGCCGAGGCTTCGATGTCGTGGCCCTGTACGACACCGACGTCCGCAAGATCGGTTCGAAGGTGGGCAGCATCACCATCCAGGACCTGGACCTTCTCGACGGCGATTGCACCTCGAAGAGCTTCGAAATCGCCATCCTCGCCGTGCCCGCGGTGGCCGCACAACAGGTGGCCGATCGGTTGGTCGAGCACGGAATCCGGTCCATCCTCAATTTCGCACCGGTCCGGGTGAATGTGCCGGACAAGGTCTCGGTGCGTCAGGTCGACCTGTCGATGGAGCTACAGGTCCTCAGCTATTACGGCAGCCGGCTCTAGGCAGAGGACTTTCTCCTGAACCTCCTCGTACTGGTGCAGCGCCACCAGGAAGGCGAGGAAGAGCACCAGCGACACCAGCAGGTAGGTGATCGGGATGATCCTGATCTCGAACGCGTTCAGCCCTTCGATGTCGGCCGGCTTGGGGCCACGTGGGGCGTAGACCACGAAAAGCATCGAGGTGATCGTCAACCAGCCGAACACCGCGGCGCCGGTCACCAGGAACCCCAGCCGCTTGCCGAGGTTGGTGTAGTTGAACAGATAGATCGAGCCGTAGAACAGCGCCACGGCGGCGATGGTGAGGATGATCCCGGTGACGAAGAGGTTGGCCGAGAACAGCGACCGGAAGAACTCACGGAAGAACAACGGTGGCCTCCTTCCCGTCCATGTTCCCACCACGCAGATAGCGGGCGAGCAACTCGATGTCCTCCAGGCTCAGGCTGGCGCCAAAAGCCGGCATTCGACCTGTGCCGAACCCGTTGAGGCCGTAGGGCGTCTCGGCCTCGGAGCCCCTTATCAGGAATTGGACCAGTAGGTCCTGCGCCGGGTCCACGTTCGCGTCACCGAACTGCACAGTCGGCCGACCGTCCCACAATGCCGGCCCAAATCCTCCCGAGCCCGCCTCCTGCGTGTAGGGGACACCTGCGCTGTAACCGGCGGTGTGACATCGGGCGCAGTTGGAATTGAACAGCCCGACTGCCCGCTCTGCTTCCTCGGGCGAGGACGCCATCGCCTCTGCCACCCCGGCGAAATCGATCGAATACAGCTGGGCTTGCTGGGACTCCTCGAGGTAGGCCAGGCCGCCCAAGGCGGTCTCAGTGAGATCCGCCTGGTTCTGCTCCGTCACCGAGAGGGTGGTCGCCATCGACTCCAGGTTGCCTACCAACCTGTCGGCCGTGGCGGCGTCAGGCTCCCCGCCGACCGAGGCCGGGTTGGTCGGATCGAGTGTGACCTGGGTGACCCCGGCCGGCGTGGTGGCGGTGATGGCGGCCTCGATTTGACCGTTGATGTCGGCCTCGGCGCCGCTCGACAACCCGTCACCGTCGGGGTCGGAGCCCTCCTCGACCGCCGTGGTCGCCTCGGCCGCCAGGTCGGCGGCCCCTTCCACTGGCTCCTCGGCAGCTGCCGCCTCGTCCAGCGCCGCCACGAGCGCGTTGGCGCCATCGAGATCCTCGATCGGGCCCGGGACCTCGATGCCGGCTGTCTCCGCTGCAGCGCGGGTCTCTTCGAGGGCGGTCAACGAAGCCGGGCTGAGCCCGACAGCTGAGTCGACTGTCCCTTCCTCCATGGCCAACTCGATGGCCTCGATGTTCGTCGTGACAACCGGGTCGGTCTGACTTGCGAGCTCCAAGGCGGCGAGGGCATCGTCGGCCAGCTCGGCGTCGGCCACCTCGGGGTCGAGGGCGATCGGCTCCATGATCTGGAATCCGGCTACTGCCTCGGCTGAGATCTCACTGAGCTCCGTCTCGGCTGCATCGGAGATGCCGTCGGCGTCGGTGTCGATGCCGGTGCCTGCTCCGTCCAACACCTCTCTCGCCCGTGTGGCCATTGGAATCACCAGTGCGGCATCTGCGGGTGCCGACTCGATCTGAGCCACCACCTGACTCTGCTCGACAATGGCGGCCTCGACCGTTGCGTCGGCGGTGGCGAGCCTGTCTAGCGCAGTGTTGATCCCGGGCTCCACGTCGGCAAGGTTCTCGTCCTGCGTCACCTGAATGGTTGCCAGGTAATTGACCACGTCTTCCACTTGCTGGTCGTTGAGCGGTCCACCGCCGGGGATGCCCCATGCCGGCATGGGAGTGTTGCCGCGGCCGTACGTGACCCAGAAGTTGACCTCGTCCTCGGCGTATCTGAAGAAGACGTCGTTGAGCGACGGAGCCGCCCACTCGACTGCGATTCCCGAGCGCTTCTCGACGTAAGGGGCGACGCCACCCGACCCCTCCGGGCCATGACAGTTGAAACAGCCGAACTCCTCGACGAGGTGCTCGCCCCGGTCGATCGAGCCCTCGGCGAACTCCACGACGAAGCCCTCCTGTCGCTGCTGTTCGGTGAGGAAGTAGAGCGGGAGCGAAATGGCGAGGAACGCAGAGAAGGCAATCGCCGCCTTCTGCCCGCCCTCGAGCCGGCGGGTCTCGATCTTCTCGTCGTCGATACCAGGCCGAAGATTGGGAGCGACCTCCTCGCCACCCCGGTTGCGAATCGCCGAGACGAAGAGCATGCCCAGCCAGGCGATCCCTGCGACCAGGGCGATGACCGTGATGATGTTGGCGGTCATGCCCCGGCCACGGCGCTGATGCAGCTAGGTCCTTGCGGGTACTGGACGAGCAACACCGGCGCCCGGGGCGTCTGGATGATCGTGCCGGTGCGAATGATGAGGTTGCCGCCCTGGTTCTCCACCACGAACCGGTCCAGGTTGCGCGGGGCGGGACCGCCGAAATATTGGCCGATGGCGTTGTACCTCGACCCGTGACACGGACATTCGAATCCCTGCGATGGGGCGCACCACGGCACCCGACACCCGAGGTGGACACATCGCATGTAGAGGGCCATCAGACCGTCGGTCTCCACGCCCTGGCCCTCGAACTGGTCGGAAAGCTCCTCGGGAGCAGGGACCAGGTAGGCCCGGGCCTCGGGAATGAACAGAGGGAGCACGGCGCCATCGGGGGTGAATACCTGAGTGCGCAGGTCGGAGATGGGGCCGGCGTCGATATCGGCGCCGAAGCCACCCGTCAGCTTGGGCCAGAAGAAGGCGAGGTAGTAGAGACCTTGGGCGGCGAGAAACGTCCCGAAGGTCGCAGCGATTGCCCGGTTGAAGAACTGACGCCGGCTGACCCCGCCTTCCTCCGGAGACACCTCGACGATGCGCTGGGTCTCCAGGATCTCGACGACCGCATCCTCCTCGACCTCAACCGGTTCGGGCTCGACCTCGGGGGCCTCTTCCTCTACAGGCTCAGCTGCCTCCTCGACACGGGGCGGGATCAGAACGGCGGTCGACGACCGGTCGGCGGCCCGGGTCTCCGACGAGACCCCGGCCAGCGGATCGGCTTTCTCGACGGATTGGGAGCGGCGGTAGGCGACGGCAAATGCCCCGGCCGCCCCGAGGATCGCCACCACGGCGACCGCAATGAGGGCGGCGTTGGTCAGGGTCATTCGAATTGCACCCAGTCCTTCAGGTCGTCGAAGTAGACACCGTCCTTCCAGGGATAGGAGAAGTTGAAGCCGAGGCCCCGGAAGAGGACGCCAAAGATCGTGAGTGTGGCGGCCCCCGCCAGGAACACCGAGTAGAGGGCGATGGCGAACTTGCGGTCACTGGGCCGCGTGGAGGGGTTCTTGTCGACGTAGGGGATCAACCAGAAGCCAATGAACCCGGTGATGGTCGGAATGGTCACCCCCGCAATCTGGGGATCGAAGTAGGAGAGCAGCTCCTGGAGGCCGAGGAAGTACCACGGCGCCTTCGACGGGTTGGGAGTGGCGTTGAAGTTGGCCGGGTCGAGCAGCGGGGAGTGAATGACCACAGACATGATCACTACGAGACCGGTGATCGCCAGCAGGGCACCGAACTCCATGAGCATCAGGTGGGGCCACGTGTTGACCTTGTCCGTTGGCTCGGCCTTGACCGTCTGGATGGCCCTGGCCTTGACCACGGTGAGCAGACGCTGCGTCCGCACGCCCTCGGGCGTGCCCTTCGGTGGCACCGTGGGACGGGTGCTCACCACAGCGGCCACCTTGCCGTTCCCGGCGCCGTTCCCGGACCCCGCGCCGTCGGTGGCGCCATCGCCCTCAGGGGCTGGTCGATCCTCCACTGCTGTCGCCACTGCGGCGGCGGCTGGTTCGACTGCTTCTACCTCCTCCTCCGATGGCGGCGCTTCGGTGGGTGGGGCGGGAGGCACATCAGCCTCGGTGTCGGCCACGATCACCGGCTCGGTCTCGGCTGCCGGCTCGACCGGCGCCTCTTCGGCCGGGGCGGGCTCATCATCGACCGACTCGACAGCCTCCTCGATCTCGGCGGAACGCTCTGCGGACTCCTCCATCTCAGCAGCGACACTCTCCTCGGACTGGGCCGCTGGCGCGGGCTCGGCCGACGGCGGTGGGATGGGCGGAGCCTCACCCTTCATCTCGGCCAGCACCTGTTCGACGGGAAGGCCCAATGCCTTGGCCTTGGCCTCCGCCGACCTCCTGAGGAGACTCTCTGGAATTTCTGTCATGACGACTCCTTTAGAGGGGCCCGGAGATGCCGCCGTCCTTGCGCACTCGCCAGAAATGCACGGCAAGGAAGATCACGAGGATGAACGGGAACGCCAGGACATGCAGGACGTAGAAGCGGAGAAGGGTGGCGCCGGACACCTCGACACCGGCCAGTAGGGCGAATTTCACCTCATTGCCCACCACGGGAACGAAGCCGGCCATGTTGGTGCCCACCGTGACCGCCCACAGCGCCAGTTGGTCCCAAGGGAGGAGGTAGCCGGAGAAGGAGAGCAGCAGGGTGAGGAAGAGGAGCACCACGCCGACGACCCAGTTGAACTCGCGCGGCGGCTTGTAGGCGCCGTGATAGAAGACCCGGCTCATGTGGAGGAACACCGAGAGGACCATGAGATGGGCCCCCCACCGATGCATGTTCCGCACCAGCGAGCCGAACGCCACATTGGTCGACAGAGCCTCGATGTCGGCATAGGCGGTCTCGGCCGAGGGCGTGTAATAGAACATGAGGAAGATCCCGGTGATGGTGAGGAGGATGAAGAGAAAGAAGCTGAGACCCCCCAGGCAGAGCGTGTAGGACAGCTTGACGCCGTGCCGCTTCACCTTCACCGGATGGAGGTGATAGAGCACGTTGTTCATCACCACGTATGACCGGTTCCTCGGGCTGTCCGAGTAGCCCTTCTTGAAGGGCGAGCCAGGGCGGAGGATCGACTCGGCCACCTGGGAGCCCCAGAGCTTGTCGCTCACCTCCTTGATCTTTTCTCCGATGCCGGTCTTACCGTTGCCGTTGGCCAAGCCGCCTCCTACCAGCGCATCCCGTAGGCATATCCATTTTTGAAGTCACGCTGCCCGGTGTCGAAATCCCAGGGGCGGCGGTCGAGACCCAGCTCCGCGGCCTGCTCGGCGAGCGACCCCTCGAACTTGCCCAGTGTGATCACATTCGTTGGGCAGCGGTCGACACAGAGGGCGCATCGCGTGCATTCGTCCTCGTCGACCACGAAGAACCCGAGGTTCTGCGGGTCCTCACCGGGGTGGTCGACGTTGACACCCTCGGTGATGGCGTCCAACGAGAGATAGTGGATGCATTTCCAGGGGCAGATGTCGACACAGCCCTCGCAGAGGATGCACTCCGACTGGTCGATGTGGAGGAACTGCTTCGGCCGCAGCTTGTCGGTGAAGTAGTCGCCCTCGACGACAGCGAGCTGATAATCGTCGCGGTACGGGGGAGTCTCGTCGACGACACCCTTGGGCATCAGCCCTCACCCCTGACCAGCGGCCGCCCGTAGGGGGAGCGGGCCGGCGCCTTGTCGGCCGATGGAGGCGGACCCTTTGTCATCTTCTGCAGCTGCAAGGCAAACACGGCCGCCACCCCAAGCATCACCAGGTGATACCCCATCGAGATCGAGTCCTTGATGGCAGCCCAACTGAGCTGTACGTCGTTGCCCAACACCAGGACCGGCGGGATGGTGACGGCCACCCGTTGTGAGGACCAGTCGAGATCGGTCTGGGCGAAGTTGAGCCATTCCGAGGGAACCATCCCGAAGATGATGACGAGCTCGATCCAGGTCACGAAGGAAGCGAAGAGGGCGCGGGCCCAGGTCATTCTCTGGTTCAGCACCCAGACGAACAGTGCCCCGACCACGAGCATCTGGGAGGCGCCGAACACCACCAGATAGCCGACACCTTTCAGCAAGTGGTTGCTCGGTATCCAATCGAAGATGCCCGCGTCCTGCTCGGGCGGGAGGCTCGTGTAGTGGATCCAGATCACCGCCACCACGAGACCGACGAAGCCCAGACCGAGCAGTCCCCATCCGATGGTCTTGCGTCTGCTGTCGCTCAGTTCTGCGAGGCGATACATCTCTCGTCTTCGGGCACGGTTGTATACCTGTTCACGTCGTTTCTACCACAACCCGGGGCTCGTAAGAGAACCAGCGAACCCAGGGTTCTGGACTTCGGTGAGCGGTGCCTGCAACCCTGGGTTCGCTAGTTATGCTCCCGCCGTCCCGTTCCGCGACGAGGGAACCCTTGGCCGCAACCCAAACTGCAGACATCAGGGCCCTCCTCGGGGCCGGAGATGAGGACCGCGTCGCCGTCGCCCACTTCCTGGTAGGGGCCCTCTTCCTGGTGCTGGCCGGTGTCTTCCAACTCCTCGCCCTCTTCTCGTTGCGGTTCGCCGGGCTCTCCCCGATCAGCTACGGCCGGGCCGAGTCGTTGGCCAACATCACCGTCATGCTCGGCTTTCTCGTGCTGACGCTTGCCGGTGGCGTCTATTACGTCCTGCCCCGGCTCACAGGCGCGCGACTCTGGCGAAAGGAGCTGGCCTACCTCGGGCTGCTCGGCGTCTCGGGTCTCGTGGTGCTCGACCTTCTGGCCGTGGTCTTCGGTCTCGGTGAGGGTCGACAGCCGTTTGGCCTGCCCTGGTGGCTCCACCTCCCGATGCTGGCGGTGCTCACCATTCCGTTCGCCGTCACGATGATGACCATCCGGCGCCGGGAGGAGAAGCGGAGTTTCGTCACCCTTTGGTTCGTCATGGGCGGCGTGGCCTGGCTGCCATTGCTGTACTTCGTCTACACGGCGGGCAGCCTGCCCTTCGTGGACTCGTTGGGTGCGGCGTACTCCGACGTCTTCTTCTCGGCCGGATTCGTCACCCTCTGGGTGTTCACCGTGGGCAGTGGGCTCTTCTACTACACCCTGGTCAAAGGGCTCGACATCCCCCTCGCCTCCCGCCAGCTGGCTTCAGTCGGCTTCTGGTCACTCGGCTTCGCCGCCGCATGGTGGGGGTCGGCGCAGCTCGTCTTTGGCCCCGGGCCGGGTTGGATCGACGGGGTGTCGGCTGCCCTGGGCCTGGCCTTCCCCATCGGCGCCCTCGCCAATGCCGCCAATGCCTCGCTGACCCTCCAGGGGCATTGGGAGGAGTTGAGGGACAAGCCGGGTGTTGTCTCGGGCGTCGTCGGTCTCTATCTGGGGGTGGCCGTGGCCATCCTGGCCAGTTTCGCCGCCTTCCCCTCCGTCGGATCGGTGACCGCACTCACCGCCTACTGGGAAGCGATCGAATACGTGGCTCTGTACGGCGTCGGCGTGCTGCTCGCCGCCAGCGTCGTCTTCGAGGCATTGCCCAGGTTGGCTGGCCGCGAGCCGGCCACATTGGATCGTCCGCGGTCCTTCAATCGGTGGACCGTCGTCGGGGTGGGCGGTGTCGGGGTGAGCATGATCGCGGCCGGGTTGGTCAGCGGTTACTCGTGGGTCGCGGGGTCGAACAGCGCCGCCTACGTCAACGCGGGGGAGGGCTGGGCCGCCGGGGCGGGGGCAGCCGACGTCCTGATGCTCGTCGCCGTTGGCTTCGGCATCGTGGCCTTCCTCGGACAACTTGCGTACGCCGCCACCGTGATCGGGACGGTCACGAGCGGCAAGGCCGTCCCCCAGGAGGTTCTGGTCTACGGCCCCGACCCTGATAGCGACGAGGACGCCGATGAGTGAGCTGAGTGCTGCCGCCGCTGCCGCGCTCGGCATCCCCGAAGCCATCGTGCAGCGCTCAGCCGCGGCCCGGGCTGAAGAAACCGGCATGACCGTGGACGAGGTGTTGGCCGCCTGGGCCGGTGGAGGAGACATCCCGCCACCGGCGGCACCTGCTCCCGTCGAGCCAGATGCGGCAGAGGAGCCGACCGCGCCTGCCGATGAGCCGGCGCCGGCGCCTGCGTCTTCGGCACCGACCCCTGTCATCGAGGTTCCTTCCGCCCCCGTCGTCGGAGCGACGGCTGCTCCTGGCAAGCCACCGGTCCTGGTCGGAGAGGCCGACAACCCGATCGCCGTCTTGGTCGGTGCCGTGGGTCTGTTCGTCGCCCTGTTTCTGGTTGGTGTCGTCGGCCCCGCGTTGCCTACCGAGAACCCCGGGGCGCGGACCAGTGACCTGCCCTACACCGAGACGGCCCTGCACGGGCAGGAGATCTACCAGTCGGTCGGTTGTGCGTCCTGTCATACCCAGATGGTGCGTCCCGTGGTGGCGGATGTCGGTCTCGGGGCTGTGTCTCTGAACGACACCAATCAGGTGTTGGGGACACGCCGTTTCGGCCCCGACCTGTCCAATGTCGGGGCGCGAGTCTCCGCCAGCCAGATCGAGGCGATCATCCTCGGGCTCGACGACCATCCCTCCCTTTCCCTTTCATCAGAAGATCTCGATGCCCTGGTGGCGTATCTGGTCGAGTCGGCCACGCTCGAGGAAGCCCCACCTGGTGAGCCGACCGAAGAGGAGCCCGCCCCAGAAGGTGACGTGCCCACCGAGGAGACCGCCGCGTCATGAGCGATCTGAGCGCCGCCGCAGCCGCCCTCGGCATCCCGGAAGCCATCGTCCAGCGCTCGGCTGCCGCCCGTGCCGCCGAGACAGGGATGACGGTCGACGAGGTGCTGGCAGCCTGGGCCGGGGGCGGGTCCGTGGCCGGGTCGCCGGCAGCACCCTCGGAGGAGGCGCCGGCCGCTTCGGCCGAGGCACCGGCAGCAACCGAGGAAGAAGCTCCCCCCTCCCCGCCTGCGGCGGTACTCCCCCCTTCGGGGGGAGAAATGGCCGAGCCTGTGGCCGCGGTGCCCTCCGGCCCGGTGACCCGATCTCCTGTCCCAGCCGAGGTGACCGCCGCCGAGGCTGCCGGGCTGCCCGAGGTGATCACCGTCCCCACGGCGGGCATCAGGGAGCGGACCAATCTCGCCATCCCACGCTGGTTGGCCGCGGTGATGCTGATCATCCCCGCCTTCGCCCTCTTCGCTCTGGGCGGTTCCGCCACCGGTGAGTGCGGTGAGAACACCGAGCTAGCCACCAACGTCATAACCGGCCAGGTGGTCAACTGTGACGGGACCGAGTTCACCGGCTCGGGTGCCGGTGGCGGGGGCGGCGACTTCATCGCCATGGGAGAGGACGTCTATCTCAACGTGGCCAGCTGCGACGGATGTCATGGCGCCCAGGGCCAAGGCGGGGTCGGTCCGGGCTTCTCGGGGGTAGTCACCACTTTCGGTTCCTGCACCGATCACATCGAGTGGGTCACGCTCGGTTCGGTCGGATTCCAGGGCGAAGGCCGGTCGACATACGGCGACACCGACAAACCGATCGCTGGAGGTATGCCGGCATTCGGCACGACTCTCACCGAGGAGCAACTGGCCTCGGCGGTCGCCTTCGAGCGGGTCCGCTTCGGTGGCGCCGATCCGACAGAGACTCTCACCGACTGCGGCCTCGCCCCGGCGGAGGGCGAGGAGGGAGAGGCTCCCGGCGAGACCACACCCGACGGCGAGCCGCCGGCGGAGGGGGAAACGACGACCACGGTGAGCGGCGCAGCGGCCGCGCTCGCACCGGCCTCATAGCCATACCTTCGGATTTTTTTCCTAGTTCGTCAGTCTTCGCAGCGACCTTCGCAAGGGCCGGGTCTCGATGTTCCCCTCGGCGAGCACAATGTCGCCAGGCCCGAGTAGAACAGGTACCCGCAACCCATAATCCCTGGTCAGAGCATCGTCCGTGTCGATATCGACCTCGTGGATCGTGCCTCCGACCCTCCTCACCGCCTTCTCGACGACCGGCCGCGCCTCATCGCAAAGATGACAACCGGCCCTGATCAAGAATCTGAAGACTGAATTGTTCAAGTAACCACCGTGGGTGACCGATAATGGACACGCACGGATGGAGGGTCAACCGTTCCCCTCATACCAAGGGCACGTTCGTCCAAGGTGTGAACGGATAGCCTCCCAGCCCGCCCCACGGTACGGAACCCTCCTTCGTGCAGATGAGGCCCCCGCCACGCGTGGGGGCCTCATCACTTTTCGGCGCACCGATCGTGGTCTGCCATCGTGTGAGCGTTGAGACCCGCCACCGCCGTCGTCTTCGTCATCTTGCTGCTTCTCATCGCTGCCGCCGGCATCATCCAGCTGACGTCGATCCTGTCCCAGCCAGGGTGACCGCCACGCCCGCCGACAGGTTCAACTCCTCGTCGGCAGCGCCCTCCCGAATCGCTATGGCAATCAGCCCGGCCGAATCGACATGCACCAGCGCCTCCCCGGGCTCGACATCGGAATAGGTGGCAGCCCACGGGATCGTGTGGAGAGTGGCGCCGACCTTCATCGTCAACACGGATCCTGGCGAGACGCCGACCGCCGCCAGGTCGTCGGGACCGATGTTGGTCTGAACGTTCCCGAACCGATCCACCCACCACGCCTCGCCGGTGACCAGGCTTCCCTGCGTCTCCGGCAGCGGGAGCAGCAATGGCTGCACGGCCTCGGGACCAACCTCGGGACCGAGATCCTGGATCGCCGCCTCCCCCGAGGCAAGAAGGGCAGCCGCCGGGGCGAACACATCTCGGCCGTGAAAGGTCTCGCCCGGCGAGGGAATCCTCGCCTCGGGATTGTCGATCGAGACCATCACCCGGGCCCCGCCCACCATCGCCACTGCCGGCGAAAGCACCCCGTTGTCCGGACCGACGAAGAAGCCCCAGTCTGTCTCCAGGGCCAGCGCCTTGCGCTCGGAGCCGACACCGGGGTCGACCACCACGAGGGCGACTCCTTCCGGGAGATACTGGATGGCACGGGTCAGACTGAGGGCGGCGGCCTTCACATCACCCCGCGGAGTGCCATGGCCGACATCGATGACGCGTGACTCCGGCGCCAGCTTTGCCAGCACCCCATGCACCACGCCTACGAACTCGTCGGAGTGACCAAAGTCGGACAGGAAGCTGATGGGGAGTGCGTTGTCGGTCATGCGTGGTCCTATATTGCCGCGATGTCCGAGACGAGCCACGACGGAGTCGCGCGGGAGGTGTCCCGTGCGAATGTGGCCATGCTCCTGGGCAGCGTCGACACGGGGAAGACGACCCTCGCTCTACAGGCGGCTCGTCTCGCCCTCGGCGCCGGCCGGACCGTTGCGATCGTCGACGCCGACGTGGGCAACTCGACCGTCGGGCCCCCGGCGTGTGTCGGGTTGAAGATCCTTCGCACTCCAGAGGACCTCGAAGACGTGGCGACACCGGACCGGCTCCACTTCGTGGGAACCATCTCCCCCGCGCGACTCGTCCTGCAACAGGTCGTCGCCACGGCGGCGATGGTGGACGTGGCCCGCGGCATGGCCGACCTCGTGATCCTCGATACGACCGCAGTCGTTTCCGGGGTCGCCGGTGAGACTCTCAAGTACCACAAGGCGGAGCTGTGTCGACCGGACAAGGTCGTTGCCCTGCAACGTGGCGGTGAGATGGAGCCGGTGGTCGGAATGCTGCGCCGGTTCCTGGGCATGGAGGTGACCGTCACCCCCGCCGACCCCAATGTGATGCCCATCTCCCCTGACGAGCGGGCCCAGCGGAGGACCGAGTCGTTTGCCCGGGCGCTGGCTCCGCCACTCGATCGGTGGAAGGTCCGTCCCACGGTCTTCGCACCGACGCTTCCGATGGGTCTCAACCTGGGACGGCTCGACGATGTGCTGGTCGGCGTACAGGACGAGGACGGTGGTTGTCTGGGCCTCGGGATCCTCGGCAACGAGGAAGACGGGCTCAGGGTGATGACCAACACCGGCGAAGGGATGAAGGGTCTCCGTCTCGGATCGATGCGTCTCGACCCGGTGACGCTCGAGGCCAGCGTTATCAGCCTGCGCGAGGTGATGTTCGGGATTTAGGCGTTCTACGTTTACGTTTTACGTTCTACGCCCCTCGACCCGCTCGGTGATTCAAGGCAAGTCCCGCAAGGGCCGATAACCCCAAGGATGCCCGGGAAGAAGCATTGGCTCTCGCTGCTGCTGGTCGCATTCATCTCGACCACGCTTGGCGTTGCCGCAACCGCTGATTCGGGAACGGAGAGTCAGTTCGTCTCCCTGATCAACTCGACACGCGCCAACAACGGCCTGGGGGCGCTCGAAGTAGACGGCGGTCTCCGATCACATGCCCGGAACCACACCCAGGCGATGATCGACAAGGGCGACATCTTTCACTCCAGTTCGGGCGAGCTCTCGGCCGCCGCCGGCAGTGGCTGGTCACGAGTCGGCGAGAACGTCGGAAGGGGGCAGGCGCCTTCGTCCCTGCACACGGCGTTCATGAACTCGTCCGGTCACGCCGCCAACATCCTCGGCGATTACAACTACGTCGGCGTCGGGACCGGCACCTCCAGCGACGGATCCCTGTACGTGACCGTGGTGTTCATGAAGAAGGGCGAAACCGCCCCACCGACGACCGAGGCGCCGCCGACCACCGAGGCTCCGGCAGCCCCAACGCCGCCATCCGACTCACCCGCCACCACGGCACCGCCCTCGGACGACGGGGGCGAGCCGGCAGCCCCGGCACCGACCACGACCACACCCTCGACCACAACCACCGTGGCGCCGTCGACGACGACAACGACAATGGTCGTGCCGCCGGACCGGGCGGTGGTGCCGGGTCAGTCGTGCATCGAGGCGAGCCGGTTCGCCCAACTCTGTCACGATTGAAACAAACGCCCGAGTGACCTACCTGAGCCTCCTCCGCACTTCCCCGAACGGACGGTGCTCTGGTCTGCCTCTCGGGCGTTCGCAGCGCCGAATGTACGGGTTCTGCCTTCCGGAAGCAACGACCCCACAGTCGACGCCCTCTATCGTCAAGTAACGCTCCACATCACCAAATAGGGCGTGGACCCGACTCCGACCGGGTTTACCAACAGGAATCGCCGCTTTCCACAGGCTTTGTCCACATGGGTTTGTTTACAAGTTTCTAACCGGAATTTTCGCGACCCGCGATGAGTGAGCGAAGCAATGGTCGGAAGGCGACCTCGATGGCGTCATAGATCTCGCCAAGGGCAAGGTCCAGCTCGAGGTCGGTCACATGAGGCTCGGCGAGTCGCCCGCGCAGCACCAGCCCACCCTCTAGATCGAGAGCGAAGTGAGCCCGCCACCCTTTCATGTTCCTGTGCAACGCCTGCCTGAACAGCTCACTGCCTCCCTCGGCCGCCGGCAGGACATAGGCCTCGTACTCGAGACTGCGCTGCCCGATCGTGAACCAGGTGGTGGTGGCATCGCGCACCTCTTGATGCATCCGTACCGCCCACCGGCCCTCGACCTCCTCGGCGTACTCGACGCTCGAATCAGCGTCGGCGAGCCATCCCTCGATCCGTTGCTCCAGCACCTCTCTCATGCCCATTGCAAATCAACCGTTGGCTCGAGCTCGCCCACGGGCCTGCCACCGCCGAGGACTGTGGGCCGGGCGAGCAGGGCGAGACGGTCGCCTGCGATTCGCGGCAGCTCTCCCAACCCGGCCAGGGTGGCGATGGCGGCGGCATCGGCGACCTCCTGGATCCCATCCCAGGACTTGACCGCAACACCCAATCGCCCGTCGAGCGCCACGCCGATGCAGCCTGCTGCCCCTCGTTTGGCAGCTGCGTTCAGTGCGCTCGCGATCGAGGCATCACCGTTGCCGGTGCCCGAGACCAGCGCCGGATAGCGATGCATTGTGTCGAAGACCTCCCTCAGCCGCGGCATCGAGGCGAGACGGGCGTAGAGAGTCGCCAAAGCCCGGGTCGTCGTGCGGTGCACCGGAGCCCCGCACCCGTCTACCCCCACCGGCGACACCGGGAAACCACTCAGATCGGCGATCAGATCGGTGATAGCCACCTGGAGGGGGTGATCCGGTGCCAGATAGCCGTCGATCGGCCAACCCTGTGCCCGGCACGCCGCGGAGCCATCCGGCGTGTTTGCCCGAACAGTCGTGCCATATCCGGCGTGGCTCGCCACTGCCTCCCATCTCCATCCGGAGCCGGGTCTCCGCTTCTGCCGACAGAGGCCAGCTCGGCGGGCATTGGAGATCGGGCTCGCCGAGCCCGATCCCGGCCAGCATCGACCCGACCAGGGCGACGTGCGCGGGATGCCCGTCGTGGGAAGCACAGGCGAGGGCGAGCTCGAGGGGGCCCAGGGCCGCGCCGTGCTCTTGGGATGCAAGAGCCTGAAACGGCTTGGCGGCCGACCGAAGGAAGAAGGGTTGGTCGATGTCGCCGGAATGAGCCACAAGGGCGCCGTTGGCGGCCACAACAGCCACCGCCCCATCGTGCATCGTCTCGACCAGACCTGAACGTGTTCTGGCCGCGAGCAAACCTTCAGCCCGCTGGCTGTGCTTCGCCCTGCTGGCTCCGATAACGGGCGATGATCTCGTCCTGGAGGGCGTCGATCACCGCGTGCAGCTCGCGCCGCTGTGCCGACAGCTCGGCCTCCACCTCCTGCACACGGTCGATCGCCTCAGTGAGCTCATCGTCGGTCAGCTCGGGAAGCTGGGTGAGGATGCCGTCGTCCATGATCCTGTCGATGAGTCGCCTGCCTGTTGTGGCCGGGATGGGAGGCATCGGGTCGAGATGTCGCAGATTGGGCTCGCTGCCAAAGGTCATCCCCGAGGCAAGGATCTCGGGCAGTGCCTCGATCAGACTTCGCTCCTCCTGGCCGCTCCGCCGGCGAAGCTCGAAATTGAGCAGGTCCACCCTTCCGTGGAGTAGACGGCGGTAGTACGAGATCTGGGCCTCGACGTCCTCGGCGGTCTCCCGGCGTGTCCGCAGCTCATCGAGGTCGGCTTCGGAAATGTCGGACAGATAATCCGGCTCGAGGACGGTGTCGATCCTGCGGCGGTGCTCGCTCACGGGAGGCAGGCTACCTGCATGCCCCTGCCAGCGTTGCATACGGGTTGACGGCCGACGAGCCCCGTCCACCGGGGTGGATCTCGAAGTGGAGGTGCGGTGAGCCACCCCTGGCGTTTCCACTGTCGCCGTTGAAGCCGATCGTCTGACCCTGGCTCACCGACGACCCGGAGGCGACGTTGAAATCGGAGAGGTGGGCGTAATAGAAGCCGATCCCGTTGTCGGCCAGCAGCCAGATCGTGTTGCCGCCGAGCCCGCTGCTTCCAAGTGAGACCCGGCCCGAGGCAACCGCGTACATCGGCTCGTTCCAGGCGGCGAACATGTCTGTCCCCTTGTGGGCGCGGCCCCCTGATCTCGACGCCCCCCAGGAGTCGATGAACGAGGTGCGACCTGGCGTGAAGGGACAGATGAACGAGCCCACCTGCACCGAGCCGGCAGCTCGCTGCCGAGCCCGTGCCGCCAGCTCGGCCTGCTCGCGGTCGTACTCCGTGGCGAGCTCCTTGCAGCGGCCGGACAGCTCGGCATAGGCCGCCTGCTCGGCCTCCATTGCCGCTTCCTGATTGCTCCGGGCATCGAGTTTTTGGGCCTCCACCGCCTCCAGCTCGACACGGGTGTCGTCGAGGACGGCCTGGAATCGATTCAGCTCGCTACGGGCGGCTACGAGCTCATCCAACGACTCCTGACCTCCGCTGGCAGCAGTGGTGAGGAATTCGGAGGTCGTCATGAACTCGTCGACGGACGATGCGGAGAAGATGATGCCCGGGCTGGCCAGCCCACCCCGCATGTAGAGCTCCACGGCCTGCTCCTCGATCCTCGTCTGGATCTGATCCAGATCCTCGGTGTGGCTGGACACCGAGCCCGCTACGGACTCCTGTTTCCTCTCCACGCGATCGACTTCGATGACAGCGTCTTCGTACTCGTGGGCGGCGACCACGAACGCTTCCTGGGCGGCCCTGTAATCGTCGAGCTGGGCACGAGAATCAGCGCAGGCCTCCTCGACCTGAGCCTTGGTCACCGCCTGGACGGCGAGCGGAAAGAGGACGGCGACCAGACCGGTGAGGGTGAGAAGGGTGACGACGCGGATCGGCGTCTGGGCACGCATCGGCGGGAAGGCTAACCCGTTACAACGCTTTGCTCTACCCGGAATGGCCTAGCTGCAAACGCTTGCGCCGGGCATCCTCACGGCCATCGATGAAGCTCAAAGGACCAGCAGCAGCAGCGGGTAATAAATGGCGGCGGCCAGAACGACCCCGTCGAGGCTGACCATCGCCCCCGGTGGGCGCTCGGTGAGGACGACCCGGCCCATTCGCAGCATGGACGACAGGCCCCTGCCCGCCAACAGCGCCACCGCGATCCCAAGACCGACAAGGAGATAGGAGACAACCGACAGGTCCCAGATCAGCGCGGCGGCCACCGCAGCCAGAACGGCCCCGAGTGCGGTCACCGAGAACGGATCGAGGAGGGGGATGGGATTGATCCGTTCGACAATCGCACTGAGACCCACGGCGGCGATCACTGACACGAGGAAGACATCGACTGCATTCGCCTCGGGCGTGTGAGCCGAGCGGGCGAGCACGAGAGAAGCAGTGCCCAACCCGCCGAGCACAGCCACCATCACGGTCGGGCTGAAGACGTCCACCTGCCGGTATTGGGGGAAAGCCACTGCCCAACCCAGACTCACGACTGCTGCGATGACCAGGGCGAGGGCGTACCCGCCGCCACCCGCGACATGAGCGGCCATGGCGGAACCGGCAGAAGTGACGACAACGGCGAGCGAGGCGAACTCCCGGCCCCTGGCCGCGAACGCCGACCCGATATCAAGCGCCCATATGGCGACGATGAGGACGAGGGCGGCAGCCCAAATCTCCTGGCCCTGGGTGTTGGCGAGAATCGCGACGACGGCGACCGCGGCGGGCAGGAACGCGATCAGGTCCACGGCCGAGAAAGTCGTGGCCGGCTGATCCCCACCCGAGACGGGAGGTATCAACACCACCTCGTCGTGCTCGGTCACGCTGTCGTCCATCGACGCCGACTCACCGTTGACCCAAACCCGTGACGTCTCCACACCACGCCGGAAGTCGGGCCCGAACTTCTCCGATGCAGCCTCGATCACCCCCCCTACGGTTTCGGAGGGCACATCGAGTCGCGATGTGCCGGCCAGTTCCCGGAGGTTTGCAAAGAGGCGAAGCTTGGCCATGGGTCGAGCCTAAAGCGTACCGACATCACCTCGCGACTCCCGGCTGCCTTCGCCTACCCTCGGGATATGGGCGACATGGTGCTGGTGGCGGTCGACGTCCCCCAGGTCGGAGACGAACGTCACAAGAACTGGGCGAAGGTGGTGGAGTCGGTGGACGACACCAGAGCATCGGGTTGGGCCTTCGATGGGCCGTTCGTCGCAACCGGTGGGATCCAGGACCTTCCGATGGGCGCCACCCTCTTGGTCTATGGCGAACGAGGCTCCCGGGCCAACCCCCAAATCACAGCCCGGGTTTACACCGTCAATCCCGATTCCACACTCACGCTGGAGGCCGAGGCGAAGGGAAGGGCCTGGGCACGAACCCTCAGAGACCCTGTGGAGCGATGCCTCGGCGCCGACGCCAGGGTGCCCGACCTCTCTTTCGTCAGCGACGAGCTGCTGGCCCTCGAGCTGAAGGGCCGGGGATGGAACGTGGAGCGACCATGAAAGCAATAGTGGTCCCCGCCCTCGGAGGGCCCGAAAACCTGGTCCTGGACGATCTGGCCGAGCCGGTGGCCGGACCCGGACAGCTCCTGGTCGAAGTGGGAGCAGCAGGCGTGAACTATGTCGACATCTACCACCGGCGCGGTCTCTACGACGCCGCCCTCCCCTTCATCCCAGGCATGGAAGGGGCTGGCACGGTGTCGGCGGTCGGCGAGGGTGTCGACGGCTTCCAGACCGGTGACAGGGTGGCATGGGCGAACGTACGGGGTTCCTACGCGGAGCGGCATGTGATCCCGGCCGATCGGGCCGTGCCGATCCCGGAGGGCATCGACTCGAAGACAGTGGCCGCCGTCCTGCTGCAGGGTCTCACCGCGCACTACCTGGCCACGGACACCTTCCCCCTCCGCAAAGGCAGCAAGTGCCTGATCCATGCCGGCGCAGGGGGCGTCGGCCACCTCCTCACCCAGATCGCCAAAATGCGCGGGGCCGAGGTGTTCACCACGGTGGGGAGCTCCGAAAAGGCCGAGCTGAGCCGGGAAGCGGGATCGAACCACGTCATCGTGTACTCACGGACCGACTTCAAGGACCAAGTCGAGGAGATAGCCGGGCCCAATTCGCTCGACGTCGTATACGACGGAGTCGGCGCCGACACGTTCATGGACGGCCTCGACCTGCTCCGGCCTCGCGGGATGATGGTGACGTTTGGCAACGCATCAGGCCCGGTGCCCGAGATCGCTCCGCTTCTCCTCTCGCAGAAGGGGTCGCTGTTCCTGACGCGGCCCACGATGGCGGACTATCTCCAGACCAGGGATGAGCTTCTGTCACGTTGCAACGACCTCTTCTCCTGGATCCAAACTGGAGAGATCGAAGTGCGCATCGGCCACGAGTACCCACTTGCCAACGCCGCCGATGCCCATCGGGCGCTGGAGGGACGACAGACCACCGGCAAGGTCCTGCTACTCCCTTGACCCGGCCCGACCCGTCGAAACCCAGGCATCGCTTGTGGTGGCTGATCTCGCTCCCCGCGATAAGACTCGGAGCCAGGATCTTTTGGAAGTTGAGGATCGACCGGGGACAAGATTTCCCCGCACCTCCGTTTGTCATCGCCGCCAACCACTACTCCTTTCTCGACCCACCTCTAGTCGGAGCGGTCTACGGGAAACGAGCCCGGTACATCGCACTCATCGATCTCTACGGGAACCACAAGTCGCTCGACTGGGCCCTCGATGCCTGGGGGGCCATCACGGTGCGGCGGGGGGCGGTTCCCTTGGGGACTGTCCGGCAATGCCTGGCCCACCTCGAATCCGGTGGAGTGATCGGTCTGTTTCCCGAGGGCATCCGGGTGGAGAGATTCGGTGATGCCGGGTTCAAGCGCGGCGCGGCCTGGTTGGCGGCCCGCACCGGGGTGCCGCTAGTGGCCGTGGCGGTCAACGGAACCGACCAGGCCCTGGGCATCGACAACAAGTTCCGAAAAGGGCGGGTCGAGGTGATCGTCGGCCCGACCCTGTATCCCACCGGCACCGATCGCGCCGCCGTCGACGATCTGACCCGCCGTTGGGCGGAATGGGTGGGCCAGACACTTACATCAGGGCGAGACAAGGAAGCGACGGGATAGGTTCCGAAGAAGTGTCAGATCTCGAATACCTCACCGAATCGCCCCCCAACGCCGGCGTCCCCCTGACCGCGCTCGATGGGCGTTCCATACCCCAGGACCGGGCCTATCTCCGTAACAGCTTCCCTATCCCGGAGGAGGTCGAACACGCCGTGGAGGTTCTGCTCCCGGGCATTCCGCAGCGAAGTCTGACCCTGGAAGACCTGGCGGAACTGGAACAGGTGGAGACGGAGATGGTCCTGGAATGCGCCGGGAATGGCAGGTCGTTGGTACGACCGGCGGTGAGCGGTTTGGAATGGGGCCTCGGCGGGGTGTCCCCGATCAGGGTCGGCGGTGTGCGGCTCATCGATGCCCTGGGAAAAGTGCCCGGCGAGGTCGTCGAGCTCGTCATGACCGGGTCCGATCGAGGCACGGTGTGGCCGGAGGGGGACGTCAGCTATCAGTTCTCGGTTCCCATCGACCGTGTGAAAGACGGGTCTTCGCTCCTGGTCACCCGTTGGGGAGACGAGCCGCTGGGGATCGAGCACGGAGGGCCGATCCGGTTTGTGTTGCCGGGGCATTACGCGATGCGATCCGTCAAGTGGCTGGCCAGTATCGAAGGGGTGGTCGAGCCTTTCGCAGGCCATTTCGTCAAGCGCTACCGATATCTCGGCGATGACAGGTTCGAGCAGGCGTCACCGGTGGCGGAGATCCAGGTGAGGTCGGTGATCGCGTCACCCGGTCGGGGAGAGTCGGTCCCGGCCGGGCATGTCGTGATCATGGGCTCGGCCTGGTCGGGCGTCGGGCCCATCGAGGATGTCGTGGTCTCGATGGATCGGGGCGAGACCTGGCACGCAGCAGAGATGTCAACGGGCTCGGGCCCGCTGGCGGCGGTCGCCTGGCGTCATGAAGTGGTCGTCGGCCCAGGCAGCCACACCGTGATGGCCAGGGCCACGGACTCGGCCGGGAACAGCCAACCGATGAGCCCGCCCTGGAACGAGAACGGCTACGCCAACAACCTGGTCCACACCGTGGAGTTCGAGGCCCGCTAGCGCTACTGCAAGAAGCCGGCGATGGTCGTGGCCACCACGCCCGGGGTGTCGAGATGCGCCTTCCACGCCTCGGTCACTACTTCGACGGTTGCGGCCGGCATGGCCTCCTGGACCCGGTCGACCGATTCCCGAGGCACATCTCCTGCCTGGCTCCAGAGATAACTTGTCGGTGTGGTGATCTCGCCCAGCTTCGAAGGCACCTGTGAGGCGGCCGGAGTCCGGCGGAAGGAATGAATCGACTCGGATGTGTCCACGATGGTCTCGGCCAGATCCCGCGCCTGGACCTGGCTCGGTGTCGGGCACCATCCGCCGCTTTCGCAGTTCGGCGCCCAGCGACCCGCGGCGAGCGGTCCACCGGTCTCCAGGGCATAGGTGGCCGCAGTACCCACCCAGGGCAGCCGCTCCACGAATTCGTCCCACGCCCTGGGCTTGAAGAAGTCGACATCGAGCATCACCAGGCCGGCGACGAGATCGGGTTGGATCACGGCGATCTCGGCGGCGACCTCGCCCCCCAGCCCGACTCCGACTACGACGGCCGCCTGGTCGAAGCTCTGCTGGATAACGTCCGAGACCTCCTCGGCCATCGAGGCCACGGTGTGCCGGCTCCCCTCATCGGGGATCCGCTCGCTGAGCCCGAAACCGGGGAGATCGACTCGCATCACCGAGAACCGGGGGTCGAGCTCGGCCACCACCCCGTCCCATGTCACCCCTCCGGCCACGTCGACATCGTGGAGCAACACCAGGGGGACCGTCCCTTCGCCTTGCCTCACGACATTGAGAACCGTGCCGTTGGCGGTCTCGACGGTGTCATTCTCCAGATCCCCCAGCGAAACGTCTTCGATGAGTTCGATGCGATCCAGCGTGACCGTGGTCCAGATCACCACGCCGGCCGCGATCAAGAGGAGGACGAGCACTACGAACCGAAGAAAGACCCGGCTCGTGGTTTCTTCCTTGGGCGGCGGGCGAAGACCGGTCATGTAAGGAGTGTCTCGGCCGTCAAAGGCCGGGGTTTAGCCCAGATCGTAACTTCCCCCCTCCCCGGCTCCGCCGGTACTCCCCCCTGCGGGGGGAGAAATACCCACTCCCACGCCCTCAACCCATGCGTTTGGTGACCGTCTCGGTGATCCGGTCAACGGAAGGAATCGCCATGTCCTCCAACGCCTCCGCCGCGGGCAGCGGTATGTGCGGCGTGGTGATCCGGACCACCGGTCCGTCGAGGTCCCAGAACACCTCGTCGGCCACGATGGAGGCAATCTCAGCCCCCCAACCACAGAGCCGGGGGTTCTCCTCGACGGTGAACAGACGGCTGGTCTTGCTCACAGAACCGAGGATGGTCTGGGTGTCCAGCGGCACGAGTGTGCGCACATCGATCACCTCGGCCGAGATTCCCTGGTCCTCGAGTCGTTCGGCTGCCTCGAGGGCGCGGGGGACCATCAGGGCAAGCGCGGCGATCGTGCAGTCGGTGCCCTCGCGAACCACCCTGGCCGCCCCCAGCTCGTCGAGGATCTCACCCTCCGGAACGTCCTGCTTGTCGGCCATCAACGACTTGTGCTCCAGGAAAACCACCGGGTCAGGATCACGTATCGAGGCAGCCAGCAGGCCGACCACATCCAAGGGTGTGGAGGGGGCCACCACCTTGAGGCCGGGGATCATCATCACCCAGTTCTCCACGCTCTGGGAATGCTGAGCCCCGAACCGCGATCCGCCTCCGTTGGCAGTGCGAACCACGATCGGGATGGTCACCTGCCCCCCGGTCATGTAGCGCGACTTGGCGATCTCGTTGGCTAACAGGTCGAAGCACACCGCGATGAAATCGGAGAACATGATCTCGGCGATCACCGGGATCCCGGTCATCGCCGCGCCCATCGCCGCACCGAGGATCGCCTGTTCCGAGATCGGGGTGTCGCGGATCCGATCCGGCCCGAACTCTTCGACAAGGCCAACGGTCGTCTTGAACACCCCGCCGGCGCCGGCGATGTCCTCCCCCAGCATCACCAGACTCGGGTCGCGCCGCATCTCCTGGGCAATGCCGTAGGCAACGGCGTTCCGATATGTCAGTTCCGCCATGCCGAGCCTCCGTCAGCCCAGACGTCGGTCAGCAGGTGCTCCTCGCCTGGCGCCGCGCCGCCTTTGGCGAACTCGGTCGCCTCGTCGACCCGCCTCGCCACGTCTTGCTGGATCGTGCTCAGGTCACCTTCGGGGACGCCGAGGCGAAGCAGCCTCTCGTGGTACATCGGGATCGGATCCCGCTCCTTCCACGCCTGCACCTCTGCGGGGGGACGGTATTTGGCCGGATCGGCCCGGCTGTGCCCCTGCTCCCGGTAGGTCTGGGCCTCGACCAGAGACGGTCCCTCTCCACGTCGGGCCTTCCCGATCACCCGGGTGGCCACCTCGTAAACGGCGTCGGCGTCGTTCCCGTCGACGACGATGCCCTCTAGTCCGTACGACGCAGCCCGATCCGCAGCCGGGTTGGCCACGGCGGTGATCAAATCGATCGGCGTGTACTCCATCCAGAGGTTGTTCTCACAGACGAACACGACCGGGAGGTCCCAAATGGCGGCCAGATTCAACGCCTCGTGGAAGGCGCCGATGTTGGTGGTCCCATCCCCGAAGAAGCACACCGCCACCTGATCGGTGCCCCGCATCACGGCGGACCATGCTGCACCGTTGGCGATGGTGAGATGGGCACCGATGATGGCGTAGGAGCCCATCATCCCGTGCTCGACCGACGTCAGGTGCATCGATCCGCCCTTGCCCTTGAGGATCCCGTTCTCCCGACCGAGCAGCTCGGCGAGCACCGGACCCAGGGCGGCGCCCCGGGCCAGCGTGTGGGCGTGCCCGCGATAGGTGGCGAAAGTGAAGTCATCGGGTCTCATGACCCGTCCGAACCCGGTGGCCACCGCCTCCTGGCCCAGGGAGAGATGCGACGTCCCCTTCACCAGGTTCTGGAGAAACATGTCGTACGCCCGCTTCTCGAACTGACGCAAGAGCTGCTGCATCTCGTACATCTCGAGTCGCGCCTCGATCGGGATGCCGATCTTGTCGTTCTCCCGGTTCTCCGGTGCGGGGAGCCTTGGCTCTCTCAGCGCGTAGTCGTAGAGCCCTTCATCCCTGGTTCGTGTGCTCATGGGCGCCAATCGTTTGCTCGCATCGCCACAAGGTAATGATTGGTGCGAGCACGCGGCACACCGATAGCCTGCCTCGATGGTTCAAGCCCGAGCGTATGGCACCTGGGAGTCACCCATCTCGGCCGCCGACACCGTGGGTGGCGTCGTCGATTTCGGGCAGATCGCCGTCGATGGCGACCACCTCTATTGGTTGGAAGGGCGCCCATCCGAAGGCGGCCGCCAGGTCCTGGTGGGTCGTGACGGCTCAGGGCAGATCAACGACATCACCGCGCCACCCATCTATGTGCGTACTCAGGTCCACGAGTATGGCGGCGGGGCATTCACCGTCGACAGCGGCAAAGTGGCCTATTCGGAGCTCTCCGACCAGCGGCTAAATCTCCTAGGCAAAGGGCCGATCACACCCGAGCCATCGGTGCCGGGTGCGCTGCGGTATGCCGACGGGCGGTTCCTCCCCGATGGGGGCATCGTCTGTGTCCGGGAGAGCCACGGTTACGGCGAGGCAGTGAACGAGATCGTCAGGATCGATCCGGACACCGAGGAGGTGACGGTCCTGGTCACCGGCCGGGATTTCTACGCCGCTCCCCGGCCCTCCTCGGATGGCACGAGGCTTCTCTGGCTGGAATGGGACCACCCCAACATGCCCTGGGACGGGACCGTTCTCAAGACCGGTTCGATCACGGACCAAGGGCTCATGGAAGTCGCCGGGATCGCCGGTGGCCCGGATGAATCCATCTTCCAACCGGAGTGGGCGCCCGACGGGAGCATCGTCTTCGCCACCGATCGGAGTGGCTGGTGGAATCTGCATCGATTCGATGGTGAGGTGACGAGCCCGATCCTCGAGATGGATGCCGATTTCGGGGTGCCTCTATGGATCTTCGGCCCCACCACCTTTGGCTTTCTCTCCGGGGGAAGGATCCTTGCCGCCTTCTGGGAGGGCGGGGTCAACCATCTCGGCGTCATTGATTCCGATGGACGACTGAATCGACTCCCCAATGACCTCACCGGTCTGGGCTTTCTCGTCACCGACGGTGAATCCCGCGCCTGGTTCATCGGTCATGGGCCGGCGACGCCCAGTTCCGTCTACGAGCTCGACGTCGAGACGGGCGACCTGAGCGTGGTCCGGGGGAACCCGGTGCCGGCCGAGCCCGGTTACCTCCCGTCCCCCCGCATCATCACATTCCCCACCGACGACGGGGAGGTGGCCCACGGCGTCTACTACCCGCCGACCCATCCCGACTTCGAAGGGCCGGACGGAGATAGACCGCCACTGATCGTGAAAGTGCATGGGGGACCCACGTCGCATGTCTTCCCCTCGCTGCGACCAGCGTTCCTCTACTGGACGACCCGCGGCTTCGGGTTGGTGGACGTCAACTACCGCGGCTCCACCGGCTACGGGCGCAAATTCAGGAACCTCTTGCGTGACTCGTGGGGGATCGCAGATGTCCAAGATTGCCTCGCCGCAGCCAGATATCTGGCCGCCGAGGGTGAGGTCGACGGCGATCGGCTCGTCATCACCGGGGGCAGCGCCGGGGGATACACGACCTTGGCCGCCCTCGCCTTTGGAGACGCGTTCAGCGCCGGGGGGTCTTACTTCGGAGTGGCCGACATCGGGCTTCTCGCCGACCACACCCACAAGTTCGAGTCGCGCTATCTCGACGGGTTGGTCGGCACCGACCCGGATGAGATGCGGCGCAGGTCGCCGCTCTACTCGGTCGACCAGATCACGGTCCCGGTGATCCTGTTCCAGGGTCTCGAGGACAAGGTGGTGCCCCCGGAACAGGCCGAGCTCATCTCCGCGGCATTGGCCGAGAACGGTGTTCCCCACGCCCACATCACATACGAGGGTGAGGATCACGGGTTCCGCAAGGCGGAGAACATCATCCACAGCCTGGAGTGCGAGCTCGCGTTCTACGGGAAGGTGCTCGGATTCACCCCGGCCGACGATTTGCCCGAGGTGCCGATGATCGTCGGGCCGGCCGCCACATGACCGGACGGACCTTCCGGCATTCCTTCAAGGTGTGGGCACAGGAACAGGACTGGCCTCAGCTGCGTGAAGTGTGGATCGAAGCCGACCGGGGCGGTTTCTGGGACGTCGTCTGGCTGAACGACCATCTCTACCCGCCTCGGGGCGAGGAGACACGGCCGATCATGGATTGCTGGACCCTCTTCGGCGGCCTGGCCGCGGTCACCACCCGAATCCGGTTCGGGACAATGCTGACGGCCAACACATTTCGACATCCGGCCTTACTGGCCAAGCAGGCGGTGACCCTGGATCACATGTCCCAGGGGAGGCTCGAACTGGGGGTCGGTGCCGGTTGGCACGAGCGTGAGCACGAGGCCTTCGGCATCGAGCTCCGACCGATCAGGGAGCGTTTCGACATGCTCGAGGAGACCTTCCAGATCCTGCACGGGCTGATGACTGAGGAGGTGTTCGACTTCGAGGGGAAGTATCGGACGATCACCTCGGCGCACTTCGAGCCGAAGCCGGTGCAGAAGCCCAGGCCGCCGTTCGTCATCGGTGGCTCGGGCCCCCGGCGGACGATCCCCCTGGCGGCTCGCTGGGCGGACCAGTGGAACTACCCGGATTTCACCTCGGAGCCGGACCTGTTCGTCGCCTCGTTGAGACGTCTCGACGAGGCTTGCGAGGAGATCGGGAGGGAGCGAGACGAGATCGAGGTCTCGGTCCAGTTCCGGTACCCGGGCGATCCTGCCGAGACGGCGGACCTCGTCGCGACCTATCGAGAGCTGGGGGCAGATCACGTGCTGGTCAGCTTCATGCCGCCGACGAGCACCGACCTCCCTCCCCGGATCGCCGAGGCACTGGGAGGCTGAAGATTTGAGATACCTCATCCCGGTCGCCGGGGAGCGACTTCCCCGGCGCATCACACAATTGATAATCGGCCTGGTCCTGTTTGGCGTCGGCATCGGGCTGATGCTGCAATCGGGCATGGGGGTGCCGCCGTGGGATGTCCTCCACCAGGGACTGGCCCGCCGCTTCGGGCTCACTGTCGGGGCCTGGTCGATCATCGTCTCGGTGGCCGTCCTCCTCCTCTGGCTGCCGTTGCGCCAGCCCTACGGGCTGGGCACGTTGCTCAACGCAATCATCATCGGGGTCGTCATCGACCTGACCGGCGTTGCCATCCCGGCGGCCGAAGTGACCGGTGTGGCCTGGTCGATGATGCTCGGCGGGGTCGTCTTGATCGGGATCGCCTCCGGTCTCTACATAGGAGCCAATCTGGGGCCCGGCCCGCGCGATGGGCTGATGACCGGGATCGCACGCAAGGGACCTTCGATAAGGCTTACCCGCGCCGTCATCGAGATAACGGTCCTCACCCTCGGCTGGATCCTCGGCGGCACCTTCGGCATCGGCACCATCGTCTTCGCTCTCGCCATCGGTCCGCTGGTCCAATACTTCTTGCCTCGCTGGGACATCTCACCCCACCCGAGCACCGACGCCTGGGAACATCTCGACCGCTGAATCACGTCGTTTTTGGGATCGAGACGTGTCACATACGGACGTGTAGGTCCCAATTTCGCATTACCCTTGCGTTCGTGGAGACGTCCAGGGAGGGGAGCGGCTTCGAGTCGCCCAATCACGACCCCCGGTTGAGGGTCTTTGTCTCGTCCACCCTCGGCGAGCTCAAATCAGAGCGCGAGGCCGCCAAGTCCGCCATCAAGACCCTGAGGCTGGACCCGATCGGCGTCGATCTCGGCAGCCGCAACGGGCACGACGGGCTCACGATCGCTGACGCCGACATATTCGTAGGCATCTACTGGCAGTCGTTCGGCTGGGAGTCGGACCTGGAACGGGAGTACGAGACCAGTTCCGGTCTCCCCGGCCTCATCTATGTCAAGGAGCCGGCCCCCGAACGTGAGGACGGCCTGACCGATCTCCTCGGGCGCGCCCGCACTGAGGCACGATCGCGGATCCGGACCTTCGAGTCACCCGGCGAGCTCGCAGAGATGCTGGTCGAAGACCTGGCGGGGGTGATGTCCGAGAGATTCGCCAAGACTGAACCAGGCCACGACTCGCTCCCGGTCGGGACTCTCACGTTCATGTTCGGTGATCTGGCCGGGTCGACCACCCTCGTCGAGCAGCTCGGAGACCAGTACGCCGAGGTCCTGGCCGGATACCACCAGGTCGTGGCCGACGCCACCCTCCGGCACGATGGGACCGTGGTCGATCTCGAAGGTGAACGTCTCTTCAGCGTCTTCCAGGATGCCTTCCAGGCCGTCAGCGCAACTGTCGAGATCCAGAAGTCCCTCGGCGATCGCATCTGGCCGGAGTCGGTGTCGGTAAGCGCGCGGCTCGGGCTCCATACCGGTACCGCCCGCATCGGGTCGGGTGGGTACATCGGGCTCGACGTCCACCGGGCATCACGGGTTGCGTCCTCCGCCCATGGAGGGCAAATCGTCGTGTCCGCCCCTGTCCGGGAGCTGGTCGAGGGGCAGACCGAGAGCGCGGGATGGGAGATCAAGGACCTTGGCTCCTTCGCCCTTAAAGGCCTTTCCCGCGCCGAGAAACTGTTCCAGGTGCGCGCCCCCGGGCTCCGGGCCGACTTCCCGCCGCCCCGGGCACGATCCATCACAAGGGTCCGGCTCCCGGTGTCGCAGAACACCCTGGTCGGGCGGGATAGGGAGCTGGCCGAGCTCGTGGAGATGGTGAAGCGACCCAACGTTCGCCTCGCCACCATCGTCGGCCCGGGTGGCATCGGGAAAACCCGTCTCGCCCTGTCGGTGGCAGAGGACAGCTCCGCCGAGTTCCCCGACGGGGTCTACTTCGTCAACCTGGCCGCAATCACCGACCCGGACCAGGTGCTGCTCGCCATCGGTGGCGCCGCCGGGATTCCCATCGAGGGCGATGCGATCGACGCCCTATCTAGCGAGTTCCAGGACCAGCAGGTGCTTCTCGTGATCGACAACTTCGAGCACGTGGCAGAAGGAGGCTCCTCGGTCGCCGACCTCCTGGGCCGTAGCCCCGGGCTCAAGGTCCTCGCCACCAGTCGAGTCCCGCTCCGGATAATGAGCGAGTACGAATACACACTCGAGCCGCTCGGCCTGCCCCCCACCGGCTCGGACCGACCCGACTCGGTCTCGGCCTCGGATGCGGTGCGTTTGTTCATCGACCGGGCCCTCGCCGTGATCCCGGGATTCTCGATCGACGAGAGCAACGCATCGCCGGTCGCCTCGATTGTTCGCATCGTCGACGGCCTGCCCCTGGCCATCGAGTTGGCCGCAGCCCGTCTCCGCATGCTCAGCCCGGTGGCGCTTTCCGAGAGACTCACCAGATCTCTCGACGCCCTCGGCTCCGGGGCGGCCGATGTTCCCAGCCGGCAGCGCACCCTCGACGCTGCCATCGATTGGAGCTATCAGCTGTTGACTCGCGAGGAGCAGACACTCTTCTGCAGGTTGTGCGTGTTTCAGGGGGGCTTCACGGTGGAATCCGCCCAAGAGGTGGCGGTCGAGGAGGGAGACGCCGTCGACCAGCTGATGGTGCTCGTCGAGAACAGCCTCATCCTTCCCGCCCAGGGTGGTGAGGGCCGTCTGAGGATGCTGGCCCCGATCAGGGAGTTCGGCCTCCGTCATCTCCATGAAGCGGGCGAGTACGAATGGATGAAGGACAGGCACGCTGACTACTACGTGCGGGTCGCCGATAGTTCCTTGGAAGACCTCCGCGGGAGCAAGGCAGGCGGCGGTCGTGGAGAGCTTCACGGCCGATTGGAACAACATCGACGTCGCCGCCGAATGGCTCATGAAGAAAGGGGACGACGCCTCCCTCGTGACGATGTCCTTCGGCATGTGGGTCTACCTTTGGGTCGGGAATCATCTGAAGGACGGTGCCCGATATCTCGCGGCCGTCGGCTCACCGGAGGACCTCGACGAGACCCTCGCCGGCCGTTTCTGGTTCCTCCGGGGCGGTATTCAGTATGAGATGGGCCTGTATGAAGAGTCGAAGGTGTCGATCGACAGGGCGGTCCAGATCCTGGAGACCAACGGCGACATCGACTGTCACAACTGGACCGATTTCGTATCGGCTCTCCTGCTGCCGGTGGAAGGCGCGGATCCGGCCCAGGTGACCGAGAGGCTCGAGCTGTCGCTCGCCCGATTTCGCGGGTTCGGCGATCGGTGGGGCGAGGGGTACGCCTTGATCGCCCTGGGCATTCTGGCCGCGTCCAATGGCGACGTAGAGGCGGCCGAGAAGTATCAGTTAACAACCCGAGAACTGGGTTTCGAGCTAGGCAATGGAGCTTTGATCGGTCTGGCCGAGGCGCAGATCGGTTTCACCTACATCTCTTCGGGCCGTCTCTCCGAGGCGCGGGATGCCCTCCGCCGATCCTTCGACGTGTTCCGGGGCATGAACTATCGGGAGGGCCTCTGTTACGCCCTCGAGGCGGCGGCCTCGCTCTCGTTCACCGAGGGGCAAACCGAGCTCGGCATGATCGCCCTGGGCGCGGCGGAGGAGGTCAGAGAGCGGATCGGGCTGCATCCGTGGCCCTTGATCATGTGGCTCTTCGACGCACTCTCCGCTATGGCTGATTCCCTCGACGACCCGATGTTTCAGGCCGCCCGTCACAACGGACGCCAACTCAATCCTTTCGACGCCGCCGCTCTCGTGCTCGACGCCGCCCCCGTCCCGGTCTGATCCCCCGTCTACATGGTGGCGAGGGAGGCGTTGGGAAGCGACCGCCCATAGGTTGCCCGGATCTGGACCTTCCGCTCCAGGGCATCGACAACGACGCCCGCGAAATCGACCTCGTGCAGCCCGCTGGCGCTTCCTAGCCCCCCAGGGCTGAAGACATTCGCCTCCATCATCTTGGGCCCGACGATGTCGAGCCCAACGAGAAACATGCCGTCTTCGATCAGCTTGGGCCGGGCCAGGTCGACCACATGAAGCATCTCCTCTGTGATCTTCACCTTCTGTGCCTTCCCCCCGACATGCATGTTGGAGCGGACATCGTCGCCTTCGTTGACCCTGCGGAAGGCGGCCACTTTGCCATCCACCTCGAGCGGCTTCCCGTTCATGACGAAAAGGCGAACATCACCCTTCTCCGCATCCGCGAGGAATTCCTGGACCACCACATAGCCGTCCCGGGTGATGGTCTCGATGATCTGATTCACGTTCTGGCCCTTTTTGCCGGCGATGACGAACACGCTCTGACCACCGGAGCCCTGCAGCGGCTTGAGCACGGCTCGTCCACCGAGATCTTCGATGAAGGCTTTGATGTCCCCGACCGTGCGGGAGATGAGGGTCCGGGGTCGGATCTCCTCCGGGAAGTGCTGGAAGTAGGTCTTGTTGATCGCATCCGCCAGATGAACCGGGTCGTTGACCACCACCACTCCTGCTGCGGCGGCAAGCTGACCGAAGAGCACACCCGAGGCCTGAGCCCAGGGTCGATCGGTGGCATCTTCGGCCGGGTCGTTGCGGAGCATGAGGACATCGAGCTCGTCGACCGTGACCAACTCCGGTTCAGCGTCTTCTTTCTGCACATCCTCGAGAAAGCTCTTCAGCGAGCGATAGGTCCTGTCCAGAGGGCCGCGCGCCCGCGCCGTCACTTCACCCGAGGAAGTGTGCGCCAGGTCGCCGACCCCCATGAGCCAGACCTCGTGGCCCCGCTTCTGGGCAGCCAATGCCAGCCGGGTGGTGCTGTACTCCGATTTCTCGGTCATCACGTCGTTGACGACGAACCCGACCTTCACGCGGCAATACCTCCCAGCTCCATGATCCCGGCGCCCTCCTGGATCCTGGCCAGTCGATCGAGCGCGTCTCTCGACTCCAGGAATCGGGGCCTGAGCGGCGGGTCGACCAAGACACCTCTTTCCAGGAGGTCGGCGACCAGCGGCTCGTCGGCCAACGATATCTTCCCCACCAGCAGCGGATCGAGCCGGCCTCCTTCCTGGAGGTAGGTGAGGAGCCTGGTCAGCCCGCCGAGATAGAGAGCGTCCTTCGTCATGCCCCCGGACCGATGGGCGCGCATCGCCGTGGTGAAAGCCCGGTTCCGGCCCGAGCCGAGATCGATCAAGTTGTCGTATGTCTCCCTGAAGGTGGCCCGCCCGCTGACCGAGTCTGCGGCCACAACGCGGAGCGCAAACGCCCGCAAACGCTTCGGGCGGATGCCCCCACCCAGGTGCTCGGCGAGAACACCGAGGGCCTCCTGGGTCTCCTCATACCCGGAGAGGCCCAGCGAGAGCATTCGAATCGGCTGCGCGCTCCCGTTGACGAAGGTGACGACGTGTACCCCGATCTCGTGGTGAAGGAGTTGCTCCACCCGGTCACCGGCGATCGATGTGTCGACTGCCGATGAATAGGTCTCCATTCTCCACCATCACGCCCGCCACCGCTTCGCTCACATGGACCAGGGTCGACAGCTCGGGGAACCGCTGGCGATAGTGATCGAGCTCGACATTGGCCATTCCCGCCAGCTCGTGGGCATCGACGTAGACATCGGCGGGCGGGCCCGGCGGGATCTCTTCGAGCACACGATGTGCCAGGTCCAACAGTGACTTCTCGACATGCCCGTATTGCTCGACCGCGGCGAGGAGAAACTGGTCGGTGTTCCTCGTCGCCAACAGCTCGAGACGACGCTCCAGCTCTCGGTGCATGCCCCTGATCATGTGAATCAGCACCGGGTCTGTCGCTTCCTCCGGGTTGATCGCGGCTAGCTCATCGGCGAGGCCGTCCAAATCTGGGAGATCCCGATAGGTGAATTCGGGCTCCTCGATGTCTCCCTCGAGGAACGCCCTTCGCTGCTCGGGCACATTTATCGGCGTGAGCAGTTGGAGCATGGGAAGCAGTCCGCAGATCTCGCTCAGCCGGCGGTCGATGGCAAGGTCGATCTCTCCGACGCTCATGCCAGACTCCAGGCCTTCCGAACGTCAGGGCCCGAAGCGATCAGGGCATCACCCAGCTGCGACATCCGCTCCAGGTCGAGCTCGCCGGTCCATTCATCCATGAACACCTTCTTCAGCTCGATAGCCAGGGCGCATCCCACGTCGCCGTAATTCTCGTGCACCCAACGGGCCACCTGCCGGCCCTCGAACCGCACATTCTCCCGAGCATCGAGATGGGCACCGTCCAAGGTGTTGGACCGAAGGCTCTCGATGAGGGCATCTGCGACCGGCTTCCATTTCTCGGGCAACGATCCAGTGCCCAGGTTGACGATCGGGCTCTCCTCGACAGGGTCGGGAGGGGCATCAGGACCGAGTCGTCGATGGTTGTACGAGTGGATGTCGTAGAGGACGAACCCACCGTGCCCTTCAACCAGCCGGTCGAGGACCCGGGCCAGATCGAGGTAGAAGCGGTCGTAGGAGGCGAGGGAGGCGAATACCTCCTCCTCGGTGAGCTCCCGCTGCCACAACTCGAGGCCCCAGGCGTCTTCGGGACTCGTATAGACCGCCTCGTCCCGCTCCCGGTTCAAGTCCACCTCGAAGCGGGAGCGATGGACCACGACATTGTTGGCGAAACGGGCCGAGATGGTTCCGGTGTGGGGGTCTTCCTCTCGGATCCGCGTTGCGTCATCGAGGGCGGTCAGGGCGGCGAGATCCGGCCGGAGATCGTGCCCGTTGTGGACCGCGGCGGCGATCAGAACATCGGGTTCAGACACGTTGAAAGAAGCAAATTCCATGGATCGATTCACATTTACCCCACTCGGGCCACCGCCGAAACCCGGACCGGTATGTGACCGTTAGCCATCATGGGGGGACCATGTCCCCTACTGCTGATGGATATCGCGGTTGACGATGGGCGCATGTCCGACCACGAGGGCGCACTCGCCTTAGTCAAAGGCATCCACACGGTGATTTGGGCGATCGTTGAGACGGCGATGGTCTACCTGCTCGCCTCGGGTATGGCAGGCAGGTCAGATCGTCGGGCGGGAGCGGCGGCAGCGATCGTCGGAGTGGAGACCCTCGTGTTCCTGGCCAACGGCGCCCGTTGTCCGCTCACCGGGCTGGCCGAGTCGCTGGGCGCCGAGCATGGTTCGGTGACCGACATATATCTCCCCGGGTGGCTGGCGCGGAGCCTCCCGATGATTCATGTGCCACTGATAGCCGCCGCGATGTGGCTGCATTGGCGGAACGTGACCGGGTCGCGAAAAGTCTGAAGCGCCGCGACTGGCCGGCTGCCGAGTCGTCGACCTAGGGTCCCTCTGGCTTCCCCGAGCGCAGGTCCGAGGCGTTCATTTCCCCGGTCAGAGCGGCGATTTTCGCGCTCTCGACAGGTTTCGGGCCTGTGGATAACGAAACACTTGACCCATGACACTGTTGTAATTACAGTAGTGGTGTCCATACAAGATGTCGTGGTTACTTCCCCTTCGACCACTACATCTTGTGGTTTGAGTTGAGAATCGAAACTTTGGCAATGGACACCGCCCCGTAAACTGGCCGGGGCGCACCCAGTGCGAGGAGGCACGTTTCATGAGCAAAGGCCTGCGGATCACCCGTCGCTTCACCGAGGCCGGCAAGGACCCATTCGACAAACTCGAATGGTCCCGACGCGACTCGCGGATCACCAACCCGGATGGCTCGACAGTGTTCGAGATGACCGACGCGGAGATCCCGGCTGGTTGGAGTCAGGTGGCCTCGGACATCATGGTGTCCAAGTACTTCCGCAAGGCCGGTGTCCCCCAGTTCGACGAAGACGGGAACCAGGTCTTCGACGCGAGCGGCCAGCCGTTGCTCGGACCGGAGAGGTCGGCCAAGCAGGTATTCAGCCGTCTCGCCGGCACCTGGCGGCATTGGGGCGAGAAGGAGGGCTACTTCGCGACGAGCGATGACGCCGCCGCCTTCGAGGACGAGCTCAAGTTCATGCTGGCCAACCAGATGGCCGCGCCCAACTCCCCGCAGTGGTTCAACACCGGTCTCAACTGGGCTTACGGTCTGACCGGGCCCGCCCAGGGCTTCTGGTACGTCGACAGCGTCGACGGCGAGCTCAAGGCCTCCCCCGACTCCTACAGCCGGCCCGCCCCCCACGCCTGTTTCATCCTCTCGGTGAGGGACGACCTGGTGAACCCGGGCGGGATCATGGACCTCTGGGTCCGCGAGGCTCGCATCTTCAAGTTCGGCTCGGGTGCCGGATCCAACTTCTCCCATATCCGCGGCGAGAACGAGCGACTCTCCGGTGGCGGCAAGTCCTCCGGTGTCATGTCCTTCCTCAAGATCGGCGACCGGGCAGCCGGTGCGATCAAGAGCGGAGGCACCACGAGACGCGCAGCCAAGATGGTGATCCTCGATGTCGACCACCCCGACATCGAGAGGTTCATCGACTGGAAGAAGGTCGAAGAGGACAAGGCCAGGGTGCTGATCAACCACGGTGGCCTGCCCGCCGACTTCAACGGCGACGCCTACGCCACCGTGTCCGGTCAGAACTCGAACAACTCAGTCCGGGTCAGCAACGACTTCATCCAGACCGTCCTCGACGATGGCGACTGGGACCTGATCAACCGGACCGACGGCTCGGTCCGCAAGACGGTCAAGGCACGCGACCTGTGGGACACGATCGCCGAGGCCGCCTGGGCCTGCGCCGACCCCGGTCTCCAGTTCGACACCACAGTCAACGAGTGGCACACCTCACCGGCAGGCGGCCGGATCCGCGCTTCCAACCCTTGCTCGGAGTACATGTTCCTCGACGACACCGCATGCAACCTGGCGTCGATCAACCTGGTCAGGTTCCACGACGACGAGACCGGTGTCTTCGACCTCGAGGCGTACCAACACGCCGTCCGGCTCTGGACGATCGTCTTGGAGGTCTCGGTGGCCATGGCCCATTTCCCCTCCCCCGAGATCGCACAGGGCTCCTACGACTACCGGACCCTTGGCCTCGGCTACGCCAACCTCGGATCGCTGCTGATGCGTCAGGGCATCGCCTACGACTCCGACGAGGGCCGCGCCATCAGCGGGGCGTTGACCGCCATCCTCACCGGGTACTCCTACGCCACCTCGGCTGAGATCGCCGGTGTGGTCGGGCCCTTCCCCCGCTATGCCGAGAACCGGGAAGCGATGCTGCGGGTGATCCGCAACCATCGCCGCGCCGCATATGGCGACAGCGACTACGAAGGGGTCAGTCACAAGGTGATGGCGATCGACCCCGATCTGTGCCCGCCCGACTTCCTCGCCTCGGCCCGTACCTCGTGGGACCTGGCCCTGGAACTTGGAGAGCAGGACGGCTATCGCAACGCGCAATCCAGCGTGATCGCTCCCACCGGGACCATCGGCCTCTTGATGGACTGTGATACCACCGGGGTCGAGCCCGACTTCGCCCTGGTCAAGTTCAAGAAGCTGGCCGGTGGCGGCTACTTCAAGATCGCCAATCAGTCGGTGGCGCCGTCGCTACGACACCTGGGCTACGAAGAGGACCAGATCAAGGATGTCGTCGAGTACATCGTCGGCACCAGCTCGATCGACGGGGCGCCCCACATCAACCGTGAGACGCTCATGGACAAGGGCTTCGATGACGAGGACCTCGCCAAGCTGGCGGAGGCATTGCCTGCGGTGTTCGAGCTGAAGCATGCTTTCAACGTCTTCACCTTCGGTGAGCAGACCCTGCAGCGTCTCGGCTTCGGGGTCGACGAGTACACCGGTTGGGAGTTCAACCTGCTCAAGGCGCTCGGGTTCACCACAGCTGAGATCAGCGAGGCGAACGACCACATCTGTGGCCGGCAGACCATCGAGGGCGCACCACACATTGCCGACGAGCATCTCGCCGTCTTCGACACCGCCAACAGGAACGGCAAGTACGGCGAGCGATTCATCCACCACTACGGCCACATCAAGATGATGGCTGCGGCCCAGCCGTTCATCTCGGGGGCGATCAGCAAGACGATCAACATGCCCCACGAGATCACCGTCGAGGACATCGAGGAGTCGTACCGGATGTCCTGGGAGTGGGGTCTGAAGGCGATGGCCCTGTACCGGGACGGGTCCAAGGCGGCCCAGCCGCTCAACTCGACCTCCGACGAGGGCGAGGACAATGAGGACGAGACGCCGGCGCTGTCCGCTGCGCTCGAAACCGAGAAGGCGATCCACTGGGGCAACCTCCCGGCCGGGATCTCACCGACCCAGGCATACCACCAGGGGATGAAGCCGCCCCGGTTCCTGCTCCCGGCCCGTCGCAACGGGTACAACCAGGAGGCGAGGATCGGCGGGCACAAGGTCTTCCTCCGCACCGGCGAGTACGACGACGGGACGCTGGGCGAGATCTTCATCGATCTGGCCAAGGAGGGGGCGACCCTGAAGGGGATCCTGTCCTGCTTCGCCATCGCCGTCTCCAAGGGTCTCCAGTACGGAGTGCCGCTCGAGGAGTTCGTCGACACCTTCACCTTCCAGACCTTCGAGCCGAGGGGCATGGTGGAGGGCCATCCCAACATCAAGATGGCCAACTCGATCGTGGACTACGTGTTCCGGGCCCTCGGTGTCGAGTACCTGGAGCGGGACGAGCTGGCCCAGGTTCCACCCGACCGTGACATGCAGCTCCCCGAGCCGCCTGCTGGGATGGCAGTCGAGGCCGGGGTCCAACTCGACCTCACCGATGCGGTAGCCGAAGACGATGTCGAGGCGGTGAAGGCGGCCGTTGCCTTCCTCGACGGACCTGCCGTTTCCTCCCCCAGGAGCGAAGCGACGTTGGGGGAGGTGGCCCAAAGGGCCGGAGGGGGTTCCAATGCGGCGACCGAGACCGTTCTCGCCGGCTCGGCAGCGATGGTCGACTCGGCCCTGAAGGAGAACATGGGCGACGCCCCGGTGTGCTCCAACTGCGGTCACATGACCATCCGCAACGGGAGTTGCTACGTGTGCCTCACCTGCGGGGACACCACCGGCTGTAGCTGAGAGTTAGATAGCGCGCATTACGGTGCGGTCATGGCAGATACGGCCCTGCCCGCACTCACGATCGTCCCGGCCAACGAGGCGAGCTGGGAGGACCTCCAGACCGTGTTCGGCACCCGTGGCGACCGGGCCAGGTGCCAGTGCTCTCGCTACAAGATGCATCCCGGGGAGTCCTGGGCTTCTGTCGGCGTCGAGGATTTGGCCTTCCGGTTTCGCTCCGACACCGACTGTGGCCACCCTGAATCGGGCACGACGAGTGGTCTCGTCGCCTACCTCGACGGCGAGCCAGTCGGCTGGTGTGCGGTGGAGCCACGCACCGCCTACCCGCGCCTGCTTCTCAAGACCCGTGTCCCCTGGGACGGCCGAGCCGAAGACAAGAACGACGAGGGCGTGTGGGCCGTGACCTGCTTCGTCAGCCGAGCGGGTTTCCGTCGCCGTGGGATCAGCCGCGCCCTCGCGCTGGCGACAGTCGACTACGCCCGTCAACGGGGCGCACGCGCTCTCGAGGCCTATCCGATGATCACCGCTCGTGGCGCGCTCGACGTGGAGCTCCATGTCGGTCTCCGCAGCATGTTCGCCGACGCGGGCCTCACGGAGGTCAGCCGACCCACCGTCCGCAGAGTCGTCATGCGGATCGACTTCTAGACGTGGCCGTCGGCGATCACAATCCCGATCCTCCCCTGCGCCGATCTGGACGATTCCATCTCCTTCTACGAGGCGCTCGGATTCAACCGGACATACCGTCAGCAGCGCCCCAATCCCTACGCCGTTGTCGAGTTGGGCGAGATTCGGATTCATCTCTTCGGGCTCGACGATTTCGACCCGGAAACGTCGTATGGCAGCGTCATCATCGCGGTGGCGGATCCGGACACTCTCTATCAAGACTTCGCGTCCGGGTTGCGAGAACGCTTCGGAAAGCTCCCTTCATCGGGCATCCCTCGCATCCTCAGACCGAGAAAGAGACACGGGACTGTGCGGGGATTCAGCGTGGTCGATCCGGGTGGGAACTGGCTGCGCGTGTCGAAGCTCGGTGACGAAGAGGAGACCCAAGTCCTCAGCGCCGGTCTTGCACGGGTGATCGAGAACGCGGCGCGACTCGGAGACGCAAAGGGCGACGACCAGGAAGCCATGAGGTTGCTCGAGAGCGGACTGAAACGATTCTCCGACGCGCCTCCGATCGAACGGGCGAGAGCTCTCCTGTATCTGGCCGAGCTCTACACCAGGGTCGGAGATGAGCCGGCTGCCCTCGAATCGTTGACCTCGGCGTTATCGATCGAGCTGTCGGTCGAAGACAGTCGAGTCGATCAAAGCCGAGGCCGAACACGCCCGCGAAGTCCTCGGCTCGAAGTCTCGATGACGTCGACAAGAGCGATGGGTAGCTTGCAGTTGATCAAGAAGGGGTGAAGCGGTGGCGTCGACAAGACTTCGTGACCCTGCGACAGGGCGATTCATCAGTGCCGAAGCCGCGGCTCGCCTGTCGGTTCCGGCAGCGCCGCCTGTCGTGACCGAACCGCGCTCCTGCCACCAAGAAGGACAAGAAGAAGCAAGAGAAACAGCAGGACAAGAAGAAGTCGAAAAACAAGAAGTCCAAGAAGAACTCGGGCAAGAAGAAGAAAAAGAAGAAGTCCAAGAAGAAGGGCTGAGCCGCCGCTCAAGCCTAGAGCGAGGGACATCACCGCCCCAGCAGGATGAGCTATCCGTCCTGCGTCGACGATTCATCCCGGAGCTTGTCGGCCTGCTCGACGCCGACTCGATAGCCGGCCAGGTAGACGCCAAGCCCTCGTCGCCCGTGACGCATCATCACAGCGTGATTCCACTTGAAGAACGGTCGGGCCACCACCGCCAGCCGTCGCAGTGATTCCTTCCTGGCGATGACTTCTTCCTCGAACGTCGCAATAGTGCCGGCGTGCTCGGGTTCGATAGTCCAGACGCGAGAACCCCTCCAGGTCACCACGCATGGCGATCTCGAGGACTCCGGCCTGTTCGTCCTGTCGGGAGTCGGTCGCCTGAAAGGTGAGGCTGTACTCGCGACTCAGAGCCCGTCTCTGAATCCAACCCGCCATGTCGGGTACTCCAGCTTCCAGCCCAGTTCCCGCTTCGCCTTGGCGTTCGAAGAGCCACGGATCTTGGTCATCATCGACACGGCTGCCTCGCCCACGATGAGCCTGGCCAGCCAGGCCGGGACCCGGCGCGGGGGCCTGGCCCCGAGGACATCGGCCAGATAAGGCAACCATTCGGACACGGCCGCCGGCTCATCGTCCACGATGTTGTAGATCCCGGGGGCGCCCCTGTCCACTGCAAGGGCGGTCGCCTGGGCGGCATCGTCGATGTGGAGGAATGACCAGATGCCGGATCCGCCGCCAACGATCGGCATCTGCCGTTTGACCACAGCCTCCACCATCATCCCGCCCTTGCCAAGGGCGTTGCCCGGGCCATAGAAGCCGCCGTAGCGCAACGCCATACCCTCGATCGCGGGAGTGCCGGTGGTGACGGCTTCCAGATGGAGGATTGCCCCGAGCGTCTCGCGCGCCTGCTTCGGAGGGTCGGTGTTGAGTGGGTCCTCTTCGGTCTTCACCGATCCTCCACTCTGCTCGTTGGGCCAACCGGCGAAGCTCTGAGCGACGAAGCGCCGGGCTCCGGCTTCGACCGCGGCCGCGAGCAGATGATCGGTCGTCTCGGTGCGGAGCCGGTTGGTCTCGGCGAAGCTGTCGGCGAAATGTCGGAGGTCGAGATCGCCCGACAACGCGGTCATCTGGTGGACGACTACCTCTGGCTCAGCGTCGAGGACCGCCCGTCGCACCGCCTCACCGTCCCTGCCGTCGAGCACGACCGGGGCGGCGCCATCAAGCCGCAGACCGTCGGTCTTGGACGGGGTCCTGGTCGTGCCAATCACCTCGTGACCGGCATCGATCAACAACGGCACCAGACGTTGCCCGATGGCTCCGGTGGCGCCGGCTACGAAGACTCTCATGTCGTCTCCTTTCGTCTTCCTACCCAGGACGAGATGGAGACGGTTTCTGTGACAGCATCACCTGCCTGTCACAATTGAAGGGACAAACTCGTCCCAGGGATATGCCAAACCTTCCCAACCCGAGGACCAACGAAACCGACGTCTCGCTTCGCCCATTGCTCTTCTCCATCGCCTACCGGATGACCGGAAGCGTCACCGATGCAGAGGACCTGGTCCAGGAGACATATGTCCGGGTGAATGCGGCAGAGCGAGAAGGCACCCAGATCGAGTCGCGGCGGGCGTTCTCCTGTGCGGTCGTGACCCGGCTCTCGATCGACTACCTGCGCTCCGCCCGGGTACGGCGTGAGCAGTACGTCGGCGAGTGGCTGCCCGAGCCCATCGTGACCGATCCTGTCCTCGATCCACAGGAGCATGCCGAGCTCTCCGACAGCCTCTCCATGGCTTTCCTGGTCCTCCTCGAGAGGCTCACTCCGCCCGAGCGAGCGGTACTCCTGCTGCGCGATGTGTTCGGATTTGGGTTCGACGAAGTCGCCGAGCTGATCGACAAGTCCGAGGCGGCTTGCAGGCAACTGGCGGTGCGGGCCCGGGAGAAGGTCCAGGAGGGCAAGCCCCGGTTCGAGACCTCGGTCGAGAAGCGGTGGGCGCTCGCCGAGAGGTTCTTCGCCGCGGTCCAAAATGGAGACACCGACGCCCTGGTCGACATGCTCGCCGAGGACGTTGTCCTCTATGGCGACGGTGGTGGCAAGGCGCCGGCTCGAAGAGAGCCCCTCCGTGGCTTGTTCGAAACGGCCCGATTCCTCGCGACGTTCAGCCCACGGGCCGATCGTGAGGGCTGGACGTTGACACTGGTCGATGTCAACGGGCAGCCGGGCGCACTGGTCAACAGCGGCGACGGGGCCACCGTGGCGGTGGTGTCTCTCGATGTCGCCATGGGCAAGGTGCAGGCTGTGCGAGCGGTGGTCAACCCGGACAAGCTGGGTCATCTCACCGGGTTCGGGCATTAACTTCAGGTGCATGGACATAGTCGATCAGCATTTCGCCGCCGAGAACGCCCATGACGTCGCCGCCACCCTGGCCACCTACACCGACGACATCGTGTGGGATGACGTCACCCACCCACTGAGCCCGGTCCACGGGAAGGAGGCGGTCGGCGCGGTCTACTCGGACATCATCGCCGCCATCCCCGATGTGAATTTCGTGTCCACCCGTCGCTTTTCCTCCGAAGACGGGAGCTGGGTTGTCGACGTGTCCGATGTCACCGGTCATGTCGAGGGCGAGTGGGCCGGTATCGCCGGCGGCGGGGCCCCGGTCGAGCTCAGGATCCTCCACCTGTTCGAACTGCGTGACGGGCTCATCGCCTACGAGAACACCTGGTTCGACTCGGCCGCTGTGCTTCGGCAGGTCGAGGCTTGGAAAGCCGGCCAGAACCAGTCGTAGAGTCGACAGGTGACGATCCGGCTCGGCCGAGCCCTTCTTGCACCGATCTTCCTTCTCGCCGCGTGCACGACCACGGCGGAACCCGATCGAAACACCCTTCCCGACGCCCGAACTATCGCCACGGACGTCTCGGTTGTCGAAATTGCATCCCCGGGCCGGCTCCTCATACTCGGGTCCGAGAACGAGATCACGACGAAGCGGCCTGATGGATCCGACCCGCTGACCCTGGCCGAGCCCGATCCGGACATCGAGCGCACCCAGCCGACCTGGTCACCGGACGGATCCAAGGTGGCGTGGACCGAACGAAGGGCAGACCAGGAGACCTATCTGCTGGTAGCCGACAGCGACGGCGGCAACGTGATCGAATGGCCTTCGCCGCTTCTCGCTGTGTACATCGCCTGGGGCCCTGACGGCGAGCATCTGGCGTTGACCGGGAGCCAGGACATGGGAGACCTCCTCCTCGCCATCGCCGGGCCTGATGGAGAAATCCAGGTGATCGATCAGGGAGCACCTGTGTACTTCGATTGGGCCCCAGACGGCACGGAGCTGCTCGCCCGGGTTTCGGGGCGCTTCGAATATCTGGCCATCGACGGCTCGAGCCGGGAGACAGTCCCGGCCACCGGGGAATTCAGGCTCGGGGCCCACGTGGCCGAGTCTGTGCTTCTAGGGAACGGGCGTGACGTCGGTGAGGCCCTGGCCCTGGCAAACCGCGAGGGCGAGATCGAGCGAGAGCTGCTGCGCTATGCCGCTCCGATGGCCTTCGTCGCCGACCGGACGGGCAGCCGGGTGGCCGTGATGTCGCGGGACTCGCCCGAGAGTCAGGCGCTCTCCCGGATCGAAGAGACCGACCTGCCGATCATCGACGCGGAGCGACTGGTTGTGGTCTCGACCTCGGACGGCGACCTCGAGGAAGTGAGCCGGGCCCGCAACATCGCCTGGTTCTGGAGCCCGGACGGCCGAGATCTCCTCTACAGCACGGTCGGGGCCGCCGATGGCTTCGAGCGTTTGCAATGGCACATTTGGGATGGTGACGAGACCAAGTCCTACCGCTCCTTCAGTCCCACCGGGCTATTTGGCCGGGACTACCTCGCCTACTTCGACCAGTTCGCCCTCAGCATCTCGCTCTGGGCGCCGGACGGCTCCGCCTTCGCTTACGCCGGAGGGAGCAGCCTCGAGGACGCGGGGATCTGGGTGCAGAATGTCGAGGGCGGTGACCCGGTTCGCGTCTCCCCGGGCGAGGTCGCGCTGTGGTCCCCCGCTGCCTGATCCCGCCATAGACTCCGGCCGATGCCACGACTCGATGCAATCGGCGTCATCGTCTCCGACATGGCGCGCGCCATCGATTTCTACCGCTTGGTGGGTCTCGAGTTCGAGGGCGACGACGTCCACGCCGAGGCGGCAGGACCGGGCGGTCTTCGGGTCATGCTCGACAGCGAGGCCAGCGTCATGTCGTTCTCTGACTGGCAGCGGCCAACGGGAGGTGGCCCGCGCACCGCTCTAGCCTTCCTCTGCGACAGCCCGGCCGACGTGGACCGGCTCTACGCGGACCTGGTCGCAGCCGGGGGCCGCGGTCATCTGCCTCCATTCGATGCACCGTGGGGACAGCGTTATGCCACGGTGCACGACCACGATGGCAATGCTGTCGATCTGTTCGCCCCTATGGAGCTTTGACCCTCCAACTGATCGCCCGGGCTAGGGAATGGGCCGACAGGGTTGCCATCTCCGATCAGGAGGGGACTCACACCTACGCCGATCTCCTCGGAGGGTCCGAGCGGGGTGCGGCCCGTTTCCTCGACGGCAGGACGGACCTAGACGAGGCCCGGATCGTCTTCATGGTCGAGCCGTCGTTCGACTATGTGCGGGTCCAGTGGGCGATCTGGCGGGCCGGCGGGGTCGCCGTCCCGCTCTGTCTCACCCACCCCGCACCCGAGTTGGAATACGTGCTCGACACGACGACTCCCACCATCGCCATTGCCTCATCGCGATATGCCGATCTGCTCCGTCCCCTGGCCGAGGCGAGAGGGATCGAGTTTCTCCTGGTTGATGAGGTAGGCGCGGACCCGGTGGCCTTGCCCGACATCGGGCCACGTCGCAGGGCCATGATCCTCTTCACCAGCGGAACGACGGGCCGGCCAAAAGGTGTGGTTACCACCCACGCCAACATCGAGGCCCAGATCAGGTCTTTGGTGGAAGCATGGGAATGGGAACTGAACGACCGAATCCTCCTCACGCTCCCGCTTCATCACATCCACGGCATCGTCAATGTCATCGGTTGCACCCTGTGGAGCGGCGCACGCTGCGACATGCTCCCGTCTTTCGCCGCCGACCAGGTCGTGGACCGTCTCACCGCCGGTGACCTCACCCTGTACATGGCGGTCCCCACCATCTATCACCGGCTTATCACCCATCTCGATGAGGAGTCCGATGAGGCGAACTCGGCTTTCCGGGACGGAGTCGGCCAGCTCCGACTCATGGTCTCCGGCTCGGCGGCGCTGCCCGTCCCGGTCCTGGAGCGATGGCGTGAGCTGTCCGGTCACACCCTGCTCGAGCGATACGGGATGACCGAGATCGGGATGGGTCTGTCCAACCCCTACCGAGGGGAGCGGATGCCCGGCTCGGTGGGGACGCCGCTTCCCGGCGTCGAGGTTCGACTCGTCGACGAGGAAGGGGCCGCTATCACCGACGATGAGCCGGGCGAGATCCAGGTGAAGGGACCTACCGTCTTCCTCGAGTACTGGGACCGTCCCGAAGACACCGACACCGCCTTCACCTCCGATGGCTGGTTCCGAACCGGCGACACCGCGGTCGTCGAGGAGGGTCGCTACCGAATCCTGGGCCGGTCATCGGTCGACATCCTCAAGACCGGTGGCGAGAAGGTGTCCGCCCTCGAGATCGAAGATGTCCTGCTCGGCCACGAGGCGATCAGCGAGGCGGCCGTGGTCGGGGTCGACGACCCGGAGTGGGGCCAGCGGGTCGTAGCCGTGCTGGTTGTATCGGGCCCGCTGGATGGAGAAGAGTTGAAACAGTGGCTCAAGGGGCAGTTGGCCCCGCACAAAGTGCCCAAGGAGTTCCATTTCACCGATTCGCTGCCCCGAAACCCGATGGGAAAGACCATGAAGCCTGAGGTGGTCCGGATATTGGAAGAGAGGATCTGAGCTCAGGCTCGGCGGCTGGCCTCGACCACATAACCCATGTCCTGGGAGCCGTGTCCCTGTTCGATCAGGGTCTCCATCAGCTCCATGGTCCGCTCCAGCTGCCCGGTCGGGGCACCGGTTCGCCGGGCCTGTTCCAGGGCAAGGGTCAGGTCCTTCCGGGCCAGATCGATGGTGAACGTGATCGGTGCCTGGTCGGGGTGGAGGTACTGCTCCCGGCGATAGGCGATCATCGGGGCACCCGCCGCTCCCTTGGCCAGGATATCCAAGGTGGTCTCTGGGGCAACGCCCGATTTCTCCGCCAACGCCACCGCCTCGGCCACCGCCTGGTTGATGCCGTAGAGCACCGAATTGACCGCCAGTTTGAGCACGGCGGCGGATCCGGTGGGCCCGACCCGCACGGGATTGCCCACCGCCTGGAGGATCGGCTCGACGCGTTCGTAGACCTCGTCCGAAGCACCCACCATCACCAGCAGGGACGCCGCCTCGGCGGCCGCAGTCGCTCCAGAGACCGGGGCGTCCACCATGGTCGCTCCCCGCGCCCCGACCAATGCTCGGGTCTTCTCGAAGCTCTCCGGACCCGAAGTGCCCATGTCGATGGCAACTATGTCTGGCCCGAGACCACCGCCGAGTTCCCCGTACACCTCTTCGAGGGCATCGCCGTCGGCGAGCATGGTGATGAGGAACTCACTCCCTGCCAGTTCGGAGAGGCTCCCGGCGATTACGCCTCCGTGTTCCCCCACCCATTCCTCCGCTACTGAGGCAGTGCGATTCCACACGGTGACCTCATGCCCGGCCTTGGCGAAGTTGGCTGCTATCCGTGAGCCCATTCGACCCAGACCCACGAAACCGACCCTGGCTGAAGGTGAGGTGGACATGCGACACAGTATGCACCACGATCCCCGCGTCGAAAGGCGGGTGGTGTGAGAGCAATCAGGTATCACGGACCGGGGGATGTCCGGCTCGAGGAGTTACCGGTCCCGGAGCCGGGACCGGGCGAGATCCAGGTGCGGGTCGCCACCGTCGGCATCTGTGGCACCGACGTTGGCGAGTTCGTTCACGGCCCTCGCTTCTTCCCCGTCGACGCGGCTCATCCCCACAGCGGGCACTCCGGCCCCACCATCCCCGGTCACGAGTTCTCGGGATGGGTCACCGGAGTGGGTGAAGGAGTCATCGGCTTCACCGAGGGTGATCTGGTGGGAGTCGGTGCCGGCGTGGCCTGCGGTGTCTGCCCGTCCTGTGTCGGCGGTCAAACCAATCTCTGCCACTCGTACTGGACCGTCGGGCTCCACTCCAATGGCGGTCTGGCAGAGACCGCGGTGATACCTGCCTCGTGCAGCTTCACCCTGTTGGGATCCGCTATCACCCCCGATCTCGCCGCCCTGACCCAGCCCATGTCGATCGGGATACACGCCACTCGCCGCGGTCGGGTGGAAAACGGCGACCTGGTGACGGTGCTCGGGGCCGGTGGCATCGGCAGCTTCATCGTCTACGCCGCCGCAGCATCGGGCGCCACGGTGACAGCAGTCGACCTCGATCCGGTGAGGCTGGCCATCGCATCGCGTCTCGGAGCGACCTCGACCAGCGATATCTCGGCTTCGGAACCCGAGGAGAACCTGAGCGGGGAGAAGCCGAGTGTCGTTTTCGAATGCACAGGTCGTCCCGACTCGTTGCTCCGTGCACTTCGCCTGGTGGCCGATGGTGGCCGGGTGGTGGTCGTCGGTCACCAACCCGAGCCGGTGGCCGTCGACTTCAGGGAGGTCGCCCTCGACGAGCTGGAGATCATCGGCACCCAGGCCCATGTCTTCGCCGGGGACTTCCCCGCGGCCGCGGACCTCATCGCCGCCGACCCGAGCGTTTGGGCCGCGATCGCGCCAACGGTCTACCCCCTCGATCAGGTCGTCGAAGTGGGGCTGATCCCCATGGCGAAAGGGGAGGCGCCGCAAATCAAAGTTCTGTTTGACCCCAGCGCCGATGCTCCACGGCCGCTGCGAACCGAGGCATGAGCACTTCTCAGGCTCCAACGGCCAGTGGAATCTTGCGGTGCCGGAGGACGACGATCACCGGGATCGCCAGCAAGAACAACCCGATGAGCGAGATCATCCGGTAGTCGCTGGCCTGGTAGATGACTCCCGAGGAAATGCTGGCCAACGCTCCGGAGGTCCAGGTGATCGAGTCCACTCTGCCCTGAAGGCGGCTTCGGACCTCGACTCCAACACCAATGGTCAGCATCGAGCTCCCGGCGACGAACGCCAGGTTCCAGCCGTACCCCAATACAAACAGGACCACGACCAACACAGCCGTGGACTCGTTGGGGCCATAGGCCGCGCCCAGAGCCGAGAGCCCGAGCAGGGCCATCCCCCCCAGGATCACTCGATACCCGCCCCATCGATCGGTGAACCGGCCGGTGAGAGGGGACAGGGCGAACATGCCGAGGGTGTGGGCACTCATCACCAAACCGACGATGCCCAGGTCGGAGCCGTGGTGGTGAATGTGAAGTGGGGTCGACGTCATGATCATCACCATCACCACCTGGCCGGTGATCATGGCGATGAGGGCGACGCGAACCAGCGGGAGACGGAACGACGGTCCCAGACCCACAACAGGCGCTCCGCTTGCCTCGGGTTGGTCGAGGGCGAGAGTGGCCGGATCAGGGCGGAGAGCAACCAGGTAGAGGATGAGTGCGATCCCCATGAAGACGACGCTGACCAGGAAGCCGCCCACGAGCTCGGACCGGCCCAGGTCGATTGCGATCGCCCCGGAGGGTTGGAGAAGGGCCGGGCCTAGAACCGATCCGATCGTCGCCGCCCACACCACCGTGCCCAGGGCCCTGCCTCGCCGATCTTCGGGATACATCTCTGCCGCGGCGTAGCGGGCGAGATGGCCCGATGCGTTACCCAGACCGAGAAGCGCCATACCGATCAGCAGCAGGGGAAGGGAGTCGCCGGTCAGTCCGACGATTCCCAAGACGCTGCCCACCACCGCCGCCGCGTAGCCGGCCGCCAATCCGGGGCGACGGCCACGGCGGGCGACGTTTCGACTGAGCAAGCTCGTCCCCACCGCCGTGCCGAGCGTGGCGGTAGCACCGGGCACGCCGGCCAGCGTGGCCGATCCAGTGATCTCGTCGACAGCGAGCGTGGAGATTGTCACCGCCGCAATGAACGCAACCGAGCCGAGGGCAACTCCGCTGAACAGGACCGCCGTGATCCGTGAACGAGGCGGGTTGGGACCGTGCATCCGAGCAGTTTGGTCCCAAGCGACCCTCGCCGGAGTCGATGGGCGGTGGACGGCTACTGGCTATCCCGAGTACGAGTAGGCGACGTGGGTGTTGCCGTTGGGATCGAGGAGGAAGGCAGTGTCGCCACCGTTGTTCCACACCGCTGATCCCTGATTGCACCAGTACAGATCGGTGTCGAAATCAGCGCCGCAGCCGGTCTTCACCGTGACCGTCTCTCCGGGGAACAGGGTGAACGACGCCGGGAACTCATACCGGTGGCTGGCCGACTCGTCCTTGATGCCCCAACCGGTCAGGTCGACCGGGGTCGCTCCTTCGTTCCGGATCGCAATCCACTCCCCGTTGAGGTTCTCGTTGTCGTTTCCGGGGGCATCGGACATCACCTCGACGATGCCCAGGGTGGCTTCGGCGCGTGGCCCGCAGGCAGTTGGCGACCACAGACCGAGCCCCGCCTCCTTCGCTGCGGCCTGGGCATCGTCGAACCGGTCGGTCATCGCCGTGTCGGGGGGATAGCTCCTCGAGAGGGCAGCCCCACGGCGAATCGTCTCCTCGTTGATCGACATGGCCCCGACCCACAAGTAGCGCAGAAGTCGATCGAACTGGTCGATGTCGGACACATCGCTGGTCATGCCGATTCTCGACCCCGGCGGGGCCAGGGCGGCGAGAACCCGCGTTGCCTCGTCGGCGAAGCACTCCCCAGACTCGGATGAGTTGGTCCCGATGATCCTGACCTCGAAGAGCGACCCGTCATCGGCCCGAACATCGAGGGTGTCGCCGTCCGTTATCGAAGCCACCGTCACGACCTCGGCGCCGGGCGGCATCGCCGCTGAGGGATCACCAGAGAGCCCGGCCGTCGGCGGTGCGTAGAGGGGGTCATCCACTGGCGGAGGGATGACGGCGGCAGTGGTGGTTGGGACGGCGGCGCCGGTCGTCGTCGTGAACGCCTCGGTCGTGGTCGTCTCAGGACGGGTCGTCGTGCTCGTCGTCGTCGAAGCGGGAACTGTCGAGGACGACGATGAACTCGGCACCGCGGTCGTGCTCGAGGTGCCCAGTGTCGTTTCCGGCGAGGCAGCCGAGCAGGATGCGACGAGGACGACGGCCAGCAATGCGGTCAGACGCGCCAAAGACAGGATTCGCACAGGCATTGACCGTATATCGGACGGCTGACCTCAGGGATTCAGCATCAATCACGGGACGACGGTGATGGCAGTATTCGCCCCGACGAAAGGACACGAACATGCTGTTCGCCAGCGCAGTTCCCCTTCGACCGGGCAGGACGGACCGATACCGCGATCTCGCCACCGAGTTGAGGCCTCACCTCGAGGAATACCAGGACCTGAACCGCCGATTCGAGGTGAAGGGTCACGCCTACTGGATCAACCATGGCCGCGAGGCCGACCTCGGGGTGAGCGTGTACGACATCTCCCCGGCCGGCCTGAGCCGGATGCGTCTTCGTGAATGGGATCCAAGCTCGGTCTACGACAGGTGGTGGCTGGAGTTCGTGGAGGATGTCAACGGTCTCGATCTGCTTCAAGGCCCGGCGCACGTGGCTCCGCCCGAGCCGGTTTTCGACTGGAGCGACCACTGAGGTTCTGGTCCCAGGCTCAGAACCTGGAGGACGCGAGTAGTCCCATCGGGCATGACCTTCGCACTCCAATGGGGTCGATGCAGGCTGCGGTCGAGGCGCTTCAGGATGGGGTGGCGCCCGACCCACAGGCGTACCTGCGCGGCCTGTCTCTCGACCTGGAGCATCTGCGTCATCTCGTGGACGACCTCTTTCTCCTGGCCAGGATCGAGTCCGGGCGTCTCGAGCTCTCACCGGTCGGCGTCGACATTGCAGAGCTCGCGGACGAGGCGGTGGAGGCAGTGACCCCGGTTGCGGCGATGCGACAGGTCGCTCTGACCGTCGGTGGTCCCGGGCATGTAGCGGTTCGGGGCGACCCGGCCGCTCTCGGCCGCGTGCTCAGGAACCTCCTCGCCAACGCCATCCGTCACAGCCCCGAATCAGGGGAGGTCAAAGTCTTGGTGAGCCGAAATGGATCCGATGCCATCACCACGGTCGTGGACGAGGGGCCGGGATTCCCGCGCGAGATGGGTGACAGCGCGTTCGAGCGATTCGTTCGGGCCGACGACTCACGCAATCGCGAATCCGGCGGGGCGGGGCTGGGCCTCGCCATCGCCAAGAGCATCATCGAGGCTCACGGAGGCAACATCACGATCGAGCCCGGCCCAGGGGGGCGGGTGCGGTTCTCGGTTCCGCTCCTCTGATCGGTTCGGCGTCAGTGCCCGAGGGCGCCAGGCGCGACCGGCGTGTCGGGCTCGCCGGCGCCGACGTGGGCGGTGTCACGCAGAGGCAACTCGGGGAGAAACACGACCAGGAGGAGCGCGGCGAGGGCGAACGGGACGGCGATGGCGAACGAGGTGGTTATGGCGCCGGAGAATGCATTCATCACCGCATCTCTGGTCCCTGCCGGAAGCTGTGCGATCAGATCAGGGCTCCCGGTCAGCTCCCCCATCTCCGCTCCCGCCGGGAGGAGACTGGCCAGGCGAATGGCGAGCTGGCTGGTGAGCACCGCACCGAAGAGGGCGGTTCCGAAGGATCCCCCCAACGAACGGAAGAAAGTGGCCGACGAGGTCGCCACCCCGAGGTCGCGCGCTTCCACTGCATTCTGGACCGCGATGACCAGGACTTGCAGGACCAGGCCGATCCCCGTGCCGAAGATCAGCATGAAGATCGATGCCGTGAGTAGGGGGGTCTCAATGCTCATCGTGGAGAACAGCCACAGGCTGATCGCCATCAGGGATGTGCCGACGATCGGGTAGATCTTGTAGCGACCGGTGCGGGTGATCAGCCGGCCCGAGACGATGGAAGAGGTCACCACGCCACCCATCAACGGAATGAGCAACAACCCGGAGTTGGTCGGCGTCGCTCCCATCACCACCTGGAGGAAGAGGGGCAGGAAGATGATGCCGCCAAACATGCCCAGACCGACGATGAACCCGGCGGCCGAGGTGATGGCAAAGGTGCGGTCCCGGAACAGCCGGAGGGGGAGGATCGGCTCCGCGGCGCGACGCTCCTGGAGAAGGAAGAGGCCGAGCAGCACCACCGCCACGATCGACAACCCGATGATCATCGGCGAGCCCCACGGATACTCCGAGCCTCCCCAGACCATGACCAGGAGAAGTGAGGTGACTCCACCGACGAGAAGGCCGGCTCCCAGATAGTCGACCGGATGATCGACCCGGCGGAAGGGAAGATTGAGAACGGTCGCAGTGACGAAGAGAGCGGCCAGGCCGATGGGCAGGTTGATGTAGAACACCCACCGCCATGAGAAATTGTCGACGAAGAAACCGCCCAGCAACGGGCCGGCGATCGATGCCAAGCGCGAAGACCGCTCCGATGTACCCCTGGTACCGCCCCCGCTCTCGGGGCGAGACGATGTCCCCCACGATCGTGAACGTCATCACGATCAAGCCGCCCGCCCCCAGCCCTTGGATGGCCCGGAAAGCGATGAGCTGGGTCATCGATTGGGACATCCCGGCCAGCACCGACCCGATCAAGAAGCTGACGATGGCGAACTGGAAGACGATCTTCCGCCCGTACATGTCCGACACCTTCCCGTACAGGGGCGCCGAGGCCGTCGAGGTGAGGAGGTAGGCCGTGACCACCCAGGAGAGGTGCTCGAGGCCACCCAGCTCTCCGGCGATGGTGGGCAGTGCCGTGGCGACAATGGTCTGGTCGAGGGCGGCGAGAAAGAGACCCAGCATCAGCCCGCTGAGGACCAGCAGGATCTGACGATGGGTCATCGGATTGGCGGTGGCGATTCCCTCGTCCAGTGACTCTTCTCGATGCGCTGCTTGGTTCAAGGTCGAAGTCCGTCGCCTAATTCCCGCATGGATAGACGCGCATCAGCCCGAAGGCCCGAAACGCTCGGTCCTGATCGACTCCGGGTCGTGGCCGAGATCGACGAGGTCGTTGGCGACCGTCTCGACGAAGCCGGTTGGCCCGCAGATGTACGTCCAGGATTCGCTGGCAGGCGGCCAGGCCACTTCGGAAAGGATGGCAGCGTCGATGCGACGGCCATATCCCTCCCAATCCTCGGGTCGGGCACGGGTCAACGTCAGGTCGACGTCGACACCCGCGGCATCTCCGAACCCGATCAGCTCTTCGCGATAGATCACATCGTCGATCGTCCGGGCCGAATAGAGGAGCCGGGCCGGGGACTCGCCATCGGCCACGGCCCGGTGGCGCAGGATCGCCCGAAACGGCACGACACCGGAGCCTCCGGCGATCATCAGCAGCGGACCCATCATGCCCTCTTCCCAGACGAAGTAGCGGCCGATCGGGCCTCTCATCTCCAATTCGTCTCCAGGCGCCAGCTCGTCGAAGAGATACGGGGAGACTTCGCCGTCTTGAAGTCGCTCCACGGTCAGCATCAGATGCTCATCCTCGGGCGCCGAGGCGATCGAGTAGCTCCGCTGCGCCTGATAGCCATCCTCGGCGGTGAGCCTGATGTCGACATGCTGGCCGGCCATGTGCCCCGTCCACATCGGGCATTCGAAGACGATGCTGCGCACCCGCGGGGTCTCGTCGCGTTTCGAGATGACCCTGGCCGCTAGCCAGTCCATCCGAACCGGAGTCGTGGGAGCCTGGCTCAATCGCCCCAGTACCGCTGCTCCCGCCACGGGTCCCCGTAGTCGTGGTATCCGTTTCTCTCCCAGAACCCACGCTGGTCCTGCGCCAGCAACTCGATCCCCCGCACCCATTTGGCGCTCTTCCAGAAATAGAGATGCGGCACGAGGAGCCGGGCCGGACCGCCATGCTCGGGGTGCAGTGGCTGATCGTCGTACCCGGTTGCGACCCACGCCCGACCCCCGATCACGTCGGCCAGAGGAAGGTTGGTCGTGTAACCGCCGTAGCTGGAGGCCATGATGTGCGTCGCCCCTGTGTCCACGTCCTCGAGCAGGGTGTCGACCGACACGCCCGTCCAGGTGGTGTCCAGCTTCGACCACTTCGTGACGCAGTGGATGTCGAGGGTGACGGTCTCCGACGGAAGGGCGTTGAACTCGTCCCATGTCCAGGATCTCGGCTCATCGATGAGCCCGGTGATCTCGAGGCTCCACTCGTCCAGCGGGACCCGGGGTGTGGGGCCAGCAGACAGCACGGGGAAGTCGTGGGCGACATATTGGCCGGGGGGAAGGCGGCTCGGGTCGACCTCGGGCCGTCGTCCCTTGAAGCCACGCGAGATGATCGCCATCGAGCGGCGAGGCTAGCCCAGCATCATTTCCGTACGATTGGAGAGATGACAGCGAATCACGAACAGGCGGTGGTGGAAGGCGATTGGCTGTTGGTCGAGATCGACGGTGAGCCGATCGACATCGATGCGCCAAGGTCGGTCCGATTCGAAAGTGACCGGGTGACCGGCCAGGTCGGTGTGAACCGCTTCACAGGTTCGTTCACGATCGACGGGAATGTGCTCGAGATCGGGCCGGCTGCCTCGACCCGGATGGCGGGGCCGCCGGAGTTGATGGACCTCGAGCATCGGTTCCTCAGCCAACTCCAGGGAGAGCATGAGATCGACTTCACCGGGACGGAGTTGACACTGGGTGAGAAAGCGATCGTGATGTCCAGGGCCCCGGCGTTCTCAGTGAAAGGGACGGTGTCCTACCGGGAGAGGATGATGCTTCCACCCGACAGCGTGGTCATGGTCGAGCTGGTCGACATCTCTGCCGCCGACGATGCCGTCGAGCCCCTTGCCACTCAGTTGATCGCCGATGCCAACGGACCGCCTATTCCCTTCTCTCTCGACGTCGCGGAGGACATCGACGAGAGACGCAGGCTGGCGGTCAAGGGGCGCATTGTGTCCGCCGAGGGCGATCTGCTTTGGGCCACCGACACCGCGATGGGGCTCCAAGATCGGGCGCAGGCTGTGGACCTCTGGCTGCGCCGGTCGAGTTGATGGAGCTCACCGACGACATCACCCGCACCGCAGGGATCCTCCTTCTGACCCTCGTCGCCGTGGAGTACGGAGGGCTCTTCCTTTTTTCCATCCACAACGGGCGGCGTGAGCTCACGGATTTCCAGAAAGCGTCGTTTCGCGCGGGTCACGCCCATGCTGGAGTGCTCGTGATCCTGTCCCTGGTGGCGCTGATCTACGCCAACTCCCTCGACCTGTCCGGGTTCGCCGCCGTCATCGGGCGATCGGCGATACCTCTGGCCGCCATCCTCATGCCCGCCGGCTTCTTCTTCGGTGCGATGGGTCGAGGGCGAACCGAACCGACTCGATTCATGTCCTTGGTGTATCTGGGGGCGTTATCGCTCGGTGTGGGTGCGGTCACGCTCGGGGTTGCTCTTCTCATCCGATGAATCGATCCCAGGTCCTCTCCCCATCCTCCGCACCAGATGCGCTTCGAGGGCAGGCCCGAATCTGATCCCCAGCCAGACGGCAGCGACGAAGACCCCGGTCGCTACGGCCCAAGCCCAGCCCGGGCCCCCTTCCAGACCGGCCATGGTGAACACCCCGGCGGCCACCGCGGGAATCCGCCCCACCGCCGCAATCACCATGAAGCGACCAAACCCGATACCGGACAGCCCGGCGAGGGCACACACCGCGTCATCGGGGAGGAACGGGAGAAGGAATACGAGCCAGAGGAGAAGACCACCCCGAGCCGTCATCAGACTCTCATATCGCTGGACTCGCTCTGCCCCGGCCAGTCTGATCGTAAGCGGTCTCCCCCATCGGCGTGCCACCAGGAACACGATCGCCGACCCGAGGGCCATCCCGGCGAGGCTCAGCGCCATTGCGGGCCACGGACCGAAGGCAAGTGCCCCGACCGGCGGGAATAGCGTCCCCGGTATCGGGACCACCACCACCTGAGCCGCCTGGGCGAGTAGATAACCGATCGGGCCCCAGGCGCCGAGACCGTCTACCCATGCCCTGAATGCCTCAGGGGAGGCCAGCGTCTGGAAGAGGCCGGCCCACCAACCACCGATGTCATCGCCGACCAGGAACGTCGCCCCGACCACGGTAATGCCCATCGCCAACCTGAGAACCAGCCGACGGCGGCGACGCCCGGAGGGGCGATCGGAGACGACGTCGCTGAGGGTGGGGTCGACCAGATCCACCCCCCGAGCATGACGCATGCCCGCCCCTCCCCACCATCGGGGAGTTCCCCCGAATTCCCCCGATGACCTCAGGGTGGAGACGGGTCCACCGATCGGCTGATAGCGGCGCTCATCCGCGATCCGACCGGATAGTGACCGGTCGGGCGATGTGGGCAGCGATTGGGTTCGGCACACTGGGGATGTCAGCAGTCACCGACGAAGGAACCGACATGCCCGTCATCGAAGTCGACAACCTGGTCAAGCGATACGACGACGTCCCCGTGGTCGACGGTGTCAGCTTCACCGTCGAGAAGGGCGAGATCTTCGCCATCCTCGGCCCCAATGGGGCAGGGAAGACTACGACTGTGGAGTCGATCGCCGGTCTCCGACAGCCCGACGGGGGCCGGATCAGCGTCCTCGGTCTGGACCCACAGCACGACGCCGCCGAGATGCGAGAGCGTCTCGGGGTGCAGCTCCAGGAGAGCAGTCTCCCCGACCGGATCAAGGTATGGGAGGCGCTCGATCTCTACAGCAGCTTCTATCGGAGCCCCGCCCCCTGGCCCGATCTCCTCGACCAACTCGGTCTCACCGAGAAGCGGGACACGAAGTTCGCCAAGCTTTCCGGAGGGCAGAAGCAGCGGCTCTCGGTCGCCCTGGCCTTGGTCGGAAATCCCGAGATCGCCATCCTCGACGAGCTGACGACAGGTCTCGACCCTCAGGCTCGGCGTGACACCTGGGCCCTCGTGGAGCAGCTGCGTGACCGCGGCGTCACCATCGTCCTCGTCACTCACTTCATGGAGGAGGCCGAGCGCCTCGCAGACCGGGTCGCCCTGATCGACTCGGGAAAGCTGATCGCTCTAGACACGCCGGCCGGCCTGGTGTCCAGGGCTGACGACGAGCAGCGGATCCGCTTCCGTCCTGAGCCACCGGTCGACGAATCGGAGCTCGCCGCGTTGCCAGACGTGACCGGCGTCGACAGCTTCGGTGACCACCTGGTGGTGACCGGCGTCGGCAATGTGCTGCATTCGGTGACCGCCTATCTGGCTCGCAAGCAGATCATCGCCTACGAGCTTCGGGTCGAACAGGTGACGCTCGACGATGCATTCGTCGCTCTCACCGGAAAGTCCTTGCAGAACACCGAAGACTCCGAGATCTGAGGAGAGAAACCATGTCCGCACTCACCAAACTGACCACCGTCGAAGGAAAGCTCTTCGCCCGAGAGCCGCTCGCCATGTTCTGGGGACTGATCTTCCCCGCGGTCCTCTTGATCGCACTGGGCCTGTTCTTCCCTGGCTTCGACACCCCGAGCCCGGACCTGGACGGGTACCGACTGATCGATCTCTATGCCCCCATCATCCTCGGTCTGGCTCTGGCCACCCTGGCCTTCGCCACGCTGCCTGCGATCCTCGCCACGTATCGGGAGCGCGGCGTCCTTCGCCGGCTGCAGACCACACCGGTGAGCCCATGGCGTCTCGTGGCGGCACAGCTCATCATCCAGATGGTGATGGCGGTGCTGGCCGCAGCACTGGCGATTGGCGTGGGAGCGGTCGTGTTCGACATCCCGATTCCACAGAACCTGGGCGGGTTCGTCCTGGTCTACACCCTGGCGGCGGTCTCGATGCTGGCCCTCGGGCTGCTCATCGGGGCGGTCGCTCCCACCGTCGCCTCGGGCCAAGGCATCGGGATGGCGGTCTATTTCCCGATGCTGTTCTTCGCCGGGGTCTACTTCCCACGGGAGGCGATGTCGGACGGGCTGCTGGCGGTGAGCGACATGACCCCGACCGGCGCCGGCGTCCAGGCTCTGCAGGACACCTGGTCCGGTCTGGCCCCCTCGACTTCTAGTCTCCTGGTCATGGCAGCCTTTGCGATCGGGGCCAGCGTGCTGGCGGCCTTGACCTTCCGCTGGGAATGAGCCCCGAATCGGCCACCCGATCGCCGAGACCGATCCGACTCTCGGTGGGAAGCGTGGCTTCGAGAAGGTCGTGGAATGGGTGCCCTACGTCACCCTGGCGTCGGTCTCGTCCTCAGCGTCTCGAGCGCGACACCTGGCGATGCGGCTGTCTCGGTCGGTCTGGCCCGGCAGCCGCCGTCTGGGTGCCTCTTCATGTTCACCCTTCGCGCAAACGCCGGAGAATCGAGGCTGGATGCGGGTGTATTTCGTCGGACTGACTCGTCTTCTTCGCCGTGTTGATGCTATCTGCTTCCGGTCTACTTCGTCTTCGTCATCACCGGTTTCATCCACGCCTTCGTCCTCAAGCCGCCGGCAGTCGCGTTCGTCGGGATCGGGCCTCACCTCTCTGATCATCAACTCCCGAATCGTCACCACCGATCCCACCGCAGACGGCTGGTGGACCTACGGGATCATCGTCGTGATCCAGACCACTCGCCAGTCGGGTTCGGGATCATCGGTGGGGAGAAGATCGCCGATCTCAGCGAGCAGCGACGACGCTCACTGCTCGAGCTGGAGGCGGCCCTGGAGGAGAACGCCGGTCTCCACGCCCAGTTGGTCGCCCAGGCCAGGGAGGCGGGCAGTCACCGACGAGAGACAGCGAATCGCCGGGGAGATCCACGACACCATCGCCCAGGGACTGACCGGCGTCATCACCCAGCTGGAGGCGGCGAATCAGGTCAAGAGCGACCCGGCGGAGCTTCAGCGACGGTTGGACAATGCCACCAACCTGGCCCGGCAGAGCCTGGCCGAGGCCCGTCGCTCGATGCGGGCCATCCTCCCCGCTCCCCTCGAGGGAAGACATCTTCCCGAGGCGCTGGCCGACGAGGCGGCACGCTGGTCGTCGTTGAACCGGGTGACCACCGAGGTGACCACCACCGGCGAGACGCAGGGTCTTCACCCCGAAGTGGAGGTGACGATGCTGCGGGTCGCCCAGGAGGCGCTGGCCAACGTGGCCAAGCACGCCAATGCCTCACGGGTCGGAGTCACCCTCTCCTACATGGGCGACGTCGTGACCATCGACGTCAGGGACAACGGCAACGGATTCGTCGCGCGGCAGCGGGCGCAACGGCTGCCGGGTCCGACGCCGGGTTCGGTCTCACCGCCATGCGGCAGCGGGTGGAGCGACTGGCCGGCACCCTGGAGATCGAGTCCGAGCCCGGGTGGAGGGACCGCGGTCTGTGCCACCCTTCCCGCTATCCCCATCGACTCATCCGATGACTGACCCGACCGGCCGGTCCGGCTTCTCATCGTCGACGACCACCCGGTGGTCCGGGACGGTCTGCGGGGCATGTTCGAAGGTGAGGAAGGCTTCGAGGTGGTGGCCGAGGCGACAAATGGGGCGGACGCCATCTCCAAGGCCCGTGCTCATGACCCCGATGTCGTGCTGATGGACCTCCGCATGCCGGAGATGGATGGTGTCTCGGCGATCCGGGAGATGACCGAGCTCGGGATCCCTGCTCGCGTCCTCGTGTTGACCACCTTCGACACCGACAGCGACGTTCTGCCCGCCATCGAGGCCGGGGCGACCGGGTATCTCCTCAAGGACGCCCCCCGGGACGAGCTGCTCCGAGCGGTGCGTTCCGCCGCCGCAGGCGAAGCCGTCCTCTCCCCGAGCGTCGCCGCCCGTCTTCTCGATCAGGTCCGCCAGCCCGTGAAGGAGACCGTCAGCCAGCGCGAGCTCGAGGTGCTCCAGCTCGTCGCATCGGGGGCGACCAACCGGGATGTCGCCGAGCGACTGTTCGTGAGCGAGGCGACGGTCAAGACCCACCTCCTCCACATCTACGCCAAGCTCGGTGTCAACGATCGTGCCGCCGCCGTCGGCGCCGCCTTCGAGAAGGGCCTGCTCACCCCGGGCGAAGGGCGTTAGGAAGTCGTTTTGGCGCGCCGATCCCGGTCTATAGGCCGGGATCGGCGCGCCAGAATGGTTATTAGCCGGCGAAGGCGGCAGCCAGCTTCTCCACTGTCGAGGCGTCGTGCTGGGCGGTGAGACCGACGATCACGAGGTCGAGACCGGCATCGAACAATTTCTCGGCGCGTGCGGCGACGCTGGCCGGATCGGGCTCCGGGTCGACTTGCAGGTGAGAAGAAAGGGTGATCTCCGCTGGGTCCCGCCCCACGTCGGCGCAGTGCCCCCAGAGGACTTCTCTGAGCCGCCGCCACTCGTCGAGCTCTTCCTCGACGAACAGTGCGTCCCACATCGCGGCGAATCGGGCCACCAGCCGGAGTGTCCGTTTCTCACCACGGCCACCGATCACGATTGGTGGCCTCGGCTTCTGAACCGGCTTTGGCTCGTTTCGAGCACCGTGTAACGAGTAGAACCTGCCCTCGAAGTCGGTTGTCTCCTCGGTCAGAAGGCTGTGGATGACCTCGGTTCCCTCCTCGAACCGGGTCATGCGCTCGTCGACCGTCCCCAGGTCCATCCCGTAGGCATCGGCTTCGAGCGGGTACCAGCCCGCTCCCAGGCCGAGCTCGAGACGTCCCTTGGAGACGATGTCCAGCGACGAGGCCATCGAAGCCGTCACCGCCGGATGGCGAAAGTGCATCCCGCACACCATCGTCCCCACCCGGATCCGGTGGGTCGCCTGAGCGAGGGCGGACAGCGTCACCCATGCCTCCAGACAGGGGCCGTTGGTGTCGCCCCGAAGTGGATAGAAATGATCGAAGTTCCAGGCGGACTCGAACACAGCGGTGGCGTCGGCTGCTGTCCACACCTCGAGCATCTGGTCCCACGTGGTGTGATGAGTCGGTGTCTTGATGGCGTAACGGCCCAATGTCGACCTCCTGAGAACCTGTTGCCGGGTGGCGATCGTATTGGCTACCGTCCGCCGCGACAATCGATTGGGGCACATTCGTCGACTGGCTGCCTGCCCGATGATCGATCATCCAAATGAAGCAGGACCTAATCCAGGTGACCTCGACGGCACCGCCCGGCACTGCCGCTGACAGGGCGACCGGAGGGCTGGTGGCGTCGGTGCAGGACCTCAGCATCCACTTCGAGACCAAAGCCGGATGGGTTCATGCCGTCGACGGCGTCTCCTTCGACATCCGGGACGGGGAGACCCTGGGCCTCGTCGGAGAGACCGGTTGCGGGAAGAGCGTGACGGCGCGCTCGTTCTTGCGTCTGGTGGCGAGCCCGCCCGGCGTCTATGCCGGCGGGAGGATCGACTTCTGGTCGAGCGAGGCGCAGGCAGCGGGGGGAGGCCCGGTGAACCTGCTCACGATCGCCGATGACGAGATGCTCGAGATCCGCGGCAATCGCATCGCCATGATCTTCCAGGATCCGAGCAAAGCCTTGAACCCCGCCCTCTCAATCGGGGATCAGCTCGCCGAGGTGTTCTTCCAGCACCGAAGCAGCGACCTCCTCGAACCGCTCGGACCCAACGTGCCGGCGATCGTCCGCCGCGCGGCCAAGCAGGAGTCGGGCCTGTTCGAGCGAATCCTGCTGAAGCTCCCCCCGCTGCGGTCGAAGGCCTCGACGATGAGGGCGGAGGTCGCCGACCTGGCAGCCGAGGCACTGGCCGAGACTCAGATCCCAAACCCGCGCCGGATCATGGCCAGCTACCCCCATGAGCTTTCGGGCGGGATGAAGCAGCGGGTCCTCATCGCCCAAGCGCTTGCCTGCAACCCGGACCTTCTCATTGCCGACGAGCCCACGACCGCTCTAGATGTGACCATCCAGGCGCGGATCCTGAATCTGATCGCCGAGCTGCAACAGCGGCGTGGCACATCCGTGCTCTATATCAGCCACGACCTCTCGCTGGTGCGCGAGATCAGCGATCGGGTCGCGGTGATGTACGCCGGGAGAATCGCCGAGATCGGTACGACCGACGACCTGTTCCGACAGCCCCTCCACCCCTACACCCGGAGTCTGATGTCAGCAATTCCCTCTTCGAGGAGCCGGCGGGGCCAGCTCGCCGCAATCGAGGGCAACGTCCCAGAGCTCATCGACCCGCAACCGTCCTGCCGATTCCACAGCCGTTGCCCGTATTCGATGGAGATCTGCCGCACTGTCGATCCCCGTTTCCTCCGCCACGACGTCGAACATGGTGTCGCCTGTCATGGCCACGACGATCCAGCCGATCTCGGCCTTCGCCCTGGCGACATGCCGTCTTTGGAACCGATGATCCGATGACGGAGGTGCGTGTCGGCGACACAGATCCCTTCCCTCGTTTCTCCAAGGGCGAGCTGCAACGAAGACGAAAGGCCATGCACGAGGTCATGGAGGCAGCCGGGGTGGCGCACCTGGTCGCCTATGGATCGGAGCGGACTGGTTCGGCGGTGCAGTGGCTCTCGGAATGGCCGGTCACCCGTGAGGCGGCCCTGGTCGTCACCCCCGGTGAACCACTCCACCTGCTGGTCCAGCACTACAACCATCTCCCGAACGCCCGCCGGATTGCGGCCGACTCCGACGTGGAATGGGGTGGCCCATCCACCATCGAACGGCTGGGGGAGATCCTCAACGCCCAGCTGACAGAAGGGCAGCGGGTCGGGGTGGTAGGTCCGCTCGGTCATCGAGATCACCAGGACCTCGCCGGGTCGGTGGGCGATCTGGTGAGCCTCGACCGCGAGTACCAGCGTCTCCGGCTGGTCAAGTCATCCGAGGAGATCGAGCGTCTGGAAGTTGCGGCAAGACTCTCCGACCAGGCGGTGGAGGCGGTCGCCGCCGAAGCCCGGGTCGGCATGGACGAGCGCCGGCTCGCTGCGATCATGGAGTCGGCCTACCTCGCCGAGGGTGGGACCAACCACATCCACTACTTCGCCTCCACCTCGATGGCCGATCCGGACGTCTGTGTGCCATCGCAATTCCAATCGACGCGGCGGCTGCAGGCGGGGGACATCCTCTTCTGTGAGATCAGCGCCGCGTTCTGGGGTTACGCCGGCCAGGTCCTGAGGAGCTTCACCATCGAGGCAGACCCCACCCCCCTCTATGCCGGCCTCCACATGGCGGCCGATGCCGCCTTCGACGCCATCTCGGCCGTCACGCATGCCGGCACCCACGTCCGCGAACTGGTCGAGGCGTCTTCGGTGATCGAGGAAATGGGCTTCACCATCTACGACGACCTGGTCCATGGATACGGAGGCGGCTATCTGCCCCCGGTTCTGGGAACCAAGAGCCGGCCGAACCTCCCCACACCGGACATGGTGCTCGAAGAAGGGATGGCCCTGGTCATCCAACCCAATGTGATCACCACCGACGAGAAGGCCGGCGTCCAGACCGGGCAACTCGTCGTCATCACCGATGACGGGCACCGGCCGTTGCACGACGTGCCCCGTGGTTTGAGACGGATCGGCTAGACCCGTCCCAGCTTCTCTGCCAGCCATTCGAAGGTGGCCGGGGCCCAGTGCGACTGGTACTTGAAGGCGCAGTGCCCCGCGTCGGCGTATACCCGCGCCTCCTTGCCGGTCGCAGGCCCGGTCTCCAGCATGAAGTAGATGTTCCCGATCGGGGCGAGATGGTCGAGCTTCCCGTTGATCATGAGGACCGGCATGGTGATGTTCTCGAGGATCCCCTGCTCCGAGAGCGCCCAGCGCTTGAAGTCGGACCGTTCCTTCTCCATCGTCGTGGGCGGGAACGAAGGCGGATCGTCCGGGGCGCCGAATCGCCAGGTGGCGCGCTCGTTGCGCACCCGCACGAACTCCTCGAGCTCGTCGTCGGGCATGACGTAGCCGAACGGGTGACCGGCATTGGCCACCACCGCTCCGAGCTTGCCCGGTGCGGTGCCCGCGAGTTGCATCACCGAGTACCCACCCCTGCTGATGCCGAAGGCGCCGACACGCCCGCCATCGACTTCAGGCCGGGAGGCCAGGTAGTCGACCGCCGCCTCCCAGGCCGAGACAGACTCCGGAGCCCAGGGGAACGGGTTCTCCCCGGTGTCTGGCCCGTCCATCACCAGTGACGCCATGCCATTCTGCATGCACAGGTCCTGAGCCCATCCCCGGTCCTCCTTGAACACATCGGCGCCGCACATGATGAGAACGGCCGGGACCTGGACGTCAGCCACCGGGGCGCGGAAATGGGCACGCACCGTCATCCCCTGATGCTCGAAGTCGACCACCTCCATCGGCGGGTCGAGATGGGCACAGGCCTTCAGATATGCCCGGGCGCAGTCGTCGCTGATCCGTCGCTTCACATCGCTGATCTCGCCGGGGAACCTCCCGATGGCGTAGTAGGTCTTGGACTGGAGGTAGGCATTCCTCGCCGCCGCGAAGTCGCCGGCTTCCTCCCGCCGATCGCCTTCGTCCTCATAGCGACGCGCCACCTCCTCCCACACCGGCACCCATTTGTCCTCGGTGGACCCCTCCAGCCTGGCCACCGTCTCCTTGAGCTCGTCGATGTCGTCCAACATCGAGAGCCAGCGCCGGTAGAACCCGCCATGGGCCACCACGAACGGGTCCTCGTTCGGTGCGAAGCCAAGTTCGATCTGGGTGGTCATAGCTTTCCTCCTTTGGCCACCATGCTGTCCAGACTCATCCCCAGGTCGTCGAGGATGACGATTGCGGCGTTGCGTCCCGGCCCGCCTGTGATCGAGCCACCCGGGTGGGTGGTGGCGCCGGTCTGATAGAGGCCGGGGATTGGCATGCGGTGCGATGCCCATCCCGGCACCGGACGCTGCGGGCCGCCGTAGGCGAGACCGCGATCACCACCGTGGATGGTGCCCCGCCACATGTGCGGATTGCTTGCCTCGATGTCCACCGGGCTCTTGGCCTTCCAGGCCAAGATCTTCTCGTTGGTCAGGTTGGGGGCGCAGTCCCGCAAGGTCTCGAAGTGCTCGGCGGCCAGGACGTCCTTGCCCGTGTCCCACACGCCCAGGTCGTCGGGACAGTCGTAAGGGGCCAGGCTGAGGATCTTGATGGTGTGGCCGCCGGCGGGGGCCCTCGTCTCGTCGACGAGTGTGGGTGTGGCGAAGAGCAGGAAGGTTCCGGGTCGGTGAAGCCGCCGCTCACGCAGCCCACGGCCGAACTCGATCACATCCTCCGGCCACGGGGCAGTGCCGGCCGAGACCGCGGGCACCGGCTCGGATCCGGACGAGCGGAACTGCGGCGCCTCGGTGGCGGCGTAGTAGGAGGCGAACGAGGACAGCCCTTCGTCGTACGTGTCCACGCCGTACAGAAAATCCTCACCCCACATCTCGGCCGGGGCCATGCCGACCAGGTCTTTGACGTGGATCGAGGACACCACTCCGACCCTTGCCCGGTATTGGCTGCCATCCTCCGTCTCGACTCCGACGCATCGCCCCTCCTCCGTGATGAGGGAAGTGACGAGAGTGTCGGTGACAACCGAGCCGCCGTAAGCCTCGAGGGCGGCGACAAGGGCGCGGGGCAAGCTGGCCGAGCCGCCGAGCGGGACCGACCAGCTGCTTCGCTGACGACCCCCCACCAGGGAGTAGGCGAGATAACCCGATCCCGGAGAGTCGATCGGCTGTGAGGTCATGAATGCCATCCACGACATGAACGCCTGGATGTGCCGGCTCTCGAACTCGCGCCGGATCACCTCCCACGCCGACATGACGTTGCGACGTCGCCACACAGCTCCGGCTGGGTGAGCGGCGAGGGCTTCGTCGATCGATGGTCCGTAGCCGATGGGGGTGAACCGGTAGGAGCTGTATACCCCCTTCACCTCGTCGAACTCAGCGAGCATCCGCCGGTAGGAGACGGCGTCGGCGGCGGAGAATCGACTGATCTCCTCGATGGTGCGCTCGACGTCGAGCCACATCGTGAAGGTCTCGCCATCGGGGAAGACGACATGGGCCACCGGATCGGGCTCGATGTAGGTGAGGCCGAATTCCGACACGAGACCAAGCTCGTCCTTCGACAGCACCGGGTTGACCCTGATCAGGGTCTGCCCGGTGGAGCAGGTGTCGAACAGGAATCCGGGTGTCAGGATCTCCTCGGTCGCAGCCCCGCCTCCCGCCTCAGGGCGAACGTCGAGGACGACCACCTCCTGGCCGGCCCGGGCGAGGTAGGCGGCGGTGATCAGGCTGTTGTGCCCTCCCCCGGCAACGACAAAGTCGACCGTGGTCGTCATGATCTGTTCCGCCTCCTCATTCGTCTCTCTTGGGGATGATCGGCACCAGCAGGTGGGAGGGGTGGTCCGGCCCGATGTGGACCGTCACCGTGCCCGCGAAAATATCGGGCGGGCGGGCGTCGGGGTCGGCATGGGTCATCCCACCCGTTCCCCGGGTGGCGTAGTAGAAGCTTTGACCGTACTCATCGAGAGGGCCCCGATATTCGTAGTCCTTCCCCCGCACCCAGAGCCCGAGCCGGTACCCCGCGGGGACGACGATGCAGGTAGGAACGATCTCGATGTCGAGCTCGTAGACCTCGCCCGGTTCCAGAGGTTCGACCCGGTCGTGGGGGTGAAACGGTTGCCAGGGTCTGGACCGATCCGCGTCGAGGGCGCGGTGGCTGGCCCGGAGCCAGCCATTGGCGATCGGGGTGTTGGGGTCGGTCGATCCCTCGAAGGTGACCTCGTTCCCGTCGGGATCGAAGAGTTGCACTATGAGGAAGAGGTCGGCGTCGGACGTGCTCGAGGACACGAAGAGCTTGGCTGCCAAAGGACCGGTGATCTCGGTCTCCTCGACGAACGGCGCCGTGGTGAAGGCGAGCCCATCGCCAAGGGCTTCGTAGTCGAGCGCACCATCGGCGGCGGGGGCATCGGGGCTCAGAAGGAGGTCGGGATGCAGGTGATACTCGGTCCAGCGGGTGCGGGCCAGAGGCCACTCGTCCTCCCCCCGCCACACGAATCTCTCGTCGGGCTGCCTGATGTTGAGCTGGACCCGAGGGGTCCGGTCGAACCCGTTGTCCTCTCCCTTGAGAAAGTGGTCGAAGAAGCGCTTCTGCAATTCACGCCCATACGAAGAGTAGAAGTGGGTCCAGTGGGTGTCGCCGTGTGCCTCCAGCCACTTGTCCTGGGAGGCGGCTTCCACGAATCCGTTGAAGTTGCCCCTGGGATGGATCCCCTGGCCGCCCCAGTTCGCCGCGGAGAGGAACGGCACGTAGACCTGGGACAGGTCAACGGCGCGGTCACGGTGCCAGTCGTCGAAGAGGGGATGGCTCTTGATCTCGGGGAACGACTCCTGGCGGTTTGCCGCTAGCTCGTCTTCAGGGAGGGTGACGGGGCCGGCCACCGACTGTCCGGTGTTGGGATTCACCGGGGCGCGCTCCCCCTGGCCGTACTGGATCGGGTTGATCTGTCGCTCCTGCCATCGCCTGGTGAACTCGCTGAGAATGCCACCGTGGTAGTAGGCGTCGCGATAGGAGTCGGTGAAGCCCTCCCAAGCGATGAGGGCTGCCAGATGCTCGGGCTGGCGCTCGGCTGCGGCCCATCCCATGACCGCGTAATAGGAGATCCCCAGGATCCCGACCCGTCCGGTGCTCCAGGGCTGGGTCCCGGCCCATTCCACCGAACTCGCGATGTCGTCGAACTCGAGCGGGTTGCGGGGCCAGAGCACACCGGGCGACCACCCGGCGCCCCTGGAGTCGACCCGGGCCAGGGCGTAGCCGTGAGGGACCCACCGCTCGGGGTCGGTGACCTCCCATGCCTGGTGCTTGTTGGTCGAGCCCTCGAGAACGCTCGGGTCCTTGGCCACGAGCTTGTCCCATTGCATCTTGTAGATAGGCCCGTTGAAGGGGAGACCTTTGGCGTAGACGCCATGGGTGAGGATGACCGGGTAGGTGCCCTCCCGGATCGGGCGAAAGACGTCTGCGCGAAGCACGGCACCATCCGGCATCTCGACCGGGACCTGATAGTCGATCCTCATCCCGTCGATCTCGCGGGAAAAGGTGAGGTCGTCTCCTATGACGTCAGTGGTGACGGGCGTGGTCATGGGTGATCCACGCCGGCGAGTCTAGGACAGCAATCGTTTGCGGAGCAACGGGTATCGGAAGACCCGCATTCCAATGCAGGGCGTCACGTTATGGGTGACGCCCCTCCACGGGTTTCAGGTCGTGCGTGCGGCCTGAGAGGAAGACAACTGACAGGGACAATGCGGGACGGTGCAGGCCGATTGGCGGTGCTCCTTGAAGGGATGACCGCAATCGGTGCACCGGTCCGCTTTGTGCTTGGCCCCGTCGCGCCTTGGCTTGGGGACGGCTTTGATCAACGCGATCGCTCTTTGGCGAGGTTCACGGTGAGCTGACGCCCGCCAAGATCCTTGCCGTTGAGCGCCGAGATCGCCTTCTCGGCCGCCTCGGCCGAGCCCATCTCGACAAAACCGAAGCCACGGGAGCGGCCGGTCTCACGATCGGTGATGACCTGGGCCTTGGTCACGGCGCCGTGCTCCGAGAAGAGGTCCTCGAGACGCTGCGAGTCGGTGTCGAACGTGAGGTTCCCCACGTAGATGTTGGTGGACATGTGCATGCTCCTTTGAGCTCGTGCCGTCGTAATCATCACGCCCCGCCGGGACATCCAAGACTGGTTCGCGTGAGCGGGGAGTCTTGGCTTGGGCCCTGCGGTGACTTCACCCGACGGAACGAAGGAAGCGAAGAAAGGCGCAGCACGCTTCAGGCGTGCGCTGTGAGCATCATGTTAGCCGTTGTCGCCGTCATAGCCGAAGCTGTTCTTCCTGCTCAACCCCCACTGACGGTTATCGTCTTTGGAAAGCGGCACCCAGGAAGGGCTCAACCATGACCAAATCCGACTTACTCGGAGCGTGCAACTGATATGGCCAAGCGAGGGCGCGAGGCGATGGCAAAGCGTTCGCGAGAGCTGGCCCGACAGCAGAAGAAGGAAGACAAGCAGGAGCGCCAGGAGGCCAAGGGCGATGGGCCGCCCAAGCTGACCGCCGACGAGGAGACCCACCTGCACGAGGAGTTCGCTCGTCTCAGCGACGAGTACGCCGCGGATCAGGTCACCCAGAGCCACTTCGACGAGGAGCGACACAGGATCTTCGTCGCCCTCGGTATCGAGACCGACGAAGACGCCT
>CAVRXA010000005.1:0-70989 GCA_963725075.1 uncultured Acidobacteriota bacterium
CCGTTTCGTATCCGACCTGGCGTATACCAATCCACACGCTCCCCCTATTTCCCAAACGACCCTCTGGAATCTGTCGCGCCCACCTTGTAGGGTCGAACATATGTTCGGGGAGAGAACATGAGCGCCCTCAGATCGGCACTCGAGGAATGGGACAACGAGGATGTCGAGCACCTCCATCTCGACCAGTTGGCCGACGACTTGGTGGAGTTGGAGACGGTGAGCGGACTGTTGGAGGCCGAACGTCTCCGACGGATCTCGACCTTTGAGGAGCGATCCGGGCCTCACCATTTCGGCTACCCATCGCTCACCGCATTCCTCAAACACCGTTGTCGGATGGCATCGGGTCGGGCCCATCGACTCGTCGCTCGATCCCGGGTGTTCCGATCAGCCCGGACAACCTTCCGGGCCTGGACCGCAGGTCGGTTGAGCACGGATCAGGCTGGGTGTCCTGCTCGACCAGGCAGTTGCCTTGCCCGATCAGTTCGCCGAAGGTGAGGATCGATTGGTCGACATCGTCGAAGACCTGGGAGTCACCGACACCCGTCGGGCCCTCGAATACTGGCGGCAGTCGGTCGATGGGCCGGGCACGATCTCGGACGAATTCGCCCAGCACGATTGAACTACGCGGCGTGTCGCTCTCCGAGAGCCTCGGAGGGATGGGCCACATCGAAGGATGGACCACTCCTTCCGCATTACACGCACTCCGGGCCGCACTCGGGGCACTCATGCCGCCTCCACTCCCCGGAGACACCCGGACTCCCCGTCAACGTCGTCACGACGCCCTCGAGGACCTGGCCCGCCACTTCCTCGACCACGGGGACAGCCCCCGACGGTGGGTGGGGAGAAGCCCCACATCAACGTCATCTGTGATCTACCTGCCCTCCAAGGCATCGCCGGAGGTCTCCACGAGACCGAAGACGGGCACATCCTCACCATCCAGGAGCTTCGCACTCTCAGCCTGCGACTGCTCCTTGAGCCGGATCGTGCTCGGGCCCGACGGGGAGATCATCGACATCGGACGCAAGACCCGGGTATGGACCGCGGCCCAACGACGGGCCATCATCGCCCGAGACCGACATTGCACCTGGCCCGGCTGTGATCGAAACCCGCGCTGGTGCGACGTGCACCATCGCAAACATTGGGCGGATGGCGGCACCACCGACGCCGCCAACGGCACGCTTCGATGCCGGTTCCACCATGTCCTCACCCACCTGCTGGAGGACCAAGGCAGGGACCCTCCAACGCGCACCTAGTCTGCCCTCATGTCCCTCGGATTCGGCCTTCTCAGCGCACAACTAAAACCCGGCGAGACCGATTGGTCCCGGGCCTATCAAGAGACGATCTCAATCGCCGTCGAAGCGGAGCGTCTCGGCCTCTCCTCGGTGTGGACCACTGAGCACCACTTCGTCGACGACGGTTACATGCCATCTCTTGCTGTCGTGAGCGGCGCCATCGCTGCCGCCACCTCCACGATCGAGGTCGGCACTGGCGTGATCCTCGCCCCTCTCCACCATCCGCTTCGTCTCGCCGAGGACGCGGCCACTGTCAGCCTGCTCAGTGGAGGGAGATTCACACTCGGCCTGGGTCTTGGCTGGAGCGAGGTCGAGTTCGACCATCTCGGTGCCCGCATCGACCAGCGTGGCCGGGCGATGGAGGAGATCCTGACAATCCTCCCGCAAGCCTGGACCGCCCAACCGTTCACCCATGGGGGCAAGGTGTACCAATTCGAGGACGTAGCGGTCCGGCCTGCCCCATCACAACGCATCCCGATCCTGATCGGGGGTGGTGCCGAGCCGGCGATCAGACGTGCCGCCCGTCTCGCCGACGGGATCTACTCCAACGCCACGACCAACGGATTCCTTCGCCAGCTCGAGTGGATCAAGGACGAGTGTGAGCGCATCGGACGGGATCCGGCAGAGCTGCGGATCGTCCACTATTCGGTGATCCTCCCCGGAGACTCCGCCGACGAGGCATGGGCCCGGTACACCGATCACCTGTGGCAGATGACCTGGAAGTACTCCGACATGGAGGCCTCGGCCAACAGGCCCGGGCCGCCGCCTGCGGCACCGGAGATCACCGACGCCGACCGTGAGGCGCTTTTCCGACGGGCGACCATTGCCGGGTCCAGCGACCACATCGTTGAGACGCTGCTGGAGCTGCGGGAGAAGGCGGGTGTGCCGGTGGAGTTCGCCGCCCGCAGCTATTTCCCCACTCTCGAATACGACGCCCAGGTCGAGTTGATGACACAGCTCGCCGAGGAGGTTGCTCCTCGGATCTGATCACCCGATCAGCTGGTCAGCGATCTCCTTGAGGTCCGCCCCAACCGTCTCGGGCATAGACCCGGGCAGGCTCCAGAGATGACCGGGCCGCCGCACGTAGGCGGCCGAGGCGCCGGCACCAACGGCCCCGGCCACATCCCAGTCGTGCGCCGAGATGAGCATCGACTTGGAGACGTGAACGTCCATCACCTGGGCGGCATGTCGATAGGTGGCCGGGTCAGGCTTGAACCGGCCCACTTCCTCGACGGAGATCACCCGTTGGATGAAGGTATGCAACCCCGCGTTCTCGATCTGGACGTTGGCCGCCTTGGTGCTGCCATTGGTCAGGGCAGCGGTGCGGAAGCCGGCATCGAGAAGCTGCTCGAGGGCGGGGATCACGTCGAGATGGGCGGGAAGTATCGCGAGACGGGTGACGACCTCGGTGGCGGTGGCCTCATCCAGGTCGACCCCGCGCCGCTCAGCCACCAGCAAGAGCGCCTCCACCCCGATGACGCCGAAGGCCCGGTACTGGTCGAGCTGGTTCGACACCAACGACCCGTGGAGGAGACGGGCGAACCATTCGCCCAGGGCCTCAGAGTCGCCGAAGACATCCTCGAAGTCGATCCGCAGCGGCGACATGTCGAGCAATGTCTCGTTGACGTCGAAGACGAGGAGCTCCGGCTTCACGATGTCGGCAGGGTCCGGACGACCGCAGCCAGGGCATCGTACGTCCTCTCCCCCATGTGCTTGTCGTCCTCGTCGAGCAAGTTCGCCATGACCTTCAAAGTCCACTCCATCAAGGACCGGCTGTTCAGCCCGGTGTGGGCCAGAGTCCGCATCACCGGCGGGTGACCGATCAGCTTCACGAAGATGCGGGCCATCTTGTAGTAGAGCCCGTACTCATCCTCGAGTTGTTGTGGATATCGGCGTAACAGCCCGAAATCTGCAGTCCCCAATGCCCGGCCGACGTGCTCCGCGGCGATGCGCCCGGTCTCGTAGGCATAGGAGATGCCCTCCCCGTTCCAGGGGTTGATCGCCCCGGCGGCGTCGCCGATCGTGATCCAGTTGGCCCCTACCAACGGTCCCTTGGAGAAGGACATGGCCAGCTTGCCGCCGACCGGGTTGGTCAACTTGGACTCCTCCGACAGCTCCCAGTAGTCGGGGGCGGTGGCCACGTAGTCGGCCATCATGTGGGTGGTGTTGACATGCTTCCAGCGTGGTGAACGTGGAGAGAAGGCCGACGCCCACATTGACCGTGCCGTCGCCGAGGGGGAACACCCAGCCGTATCCGGGCATCGTGGCTCCCGACGAGTCCCTCAGATCGAGCTGACTCTCCAGAAAGGGGTCTTTCGAACGAGGGGAGGCGTAGTAGCCCCGGGCGGCCATGCCCATCGGGTAGTCCCGGCGCCGCTCGTTCCCCAGCTCCCGTCCGAATCGATTCATGGAGCCATCGGCAATGACACTGATCATCGGGGTGACGACCTCCTGGGCACCGTTGTGGTCCAGGGTGACCCCGGTGAGAAAACCATCCTCGATCACCGGTGTCGCCGTGGTCTTCTCCATGATCCTCACCCCCTGCTTCTCGGCGAGGGTGGCAACCTGGGAATCGAGGTCACTGCGTCGCATCACGCCTCCCCAACTCGGGAAGCGAGAGTGCTCCGGCCATTCGAGCTCGACGTACTCGTCCCCGGCGTAGGAGCGAAGACCGGTGATGCGATGGAACTCGGGCACGTCGAACTCGAATCCCATTTCTTGGAGCTGGAGAACCGCCCTGGGAGTCAATCCGTCGCCACAAGTCTTGTCCCGGGGATATTCCTTCTTCTCCACCAGCGTCACATCGTGGCCGTCCCGGGCCAACCAGTAGGCGGCCGCCGAGCCGGCGGGGCCGCCACCGACGACGAGAACGGAGGGCGAAGACATCGTCGGAGAGGTTAGGGGCCGGGCCACGCAGCCGGGATTCTCAGCGCGCCGCGCAGGTTTATCGTGAGCTTGTGAATGAAATCCCAAAGGCCACGGTGGTACGTCTTCCTCGCTACCTCCGATTGCTCGAAGACCTGGCTTCGTCGAAGGACGTGGTCAGCTCCGAGGAACTGGCGTCGGCGGCAGGCGCCAACGCGGCCAACGTGCGGAGGGATCTCTCCCATCTCGACTTCCACGGCGTCAGGGGCATCGGATACTCCGTCCCCGAGCTCAAAGCGCGCATTCGTCAGGAGCTCGGGATCGCCGAGCGGCAACGCGTGGCGATCCTCGGAGCCGGGAACCTGGGCCGGGCTCTGGCCAACTACGGCGGGCTCGGTCGCCGAGGCTTCGATGTCGTGGCCCTGTACGACACCGACGTCCGCAAGATCGGGTCGAAGGTGGGCAGCATCACCATCCAGGACCTGGACCTCCTCGACGGCGATTGCACATCGAAGAGCTTCGAAATCGCCATCCTCGCCGTGCCCGCGGTGGCCGCACAACAGGTGGCCGATCGTTTGGTCGAGCACGGAATCCGCTCCATCCTCAATTTCGCGCCGGTCCGTGTGAATGTGCCGGACAAGGTCTCGGTGCGCCAGGTCGACTTGTCGATGGAGCTACAGGTGTTGAGCTACTACGGCAGCCGGCTCTAGGCAGAGGATTTCTCCTGCACCTCCTCGTACTGGTGCAGCGCCACCAGGAAGGCGAGGAAGAGCACCAGCGACACCAGCAGGTAGGTGATCGGGATGATCCTGATCTCGAAAGCGTTCAGCCCTTCGATGTCGGCCGGCTTCGGGCCACGTGGGGCATAGACCACGAACAGCATCGAGGTGATCGTCAACCAGCCGAACACCGCGGCGCCGGTGACCAGGAAACCCAGCCGCTTCCCGAGGTTCGTGTAGTTGAAGAGGTAGATCGAGCCATAGAACAGCGCCACGGCGGCGATGGTGAGGATGATCCCGGTGACGAAGAGGTTGGCCGAGAACAGCGACCGGAAGAACTCACGGAAGAACAACGGTGGCCCCCTTCCCGTCCATGTTCCCACCGCGCAGATAGCGGGCGAGCAACTCGATGTCCTCAATGCTGAGGCTGGCGCCGAAAGCGGGCATGCGGCCGGTGCCGAATCCGTTGATGCCGTACGGCGTCTCTGCCTCGGAGCCTCTGATCAGGAATTGGACCAGCAGGTCCTGCGCCGGGTCCGCGTTCGCGTCACCGAACTGAACCGTCGGCCGACCGTCCCACAATGCCGGACCAAATCCCCCCGATCCCGCCTCCTGGGTGTAGGGGACACCTGCGCTGTAACCGGCGGTGTGACATCGGGCGCAATTCGAATTGAACAGACCGACTGCCCGCTCTGCTTCCTCGGGCGAGGACGCCATCGCCTTCGCCACCCCGGCGAAATCGATCGAATACAGCTTCGCTTGCTGGGACTCCTCGAGGTATGCCAGGCCGCCCAAAGCGGTCTCAGTGAGATCCCCCTGGTTCTGCTCCGTCACCGAGAGGGTGGTCGCCATCGACTCCAGATTGCCCACCAACCTGTCGGCACTAGCGGCGTCAGGCTCCCCGCCGACCGAGGCCGGGTTAGTCGGATCGAGAGTGACCTGGGTGACCCCGGCCGGCGTGGTTGCGGTGATGGCGGCCTCGATTTGACCGTTGATGTCGGCCTCGGCGCCGCTCGACAACCCGTCACCATCGGGGTCGGAGCCCTCCTCGACCGCCGTGGTCGCCGCGGCCGCCAGGTCGGCGGCCCCTTCCACTGGCTCCTCGGCAGCTGCCGCCTCATCAAGGGCCGCCAGGAGCGCGTTGGCGCCATCGAGATCCTCGATCGGGCCCGGGACCTCGATGCCGGCTTCCTCCGCCGCGGCGCGCGTCTCCTCGAGGGCGGTCAACGAAGCCGGGCTGAGCCCGACGGCTGAGTCGACGGTCCCTTCCTCCATGGCCAACTCGATGGCCTCGATGTTCGTCGTGACGACCGGGTCCGTCTGACTTGCGAGCTCCAGGGCGGCCAGGGCATCGTCGGCCAGTTCGGCGTCGGCCACCTCGGGATCGAGGGCGATTGGCTCCATGATCTGGAATCCGGCTACTGCCTCGGCTGAGATCTCACTGAGCTCCGTCTCGGCAGCATCGGAGATGCCGTCGGCGTCGGTGTCGATGCCGGTGCCGGCTCCGTCCAACACCTCCCTCGCCCGCGTCGCCAGTGGAATCACCAGGGCGGCATCTGCGGGAGCCGACTCGATCTGAGCCACCACCTGACTCTGCTCGACAATGGCGGCCTCGACCGTTGCGTCGGCGGTGGCGAGCCTGTCCAGCGCAGTGTTGATCCCGGGCTCCACGTCGGCAAGGTTCTCGTCCTGGGTCACCTGAATGGTCGCCAGGTAGTTGACCACGTCTTCCACTTGCTGGTCGTTGAGCGGCCCACCGCCGGGGATGCCCCATGCCGGCATGGGCGTGTTGCCGCGGCCGTACGTGACCCAGAAGTTGACCTCGTCCTCGGCGTACCTGAAGAAGACGTCGTTGAGCGACGGAGCCGCCCACTCGACAGCGATACCCGAGCGCTTCTCGACGTACGGGGCGACGCCACCCGACCCCTCCGGGCCATGACAGTTGAAACAGCCGAACTCCTCGACGAGATGCTCGCCCCGCGCGATCGAGCCCTCGGCGAACTCCACGACGAAGCCCTCCTGTCGCTGCTGCTCGGTTAGGAAGTAGAGCGGAAGCGAAATGGCGAGGAATGCGGAGAAGGCAATCGCCGCCTTCTGCCCTCCCTCCAGCCGGCGTGTCTCGATCTTCTCGTCGTCGATGCCAGGCCGCAGGTTGGGAGCGACCTCCTCGCCACCTCGGTTGCGAATCGCCGAGACGAAGAGCATGCCCAGCCAGGCGATCCCTGCGACCAGGGCGATGACCGTGATGATGTTGGCGGTCATGCCTCGGCCACGGCGCTGATGCAGCTCGGTCCCTGCGGGTATGGGACGAGCAGCACCGGTGCCCGGGGTGTCTGGATGATGGTGCCGGTGCGAATGATCAGGTTGCCGCCCTGGTTCTCCACCACGAACCGGTCCAGGTTGCGTGGGGCAGGGCCGCCGAAATACTGGCCGATGGCGTTGTACCTCGACCCGTGACACGGGCACTCGAATCCCTGCGATGGAGCGCACCACGGCACCCGACACCCGAGGTGGACACATCGCATGTAGAGGGCCATCAGCCCGTCGGTCTCCACGCCCTGGCCCTCGAACTGGGCGGAAAGCTCCTCAGGAGCAGGGACCAAATAGGCCCGGGCCTCGGGAATGAACAGTGGAAGCACGGCACCATCGGGCGTGAATACCTGCGTGCGCAGATCGGAGACAGGGCCGGCGTCGATATCGGCGCCGAATCCACCTGTCAGCTTGGGCCAGAAGAAGGCGAGGTAGTAGAGACCTTGGGCGGCCAGAAACGTACCGAAGGTCGCAGCGATTGCCCGGTTGAAGAACTGACGCCGGCTGACCCCGCCCTCTTCCGGAGACACCTCGACGATGCGCTGGGTCTCCAGGATCTCGACGACCGCATCCTCCTCGACCTCAACCGGTTCGGGCTCGACCTCGGGGGCCTCTTCCTCTACGGGCTCCGCTGCCTCCTCGACACGGGGTGGGATCAGAACGGCAGTAGATGACCGGTCGGCGGCCCGGGTCTCCGACGAGACCCCGGCCAGCGGATCGACTTTCTCGACCGTCTGGGATCGGCGGTAGGCGACGGCAAACGCCCCGGCCGCCCCGAGGATCGCCACCACGGCGACCGCGATGAGGGCGGCGTTGGTCAGGGTCATTCGAACTGCACCCAGTCCTTCAGGTCGTCGAAGTAGACACCGTCCTTCCAGGGATAGGAGAAGTTGAAGCCGAGGCCCCGGAAGAGAACGCCGAAGATCGTGAGCGTGGCCGCCCCCGCCAGAAAGACCGAGTAGAGAGCGATGGCGAACTTGCGATCACTCGGTCGCGTCGAGGGGTTCTTGTCGACGTAAGGGATTAGCCAGAAGCCGATGAACCCGGTGATGGTGGGGATGGTCACCCCGGCGATCTGGGGGTCGAAGTAGGAGAGGAGCTCCTGGAGGCCGAGGAAGTACCACGGCGCCTTCGACGGGTTAGGAGTGGCGTTGAAGTTGGCCGGGTCGAGCAGCGGGGAGTGGATGACCACGGACATGATCACCACCAGACCGGTGATCGCCAGTAGGGCCCCGAACTCCATGAGCATCAGGTGGGGCCAGGTGTTGACCTTGTCCGTCGGCTCGGCCTTGACGGTCTGGATGGCCCTCGCCTTGACGACCGTGAGCAGACGCTGCGTCCGCACCCCCTCGGGCGTCCCCTTTGGTGGCACGGTGGGACGGGTGCTGACCACGGCGGCCACCTTGCCCGCGCCGTTGCCGGCGCCATTGCCACTGTCTGCGCCGTTCCCGGACCCGGCACCGTTTCCGGAATCCGCGCCGTCGGTGGCGCCGTCTCCCTCCGGGGCTGGTCGGTCTTCCACCACGGTGGCCACTGCAGCGGCGGCCGGTTCGACTGCTTCAACCTCCTCCTCCGAGGGCGGTGCCTCGGTGGGTGGGGCGGGAGGCACATCAGCCTCGGTTTCGGCCACGATCACCGGCTCGGTCTCGGCTGCCGGCTCGACCGGCGCCTCTTCGGCCGGGGCGGGCTCATCATCGACCGACTCGACAGCCTCCTCGATCTCGGCAGAACGCTCTGCGGACTCCTCCATCTCTGCAGCGACGGTCTCTTCGGACTGAGCCGCGGGCGCGGGCTCGGCCGGCGGCGGTGGCGTCGGCGGGGCCTCCCCCTTCATCTCGGCCAACACCTGCTCGACGGGCAGGCCCAATGCCTTGGCCTTGGCCTCCGCCGACCTCCTGAGGAGACTCTCTGGAATTTCTGTCATGACGACTCCTTTAGAGGGGCCCGGAGATACCGCCGTCCTTGCGCACCCTCCAGAAGTGCACAGCAAGGAAGATCACGAGGATGAACGGGAAAGCCAGGACATGCAGGACGTAGAAACGGAGAAGGGTGGCTCCGGACACCTCGACCCCGGCCAATAGGGCGAATTTCACCTCATTGCCCACCACGGGAACGAAGCCGGCCATGTTGGTTCCCACCGTGACCGCCCACAGCGCCAGTTGGTCCCAAGGGAGGAGATAGCCGGAGAAGGAGAGCAGCAGCGTGAGGAAGAGGAGCACCACGCCGACGACCCAGTTGAACTCTCGCGGCGGCTTGTAGGCGCCGTGATAGAAGACCCGGCTCATATGTAGGAACACCGAGAGGACCATGAGATGGGCCCCCCACCGATGCATGTTCCGCACCAGAGAACCGAACGCCACATTGGTCGACAGAGCCTCGATGTCGGCATAGGCGGTCTCGGCCGAGGGCGTGTAATAGAACATGAGGAAGATCCCGGTGATGGTGAGGAGGATGAAGAGAAAGAAGCTGAGACCGCCCAGGCAGAGCGTGTAGGACAGCTTGACCCCGTGCCGCTTCACCTTCACCGGATGGAGGTGATAGAGCACGTTGTTCATCACCACGTATGACCGGTTCCTCGGGCTGTCCGAGTAGCCCTTCTTGAAGGGCGAGCCCGGGCGGAGGATCGACTCGGCCACCTGGGAGCCCCAGAGCTTGTCGCTCACCTCTTTGATCTTTTCCCCGATGCCGGTCTTACCGTTGCCGTTGGCCAAGCCGCCTCCTACCAGCGCATCCCGTAGGCGTATCCATTCTTGAAGTCACGCTGCCCGGTGTCGAAATCCCAGGGGCGGCGGTCGAGCCCGAGCTCCGCGGCCTGCTCGGCCAGCGACCCCTCGAACTTGCCCAGTGTGATCACATTGGTTGGGCAGCGGTCGACACAGAGGGCGCATCGCGTGCACTCGTCCTCGTCGACCACGAAGAAACCGAGGTTCTGCGGGTCCTCACCGGGGTGGTCGACGTTGACACCCTCGGTGATGGCGTCCAACGAGAGATAGTGGATGCATTTCCAGGGGCAGATGTCGACACAGCCCTCGCAGATGATGCACTCAGATTGGTCGATGTGGAGGAACTGCTTCGGCCGGAGCTTGTCTGTGAAGTAGTCGCCCTCGACGACCGCGAGCTGATAATCGTCGCGGTACGGAGGCGTCTCGTCGACGACACCCTTTGGCATCAGCCCTCACCCCTGACCAGCGGCCGCCCGTATGGTGAGCGGGGCGGGGCCTTGTCGGCCGAAGGCGGCGGACCTTTGCTCATCTTCTGCAGCTGCAAGGCGAACACCGCCGCCACCCCGAGCATCACCAGGTGATAGCCCATCGAGATCGAGTCCTTGATGGCAGCCCAGCTGAGTTGGACCTCGTTGCCCAACACCAGGGCCGGCGGGATGGTGACGGCCACCCGTTGTGACGACCAGTCGAGATCGGTCTGGGCAAAGTTAAGCCATTCCGAGGGGACCATCCCGAAGATGATGACAAGCTCGATCCAGGTGATGAAGGAGGCGAAGAGAGCACGGGCCCAGGTCATGCGCTGGTTCAGCACCCAGACGAACAATGCCCCGATCACGAGCATCTGGGAGGCCCCGAATACGACCAGATAGCCGACACCCTTCAGCAAGTGGCTGCTCGGTATCCAATCGAAGATGCCTGCGTCCTGCTCGGGCGGGAGGCTGGTGTAGTGGATCCAGATCACGCCTACCACGAGACCGACGAAGCCCAGACCGAGCAGTCCCCATCCGATGGTCTTGCGTCTGCTGTCGCTCAGTTCTGCGAGGCGATACATCTCTCGTCTTCGGGCGCGGTTGTATACCTGTTCACGTGGTTTCTACCACAACCCGGGGCTCGTTAGAGAACCCTGGACTCTCCCGCGAACTGAGGGCGCTGGACTTCGCTGAGCGGTGCCTGCAACCCTGGGTTCGCTAGTTATGCTCCCGCCGTCCCGTTCCGCGACGAGGGAACCCTTGGCCGCAACCCAAACTGCAGACATCAGAGCCCTCCTCGGGGCCGGAGATGAGGACCGCGTCGCCGTCGCCCACTTCCTGGTAGGGGCCCTCTTCCTGGTGCTGGCCGGCGTCTTCCAACTCATCGCTCTCTTCTCGTTGCGGTTCGCCGGGCTGTCCCCGATCAGCTACGGCCGGGCCGAGTCGATGGCCAACCTCACCGTCATGCTCGGCTTTCTCGTGCTGACGCTTGCCGGTGGCGTCTATTACGTCCTGCCCCGGCTCACAGGCGCGCGACTCTGGCGAAAGGAGCTGGCCTACCTTGGGCTGCTCGGTGTCTCGGGTCTCGTGGTGCTCGACCTGCTGGCCGTGGTGTTCGGTCTCGGTGAGGGGCGACAGCCGTTTGGCTTGCCGTGGTGGCTCCACCTCCCGATGCTGGCGGTGCTCACCATTCCCTTTGCCGTCACGATGATGACCATCCGGCGCCGGGAGGAGAAGCGGAGTTTCGTCACCCTTTGGTTCGTCATGGGCGGCGTGGCCTGGCTGCCATTGCTGTATTTCGTCTACACGGCGGGCAGCCTGCCCTTCGTGGACTCGGTGGGTGCGGCGTACTCGGACGTTTTCTTCTCGGCCGGATTCGTCACCCTCTGGGTGTTCACCGTGGGCAGTGGGCTCTTCTACTACACCCTGGTCAAGGAGCTCGACATCCCCCTCGCCTCTCGCCAGCTGGCTTCAGTCGGCTTCTGGTCACTCGGCTTCGCCGCCGCATGGTGGGGGTCGGCGCAGCTCGTCTTTGGCCCCGGGCCGGGTTGGATCGACGGGGTGTCGGCCGCCTTGGGCCTGGCCTTCCCCATCGGCGCCCTCGCCAATGCCGCCAATGCCTCGCTGACCCTCCAGGGGCACTGGGAGGAGTTGAGGGACAGGCCGGGTGTTGTCTCGGGCGTCGTCGGTCTCTATTTGGGGGTTTCGGTGGCCATCCTGGCCAGTTTCGCCGCCTTCCCCTCCGTCGGATCGGTGGCCGCACTCACCGCCTACTGGGAAGCGATCGAATACGTGGCTCTGTACGGCGTCGGCGTGTTGCTCGCCGCCAGCGTCGTCTTCGAGGCATTGCCCAGGTTGTCTGGCCGCGAGCCAGCCACATTGGATCGGTCGCGTTCCTTCAATCGGTGGACCGTCGTCGGGGTGGGCGGTGTCGGGGTGAGCATGATCGCGGCCGGGTTGGTGAGCGGTTACTCGTGGGTCGCCGGGTCGAACAGCGCCGCCTACGTCAACGCGGGGGAGGGTTGGGCAGCCGGGGCGGGGACAGCCGAGGTCCTGATGCTCGTCGCCGTTGGCTTCGGCATCGTGGCCTTCCTCGGACAACTTGCCTACGCCGCCACCGTGATCGGGACGGTTACGAGCGGCAGGGCCGTTCCCCAGGAGGTTCTGGTCTACGGCCCGGACGCTGACAGCGACGAGAACGCCGATGAGTGAGCTGAGCGCTGCCGCCGCTGCCGCGCTCGGCATCCCTGAAGCCATTGTCCAGCGCTCGGCCGCGGCTCGCGCTGAAGAAACCGGCATGACAGTGGACGAGGTGCTTGCCGCCTGGGCCGGTGGAGGAGATATCCCGCCACCGGCGGCACCTGCTCCCGCCGAGCCAGATGCCGCCGAGGAGCCGGACGCAGACAGTGAAATTCCCCCCTCCCCGCCTCCGGCGGTACTCCCCCCTACGGGGGGAGAAATGCCCACCTCCCCACCGTCTTCCGCCCCGGTCGTCGGAGCGCCGGCTGTCCCCGGCAAGCCACCGGTCCTCATTGGAGAGGCCGACAACCCGATCTCCGTCCTCGTCGGGGCGGTGGGTCTCTTCGTCGCCCTCTTCCTGGTTGGGGTCGTGGGGCCGGCCCTCCCGACCGAGAACCCGGGGGCGCGGACCAGTGACCTGCCCTACACCGAGACGGCGCTGCACGGACAGGAGATCTACCAGTCGGTCGGATGTGCGTCCTGTCATACCCAGATGGTGCGTCCCGTGGTGGCGGATGTCGGTCTCGGGGCGGTGTCTCTGAACGACACCAATCAGGTGTTGGGAACACGCAGATTCGGCCCGGACTTATCCAATGTCGGGGCGCGAGTCTCCGCCAGCCAGATCGAGGCGATCATCCTCGGGCTAGACGACCATCCTTCCCTGTCGCTTTCATCAGAAGATCTCGATGCCCTGGTGGCGTATCTGGTCGAGTCGGCCACACTCGAGGAGGCCCCACCTGGTGAGCCGGCCGAAGAGGAGCCTGCCCCAGAAGAGGACGTCCCCACCGAGGAGACCGCGGCGTCATGAGCGATCTGAGCGCCGCCGCAGCCGCCCTCGGCATCCCGGAAGCCATCGTCTCGCGCTCGGCTGCCGCCCGTGCCGCCGAGACGGGGATGACAGTCGACGAGGTGCTGGCAGCCTGGGCCGGGGGCGGGTCGGTAGCCGGGACTCCAACCGCCGCTGCTGACGAGACGCCGGCTGTTAGTGAACCCGCCGAGACTGACGAAGCGCCGGCGGAGGCCGATGAAGACACTCCCCCCTCCCCGCCTCCGGCGGTACTCCCCGCTTCGGCGGGAGAAACGCCGTCCGGACCGGTCACGCGCTCCCCCGTCCCGGCCGAGGTGACCGCCGCCGAGGCTGCCGGACTTCCCGAGGTGATCACTGTCCCCACCGCGGGCATCCGGGAGAGGACGAACCTCGCCATCCCGCGCTGGCTGGCCGCGGTCATGTTGATCATCCCCGCCTTCGCCCTCTTCGCTCTGGGCGGTTCCGCCACCGGTGAGTGCGGTGAGAACACCGAGCTCGCCACCAATGTCATAACCGGCCAGGTGGTCAATTGTGACGGCACCGAGTTCACCGGCTCGGGTGCCGGTGGCGGGGGCGGCGACTTCATCGCCATGGGCGAGGACGTCTATCTCAATGTGGCCAACTGCGACGGATGTCATGGCGCTCAGGGCCAAGGCGGAGTCGGTCCGGGTTTCTCGGGCGTAGTCACCACTTTCGGTTCCTGCACCGATCACATCGAGTGGGTCACCCTCGGTTCGGTCGGATTCCAGGGCGAAGGCCGGTCGACATACGGCGACACCGACAAACCGATCGCCGGAGGTATGCCGGCATTCGGCACGACTCTCACCGAGGAGCAACTGGCCTCGGCGGTCGCCTTCGAGCGGGTCCGCTTCGGTGGCGCCGATCCGACAGAGACTCTCACCGACTGCGGCCTGGCCCCGGCGGAGGGGGAGGAGGGAGAGGCTCCCGGCGAGACCACACCCGACGGGGAGCCGCCGGCGGAGGGGGAAACGACGACCACGGTGAGCGGCGCAGCGGCCGCCCTCGCACCGGCCTCATAGCCATACCTTCGGATTTTTTTTCCTAGTTCGCCAGTCTTCGCAGCGACCTCCGCAAGGGCCGAGCCTCGATGTTCCCCTCGGCGAGCACAATGTCGCCGGGCCCGAGTAGAACGGGCACCCGCAACCCATAATCCCTGGTCAGAGCATCGTCGGTGTCGATATCGACCTCGTGGATCGTGCCTCCGACCCTCCCTACCGCCTTCGCGACGACCGGCCGCGCCTCATCGCAAAGATGACAATCGGCCCTGATCAAGAATCTGAAGACTGAATTGTTCAAGTAACCACCGTGGGTGACCGATAATGGACACGCACGGATGGAGGGTCAACCGTTCCCCTCATACCAAGGGCACGTTCGTCCAAGGTGTGAACGGATAGCCTCCCAGCCCGCCCCACGGTACGGAGCTCTCCTTCGTGCAGATGAGGCCCCCGCCACGCGTGGGGGCCTCATCATTTTTTCGCGCCCGATCGTGGTCTGCCATCGTGTGAGCGTTGAGACCCGCCACCGCCGTCGTCTTGGTCATCTTGCTGCTTCTCATCGCTGCCGCCGGCATCATCCAGCTGACGTCGATCCTGTCCCGGCCAGGGTGACCGCCACACCCGCCGACAGGTTCAACTCCTCGTCGGCAGCGCCCTCCCGAATCGCTATGGCAATCAGCCCGGCCGAATCGACATGCACCAGCGCCTCCCCGGGCTCGACATCGGAATAGGTGGCAGCCCACGGGATCGTGTGGAGAGTGGCGCCGACCTTCATCGTCAACACGGATCCTGGCGAGACGCCGACCGCCGCCAGGTCGTCGGGACCGATGTTGGTCTGAACGTTCCCGAACCGATCCACCCACCACGCCTCGCCGGTGACCAGACTTCCCTGGGTCTCCGGCAACGGGAGCAGCAATGGCTGCACGGCATCGGGGCCCACTTCGGGTCCGAGATCCTGGATCGCCGCCTCCCCCGAGGCGAGAAGGGCAGCCGCCGGGGCGAACACATCTCGGCCGTGAAAAGTCTCGCCCGGCGAGGGAATCCTCGCCTCGGGATTGTCTATCGAGACCATCACCCGGGCCCCGCCCACCATCGCCACCGCCGGCGACAGCACCCCGTTGTCCGGACCGACGAAGAAGCCCCAGTCCGTCTCCAGGGCCAGCGCCTTGCGCTCGGAGCCGACTCCGGGGTCGACCACCACCAAGGCGACTCCTTCCGGGAGATACTGGATGGCACGGGTCAGACTGAGGGCGGCGGCCTTCACATCACCCCTCGGAGTGCCATGGCCGACATCGATGACCCGTGACTCCGGCGCCAGCTTTGCCAGCACCCCATGCACGACGCCTACGAACTCGTCGAAGTGTCCGAAGTCGGATAGGAAGCTGATCGGGAGTGCGTTGTCGGTCATGCGTGGTCCTATATTGCCGCGATGTCCGAGACGAGCCACGACGGAGTCGCGCGGGAGGTGTCCCGGGCGAATGTGGCCATGCTCCTGGGCAGCGTCGACACGGGGAAGACGACCCTGGCCCTACAGGCGGCTCGTCTCGCCCTCGGCGCCGGCCGGACCGTGGCGATCGTCGACGCCGACGTGGGCAACTCGACCGTCGGGCCCCCGGCGTGTGTCGGGTTGAAGATCCTTCGGACGCCAGAGGACCTCGATGACGTGGAGACACCGGACCGGCTGCATTTCGTGGGCACCATCTCTCCGGCGCGGCTCGTCCTGCAACAGGTCGTCGCCACAGCGGCGATGGTCGACGTGGCCAGGGGGATGGCCGACCTCGTGATCCTCGATACCACCGCCGTCGTTTCCGGGGTCGCCGGTGAGACTCTCAAGTACCACAAGGCGGAGCTATGTCGGCCGGACAAGGTCGTTGCCCTGCAACGTGGCGGTGAGATGGAGCCGGTGGTCGGGATGCTGCGCCGGTTCCTCGGCATGGAGGTGACCGTCACCCCCGCCGACCCCAATGTGATGCCCATCTCCCCTGACGAGCGGGCCCAGCGGAGGACCGAGTCCTTCGCCCGGGCGCTGGCTCCGCCACTCGATCGGTGGAAGGTCCGTCCCACCGTCTTCGCACCGACGCTTCCGATGGGTCTCAACCTGGGACGGCTCGACGATGTGCTGGTCGGCGTCCAGGACGAGGATGGTGGTTGTCTGGGGCTCGGGATCCTCGGCAACGAGGAAGACGGGCTCAGGGTGATGACCAACACCGGCGAAGGGATGAAGGGTCTCCGTCTCGGATCGATGCGTCTCGACCCGGTGACACTGGAGGCGAGTGTGATCAGCCTGCGCGAGGTCATGTTCGGGATCTAGGCGTTCTACGTTCTACGTTTTACGTTCAACGCCCCTCGAGCCACTCGCTGATCAAGGCAAGTCCCGCAAAGGCCGATAACCCCAAGGATGCCCGGGAAGAAGCATTGGCTCTCGCTGCTGCTGGTTGCATTCATCTCGACCGTGCTCGGCGTTGCCGCAACCGCTGACTCGGGAACGGAGAGCCAGTTCGTCTCCCTGATCAACTCGACCCGCGCCAACAACGGCCTGGGGGCGCTCGAAGTAGACGGCGGTCTCCGATCACATGCCCGGAATCACACCCAGGCAATGATCGACAAGGGTGACATCTTCCACTCCAGTTCGGGCGAGCTCTCGGCTGCCGCCGGCAGTGGCTGGTCACGGGTCGGCGAGAACGTCGGAAGGGGACAGTCGCCCTCGTCCCTGCACACGGCGTTCATGAACTCCTCCGGGCACGCCGCCAACATCCTCGGCGATTACAACTATGTCGGCGTCGGGACCGGCACCTCCAGCGACGGATCCCTGTACGTGACCGTCGTGTTCATGAAGAAGGGCGAAACCGCCCCACCGACTACCGAGGCGCCTTCGACCACGGAGGCTCCGGCTCCCCCACCGCCGCCATCCGACTCACCCGCCACCACGGCACCGCCCCCAGACGAGGGGGGCGAGCCGGTAGCCCCGGCACCGACCACGACCACACCCTCCACCACCACCACCACGCCGCCGCCCACGACGACAACGACGATGGTCGTGCCCCCGGACCGGGCGGTGGTGCCGGGTCAGTCATGCATCGAGGCGAGCCGGTTCGCCCAACTCTGTCACGATTGAGTTTCGGGCTCTGGGTGGTGGGCTTGGGGTTTGAACTCACCACTCACCACCCAGAACTCATGAAACAAACGCCCGAGTGACCTACCTGAGCCTCCTCCGCACTTCCCCGAACGGACGGTGCTCTGGTCTGCCTCTCGGGCGTTCGCAGCGCCGAATGTACGGGTTCTGCCCTCCGGAAGCAACGACCCCAGCGTCGACGCCCTCTATCGTCGAATAACGCTCTACATCACCAAATAGGGAACGGATCCGACGCCGACCGGGTTTACCAACAGGAATCGCCGCTTTCCACAGGCTTTGTCCACATGGGTTTGTTTACAAGTTTCTAACCGGAATTTTCGCGACCCACGATGAGGGAGCGAAGCAATGGCCGGAAGCCGACCTCGATGGCGTCATAGATCTCGCCCAGGGCAAGATCCAGCTCGAGGTCGGTCACGAGAGGCTCGGCGAGTCGCCCGCGCAGCACCAGCCCGCCCTCTTGATCGAGGGCGAAGTAAGACCGCCACCCTCTCATGTTCCTGTGCAACGCCTGCCTGAACAGCTCACTGCCTCCCTCGGCCGCCGGCAGGACGTAGGCCTCGTACTCAAGACTGCGCTGCCCGATCGTGAACCACGTGGTGGTTGCATCGCGCGCCTCCTGACGCATCCGCACCGCCCAGCGGCCCTCGACCTCCTCGGCGTACTCGACGCTCGAATCTGGGTCGGCGAGCCATCCCTCGATCCGACGCTCGAGCACCTCTCTCATGCCCATTGCAAATCAACCGTTGGCTCGAGCTCGCCCACGGGCTTGCCACCGCCGAGGACTGTGGGCCGGGCGAGCGGGGCAAGACGGTCGCTTGCGATCTGCGGCAGCTCTCCCAACCCGGCCAAGGTGGCGATAGCCGCTGCATCGGCGACCTCCTGGATCCCGTCCCAGGACTTGACCGCAACACCCAATCGGCCCTCGAGCGCCACACCGATGCAGCCCGCCGCCCCCCGCTTGGCAGCTGCGTTCAGCGCGCCCGCGATCGCGGCATCACCGTTGCCGGTGCCGGAGACCAGCGCGGGATAGCGATGCATCGTGTCGAAGACCTCTCTCAGCCGCGGGATCGAGGCGAGACGGGCGTAGAGAGTCGCCATAGCCCGGGTCGTCGTGCGGTGCACCGGCGCCCCGCACCCGTCTACCCCCACCGGCGACACCGGGAAACCGCTCAGATCGGCGATCAGATCGGTGATGGCCACCTGGAGGGGGTGATCCGGAGCCAGATAGCTGTCGATCGGCCAACCCCGTGCCTGGCAGGCTCGGAGCCATCCGGCGTGTTTGCCCGAACAGTCGTGCCATATCCGGCGTGGCTCCGCCAGGCCTCCGATCTCCATCCGGAGCCGGGTCTCCGCTTCTGCCGACAGCGGCCAGCTCGGCGGGCATTGAAGATCGGGCTCGCCGAGCCCGATCCGGGCCAGCATCGACCCGACCAGGGCAACGTGGGCGGGATGCCCGTCGTGGGAAGCACAGGCGAGGGCGAGCTCGAGGGGGCCCAGGGCCGCGCCGTGCTCTTGCGATGCGAGAGCCTGAAACGGCTTGGCGGCCGACCGAAGGAAGAAGGGTTGGTCGATGTCCCCCGAATGGGCCACAAGGGCGCCGTTGGCGGAGACGACAGCGACCGCCCCATCGTGCATCGTCTCGACCAGACCTGAACGTGTTCTGGCCGCGAGCAACCTTCAGCCCGCTGGCTGTGCTTCGCCCTGCTGGCTCCGATAGCGGGCGATGATCTCGTCCTGGAGGGCGTCGATCACGGCGTGCAGCTGGCGCCGCTGTGCCGACAGCTCGGCCTCCACCTCCTGCACACGGTCGATCGCCTCGGTGAGCTCATCGTCGGTCAGCTCGGGAAGCTGGGTGAGGATGCCGTCGTCCATGATCTTGTCGATGAGTCGCCGGCCTGTTGTGGCCGGGATCGGAGGCATCGGGTCGAGATGTCGCAGATTGGGCTCGCTGCCGAAAGTCATCCCCGAAGCAAGGATCTCGGGCAATGCCTCGATCAGACTTCGCTTCTCCTGGCCGCTGCGCCGGCGAAGCTCGAAATTGAGCAGGTCCACCCTTCCATGGAGTAGACGGCGGTAATACGAGATCTGGGCCTCGACGTCCTCGGCGGACTCCCGACGTCTCCTCAGCTCATCGAGGTCGGCATCGGAGATGTCGGCCAGATAATCCGGCTCGAGGACGGTGTCGATCCTGCGGCGGTGCTCGGTCACGGGAGGCAGGCTACCTGCATGCCCCTGCCAGCGTTGCATACGGGTTGACGGCCGACGAGCCCCGTCCGCCGGGGTGGATCTCGAAGTGGAGGTGCGGTGAGCCACCCCTGGCGTTTCCGCTGTCGCCGTTGAAGCCGATCGTCTGGCCCTGGCTCACCGACGACCCGGAGGCGACGTTGAAATCGGAGAGGTGGGCGTAATAGAAGCTGATCCCGTTGTCGGCCAGAAGCCAGATCGTGTTGCCTCCGAGCCCGCTGCTGCCAAGTGCGACGCGGCCCGAGGCGACCGCGTACATCGGCTCGTTCCAGGCCGCGAACATGTCTGTCCCCTTGTGGGCGCGGCCCCCTGATCTCGACGCCCCCCAGGAGTCGATGAACGAGGTGCGGCCCGGCGTGAAGGGACATATGAACGAGCCCACCTGCACCGAGCCGGCAGCTCGCTGCCGGGCGCGTGCCGCCAATTCCGCCTGCTCGCGGTCGTACTCCGTGGCGAGCTCCTTGCAGCGGCCGGACAACTCGGCATACGCCGCCTGCTCGGCCTCCATTGCCGCTTCCTGATTGCTCCGGGCATCGAGTTTTTGAGCCTCCACCGCCTCAAGCTCGACTCGGGTGTCGTCGAGGACGGCCTGGAACCGATTCAGCTCACTACGGGCGGCTACGAGCTCATCCAGCGACTCCTGACCTCCGCTGGCAGCGGTGGTGAGGAATTCGGAGGTGGTCATGAACTCGTCGACCGACGATGCGGAGAAGATGATGCCCGGGCTGGCCAGCCCGCCTCGCATGTAGAGCTCCACGGCCTGCTCCTCGATCCTGCTCTGGATCTGATCCAGGTCCTCGGTGTGGCTGGACACCGAGCCCGCTACGGACTCTTGTTTCCTCTCCACGCGATCGACTTCGATGACGGCGTCTTCGTACTCGTGAGCCGCGACCACGAACGCTTCCTGGGCAGCCCTGTAGTCGTCGAGTTGGGCACGAGAATCGGCGCAGGCCTCCTCGACCTGAGCCTTGGTCACCGCCTGGCCGGCGAGCGGGAAGAGGACGGCGAGCAGACCGGTGAGAGTGAGAAGGGTGACGACGCGGATCGGCGTCTGGGCACGCATCGGCGGGAAGGCTAACCCGTGACGCTGTTTTGCTCTACTCGGAATCGCCTAGCTGCAAACGCTTGCGCCGGGCATCCTCACGGCCTTCGACAGACCTCAAAGGACCAGCAGCAGCAACGGGTAATAGATGGCGGCGGCCAGCACGACCCCATCGAGGCTGACGAGCGCGCCCGGTGGGCGCTCGGTGAGGACTACCCGGCCCATTCGCAGCATGGACGACAGGCCTCTTCCTGCCAACAGCGCCACCGCGATCCCAAGACCGACAAGGAGATAGGAGACAACCGACAGGTCCCAGATCAGCGCGGCGGCGACCGCAGCCAGAACGGCACCCAGAGCGGTCACCGAGAAGGGATCGAGGAGGGGGATGGGATTGATCCGTTCGACAATCGCACTGAGACCTACGGCGGCGATCACTGACACGAGGAAGACGTCGACCGCATTTGCCTCCGGCGTGTGAGCCGAGCGGGCGAGCACGAGAGAAGCAGTGCCCAACCCGCCGAGCACAGCCACCATCAAGGTCGGGCTGAAGACGTCCACCTGCCTGTATTGGGGGAAAGCCACTGCCCAACCCAGGCTCACGACTGCAGCGATGACCAGAGCGAGGGCGTACCCGCCGCCACCCGCGACATGAGCAGCCATGGCGGAGCCGGCAGAAGTGACGACAACCGCGAGCGAGGCGAACTCCCGGCCCCTGGCCGCGAACGCCGACCCGACATCCACTGCCCATATGGCGACGATGAGTACGAGGACGGCAGCCCAAATCTCCTGGCCCTGGGTGTTGGCGAGGATCGCCGCGACGGCTACCGCGGCGGGCAGGAACGCGATCAGGTCCACGGCCGAGAACGTGGTGGCCGGCTGATCCCCACCCGAGACGGGAGGTATCAGCACCACCTCGTCGTGCTCGGTCACGCTGTCGTCCATCGACGCCGCCTCACCGTTGACCCAAACCCGTGACGTCTCCACGCCACGCCGGAAGTCAGGCCCGAACTTCTCCGATGCCGCCTCGATCACCCCCCCTACGGTTTCGGAGGGCACATCGAGTCGCGATGTGCCGGCCAGTTCCCGGAGGTTTGCAAAGAGGCGAAGCTTGGCCATGGGTCGAGCCTAAAGCGTACCGACATCACCTCGCGACTCCCGGCTGCCTTCGCCTACCCTCGGCATATGGGCGAAATGGTGATGGTGGCGGTCGACGTCCCCCAGGTCGGAGACGAACGTCACAAGAACTGGGCGAAGGTGGTGGAGTCGGTAGACGACACCAGAGCGTCGGGTTGGGCCTTCGACGGACCGTTCGTCGCAACCGGCGGGATCCAGGACCTGCCGATGGGCGCCACCCTCTTGGTCTATGGCGAACGAGGCTCGCGGGCCAACCCCCAGATCACAGCCCGGGTGTACACAGTCAATCCCGATTCCACGCTCACGCTGGAGGCGGAGGCGAAGGGAAAGGCCTGGGCCCGGACCCTGAGGGACCCTGTGGAGCGATGCCTCGGCGCCGACGCCAGGGTGCCCGACCTCTCTTTCATCAGCGACGAGCTGCTGGCACTCGAGCTGAAGAGCCGGGGATGGAACGTGGAGCGACCTTGAAAGCAGTAGTGGTTCCCGCCCTCGGTGGTCCCGAGAACCTGGTCCTTGACGATCTGGCCGAGCCGGTGGCCGGGCCCGGGGAGCTCCTGGTCGAAGTGACGGCGGCAGGCGTGAACTACGTCGACATCTACCACCGGCGCGGTCTCTATGACGCTGACCTCCCCTTCATCCCGGGCATGGAAGGGGCCGGCACGGTGTCGGCAGTCGGCGAGGGCGTCGAGGGCATCCGGACCGGTGACAGGGTCGGGTGGGCGAACGTACGAGGTTCCTACGCGGAACGGCATGTGATCCCGGCTGATCGGGCCGTGCCGATCCCGGAGGGCATCGAATCGATCACAGTGGCCGCCGTCCTGTTGCAGGGGCTCACGGCCCATTACCTGGCCACGGACACCTTCCCACTCCAGAATGGCAGCAAGTGCCTGATTCATGCCGGCGCAGGGGGCGTCGGGCTCCTCCTCACCCAGATCGCCAAGATGCGCGGCGCCGAGGTGTTCTCCACGGTGGGAAGTGCCGAAAAGGCCGAGTTGAGCCGGGAAGCGGGATCGGACCACGTCATCGTGTACTCCCAGACCGACTTCAAGGACCAAGTCGAGGAGATCGCCGGACCCAAGGCGCTCGACGTCGTGTACGACGGAGTCGGGGCCGACACGTTCATCAACGGCCTCGACCTGCTCCGGCCCCGCGGGATGATGGTGACGTTTGGCAACGCATCTGGCCCGGTGCCCGAGATCGCTCCGCTTCTCCTCTCGCAAAAGGGATCGCTGTTCCTGACCCGGCCCACGATGGCGCACTATCTCCAGACCAGGGATGAGCTTTTGTCACGCTGCAACGACCTCTTCTCCTGGATCCAATCTGGAGAGATCGAAGTGCGCATCGGCCACGAGTACCCGCTCGCCGACGCCGCCGATGCCCATCGGGCGCTGGAGGGACGACAGACCACCGGCAAGGTCCTGCTACTCCCTTGACCCGTTCCGACCAGTCGAAACCCAGGCATCGCTTGTGGTGGCTCATCTCGCTGCCTGCGATAAGGCTCGGAGCCAGGATCTTGTGGAAGTTGAGGATCGACCGGGGGCAAGGGTTCCCCGCACCTCCGTTTGTCATCGCCGCCAACCACTATTCCTTTCTCGACCCACCTCTGGTCGGAGCGGTCTACGGGAAACGAGCCCGGTACATCGCCCTCATCGATCTCTACGGGAATCACAAGTCTCTCGACTGGGCCCTCGATGCCTGGGGGGCCATCACGGTGCGGCGGGGGGCGGTTCCCTTTGGGGCTGTCCGGCAATGTCTGGCCCACCTCGAATCCGGTGGAGTGATCGGTCTGTTTCCCGAGGGCATCCGGGTGGAGAGATTCGGTGATGCCGGGTTCAAGCCCGGCGCGGCCTGGTTGGCGGCCCGCACCGGGGTGCCGTTGGTGGCCGTGGCGGTCAAGGGGACCGACCAGGTCCTGGGCATCGACAACAAATTCCGAAAAGGGCGGGTCGAGGTGATCGTCGGCCCGACCCTCCATCCCACCGGCACCGATCGTGCCGCCGTCGACGACCTGACCCGTCGTTGGGCGGACTGGGTGGGCCAAACCCTTGCTTCAGAGCGAGACGAGGAAGCGACGAGATAGGTTCACAATCAGTGTCAGAGCTCGAGTACCTCACCGAATCGCCTCCCAACGCCGGCGTCTCCTTGACTGCGCTCGACGGGCGTCCGATCCCCCAGCACCGCGCCTATGTCCGTAACAGCTTCCCTACCCCGGAGGACGTCGAAGAGGCTGTGGAGGTCCTGCTCCCGGGCATTCCGCCGCGAAGCCTGACCGTGGAGGACCTGGCGGACCTGGAGCAGGTGGAGACGGAGATGGTCCTGGAATGCGCCGGGAACGGCCGGTCGTTGGTCCAGCCGGCGGTGAGCGGTTTGGCATGGGGCCTCGGCGGCGTATCCCCGATGAGGGTCGGCGGGGTGCGGCTCATCGATGCCCTGGGGCAGGTGCCCGACGAGGTCGTCGAGCTCGTAATGACCGGGTCCGATCGGGGCACGGTGTGGCCGGAGGGGGACGTCAACTATCAGTTCTCGGTTCCCATCGACCGGGTGAGAGACGGGTCTTCGCTCCTGGTCACCCGTTGGGGAGACGAGCCCCTGGGGATCGAGCACGGTGGGCCGATCCGATTTGTGCTGCCGGGGCATTACGCGATGCGGTCCGTCAAGTGGCTGGCCAGGATCGAAGGCGTTCTCGAGCCTTTCGCAGGCCATTTCGTCTTGCGCTACCGATATCTCGGCGATGACAGGTTCGAGCAGGCGTCACCGGTGGCTGAGATCCAGGTGAGGTCGGTCATCGCCTCACCCGGTCGGGGAGAGTCGGTCCCGGCCGGGCATGTCGTGATCACAGGCTCGGCCTGGTCAGGCGTCGCGCCTGTCGAGGATGTCGTGGTGTCGATGGATCGGGGGGAGACCTGGCACGCCGCAGAGATATCAACGGGCTCGGGCCCGCTGGCGGCGGTCGCCTGGCGTCATGAGTTGGTGGTCGCCCCGGGCAGCCACACGGTGATGGCAAGGGCCACGGACTCGGCCGGGAACAGCCAACCGATGAGCCCGCCCTGGAACGAGAACGGCTACGCCAACAACCTGGTGCACACCGTGGAGTTCGAGGCCCGCTAGCGCTACTGCAAGAAGCCGGCGATGGTCGATGCCACCACACCCGGGGTGTCGAGGTGCGCCTTCCACGCCTCGGTCACTACTTCGACGGTTGCGGCCGGCATGGCCTCCTGGACCCGGTCGACCGATTCCCGGGGCACATCCCCTGCCTGGCTCCAGAGATAACTGGTCGGTGTGGTGATCTCGCCCAGCTTCGAAGGCACCTGTGAGGCGGCCGGAGTCCGGCGGAAGGAATGAATCGACTCGGATGTGTCCACGATGGTCTCGGCCAGATCCCGCGCCTGGACTTGGCTCGGTGTCGGGCACCATCCGCCGCTCTCGCAGTTCGGCGCCCAGCGACCCGCGGCGAGCGGTCCACCGGTCTCCAAGGCATAAGTGGCCGCAGTGCCGACCCAGGGCAGACGCTCCACGAATTCGTCCCACGCCCTGGGCTTGAAGAAGTCGACATCGAGCATCACAAGGCCGGCGACGAGATCGGGTTGGATCACGGCGATCTCGGCGGCGACCTCGCCCCCCAGCCCGACTCCGACTACGACGGCCGCCTGGTCGAAGCTCTGCTGGATCACGTCCGAGACCTCCTCGGCCATCGAAGCCACGGTGTGCCGGCTCCCCTCATCGGGGATCCGTTCGCTGAGCCCGAAACCTGGGAGATCGACTCGCATCACCGAGAACCGGGGGTCGAGCTCGGCAACGACCCCGTCCCAGGTCACCCCACCGGCCACGTCGACATCGTGAAGCAACACCAGAGGGACCGTCCCTTCGCCTTGCCTCACGACATTGAGAACCGTGCCGTTGGCGGTCTCGACGGTGTCAACCTCCAGATCCCCCAGCGAGACGTCTTCGATGAGTTCGATGCGATCGAGGGTGACCGTTGTCCAGATCACCACGCCGGCCGCGATCAAGAGAAGGACGAGCACTACGAACCGAAGAAAGACCCGGCTTGTGGTTTCTTCCTTCGGCGGCGGGCGAAGACCGGTCATGTAAGGAGTGTCTCGGCCGTCAAACGCCGGGGTTTAGCCCAGATCGGAATTTCCCCACTAGAGCGCCTTTCAACCCATGCGTTTGGTGACCGTTTCGGTGATCCGGTCGACGGAGGGAATCGCCAGGTCCTCCAAGGCCTCCGCCGCGGGCAGAGGTATGTGCGGCGTCGTAATCCGGACCACCGGTCCGTCGAGGTCCCAAAACACCTCATCGGCCACGATGGAGGCAATCTCAGCCCCCCAACCACAGAGCCGGGGGTTCTCCTCGACGGTGAACAGACGGCTGGTCTTGCTCACCGAACCGAGGATGGTCTGGGTGTCGAGCGGCACGAGTGTGCGGACGTCGATCACCTCGGCCGAGATTCCCTGGTCCTCGAGTCGTTCGGCTGCCTCGAGGGCGCGGGGGACCATCAGGGCAAGAGCGGCGATCGTGCAGTCGGTGCCCCCACGAACGACCCTGGCCGCCCCCAGCTCGTCGAGGATCTCACCCTCCGGAACGTCCTGTTTGTCGGCCATCAACGACTTGTGCTCCAGGAACACCACCGGATCGGGGTCGCGTATCGAAGCGGCCAGCAGGCCGACCACGTCCAGCGGCGTGGAGGGGGCTACCACCTTGAGACCGGGGATCATCATCACCCAGTTCTCAACGCTCTGGGAGTGCTGCGCCCCAAACCGCGATCCGCCACCGTTGGCCGTGCGAACCACGATGGGGATGGTCACCTGGCCTCCGGTCATGTAGCGCGACTTGGCGATCTCGTTGGCGAGCAGGTCGAAACAGACCGCGATGAAATCGGAGAACATGATCTCGGCGATCACCGGGATCCCGGTCATCGCCGCGCCCATCGCCGCACCGAGGATCGCCTGTTCTGAGATCGGGGTGTCGCGGATGCGATCCGGCCCGAACTCCTCGACGAGGCCAACGGTCGTCTTGAACACCCCGCCGGCACCGGCGATGTCCTCACCCAGCATGACGAGACTCGGGTCGCGTCGCATCTCCTGGGCGATGCCGTAGGCAACGGCGTTCCGATAGGTCAGTTCCGCCATGCCGAGCCTCCGTCAGCCCACACGTCGGTCAGCAGGTGCTCCTCGCCGGGGACCTCGCCGCCCTTGGCGAATTCGGTCGCCTCGTCGACCCGCCTTGCCACGTCTTGCTGGATCGTGCTCAGATCACCTTCGGGGACACCGAGGCGAAGCAATCTCTCGTGGTACATCGGGATCGGGTCCCGTTCCTTCCAGGCCTGCACCTCGGCGGGAGGACGGTATTTGGCCGGGTCGGCCCGGCTGTGCCCCTGTTCCCGGTAGGTCTGGGCCTCGACCAAGGACGGTCCCTCTCCTCGGCGGGCCTTCCCGATCACCTGGGTCGCCACCTGGTAGACGGCGTCCGCGTCGTTCCCGTCAACGACGATGCCCTCGAGTCCGTACGACGCAGCCCGATCCGCCGCCGGGTTGGCCACGGCGGTGATCAGATCGATCGGCGTGTACTCCATCCAGAGGTTGTTCTCACAGACGAACACGACCGGGAGGTTCCAAATGGCCGCCAGATTCAATGCCTCGTGGAAGGCGCCGATGTTGGTGGTCCCATCCCCGAAGAAGCACACCGCCACCTGATCGGTGCCCCGCATCACGGCGGACCATGCTGCACCGTTGGCGATGGTGAGATGGGCGCCGATGATGGCGTAGGAGCCCATCATCCCGTGCTCGACCGACGTCAGGTGCATCGATCCGCCCTTGCCCTTGAGGATCCCGTTCTCCCGGCCGAGCAACTCGGCGAGCACCGGGCCGAGGGCGGCGCCCCGAGCCAGCGTGTGGGCGTGGCCGCGATAGGTGGCAAACGTGAAGTCATCGGGTCTCATGACCCGTCCGAACCCGGTGGCCACCGCCTCCTGGCCCAGGGAGAGATGCGACGTCCCCTTCACGAGGTTCTGGAGAAACATGTCGTACGCCCGCTTCTCGAACTGACGCAAGAGCTGCTGCATCTCGTACATCTCGAGTCGCGCCTCGATCGGGATGCCGATCTTGTCGTTCTCCCGGTTCTCCGGTGCGGGGAGCCTGGGCTCTCTCAGCGCGTAGTCGTAGAGCCCTTCATCTCTGGTTTGTGTGCTCATGGGCGCCAATCGTTTGCTCGCATCGCCACAAGGTAATGATTGGTGAGAGCGCCCGGCACACCGATAGCCTGCCTCGATGGTTCAAACCCGAGCATATGGCACCTGGGAGTCACCCATCTCGGCCGCCGATACGGTCGGGGGCGTCGTCGATTTCGGGCAGATCGCCATCGATGGCGACCGCCTCTATTGGTTGGAAGGGCGCCCGTCCGAAGGCGGCCGCCAGGTCCTGGTGGGTCGTGACGGGTCAGGGCAGATCGATGACATCACCGCGCTTCCCATCTACGTCCGCACCCAGGTTCATGAGTATGGCGGCGGGGCATTCACCGTCGACAGCGGCAAAGTGGCCTATTCGGAACTCTCCGACCAGCGGCTCTATCTCCTGAGTAACGGGCCGATCACACCCGAGCCATCGGTGCCGGGTGCACTGCGGTATGCCGACGGGCGGTTCCTCCCCGATGGGGGCATCGTCTGTGTCCGGGAGAGCCACGGTGACGCCGAGGCAGTGAACGAGATCGTCAGGATCGATCCGGACACCAAGGAGGTGACGGTCCTGGTCACCGGTCGGGATTTCTACGCCTCTCCCCGGCCCTCCTCGGATGGCAGGAGGCTTCTCTGGCTGGAATGGGACCATCCCAACATGCCCTGGGACGGGACCGTTCTCAAGACCGGGTCGATCACGGATCAAGGGCTCATCGATGTCGCCGAGATCGCGGGCGGTCCCGATGAATCCATCTTCCAACCAGAGTGGGCGCCGGATGGTGGCATCGTCTTCGCCACCGACCGGAGTGGCTGGTGGAATCTGCATCGATTCGATGGCGAGGTGACGAGCCCCATCCTCGTGATGGAGGCCGATTTCGGGGTGCCTCTGTGGATCTTCGGCCCCACCACCTTTGGCTTTCTCTCCGAGGGAAGGATCCTCGCCGCCTTCTGGGAGGGCGGGGTCAACCATCTCGGCGTCATCGATTCCGATGGACGACTGAATCGACTGCCCAATGACCTCACCGGTCTCGGCTTCCTGGTCACCGACGGTGAATCCCGCGCCTGGTTCATCGGTCAAGGGCCGGCAACGCCCAGTGCCGTCTACGAGCTCGACGTCGACACGGGCGACCTGAGCGTGGTCCGGGGGAACCCGATGCCGGCCGAGCCCGGTTTCCTCCCGTCCCCCCGCATCATCACCTTCCCCACCGGCGACGGGGAGGTGGCTCATGGCGTCTACTACCCGCCGACCAATCCCGACTTCGAAGGGCCAGACGGAGAGAGACCGCCACTGATCGTGAAAGTGCATGGGGGACCAACGTCGCACGTCGTCCCCTCGCTGCGACCCGCCTTCCTCTACTGGACGACCCGCGGCTTCGGGTTGGTGGACGTCAACTACCGCGGCTCGACTGGCTACGGGCGCAAATTCAGGAACCTCCTGCGTAACTCGTGGGGGATCGCAGATGTGGAGGACTGCCTCGCCGCCGCCAGATATCTGGCCGCCGAGGGTGAGGTCGACGGCGATCGGCTCGTCATCACCGGGGGCAGCGCCGGCGGATACACGACCTTGGCCGCCCTCGCCTTTGGGGACGCCTTCAGCGCCGGGGGGTCTTACTTCGGAGTCGCCGACATCGGGCTTCTCGCCGACCACACCCACAAGTTCGAGTCGCGCTATCTCGACGGGTTGGTCGGCACCGACCCGGATGAGATGCGGCGCAGGTCGCCGCTCTACTCGGCGGACCAGATCACGGTCCCGGTGATCTTGTTCCAGGGCCTCGAGGACAAGGTGGTGCCGCCGGAGCAGGCCGAGCTCATCTCCGCGGCGCTGGCCGAGAACGGGATTCCCCACGCCCACATCACATACGAGGGTGAGGATCACGGGTTTCGCAAGGCGGAGAACATCATCCACAGCCTGGAGTCCGAGCTCGCCTTCTACGGGAAGGTGCTGGGATTCACCCCGGCCGACGACCTGCCCGAGGTGCCGATGATCGTCGGGCCGGCCGCCAGATGACCGGACGGAGCTTCCGGCATTCCTTCAAGGTGTGGGCACAGGAACAGGACTGGCCTCAGCTGCGTGAAGTGTGGATCGAAGCCGACCGGGGCGGGTTTCTGGGACGCCGTCTGGCTGAACGACCATCTCTACCCGCCCCGGGGCGAGGAGACGCGGCCGATCATGGACTGCTGGACCCTCTTCGGTGGACTGGCCGCGGTCACCACCCGGATCCGGTTCGGGACGATGCTGACGGCCAACACATTTCGACATCCGGCCTTACTGGCCAAGCAGGCGGTGACCCTGGATCACATGTCACAAGGGAGACTCGAACTGGGAGTCGGCGCCGGTTGGCACGAGCGTGAGCACGAGGCCTTCGGCATCGAGCTCCGACCGATCCGGGAGCGTTTCGACATGCTCGAGGAAACCTTCCAGATCCTGCACGGGCTGATGACCGAGGAGGTGTTCGACTTCGAGGGGAGGTATCGGACGATCACCTCGGCGCGCTTCGAGCCGAAGCCGGTGCAGAGGCCCAGGCCACCGTTCGTCGTCGGTGGAGCGGGCCCCCGGCGGACCATTCCCCTGGCGGCTCGCTGGGCGGACCAGTGGAACTACCCGGACTTCACCTCGGAGCCGGACCTGTTCGTCGCCTCGCTGAGACGTCTCGACGAGGCTTGCGAGGAGATCGGGAGGGACCGGAGCGAGATCGAGGTCTCGGTCCAGTTCCGGTACCCGGGCGACCCTGCCGAGACGGCGGACCTCGTCGCGACCTATCGAGAGCTGGGGGCAGATCACGTGCTGGTCAGCTTCATGCCGCCGACGAGCACCGACCTCCCTCCCCGGATCGCCGAGGCACTGGGAGGCTGAGGTCTTGAGATACCTGATCCCGGTCGCCGGGGAGCGACTCCCCCGGCGTATCACACAATTGATAGTCGGCCTGGTCCTGTTTGGCGTCGGCATCGGGTTGATGCTGCAATCGGGCATGGGGGTGCCGCCGTGGGATGTCCTCCACCAGGGACTGGCCCGCCGCTTCGGGCTCACTGTCGGGGCCTGGTCGATCATCGTCTCGGTGGCCGTGCTCCTCCTCTGGCTGCCCTTGCGCCAGCCCTACGGACTGGGCACGCTGCTCAATGCAATCATCATCGGGGTCATCATCGACCTGACCGCCGTCGTCATCCCGCCGGCCGAAGTGACCGGTGTGGCCTGGTCGATGATGCTCGGCGGGGTCGTCTTGATCGGTATCGCCTCCGGTCTCTACATAGGAGCCAATCTGGGGCCCGGCCCGCGCGATGGGCTGATGACCGGGATCGCACGCAAGGGACCGTCGATAAGGCTCACCCGCGCCGTCATCGAGATAGCGGTCCTCACGCTCGGCTGGATCCTCGGCGGAACCTTCGGCATCGGCACCATCGTCTTTGCCCTGGCCATCGGCCCGCTGGTCCAGTACTTCCTGCCGCGCTGGGACATCTCCCCCCACCCGAGCACCGACGCCTGGGAGCATCTCGACCGCTGAATCACGCTCGTTCTTGGGATCGAGACGTGTCACATACGGACGTGTAGGTCCCAATTACGCATTACCGTTATGACTCGTGGAGACGTCCAGGGAGGGGAGCGGCTTCGAGTCGCCCGGTCACGACCCCAGATTGAGGGTCTTTGTCTCGTCCACCCTCGGCGAGCTCAAATCAGAGCGCGAGGCCGCCAAGTCCGCCATCAAGACCCTGAGGCTGGACCCGATCGGCGTCGATCTCGGCAGCCGCAACGGGCACGACGGCCTCACGATCGCCGACGCCGACATATTCGTAGGCATCTACTGGCAGTCATTCGGCTGGGAGTCGGACCTGGAACGGGAGTACGAGACCAGTTCCGGTCTCCCCGGACTCATCTATGTCAAGGAGCCCGCCCCCGAACGTGAGGACGGCCTGACCGATCTCCTTGCGCGCGCCCGCACTGAGGCACGATCGAGGATCCGGACCTTCGAGTCACCCGGCGAACTTGCGGAGATGCTGGTCGAAGACCTGGCGGGGGTGATGTCCGAGAGGTTCGCCAAGACCGAACCAGGCCACGAGTCGCTGCCGGTCGGGACTCTCACGTTCATGTTCGGTGATCTGGCCGGGTCCACCACCCTCGTCGAGCAGCTTGGAGACCAGTACGCCGAGGTCCTGGCCGGATACCACCAGGTTGTGGCCGACGCCACCCTCCGACACGACGGGACCGTGGTCGATCTCGAAGGTGAACGTCTCTTCAGTGTCTTCCAGGATGCGTTCCAGGCCGTCAGCGCAACTGTCGAGATCCAGAAGTCCCTCGGCGATCGCACCTGGCCGGAGTCGGTATCGGTTAGCGCCCGACTTGGGCTCCACACCGGCACCGCCCGGATCGGGTCGGGTGGATACGTCGGGCTCGACGTCCACCGGGCGTCACGGGTTGCCTCCTCCGCCCATGGAGGGCAAATCGTGGTGTCCGCACCTGTTCGGGAGCTGGTCGAGGGTCAAACCGAGAGTGCAGGATGGGAGATCAAGGACCTTGGCTCCTTCGCCCTGAAAGGTCTGTCCCGCGCCGAGAAACTGTTCCAGGTACGGGCGCCAGGGCTCCGGGCCGACTTCCCGCCACCCCGGGCACGATCGATCACCAGGGTCCGGCTCCCGGTGTCGCAGAACACCCTTGTCGGGCGGGATCGGGAACTGGCCGAGCTGGTGGAGATGCTGAAGCGACCCAACGTTCGTCTCGCCACCATCGTCGGCCCGGGTGGTATCGGGAAAACCCGTCTCGCCCTGTCGGTGGCGGAGGACAGCTCAGCCGAGTTCCCCGACGGGGTCTACTTCGTCAACCTGGCCGCGATCACCGACCCGGGCTATGTGATGCTCGCCATCGGTGCCGCCGCCGGGATACCCATCGAGGGCGATGCGATCGACGCCCTGTCGAGCGAGTTCCAGGACCAGCAGGTGCTGCTCGTCATCGACAACTTCGAGCACGTGGCAGCAGGAGGCTCCTCGGTCGCCGACCTACTGGGTCGGAGCCCGGGACTCAAGGTCCTCGCCACCAGTCGCGTCCCGCTCCGGATAATGAGCGAGTACGAATACACACTCGAGCCGCTCGGCCTGCCCCCCACCGGCTCGGACCGGCCCGACTCGGTCTCGACCTCGGATGCAGTGCGTTTGTTCATCGACCGGGCCCTCGCCGTGATCCCGGGATTCTCGATCGACGAGGAGAACGCATCGCCGGTCGCCTCGATCGTTCGCATCGTCGACGGGCTGCCCCTGGCCATCGAGTTGGCCGCGGCCCGTCTTCGCATGCTCAGCCCGGGAGCGCTGTCCGAGAGGCTCACCAGATCTCTCGACGCCCTCGGCTCCGGGGCGGCAGATGTTCCTAGCCGGCAGCGAACTCTCGACGCTGCCATCGACTGGAGCTATCAGTTACTGACTCGCGAGGAGCAGACGCTCTTCTGCAGGTTGTGCGTGTTTCAGGGCGGCTTCACGGTGGAATCCGCCCAAGAGGTGGCTGTCGAGGAGGGAGACGCCGTCGACCAGCTGATGGTGCTCGTCGAGAACAGCCTCGTCCTTCCCGCCCAGGGTGGCGAGGGCCGCCTGAGGCTGCTTGCGCCTATCAGGGAGTTCGGTCTCCGTCATCTCCATGAAGCGGGCGAGTACGAATGGATGAAGGACAGGCATGCGGACTACTTCGTGCGTGTCGCCGAGGACTCTCTAGAGGATCTTCGCGGGACCAAGCAATCGGCAGTCGTGGAGAGATTCGCTGCCGATTGGAACAACATCGACGTCGCTGCCGAATGGCTCATGAAGAAGGGAGACGACGCCTCCCTGGTTCGCATGTCCTTCGGCATGTGGGTCTACCTGTGGGTCGGGAACCATCTGAAGGACGGTGCCCGGTATCTCGGAGCCGTCGGCTCACCGGACGACCTCGACGAGACCCTCGCCGGCCGCTATTGGTTCCTCCGGGGCGGGATTCAGTACGAGATGGGCCTCTATGAAGAGTCGAAGGAGTCGATCGACAAGGCGGTCCAGATCCTGGAGACCAACGGCGACATCGACTGTCACAACTGGACCGATTTCGTATCGGCTCTCCTGTTGCCGGTGAACGGCGAGGATCCGGCCCGGGTGACCGAGAGGCTGGAGCTGTCGCTCGCCCGATTCCAAGGGTTCGGCGATCGATGGGGTGAGGGGTATGCCCTGATCGCGCTGGGCATCATCGCCGCCTCCAACGGCGACGTCGCGGCGGCCGAGAAGTATCAGCTAGAGACCCGGGCCCTGGGTGTCGAGCTCGGCAACGGAGCCCTGATCGGATTGGCCGAGGCTCAGATCGGTTTCACCTACATCTCCTCGGGGCGCCTCTCCGAGGCGAGGGACGCCCTGCGTCGTTCTTTCGATGTGTTCCGGGACATGAACTATCGGGAGGGCCTCTGTTACGCCCTCGAGGCGGCGGCCTCGCTCTCGTTCACCGAGGGGCAGACCGAGCTCGGCATGATCGCTCTCGGCGCGGCAGAAGAGGTCAGGGAGCGGATCGGGCTCCATCCATGGCCCTTGATCATGTGGCTCTTCGACGCACTCTCCGCAATGGCTGATTCCCTCGACGACCCGATGTTTCAGGCAGCCCGTCACAACGGACGCCAACTCAATCCATTCGACGCCGCCGCTCTGGTGCTCGACGCCGCCCCTGTCCCGGCCTGATCCGCCGTCTACATGGTGGCGAGGGAGGCGTTTGGAAGCGACCGCCCATAGGTTGCCCGGATCTGGACCTTCCTCTCCAGCGCATCGACAACGGCGCCGGCGAAATCGACTTCGTGCAGGCCGCTGGCGCTTCCCAGCCCTCCAGGGCTGAAGACATTCGCCTCCATCATCTTGGGCCCGACGATGTCGAGCCCAACGAGAAACATGCCGTCTTCGATGAGCTTGGGCCGGGCCAGGTCGACCACATGGAGCATCTCCTCTGTGATCTTCACCTTTTGTGCCTTCCCGCCGACATGCATGTTGGAGCGGACATCGTCGCCTTCGTTGACCCGGCGGAAGGCGGCCACCTTGCCATCCACCTCGAGTGGCTTCCCATTCATGACGAAGAGGCGAACGTCACCCTTCTCCGCATCCGCGAGGAATTCCTGGACCACCACATAACCGTCACGGGTGATGGTCTCGATGATCTGATTGACGTTCTGCCCCTTCTTGCCGGCAATGACGAACACGCTCTGGCCACCCGAGCCCTGGAGCGGCTTGAGCACGGCTCGACCACCAAGATCTTCGATGAAGTCTTTGATATCACCGACGGTGCGTGAGATGAGGGTCCGCGGTCGGATCTCTTCAGGGAAGTGTTGGAAGTAGGTCTTGTTGATCGCGTCCGCGAGATGAACCGGGTCGTTGACCACCACCACTCCCGCGGCGCTGGCCAGTTGGCCGAACAGGACTCCCGAGGCCTGAGCCCATGGCCGGTCCATGGCGTCCTCGGCAGGATCGTTGCGAAGCATGAGGACATCGAGCTCGTCGACTGTGATCATCTCGGCGTCCACGTCTTCGCGCTGGACATCCTCGAGAAAGCTCTTCAGCGAGCGATAGGTTCTGTCCAGAGGGCCGCGCGCTCGGGCCGTCACTTCCCCTGATGACGTGTGCGCCAGGTCGCCAACCCCCATCAGCCAGACCTCGTGGCCGCGCTTTTGGGCAGCCAACGCCAGACGGGTGGTGCTGTACTCCGGCTTCTCGGTGGTCACGTCGTTGACGACCAGCCCGACCTTCACGCGGCGACACCTCCCAGCTCCATGATTCCGGCGCCCTCCTGGATCCTGGCCAGTCGATCGAGCGCGTCTCTCGACTCCAGGAATCGGGGCCTGAGCGGCGGCTCGACCAAGACACCCCTTTCGAGGAGGTCGGCAACCAGCGGCTCGTCGGCCAACGATATCTTCCCCACCAGCAGCGGATCGAGCCGGCCTCCTTCCTGGAGGTAGGTGAGGAGCCTCGTCAGCCCGCCGAGGTAGAGAGCGTCCTTCGTCATTCCCCCCGACCGATGGGCGCGCATCGCCGTGGTGAAAGCCCGGTTCCGGCCCGAGCCGAGATCGATCAAGGTGTCGTATGTCTCCGTGAAGGTGGCCCGCGCGCTGAACCGAGTCTGCGGCGACGACGCGAAGCCCAAACGCGCGCAAACGCTTCGGGCGGATGCCCCCACCCAGGTGCTCGGCGAGAACACCGAGAGCCTCCTGGGTCTCCTCGTACCCGGAGAGGCCAAGCGAGAGCATTCGAATCGGCTGCGCGCTCCCGTTGACGAAGGTGACCACGTGAACCCCGATCTCGTGGTGAAGGAGTTGCTCCACCCGGTCGCCTGCTATCGATGTGTCGATGCCGATGAACAGGTCTCCGTTCTCCACCATCACGCCGGCCACCGTTTCACTCACGTGCACAAGGGTCGACAACTCGGGGAACTGCCGGCGGTAGTGATCGAGCTCGACATTGGCCATTCCCGCCAGTTCGTGGGCATCGACGTAGGCATCGGCAGGCGGGCCCGGCGGGATCTCTTCGAGCACGCGGTGGGCCAGCTCCAACAAGGTCTGCTCGACATGCCCGTATTGCTCGACCGCTGCGAGGAGGAACTGGTCGGTGTTCCTCGTCGCCAACAGCTCGAGACGACGCTCCAGCTCTCGGTGCATGCCACGGATCATGTGAATCAGCACCGGGTCTGTCGCTTCCTCCGGATTGATCGCGGCTAGCTCATCGGCGAGGCCGTCCAAATCGGGGAGATCGCGATAGGTGAATTCGGGTTCCTCGATGTCTCCCTCGAGGAACGCCCTTCGCTGCTCGGGCACATTGATCGGCGTGAGCAGTTGGAGCATGGGAAGCAGACCGCAGATCTCGCTCAGACGGCGGTCGATGGCAAGGTCGATCTCTCCGACGCTCATGCCAGAGTCCACGCCTTCCGAACGTCAGGGCCGGAAGCGATCAAGGCATCGCCCAGCTGCGACATCCGCTCCAGGTCGAGCTCGCCGGTCCATTCATCTATGAACACCTTCTTCAGCTCGATAGCCAGGGCGCATCCCACATCGCCGTAATTCTCGTGCACCCAACGGGCCACCTGCCGGCCCTCGAATCGCACATTCTCCCGAGCGTCGAGATGTGCGCCGTCGAAGGTGTTGGACCGAAGGCTCTCGATGAGGGTATCTGCGACCGGCTTCCACTTCTCCGGCAACGATCCAGTGCCCAGGTTGACGACCGGGCTCTCCTCGCCAGGGTCGGGAGGTGCATCAGGACCGAGCCGTCGATGGTTGTACGAGTGGATGTCGTAGAGGACGAACCCACCGTGCCCTGCAACCAGCCGGTCAAGGACCTGGGCGAGATCGGCGTAGAAGCGGTCGTAAGAGGCGAGGGAGGTGGAAATTTCGTCCTCGCTGAGATTTCGGCGCCAAGCGTCTAGGCCCCACGTGTCTTCGGGAGTCGTGTAGACCGCCTCATGCCTGTCCCGATTGAGGTCCACCTCGAAGCGGGAGCGATGGACCACCACACTGTTGGCGAACCTGGCTGCGATGCGACCTGTGTGCGGGTCTTCCTCTCGCAGCCGGGTGGCGTCGTCGACGGCGGTCAGGGCGGCCAGATCCGGCCGGAGGTCATGCCCGTTGTGGACCGCGGCGGCGATCAATACATCGGGTTCAGACACGTTGAAAGAAGCAAATTCCATGGATCGATTCACATTTACCCCACTCGGGCCACCGCCGAAACCCGGACCGGCATGTGACCGATATCCGTCACGGGAGGACCAAGTGCCCTACTGGTGATGGATATCTCGGTCGACGATCGAGGCATGGCAGATAGCGATCGCGTCCTCGCCGTCGTCAAAGGCATCCACACGGTCATCTGGGCATTGGTCGAGGCCGCGATGGTCTACCTGCTCGCCTCGGGTGTGGCAGGCAGGTCAGATCGTCGGGCGGGAGCGGCGGCAGCGATCGTCGGAGCGGAGACCCTCGTGTTCCTGGCCAATGGAGCGCGTTGCCCGCTCACCGGGCTGGCCGAGTCGCTTGGCGCCGAGCATGGGTCGGTGACCGACATCTATCTCCCCGGGTGGCTGGCGCGGAGCCTCCCGATGATTCATGTGCCACTGATAGCCGCCGCGATTTGGCTCCATTGGCGAAACGTGATCGGGTCGCGAAAACTCTGAAGCGTCGCGACCGGCCGGCGGCCGAGTCGTCGACCTAGGGTCCCTCTGGCTTCCCCGAGCGCAGGTCCGAGGCGTTCATTTCCCCGGTCAGAGCGGCGATTTTCGCGCTCTCGACAGGTTTCGGGCCTGTGGATAACGAAACACTTGACCCATGACACTGTTGTAATTACAGTAGTGGTGTCCATACAAGATGTCGTGGTTACTTCCCCTTCGACCACTACATCTTGTGGTTTGAGTTGAGAATCGACACTTTGGCAATGGACATCGCCCCGTAAACTGGATGGGGCGCACCCAGTGCGAGGAGGCACGTTTCATGAGCAAAGGCCTGCGGATCACCCGTCGCTTCACCGAGGCCGGCAAGGACCCATTCGACAAGCTCGAATGGTCCAGACGCGACTCGCGGATCACCAACCCCGACGGCTCGACGGTGTTCGAGATGACCGACGCGGAGATCCCGGCTGGTTGGAGTCAGGTGGCCTCGGACATCATGGTGTCCAAGTACTTCCGCAAGGCCAGTGTCCCCCAGTTCGACGAAGACGGGAACCAGGTCTTCGACGGGAGCGGCCAGCCGGTGCTCGGCCCGGAGCGGTCGGCCAAGCAGGTGTTCAGCCGTCTCGCCGGCACCTGGCGGCATTGGGGCGAGAAGGAGGGCTACTTCGCTACCAGCGATGACGCCGGCGCCTTCGAAGACGAGCTCAAGTACATGCTGGCCAACCAGATGGCGGCGCCCAACTCCCCGCAGTGGTTCAACACCGGTCTCAACTGGGCATACGGTCTGACCGGGCCCGCGCAGGGCTTCTGGTACGTCGACAGCGCCGACGGCGAGCTCAAGGCCTCTCCCGATTCCTACAGCCGGCCCGCCCCCCACGCCTGTTTCATATTGGGGGTCAGGGATGACCTGGTCAACCCTGGTGGAATCATGGATCTCTGGGTCCGTGAGGCACGCATCTTCAAGTTCGGCTCGGGCGCGGGATCCAACTTCTCCCAGATCCGCGGTGAGAACGAGCGACTCTCCGGTGGCGGCAAGTCCTCCGGGGTCATGTCGTTCCTCAAGATCGGCGACCGGGCTGCCGGGGCGATCAAGTCCGGGGGAACGACCAGACGTGCCGCCAAGATGGTCATCCTCGATGTCGACCATCCCGACATCGAGAGGTTCATCGACTGGAAGAAGGTCGAAGAGGACAAGGCCCGGGTGCTGATCAACCACGGTGGCCTGCCCGCCGATTTCAACGGCGACGCCTACGCCACGGTCTCGGGTCAGAACTCGAACAACTCGGTTCGGGTCACCAACGATTTCATCCAGACCGTCGTCGACGATGGTGACTGGGATCTGGTCAACCGGACCGACGGATCGGTCCGCAAGACGGTCAAGGCCCGCGACCTATGGGACACGATCGCGGAGGCCGCCTGGGCCTGCGCCGACCCCGGTCTCCAATTCGACACCACGGTCAACGAGTGGCACACCTCACCGGCCGGCGGCCGGATCCGGGCCTCCAACCCGTGCTCGGAGTACATGTTCCTCGACGACACAGCATGCAACCTGGCGTCGATCAACCTGGTCAGGTTCCACGACGACGAGACCGGTGTCTTCGACCTCGATGCCTACCAACACGCCGTCCGGCTGTGGACGATCGTCTTGGAGATCTCGGTGGCGATGGCCCATTTCCCCTCCCCAGAGATCGCACAAGGCTCGTACGACTACCGGACGCTCGGCCTCGGCTACGCCAACCTCGGATCGCTGCTGATGCGTCAAGGCATCGCCTACGACTCCGACGAGGGCCGAGCCATCAGTGGGGCACTGACCGCCATCCTCACCGGGTACTCCTACGCCACCTCGGCCGAGATCGCCGGTGTGGTCGGGCCCTTCCCCCGCTACACCGAGAACCGGGAAGCGATGCTGCGGGTAATCCGGAACCATCGCCGCGCCGCCTATGGCGACAGCGACTACGAAGGGGTCAGTCACAAGGTGATGGCGATCGACCCCGACCTGTGCCCGCCCGACTTCCTCTCCGCGGCCCGAACCTCGTGGGACCTGGCCCTGGAACACGGGGAGCAGCACGGATATCGCAACGCCCAATCCAGCGTGATCGCTCCCACCGGGACCATCGGCCTCTTGATGGACTGTGACACCACCGGGGTCGAGCCCGACTTCGCCCTGGTCAAGTTCAAGAAGCTGGCCGGTGGCGGCTACTTCAAGATCGCCAATCAGTCGGTGGCGCCGTCGCTACGACACCTGGGCTACGAAGAAGACCAGATCAAAGATGTTGTCGAGTACATCGTCGGCACCAGCTCGATCGACGGAGCGCCCCACATCAACCGTGAGACGCTCATGGACAAGGGCTTCGATGACGAGGACCTGGCCAAGCTGGCGGAGGCATTGCCTGCGGTGTTCGAGTTGAAGCATGCCTTCAACGTCTTCACCTTCGGTGAGCAGACCCTGCAGCGTCTCGGCTTCGGGGTCGACGAGTACACCGGCTGGGAGTTCAACCTGCTCAAGGCGCTCGGGTTCACCACGGCGGAGATCAGCGAGGCGAACGACCACATCTGTGGGCGTCAGACCATCGAAGGCGCACCACACATTGCCGACGAGCATCTGGCCGTCTTCGACACCGCCAACAGGAACGGCAAGTACGGCGAGCGGTTCATCCACCACTACGGCCACATCAAGATGATGGCTGCGGCCCAGCCGTTCATCTCGGGGGCGATCAGCAAGACGATCAACATGCCTCACGAGATCACGGTCGAGGACATCGAGGAGTCGTACCGGATGTCCTGGGAGTGGGGTCTCAAGGCGATGGCCCTCTACCGGGACGGGTCCAAGGCGGCCCAGCCGCTCAACTCGACCTCCGACGAGGGCGAAGACAATGAGGACGAGGCACCGGCGCTTTCGGCTGCGCTCGAGACCGAGAAGGCGATCCACTGGGGCAACCTCCCCGCCGGGATCTCACCGACCCAGGCCTATCACCAGGGGATGAAGCCACCCCGGTTCCTGCTCCCGTCCCGTCGCAACGGGTACAACCAGGAGGCGAGGATCGGCGGGCACAAGGTCTTCCTCCGCACCGGCGAATACGACGACGGGACGCTGGGCGAGATCTTCATCGACCTGGCCAAGGAGGGGGCGACGCTGAAGGGGATCCTGTCCTGCTTCGCCATCGCCGTCTCCAAGGGCCTCCAGTACGGAGTGCCACTCGAGGAGTTCGTCGACACCTTCACCTTCCAGACATTCGAGCCGAGGGGCATGGTCGAGGGCCATCCCAACATCAAGATGGCCAACTCGATCGTGGACTACGTGTTCCGGGCCCTCGGTGTCGAGTACCTGGAGCGGGACGAGCTCGCCCAGGTGCCGCCCGACCGCGACATGCAGCTTCCCGAGCCGCCGGCGGGTATGGCAGTGGAAGCAGGGATCCAGCTCGACCTCACCGACGCCGTCGCCGAGGATGACGTCGAAGCGGTGAAGGCGGCCGTCGCCTTCCTCGACGGGCCAGCCGTTTCCTCTCCCAGGAGCGAAGCGACGTCGGGGGAGGTGGCCCAAAGGGCCGGAGGGGGTTCCACTGCCGCGACAGAGACCGTCCTCGCCGGCTCGGCGGCGATGGTGGATTCGGCCCTCAAGGAGAACATGGGCGACGCCCCGGTGTGCTCCAACTGCGGTCACATGACCATCCGCAACGGCTCCTGCTACGTCTGCCTCACCTGCGGGGACACCACCGGCTGTAGCTGAGCGCCAAGCCTCGCGCATTACGGTGCGGGCATGGCTGATACGGCCGTGCCCGCACTCACGATCCCGATCCTCCCTTGCGCCGATTTGGACGATTCCATCTCGTTTTACGAGGCACTCGGATTCATCCGGACATACCGCCAACAGCGCCCCAATCCGTACGCCGTGGTCGAGTTGGGCGAGATTCGGATACACCTCTTCGGGCTCGACGACTTCGATCCGGAAACGTCGTATGGCAGCGTCATCATCGCTGTGTCGGATCCAGACACCCTGTACGAAGACTTCGCCTCCGGGTTGCGAGAACGGTTCGGAAAGCTTCCCTCATCGGGCATCCCTCGCATCCTCAGGCCGAGAAAGAGACACGGGACCGTGCGGGGATTCAGCGTCGTCGATCCGGGTGGGAACTGGCTGCGGGTATCGAAGCTCGGTGACGAAGAGGAGACCCGAGACAGCACCACCGGCCTGGCTCGGGTGATCGAGAACGCGGCGCGACTCGGGGACGCAAAGGGCGATGACGAGGAAGCGATCAGGTTGCTCGCGAATGGACTGGAACGATTCTCCGAGGCGCCCCCGATCGAACGGGCCAGGGCACTTCTATACCTGGCCGAGCTCTATGCGAGGGTTGGAGATGAGCCGGCTGCCCTCGAATCGTTGACCGCGGCGTCATCGATCGAATTGTCGGCCGAAGACAGTGAGTCGATCAAAGACGAGGCCGAGCACGCCCACGAAATCGTCGGTCGGGAAGTGATGGGTAGCTTGTAGCCGCACCAGGAAGGGGTGAAGCGGTGGCCTCGACAAGACTTCGTGACCCTGCGACAGGACGGTTCATCAGTGCCGAAGCCGCGGTTCGCGTGTCGGTTCCGGATGCGTCACCTGTCGTGACCGAACCCGCTCCTGCTACCAAGAAGAACAAGAAGAAGCAGGAGCTGGACAAGAAGAAGTCGAAGAAGAAGAAATCCAGCAAGAAGAAATCGGACAAGAAGAAGAACAAGAAGAGGAAAAAGAAGAAAGGCTGAGCCAGCCGCTCAGGCCAGGAGCACCTCGAACAAATCCATAGGGAACCGCGACTCGGCTACCGGCGCCAGTGATTCCGGTGCTATCCGTCCTCGGCGCCGGCTCGATACCCGGCCAGGTAGACGCCAAGCCCTCGTTGCCCGTGGCGCATCATCACGGCGTGGTTCCACTTGAAGAACGGTCGGGCCACCACCGCCAGCCGTCGCAGTGACTTCCTTCCGTGCGATGACTTCTTCCTCGAACGTCGCAAGAGTCTCGGCGCGCTCGGGTTCGATAGTCCAGCGCGAGAACCCTTCCAGGTCACCACGCATGGCGATCTCGAGGACTCCGGCCTGTTCGTCCTGTCGGGAGTCAGTCGCCTGAAACGTGAGGCTGTAGGGGAGCACCGACCGGGCCACGATCCGTACTGTGCTGTCGTCGATCCGATCGACACGTCGCACATCCGGCCACCATCGGGGGTACCCGCCGATGTCCTCGAGCGCCCGGTACACCTCCTCGGGCCGGAACTTCAGCCGCCAGACATTGACGAAGCGGTAATGGTTCCGGTCATCCATCCAGCCCTATTCTCGCGGCTCAGAGCCCATCCCTGAATCCCACCCGCCAGCTCGGGTACTCCAGCTTCCAGCCCAGCTCACGCTTCGCCTTGGCGTTCGAAGAGCCACGGATCTTGGTCATCATCGACACCATTGGCTCTCCCACGAGGAGCCGGGCCAGCCAGACCGGGACCCGGCGTGGGGGCCTGGCTCCAAGGACGTCGGCCAGATACGGCAACCAAACCGAAACCGGGGCCGGCTCGTCGTCGACGATGTTGTAGATCCCGGGGGCGCCCCGGTCGACGGCGAGCGCGGTCGCTCGAGCGGCGTCATCGATGTGCAGGAACGACCAAATGCCTGATCCGCCACCCACGATCGGTACCTGGCGCTTGGCGACCGCGTCCAGCATCACCCCGCCCTTGCCGAGGGCGTTGCCCGGGCCATAGAAGCCGCCGTATCGCAAGGCCAGGCCCTCGATCCCGGGAGTGCCGGTCGTGATGGCCTCCAGATGGAGGATGGCCCCGAGCGTCTCGCGCACCTGCTTCGGGGGGTCGGTGTTGAGTGGGTCATCTTCGGTCTTCACCGGTCCTCCACTCTGCTCGTTGGGCCAGCCCGCGAAGCTCTGGGCGACGAAGCGCCTGGCTCCGACCTCGACCGCAGCCGCGAGCAGATGGTCCGTCGTCTCGGTGCGGAGTCGGTTGGTCTCGGCGAAGCTCTCGGCAAAATGTCGGAGGTCGAGATCGCCAGACAACGCGGTCATCTCATGGACGACGACCTCCGGCTCAGCGTCTAGGACCGCCCGTCGCACTGCCTCACCGTCTCTGCCGTCGAGCACGACCGGGGTGGCGCCATCAAGACGTAGCCCGTCGGTCTTGGATGGGGTCCTGGTCGTGCCAGTCACTTCGTGACCAGCATCGATCAACAACGGCACCAGACGTTGCCCAATGGCCCCGGTGGCGCCGGCTACGAAGACTCTCATGTCGTCTCCTTTCGTCTTCCTGCCCAGGACGAGATGGAGGCGGTTTCTGTGACAACACCGAGCGACTGTCACAATCAAAGGGACAAACTCGTCCCAGGGACATGCCAAACCTTCCCAACCCGAGGACAGACGAAACCGACGTTTCGCTTCGCCCGTTGCTCTTCTCCATCGCCTACCGGATGACCGGAAGCGTCGGCGATGCAGAGGACTTGGTCCAGGAGACATATGTCCGGGTGCATACGGCAGAGACAGAAGGCACCCAGATCGAGTCGCGGCGGGCCTTTTCCTGTGCGGTCGTGACCCGGCTCTCGATCGACTATCTGCGTTCCGCCCGGGTACGACGTGAGGAGTACGTCGGGGAGTGGCTACCCGAGCCGGTAGTCACCGAGCGGTCCGCCGACCCGGAACTGCAGGCGGAGCTCTCCGACAGCCTGTCCATGGCCTTCCTCGTGCTCCTCGAACGGCTCACGCCACCGGAGCGGGCGGTCCTACTTCTCCGTGACGTCTTCGGCTACGGCTTCGACGAGGTGGCCGAGCTCATCGACAAGAGCGAGGCCGCGTGTCGTCAGCTTGCGGTGCGGGCCAGGGAGAAGGTCCAGGATGGCAAGCCTCGTTTCGAGACATCGGTCGAGAAGCGGTGGGCCCTCGCCGAGCGGTTCTTCGCCGCCATCGAGCAAGGCGACACCGAGGGCCTCGCCGACATGCTCGCCGAGGACGTTGTCCTCTATGGCGACGGCGGCGGCAAGGCGCCGGCGAGGAGGGAGCCCCTCCGCGGCATGTCCGAGACGGCCCGCTTCCTCTCCACCTTCAGCCCACGGGCCGATCGTGAGGGCTGGACATTGACGCTGGTCGATGTCAACGGCCAGCCAGGCGCACTCGTCAACAGTGGCGACGGAGTCACCGTGGCGGTGGTGTCTCTCGATGTCGCCATGGGCAAGGTGCAGGCTGTGCGAGCGGTGGTCAACCCCGACAAGCTGGGTCATCTCGGCGGGTCCGGGCATTAACTTCACGCGCATGGACATAGTCGATCAGCATTTCGCCGCCGAGAACGCCCATGACGTCGCCGCCACCCTGGCCACCTACACCGAGGACATCGTGTGGGACGACGTCACTCACCCCTTGAGCCCGGTCCACGGGAAGGAGGCGGTCGGTGCCGTCTACTCGGACATCATCGCCGCCATCCCCGATGTGAATTTCGTGTCCACCCGTCGCTTTTCTTCTGAAGACGGGAGCTGGGTGGTCGACGTGTCCGACGTCACCGGTCATGTCGAGGGCGAGTGGGCCGGGATCGCCGGCGGCGGGGCCCCGGTCGAGCTCAGGATCCTCCACCTGTTCGAACTGCGCGACGGGCTGATCGCCTACGAGAACACCTGGTTCGACTCGGCCGCGGTGGTGCGCCAGGTCGAGGCATGGAAAGCCGGCCAGAACCAGTCGTAGAGTCGACTAGGTGACGATCCGGCTCGGCCGAGCCCTTCTTGCACCGATCTTCCTTCTCGCCGCGTGCACGACCACGGCGGAACCCGATCGAGACACCCTTCCCGACGCCCGAACCATCGCCACGGACGTCTCGGTTGTCGAAATTGCATCCCCGGGCCGGCTCCTCATACTCGGGACCGAGAACGAGATCACCACCATGCGGCCTGATGGATCCGACCCGGTGACCCTGGCCGAGCCCGATCCGGACATCGAGCGCACCCAGCCGACCTGGTCACCGGACGGATCCAAGGTGGCGTGGACCGAACGGAGGGCAGACCAGGAGACCTATCTGCTGGTGGCCGACAGCGACGGCGGCAACGTGATCGAATGGCCTTCGCCGCTTCTCGCGGTGTACATCGCGTGGGGCCCTGACGGCGAGCATCTGGCGTTGACCGGGAGCCAGGACATGGGAGACCTCCTCCTCGCCATCGCCGGGCCTGATGGAGAAATCCAGGTGATCGATCAGGGAGCACCGGTGTACTTCGATTGGGCCCCAGACGGCACGGAGCTGCTCGCCCGGGTTTCGGGGCGCTTCGAATATCTGGCCATCGACGGCTCGAGCCGGGAGACAGTCCCGGCCACCGGGGAATTCAGGCTCGGGGCCCACGTGGCCGAGTCTGTGCTTCTAGGGAACGGGCGTGACGTCGGTGAGGCCCTGGCCCTGGCAAACCGCGAGGGCGAGATCGAGCGAGAGCTGCTGCGCTATGCCGCTCCGATGGCCTTCGTCGCCGACCGGACGGGCAGCCAGGTGGCCGTGATGTCGCGGGGCTCGCCCGAGAGTCAGGCGCTCTCCCGGATCGAAGAGACCGACCTGCCGATCATCGACGCGGAGCGACTGGTCGTGGTCTCGACCTCGGACGGCGACCTCGAGGAAGTGAGCCGGGCCCGCAACATCGCCTGGTTCTGGAGCCCGGACGGCCGAGATCTCCTCTACAGCACGGTCGGGGCCGCCGATGGCTTCGAGCGTTTGCAATGGCACATTTGGGATGGTGACGAGACCAAGTCCTACCGCCCCTTCAGTCCCACCGGGCTCTTTGGCCGGGACTACCTCGCCTACTTCGACCAGTTCGCCCTCAGCATCTCGCTCTGGGCGCCGGACGGCTCCGCCTTCGCTTACGCCGGAGGGAGCAGCCTCGAGGACGCGGGGATCTGGGTGCAGAAGGTCGAGGGCGGTGACCCGGTTCGCGTCTCCCCGGGCGAGGTCGCGCTGTGGTCCCCGGCTGCCTGATCCCGCCATAGACTCCGGCCGATGCCACGACTCGATGCAATCGGCGTCATCGTCTCCGACATGGCACGCGCCATCGATTTCTACCGCTTGGTGGGTCTCGAGTTCGAGGGCGACGAGGTCCATGCCGAGGCGGCAGGACCCGGCGGTCTGCGGGTCATGCTCGACAGCGAGGCCAGCGTCATGTCGTTCTCCGACTGGCAGCGGCCGACGGGAGGTGGCCCGCGCACGGCTCTCGCCTTCCTCTGCGACGGCCCGGCCGACGTGGATCGGCTCTACGCGGACCTGGTCGCAGCCGGCGGCCGCGGTCATCTGCCTCCGTTCGACGCACCGTGGGGGCAGCGTTATGCCACGGTTCACGATCACGACGGCAACGCCATCGATCTGTTCGCACCTACGGAGCTTTGACCCTCCCACTGATCGACCGGGCTAGGGAATGGGCCGACAGGGTTGCCATCTCCGATCAAGCCGGGACGCACACCTACTCCGACTTGCTCGCGGCGTCGGAACGGGGCGCGGCCCGTCTCCTCGACGACAGGACGGACCTGGACGAGGCACGGATCGTCTTCATGGTCGAGCCATCCTTCGACTACGTGCGGGTCCAGTGGGCCATCTGGCGGGCCGGCGGGGTCGCCGTGCCGCTCTGTCTCACCCACCCCGCACCGGAGTTGGAGTACGTGCTCGACACGACGACTCCCGATCGTCGCCATCGCCTCGTCGGGATATGCCGATCTGCTCCGTCCCCTCGCCGAGGCGAGAGGGATCGAGTTTCTCCTCGTCGACGAGACGGCCGGGGAGCCGGCGCCGCTGCCACGAATCGAGCCGGACCGAAGGGCCATGATCCTGTTCACCAGCGGGACCACGGGTCGGCCGAAAGGTGTCGTCACCACCCATGCCAATATCGAGGCCCAGATCCGATCTCTGGTCGAGGCCTGGGAATGGGAACTGAACGACCGCATCCTCCTCACCCTCCCGCTGCACCACATCCACGGCATCGTCAACGTCATCGGTTGCGCTCTGTGGAGCGGTGCCCGCTGCGACATGCTCCCCTCCTTCGCCGCCGACCAGGTAGTCGACCGACTGACCGCCGGTGACCTCACCCTGTATATGGCCGTCCCCACCATCTATCACCGGCTCATCGCCCATCTCGACGAGGAGTCCGATGAGGCGAACTCCGCCTTCCGGGAGGGTGTGAGCGGACTCCGGCTCATGGTCTCCGGCTCGGCGGCCCTGCCCATCCCGGTCCTGGAGCGTTGGCGTGAGCTGTCCGGTCACACCCTGCTCGAGCGGTACGGGATGACCGAGATCGGGATGGGTCTGTCCAACCCCTACCGAGGGGAGCGGATCCCCGGCTCGGTCGGTTTACTGCTTCCGGGTGTCGAGGTGCGCCTCGTCGGCGACGACGGGTCCGAAGTCTCCGGCGATGAGCCCGGCGAGATCCAGGTGAGGGGCCCCACCGTCTTCCTCGAGTATTGGGACCGACCCGAAGACACCGATTCGGCATTCACCTCCGACGGCTGGTTCCGAACCGGCGACACCGCGGTCGTCGAGGATGGTCGCTACCGGATCCTGGGCCGGTCCTCGGTCGACATTCTCAAGACCGGCGGGGAGAAGGTGTCGGCCCTGGAGATCGAAGATGTCCTGCTCGGTCACGAGGCGATCACCGAGGCGGCGGTGGTCGGGATCGACGACCTGGAATGGGGGCAGCGGGTTGTCGCCGTTCTGGTTGCGTCGGGGCCTGTAGACCCCGAAGAGCTCAAGGAGTGGCTCAAGGGGCATTTGGCCCCGCACAAGGTGCCCAAGGAGTTCCATTTCACTGATTCGCTACCCCGTAACCCGATGGGAAAGACGATCAAGCCCGACGTGGTCCGGCTATTGGAAGAGAGGACCTGAGCTCAGGCTCGCCGGCTGGCCTCGACCACGTAACCCATGTCCTGGGAGCCGTGACCCTGTTCGACAAGGGCCTCCATCAGCTGCATGGTCCGCTCCAACTGACCGGTCGGGGCCCCGGTTCGCCGGGCCTGTTCCAGGGCGAGGGTCAGGTCCTTCCGGGCCAGGTCGATGGTGAAGGTGATCGGGGCCTGGTCGGGGTGGAGGTACTGCTCCCGGCGATAGGCGATCATCGGGGCCCCCGCCGCTCCCTTCGCCAGGATGTCCAAGGTGGTCTCCGGGGCAACGCCCGACTTCTCCGCCAACGCCACAGCCTCGGCCACCGCCTGGTTGATGCCGTAGAGCACCGAGTTGACCGCCAGCTTGAGGACGGCGGCGGCGCCGGTTGGCCCGACCTGCACCGGATTGCCCACCGCCTGGAGAACTGGTTCGACCCGTTTGATAGACGTCGTCCGGACGCACCCACCATCACCAGGAGTGATGCCGCCTCCGCAGCCGCAGTCGCTCCAGAGACCGGGGCGTCCACCATGGTCGCCCCCCGGCGCCTCGACCAATGCCCGGGCCCTCTCGAAGCTCTCCGGACCCGAGGTGCCCATGTCGATGGCAACTATCTCTGGCCCGAGACCGCCGGCGAGCTCCCCGTACACCTCTTCGAGGGCATCGCCGTCGGCGAGCATCGTTATGAGGAACTCACTGCCTGCCAGTTCGGGGAGGCTCCCGGCGACTACGCCGCCGTGTTCCCCCACCCATTCCTCTGCCACTGAGGCAGTGCGATTCCACACGGTGACCTCATGCCCGGCCTTGGCGAAGTTGGCTGCTATCCGTGAGCCCATTCGACCCAGACCCACGAAACCGACCCTGGCTGGAGGTGAGGTGGACATAGGCCACAGTATGCACCACGATCCCCGCGTCGAAAGGCGGGTGGTGTGAGAGCAATCAGATATCACGGACCGGGGGATGTCCGGCTCGAGGAGCTACCGGTCCCGGACCCGGGACCGGGCGAGATCCAGGTGCGGGTCGCCACCGTCGGCATCTGTGGCACCGACGTTGGCGAGTTCGTTCACGGCCCTCGCTTCTTCCCTGTCGATGCGGCCCATCCCCACAGCGGGCACTCCGGCCCCACCATCCCCGGTCACGAGTTCTCGGGATGGGTCACCGGAGTGGGCGAAGGAGTCATCGGCTTCACCGAGGGCGACCTGGTGGGAGTCGGCGCCGGCGTGGCCTGCGGTGTCTGCCCGTCCTGTGTCGGCGGTCAAACCAATCTCTGCCACTCGTACTGGACTGTCGGGCTCCACTCCAATGGAGGTCTGGCAGAGACCGCGGTGATACCTGCCTCGTGCACCTTCTCCCTGTCGGGATCCGCACTCACCCCCGATCTCGCCGCCCTGACCCAGCCCATGTCGATCGGGATACACGCCACTCGCCGCGGTCGGGTGGAAAACGGCGACCTGGTGACGGTGCTGGGGGCCGGTGGCATCGGCAGCTTCATCATCCACGCAGCCGCAGCATCGGGCGCGACGGTGACAGCAGTCGACCTCGACCCGGAGAGACTGGCCGTCGCATCGCGTCTCGGAGCGATCTCGACCAGCGATATCTCGGCTTCGGAACCCGAGGAGAACCTGAGCGGGGAGAAGCCGAGTGTTGTCTTCGAATGCACCGGTCGTCCCGACTCGTTGCTCCGTGCACTTCGCCTCGTGGCCGATGGTGGCCGTGTCGTGGTGGTCGGTCACCAACCCGAGCCGGTGGCCGTCGACTTCAGGGAGGTCAGCCCTCGACGAGCTGGAGATCATCGGCACCCAGGCCCATGTCTTCGCCGAAGACTTCCCCGCGGCCGCGGACCTGATCGCCGCCGACCCGGGCGCATGGGCCGCGATCGCCCCAACGGTCTACCCCCTCGATCAGGTCGTCGAAGTGGGGCTGATCCCGATGGCGAAAGGGGAGGCGCCGCAAATCAAAGTTCTGTTCGACCCCAGCGCCGATGCTCCACGGCCGCTGCGAACCGAGACATGAGCACTTCTCATGCTCCGACGGCCAGGGGAACCTTGCGGTGTCGGAGGACGACGACGACCGGGATCGCCAGCAAGAACAACCCGATGAGCGAGATCATCCGGTAGTCGCTGGCCTGGTAGATCACTCCCGAGGAAATGCTGGCCAACGCTCCGGAGGTCCAGGTGATCGAGTCCACCCTCCCCTGGAGGCGGCTTCGGACATCGACTCCAACCCCAACGGTCAGCATCGAGCTCCCGGCGACGAACGCCAGGTTCCAGCCGTACCCCAGTGCAAACAGGACCACGACCAACACAGCCGTGGACTCGTTGGGGCCATAGGCCGCACCCAGAGCCGAGAGCCCGAGCAGGGCCATCCCCCCCAGGATCACTCGATACCCGCCCCATCGATCGGTGAACCGGCCGGTCAGCGGGGACAGGGCGAACATCCCAAGGGTGTGGGCACTCATCACCAGGCCGACGATGCCCAGGTCGGAGCCGTGGTGATGGATGTGCAGTGGGGTCGAGGTCATGATCATCACCATCACCACCTGACCGGTGATCATGGCGATCAGGGCGACGCGAACCAGTGGGAGACGGAACGAAGGTCCCAGAGCCACAACAGGCGCTCCGCTTGCCTCGGGTTGGTCGAGGGCGAGAGTGGCCGGATCGGGGCGGAGAGCAACCAGATAGAGGATGAGTGCGATCCCCATGAAGACGACGCTGACCAGGAAGCCGCCCACGAGCTCGGACCGGCCCAGGTCGATGGCGATCGCCCCGGAGGGTTGGAGAAGGGCCGGGCCCAGGACCGATCCGATCGTCGCCGCCCACACCACCGTGCCCAGGGCCCTGCCTCGCCGATCTTCGGGATACATCTCTGCTGCGGCGTAGCGGGCGAGATGGCCCGATGCGTTGCCCAGACCGAGAAGCGCCATACCGATCAGCAGCAGGGGAAGGGAGTCGCCGGTCAGTCCGACGATTCCCAGGACGCTGCCCACCACCGCTACCGCGTAGCCGGCTGCCAATCCGGGGCGACGGCCACGGCGGGCGACGTTCCGGCTGAGCAAGCTCGTCCCCACCGCGGTGCCGAGTGTGGCGGTGGCACCGGGCACGCCGGCCAGCGTGGCCGATCCAGTGATCTCGTCGACGGCGAGCGTGGAAATTGTCACCGCCGCAATGAACGCAACCGAGCCGAGGGCAACTCCGCTGAACAGGACCGCGGTGATCCGTGAACGAGGCGGGTTGGGACCGTGCATCGGATCAGTTTGGTCCCAATCGACCCTCGCCGGAGTCCATGGGAGGTGGCCGGCTACTGGCTATCCCGAGTACGAATAGGCGACGTGGGTGTTGCCGTTGGGATCGAGGAGGAAGGCGGTGTCGCCACCGTTGTTCCACACCGCTGATCCCTGGTTGCACCAGTACAGATCGGTGTCGAAGTCAGCGCCGCAGCCGGTCTTCACCGTGACCGTCTCTCCGGGTAACAGGGTGAACGACGCCGGAAACTCGTACCGGTGACTGGCCGACTCGTCCTTGATGCCCCAACCGGTCAGGTCGACCGGGGTCGCTCCTTCGTTCCGGATCGCAACCCACTCCCCGTTGAGGTTCTCGTTGTCGTTTCCGGGGGCATCGGACATCACCTCGACGATGCCCAGGGTGGCTTCGGCGCGTGGCCCGCAGGCAGTTGGCGACCACAGGCCAAGCCCCGCCTCCTTCGCTGCGGCCTGGGCATCGTCGAACCGGTCGGTCATCGCCGTGTCAGGGGGATAGCTCCTCGAGAGGGCAGCCCCGCGGCGAACCGTCTCCTCGTTGATCGACATGGCCCCGACCCACAAGTAGCGCAAGAGTCGATCGAACTGGTCGATGTCGGACACATCGCTGGTCATGCCGATCCTGGACCCCGGCGGGGCCAGCGCGGCAAGGACCCGCGTTGCCTCGTCGGCGAAGCACTCTCCAGACTCGGCTGAGTTGGTCCCGATGATCCTGACCTCGAAGAACGACCCATCATCGGCCCGAACATCGAGGGTGTCGCCGTCCGTTATCGAAACCACCGTCACGACCTCGGCACCGGGCGGCATCGCCGCTGACGGATCACCCGAGAGGCTGGCCGCCGGCGGTGCATAGAGAGGGTCCTCCACCGGCGGAGGGATGGCTTCAGTGGTGGTGGTCGCGACGGCGGCGACGGTCGTCGTCGTGGACACCTGGGTCGTTGTCGTCTCAGGAAGTGTCGTCGTGCTCGTCGTTGTCGAAGCGGGAACCGTTGAGGACGACGTTGAACCCGGCACCCCGGTCGTGCTCGAGCTGCCCACCGTTCCCTCCGGGGATCCCGTGGAGCAGGACGCGATGAGGACGGCGGCCACTACTGCGATCAGACGCGCCAAAGACAGGATTCGCACGGGCATTTACCGTATATCGGACGGCGGACCTCGGGGATTCAGCATCAATCACGAAACGATGGGGATGGCAGTATTCGCCTCCGACGAAAGGACACGAACATGCTGTTCGCAAGCGCGGTTCCCCTTCGACCGGGCAGGACGGGCCGATACCGCGATCTCGCCACCGAGTTGAGGCGTCACCTCGGGGAATACCAGGACCTGAACCGCCGATTCGAGGTGAAGAGTCACGCCTACTGGATCAACCATGGCCGCGAGGCCGACCTCGGGGTGAGCGTGTACGACATCTCCCCGGCCGGCCTGAGCCGGATGCGTCTTCGTGAATGGGATCCAAGCTCGGTCTACGACCGGTGGTGGCTGGAGTTCGTGGAAGACGTCAATGGTCTCGATCTGCTCCAGGGCCCGGCGCACGTGGCTCCGCCCGAAGCGGTATTCGAGTGGCGCGACGACTGAACCTGGAGGACGCGAGAGTCCTCAGTGACCGATGGCGCCGGGCGCGACCGGCGTGTCGGGCTCGCCGGCGCCCACGTGGGCGGTGTCACGCAGAGGCAGCTCGGGGAGGAACATGACCAGGAGGAGCGCGGCCAGCGCGAACGGGACGGCGATGGCGAACGACGTGGTTATGGCGCCGGAGAATGCATCCATCACCGACTCTCTGGTCCCGGCCGGAAGCTGGGCGATCAGGTCTGGGCTCCCGGTCAGCTCCCCCATCTCCGCTCCCTCGGGGAGGAGACTGGCCAGGCGAAGGGCGAGCTGGCTGGTGAGCACCGCCCCGAACAGGGCGGTTCCAAAGGATCCGCCCAACGAACGGAAGAAAGTCGCCGACGAGGTCGCCACCCCGAGATCGCGCGCGTCCACCGCATTCTGCACAGCGATCACCAGCACTTGCAGGACCAGGCCGATCCCCGTGCCGAAGATCAGCATGAAGATCGATGCCGTGAGTAGGGGAGTCTCAGTGCTCATCGTCGAGAACAGCCACAGACCGATCGCCATGAGGGATGTGCCGACGATCGGGTAGATCTTGTAACGACCGGTGCGGGTGATCAGCCGGCCCGAGACGATCGATGAAGTCACCACACCGCCCATCAACGGAATAAGCAACAACCCGGAGTTGGTCGGCGTTGCTCCCATCACCACCTGGAGGAAGAGGGGCAAGAAAATGATGCCGCCGAACATGCCGAGGCCGACGATGAACCCGGCGGCCGAGGTGATGGCAAAGGTGCGGTCACGGAACAGGCGGAGCGGGAGGATCGGCTCCGCGGCGCGCCGCTCCTGGAGTAGGAAGAGGCCGAGCAGCACCATCGCCACGACCGACAGCCCGATGATCATCGGCGAGCCCCAGGGATACTCCGAGCCTCCCCAAACCATGACCAGGAGAAGTGAGGTGACTCCACCGACGAGAAGGCCGGCGCCCAGGTAGTCGACCGGATGATCGACCCGGCGGAAGGGAAGATTGAGAACGGTCGCGGTGACGAATAGAGCGGCGAGGCCGATGGGCAGGTTGATGTAGAACACCCACCGCCACGAGAAGTTGTCGACGAAGAAACCGCCCAGCAACGGGCCGGCGATCGATGCCAAGGCGAAGACTGCTCCGATGTACCCCTGATACCGCCCCCTCTCTCGGGGCGAGACGATGTCCCCCACGATCGTGAACGTCATCACGATCAAGCCACCCGCCCCCAGCCCTTGGATGGCCCGAAACGCGATGAGCTGGGTCATCGATTGGGACATCCCGGCTAGCACCGACCCGATCAAGAAGCTGACGATGGCGAACTGGAAGACGATCTTCCTCCCGTACATGTCCGACACCTTCCCGTACAGGGGCGCGGAGGCCGTAGAGGTGAGGAGATAGGCCGTGACCACCCAGGAGAGGTGCTCGAGGCCACCCAGCTCTCCTGCGATGGTGGGCAATGCCGTGGCGACAATCGTCTGGTCGAGGGCGGCGAGAAAGAGACCCAGCATCAGCCCGCTGAGGACCAGCAGGATCTGACGATGGGTCATCGGGTTGGCGGTGGTGATTCCCTCGTCCAGTGACTCTTCTCGATGCGCTGCTTGGTTCAAGGTCGAAGTCCGTCGCCTAATTCCCGCATGGTTTGGGTGGCATCAGCCCGTGGGCCCGAAACGCTCGGTTCTGATCGACTCCGGGTCGTGGCCGAGGTCGACGAGGTAGTTGGCGACCGTCTCGACGAAGCCGGTTGGCCCGCAGATATACGTCCATGGTTCGGCGGAAGACGGCCAGACCACCTCGGAAAGGATGGCAGCGTCGACGCGGCGGCCATATCCCGCCCAATCCTCGGGTTGGGCACGGGTCAACGTCAGGTCGACGTTGACACCCGCCGCATCTCCGAACCCGATCAGCTCTTCGCGATAAATCACATCCTCGATCGTTCGCGCCGAATAGAGCAGCCGAGCAGGGGACTCGCCATCGGCCATGGCCCGGTGGCGCAGGATCGCCCGAAACGGCACGACACCGGAGCCGCCGGCGATCATCAGCAGTGGACCCGTCATCCCCTCTTCCCAAACGAAGTAGCGGCCGATCGGGCCCCTCATCTCGAGCTCGTCGCCCGGTGCCAGCTCGTCGAAGAGATAGGGAGAGACCTCGCCGTCCTGAAGTCGCTCCACGGTCAGCATCAGGTGCTCATCTCCCGGCGCCGAGGCGATCGAGTAGCTCCGCTGCGCCTGATAGCCGTCCTCGGCGGTGAGCCTGATGTCGACGTGCTGGCCGGCCATGTGCCCTTCCCACATCGGGCATTCGAAGACGATGCTGCGCACCCGCGGGGTTTCGTCGCGTTTCGAGATGACCCTGGCCGCCAGCCAGTCCATCCGAACCGAAGTCGTGGGAGCCTGGCTCAATCTCCCCAATACCGCTGTTCCCGCCACGGGTCCCCGTAGTCGTGGTATCCGTTTCTCTCCCAGAAACCTCGCCGGTCCTCGGCCAGCAACTCGATCCCCCGCACCCACTTGGCGCTCTTCCAGAAATAGAGGTGAGGCACGAGGAGCCGGGCCGGGCCGCCATGCTCGGGATGCAGTGGCTGATGGTCGTAACCGGTCGCGACCCAAGCCCGACCTCCGATCACGTCGGCCAGCGGGAGGTTCGTCGTGTAGCCGCCGTAGCTGGAGGCCATGATGTGGGTCGCCTCTGTATTCACGCCCTCGAGCAGAGTGTCGACCGAAACGCCCGTCCAGATGGTGTCCAGCTTCGACCACTTGGTCACGCAGTGGATGTCGAGGGTGACGGTCTCCGACGGAAGGGCGTTGAACTCGTCCCATGTCCAGGATCGCGGCTCATCGACGACACCGGTGATCTCGAACGTCCATTTGTCAAGCGGGATCCGGGGTGTGGGGCCGGCGGAAAGCACGGGGAAGTCGTGGGCGACATATTGGCCGGGGGGAAGGCGGCTCGGGTCGACCTCGGGCCGTCTCCCTTTGAAGCCACGTGAGATGATGGCCATCGAGGGCCGAGACTATCGATACAGCCGTTCCGTAGGCTAGAAGTCGATGATCGACGACCTTCTCGAAGGCGATTGGCTCGTTGTCGAGATCGATGGCGAGCCGATCGATCCGGAAGCCCCACGGGAGGTTCGATTCGAAGGAGACCGGGTGGCCGGACGGGTGGGTGTCAATCGATTCACTGGCCAGTTCACCATCGAGGGGGACATAGTCCACATAGGAACCGTCGCCTCGACGCGGATGGCGGGGCCGCCCGAGTTGATGGACCTGGAGAGTCGTTTCAACTCACACCTGGAGGGCGAGCACCAGAGCGCTATAAACGCCGGTGTCCTGACTCTGGATCGGGACGAACACTCGATGGTGTTGGCACGCGCCCCCTCCCTCAGGGGTCCTTTCGGGGACCCCGGCTGAGGCCGACGAGGCGTCGCTCGATGGCGGGGCCGTAGCGCACACCGGCCCACAGGATCACGACAGAGCCGAAAGCAGCCATCGCCCACACCCAAGCCGGAGCGCCTTCCAGCCCGGCCATGGTGAACACCCCGGCGGCCACGGCAGGAATCCGCCCCAATGTCGCAATCACCATGAAGCGGCCGAACCCGATACCGGACAGCCCGGCGAGAGCGCAGACCGCGTCATCGGGGAGGAACGGAAGGAGAAACACGAGCCAGATCAGGAGACCGCCCCGTGCCGTCATCAAGCTCTCATAACGCTGAATCCGGTCTGGTCCGACCAACCTGACTGTCAGCGGCCTTCCCCATCGGCGCGCTACCAGGAACACCACCGCCGACCCGAGAGCCATCCCGGCCAGGCTCAGGGCCAGCGCGGGCCACGGGCCGAAGGCGAGGGCACCGACCGGCGGGAAGAGTGTCCCCGGCATCGGGACCACCACCACCTGCGCCGCCTGGGCGAGAAAATATCCGATCGGGCCCCAGGCGCCGAGGCCCTCTACCCATGCCCTGAAGGCTTCAGGGGTCGCCAGTGTCTGGGAGAGGCCGGCCCACCAACCACCGATGTCATCGCCGACCAAGAGCATCCCCGCTGCCACGGCCATGCCCACCGCCACCCAGAGAAACCGGCGACGGCGGCGAGGCGCAGTGGGGCGATCGGAGGCGACGTCGCTGAGGGTGGGGTCGACCAGATCCACCTTCCGAGCATGACGCCTGCCCGCCCCTCCCACCATCGGGGAGTTCCCCCGAAATCCCCCGATGACCTCAGGGTGGAGACGGGTCCACCGATCGGCTGATAGCGACGCTCATCCGCGATCCGACCTGATAGTGACCGGTCGGACGATGTAGGCAGCGACTGGGTCCGGCACACTGGGGATGTCAGCAGTCACGGACGAAGGAACCGACATGCCCGTCATCGAAGTCGACAACCTGGTCAAGCGATACGACGACGTCCCCGTGGTCGACGGCGTCAGCTTCACCGTCGAGAAGGGCGAGATCTTCGCCATCCTCGGGCCCAATGGGGCAGGAAAGACGACGACTGTGGAGTCGATCGCCGGTCTCCGACAGCCCGACGGGGGCCGGATCAGCGTCCTCGGCCTCGACCCACAGCACGACGCCGCCGAGATGCGAGAGCGTCTTGGGGTGCAGCTCCAGGAGAGCAGTCTTCCCGACCGCATCAAGGTATGGGAGGCGCTCGATCTCTACAGCAGTTTCTATCGGAGCCCCGCCCACTGGCCCGATCTCCTCGACCAACTCGGTCTCACCGAGAAGCGGGACACGAAGTTCGCCAAGCTGTCCGGAGGGCAGAAGCAGCGGCTCTCGGTCGCCCTGGCTCTGGTCGGAAACCCCGAGATCGCCATCCTCGACGAGCTGACGACGGGTCTCGACCCTCAGGCTCGACGTGACACCTGGGCCCTCGTGGAGCAGCTGCGTGACCGCGGCGTCACCATCGTCCTCGTCACTCACTTCATGGAGGAGGCCGAGCGCCTCGCCGACCGGGTCGCCCTGATCGACTCGGGAAAGCTGATCGCTCTAGACACGCCGGCCGGCCTGGTGTCCAGAGCTGACGACGAGCAGCGGATCCGCTTCCGTCCTGAGCCACCGGTCGACGAATCGGAACTCGCCGCCTTGCCAGACGTGACCGGCGTCGACAGAGTCGGTGACCACGTGGTGGTGACCGGCGTCGGGAATGTGCTGCACTCGGTGACCGCCTATCTGGCTCGCAAGCAGATCATCGCCTACGAGCTCCGGGTCGAGCAAGTGACGCTCGACGATGCATTCGTCGCGCTCACCGGGAAGTCCTTGCAGAACACCGAAGACTCCGAGATCTGAGGAGAGAAACCATGTCCGCACTCACCAAACTGACCTTTGTCGAAGGAAAGCTCTTCGCCCGGGAGCCACTCGCCATGTTCTGGGGACTGATCTTCCCCGCGGTCCTCTTGATCGCGCTGGGCCTGTTCTTCCCTGGGTTCGACACCCCGAGCCCGGACCTGGGCGGGTACCGAATGATCGATCTCTATGCCCCCATCATCCTCGGTCTGGCTCTGGCCACCCTGGCCTTCGCCACCCTGCCTGCGATTCTCGCCACGTATCGGGAGCGCGGTGTCCTTCGCAGGCTGCAGACCACGCCGGTGAGCCCATGGCGTCTCGTGACGGCACAGCTCATCATCCAGATGGTGATGGCGGTGCTTGCCGCAGCACTGGCGATTGGCGTGGGAGCGGTCGTGTTCGACATCCCGATTCCACAGAACCTGGGCGGGTTCATCCTGGTCTACACCCTGGCGGCGGTCTCGATGCTGGCCCTCGGACTGCTCATCGGGGCGGTCGCTCCCACCATCGCCTCGGGCCAAGGCATCGGGATGGCGGTCTATTTCCCGATGCTGTTCTTCGCCGGGGTCTACTTCCCCCGGGAGGCGATGTCGGACGGGCTACTGGCGGTGAGCGACATGACCCCGACCGGCGCCGGCGTTCAGGCTCTGCAGGACACCTGGTCCGGTCTGGCCCCCTCGACTTCTAGTCTCCTGGTCATGGCAGCCTTTGCGATCGGGGCCAGCGTGCTGGCGGCCTTGACCTTCCGCTGGGAATGAGCGACAAATCCCGCTCCGAACTGCTGGAGACCGAGCTGACCTGGTGGGAAGGCGGCTTCGACAAGGTGGTCGAGTGGACGCCCTACGTCACCCTCGGCGTCAGTCTCATCCTCAGCGTTCTCGATCTCTCCACCTGGCCCGAGCGGCTCGCCTCGGCCGGTCTCGCCCTGGCCGCCGCGCTGTGGTGCCTGTTCATGTTCACCCTGCGTCGGGACCGGCGGGGCGATCGGGTCTGGCTGCGGGTCTACTTCGTCGGGTTGCTCGTCTTCTTCGCGGTGTTGATGCTTTTCCATCCGATCTACTTCGTCTTCGTCATCACCGGCTTCATCCACGCCTTCGTCCTCGAGCCGCCGGCAGTTGCATTCGTCGGAGTGGGCCTCACCTCTCTGCTCATCAACTCTCAAATCATCGCCAACAACCCCAACTCAGACCAGTGGTGGACCTATGGGATCATCGTCGTCATCCAGACCACAGCAGTCGGGTTCGGCATCATCGGTGGGGAGAAGATCTCCAATCTCAGCGAGGAGCGACGCCGCTCGTTGCTCGAGCTGGAAGCGGCCCTGGAGGAGAACGCCGGTCTCCACGCCCAGTTGGTGGCCCAGGCCAGGGAGGCGGGCATCACCGACGAGAGACAGCGGATCGCCGGGGAGATCCATGACACCATCGCCCAAGGACTGACCGGCGTCATCACCCAGCTGGAGGCGGCGAATCAGGTCAAGAGCGACCCGGCCGAGCTGCAGAGAAGGTTGGACAACGCCACCAGCCTGGCCCGGGAGAGTCTGGCCGAGGCCCGTCGGTCGATGCGAGCCATCCTCCCCGCTCCGCTGGAGGGAAGGCACCTTCCGGATGCGCTGGAGGACGAGGCCGCTCGTTGGTCGTCGCTGAACCGGGTACCGGCCGAGGTGATCACCACCGGCGAGACGCAAGGTCTCCACCCCGAGGTGGAAGTGACCATGCTGCGGGTGGCCCAGGAGGCGCTGGCCAACGTCGCAAAGCACGCCCGGGCCTCACGAGTCGGAGTGACCCTCTCCTACATGGGCGACGTCGTGACCATCGACGTCAGGGACAACGGGACCGGATTCGTGCCCGGAAGCGGGTCAAACGGTGACACGGCCGACGCCGGGTTCGGCCTCACCGCCATGCGGCAGAGAGTGGAACGGTTGGCCGGCACTCTGGAGATCGAGTCCGAACCCGGTGGGGGGACCGCGGTCTGTGCCACCCTTCCCGCCATCCCCATCGACTCATCCGATGGCTGACCGGGACCGGCAGGTCCGCCTTCTCATCGTCGACGACCACCCGGTGGTCCGGGACGGGCTGCGGGGCATGTTCGAAGGTGAGGAAGGCTTCGAAGTGGTGGCCGAGGCGACAAATGGGGCGGACGCCATTTCCAAGGCCCGTGCCCATGACCCCGATGTCGTGCTGATGGACCTCCGCATGCCGGAGATGGATGGTGTCTCAGCGATCCGGGAGATGACCGAGCTCGGGATCCCTGCTCGCGTCCTCGTGTTGACCACGTTCGACACCGACAGCGACGTTCTGCCCGCCATCGAGGCCGGGGCGACCGGGTATCTCCTCAAGGACGCCCCCCGGGACGAGCTGCTGCGAGCGGTGCGTTCCGCCGCCGCAGGCGAAGCCGTCCTCTCCCCAAGCGTCGCCGCCCGCCTTCTCGATCAGGTCCGCCAGCCCGTGAAGGAGACCGTCAGCCAGCGCGAGCTCGAGGTGCTCCAGCTCGTCGCATCGGGGGCGACGAACCGGGATGTCGCCGAGCGACTGTTCGTGAGCGAGGCGACTGTGAAGACCCACCTCCTCCACATCTACGCCAAGCTCGGCGTCAACGATCGTGCCGCCGCCGTCGGCGCCGCCTTCGAGAAGGGCCTGCTCACCCCGGGCGAAGGGCGTTAGGAAGTCGTTTTGGCGCGCCGATCCCGGTCTATAGGCCGGGATCGGCGCGCCAGAATGGTTATTAGCCGGCGAAGGCGGCAGCCAGCTTCTCCACTGTCGAGGCGTCGTGCTGGGCGGTGAGACCGACGATCACGAGGTCGAGACCGGCATCGAACAATTTCTCGGCGCGTGCGGCGACGCTGGCCGGATCGGGCTCCGGGTCGACTTGCAGGTGAGAAGAAAGGGTGATCTCCGCTGGGTCCCGCCCCACGTCGGCGCAGTGCCCCCAGAGGACTTCTCTGAGCCGCCGCCACTCGTCGAGCTCTTCCTCGACGAACAGTGCGTCCCACATCGCGGCGAATCGGGCCACCAGCCGGAGTGTCCGTTTCTCACCACGGCCACCGATCACGATTGGTGGCCTCGGCTTCTGAACCGGCTTTGGCTCGTTTCGAGCACCGTGTAACGAGTAGAACCTGCCCTCGAAGTCGGTTGTCTCCTCGGTCAGAAGGCTATGGATGACCTCGGTTCCTTCCTCGAACCGGGTCATACGCTCGTCGACCGTCCCCAGGTCCATCCCGTAGGCATCGGCTTCGAGCGGATACCAGCCCGCTCCCAGGCCGAGTTCGAGACGTCCCTTGGAGACGATGTCGAGCGACGAGGCCATCGAGGCCGTCACCGCCGGATGCCGAAAGTGCATCCCGCACACCATGGTCCCCACCCGGATTCGGTGGGTCGCCTGAGCGAGGGCGGAGAGCGTCACCCATGCCTCCAGACAGGGGCCGTTCGTGTCGCCCCGCAGCGGATAGAAGTGATCGAAGTTCCAGGCGGACTCGAACACCTCGGTGGCGTCGGCTGCTGTCCACACCTCGAGCATCTGGTCCCACGTGGTGTGATGAGTCGGTGTCTTGATGGCGTAACGGCCCAATGTCGACCTCCTGAGAACCTGTTGCCGGGTGGCGATCGTATTGGCTACCGTCCGCCGCGACAATCGATTGGGGCAAATTCGTCGACTGGCTGCCTGCCCGATGATCGATCATCCAAATGAAGCAGGACCTAATCCAGGTGACCTCGACGGCACCGGCCGGCATTGCCGCTGACAGGGCAACCGGAGGGCTGGTGGCGTCGGTGCAGGACCTCAGCATCCACTTCGAGACCAAAGCCGGATGGGTTCATGCCGTCGACGGCATCTCCTTCGACATCCGGGACGGGGAGACCCTCGGTCTCGTCGGAGAGACCGGGTGCGGGAAGAGCGTGACGGCGCGCTCGTTCTTGCGTCTGGTGGCGAGTCCGCCCGGTGTCTATGCCGGCGGGAGGATCGACTTCTGGTCGAGCGAGGCGCAGGCAGCGGGCGGAGGGCCGGTGAACCTGCTCACCATCGCCGATGACGAGATGCTCGAGATCCGTGGCAATCGCATCGCCATGATCTTCCAGGATCCGAGCAAAGCCTTGAACCCCGCCCTCTCAATCGGGGACCAGCTTGCCGAGGTGTTCTTCCAGCACCGAAGCAGCGACCTCCTCGAACCGCTCGGACCCAACGTGCCGGCGATCGTCCGCCGCGCGGCCAAGCAGGAATCGGGCCTGTTCGAGAGAATCCTGCTGAAGCTCCCCCCGCTGCGGTCGAAGGCCTCGAAGCTGAGGGCGGAGGTCGTCGACCTGGCAGCCGAGGCACTGGCCGAGACTCAGATCCCAAATCCGCGCCGGATCATGGCCAGCTACCCCCATGAGCTTTCAGGCGGGATGAAGCAGAGGGTCCTCATCGCCCAAGCGCTCGCCTGCAACCCGGACCTGCTCATTGCCGACGAGCCCACGACCGCTCTAGATGTGACCATCCAGGCGCGAATCTTGAATCTGATCGCCGAGTTGCAACAGCGGCATGGCACATCCGTGCTCTACATCAGCCATGACCTCTCGCTGGTGCGCGAGATCAGCGATCGGGTCGCGGTGATGTACGCCGGCAGAATCGCCGAGATCGGTCGGACCGACGACCTGTTCCGACTGCCCCTCCACCCGTACACCCGGAGTCTGATGTCAGCAATTCCGTCGTCGAGGAGCCAGCGCGGCCAGCTCGCCGCCATCGAGGGCAATGTCCCAGAGCTGATCGACCCGCCACCGTCCTGCAGATTCCACAGTCGGTGCCCGTATTCGCTGGATATCTGCCGCACTGTCGATCCCCGTTTCCTTCGCCACGACGTCGACCACGGTGTTGCCTGCCATGGCCACGACGATCCGGCCGATCTCGGCCTTCGCCCCGGCGACATACCGACTTTGGAACCGATGACCCAATGAAAGGGGTGCCAGCCGGCCCTGACGACACAGATCCCTTCCCGCGCTTCTCTGTGGGAGAGATACAACGAAGACGCCAGGCCATGCACGACGTCATGGAGGCAGCCGGGGTGGCGCATCTGGTCGCCTATGGATCGGAGCGGACTGGTTCGGCGGTGCAGTGGCTCTCGGAATGGCCCGTCACCCGGGAGGCGGCGCTGGTATTCACCCCCGGTGAATCGCTCCACCTGCTGGTCCAGCACTACAACCATCTCCCGAACGCCCAACGGATAGCGACCGACTCCGATGTGGAATGGGGCGGCCCTTCCACGATTGCACGGCTGGGAGAGATCCTCCGCTCACGTATGGCAGATGGGCAGCGGGTAGGGGTAGTCGGACCGATCGGTCATCGAGATCACCAGGACCTCGCCGGGTCGGTCGGCGACCTGGTCAGCCTCGACCGCGAGTACCAGCGTCTGCGTTTGATCAAGTCACCCGAGGAGATCGAGCGTCTCGAAGTCGCGGCGAGACTTTCCGACCAGGCGGTCGAAGCGGTCGCCGCCCAAGCCCGGGTAGGCATGAATGAGCGCAGACTCGCCGCCATCATCGAGTCGGCCTACCTCGCCGAGGGCGGGACCAACCACATTCATTACTTCGCCGCCACCTCCATGGCCGATCCGGACGTATGCGTGCCATCCCAATTCCAATCGACGCGTCAACTGCAGGCGGGTGACATCCTTTTCTGTGAGATCAGCGCCGCTTTCTGGGGATACGCCGGCCAGGTCCTGAGGAGTTTCACCATCGAGGCCGACCCGACCCCGCTCTACACCGACCTCCATCTGGCCGCCGACGCCGCCTTCGATGCCATCGCGGCCGTGACACGGCCCGGCGCCCACGTCCGCGAGCTGGTCGAGGCGTCTTCGGTGATCGAGGAGAAGGGCTTCACCATCTACGACGACCTGGTCCACGGCTATGGCGGCGGCTATCTGCCCCCGGTTCTGGGAAGCAAGAGCCGCCCCAACCTCCCCACGCCGGACATGGTGCTGAAAGAAGGGATGGCCTTGGTGATCCAGCCCAATGTGATCACCACCGACGAGAAGGCCGGCGTCCAAACCGGGCACCTGGTGGTCGTGTCCGCTGACGGGAACCGACCACTCCACGACGTGCCCCGTGGTTTGAGACGGATCGGCTAGACCCGTCCCAGCTTCTCTGCCAGCCATTCGAAGGTGGCCGGGGCCCAGTGCGACTGGTACTTGAAGGCGCAATGCCCGGCGTCGGCGTATATCCGCGCCTCCTTGCCGGTCGCGGGCCCGGTTTCCAGCATGAAGTAGATGTTCCCGATCGGGGCCAGATGGTCGAGCTTCCCGTTGATCATGAGGACAGGCATGGTGATGTTCTCGAGGATCCCCTGCTCCGAGAGCGCCCAGCGCTTGAAGTCCGACCGTTCCTTCTCCGTCGTCGTGGGCGGGAACGAAGGGGGATCGTCCGGGGCGCCGAATCGCCACGTGGCGCGCTCGTTGCGCACCCGCACGAACTCCTCGAGCTCGTCGTCGGGCATGACGTAGCCGAACGGGTGGCCGGCATTGGCCACCACCGCTCCGAGCTTGCCCGGTGCGGTGCCGGCGAGTTGCATCACCGAGTACCCACCCCTGCTGATGCCGAAGGCGCCGACACGCCCGCCATCGACTTCAGGCCGGGAGGCCAGATAGTCGACCGCCGCCTCCCAGGCCGAGACAGACTCCGGAGCCCAGGGGAACGGGTTCTCCCCGGTGTCTGGCCCGTCCATCACCAGTGACGCCATGCCATTCTGCATGCACAGGTCCTGGGCCCATCCCCGGTCCTCCTTGAACACATCGGCGCCGCACATGATGAGAACGGCCGGGACCTGGACGTCAGCCACCGGGGCGCGGAAATGGGCACGCACCGTCATCCCCTGATGCTCGAAGTCGACCACCTCCATCGGCGGGTCGAGATGGGCACAGGCCTTCAGATATGCCCGGGCGCAGTCCTCGCTGATCCGCCGCTTCAAATCGCTGATCTCACCGGGGAACCGGCCGATGGCGTAATAGGTCTTGGCCTGGAGGTAGGCATTCCTCGCCGCTTCGAAGTCGCCGGCTTCCTCCCGCCGATCGCCTGCGTCCTCGTAGCGACGCGCCACCTCCTCCCACACCGGCACCCATTTGTCCTCGGTGGACCCCTCCAGCCTGGCCACCGTCTCCTTGAGCTCGTCGATGTCGTCCAGCATCGAGAGCCAGCGCCGGTAGAACCCGCCATGGGCCACCACGAACGGATCCTCGTTCGGTGCGAAGCCAAGTTCGATCTGCGTGGTCATAGCTTTCCTCCTTTGGCCACCATGCTGTCCAGACTCATCCCCAGGTCGTCGAGGATGACGATTGCCGCGTTGCGTCCCGGTCCGCCCGTGATCGAGCCACCCGGGTGGGTGGTGGCGCCGGTCTGATAGAGGCCGGGGATGGGCATGCGGTGCGACGCCCATCCCGGCACCGGTCGCTGCGGGCCGCCGTAGGCCAGACCGCGGTCACCGCCGTGGATGGTGCCCCGCCACATGTGCGGGTTGGTTGCCTCGATGTCCACCGGGCTCTTCGCCTTCCAGGCCAGGATCTTCTCGTCGGTCAGGTTGGGGGCGCAATCCCGCAAGGTCTCGAAGTGCTCGGCAGCCAGGACGTCCTTGCCCGTGTCCCACTCGCCCAGGTCGTCGGGACAGTCATAAGGGGCCAAGCTGAGGATCTTGATGGTGTGCCCGCCGGCGGGGGCCCGCGTCTCGTCGACGAGGGTGGGAGTGGCGAAAAGCAGGAAGGTTCCGGGTCGGTGAAGCCGGCGCTCACGCAACCCTCGGCCGAACTCGATCACATCCTCCGGCCAAGGGGCAGTGCCGGCCGAGACCGCGGCCACGGGCTCAGATCCGGACGAGCGAAACTGGGGGCCTTCGGTGGCGGCGTAGTAGGACGCGAACGAGGACAGTCCTTCGTCATAGGTGTCCACGCCGTACAGGAAATCCTGACCCCACATCTCTGCCGGAGCCATGCCGACCAGGTCCTTGATGTGGATCGAGGACACGACTCCGACCCTTGCCAGGTATTGGCTGCCATCCTCCGTCTCGACTCCGACACATCGCCCCTCCTCCGTGATTAGGGAGGTGACGAGGGTGTCGGTGACAACCGAGCCGCCATAAGCCTCGAGGGCGGCGACCAGGGCCCGGGGCAAGCTGGCCGAACCGCCGAGCGGGACCGACCAGCTGCTTCGCTGACGACCCCCCACCAGTGAGTAGGCGAGATAACCCGATCCCGGCGAGTCGATCGGCTGTGAGGTCATAAAAGCCATCCACGACATGAAGGCCTGAATGTGCCGGCTCTCGAACTCGCGCCGGATCACCTCCCACGCCGACATCACGTTGCGACGTCGCCACACAGCTCCGGCTGGGTGGGCGGCCAGGGCTTCGTCGATCGATGGCCCGTAGCCGATGGGGGTGAACCGGTAGGAGCTGTATACCCCCTTCACCTCGTCGAACTCATCGAGCATCCGCCGGTAGGAGGTGGCGTCGGCGGCGGAGAATCGACTGATCTCCTCGATGGTGCGCTCGGCGTCGAGCCACATCGTGAAGGTCTCGCCATCGGGGAAGACGACATGGGCCACCGGATCGGGCTCGATGTAGGTGAGGCCGAATTCCGACACGAGACCGAGCTCGTCCTTCGACAGCACCGGGTTGACCCTGATCAAGGTCTGCCCGGTGGAGCACGTGTCGAAGAGGAAACCGGGTGTCAGGATCTCTTCGGTCGCCGCTCCGCCTCCCGCCTCGGAGCGAACATCGAGTACGACCACCTCCTGGCCGGCCCGGGCCAGATAGGCGGCGGTGATCAGGCTGTTGTGCCCTCCCCCGGCAACGACAAAATCGACCGTGGTCGTCATGATCTGATCCGCCTCCTCATTCGTCTCTCTTGGGGATGATCGGCACCAGCAGATGCGATGGGTGGTCGGGCCCGGTGTGGACCGTCACCGTGCCCCCGAAGACGTCCGGGGGGCGATCGGCGGGATCGGCATGGGTCATCCCACCCGTCCCCCGGGTTGCGTAATAGAAGCTCTGACCGTACTCATCGAGCGGGCCCCGATACTCATAGTCCTTCCCCCGCACCCAGAGCCCGAGCCTGTATCCCGCGGGGACGACGATGCAGGTGGGAACGATCTCGATGTCGAGCTCGTAGACCTCCCCCGATTCCAGAGGTTCGACCCGTTCGTGGGGATGGAACGGTTGCCAGGGTCTGGACCGATCCGCGTCGAGAGCGCGGTGGCTGGCCCGGAGCCAACCATTTGCGATCGGCGTGTTGGGGTCGGTCGATCCCTCGAACGTGACCTCGTTCTCGTCGGCATCGAAGAGTTGAACGATGAGGAAGAGGTCGGCGTCGGACGTGCTCGAGGACACGAAGAGCTTGGCTGCCAACGGACCGGTGATCTCGGTCTCCTCGACGAACGGCGCCGTGATGAAGGCGAGCCCATCGCCAAGGGCTTCGTAGTCGAGCGCGCCATCGGCGGCGGGGGCATAGGGGCTCAGAATGAGGTCGGGATGCAGGTGATACTCGGTCCAGCGGGTCCGGGCCAGAGGCCACTCGTCCTCTCCCCGCCACACGAATCTCTCCCCGGGGTGCCTGATGTTGAGCTGGACCCGAGGGGTCCGGTCGAAGCCGTTGTCCTCTCCCTTGAGAAAGTGGTCGAAGAATCGCTTCTGCAATTCACGCCCATACGACGAGTAGAAGTGGGTCCAGTGGGTGTCGCCGTGTGCCTCCAGCCACTTGTCCGGGGAGGCGGCTTCCACGAATCCGTTGAAGTTGCCTCGGGGATGGATCCCCTGGCCACCCCAATTCGCCGCAGAGAGGAAGGGCACCGAGACCCTCGACAGGTCCACGGCGCGGTCACGGTGCCAGTCGTCGAAGAGGGGGTGGCTCTTGATCTCGGGGAACGACTCCTGGCGGTTTGCCGCTAGCTCGTCTTCAGGGAGGGTGACGGGGCCGGCCACCGACTGTCCGGTGTTCGGATTCACCGGGGCGCGCTTCCCCTGGCCGTACTGGATCGGGTTGATCTGTCGCCCCTGCCATCGCCTGGTGAACTCGCTGAGAATGCCACCGTGGTAGTAGGCGTCGCGATAGGAATCGGTGAAGCCCTCCCAAGCAATGAGGGCTGCCAGATGCTCGGGCTGGCGCTCGGCGGCGGCCCAGCCCATCACCGCGTAATAGGAGATGCCGAGGATCCCGACCTGTCCGGTGCTCCAGGACTGGGTCCCGGCCCATTCCACCGAACTCCCGATGTCGTCGAACTCGAGCGGGTTGCGTGGCCAGAGCACACCAGGCGACCACCCGGCGCCCCTGGAGTCGACCCGGGCCAGGGCGTAGCCGTGAGGGACCCACCGCTCGGGGTCGGTGACCTCCCATGCCTGGTGCTTGTTGGTCGAGCCCTCGAGAACGCTCGGGTCCTTGGCCACGAGCTTGTCCCATTGCATCTTGTAGATGGGCCCGTTGAAGGGGAGACCTTTGGCGTAGACGCCATGGGTGAGGATGACCGGGTAGGTGCCCTCCCGGATCGGCCGAAAGACGTCTGCGCGAAGCACGGCGCCATCCGGCATCTCGACCGGGACCTGATAATCGATCCTCATCCCGTCGATCTCGCGGGAAAAGGTGAGGTCGTCTCCTATGACGTCAGTGGTGACGGGCGTGGTCATGGGTGATCCACGCCGGCGAGTCTAGGACAGCAATCGTTTGCGGAGCAACGGGTATCGCATGACCCGCATTCCAATGCAGGGCGTCACATTTCGGGTGACGCCCCTCCACGGGTTTCAGGTCGTGCGTGCGGCCTGAGCGGAAGACAACTGACAGGGACAATGCGGGACGGTGCAGGCCGATTGGCGGTGCTCCTTGTAGGGATGACCGCAATCGGTGCACCGATCCGCCTTGTGCTTGGCCCCGTCGCGCCTTGGCTTGGGGACAGCTTTGATCAACGCGATCGCTCTTTGGCGAGGTTCACGGTGAGCTGACGCCCGCCAAGATCCTTGCCGTTGAGCGCCGAGATCGCCTTCTCGGCCGCCTCGGCCGAACCCATCTCGACAAAACCGAAGCCACGGGAGCGGCCGGTCTCACGATCGGTGATGACCTGGGCCTTGGTCACGGCGCCGTGCTCCGAGAAGAGATCCTCGAGACGCTGCGAGTCGGTGTCGAACGTGAGGTTCCCCACGTAGATGTTGGTGGACATGTGCATGCTCCTTTGAGCTCGTGCCGTCGTAATCATCACGCCCCGCCGGGACATCCGAGACTGGTTCGCGTGAGCGGGGAGTCTTGGCTTGGGCCCTGCGGTGACTTCACCCGACGGAACGAAGGAAGCGAAGAAAGGCGCAGCACGCTTCAGGCGTGCGCTGTGAACATCATGTTAGCCGTTGTCGCCGTCATAGCCGAAGCTGTTCTTCCTGCTCAACCCCCACTGACGGTTATCGTCTTTGGAAAGCGGCACCCAGGAAGGGCTCAACCATGACCAAATCCGACTTACTCGGAGCGTGCAACTGATATGGCCAAGCGAGGGCGCGAGGCGATGGCAAAGCGTTCGCGAGAGCTGGCCCGACAGCAGAAAAAGGAAGACAAGCAGGAGCGCCAGGAGGCCAAAGGCGATGGGCCGCCCAAGCTGACCGCCGACGAGGAGACCCACCTGCACGAGGAGTTCGCCCGTCTCAGCGACGAGTACGCGGCGGATCAGGTCAGCCAGAGCCACTTCGACGAGGAGCGACACCGGATCTTCGTTGCCCTCGGCATCGAGACCGACGAAGACGCCTGAAGAGCCCTACTTCACCGCCCCAGTGATCAGACTTGTCAAACGCA
>CAVRXA010000006.1:0-30248 GCA_963725075.1 uncultured Acidobacteriota bacterium
AGGGCATGGTCCGCGTCCTGGGATCATTCATTGCCCGGATCCCGAGCCCTCGGGTTCTCGTACGTCAGATTCCGGACAGGGCGAACAGCTGCCATTCGCCTTCGACACCCTTGAGCTGATGCGACCCTCGGTCTTCGAACCTGAACTCCGAGCCCACCACCAGATCGCGGACGGTCCTGGATACCAGGACCTCGGTCGGGGCAGCCACTGACATCACTCTGGCGGCGATGTGGACGCCCACTCCGGCAACGTCCTGACCCCTCAGCTCGACCTCTCCGGCATGGAGACCGGCTCGCACCGGCAGCCCGACCCGGTCGAGCGAATTGGACAGGTCGCCGGCGGCCAAGAGCCCACGCCCGGGACCGTCGAACAGGGCCAGGATGCCATCACCGGTGCTCTTGACCAGGCGACCCCCCTGACGTGCGATCAGGTCCCGGGATAGATCGTCGTGGAGCTGGAGTTGGGACACCCACCTGGCGTCACCGCTTGCCTGGGCCAGCTCTGTCGAGGCAACGATGTCGGTGAACAAGATGGTGGCCATCATCCGATCGGCGAGCCGGCGCTCCATGGTCAACGGCTCGATCTCGGCGAGGAAGTCGGTGATGGTGTCGATCAGCGGACCGGTCTCGTCGAAGAAGAGATCGGAATCGGAGCCAGGTACCTCGACATACCTTCCGCCGTCGATGTGCTCGGCGACGAATTGGTCCAACTCGGGAGACCCCCAGCGGTAGTCACGGCGATGAATGACGAGGGTCGGAACACGTATCGAAGGGAGCAAGTCGCGCACATCGGTCTCCACCATCTCCCGGGAGTAGGCGAGCATGGCGGTGGGCGATGCCATCGAGCGCATGTATCGCCGGCCCCATTGGATGAACCGCTCATCGTGCCCACGACTGGGGAACGCCATCGTGATGATGCTGTCGAGGTCCCACTCCGACATCATCTTCTGCCAGTGACCGAGAGTCGCCTCGTCGAGCCCGATCGGATAGTCGACATCCTGGCGAGCCCGCGCCGGGGAGTGGAGGAGGATCAGCCCGGCGACGCAGTCGGGGGCGGTCGCCGCGCCGAACATGGCCGGAGTGCCACCGTCCTGGAAGCCCATGATGACGGCCTTCTTGCTGCCGGCGGCGTCCATCACCGCCCGGATCTCCGCCCAGCGGCTCTCCAGGGGCGGGAGGGCATCGATCGGGACTGCATCGGACCACCCGGTGCCGAGCCGATCGAACAGGATCAGCCTGCACACAGAGGCCAACCTCAGATATGGGGCGGAGGTCTCCGGGAGCGACCAGGTCGCGTCCAGTGTGGAGAACGAGCCCCTGCTCAGCACCACATCCACCGGCCCATCGCCGATGACCTGAAAAGCGATGCGGTCCTCGCCGAGGCGGGCGTACCTGGTCTCCTGCTCCATCGGGGCGAGTGTAGGAATGCGTTCGCGCGCCGATTCGGTCGGCTGAGTTCCCCTGCCGGCCGGTTCACGCCGACGATCCGTGGGCAGGGAACCTATAACGAGTCGATTTTCGGTCCTCGACGCCACACCATCAGTCCTCGTCGAGCCGCATTCCCATCACGACGTCATCGGTGTCGTCGAGATGGCTGAACCCGAGGTGCTCGTAGAAACCGACGGCACGCTGGTTCCGGGCGTCGACTCCGAGATGGACCCCGGGCACTCTCCTGGCCCGAAGCTCATCGAGGAGACGGGCCATCATCTCTCGACCCACACCTCTCCCCTGCAGGACGGGGAGCAGGTCGATGTGGAGATGGGCCGGAAATCGAGCCACGACTTCGTCGGGCGGGCTCTCCGGGTCGTGGATGAGGGCGATGATCTCGGCGTCGTCGGTCGACGGATCGTCGACGACCGGTTGGGGGTGACGCTCCCGCAGCCGCGGCCACCACTCAGCTTCGCATTCGGCCTCGAATCGCCGGGTGTCGATCGCCGCCAGGACATACCCCGACGGGAGGCCGTTCTCGACCGCGGTGAAGCCGACCCCGCTCGGCATCATCAAGTAGGGCCCCACATAGACCTCGCCGAGCAGACGGGGGTCTGCGAACCGATCGGTGGCGTCCTCGCCGGCGTCACCGGTGCGGAGACAAACCCGGTAGAGGGCATCGAGATCGGCCGGCTCGACCGGACGGATCAACATGTCGTGCCAGGGAGAATATGACCGAGGACCGATCCGCTGGGGAATACCCCCCATGGCCTCCCACGTTGTGGCAGTTATCGTCATCTAGCGGTCATGGTCACCGAGCGAATCCAACGAATCACGGCAGCCAATGAAGCGCTGCTGTCCTTCCTCCCCACCTGGGAGGGAAACCGACACCTGCCCGGAATCGCCGATTTCGCCTTCGGGAACCCTCAGGAGATGGTGTTGGATGGATTCGCATCCGCCCTCAATTCGGCGATCACTCCACGCGACAAGAACCACTACGCCTACAAGTTTTCCGAGGAAGAGTCGCAGCGCACCGTGGCGAATCACCTCCTCGAGTGGCGGGGTCAGCACTTCGACCCCGAGGACATCGCCATGACACCGGGCGCATTCGGCGCCATAGCCATCGCCCTCGGGGCCCTGGTGGATGTCGGTGACGAGGTCGTCTACTTCGATCCCCCCTGGTTCTTCTACCGGTCGATGATCCTCTCGACCGGGGCGACCCCGATCAATGTGCCGGTCCGGAGCGACGACTACGACCTCGACCTGGACCGCCTCGCCAGGGCGATCACCGAGAAGACGCGTCTGCTGATCGTCAATACGCCACACAACCCGACCGGTCGCATCTACCCGCCTTCCACCCTCGAGGAACTTGCCGATGTCCTGACGGCCGCCTCGGAACGATTCGGAAAACCGATCTACCTGCTCTCCGATGAGCCCTACTCCAAGCTGGTGTTCAGCGACGCCAAGTTCACCAGCCCCGCGGAGTACTACCCGCACACTCTGATCTCCTACAGCTACGGCAAGATCCTGCTCACACCCGGTCAACGGGTCGGGTGGCTCGCCTGGACGCCACAGATGCCCGACCGGGAGTCGTTGCGTTCTGCCATCTTCATGGCCCAGATCGCAGGCGGTTGGTTGTTCCCCAGCGCGATCATGCAGTACTCACTGGCCGACCTCGACAGGCTTTCCATCGATCTCATCGAGCTTGAGCGCAAGCGTGACCTCGTTGTCGGCGAGCTCCAACAAGCCGGTTATGAGCTCCAGTCACCCGAGGGAACCTTCTACCTCTGGGTTCGCTCTCCCGACCCCGATGACGCGGCATTCGTGACGAGACTTGCCGAACAGGGAGTCCTGGTCTTACCGGGCTCCACATGCGCCTCACCGGGACACTTCCGGATATCACTCACCGGCACCATGGAGATGATCGAGCGAGGGCTTCCGGTGTTCCACAAGGTCGTCTCCAGTACAGCGAGCTGATCAAGTCGAGGGAGACTTCTCGACCACCGCCAGTCCAGCCACCACGATCGACACCAGGCCCAGGGCGCCCCAGGCCGGGACGACTCGGAACAGGGGGATGGCGACGAGGAGCAAGACAATCGCCAACCAGCGGGCGGGAGGCACGCGAACGCGAGCCAGTGTCAGAGCCAGTGCCGTCCCGCCCAGGATCAAGGCGACCCCGAGGCACAGCGCCAGTGTCCCGGCAAACGAGAATGGGTCCTTGGGATGGGCGATGGCCTCTTCGATGCCGATGGCGAAGCCAATGACCCCGAAGATGAGCGGGAAGTGAGCAAAGGAGTACACGTCCCGGGCATACCTGCCCAGCGTCTTCGGAGGCTGTGCCTTCATGCCGTCTTCGAGCGCGTCCCTCGCCCATCCGAAATACGTCCACCAAAGGGCGCAACTTCCGGCAACGGCGATGACCGCCACCGATAGCAGCCCAACGGTCAGGGAGTGATCGGCGAGAGTCACACCGGCAGCAATAAGGGATTCGCCGAGCACGATGATGACAAACAGGCCGTGCCGTTCGGCGAAATGACCAGGGAACAGCCTCCACTCGCCTCGGCCCGCGCCTAGAGCGGCAACGACGTCGAGGAGAGCGGCGATACCCAGGGCGAGAAACCGGCGATCCGGCGGGAGGAAGACGGCGGCGATGATCGCCAGGAGACCAAGACTCGACAAGACGGTCCACGTCTTCACCGATCGAACCCACCCCGGGTCGCCTGCGGCCAGTCTCCACTGCAGGGAGATGCCGACCGTGCGGAGCACCAGATAGGAGAGGGGGAACAGCCAGCCAAACGGGCTCGTGATCAAGGGGATTGTCACCGCCATGAGAAAGGCAAGTGCCGTCGCCATCAGGGTGATGAACCGGATCGAGACATGCTCCGTGTCGGCCTCGTTGAGCGACCACGTGTACTGGGTCCAAGCCCACCAGACCAGCCAGAAAAGGATCAAAGCGCTCGTCAAGCCCGCCCAGGTGAGGTCGTGGGCGAGGACCGCGGTGACCTGGGTGACAGCGAAGACGAAGACGAGATCGAAGAAGAGCTCGACGAAGGTCGCACCCTGCTCCTCGGTTCCGCGGATGGTGGTCAAGACAGGTGGATCCTCGGTCGACCCATCAACCCTGGAGGGCCCTGATGGCGCGGTTGGCGTGGCTCACCCGGCCGGCCAGGGTCCGGGCCACGAAGGCATGGAAGTCGGCGGCCACCTCCGGAGCCTCGCGACAGAGGTCCTCGAACCTCTCAGGTGTGAGATGCAGGACCTCACATTCGGTGTCGGTCACGGCTGTGGCGGTGTGCGGCTCGTCTCTATACAGGCTGATCTCTCCCAGCACGGTCCCCTCGAGAAGGGTCCGGAGTCGCACCTGATCACCGTCGCGCCCCTCGAGGAGCACCGTCACCCGGCCGGACATGATGAGGAAGATGCCGGAGGTGGGCTCGCCCTGTCGCATCAGCTCACTTCCCGCCGGAATGGTGCGCGCGGCCAGGTAGGGGGCAAGCTCCTCGGCAAGCCGTCCAGGCAGCGCCCGTTGCTCTCCCTTGCCCGTGCCGGCTTCGGCGAGAAGACGGTCCTCGCACCAGGCCATGCCATGGTCGAGGTCGACCTCATCTCTGATCACATCGTCGTAGTCGGCAATGAGTTGGGAGAACTGGCCCCGATGCGTCGAACTCAACCCGGTGAGCTACCAGGACCAATCGGTGTTCCCGGGCGAGCAGGGCAATCCTCTCGAACAGCACCACCGCCGATGAATCGACCCCGGTCACCTGTCGGAAGTCGAAGATGACGAAGTGCAGTTCCTCGGCGCTCTCCATGCGGGAGCGGACATGCCGTGTGATCCGGCTTGCCGTGCCGAAGAAGATGAACCCCTGCAACTCCAGGATCAGCACGGAATCGCCTGTTTCCTGGAGGTAGTCGGTGTCTATCTCGGAACGCTCGATGTTGCTCCGGTGGTCTCTCGCGGTGAGGGAGTGCTTCACGACGTCGATCCGGCTGTATCGAATGACGAACAGAGCGATGGCCGCCACCAGGCCGGCCGCAACGCCGGGGAGGAATCCGACCGTGGCCACGATGACGACGATTCCCCACATCAGCACGTAGTCCAGGCGTGTCATTCGTCGGCGGGAGGCCCAAAGCCACTCGACCATGAAGTCGGCTCCGACGAACAAGAGCAAGCCGCCGATGACGAACTCGGGCACGAACTCCAGTACGGCGCCACCGACGACCAGCACGCCCAGGATGCCGATTGCCGCGACAACCGCAGGACCCCGTCGTCTGCCCACCAGTCGCTGGGTGATCAAGGTGTCGGCCAGGTACATGTAACCGGGGGGGCCACCGACCGCGCCGGCGGCGATATTGGCCCAGCCGGTCGCCCGCAGCTCGGCGTTCATGTCGACGTCGGACTTGGTCTCGACCTCGAGCGCACCGATGTATAGGAGGAGGGTGATCGGAACGATGAGCAGGATGGTGATCAGGCCGGCCGCCTCGCCTGCGATGGCCCCCCAATCGGCGTCGGCGATGGAGCCGAACGCCGGGCCCGGCCAGAGGGCGCCTTCCGGAAATGGGCCGAGCAACCAGCCCCGCTGCAGGGATTCGGCCTTGTCGATGCCTAGGGCACGGGTGATGACGTGAAAGCCGATGACACCACCGGCCAGGAAGACCAGATAGGCCCACGAAGGCCACTTTCGACGTGAAGCGATGAAGAACAGGACGGCCAGCGCCAGGCCGGGCCAGAACAGACCGAGAGCGTCGCCGGACATCAAGTCACCGGCCGACCCGACTCGCATGATCTCGATCGCCCCGACCAGGATCAGGTAGCCGGTCCCGGCGAGGAGACCTCCGATCACCGGAAATGGCACGAATCTGGCGATGTCACCGAGGGCGAAGTAACCCATCAACAGGAACACCAGCCCCGTTGCCAGGGCAGTGACCGCGATCATGACCAGCACTGTGTCGACGCCTTCGGGTCCCACCACGGTGGCTGCGATCGAAGCGGCGCTCAACCCGAGAATCGCCGCGCTGGCGTCCTGAACACCGGCGTACATGCCGGGGAAGCTGCTGCCCACCGCGGCGATGAAGGCCACAACCGCCGAGGCCGCCAATCCCAGCCCGATTCCGATCGGGAGCGTCTCCTCGAGCGGACCGTCGAAGATAAGCGACATCAGGGCGATGCTCAGCAGAGAGTTGACCAGGGCCAACACCAGTCCAGTGCCGACTGTCGCCGGGAGCCGACCGAGAGTGAAATCGCCCAAGAGATTCACCCAACGGTCGCCGGCGTCGTAGTGATCGCCCGACATCGCCCGAGTATGCCAGTAGTGGTCAGCCGGGAGACAACTGGTCGAAGGTGCACTCCTCCGGGTTCTTGTCCTCCCGGAATCCCTTGAAAGACGGTACGCGGAGACGCCCCGCCGAGGTGACTCCACGATGCTCGACGATGGCCACGAGCGAAGGCGTGACCCAGTGAGCCTGGCGAAGCTCTGGACGGGAACGTAGGACGTCATGGGGAAACGGTGACTCCGTCTCGGCGATCCCACCTAGCCGATCGACCAACTCCTCGAGCGATCGGCGATTGAAGCCGGTCCCGACATTGCCCACATATCGCAACTCCCGCTCGTCGTAGACCGCCATCATCAGCGAGCCGAGGCTTCCCACCCGGCTCCCCTCACCCTCGGTCCAACCGACGACCACGACGTCGGCTTCGAAGGTGACCTTCACCTTGAGCCAATCCTTGGATCGCTCCCCCGGCTGATAGACCGAGGAGAGGCGCTTGGCCATGATCCCTTCCAGGCCCTGCTCCTCCGCTGCCTTGTAGAGCGCTGTGCCTTCCCCCTCGGTAACCGGTGAGATCTGGATGTGATCTGACGGGACGATCGCCTCCTCCAGCGCTCGGCGACGCTCTTCGAGTGGTCTGGCGGTGAGGTCCTGGCCGTCGATGTAGAGGAGGTCGAAGACGATGTAGACCACGGGCAGCTGGCGGGCCATCTCCTCGATCTTCCGTCCGTCTCGGAGATGCATCCGCTGCTGAAGCCGCTGGAACGAGGGCACGCCGGCTTCGAAGGCGACGATCTCACCGTCGAGCATCGCCTCGAGGGCGACCGTCTGCTCGTGTAGGCGGCGTAGTTCGGGGTAGGCAACCGTGACGTCTTTGTCGTTGCGGGTGACGAGATGGGTCTCCTCGTCGCAGACGGCGATGGCTCGGATGCCATCCCATTTCGGCTCGAAGCCCCATTGCGGGTCGTCGAACGCCTCGGCCGTGAGAGTGGCCAGCATGGGCTTGGCGGGCGGTCGTTCTTCCGTCTTTTGTCGCAGGTCCTTGGACATCAACGCCAGCCACTGATCCTTTCCATTCTTGGGCCCGGTGTGCACCAGATGCCACACACCGGTGAGCCGCTCCCCCTTCAGTTGGAAGGTGAGTCGGTCCTCGGTCCGGCCGATCAGCTCATAATCACCGTGATCGAAGATCCGCACCTCGCCACCGCCGTACTCCCCTTCCCCGATGGATCCCGAGAAGCTGCCCCATTCCATCTCGTGATCCGGGGTGCGGATGGCGAGATGTCGATCTCCGCGACGACGGGGCAGACCCTTGGGGACTGCCCACGACACCAGCACCGGGCCGTCCCCACTCATCATCTCCAGCCGGACGTCGTGGTGTAGTCGGGTGGCGTGGTGTTGCTGGATGACGAATTGATTGCCGACCGGCGCGGTCAGCGGATCGACATCGGGCTCGAGAAGGTCTTCGACCGTCATTCCCATTCGATGGGGACGATTTGATGTGTGTCCGAGAGCCCTTTCAGGGCCACGATCCTCGGCTCGCCCATCCGGATCCCCTCGAGGGAGCCGACCAAGTCCCTGGTGGTCGAGGAGATCATGATGGTCCCGGAATCTGCGGCCGATGCGACCCGTGCGGCCTTGTTGACGGTCACGCCGAACAGGTCGTCCGCAGTGCGAATCACCTCTCCGGTATGAACTCCTATTCGAACTCCGAAGTCGGCATGACTCGATGCCCGTTGGATGTCGACCGCAGCCCGGACCGCGGCGCGCGCCGACTCAAAGGCCAACATCGATCCGTCACCGAGCAGCTTGACCACCGTCCCTCCCTGTGATGCCGTCACCTGCCGGATCGTCGATTCGTGGCGGTTGATCAGCTCGGCCCAAGCGGTGTCTCCGAGGGCCTCGGCAAGACCGGTTGAGTCGACGATGTCGGTGAACACCAGGGTCATCGTGCCCTCGAGAGCGGTGGCGGATGGGCCGTGCTCGTTCAGGACCGAGGTCACAAGGTCGTCGAGAGTGGTGGTCAACTCGACGCCAAAGATCTGACTGTTTGGCACCGGAACCGAGTTGGTCCAGAGGATCACCTTCCATGCCCCGGCCTCCAGTCTGAGGACAGCGGCGTGCTTCATCGGAGTCTTGATCTCGGATGTGACCACCGTTGAAGCTATCGCCGCCCACCCGAACGCACCGTCCTCGAAGGCATCGACCCGCTCGACCTGGATGTGGAGTGAGGGGATCTCGGCCATCTGGGTCTCCCGGATGGTGAGAAACTCCTCGGGACCGGCCCACCATTCCTCCAGGGCGAAGCCGATGACACGCAGACTGGGGTCCGGAGAAACGAGGTTGGCCATGGCGGCCATGTCGCCCGTTTCGAAGGCAAGCAGCACTCTGCCGCGTCACGGACTCGATCTCCGGCGATCGAGTGGGTGGCATCACTCGACGAGTGTATTCAACGCTCCTGGTCACGGCTTGGGTCGAAATCCTGAACAAAACGCTGCGAGGAGTATCCACCCATGCGCTCCGGGCGATTACTTGAGGCAAGCTGATCAGGGCCTCCGGCCCTCCGAGACGATGTGGAGGGACAATTTGTCGTCGTTCAACGCCAGGCTCCGCCTGCCGGGCCATACGCGGCTTCCGCTCGGTGTGGAGGTCGACATACTCAACGAGCGGATGACCCTGACGGCCGGAGAACGAACAGTTGCGAACTGGCCGCTCGAGCAGTTGGACATCGTTGTCCGCGCAGATGGTTTTCACATCAGGGTCGACGGCGAGGAGATGGTCCTCAACGTCACCGACTCGAAGGCCTTCGCCGCAGCGCTGGGCATTGAGGCCTCACCGGTCCGCCCGGTCGCCGCCGATGTGAGTCCGACGAGCACGTCGCTCCGCCCAACCGCGCTGGCTCAACCGACCGACCCAGAGCTGCAGGATCTTCGACGTCGGATATCCGATTTCGCCCGGGACCTGGCCGCGGATGCGGTGCCGCCGGCCGACGTATTCGCTCGGTGGCTGCGGCTGCTCAAGGAGATCAATCGGCGTCTCGGCGACGGCTCGCTGCCGACCTCCATGTTCTATCAGTTGAACACCCACCTGCTCGAGCTGATGCCTGAGCCGGCGCCGGCGCCCGTTTAGTCGACGATGGCGAAGAAGCGGGCCGGGGCGCCCTCCCCGCCGGCGACCTTGAGGAACGCGGCGTAGAACACGAACCGCCGGTCGGCAGGCAGCGCGCCCAGATTGGTGAGACTCTGCATGAGGATGGCGCCCGCGTCGCCGATGATCTCGTGCACGACGAACTCGCTGGGCAGATAGCTCTGCTTCTTCGCCGCCCGTTCCGGGAAACAGTCGAACCCGATCGCTTTGGCACCGGTGGTTACGAGCCACCGAGCCGCATCCGGGGTGCACGCCGGTGATCCAACGTAGTAGCGGGGGAAATCGCCCCAGGCCAAGTCTGACCATCCAGTCCTGACCAGCACGACGTCCCCGGGTTGGATCTCAGGGGCTGCAGCAGTGAGGTCCTCGGGGGTGATGTCCTGATCCGGCTCGACCGGGGTGAGGTCGATCACCACTGCCTCGCCACAGGTGCGGTCGAGGAGCACGTGTTCGGCCGTCTCCCCGTCGGCGGTGTAATGCTTGGTGAAGTCCACATGCGAGCCGGCGTGGAGCATCATCGTGATCTCAGAGACCATCCAGAACCCTGGCTCCTTGTGATACTCCTCGATCCGGATCGGCTGGTTCACCGACGGCGGGCTGTAGGTGTCCCTCCCGATAGGAACGGTCAGATCGACGATGTTCATGGCGCCAGAGGGAAGCAGATCTAGCGAGGAGGATCACGATTCCGGGCGGGAGCGGCCCGGGCGGACCCACTGGAGATAGGGCCCGCCCGGTATCAAGTCATCTCTTGTCGAAGAAACGCCCGTCGAGCCAGTCGGCGACGTCCTCGCCGAGTTCGGCTCCTTGCACGTCGGGCGTCCGGAAGTGGATGCCCAGCCAGATCCGGGCATTGATGGTGTCCTCGATCACATCCGTGAACTTCTGGTACGGGCGGGTCGCGTCCGGTTGGCCGGGTGTGATCTTGATCAGACTGAACTCGACCTTCTTATTGCCGAAGAAGTCCTGCGCCGTGTGCATGAAGGCACCGGTGACACAGTTGTACCCGGAGGGATGGTCGGGATAGGGAGGCGAAGCCACCAGCGACTTCCAGGAAGGGTCGCCGACCGTCCGGCGGTTGGTGTCGTTGTCTCCGTTCTGGATCGCAGTGATGGGTCGCCAGAACGTCGTGGCTGCCTTGTCCTCCCAGCACCCAATCAAGGCGTCGGCGCCGGCCAGGTTCAACTTGGCGAATAGCCGGGCCTGATCGACCAGCTTCATATTCCTAGCAACGGCGAAGGTCCTAAACGCCCGGTTGTACATCTCGACCGGGTTGGCGGTGAAGAACAGCGCGGTGGCAGTCTGTTCGGTACTGCGCAGGTTCGTCGTATTCATGCTGGTGCCGTCACCGCCAAATTCCTTTACCTCCTGGTACTCACGGGCGTAGGCCCGGCTGTCCAGGTCGTGCGGGCCGTCGGTGCGGAACTGTGAGGTCTTCTTCATGAGGAAGGGGTCGACGTTGGCCACCCAGGCGAAGGGGTCGTTGACCCCGCTGGTGGGCCGCCACTCTCCGGGACCGTCGCCCACGTCGAAGGCAAAGGGCACGTAGCGGCCGTCATCGGTGCGCTCCGCGAGCATTGCGGCCGCGGCCGCCGCCCCGCGGCGATGCCGGCCGTTTTGGCCTGGCTGTCGGGGATGGCCGCAAGTGCAGCGGTGTACAGCGTGTTGAGTCGGTCTATCACTGCCGGGGGCAGGGCGGGCACCGGGGCTATCCCCAACCCGACCAATACGTCGTGGGCCGCTGTGGCTACCGCCGCCGGCTTGGAAGCCGACCTCGGGGACCGGGGCAGGTCGTCCAGGTAGGACTCGTAACCGCGGTCGATCATATTGACCGCGTCGAAGACCGCAGCCTGCACCATCGCCAAATGCAGCACGGCGACCGGAGGGGTCTGCCCGGCCCCGGGAGTCCCTCCGTCCGGTGCGCCGATCAGCGCCTCGGAAGCATGACGGTTCCAGTCGAGGACTGTCGTGTCCTGCGTATCGCTCGAACTGGAACTGGCGCCGGAGGTGCCAGTGGCAGCCAGCAAAAGGATCAGGCTGAGCCCGATGATTACTAGACGGCGAGTCATGACGCGCTCCTCTCGGTCGTGGACTCCCACGTTCCGTTTATGTCCGGCTCGACGGGAATCTGACAACATTTTCGCCAAGAACTGAGGGTCAAGTCGGGTGGGTGAAGTCACCCCCACGCAGAAGACCTAGGAGGAGAGGAGGTCTTTCATCTGCTTGTAGATGAGATGAGTCGACCGGCGCGGGGAGACACGGTTGAACATGTTCATCATCCGGGAGTCACGACCGACGAAGATCTGGAGTTCGTCCTTCTCGATCCCGTCGAGGATGATCGTCGCCGCGTCCTCGGGCGAGGTGGTCCGGGCTCGCATCTCCTCCTCGTTGGGGATCCCCCCGGGAATCTCCACCCCCGAGTTGGAGGTGATCTCGGTGGCGACCGCGCCGGGGAAGACCACCGATACCCCGACGTTGGTTTCGAGGAGCTCGGCATAGAGCCCTTCGGTCATCAGCTTGACCGCCGCCTTGGACGCTCCGTAGATGGTCTGACCGGGGACGGGGAGGAACCCACCCATGCTGGACACGTTGGCTACGTGCGCCACCGGCCGCTCGAGGAGATGGGGCAGGAACGCCTTCACCATGTGGATCGTCCCGTAGAGGTTGACGTCGATCACCCGCTCGATCACGTCGTACTCGAGCTCATTGAGCTTGACGAAGGGCTGGATGATCCCGGCGACATTGATCAGCCCGTCTACCGCGCCGTGGGCGGCGATCACCTGTCCTGGTAGCGCATCAGTGGCGTTGCGATCGGTGATGTCGACCGCGAAGGTGGCCAGCCGGACGCCGATCCCGGCCAGGTCCGCGGTCTCGCTCAGACTCTCCTCACGGATGTCGACCGCCGCGACCCTGGCTCCACGACGGAGGAGCTCGAGGACCACCTGCTGACCGATCCCGTTCCCTCCACCGGTGACCACGACGACTTTGTCAGCGAATTCCATGAGCCGAGGGTACGCGCCTCGATCGACCATATGCTCTAACATATGGTCATGGCAAGACGAGAAGTCCTGGTGCAACTGGACGACGAGTTGGTGGCCCGTCTCGACGAGCTGGCTCGGCGGACCGAAGTCAGTCGTTCCGAGCTCTTGCGACGGGGGGCGTTGGCTGTCCTCGAGGCGGACAAGTGGGCGAGGGCCGACGAACGGCTCATCGAGGCGTATAGAAACCAGCCCCCCGACGCCGCTCTGCTGGAGGCATCAAGGCGTCTGGCCGCCGAGACCGTCCCGGAGTGGTAGTCCGAAACGACATCATCTGGGCCGACCTGGGACCACCGGCAGGTCGGCGACCGGTTTGCGTGCTCACCCGGGATGCCGCCATGTCGATTCTGGAAGGGGTGACTTGTGCCCCGATCACGAGGACGGTTCGGGGCATCGCCTCCGAGGTGGAGGTCGGACCGGAACATGGGCTGCGCGAGCGTGCTGTTATCAACTGCGACAACATCGTCACTGTCGCCAAGAGCGATCTGGATCGAAAACCCGTGGGAGCACTAGACCTGGGGAAGCGGGCCGAGCTCGATCGGGCTCTCCGTTATTCCCTGGACATCATCTTCTGAACGCAGAATCGGTCCCGACAGCCTCACCGATGAGTTTGATCCTCACGCCGAGTCGGTAAGTCGATCGTGGCAAAGCCGAAGGAGATCTCATGACCGAGCCAAAGACCGACACGCTGGAGGTGCCAGGCGCCGTCTTGACTTATGACGTCCGCAGCAACGACTCGAGCACCGAGCCGGTCCTGCTCATGATCGCATCGCCGATGGGGGCCGCCGGATTCGAGACACTTTCGGGATACTTCACCGATCGCACCGTCGTCACCTATGACCCGCGCGGGGCCGAGCGCAGCACACTCACCGACGGCGCCACCCAGTCCACGCCCGACGTGCACGCCGACGACCTGCACCGGCTCATCGCCTCGCTCGACGCCGGACCTGTCGACCTGTTCGCCAGCAGCGGTGGCGCCATCAACGCGCTGGCCCTGGTTTCCAAGCATCCGGAGCAGGTGCGAACTCTCGTCGCACACGAACCTCCGTTGGCCCAGCTGCTCCCCGATCGTGAGGAGGCGCTGGCCGCGATCCGGGACATCGACGAGACCTACCAAAGGGAGGGGTTCGGCCCCGGCATGGCGAAGTTCATTGCCATCGTGATGCACAAGGGGCCCGTCCCGCCCGACTTCGCCGACCAGCCCGCTCCGGATCCGGCAATGTTTGGGTTCCCCACCGGGGACGACGGCTCCCGAGACGACGTGCTGCTCGGGCAGAACCTGATCACAAACACCCACTACCAGCCGGACTTCGATGCCTTGGGTGCCGCTTCGACGCGCATCGTTGTTGTCGCCGGGGCCGAATCGGAGGGCGAATTGGCTCATCGCGGCGCGGAAGCGGTGGCCGAACGACTGGGAACGACGCTGGTCACCTTTCCCAGCGACCACGGCGGATTCCTGGGCGGCGAATACGGTCAAACCGGCGACCCCGAGGCTTTCGCCGCCGCACTTCGCAAAGTGCTCGACGAGGGCTGACACGAGGCGGGGGATCCCGCCGCTTCGTATATTCCCCCGTGGATGCAGACGTTCCTCTTCACCGACATCGAGGGAAGCACCCGTCTCTGGGAGGAGCACGGCGACGCCATGGCCTCCGCCCTCGCCCGTCACGACGAAATGCTCAACAGCGCCATACGCGAGGCCGGGGGCTCAGTACTGAAGACGACCGGTGACGGATTGATCGCCGTCTTCGACTCGGTCACCGACACTCTCTCCGCCGCCGTCGATGCCCAGCGCAGCCTGGATGGTGACAACTGGGGACCGACCGGGCCGCTCCGGGTGCGGATGGGGATCCACACTGGAGATACCGAGAGCCGCGGGGGTGACTACTTCGGGCCGGCAATGAACCGCGCCGCCCGGATCATGGCTGCCGGACACGGGGGCCAGGTCCTGGTCTCGGGGACCGCCGCCACCTCCGGCTACCTGCCGCCGGGTGTCCAACTGCGTGACCTGGGTTTGCATCGTCTCAAGGACCTGACCGAGCCCGAGCATCTCTATCAAGTCCTTCACGAGGCGCTCCGCTCGGAGTTCCCGGCGCCCAACACCCTCGACGGGAGACCGAACAACCTGCCCCAGCAGTCCACCGAGTTCCTGGGGCGGGACGACGAGCTGGCTGCAATCCACCTGATGCTGGACTCCCCCACCACCAGGTTGCTCACCATCACCGGCCCCGGCGGGGCCGGAAAGACCCGCATCGCTCTCCAGGCCGCAGCCGAAGAGCTCGACCGGTTCCCCGACGGTGTCTTCTTCATGGATCTCTCCTCTGAGCGAGATCCTGACACTGTGTTCGACGCCGTCGCCAGGGCGCTCGAAATCCCGATTTCGGGTGGCAGTGACGCCCTCGATGTGTTGGGGGCGCGTTTGCGCGACTCCAGGATGTTGCTGGTGCTCGACAACTTCGAGCAGGTGACCGCCGCCGCCGTCGGTTTGTCCGAGCTCCTCCAGCATGCACCCGAGATCAAGGTCCTCGTCACCAGCCGGGAGACGCTCCGGGTGCGGGCCGAGAAGGTGTTCCCGGTGCCCTCGCTCTCCCTGCCCCATCCCGAGGACCACGCCTCGGTCATCGCCGAGTCGGAGGCGGTGGCTCTGTTCACCGATCGGGCCCGCGCGGTCCGCCCCGACTTCGCGGTGACCGATGACAATGCCTCGGTCATCGCCGAGATCTGCCTCCGTCTCGACGGGCTTCCCCTCGCCATCGAGCTGGCCGCGGCCCGGCTCAACGTCTTTACCCCATCGGACTTGTTGGAACGGCTCCGAGAGCGACTGGACGTCCTCGGCGCCGGCGGCCGGGACCTGCCCGATCGGCAACGCACCCTGTGGGGTGCGATCGGATGGAGCTACGAACTGCTCGATCAGAACGAGCGTGAGGCATTCGAGCTGCTCTCGGTGTTTTCCACCACCGACATCCGCTCGCTCGAGGCCGTAGCCACGGAAGTCGTTGGCCAGATGGACACCCTGGACACTCTCGGCTCATTGGTGGACAAGAGCCTCGTCCGGAGAGTGGACACAGGGCTCACCCAGCGGTTCTCGATGCTGCTCATGATAAAGGAGTTCGCCGAGTCCAAGCTGGCCGAGTCGCCCGATCGTGAAGGGGCGGTGCGACATGCCCACGCCACCTATTTCTGCGGGATGGTCGGTCGTACCGGGGACCGGCTGCACGGCGCCGACCGTCAAGCCGCTCTGGCCGAGCTGGAGCCGGAGCTGGGGAATCTGAGGACCGCGTGGGACTACTGGGTCGAGCGGGACGGGGTCGAACAGATCTTCATGATGATCGAGGGGATGTGGGCCCTCCACGAGTCGAGAGGCTGGTATCGGGCGGCCATCGATCTGGCCAACGACGGGATCGAAATGTTGGATCGGGTCGAAGCGACCCCGAAGGTCGCCGCCGAGCAGCTGGCCCTCCGGATGAGTCTGGCCCGGGCGATGATGGCGGTCCGCGGCTACGGGCCGGAGACGGAGGAGGCGTACAAGAAGGCCATGGCGGCCTCCGAGACCGTGGGCACGCCACAGCAGCGGTTCCCGGTGCTCCGTGCCCTGGCCACCTACTACATGGGCATCACCCAGTTCCCTTCAGTCATCGAGCTGGGACGGCAGCTGATCGAGCTCGGTGAGCAGGCGGGCGACGACTCGATGTTGATCGAAGGCCACTACGTCTACGGAGCCGCCACCGCTTTCTCCGGGAATCTGGAGTCAGGGCTCACCCACCTCGACCGGGCGATCGAGCTCCATGACCCTCAGGTCCATGACTCAGGCCGATTTCGGCTCGGCCCCAACACCGGTGTCGTGGCCCGAACCGCCTCGGGCATCCTCCTCTGGCAGTGCGGGAAGCTGGAGCAGGGCAGAGACCGCGTCGAGGAGGCCCTCGAGGTGGCACGGCAGATCGGCCACCCCTACAGCATCGCCTATGGACTCCATCACAACGGACTCCTCGCCCTATATCGGGGGCGGTTCGAGGAGGCGCGGGAGCGAGCCAAGGAGTTGGCCGTGGTGTCCGGGGAGAACGACTACGCGGTGTGGCGGACCTTGGCCACGGTGTTCGACGGAGTCGCCCTGTCCCATCTCGGCGACCCCGACACCGGTCTCACCATGACCGAGAAGGGAATCGAGCTGTATCACGGGCTGACCGCACCACCGGTGTTCTGGCCCGATCTGCTCCGTCTCCGTGCCCTTGTGCACAGCATCGCCGGCCTCCACGAGCGAGCCCTGGAGCTGATCGATGAGGCACTCACGATCGGCGGGCCCGACGTCTTGACCAATCCAGAGTTCCTCGTCGTCAGAGGTGACATTCTGAGGACCTTCCCCGATCCCGATCTGGAGGCCGCCGAACAGGCCTATCTGATCGCGGCTCTAGGAGCGGGGGCGGGCGGGTTCCACCTCGTCGAGTTGCAGGCACTGACCCGGCTGGTCGGTCTCCATCGAGAGACCGGGAAGTCGCCCGACGGCAGCGAGGAGCTGGAGTCGCTCTACGCCACGTTCACCGAAGGCCTCGAGGAGCACGATCTGGTGGCCGCAAGAGACCTCCTGGCCGATCCGGTGTCGTAGCCAACCTCTGACGTAAGGAGCGAGTATCAAAAGCGAGTCATTCGGGTTCGTCAACTCAGCCAACCCTGCTCACCCTGAGCAAGGCAACGAGGTCCTCAAATACACCCTCACCAACCGCACGGGGATGACGGTGAGCATCCTCACCTACGGGGGGATCCTCCAAGCGATCGAGGTCCCAGGGCGCAAGGGTTCTCTGACCAACGTCACCCTCGGCTTCGACAACCTCGACCAGTACGTCAACGAGAACCCCTACTTCGGCGCCATCATCGGGCGCTACGCCAACCGGATCGCGTTGGGCCAGTTTGAGTTGAACGGCCAGGACCACCAGCTGGCTACCAACAACGACCCCAACCATCTCCATGGTGGTGATTTCGGATTCGACAAGCGGATCTGGGCTGCCGAGGAAATCGACGACGGGAAGAACGTCGGTCTACGGCTCACCTACACGAGCCCGGATGGCGAGGAGAACTACTCGGGGACCTTGCACGTCATGGTCACCTATCTGCTCACGCCCAAGAACGAGATCAGGATGGATTACCGGGCTGAGCTGGAGCCGGACGAGGGTCTGGACACCATCGTCAATCTCACCAACCACGCCTACTTCAACCTGGCGGGTGAGGGCAACGGTGACATCTACGACCACAAGCTCTACATCAACGCCGATGAGTACACGCCGGTGAACGACACCCTGATCCCCACCGGGGCGATCGACCCGGTGGCGGGAACGCCGATGGACTTCAACAAGCCCTCCGCGATCGGGGACCGGATCGATGACGGCACGTTCGAACAGCTGGTGATCGGTCGTGGCTATGACCACAACTGGGTGCTCGACCGCAAGACCGACGATCGGCTGGAGTTGGCCGCCAAGGCCACGGATCCGGAGAGTGGCCGCACCCTCAAGGTGCTGACCACCGAGCCCGGGATCCAGTTCTACGGCGGCAACTTCCTCGATGGGACTCTGATCGGGACCAGCGGGAAGATGTACCGGCAGAGCTACGGCTTCGCCCTGGAGACCCAGCACTTCCCGGACTCACCGAACCAGTCGAACTTCCCGTCGACGGTTCTCTCCCCCGGCGAGGTATACGAGACCACCACCGTCTACGCCTTCAGCACCGACCAATAGAGCAGATACCCCTGTCCGAGCAGTGACGCCCGCTCGACTAGGGGGGCGTCACTTTTCCGGTTCATCGGGGTGAATCCCGATACCGGCTCGCTCCCCGGTGACCGATCCTGAGCCCACCAAGAGCAAGGAGGGTCATGAACGCATACATCACCGCTGTCGGCTCCTATCTGCCGGGCGAGCCGATCGGCAACGACGAGATCGAGTCATATCTGGGCGAAAGCAGCGGATCCGACCGCCTGCGGCGCCGGATGCTCGAAGCCAACGGGATCGAAAAGCGCCACTACGCCATCGATCGGGACGGGCGGACGCTGATGCTCAACGAGGAACTGGCCGAGGCCGCAATCCGGGGCGCCCTCCAGTCGAGAGGGATGGCTCCCGCCGATATCGGGATGCTGGCCACCGGCACCACTCAGGGTGACCTGCCTGTCCCCGGATTCGCCTCGATGGTGCATGGGCGCATCGGGGGCGGGCCGATGGAGGTGCTCTCCGCGGGCGGTGTCTGCTGTTCCGGCATCGCCGCGATGCGGGCCGCCGAGGCTGCGGTCCTTCTCGGTCGACACCGGGTAGCCGTGGCGGTGGGCTCGGAGATGGTGAGTCGCACGCTTCGCTCCAGCCGCTTCCCTGAGAAGGGCGCCACCTCGTTCGACGCCGAATTCCTCCGCTTCATGCTCTCCGACGGAGCCGGAGCGGTGATCATCGAGGACCGGCCCCGCAGTGACGGGCTGTCGCTGCGCATCGACTGGTCCCATCTGGTTTCACACGCCCACCGCTTCCCGGTCTGCATGTACGCCGGCTCGGCAACCCCCGACACGGTCGAGGCGGGAGCGACCTGGCAGGACCAGCCAACCCCGGCCGATGCCCATTCCGCCGGGATGCTCAACCTGAGGCAGGACACCGCCATCCTGGGCAACATCGTGGCCCTCGGGGTCGAGGAATACATCGGTCTGGTGCGTGACGGCCGAATCGTCCCCCATGAGATCGACCATCTCCTCGTCCACTACAGCTCCGAGTACTTCCGCTCCGACATCGTCAGGCTGATGAGCGAAGCGGGGCTGTTGATCCTCGAGGATCGTTGGTTCACCAATCTGCGCACCAAGGGCAACACCGGTGCCGCCAGCGATCTTCATCATGCTGGAGGAGGCATTCAACGGTGGACGCTTCTCCCCCGGCGATCGGATTCTGTTGATGGTCCCCGAATCGGGGAGGTTCTCGGTGTCATTCGTCCACCTCACCTGTGTCGGCCCCATTTCTCCCCCCAGCGAACGGAGTGAGCGGTTTCTCCCCCCAGCGAACGGAGTGAGCGTTGGGGGGAGTACCGGCGTAGCCGGGGAGGGGGGCTTTGGTGGCACCGGCGAAGCGGGGGAGGAAACAGCCTCCGAGTGGCTGCTCGAGGAGCTCGCCTTGGTCTGGGCACGATTCGAAGTCCAACTGTCCAAGGTTCCCCTCGTGGCCCGCATCGAGAGCGGGCAGGCAAGTGTCGACGACTACCGCAACCTGCTCTACAACCTGCGACAGCAGGTCAAGGAGGGCGCCCGCTGGATAACCCGGGCCGCCTCCAGCCTGACCTCGGAGCACACCGAGCTCCGCGCCGAGTTCATCGAGCACGCCGCAGAGGAACAGCGCGACTTCCAGATGCTCGAAGACGACTATGTAAACGTGGGAGGGGACAGATCGGTCATCGAGGCCGGGATGAAGAACGCGGGATCGGAGGCACTCTCCGCCTACATGTTCAACCAGGCGAGCCGGGAGAATCCCTTCGACCTGTTGGGAGCGATGTACATCATCGAAGGTCTGGGGGCGAACAAGGCCACCCGCTGGATGGAGCTGCTTCGAGACCAGTTGGATCTGTCCTCTGACCAGGTCAGGTTTCTCACCTATCACGGCGGCGCCGACGAGGAGCACACCGAGAAGATGTTCGAGATTCTCCGCTCCGACCTGATCACCCCCGAGATCGCCCGTTCCATCGTCCACACCGCTCGTGTCGTGGCCCGTCTCTACGCCCTGCAGTTGGAGGAGGTGGACAATGTTTGAGCTTCGACCAAGCCAGATGCTCGATTCCGGAGGGCCCGGGATCTGGGAGGCGCTGACCGGGGACCCCACCTTCCATTTCGACCGTCACGCTTTGGAGTTGCTCCAGAGGGACCAATCCCGGTGGTCGCACCGCTGGGTTCGGCCGCCTGCCCGTGTGCTGAGCCGGATCGTGGTGGCGGTGATCGTGTTGGTGAAGCGGGTGCTCCCCTTCCAGTTCTCCTCCCACCGCCTCCTCGACCGCCTCGGAATCTGGTTCTTGACCCGTTTCGTCTCCGAGGAGGGTGGGGAGCTGCTGCTCCGCCACTTCGTGATCGAGACCAACGTGCTGGCGTTCATCGCTCGCAACAGCGGTTACGAGGAACCGACGTTGCGCCCGAACCGTCTCGACGAGCTCGACGAAAACGCGGTCATCGTCCACGACCTCAACCTCTATCAGGTGCTGGCCGATCTCGGCGGCCGACCCTTGCCTCGCCCGGAAGCGCGGTCAGCGCCACTCGACTACTCCATGCTCGAGGTGGGACCGATCCAGCATTCCACCACCACTCGAAAGTGGCTTCGTCTCGATCTCGAGACGGGTCTAGCCCTGATGAACATCGTGTTCTCCCTGCTCACCACCAGCGGCGAGTACCGCAGGGCGGTGCACTCCCTTCAACTCGACGAGTCGGTACTGGCGATCCTGGCTGAGCTCACCGGTGACGAGGTGTTCCGGAGCTGGAAGCCGGCCGGGTACATACCCATCGTCCGCACCAACAGGGATGTGCCCCGCGATTTGTTCGCACATGCCGTGATCCACGAGTACATCCATGCCCGGCTCTCTGACCACGCACGGCGATGCGGAGACAACGGAGTCTGTCCGGTCCTGGAACGGGTGCTGACCTCGATCTGAGAGCGGTGGATCGGGACAGTGCGGCCGATAGCCTCTCCCCGTGGCCATAGCCAGCGAGGGGGATCCTCACCTCTTACCCGTCGACCGCACCCTGACCAGGGTGGTCATCCTGATGAGGCTGCTCGGTTGGGCCTGGATGGTCATCCTGATCCTCGTGGCGATGTTCACCGCCGAGCCGGAGCCCGATATCCCCATCCTGGTCGGGGCCCTGGTGCTCGGCACGGCCGGGACCGGTCTGACCCTCATCGCCGCCAAGCGGGGATTCCTGGGTGAGATCTGGTACGTCACCCTCGACGGTGCCATCGCCCTGCTCCTGGTCTCGGCCGGCTGGCTGGCCGGCACCGACTTCATCTCCGGCGGCTATCCCGCCTCGTGGCTGTTCATCGTCGCCTTCGCCACCAACTTTCGAGCCACGATCGTGATAGGCGCCATCGCCGCCGGCGTCTTCGCCCTTCTCCATCAGGTGATGGATCTCGACCAGACGCGGCTGTTCGGGAGTGTCCAGTTTCTGGTGGTAGCCGTGGTGGTCGGTTGGGCCTTCGAGGCACTGCGGGAGAGGGACCGGCTCCGCATCCATGCCGAGGAGGAGCGGGCACAGGCCGAGGCGGACCTAGCCAGGGAGAGGGAACGGTCGATGCGGCTCGAGGAGAGGTCCCAGATCGCCCGCCGGCTCCACGACTCGGTGCTGCAGACGTTGAAGCTGATCAGCGACACATCGGAAGATCCCGCCGAGGTTCGCTACCTCGCCCGGGTCCAGGAGAGGGACCTGCGACAGACGATCAATGAGTACCAATCGCAGCATGAGGACAGCTTCCGGGCCCGCCTGCTCGACGTTCGGGCCACCGTCGAAGACCGGTTCCGGGTCGAGATCGAACAGGTGATTCGGGACGATGCCGAGATGAACGATGCTCTGCGAGCCGTGGTGGCCGCCACCTCTGAGGCGTTGAACAACGCAGCCCGACACTCCGGTACGCAGCAGATCGACCTGTTCTCCGAGATCCGCGACGGCGTGGCGCAGGTGAATGTCCGTGACCGGGGGGTCGGATTCGACCCGGAGACGGTGGCCCGAGGTGGGTTGGTCGATTCGATCGTCAACCGGGTGGAAGCGTCCGGAGGCACGGCTCAGGTGCGATCGACGCCGGGCAAGGGCACCGAAGTCGAGATCCGGGTCCCGCTGCCATGAAGGGGCAGTCGAAGGCGAGGGTCTTCCTGGTGGAGGACCATCCGCTGACCCTGTTCGGCCTGCAGCGCTACCTGGAGGATCGTTACGAAGTGGTCGGCTCGGCCACGGAAGCATCGGCTGCCATCGAAATGATCCTGGATCGCCGCCCCGAGCTGGTTTTGCTCGATGTCCACTTCCCGGGTGGAGGCGGTCCGGCGGTGATCGAAGCGGTGAAGAAGACGGACCAGGAGATCAAATTCCTCGCCTTCACCGTCTCCACCTCGGCGGAGGACGTGGTCAGGTTGTTCAAGGCCGGGGTCGACGGTTACGTGGTCAAGACCACCGACGGTGTCGCCCTGGAGGAGCAGATCGAGCTGGCTCTGAGCGGGGGCCGTCCGGTCTCCCGATACGTCGCCGGCCATTTGCTCAGCATCGACGAGGTGGTGTCCACCCAGAGCGAGATCGAAAGGCTGACGCCGAAAGAGCGAGAGGTGGTCACCCTGATCGCCCGCGGCTTTCGTTATCGAGAAGCAGCCGACGAGCTCGGGATCAGCCAGAAGACGCTGGAAACCCACATGCGGCACGTGTTCGACAAGCTGGGCGTGGCCAGCCGTCATGAGATGACCAGGATGGCGTTCGAGACCGGGTTCCTCCGACCCGGCGACTTCGACTGATCCGCATCGGGGTATATCCCGATACCCCGATCTCGCTCCCGGTCCGATCCTGTCCCCATGAATGCATACGCAAACGCATTGGAAATGGCACGGGAGACCCCTGACACCCGGAACCGCTACGTCGATTTCTTGCGGGCGGTCTCCATCCTCGTCGTAGTGGTCGGACATTGGCTGATGGCGGCCCCGCAGGTGGTCGGTGATGACATCGCCTTCAACCACCTGCTGTCGACCACCAGCTGGACCCACTACCTGACCTGGATCCTGCAGGTCATGCCGCTCTTCTTCCTGGTCGGCGGGTACGCCAATGCGGCCAGCTGGCGGTCGGCCCGGCTTCGGGGAGAGCCATACGGAGCATGGCTGCGAGCCAGATTGCGTCGCCTCGTCCTGCCCGTGCTCCCGCTCCTCGCGGTGTGGGGAGTCGGCGCCTACGCCCTGTTCCAGTCCGGTCTCGATCCGGATCTGATCAGGTTGGGCTCGCAAGCGGCGCTGGTCCCGCTCTGGTTCCTCGCCACCTATCTGGCGGTGGTGGCTCTGACCCCGGTGACGCTTCGGGCCTGGGATCGATTCGGATACAAGTCCCTGATCGTGACGGCGGTCCTGGCCGGGCTCATGGACCTGATCTCGCTGGGCTTCGGCTTCGCCGCCGCCGGCTATCTCAACTATCTATTCGTATGGGGGACGGTGCACGGCGTTGGCTACGCATGGGCCGACTCCAGGCTGGGTGGCGTCACCCACCGCCTGATCCTGTCCGCGGCGGGCCTGTTTACAGCTGCCGCCCTGGTGGTCCTCGGCCCCTACCCGGTGGCCATGGTCGGTCTCGACACGGAGACCGTGACCAACAGCCAGCCGCCGAAGGTGACCCTTATCGCACTGGCCCTGTTCCAGACCGGTCTGGCCCTGGCCTTGGAGGGACCGGTCCGGCGTTGGCTGTCCCGGGACCGAGTGTGGGCCCCGGTGGTGATGATCAACGCTCAGATCATGACCATCTACCTGTGGCACATGACCGCGTTGGTAGTCATGATCGGTGGCCTGATGCTCGCCGGCGGGTTTGGTCTCGGCGTCGAGGTGGACACATCGACGTGGTGGTTGACCCGGCCGTTGTGGCTGGCAGCGCTGGCTGCGGTCACCTTGCCATTCATGGCAGGTCTGAGCCGATTCGAACGCCCAGGAGCGGACCGCCGGCCGTCACCCCGGGTCTGGAGACCGGTCGTGGCTGTGGTGCTGTTCTGCACCGGTCTTGGTTTCGTCGCCGCCGCGGGAGTTGTCGACGACCAGGGTCTGAATGGCCTGGTCTTGTCCCTGCCCTTCATCGCCGCCATTGCCGGTGGCGTCGGCGGTGCCCGATTGTGGGAGCGGACGAGTGGATGACTGCTGAGGACAAAGTGCTCACATCCCCAGTTCATCCAGGCGGGTCTGGGAGACCGCCCGAGCGGCCTCTATCTGGCACGCCGATGACTTGATGGCGTCGAGAAACGGTCCCCTTTCGAGGACCAGCAGATCCAGATCGCTCACGGCTTCGACGGTGGCCGTCCGGGGGATATCCCTCAGCAAGGCAATTTCCCCAAAGAAATCGCCTGCCCCGAGGGAGGCGACGTCTACGCCGTCACGCACCACCCGGGCTGTCCCCCGTTCGAGGAGATAGAAGCGCTCTCCGGGCTCGCCTTGCACACAGATGGCAGACCCGGGGCCGACCGACTCTTGGTCGACGGACGTCGCGAGGCGTTCCAATTCGGCGGGGCCGAGGGCGCCGAACATTGGTATCGACCTCAACAGATGGAGGTGCTCGATTGGGACCACCACCCCGATGTCGGCGTCTTGGAGCGCAAGGCGGTTGACCAGGAGGAGGAAGATGATGAGGAGGCCGGCGACCAAGATGGCCCAGTCGGCGCCCAGCCATCCGATGAGGACCGCTCCCGCTGCCGAGCCGAGTGCCTCGGCGGCCATCGAACTCCCCTCCAGGACTCCGAACGCCCGGGAGAGACCACCGAGCGGGATGACACGTTGCAACATGATCCGACCCGACACATCGACAAAAGTCCACCCGGCACCCAGTACTGCCAAGGCGACGAGGGCGGCCGCCTGAGATCGAAAAATTGGGATCAGGGAGACCGACACTGCGATGAGCACCAGCCCACGCCACATCGGTGAGGCGAGGTGGCTCTTTCCAATGAGCACCACGGCCAGCACCGAGCCTGCCGCCGCCCCGACACCGATTGCGGCGTTGAGCCAGGCCGCGCCGGCGTCCTCCGAGCCGAACACCTCGAAGGCGAGGACGATGATGGCGACATCGAGGACGCCGGAGAGGAAGACAACGCTGTTCATCAAGACGAGGATCACCCTGGGGCGGCTATCGCGAAAGGCGCCGAACCCCTCCAGGGTCATCTGAATTGCGTTCTGACCGGTGCCCGGGTCGGCAACGGTCTGAGTCTGAACCCGCCACACCAGGATCGTGCCCAAGACGAGAAAGGCCGTGGTGATGACGAAGACGGCGCCGGTCCCCCAGGCTGCTGCAGTGACACCGGCGAGGAGCGGCCCGGCGATCCAGCCCAGGTTTTCGATGGTTCCGCCCGCCACATATGCGGCGGTGAGTTGCTCGGTGCTTCGGGCGAGGGCGGGGAGGAGGGACTCGTGAAACGGTCGCACAAGGGTCAGGGCCATGGCATTGAGCGCGGCGAGGACATAGATGACGCCCACCGACGAATCGGCAAAGAGGGCGATCGCCACCAATGCCGTCGTGGCTGCGTAGACCGCGTACGCCACGGTGAGCATGACCTCGCGTCGGAAGCGGTCGCCGAGCGTGGCGCCCACCGGGGCGAAAACAGCGGCCGGGGCGAGTTGGAGGAAGGCGACGATGCCCAACGACGCGGCACCACCCACCTCGTATGCGTAGATGAGGATCGCGATGAAATTCGCCATCTCGACGATGGCGAAGCCGACGTAGGCAGCGAGGACCCGTCTCAGATCCCCGACACGAAGCGCCTCGACGAGTTGATGGGCGGAGGACACCATCTCGGCGCCGACACCACGGAGACGCGCCCACAGACGAACCCTCGACACCGCGGGAACCTACCTCCCGGTCAGGAGCTGGTCGTTTTCGAGGGATCGAGCTCGGCGGCCAATTCGCCAGGGAATCGCAGTGCCAGCTCGGCGTTGATCTCGTGATGACGCAGCAAGAAAGCGCCTTCGTCGAGCCGTTTGCGCCGGAGCCAGCCGGTGACCTCGTGATTGCCTTTGCTGGCATTGCAGGACCGGCAGGCCGGAGCGATGTTGTCGAGGGTGTAACGCCCGCCTCGAGAGATCGCCAGCACGCAATCGCGCTGCAGTGGCTTGTCGGCGGCTCCGCAGTAGGCGCAGCCACCCCAGGCCGTCTTGAGCATCGTCCACTGCTCTGCGCTCAGGTCATGTTCGACGCGGCCCATCCGGCGCTTGCGTCTCCGGGCGCTCCTCGCCTTGCGACTTCGGTCGACCGCCATCCCGCAAGGCTACGACCGCGGGGCTCGAAGAACCCGTCATCTGGCAGCGCGTGGCGCAGGTTCACGCCGCCATCGCCGCCTGGGCCGGGGTCTTCTCCGGCACGGACTTCCTTCGACGCAGGAACAATTTGATCAACTCTTCGACCACGAGAAGGCTCAACGCGATCCCGGCACAGATCGCCCACTGGTTGAAACCCAACTCGACCGTCGAGAAGATGCGCTGAAGAATCCCGAGTGTGGTCACCAGGATCATGGCCAGGAGGGCTAGCCCATAACGCTTCAGCTGAGTGGTGCCGGGCGGAGCGCGGCCCGGTCGAAGATGGTGCTTTCCGGGTCACGGGCCATGTAGCCGGCGATCAAGTGGAACAGCGACAGCGTGGTCAACAGCATGGTCGAGGCAACGGCCGCTCCGTATTCGGGCTCGGCCAGCAGATAGACAGCGAGGGTGCCAACGGTCATTACAAAGCCCTGCACACACAGGCGGACCCAATCTCGAGAGGAGAGGACCGGATCGCCTACCGGCCTCGGCAGCGCGTTTCATCAGGCCGGGGGTGGGCTCGTCGAAGCCAAGGGCGATGGCGATGGGAATGTCGATCACCATGTTCAGCCACAGGATCTGGAGCGGGTTGAGCGGGACACCGCCGGCGATACCGAAGATGCCGGCACCGATGAACACCGCGATGTAGGCCACAAGGGTCGACATCTGGAAGCGGAGGTACTTGAGGAGGTTGTCGTAGAGGGCACGCCCGTACTCGACAGCGCCGACGATGGTGGCGAAATTGTCGTCGGTGAGGATCATCACCGCCGCCTCCTTGGAGACCTCGGTGCCGGTGATCCCCATGGCTACCCCGATGTCGGCGGCCTTCAGCGCCGGGGCGTCGTTGACCCCGTCACCGGTCATCGCCACGACGTTGTCGGACTGCTGCAGCATCCGGACCAGACGCACCTTGTCTTCGGGAGCGACCCGGGCAATCACACCGATCTCCGGTAGCTCTTCGATCAGCTGGTCGTCGCTCATTGCCGAGAACTGGGCGCCGGTGATCGCCCTGCCTTCGATCCCGAGCTCTCCGGCGATTGCAGCGGCGGTAGTGGCATGGTCCCCGGTGATCATCCGCACTCGGATCCCTGCGTCGTGGCACTTGGCGATGGCAGCCTTGGCTTCGACCGGGGTGGATCGACGATCCCCACCATCGCAAGCAAGGTCAGGTCCTCGACGAGATCGATCAAATTCCCTTTCGGATCGAAGGAATCCGGGTTGAAGTCCCTCCGGGCGACGACCATCACCCGCTCCCCCGAAGCCGCCATTCGGTCGTTCGCCTCGAGAGCAAGATGCTTGTTCTCCTCGGTGACCGGCACCTCCTGCCCATCGGGGCTGAGGTAGGAACCACCCCTGCCGATGAGCACGTCGGGCGCACCCTTCACAAAACAGCGGATGACCGGAGCGCCGTCACGGGCCTCCATTTCGTGGAAGGTGGCCATGAACTTGTAGTCCGAGTCGAAGGGGACCTCGGCGACCCTCGGATAAGTCGATCGGGTGCGTTCGATGTCCAGCCCCCCTTTGGCACCGAGCACGATCAGTGCGCCCTCGGTGGGGTCACCGATGAGGCTTTCGCCGTCGAGGACCGCGTCGGCACAGAGGACCATCGGTAGGAGACATGCGTCGAGATCGATGTTGGCCCCGCCAACATGTGTGATGTCACCGACGGTCGAATACCCCTCGCCGGAGACCTGGAAGACGTTCTGGCCGGGAATGACCATCTCCCGAGCGGTCATTTTGTTCAGGGTCAAGGTCCCGGTCTTATCGGAGCAGATGGCCGAAGTGGAGCCCAGGGTTTCCACCGCCGGGAGACGTTTCACTATCGCATTCCGCCGGGCGATCTCACGGGTGCCGATCGACAGCAGCGCCGTCACGACCGCGGGAAGACCGGTCGGGATGGCGGCCACGGCCAACGCAACCCCCGTGATGAACAGGGTGTCGAAGGTCTGGCCTTGGGACAGCCCCAACAAGACCACCACGACCAGCGCCACGGCAGCAATGGAGGCGATGATCTTGGACAGGGCGTCCAGTTGTTTCTGCAGCGGGGTCTTCTCCGACTCGGTGGCGGCCAGCATCCCGGCGATATGCCCGATCTCGGTCTCCATCCCGGTGGCGGTGATCACCATCTCCCCGCGCCCTCGGGTCACGGAGGTGTTCATGTAGGCCATGCAGGTGCGGTCTCCCAGGGGCACGTCCGCACCCGTGACCCGGGGCAGTGTCCTTGCTGACCGGAAGACTCTCCCGGTAAGGGCTGCTTCCTCGATCTCCAACGTTCGCGGCGACGGTGATCCGGCCATCAGCAGGACCCGGTTGCCCCGCCTCCACCAGCACGACATCCCCCGGCACCAGCTCGACCGCGTCCACCTCGAGTACCTGACCATCCCGGCGGACAGCGGGCAATGGTCTTCATCATCGAAGCCAGGGCGGCGACGCTCTCCTCGGCCTTCGCCTCCTGCCTGAGACCAATCACGGCGTTGAAAACGGTGAGACCGGCGAGGAGCACGGTGGTCCGCCGGTCACCAGCTGGTTGACCACCGCGGCCGCCAACAACACGATCTGCATGAAGTCCTCGTACTGGCGGATGAAGGCCCGGAACCCAGACTCCTTCTCCCCTTCGGCGAGCCGATTCGTCCCGTACTTCGCCACACGGCTCTCGACCTCGGGGGCTTTCAGCCCGAGACTCGGGTCCACCTCGAGGGTGAGGGCCGCTTCGGCCGCTTCCATGGCGTACCAATCGGCACGCTCAGTCACTTGGGTGGTCATGGTCTCCTTGGGTCGTCTAGGGTCGGACGGTCCCCGAATCCAACCAGATCGGAGTGACCTGCGCATGACGACAATCGTCCCACGTTGGGAGTGGCGCACCTTCGGCACCGATTTCGGTGCCGCCGGGAGTCTTGCCGCCCTCGAACCAACGGCAATCCAGGAGTCCGACGAGGTGTACCTGCGCACGGGATCGGGCCCGATCGTCAAGATCCGAGACGGGCTGATGGACGTGAAGGTCCTCCAGGACGTGAGTTCCGAGGGTCTCGAACAGTGGGTCCCCGTCATGAAGGAGGGCTTCCCGCTGGCAGCGACGGATGTGGAGAACGTCTTTGCGATGCTGGAGATCGACCCCGCCATCTCTCGAACCGGGATTCATACACACTCGACCAATTCCTTTCCGAGGTATTGGGGTCACACCCACAGGTGAGCGCCGTGCCGATCCACAAGAGACGTGTGCGTTACACGTTGGAGGGTTGCACGGCGGAGTTGACCGACTTGATGGTCGACAGCGTCCCGACGAGGACGATCGCCATCGAGTCCGAGGAACCCGCCAAGGTGATCGAGGCAGTCAACGCAGCCGGGATGGAGACGCTGCTGAACCACAACTTCGTCAGGGGCATGACGATCA
>CAVRXA010000007.1:0-164784 GCA_963725075.1 uncultured Acidobacteriota bacterium
ACTTCAGGAGATGTCTGGCTTGCGGTGACCGTCGGGGTCGTCGTCGGGCTGGTGGCCCTCGGATCGCTTCTCGTCGCCTATCGGATGGGCCGGGCCATGGGCACCCGAATCGGTGCTGTCACCAACGCTGCGAGACGTGTAGCCCATAAGGATCTGGTCGATCTGCTCGATGCGTTGCGCACATCCGATCCTGGCTCCGACGCCATTCCACCATTGGGCCTCGACATCGACTCGGGCGATGAGATCGGCGATCTGTCCCGTTCATTCGAGAACATGCACCGGGCCTTGATCGACACTTCGAGTCGACAGGTGGAATCTCTGCGGGTAGGCGTGTCTGGCATCCTGGTCACCCTCGCCCGACGTAACAGCTCGTTGGTCGATCGACAGCTTGCGTTGCTCGACGAACTGGAATCACGCGAAGAGGACCCCGAGACGCTCGGCGGGTATTACCAGGTCGACCATCTGGCGGCTCGGATGCGCCGGAATGCCGAAAGTCTCCTCGTACTGGCGGGTTCGGAGTCACCGCGTGTATGGGCCAAGGCCACAGACATCTCCGATGTGGTTCGAGCCGCCCTCAGCGAGGTGGATGAGTACCAGCGGGTCGAGTTGCTGGCATTGGAGCCGGCCCGCCTGTCCGCCGGAGCTGTCACCGATGTCGCCCATCTCCTCGCCGAGCTCTTCGAGAACTCCTTGCAGTTCTCGCCCCCCTCCGAGCCCGTGCGCGTCACCGGGCTCTTCGACGTCGATGGTTATGAGCTCTCGATCTCGGACCGCGGGGTCGGGATGTCCGACCCGAGGCTGGCCGAGTTGAACCGGATCCTGGAGCGGCCGCCCGCCCTCGGCCTCTCCGTGGAGCCCACGATGGGGATATATGTCGTGGCCAAGCTGGCCCATCGGCACGGGCTCGACGTCCAACTGATCCCCAGTGTTCCGGGCATCACCGTCAAGGTGACCATCCCCCGCGATCGTCTGGAGATGGCGAGGGTGGAGCCGGACTACGACGTTATCGATCTAACCCAACCAGAGATGATCGAAACCCTCGACCCTGAGCCGGTCGCGGTGGCGCCTGCGCCTGTGGCCGAGATGGAAGCCGGAGATCTGCCGGTGCGCATCCCGGGCCGAGCCTTCCGCGAGGAGGAGCCGGCAACGAGCATCGCGGCCGGAGAGGGCGGCGACACTCTCAGGTCGGCGCTGGTCGATTACAACCGGGGCCGAGCCGAGGCACAGGGGGAGAGCGATGACTGACGCTGCCACCAATCTCAACTGGCTGCTCGAGCGTCTCTGCGCCACCGTGCCCGCCATCAAGCAGGCGGTCGTGGTGTCATCCGATGGGCTCGCGATGGCCAAATCCCAAGACGTCGACCGGGAGACCGCAGAGAGATTGGCTGCCGTGTCGTCAGGGATGATCGGGCTGGCCTACGGGTCGGCCGGCCGGTTTGGCGCCGGTGCGGTGTCGAACATCATCGTTGAGATGCAACAGGGTTGGCTCTTCATCACCGGCATTCGTCACGGCTCTCTCCTCTGCTGTCTGACCAGCAAGGAGATCGACCTGGGGGCGGTGGCTTTCGAGATGTCCATCTTCGTGCAGCGGGTCGGCGACAGCCTGACCCCCGACGTTCGGGAAGAGCTGAAGGCGCGGCTGGTCGAACCCGAGCCGGCATGACCACCGAGCCCGAAACCAGTGTCGGCGGCCGGATCGTCCGCCCATACACGATGACCGGCGGGCGGAGCGGCGCGGGACTCCCCAACATCGCCCTCGAAGCTCTGGTTGCCGTGACACCTGCTGGCATGCGAATGCGGGGCCGTTTCCGCTGGGAGACCGCCGAGATCATCGCCCAGAGCCGCAAGGAGATCGCCATCGTCGAGTTGGCCGCGAACCTCGAGGTCCCGGTAGGCGTAATCCGGGTTCTCGCTGCCGATCTGCGCGACCAAGGCGCGATCACCATCACCGAACCACTGTCCGAAGCCACGATCGATTCAGGTGACACCGAATACGCCGAACTACTCCACAAGGTGCTCGATGGGATCCGGGCTCTCTGAACGACCCGGGCTGACCCCGGTCAAAATCGTGGTTGCAGGTGGCTTCGGAGTGGGCAAGACGACCTTCGTTGGCGCCATCTCCGAAATCGAGCCACTGCGAAGCGAGGCGATCATCACCGATGCCAGTGCCGGGATCGATGAGCTCTACCCCGACGGCACCAAGACCGAGACGACGGTGGCCATGGACTTCGGCCGGATCAGTCTCAAGCATCGTCTCGTCCTCTATCTGTTCGGCACCCCCGGTCAGGACCGCTTCCATTTCATGTGGGACGAGCTGGCCAGGGGCGCCATTGGGGCAGTGGTCCTGGTCGACACCCGCCGGATCGAGGCGTGCTTTGCCGCTATCGACTTCTTCGAGAGACGGGGAACACCGTTCGTGGTGGCGGTGAACACCTTCCACGGGCGTCGAATCCATGAGCCCGAACTGGTTCGGGAGGCACTGCGTATTGGCCCCGACATCCCGATTGTCTATTGCGATGCCAGGGTTCGGGTCGATGTCCAGCGAGCGCTGATGGCATTAGTCGAGCACACCCTGGAACGGGTGATGTCCGAGTCTGCGGCCAGCTGACTCAGGCCGGGATGCCGACGGGCTCTGACTCCCATAGGCCCTGACCGACCCTCAGCGATTCTGACGGAAGCCGCAATTCGAAGACGTTGTGACCGTCTCCGGTGCGCCGGTAAGTGATGTCGCCGTCCATCTGCCGGGCGAGACGTCTGGCCACCGTCAGGCTGAGCCCCACCGCGGCCGGACGGGTCACCGGGCCGCCGGCGCGCAGGTCGCCGTTGAACATCTTCTCCCGGTCGGGGACCGGTATGGCGGGCCCGTCATCGATGACGGAGATGACCGTGTCAGGCCCGGAGCCGGTCGTTTCCAGGCTGACCACCGATCCGCCGTAACGAACGGAATTGGCGATGAGGCTGTCGAGGATCCTTATCGTGATCCCCGGATCGGCCCACAACGTGGTAGCACCGACCTCGACCGCGATGTTCTCGGCACCGGGGACATCGGCCAGGGCCTCCCGGCAGAGAACTGCGGCGTCGACCGAGCGCGGCAGGTGATGCGACGGACCCTTGCCGGCGGAGATGATGAGATCGTCGACGATCGAGGCCATCTCCCTCGCGTGAGAGTCGATGCGTCGAACACTGCGATGCAGATCGACCGGATCGCCCTCGGCCCGGGCGGTCAGATCGAGCACGGCGCCGATCGGCGCCCGGAGATCCTCGGCGATGGCAGCGACGAACTCGTCTCTGCCCTGGATCAAGCGCTCTAGACGCAGCTCGTCGTGATGGGCTCGGGTCGAATCCTCCAGTTGGAGGAGAATCGTGGCGGGCTGATGCTTGCCGGCGCGCAGGAACGAGAGCGACAGCTGGCCCCAGATGGCCCGCCCGTCGGAAGCCCGCCAGCGCATCCAGGTGGTAGCGCTCTGGGTGGCGCCGTTGCCCATGTCTTCCCAGACCTGTCCCAGCTCCGCCAGGTCGTCGGTGTGGACGACGCCCCTGATGTTCGTGCCGGCCACCGGCCCGAACATGCCGGTCAGAGCCTCGTTGGCGTGGATGAACTCACCGGAAGGCGTGAGCACGGCCATCCCGATGTTCGCCTTTTCGAAGCCAACCCTGTACCCATCCTCGCCACTTGCCCGCTTGGCTTCTCCCCGCCCCGCCAGTCGCCAGCCGGCAATCAGGAGCGCCACCAGGACGAGCGTCAAAGTGAGGAACACAACGGGCAACGCGAGATGGTCCACGCCATAGCGTTGGACATATGCCTCTCGATAGATCACGACGAAATTGAGAATCTGGAACCCGACCACATAGACGAACCCGGCGAGGACCAACCTCCACTCCTGGTAGAAGGAGACGGCGACGAGGGCGAGGAGGAATGCGAACTGTGATTCGGCTGAACCTTCGAGGTAGCGGACGACGATTCCCGCCGCCGTCACCAGGCCAAGCGACACCGCTCCGGCGGCCATGCCCTGAGTCCTCGACGTCATCCCGATCACGGCCATCACCAGGAGGATCAGCGATGCGATCACGATCTCGTAGGTCGGCACCTCCCTGATCAAGCCAACCATGGCGAGAACGGGCACCTGGACGAGGAGCAGAACGAGCAGGAAGCGGTGCCGGGTGGCGAAGACCTTCGGGTCCGTTTGCTCGCGGGCCCGAAGCGGCCTTCTCTTCCCCGGAAAGAGACGCCAGGACATCTGTACACGATATCGCCGCGGGGTCTCGAGGCCTGGCACCTCGAAATGCCGGGGTCCTTGGTTGGGCGGGCGGCGCGGAATACCGTTTGTGACAATGGACATCGCCCAATTGATCGATATCGCATTGGCCAACGTCGACGAGCGACGTCTCGAGGTGATGACGCTGGAGCCGGCCGAGGTGCCCGCGCGAGCAGTTGGGTCGCTGGTTGGCCTGCTCTCTGAGGTGACGGGTGTCTTGCTGGCCGCCGGGCCAGTCGCGAGGATCAGGGCCACGGGTTCCTGGGAAGCCGACAGCTATCGGATTTCGATGTCCACTCCCATTGGAAACTTCGGTGATGGGGTAATGGCCATCAACCGCCTGTTGGGGGAGCCGGTGCTGGCGATGGGCGTCGCCTCTGCCGCTCGCCTGGCCGCAGCACAGGATCTCTCCGTCTACCTCTCCCCAGACGTCGCAGGGACCGCATTCCAGGTGATGTTGCCGGCTCATTTGGTGAGAGCCGCGCCACCCGAGCTGCCGATGATCGCCGAAGAGCCTTCGGCCGAATTCATTCCCCATGAGATGGAGCGTCGGGTCCTCGTGCCGGTGGATTCGGCCCGGGACGACACTGAGGCGTTCCTGGAGAGTGTCTTCGGGATGTTGAGGGACCCGTGGCACGAGCCCGATCGGCCCGAGCCTGCGGTGCTACAGGTGCGTGAGCCGGGGGAGAGCTTCTCGATGACCGACGACGATTCCCCGCGCACCTCTGCCGCCGAGGCAGCGGTCGACATCCGATCGGCATTGTCCACTTTCGACCGTGGTCGTCGAGCGGCCGAAATCGCAGCAGACGCGGTCGAAGCCACGGCTTGAGCCCGACCACGCGCCGATTCGCTGTGTAAGTTGCTGGCAGGAAAAACGTGGCCCCGGTGAAAGGACTCTGATATGTGCTGTGTCGCGACGGTCATGGTCCTGCTCGGACCCCGTCTGGGGATCATTGTCTGGGGTCTGGCTCAGCCCGCCCGTTGGGACCTGGCCTTCTCGACGTTCGTGTGGCCCCTCCTCGGGTTCGTATTCCTTCCGTGGACCACTCTGATGTACGTGGCCGTCGCTCCAGGCGGGGTGACCGGCTTCGATTGGTTCGGGATCGCTCTCGCAGTCGTGGCCGACATCGCCTCCTACTCCGGTGGTGCCTACGGGAACCGGGACCGGATCAAGAGCTACTCGCCGACTGCCCCACCGATGCCCCGGTAGGCCGATCGAGATCAGGGATTGGCTGTGTAAGGCCGGCCTACACAGCCATGTCGGCTGCCAGCACGGCCGCCAGGACTCCAGTGGCTCCAACGAGAACCCATAACGGATCAGCCTGGACCAGCAGACCGATGAGCGCCAGGAATGGGACACCGGCGAGCCGGTTGATGGCTATCGCCCGGTTCACCGCCTGCGGCGATTGCCCTATGGACGCGATCTGGATCACGGCCATGGATACCAGGGCGAGGGCGACACCTCCTACGAGAAGCCAGCGCTGGGCGGTGAGCATCGGCTCTTCGCCGGCACTGAGAATGGTCTGGTCGAGTGCGACTCCGACAATCGCCAGAGCGGCCGCCAGCGGAAGATGGGTGTAGATCCAACCTGTTGGCCGCCAGGTCCGCCCTTCGACACTCCGGCGTCTCACCACGCTGCCTTCGGCATTGTCGAAGTAGAGCCACCAGAGAAGCGTCGCCAACAACACACCAAGGATCGTGGCGATCAGCGACGAAGACGACCATCCGATATGGCTGAGCCCGGACACGACGGCGGCGAGCGATTCGCCGAGCACCAGGATCACGAACAAGCCGAAGCGCTCGGGGAGATGTGACTGGTCGAGAGGCACCGTCGCCTGCTGGCGTCTCACAACCCATGGTGTGGCGAGATCGATGGCAAGAGCCACACCCCAAACGGCGAATCGGGCCGGATCCGGCACTAAGACAGATGCCGTCCACACCACTGCCGCCGCTCCGAAGCCGATCAGGTAGCCGGAGACCAGGCTGCGGGTCTCGGCGACATGCCGATACACCCTGTAGTAGAGGGCGAGGAGAACCAATCGGGCACTCGCATATCCAGCTGCGAACACGGTGGTAGAGGCTGACGGGCCTTCGGCCAGAGAGGCGGCTATGACGAGGATGGCAACCATTTGGGCGGCCGACCACAACCGATAGATGAGATCGTCGGTGTCGTAGCGATCGGCGTAGAAGGTGTTGCTGGCCCACAGCCACCAGAGCAGGGCGAAGTAGCCGAAGAAGGACCACAAACCTGTCCACGACGTGTCGGCGAGGAGACGTGCTCCGAGAACTGCGATGGCCACCACGAAGGCGAGGTCATAGAAGAGCTCGAGCCAGGTGGCAGTCCGATGCCCACCGTCTCCCATCGTCTGAAGACGGGGGGGCGCAATTCTTGCCATCCGCCCGGCCCTCGGCTCGCTCACTTCGATTTGCTCCCTCGTCCTCTATCCGTTCTCCGACCCGGGACAGTATCCACAGCGAGTCGACCCAGCACGCCGGGAGCGGGATCAATGCGGCTCTAGTCTCCTTGACATGAACGCGTCTCCTCAGCCCTACTTGCCGCGCATGGTGCGGGACTGGGACGAGGACGCTCCTGGCCAATTGCACCAGTGTCTCGAAGGGTCCATGGTCTTCGTTGACATCTCGGGGTTCACCGCGATGTCCGAGCGTCTGGCCAAGCATGGAAAGCTGGGGGCTGAGGAGCTCACCGCGGTGATCGCAGCCACGTTCCATGAGCTACTTGCGGCCGCCTACTCCTTCGGAGCCAGCCTCCTCAAGTTCGGCGGAGACGCCTTGCTGCTCTTCTTCACCGGTGACGAGCACGCGCTCCGCGAGCTGCGCCGCGGCCCGGGCGATGCAGCAGAGATTGGATGAGGTGGGCGTCTGTTTCACCAGTGCCGGCAAGGTCACACTGCGGATGTCAGTCGGCATCCACAGCGGGATGTTCGACTTCTTCCTGGTGGGCGGCTCCCATCGAGAGCTGATCGTCTCCGGCCCTGCAGCCACTCGCACCGTCGAGATGGAGTGCGGCGGCGAGGGCTGGTCAGGTCCTGCTCAGCCCTGGGACCGCTTCGGCGATTCCGGCGGCGAACAGGGGACGGCCCTCGGGCCCCGGTGTCCTGCTCAGAGGGGCGATGGATGTGGAGAGCTCGGCGCGACGGCACGTCGAATCGTCGCCCGATGAGCTGGCGCAGTTCGTCCCGATCGGTCTGTGCCAGCTGCTGCTGAGCGGCGAGGTGGAGCCTGAACACCGACCGGCCACGGTGGCCTTTCTCCAGCTATCACGGTCTCGACGACGTCATCGAGCGTGATGGGGCCGACGTGGCCGCCGAACGGCTCGATTCGTTGATCCGGGCTGTCCAGGAGGCCGTCGACGCCCGTGCCATCACCTTCCTGGCGACCGACATCGCGACCAATGGGGGCAAAGTCATCCTCACCGCCGGTGTTCCCTCGACCACGGGCAACGACGAGGAGGAGATGTTGCTTGCCCTGCGCCGGGTGATCTCGGGCGGACCAGCTCTCCCGATCTCGGTTGGCGTCACCTGGGGTCGGGTATTTGCCGGGGAGGTCGGCACGCCCTATCGCCGCACTTACACGGTGATGGGGGACACGGTGAACCTGGCTGCCCGGCTCATGGCGCGGGCACCGGCAGGTGAGATGTATGCCTCGGCCGAGGTGATCTCAGGGTCACGAACCACCTTCGATCTGAGCTCCCTCGAGCCATTCATGGTCAAGGGCAAGAAGCTCCCGATCAATGCGCTATCGGTTGGTGATCCGCAGGGAAGCAAGAGCCAGGCGGGCAGCCGGTGGGCTCCCACTCATCGGGCGTGACCAGGAGCTGGCGCTGCTCACCGCCGCCTGGGAGCGGGCCCGAGCCGGCAACGGGCAGATGGTGGAGCTGGCCGCCGATGCCGGCATGGGAAAGAGTCGCCTCGTCGAAGAGTTCCTGGCCACCACGCAACCGGACCGGGTGATCAGCACCGAATGCCGTCTCTATCAGTCGGCAACCCCGTACTTCCCATTCCGGGAGCTGCTGGGCGAGGTCTGGGGACTCAGCGACCTGGATCCCGACGCCTCGGAGAAGGCGCTGGTCGAGCTGGTCGACACCGTGGCACCAGAGTTGGGCCCGTGGCTGTCCCTGATCGGACTCACGCTCGGGTCTGGAGATCGCCGACTCAGTCGAAGTGGCGCAGCTCGAGGACCAGTTCCGTCCGGCTGCGTACCATGGCCGCTATCGGTTCTTTGCTCGAGGCGACGATGAAGGACCCGGTCGTGGTCGTCGTCGACGACACGCATTGGATGGACGAGCCATCGAGGGACCTGCTGGCAGGTCTGGTCACCGGGCTGGACCGCTATCCATGGATGTTCGTCCTCACCCGGTCAATGGGCGACGAGGGGTTCCTGGCCCCAGAGTCCCCATCCGTGACCAGGGTCGAGCTCCATCCATTGGGGCTCGATGACGCAAAGAACCTCATCTTCAGCGCCACCGAGGAAGCACCGCTGCCACCTCAGCAAGTGGAGCTGCTGGCCCGGCAGGCGGATGGGAGCCCACTCTTCCTGATCGAGTTGCTGCAGGCCCTGCGTCGCAGCGGGTCGCTCGAGGAGATCCCGCAGTCCGTGGAGGCGATGATCGCGGCCCGCATCGACACCTTGCCACTGTCTGACCGGAACCTCCTGCGCCGTCTCTCGGTCCTCGGCAACGGATTCCAACTCGAGCAGGTGTCGGCGGTGCTCGGCATGAACGGGGAGATCCCACAGGATCACACACGCTCGGTGCGGAGGCTCTCCGGCTTTCTGACCGTCGACAAGTCGGGATGGGTCCATTTCCAGCACTCTCTGATCCGTGACGTGGCCTACGACGGGCTTCCCTACAAGACGCGGGAACGACTCCATGCCCAGGTGGGTGACGCGACCTTCGCCGCTTGTCGGGGCCACCCCGAGGAGTTTGCCGAGATCCTCTCGCTGCACTACTTCTTTGCCAAGCGTTGGAGCCGGACCTGGCGTTTCTCCCGTATGGCGGGCGACCGGGCCAAGGAGATCTACGCCAATCACGAGGCGGCCGCCTTCTACGAGCGAGCGCTCATCTCGGCCCGACGTCTCGACTGGGTCACCGCATGCCGACCGGGCCGAGGTGCTCACCGCCCTGGCCGGGGTTCTCTATGAGGCCGGCTCGTTCGACGAGGCGATCACGTCCCTGCGCGAAGCGATCCGGCTCATCAACGACGATCCGGTGGCCCGGGCCGACCTTCGCCTCTCATTGGCCCGCTGCTATCAGAGAAAGGGTGCCCTATCGCGGGCGCTGCGTGAGACCGCCCTCGGATTGAAGTTGGTGGAGAGGAGTGACCTTCCCGAGGCGAGGAGGGCCACGGCCCGACTCCGGGCCGTTCGCGCCGGCGTCCTCTCCGATCAGTTCCGACCCCGGATGGCACTGAAGGTCGGTCTGCAGGCCGTCGAGGAGGCGGAGGCCAGCGGCGAGATGGATGCCCTGGCGCGGGCCTACACCAATATCGACGAGGCCTACCAGGTCCTGGGTCTCCGTGACGAGGCCGTCCACGAGGAGAAGGCGCTGGAGATCTTCGAGGAGCTCGGCGATCTGTCCGGCATATCGCTTCTCGCCATCAACCTCGGGGTTCAGGCGTACGCCGATGGGCGCTGGGACGAGGCCATCACGATGTACGCCAAGGCCCAAGAGGTGAGCCGGCGCAGCGGCAACAGCTCCGCCGAAGGCGCCGCCGCGGCCAATCTGGGCGAAGTCCTGATCAGTCGGGGACAGCTGGACGAGGCAGAGACTGTCCTCAATGAGGCGAGACGGGTGCTGCGCGGTCAGAAGGTGATCGGGTTCGCCCTCTTCGCCGAGACCCAACTGGCGCGTCTCATGATGGAGCGAGGCGAGAATCAGGATGGCGGCGGACGCCCTCAAACAGGTCATCGACGAGGCGAACCGGATTGGACAGCCGTTCTTCGCCGTCGATGCCTCGGTCCATCTGGCCGATGCGCTTGACCCGGTCCGGCGACCCGGAGCGCGCCCTCGAGGTCATCGATGTCGCCAAGGACCTGGCCGGCGAGGATGCCGCCCTCTACGAAGTGCCCTTGGAACGATTGCGGGCCGAGGCCCTAATCGCTCATGGGCCGACCCGAGGAGGCGCTTGGTCACGTCGAGCCGGCGCTGGCGAGCGCCCGTGAGCAACGACTCGTCTACGAAGAAGCCCTGCTTCTAGTGATCAAGGCACAGACAGGCGTCGACAATGGTGATGCCTTCGAGGAGGCGGAACGCCTCCTCGAAGACCTCGGAGCTTCTACCGCCTTATGTCCACCGCTTGCCGTCGCCGACGTTGTAGACGATGTCGACCTTGATGAACGTCCCCAACGGGTGGTTCAGTATGTCGAGCACTCCGGTGACCCGGCTACTCGACTCGATCAGACACGAGGTATGGCCCGTTGGCAGATAAGTGAACGGGTCGACCACGCCAGTGGGAGGTCACCTGCAGCGTTGACGCGCGGGTCGCTCTAGACACCAAGGCATGACCCTGTTTGCCAGCGCCGACATGATCGTCGTAGCTGAGGGTTAGGTGTTGTGGCGGAGCAGCAGGTGGGCTGTCGAACTTCCAAGTGATGACCTCGAGGAACTGAGCGACTGATGCGCCAGTCGACCGGCTCGGTGATGAAGTCGACGAACAACTCGTTGCCTTCGATGCCCGTCTCGAAGTTGAACAAGAGCCCGTCCTGGGGCCCTTGCACCCGCCATTGGTGTCGAAGCCGCGGGTGATGTCGAGGTGTCGCGTCTTCACCACTTGTGCGTTTCGTCCTCGCCGCAGTCGATCTCACCGTCGAACGATTCCACCAGCTTGAAAGAGGTGTCATCGTGTACCGAGGCGATCCCCAGCGGCCCAGCCGGGCGACCCGTTGGAATCCTGCCTCGAGCGAGACGAGAGCTCTTGATCGACTGACCGAACTGCCTGGCTTGATGACGATGGTGTCGAAGACACCGGCTATCGGAACGGCTGCCAGAGCCCGGTTCCCGGATTGTCGTCTGGGTCGAGCCAGAGGATCACTCGCTCGTTGTCACTGCCACCCGAGTCCGGCCCACAGTCGGAGGCACCGTTGCAAGGCACGTTCATGTCACCACGGACCTTGACGCCGCGATCGGAAAAGCTCGAGGATGGCGCTGCCGTTGAACTTGAAACCGAGATCGATCTCGGCGTAGCCCACTTCCTGGCCGTCCAGCGCCCCAGTCAGGCTGAGGGTCAGAACCTGACCGAGATCCCGTCGATCCGGGCACAGAGGCTCGCCGTGTCCCCTCGACCATTCTGGACCGACACCAATTCGGTGATCCTTCAGGCCGGGGAACGGCTTCTTGATGGCGTGCGACCTGCTGACGCAGCGAACCTGACCAGTGAGGCGCCGGTGGAGGTCAGCTTGCAGTTCGTGCGCGGTGAGCGTCTGGATCTGATTGGTCTCGGAATCAGTCGGGTTGAAGATGACTTTGTCGCCGTCGGCGTCCAGCTGGAGGTGCAAGGACGCCGACTTCTCCAGAGAATCGGACCATCACCCAAGGCGGGAAGCACCAGCAGCGAGACCGCCGCCACAAGTCCCGCCACACCAGCCAGCGACCAAAATCGACGCCTTTTCATCAGTCCTCCCAATTGCTAATGCGTGCATCGAGGCGAGTCCGCGTGTGCCGACCCTGCCCCAGAGCCTCCGCCCGTTCGGGAACCATAACCGCGCCGATAGGGCTGAGTGACCGGCGATCGGAATAGGTAGCATGATGGGATGCTAGGTCGTGCGAAAGTGATTGAGCCAGTCCGACTCGGATCGATCGGGCTGGGCTGGTGGGGCGGAATGCTTGCCAACGGGGCACGATCGAGTGGCATGGCCGGGATCGTCGGTTGCTTTGCCCGGAGCCCGGAGGCGCGAGCGACTTTCGCAGACGAGCACGGCTGTCGATCCTACGAGACCCTCGAGGAGCTGCTCGCCTCGGATCTCGACGGTGTGCTCATAGCGACACCCCACACCACCCACGCCGATCTGGTGGTGGCGGCGGCGCGCACGGGCAGGCATGTCTTCGTCGATAAGCCTCTGACCTTGACGGTGAGCGAAGCGGACCGGGCCATCGCCGCTACAGACCAGGCGGGGGTGGTTCTGCAGGTTGGCCACAATCGACGACGGCAATCGGCGAATCGGCGAATCAAAGAGTTGATTGCATCCGGAGAGCTTGGAGCTCCGCTCGAGGTCTCATCGACCCATGCGGCTCCGCTTCTCTTCAACCCCAACCTGGCCCAATGGCGCCGTCGTCTCGAGGAGACACCGGTGGGCGGGATGGCGGCCCTCGGTGTTCATCAGGTGGACACGTTTCACTATCTGGCCGGGCCCATCTCAGGCGTCTTCGCTCGGACCACGCGTCTGTTGCCGGAAGGGGAGGTCGACGACACGTCGACCATCCTCTTTCAGTTCGAGTCCGGGGCTCAGGGTCATCTATTCACTTCGATGGCCACCGGCCCTGCGGTCGAAGTGACCATGCACGGAACAGAAGCCATAGCCCGCAACACCGGTGACGGGGCGAGGCTCACCCTGCAACGGCGAGGCTCGACCGAGCAGGAGGAGATGCCGCTCGAGCCAATAGACACCATCGCGGACCAACTAGCCGAGTTCGCTGTTGCGATTCGAGGTGAGGGCAAGCCCGAGACCGACGGCGTCGAAGCTCGGAAGGTAGTGGCGGTGCTGGCGGCGATCGTGGAGAGCGCCGCCGGCGATCGGTGGGTCGAGGTCGACTACACCTAGGCCTTCAGTCAGTGGCGGCCTTGGCCACGAGCTCCGCAAGCGGACGACGCGTGTTGCCACCAGCCTTGCGGCGCATATCCACGGCGAAGAAGAAATGCTCGGAGCGGACAACTGTCCGGATGAAGCCGACCACCCGACCACCGCCATCGGACTCGAGCGAGTTGACCTGGACGACGGGCGTCCCTGATTCGATCCCGAGGTGCTCGGACTCGAACCCAGTGCTCGGTACCACCTCGATCTCGAGCTGAGAGTCGGTGATGTCGACCGCGTACTTGCTGGCCAGCTGCTGCAGGATGTCAGGCCCGCGGGTCTGGAACTCAGGCGGTGCGCTGACCGTGAGAGTTCCCTGGATGCGGAGGTACATCTGACTGAGAGACACTGTGGCCTCGTCCAGGGTGTGCGTGAGCGTTACCTCCCAGACGTCTTCTCGTGGAGAAAGACCAAGGAGCTTTCCCAGGTTCCCGCCTGCTGGCACCTTGCCCGCGGCGACGATCCGCCCCAATCGCACGGCCCGGGAACGTGGTGAGAACCACCTGCCCGCGGCGTCAGCCGCTTCGTAACCGAATTTGGGCTTGGTGACCATGGTCCCTTTGCCCTTGATACGCAGAACCCGGCCCTCACCCTCCAGCAGGTCCAGAGCCTTCCGCGTGACGCTTCGGCTGATCCCGAAGATCTCCGTGAGCGCGCCCTCGGCGGGTATAAGCTCGTCGACACCCCACCGCCCTGCCTCGATCTCCTCGCGGAGGATGTCGGCTAGTTGGTAGTAGTAGGGGACAGGGCTGTGATGGTCGATCGGGCGCATGTCCCTTGCGCTGCTCGAAGTCAAGACCGCTTCTCCTTCGTTTTATGGCGTGGTGGCAAGATGATATCCTCACATACTAGGACAACAAGTGACCCTCAGGAGGATCCAGTGCTTCGTCATGTCGCCATGTTCAAGTGGAAGGAAGGCATCACCGACGAGCAGAAGGTGGCGGCACGCGACTCGCTCGCCAACCTGAAGGGAACGGTCCCCAGTGTGGTCGAGTACACGGTTGGCTTCGACATCGAGCGAAATCCCAACAACTGGGACATGGTGCTGGTTGCCGACTTCGAGAACGTCGCCGGGCTCGAGTCGTACTTCGCTCATCCGATCATGAACGCGGCATCCGATCTCGTGGCGTCGGTCACTCAGAAGGAGATCACCGCCCGGGTCCAGTTCGAGATCTGACGGCGCAGCAGGGAGAGCACCTTGGCTGTCATCGACATTCACAACCACGTCACGCCACGCTTCTTCGTGGAGGCGATCGAGCGCGACGGGGAATGGAGAACGCTGGGGCCGGACGTCGGTGAGCTCCACATACCCAAGTTCTCCATCAGCGCAGAGGAGCGGCTCACCGAGATGGATGAAATGGGAGTCGACGTTCACGTCCTCACCATCAACACGGGATTCTTCCGTTACGACCTCGATTCCGAGATCACGACGAGCATCGCCCACGACTGCAATGCGGCGCTGAAGGAGATGATGGACGCGTATCCCGAGAGGTACCTGGGATTGGCCTCGGTCCCGCTCCAGGATGTTCCGGCTGCCATCGAAGTCATGTCTCAGGCGATGGGCGAGCAGGGGTTCCTCGGGATCACCATCGGCGACCACGTCAACGGGGTGACCCTGGACGACAGCAGGTTCTACCCGTTCTGGGCTGCGGTGGAGGAGTTGGGCGCCGTGGTGTTCTTCCATCAGTCCAGCTCGACAGTCGTCGAGCATCGAACGCTCCGTTATGGGATCCCCAACGTCATCGGCAACCTCACCGAGCGTGCCATCACGTTCGCCACGCTGGTATACGGCGGGATCATGGATCGCTATCCCGATCTCAAGCTCTGTCTTGGCCATGCCGGCGGGTACACGGCTTTCGGCGCCGCCCGGATGGACAAAGGCTGGCGGGCGGGAGCCCTGGAGAACATGCCCGAGTTCGACGACTCGCGCAGCTTTCTCCAGAACGCGCCGAGCGAGTATCTGAGCCGGTTCTATTACGACTCGTGCACCTACACCGAGCCGACGCTTCGCTTCCTCATCGACATGGTCGGTATCGACCAGGTCGTGCTCGGCACCGATTACCCGGCGCCCATGTTCCTCGACGATCCCGTGAATTGGATCAACGGCCTTGGCTCACTGACACCCGAGGAGAAGAAGGCGATCCTCGAGGACAACCCGACCCGATTGCTCGGGATCTAGAGCTGCTCGCTGTTCGGGGCCAACCGAGGGTCGAGCTGCTTTCGCATCGACTCCATGTCGTTGAACACCTCGAGGATGTCCGCCTGGAGCCCGGCCACATCCCTGTCGGACTGGAGACGGGGGTAGGGCAGGTCGATCGGAATATCGGCGTAGTTCCGGCCGCCATAGGCCACGATGATGATGCGGTCCGATAGCTGAACCGCCTCCAGCACATCGTGGGTGACGAAGAGGACCGTCTTTTGAGTCTGCTGCCAGATCGCCTGCAGCTCTTCACGCAGGGCACGGGCCGTGATGGCGTCGAGGTGGCTGAATGGCTCGTCCATCAGCAGGAGGTCGGGCTCGACGGAGAACGCGCGTGCGATGCCCACCCGTTGCTGCATCCCGCCGGACAGATGGGCCGGGTACATCTGCTCGAAGCCCTGGAGTCCGACCATGTCCAGGTACCGCTTGATCTGCTCGAGCTTCTCCTCGGATTTGTCTCGATGGACGTAGACCAGGTTGTCGACGACCGTGCGCCAGGGGAGCAATCTCGGGTCCTGGAAGACGTAACCCAGCCTTGCTTGTGCGCCGTTATCGGCTGTGACCTTCACCGAGCCCGACGTTGGCGTCTCGACCCCTGAAACGATATTTAGGAACGTGCTCTTGCCGCAACCAGAGGGGCCAACCATCGTCACGAATGTCTTGCCGCTGATCTCGAAGTCGAGCCCATCGAGCGCTCGTACCGTGGGCTGGTTCTTGGTCGGGGGCGGGAACTCCTTGACCACCTTCGACGCCTTCAAGACAGCCAACTGCTCATCCTTCCTCGACCGCCGTCATCTCGATGGTCCTCGCGCCGAAATCTCCGACCGACCCGCGCCACTTGTGGACCGACCGATCGATCCTCTCGATGATCCCCCGATCCACCACGATCACGACGACTAGCACCACGATTCCCCAGGCCATCAGGCCGTTGTAGTTCGCCGCCGACTGATACCAGTCCCGTGCGCGGAACCCGGCCCCCTCATTGCTCCCGAACCACTCGACCAGCACCACACATCCCCAGGCGGCGATGATCGAGAGCCTGATGCCTGCGATGAGGGCGCCGGCCATCGACGGCAGGGCGAGGTTCCGCATCCGGGTTGGGCCGGGCACGTCGAAGGCGTCCGACATGTCGCGGAGGTCGCGGGAAATGGAGAGGCTGCCTTGCAGTACGTGCACGATCAGCCCGGGAGTCGCCGATACCACAGCGCAGAACACCGGGGCCCTAATTCCGAAGCCGAACCACATCACGGAGAGGAGGGCCCACATGTAAGCCGGCATGGCCAGCCCCACCGTCACCAGGTCGGTGAAGTAGGCCTGCACCCGCCACCACCTCCCCATCGCATACCCGACCGGCACACCGATGAGGATGATGAAGATGAGGGCGATTCCGGTGCGGTTGATCGAGATGAGGAGGTTGGCGACCAGCTCGTTGTTGAAGAAGCTCCGCACGTCACCTTCGAATGGAGTCTGGAACTCCAGCACCAGGATCTGGATTGTTTCCACCGGCGTCGGGAAGCGGTCGCTGAGCAGGCCCGCCGCCTGCCAGAGGAGCAACAAGATCAACCGCGACGTCCACCGGGCCACCCGGTCCTTCCGCAGGAAATCGAGAAGTCGATTCCCGATCGAGGGAGTCTGCTGTGGGGCGAGGGTCAGGACGTCTGTCATGTCAGTACCTGAGGAGGTCCTCTCCCCGTCTCAGGCGATAACGGAACACCCAGCGCTCCAATCGCATCAGGACCGTCCGCTCGATCACCACGACGAAGATCACGAAGAACATCATCCAGGCCAGCATGTCTGTGACGGAGAATCCCTGGAAGGCCTTCCGAATCTGGACACCGACACCGGTGGTGCCGCCAAAGGTCTCGGCCAGGGCAGCCAGCTTCCACGATGCGGCGAATGAAGCCCTCGATCCGGCGAAGAGGAAGGGCGACAGCGACGGCACGACGATGTGGCGGAGGGCGGACTGGGTCGGAAGTCCGAAGGAGCGGCTCATCGCCAGGAGGTTCTGGTCAACGCCCTCGACCCCGGCCGCCACGTTCAAGGTGATCACCGGGAGGACCAAGAGGCCGACGACGAAAGCCGGACCGATGTCACCGATCCCGAAGATCAATAGGCCGACGATGGCATACACGATCAACGGGACATTGGCGGCGAGATAGATGAAGTCGAAGAAGAAGCTCTTGGCATATCGGTACCGCCCCATGAGGATCCCGATCGGGACCCCGATGATCAATGCACCGGCGAATCCGTACAGCGTCTTTCGGAACGTCTCCCAGAAGTTGACGAACACCCAGCCCGGCGGGATGCCCTCAGCCTCGTCGCCAACGATGTAGACGCCCATCTGCTCGGCCACTTCGAGCGGTCCCGGGAGGAGGTCGAACTCGGTCCGGGTGTACTGCGACGCCAGCTGCCACGCCACCAGGAGCGACACGGCCCCGAGCAATGAGTAGGCCGTCGCCTTCCACCGGGCGCTGGTCGTACGCCGGGCGGCGTCCGAAGTCGTGACGCTGCCCGGATCGATCGTTTCGATTTCGGGAACGCTTGGTGCTGCCACTCTCGCTCCACCCGTCTTGTCGTCAGGAGGATGGTAGGAGGCAGGTCTCCTCGCCGGTCTCTGGATCGATGCAGGCGTGCAGCGGCGCAATGGTCCCTTCGGGCACGACTCCACCGGCGATCAGGAGGTCGGTGACCTGCGCCTCGCCGGCAATCCACTCCTCATCCAGGTACACCGTGTCCACGAATTCGTTGAACTGGTTCTCATACCAGTCCTTGAGGAAGGCGAGCTCCTCGTCGCTGGTGTATCCGAAGTCCTCGGGGTAGGCCTCGAGGATCGCGTCCCGATTGTTGGCCCACTCCTGCAGGCCTCGGTCCCATACGGACAGGAAGAACGCCACCTCCTCGGGGTGCTCGTCGTACCAGCTCTTGGTGACCACGAAGTTGTTGCTGTTCATCCCCTCATGACCGGGGACGTATTCGGTCCCGTAGATCTGGGACGCCGACTGTGTGTCGTAGAGACCTGTGATCGAGTCGTCCAGCCAGAAGCCCAACGTGTTGTATATCGAACTCACACCGGCGCAGAGGTCACCGCTGAGGACCAGCTCCGGGGCAGTGTTGAAGTCCGTGATCGCCATCTGGAGATCTTCAGGCCCCTCTCCCAAAGTCCGCCCGTGAAGATCCTGGGCCAGGGCCTGCCAGACAATGGTCGACCCGCTGAAGGACTCGACTCCGACAGAACACCCTTGTTCGAGGTCATCGAAGGTCTCATAACCCGAATCGGCAGCCACGACGACGATGTCCTTGGCCATGTTGTACTTGCCGATCGTCACTGTCTCGACGTCGGTTTCCGACTCGAGTACGGGAGTCTCATAACTACCAGTCGAGACGATGTCGGCGTGGCCGCCGGCGAAGAAGGCGAATTCGTCCTCAGACTCGTTGCGCTCGATGGTCATCCCGGCTTCTTCCTCCATCTCGGCCAGGATGCCTTCGTCCTCGAGCCAGTTCCACACAGGGTCGGGGGAGAAGACGAATCTCATCGAGGCTTCTCCGTCCGCAGCGGTGGTGTCCCCGCCTCCTTCCTCGCTGCCGCCACCGGCGCAGGCAGCCAGGATCAGCGCCAGGAAGGCGAAACCAGCCACGACGTAACGATTTCTCATGCGGACCACCGCCTCCCGTTGTCGAGCCGAGCTAACATGATGGGATGATAGCCCGCCCATGGTTGGCGCGTCGGGGCGATGTCGGCTCGACGCACTCGGTGGGGGCCTGAGCTGACCGGCACCCCATTCACCGAGCAGGGCGGGCATCTCGGCCCGCCCGACGGGCGTATCTATCCGCGGTTCATGGGCCCGGCCACTTATGCCCGGCTACCCCGGATCGATGAGGCCCCCGACTGGGATGTGGCCATCGTGGGTGCGCCGTTCGACATCGGCACCAGCTACCGGCCGGGTGCGCGATTCGGCCCGATCGGGATCCGCCACGGGGCGCGGACGATTCGCAACTGGCATCCCGACCTCGAGATCCACCCTTTCGGCACGCAGCAGGTTGTGGACGCGGGCGATATCCCGTGCAGCACCTATGTCATCGACGACGCGATCAAGACCATCGAGGCCGCCGCGGACGAGCTTTCCCAGGGGTCCAAGCGGATAGTGACCCTGGGCGGTGACCACACAATTGCCTTTCCGCTGCTCCGGTCCGTTCATCGCAGGCATGGGCCGGTCGCCCTGGTCCATTTCGATGCGCACGTCGATACATACGACACGTACATGAACGCTGCCTTCACACACGGCACCCCATTTCGCAGGGCGGCCGAAGAAGGGCTCTTCGTCCCGGGCCACTCGATGCACGTCGGCATACGCGGGTCCAAGTACGGGCCCGAGGACCTCGGCGAAGACGCCGGCTTCGGATTCACCGTGCTGGGCACGTGGGAGATCGAGCAAATCGGGATCGATGGCTACGTCACCCGGATCCGGGAACAGGTCGGGGAGTTGCCCCTGTACCTGTCGCTGGACATCGACGTTCTCGACCCGGCGTTCGCTCCGGCCACCGGCACGCCGGAGGTCGGTGGCTTCTCGACCCGGGAGCTGATGGGGATCCTGCGCGGGCTTCGTGGGCTCAATCTCATCGGAGCCGACGTCGTCGAAGTGGCCCCGGCCTACGACCATGCCGACGTGACCTCGATTGCCGCTGCGAACGTCGTCTACGAGATGATCTCCTTGATGAGCCCTTGAGGGCTCACATTCATCCTGCGGCCATCGTGTGAGTGATGCGAGCCGTCCACTCGTACTTTGTGCTCGCGGCTGCCAACGCCATCGCCTCTTGGTATGCGGCGTGATCGAGCAGTCCTCTGGCCGAATCGACATCGTCGAGGGTCACATCCACGATCAGGTCGTAGTCGGTCGTCAGGGTCCCGACGTTGTCCGCGGCGAGACTCGAGCGGACACCTGGAACCGACGAGAGTGATCTGAAGGCCTCACTGACGTCGTTCCTCTTCGATTCGGCGGCGTCGTCCAACCAAAGGAAGAGTGCCGTGTGACGCACTCCGGGGCGGTCGATCCGCGGCGGGCCGTCATAGTTCCAGTCGACTCGGGCGGTGAACTCACCCCGGCACACCGAAGCGTTGTAGATGGCGACCTCGTGGTGGACGTCGTCCTTGTTGTAGTCCTCGAGTCCTGCCTGGTCCTCGAAATCGAGATGCAACGCCATGTCGAAATTCGAAGGCGGTCCTTCACTCCGCGCATTCCACAGCGGCGTCCGCTTCCAGGGCTTGATCTCGAGGAGAGGGCTGCTTCCCTCGAAGAGGTCGGTGCCGAAATCAACCGCCCTCACCGACGGGCACCCATAGCTCAGGTAGGCAAGACCCTTGAGCGCCGCCAGCTTTTCCGGGGCGGTGATGGTGTCCTTGAACAAGAAAAGCGCGGTGTGTCTGAGCAATCCGACTCCTCTGCACGGATAGGGGCACCTAACGTCCTAGGAGTATAGGTCCCCGGCTGCATGTCCCGCCGCTGGTTGCAAGCGCGATCATGATGGGCATGGTCAATGACGACAACATGGTCGCTGTCCCTGATCTCTACACATTGCCCCTGGGCCAGTTCACCGCCGCCCGAGATGCCCTGGCGCAACGACTCAACGAAGAGGGTGATGCCGATGAGGCGAATCGGGTGGCCAAGCTGCGCAAGCCCTCGGTGGCTGCCTGGGCCCTCAACCGGGCGGCACAGAGTCACCCCGAACTGGTCAGCCGGCTTGTCGACAGTCACAGGATGTTGCGGCAGGCGGGATCGAGGCAGGCTGTCGAAGAGGCATCAGTGACGCGCCGGCAAGCCGTAGCGGCTCTCACCGATGCCGCCATGGCCGAGTTGGACAAAGGATCGCTCCAGACCCGGGACCGCGTCAATCGGACGTTGCTGGCGGTAGCTACCGATGCGGAGGGTGAGGCCGATCTCGCGGCCGGGACCCTGGTGCGTGAGCTGGAACCGTCTGGAGGCGGTTGGGGTGAGATGGAGCTACCCCCGGTGCCGGAGCCAGATCCCGCCGAGCAGGTGGCTCGGGCCGCGGATCAAGCACGTGAGCGGGCCCGAGTGCTCGAGATCGAAGCCATCGACGCCGAATCCCAGGTCGAGACCGCCAAGCAGGCGCTCGCCGAGGCGAGACGTCGAGCCAAACAGGCACGGTCGGCCGCCGATAAGGCAGTCGAGGAGGCTCGGCAGGCGGAGAAGAAAACCGCTGGCTGAGGCCTGGGGGTCTTCCCCGGTTGACATTTCGTTCGCCGGTCGATACTCACATCCGGGTGGGACGAGCCGGCAATGAGAAAGACCTCGAGTTGGCGCTCGAGGTGGTCACCGAGGGCGGCAGGGGGCTCCGCCGGGTCGGGAGGGATTTCTCGTTGGAAGCGGCTGACGCCGGTGTCGCCGATGAGGCCGAGTCGGTCCGTACCCGGTCGCGTGACTGGGTGCACGGCTCCGGCGTCCAGGGTTTGGGGATCGGCGACAAGCTCACCCATGGCGAGCCCACGGGCGAGCTGGCCCTGCGGGTCTATGTCGAGAAGAAGCAGCCAAAGGCGAAGGTCGCCAACCCGGTGCCCAAGGTCGTGGTCGTTCCGGGTGTCGGGGAGGGGATCACAGACGTCATCGAACTGGGGCGGGTCGTGCCCGAGCTGTTCACCGAGAAGGTCCGACCCGCGATGCCGGGATCGGGTCTCGGCCACACGGCGGTCACAGTGGGCACTTTCGGATGCCTGGTGCGGAAGAAGGGGGACGCGTCCGGCCTCTACGTATTGAGCAACGCCCACGTCCTCGCCAACGAAGGCATGGCGGTGCCGGGCGACGGGATCCTCCAGCCCGGCTCGCTCGACGGAGGCACGTCCGATGAGGACTCATTCGCGCGGCTCACCGACTTCGTCCCATTCGAGTTCACCGAAACGAGCTTCCCCAATCTGGTCGACGCCGCCATCGCCAAGGTTCGCCGGCGCAGCTGGGTCGGCCCGAAGCTGCGGATCCTCGACATAGCTCCGGCCGGCGTGAGCAAGACCGTGCGCAGGGGCATGCACATCAAGAAGGTGGGCCGGACTACGGACTACACGACCGGTGTCATATCCGACGTTCATCTTCGCCTCGCGCTCAAGTATCACCGGCCGTCAGGCTCGGGCCGGGCACGGGTCGGGTTCAGAGACCAAGTCCTGTGCACGCGCTACAGCGCCGGTGGCGATAGCGGCTCGGTCATCTTGAACAACAACGACAAGGTCGTCGGCCTCCACTTTGCGGGCGCGGCCTCGGGGAGCGTCTTCAATCGGATCACCCATGTTCTCGAATTGCTCGACATCGAGGTGGTGTGATGGCCAGCCGAAACCATGTCCAGCGCGCCATCGAGTTGTACGAAGAAGAGCTGGCCCGGTACCCGAACGTGACCGGGATCGGAGTCGTCCCGGTCACCGACGACCCTGAAGGCCCGGCGGACCTGGCTGTGGCGGTTTATGTCACGAGAAAGGTGCCCCGGGACCAGTTGAAGGATGGTGAGCGCATACCGCCCACGCTCGAGATCCCAAGCCGGGACGGGGCACAGGAAGTTCCGACGCGGGTCATCGCCACGGGGGAGTTCGCGCTCGAGGATCAGTTCGACATCGAGCCTGCATAGGCCATCGAGGAAGGAGGGCTGTCATGCCCGACGGCAATGAGGTAGTGGACAAGGACACACCGGTATCCAGCTTCGACGTGGGGGAGGAATCGATTTCCGAAGAGATCTCGACCGGCGAGGACGATCAGGTCGAGAAGACCCCGAGGAGCGGGTTCGAGAAGGTAACGGGCTACAAGGCACCGACAGCCCCAAGCCACAGCGAGTTCTCAACCGAATCGGTTGGCGAGGTGTTGTCGGTGCCGGACGAGACGACACAGTTGCCCGACATCGGCGAGGCATCCTTCGGCCCACCCGATGCCCAGGCCGAGACGGTGCACGGCGCCGATGATCGGTTTCAGATCAACAACACCGCCGCATACCCGTGGCGTGCCCACGCCTCACTGCGGATCACCGCGGCAGACAACTCGTTGTGGATTGGCACCGGATGGTTTGTCGGCCCCCGACTCCTGGTCACCGCCGGTCATGTCGTCTACATCAAGAACAGTGGCGTCGCCGGCCGCGACGGGTGGGTGCAGAAGATCGTCGTCATGCCGGGCCGGAATGGAGGGACCCTCCCCTTCGGGTCGGCTACGACCTCCAACTTCTGGAGCGTCGTCGGTTGGGCCACCGATGGCGATGGCGAGTACGACTACGGCGCGATCGTGCTCGGCGAGTCGCTGGGTGATCGGACCGGCTGGCTCGGGTTCGGCAACTGGCCGACTCTCGACGGCGTTCACGCCAACATCTCCGGTTATCCAGGAGACAAGCCTGCCGGCACCCAGTGGTATGCCGCCAGGACCATCGACTCTGCCAGCACGCGCAAGGTGTTCTACGACATCGATACGGCCGGCGGCCAGAGCGGATCTGCGGTCTACCGGTTCGCCAATGGCAGCAGGTATGGAATCGCCATCCATGCCTATGGGGGCGCCACCGTGAACTCGGGCACACGCATCTGTCAGCCGGTCTTCAACAACATCAAGGCCTGGAAGGAGGCGTCCCAGGCGTGACCGGTGGAGGGGCGCGGGTCGAAGGCCGGACCCATCGGGCAGACGACAGCCCGGTGGTCGAGGCCCGGGTTCTTTTCAGCATGGCGCCGGTACCGCTGCCCGACATCGCCACCCTGAGCGATGACAACGGGCGGTTCTCGTTGTACGCCCCAGCACCGGGCACCTACGAATTGGAATGTCATGCCGATGGCCTCAACCCGGTGACGATCCCCATCGAGGTCGATGAAAACTCAGAGACCATCGAGGTCGACGTCGAGTTTGTTGACTGAGCCCGACGAACTCCCGGATTGCAATCGGTCGAAGGCTCAGGCCATCCGTTCCGCCAGCCTGGTGGCGCCACGATGGGCGATGGCGGCGATGGAGATCATCGGGTTCACCCCGGAGGCGTTCGGGAAGCACGATCCGTCCATCACGTAGAGCCCTGCTGTGTCATGGGCCTGATTCTCGGCATCCACCACTGAGGTTGCCGGGTCTGACCCCATGCGGGCACTGCCCATCTGATGGAACGAGAAGTAGGAGGTCCGATTCGGGCCGTATCCGATGGCGTCGGTCCCGGCCATCAGATCCTCGATGGTGCCCTTGCCCGGGGCCCATCGCACCGGGCGGATCGTCGAGGTGAAGATCTCGACCGCGCCTGCCTCGGCCAGCCATTCGGCACCTCTTCGCACACCTTCCCGGACATGTCTCCGGTCGTAGTCGGAGATCCGGTACTTCCAGAGAGGGCTGCCGTCCCGCCGAGTGGTGACACGGCCATGATCGTGGTCGCGGAGCAGGATCCCGGCCACCGCCAGGTGGCCCAGCCCCAGGATGTCGCGCTTGAACGACGGACCGTCATCCCAGCCCACGAAAGCGGCGGGGAAGAGTGGGTGGACCGGGGCAGTCTCGAATCGGAACCCGTACCCCTGACCGTCGAGGTCGGCGAACTCGTCGCTGTACCGGGTCTGCAGCATCCCGGTCCACGGGTCGACGCGCTCCTCGAATCGCCCCCATAGGGCGGTCACCGGGTGGATCCTGAGGTATTGGCCGGCGGCACGACCACCGAGACCGCTTCGCAAGAGCAGGGCCGGGGTGTTGAGCGCCCCGGCTGCCAGAACCACCGCTCCGGCCCGCACTGTGAGACGGTGGTCACCGACACGGGCAACCACACCCTTGGCTCGGCCCACATCGGTGTCGATGTGGCGGACGTCGGCATCGACGACGATCCGGGCGCCTGCTTCGGCTGCATCCTGGAGATAGGTGGCGAGAGTCGATCGCTTCGCGCCGATCCGGCATCCCATGGTGCAATATCCGCACGCGTCTTCGGTGCAGCCGTTCACATTGCGGGGCTGCTCGTCGACGTGCCAACCCAGATTGCGAAGACCCTTTTCCATGATCTGGTCACGAGCAGAGGGTGTGCCGTGTTCCTTGTTGACACCCAGTCCGTTCTGCACGGCGGTCAGGGATTCGCCGAAATCATTGCCGGCGAACACATCGGAGAATCCGGCCACTCGGTCCCACTCCTCCCGGACCGAATCGGGGGTGGCGAACGAGGTGGTGTAGTTGATCACCGTGCCCCCGCCCAGCGTGGATCCCGCCAGCATGAGGACGCCGCCGTCCGAGGTGGACTTGAGGCCGCCGTCGAGGTACATCGAGCCATAGGCGTCGGATTCCAGATGGGTGAAGTCCGACTCGTTGCGATAACCACCGCGTTCGAGCACGGTCACATCGAGACCGGCGGCGGCGAGGACCCCGGCGGCGATGCCGCCGCCGGCGCCGGAGCCGATCACCACGACGTCGCACTCGATAGTCGTGTCACGGTCCACCACTTCGGTGGTGATCGTCTTGGGCTCCACCGGGGGAGGGCCATCGGGGCCCGGGTATCCCATGGCTGCCCAGGCTGTGGGCGGGCGGGCGGGGTCGTCGGTAGTGACCCACAGGAAGGCCGCGAGTGTCTTCAGCGCCCGGACACCCTTGCGGACGATCTCCACGCGATTGCCCTCCATGGTGAGCAGGGCGGCGGCCCGCTGATCGGGGGGCAAGTTCGTGAACTTCGCCGGCCGGCCGAATAGCACCAGACCACCAGCGGCGGAATCGAGGAGACCGAGGAACAGCACGAGATCCTTGCGATCGCGCTCGTGAGGCAGTGCGTCGTAGACGACCGGGAGTCCCGCCGAGAGCCGGAGGTCTGCGCCAGGGGTGGTCCAGGCAGCACCGTCGCCAGGGACCGCGGGGAGGATGGTGTCGACCAAGAGATCGAAAGAGCGGAGGTTGGCCGGGCTCAGGGGCACACGTCGAAAACTACTCGCATGGTCGTCGGGTAGCTTTCTCGCCGAGGTGGATCGGGACCAACTCAGGGACGGCGTGTTCATCCCCGTAGTCATCGATGCCGAGCGGGTCGTCGACGGGGAGGAGATGGTTCGGGTCACCTATTTCGCCATCACCACCGACGCCCCGGCGGCCGTGTGGGAAGTGGAGCTTCCTGCTGTGGCACAGCTTCACGGAATCGGCGCGCTCGGGCTCGCCGGCGTCGTTTACGGCGCTATCCGGGAAGGGACCGGAACGGGGAACGCCGTCGAGTTCGACCTGTTCGCCGATGCCGACGACGTCGCAGCCATCTTCGCCTTGGAGGAGTCGAGTATGCCGCTCGCGGTCCAGCTCGAGGATGTGTGGATGCCACGCTCCTGGTTCGACGATGAGCCGATCCGCGGCGACGTCTATCGGGTCGCGCTGGACATCTTCCAGTCGGCCTACCGGTACACCGCAGGGACCGTCGGGCCGGACCACTTGCACGAGGTCGACGTGAGCGGGCAGGTGATCAGCTCGCCGGTGGAGACCGAGGCCATGGCCCAGTGGTCACAGGACCAGATCGAGGCCACCAGACGGGCATTCCCCGACAAAGAGGTCAAGCTGAGGTGGAGAGACGATGGCTGAGCTGGCTGTGACCATCATCGATGTCGGGTGGGGCGATTCGATCCTGGTCGAGTCGCTGGACGATGCCGGCGACCGTCGCTTCGGTCTCATCGACTGCAACGACTACGAGCGTCAGCGCACCGCCCTTCCATTCGTCAAGCGCTATTTCGAACGGGTCGGCCGCGACTGGCAGGGGACGCAGCACAATTTCGAGTGGGTCCTGCTGACCCATGGTCACGCCGACCATGCCCGTGGTCTGAAAGAGATGATGAACACTTTCGGGACTACCCATTTCTGGTACCCGAAGTCAGTCGCCTCGACCACTTATGGTGTCCTCCTCGATTTCGCCAACCGGTCGAATCGGGTGCTCCACCATCAGGCCGTGGACGAGACCAAGATCCTCGAGGCGCCGGAGGTCACCTTCCACTGCGGGCTGCGCATCCTCTGGCCCAACTTCGACCAGATCGACACGAGCAACGAGAACAACAACTCGGTGGTCCTCGCGCTCACTCTCGGTGCGGTCACCATCGTGCTCACGGGCGACGCTGAAGCCGAGAACTGGCCGCAGATCGTGGGTCGGCTACCGAGCCATACCACCTATCTCCAGGTGCCGCATCACGGCGGGCGCAACGGGCTCTTCGACCCCAATGACGCGACACCGTGGCTCGATCACCTCAACCCTCGCCAGACGCGGTTGGTGATGAGCAGCCACGTCGTTCCCCACGGCCATCCCCATCCCGACGTGGTCACCGAGCTTTCGAACCGCCGCTTTGTCTCCTACCGCACCGACCGCAACTACCACCTCACCTTGAGCACGGCAGGTGAGAAGGTCACGGTGGGGTACACCCACGTCAGCGGGCGCCTGCCTCGGTGAGCCCCGGTTTCTGCCAGCGGCTCAGCATCGGTCAGTGTCGGAACGCGACGTCAGGATGCAGGATCGTCAGCTTCGATCATGTGCTCTGGATCGCAATACATGTAGAGACCCAGTTGATGATCTCGGCGGAGAAATTGGGACCGACAGGTGACACATACGGGCGCCTCGGTCCCAATTACGACGAGGCGCGCTCCCGGCCGGCTCCAGATTGCGGTTGACCCGGAACAGATTGTCGGGGTCGTACTCGGCCTTGATCCTGCGCAATCGCTCGTAGTTGCCTCGATACGCGCTCTCGATGCGGGTGACGTCGTCGTCGGTCGTCTGGAAGTTGATGTAGTTGCCTCCGGTCGAGAACGGTCTGATGCGATCCCACGAGGAGCGTGCCCACTGTTGATGGGTGTCACCGTTGGGATCGGTCGAGGGCCATGCCGCTGCGGCTCCGACCACGAACGCTGCGTCCCGGTTCCCCACCGCCCCGTCGTCCTCGGCGTGGTCGTTCACCCCGCCCGCGATGTGAAAGGTGATGACTTGTGACATGGGGGACTCGATCTCGGCAGCGTTGGCTCGAACGGACTCGAGGTAACCCTCACTCAGCTCCGGAATGAACTCGGTTTTCCAGTAGTAGTTGGCACCCTTCGGCTGGGTTGCATTGAGCATCGACTGTTGCTCGACGTAGGTCTTGGGCATGATGAGATCGGCGATTGGCCGGCCGAAACCCTTGATCGGGGCCAGATCCTCCTCTGCTGCTTCCGGATCACCGCTGTGGCAGGCGATCATCGCCACCATCGGCTTGCCGTGCCAGATCCTCGGGGATGAACGGCGCCGGTGGGGCAAGTCGCATCGTGGCGACGAGGGTCATCTCGCGTGATGCGGAGGCAGTCAGGTCGCGATACAAACCGAGCACGTCTTCGGCGTGATCCTCGGCCGGCCATGCGATCAGACCAGCCGTGATCCCGGGTCCCACTTCGTGCAGCCGGTAGGTGAACTCGGTGATAACCCCGAAATTCCCGCCGCCGCCACGGATCGCCCAGAACAAATCTGGGTCCGATTCCCGGCTCGCCGTCCGCACCTGGCCATCGGCGGTGACCATCTCGACCTCGACCAGCTCGTCGACGGTCAATCCGAAACGGCGCGACAAGTATCCGAACCCGCCACCGAGGGTCAGGCCGGCCACCCCGGTCTCCGACACGAAACCCAGAGTCGTGGCCAGCCCAAGCTCCTGCGTGGCCCGGTCCACATCGCCGAGAAGACAGCCGGCGCCGACATGAACCAGCTGCTGTTCGGGATCGACTCGGACGTCTCGCATCCGTGACATGTCCAGCGTCAAGCCTCCGTCGGCCAGGGCCAGACCCGAGATGTTGTGCCCGCCCCCCTTGATCGAGAGCAGCAATCGCTGCTCTCGGGCCAGATTGACGGCGAAGGTGACCTCGTCGGAGCTCTCTGGCTGGATGACGAGGGCGGGCTCTTTGTCTATGAGCCCGTTCCAGATCAACGTGGCGTCGTCGAAGCCCGGATCGCCGGGTCGGAGCCGGCTCGTGTCGGGGATCGTCTCGAGAAGGGACAGATCCAGTTCGACCTCACCGCCGTCGAGGGTTCGAAAGCTGAGCTTCTCGGTGGACATGGGTCGCACCCTATCGACACCTCGTTTTGGCGCGCCGATCCCGCCCTATAGAACGGGATCGCCGCGCCAGAATGATCTGGTGACCGCTGGACCCAACTTCGCAACGACTCCATACGAGGAGCGGAGAATCGAGGAGTTGAGGCGCTGGAAGCGGCGAGCAAACCTCTTCCTGCTCGGTGCGCTCGTCGTGTTCCTCGTCAGTCATTTCTTCGGCGAGGAGGGCGGTGTCAACGGCTTCATCCGGGCTGCCTCCGAGGCGGCGCTGATAGGTGGCATCGCCGATTGGTTCGCCGTCACGGCCCTGTTCCGGCACCCGCTCGGGATTCCGATACCGCACACCGCGCTCATACCGAAGAGCAAAGACGAGATCGGGCGGGGTCTGGCCGAGTTCGTCCAGCAGAACTTCCTCGATCCGGCCAATCTCGGAGAATGGCTGACGAACGCCGATATCGCCGGCCGGTTGGCGCAATGGCTGGACTCGCCCGACCACGCCACTCTGGCGGCGCGTCGGACCATCGAAACCGGCTCCACGATCGCCCAGTCCCTCGACGATGAACGTGTGGCATCCGTCATCACCCAGACCTCTCTCGACTGGCTGCGACAGACCCCGGTCACCCCCATCATCTCCCTGGTGGTGGATGCCTGGCTAAAGGGTGGTCGTACCCGCGAGTCGGTAGAGGCCACGCTCCGAGGGCTCGACGTGGTCATCGTCGACAACCTCCCGTACTTCAGGGAGAGCTTCGCCGAGACCTCCCCGTGGTGGATGCCGGCTTGGGCCGGCGAGCTCGTCTTCGAGCGGATCATCGCCTCCTTCCGAATCCTGGTGGACGACGTGGCGTCCGACCCGTCGCATCCGATCCGCGCCGACATCGAGATGATGATGTCGAAGATCGCCGACGACCTCCGCAACTCCGCGGACCTGGCGGATCGCATCGAGGAATCGAAGCTGCACATCCTCGACTCGCCGGAATTGGCCTCCGCCATCCAGACGCAATGGCAGGTTCTACAGGAGAGTCTGGGCCGTGCCGCCTCCCGGCCCGGTTCGGATCTGGAGAAGCGCCTGGCGGAGTTGATCCAATGGTGGGCGCACCGCGTGCTCGAGGACGAAGCACTCCGCATGCGTATCGACACGTGGATCGCCGATGCCGCCGAGCGTCTCGCTCATCAGTGGGATGAAGAGGTCATCGGGATGATCGAGACCACGGTGGCCGGCTGGGACGCCACCGAGATCTCCCACCGTCTCGAGCTTCAGTTGGGTCGAGATCTCCAATTCGTGCGGATCAACGGAACCGTGGTCGGGGCCTTGGTCGGGATCGCCATTCATGCGCTGCTGGTGCTGACCGGCAACGTGTGAGGGCTATCGCGGCTCGAGACGCATGGTGGTGCCCAGAGTTTCTGGAAGGAGCATGTTCTCGAGGGAGCGGCCCCGGTACTTCTGGCGCAATGCTTCCGACGCCGATTCGACCGAATCCGGGTCGTTCGCGGGCACTGCGGTGAACTCGAATCGGGCAGCTCCGACATCGAAGGGCAACATCCGGGTTCGCCACGGCTCTTTGGTACCAGCGTCCCGATTCGCCCCGAACCGAGCGCACGTAGACGTCATCGCCCCCGACGACGACCCAGATCACTGTGCCGATGACCCGGTCGCCGCGTCTGGTCTCGATGACCACCTCCCGGGCGTCCCCAATTTCCTGAAGCTGTTCTGCGGTCAACGACATTGGCCGAGACTAGGTGCCCGACCGCACGCCGGTCCTTGTACGCGCCGTCTGGACCAGGTCGAACCAGTCTTCGCCTCCGAGCTGTGCAGCCGAGAAGCGGCTTGCGATCGGGGAGAGAAGGGCTTCGGCGCCGACCGCAATAGCCACCGTCGATCTGGTCCGGGGCCCGCCGTGAGCGCCGCGAAGGTCGGGCAGGTCGGGATCGGCGAACCACCACACAGGCAGGGAGAAGACAAATGCGACGTCAGGTGCAACCTGGACCCAGCTCTCTACTCCTTGGACTCTTTCGACCCATGTCGGATGACTAGCGCCCGGACCTGTGATCATGGCCGCCGTGCCCTCATCCACGATGGTGACGTCGATGCCCAATTCGTCGGCAACCGCATGGAGGTCGATGCGTTTGGTCGGGTCGACGGTCTCCTGATCGTGATCCGACGTGACCAACACCAGGTCCTGGTGCCAGCGAATCGCCGAGCCGATCGTTGCGAGGTACGAGTCCAGTTCCCGGTATGACTGGATGGCCTCCTCCGAGTCCGGCCCGCACGCATGTGCAAAGGTGTCGGGGCTGTTGATCTGGGCGAAAATCATGCCGGGTCTTCGATCCAGCGCCTCGATCACCCTCGTGGTGACCTCAGGATCGGTCACGTATCCGAAAAGGTCGAGCTGAGTCCCATCGGGAACCAGACCGTCTGGCGGCCAATGTCTGCCCGCCGTCTGCGCCGTCATCACCCCGATCAAGTGCTGATCGCCCACGACCACCTCGCAATCCTGGTCGAGGAAGGTCGGGGTTCGGGGACCCACCTCGGCAGCCGGTCGGGCCACTCCATCGACCACCACCTGATTGGTCATGATCCCGTGCTCGAGCGGAAGCCTCCCGGTGACGATGCTGGCGAAATTCGGATAGGTGCTGGAACACATCACGCTCGTGGCGCCCTCGGGCCGCACGAGCCCGCCGGCCGCCCAGCCGGTCAACGTCGGCATGACGTTGGGCGTGACCGAGCGGGCTCCGATCCCGTCGAGGACGAGCACGACAAGAGTCACTTGCTCACACGTCGAAGACGGCTCCGTGGGTCCCGGGGACGATCTCGTAATCCTGACCCGTTGCCCGTAGCCGCTCGTGTGCCTCGTCGAGCTTCTGATCGCTGTGATCCGGATCGTGGTGGAACGTCATCAGGGTCCCGACACCGGTCATGGCGGCGAAGGCGAGCACATGGCTGTACGAGCTGTGGCCCCACCCAATGCGCTCGGAATACTCCTCGTCCGTGTATTGGGAATCATGGATCAGCAGGTCGGCGCCGGCGGCCAGGTCGTAACCGGAGGTCCACTCAGCGTTCTTGGGGAAGTTGTGCATGCCCAATGCGGGCTCATGGTCGGGGAGATAGGTGAGGATCTTGCCGTCTTCCTCGAGCCGGTAGCCGAGGGTTGGACCGGGGTGGGAGACCAGGTCTGCGGTGACCTGGATCCCATCGATGTCAAATGTGCCCGGTGGGACATCGTGGAAGTCCACGTTGGACAGGTCTCGCACCCGCAGGGGGAAGAGCGGCGGCGACAGATAGCGGGTTAGCCGCTCTTTGAGGGTCTGCGTCGTCGAGATCGGTCCCCACACATCGACCTGGATGTCGGGGTCGTGTAATGGGGCGAAGAAGGGCAGGCCCTGGATGTGGTCCATGTGGAGATGCGTGATGAGCACGTCGACCCGTTCCACCGATTCGACGCTCGCCCCGAGCGCCCGCATCCCGCTGCCGGCGTCGAGGACGAGGAGCCTCCCCTCCTTCCCCACCACTTCGACGGCCGATGTGTCGCCGCCGTATTTGGCCGTGTCCAACCCGGCGCTGGCGATCGACCCCCTCGTCCCCCAAAGCCGGGCCCTCAGTCCTCGACCTCCCAGAACGTGGCGAGGACGCCGAGGAATCTCCCGCCCTGACCTTCGATCGGGAGCGCAGTCACCTCGACCGCCCGCCACTCTCCATCCATTCCCTGGAAGCGAACGGCTCGATGGGCCGGCTTCCTCTTGCTCAGCGCGACGACGACCGGGAAGTCGTAGTCGGGGACTGGCGACCCATCGAGCTGAGTCACGTTCCATGCCCCGACCAGTTGCTCGGCGGCCATCGGGCCTACATCGTCGAACTGCACCCCGAGCAGCCCTTCGGCGGACTCGTTGTAGTAGATGAGGTTTCCCGCTTCATCCATCATCCACATCGGGATGGCCAGATAGCTCGCGAGCTGCCTGAGGAGGATCATCTCCACAGGCTGTTGCTGATGCGGCATGGGGAGAACCTACCGCCGCCCGACGCTCGAATGTCACCTCGGTAGCAGCCGATATGTCAGGCCGTCGTTGTCGACGGCTGCCGCCCGGATCGAGCCACCGGGGAGGTAGACGGCGGTGTCGATCGCCACGAGTGGATTGCCATGCAGCCCGTGGGGGAGCGGCTCGATGGTGGCCCATTGGTCGTCATCCGGCTCGAGTATCTCCACCGAGGTCAGGGCTTGGTCAGGCGAGAAGACCTCGCCGCCGGCCACCACGATGGCTCCGTCGACCACGGCTGCACCAAAGCCGGATCGGGCCTCACCGAGGGAAGGTCCGGCCCGCCAGGTTTGTGTGGCCGGGTCGAAGACCTCGGTGGTGTCGAAGACCTCGCCCTCCCAGCGCCCGGCGATCGCCCAGATCTCGTCGTCGAGAACGACACTGGCGACATGCTCACGCTCCCGTGCCGGCTCTGGAAGCCTCGACCACGTATCGCCTTCCGGGTCGTAGCGGAGGAAGAGCCCGCCGGGCGCGCCACCCACGATATGGATGTGCATTCGCCAGGACTACGGCCGCTCCGGCAGCGACAGGCTCAGGTAGGGAAGCCCGATCGACCCAGACGTCATCGACCAACTCCCACATTGACGTGGACGGATCTCCGGACGCGGTGTAACCACCCATGAAGAAGGCGCGGCCCCCAACCACTGCCGCCATCCCGTGATGCCGGGCCTCAGGGAGTTCGGGAAGGTCGCGCCATGTGTCGCTGTCGGGCGAGTAGGCCTCGACCGTAGGGGTGACCCCGGTCCGGCCCACACCGACTTCGATGAAGCCTCCGGCGACTACGACTTCGTCCCCGAGGAGGACTGCGGGATGCTCGCTGCGTGCCAGGTTCATCGGGGCCAGCTCCACCCAGCCGGCCGGAGGCACCGTGGTCGGGCTCGAGTCAGGTGCCGACGTGGTCGAGGTGTTGCCGATGGCGGACGAAGTGCACGCGGTGGACGCGACGAGAAGTAATGCGGCGAGACGTCGCACGCACCCAAGCCTACGGGCGGAGACGGTGATAGCTTCGGCCCGATGACCATCGAGGATCGCGCCGTCGACCCCTCACGGCCTCACGCTGCAAACCATGTCCGTCAATACCTCGAGAGCGACGGGGCGGCTGTCGACCATCCGGCTGCGGGCCATCTGATTCTCCTCTACACCACTGGCCGAGCCTCAGGTGAGATCCGTCGCACGCCCCTCCGGTTCTTCGAGGTCGGAGGTGACCTGGTCGTCGCAGCCTCGTATGGCGGCGTCACCGCGACATCCCGATTGGTACCTCAACCTCGTCGAAGACCCCACGGTGTGGGTGCGGCGTGACGCGGACCTCTACGAAGCCGATGCCATTCCCATCGATAGAGCGGAGCGGGACCTGTTGTGGGAAACCCTCGTGGTGAGCACTGCGCCGCAATTCGGCGAGTATCAGGAGAAGACAGAGCGAATCATCCCGCTCGTTCGGTTGGTCGCCCGCACCTGAGTCAGCCGAGGACCCGGTTCGCCTCAGCCAGCAGATCGTCGATGTCGGTGCCCGATTCCTCTGCCAGGAGCCGCCGGATCCCGGGGGAGACCTTGTCGAGGACGGTCGTCATCTTGTTCAACACCGAGCGTTGCGCCTTCATGCGTGCCGCCTCGTCGGCGGGTGTGACCAGATCGTCGACGATCGAACCCTCCGCCCGTGAGGCGACCAGGGGATCTGTGACGCCACGGACCCACACCAGGGATCGTTTCCCGGGGCCGCGGCCTTCGGTGATCGGCTCGACGGCGGTCACGTCGTCCGAGCGGACGTACGAACCGTAACCCAGGGCGACCAGCTGACCGGTCTGTATGCGCATGGTGTCCTCCTGTGCGTCCCGGAAACTACCGGGCCCCTTCGAACCGGGTCAGGCGCCGCGCGTTCTCGGCCAGCGTGTAGGCAACGAGGGCATTGGCGTGCCCATGCCCCATCCCGTATTCGGTCTTGAGCCAGTTGACCAGCTCCATGTGCTTGGTCAGGTCACTGGAGCGGATCAAGTCCTGCCATTCCTCGATGGGCCGGCCGTACTTCTTCTCGATCGAGGGGAAGTAGGACGCCGGCCCTTGCACACGCCCGGTCTTGTCATCACCCATGGCCCGAAGCGTATTCGGTCGGCCTCGCTGGTTGAATCGGCACGGTGTTCACTCCGATCCGCACCGAGCGGCTGCTCATCCGCCCCTTCGAGCTAGACGACCTCGCCGAATACCACGCCCGACGCAGCGACCCGGAAGTGGCCCGCTATCAGGACTGGGAGCTCCCGTATCCCATGGAACGAGCAGAGAAGGTCGTTGCCGCGCAGGCCGCAATGGACGGACCCGAGAACGACAAGTGGTGGATGGCTGTGGTGTGCGATCCCGATACCGGCGAGGTCTTCGGAGACGTGGGGGCGGAGCTTTCATGGAAGGGTCGTTCCGCCGAAGTTGGCTACACCTTTGCCAAGGAGCATTGGGGGAAGGGATATGCGGTCGAAGCTCTCGAGGCCCTGGTCCGGTATCTGTTCGACGATCACGATGTGACGAGGGTCTTCGGCATGCTCCACCCGGACAATCCGGCCTCGGCGATGGTCCTGGAGCGGACGGGGCTCCTCTTCGAGGGTGAGACGAAGTCGTCGTTCTGGGTGGGCGATGAGGTATCGGACGACTGGATCTATGGGATGACGAAGCCAGATTGGGAGACCTGGCGTGATCGTCCCCGGCACCCGCCGGACTCGGTGCATCTGGTCGAAGTGACCACGGAGAACGAGTCGACCGTTTCGGGTCTGACGACTCACCGGACGCAGGAGGCTTTCGTGGCCCCGATGCTGAGGTCGTTCGCCGACGCCCTGTTCCCCGAAGTGGTCGACGGGGCGCCGGTCGTGCCATGGATGCGGGCGGTCGTCGCCGACGAGGTGATCGTTGGGTTCGTGATGTTGGCCCTGAGCACCGAGCAACATCCGGAGCCGTTTCTCTGGCGTCTACTGATCGACCGTCTCCACCAGCGGCGTGGGATCGGTTCCAGGGTCCTCGAACTGGTCGAGGCCGAGTGCCAGGCGATGGGCGACGAGAGCCTTCTCACCAGTTGGGGTGAGGGCAAGGGCTCACCCCGGCCTTTCTACCTGGCTCACGGCTTCGTCCCCACCGGCAGGGTGGTCGACGAGGAAACCGAAGGCCGCAAGCGGCTGTCGTGACCGAGGTCTCACCACGAACCTCAGCTTCTCCGGCCCGGATATGAATCGCACAAGCTGAGGTTCGACCTAGTTTTGGGTTGTGGAGGTCAGCAATCCCGACCGGGTGGTCTTCCCCGAAGACGGGATCACCAAGGGCGAAGTCGTCGATTACTACGTCCGCGTCGCCGATCGCATGCTCCCATTCATCGAGGGCAGACTCCTATCGGTCGAGCGATTCCCGCGGGGGATCGGTGGTCAGGGCTTCATGCAGAAGAACGTCCCCGATCATGCGCCGGAGGACCTCGTCAGTCGTCACGAGGTGCCTAAAGAGGGCGGAGGGACGACTGTCTACCCGATGGTCGACTCTGCGGAGGGGATCGCCTTCTTCGCCAATCTGGGGGTGATCACCTTTCACGTGCCGCCGGTTCGAGCGAACGACGAGGAGCATGCCGATTGGGTGATCTGGGACCTGGACCCGCCTGTCGATCGGGTCGAGCTGGTCCGGGAGGCGGCCCGCGAGATGCGCGCAGTTCTCGAGACGTTCGGCATCGAGACTTTTCTCATGACCTCCGGTTCGAAGGGTTACCACCTTCGTGCGCTGCTGGAGCCGACCACTCATGTCGAGGACGTCGCCCTCGTCGCCCGGGGCACCGCTGCTCTCGGTGCCGCTGCCAACGACGGCCTCCTGACCCTGGCCTTTCGCAAAGCCGACCGCGGTGAGCGGGTATTCGTCGACTGGATGCGGAACACCCCGCGGTCGACGTCGGTGGTCCCCTGGTCCCTTCGGCCGAAGACGGGTGCACCCGTCGCCACACCGATCGCTTGGCAGGAGTTGGGCGATGTCGAGCCCGACGGGGTCAGACTGAGGAACGTCCCGGATCGAGCCAGGAAACGCCCTTGGTCGAAGCTGCAGCCGATCGACTTGGGCCTCGCCGTGGAGAAGGTGCGGAGCGCCCTCGACGATGCCGCAATCGAGTTGGAGCCCTTCGACCGATTCCGGTCCTGAGCCGTGCTCCTGGCCGATCTCGTCAGCGTCTCCGCCGCGGTCTCCGGGACGAGGGCTCGATCCCGGAAGATCGAGTTGCTCGCCACGATGCTTCGCCGGCTCACCCCGGATGAAGCAGCGCCCGCCATCTCTTATCTGAGCGGAAGGCCACGACAAGACCGGCTCGGAGTGGGATGGACGACCGTCTACGCCATCGAAGTCGCGGCTGCCGACGTTCCGTCTCTCGAGATAATCGACGTGGATGCCACTCTGGAGGAACTGACCGGCATATCGGGCGCGGGCTCCAAGAAGGCGCGGGAGACGTTGCTTGCCGGGATGTTCGGCCGTGCCACGGAGACCGAGCAGCGCTTTCTGCGCGATCTCATCGTGCGCAATCTTCGGCAGGGTGCGCTGGAAGGGGTGATGGCGGACGCCGTCGCCGTTGCCGTGGGAGTCGCTCCCGATCGGGTGCGTCGGGCCGCGATGCTGGAGGGCGATCTGATCGGCGTCGCCACCCGGGCTCTTGCGGACGGACCCGAGGCCCTGGGTGCCTCGGCACTTGGTCTGTTCACTCCGGTGCAGCCGATGCTTGCCAAGACTGCGGCCACCGCCGGTGAGGCGGTGACAGGCCTGGGCCGTGCCTTCGTGGAGTGGAAGCTCGACGGCGCCCGTATCCAGGTGCATCGGAGAGGGACCGAGGTGGCGGTGTACACGCGAAACCTGCGAGACATCACCAGCGGAGTCCCCGAGGTGGTTGCCTCGGTGCTCGAGTACCCGGCCATCGTCGTTCATCCTCGACGGGGAGGCTTTGCTGTTCGGCCCTTCAGGCCCGGAGCAATTTCAGGACTCGATGAGCAGGTTCGGGACCGAGGCATCTGATCAGGCCGCGCCGCTACGTGCCTTCTATTTCGATTGCCTCCATCTCGACGGCGTCGACCTCATCGACCTATCGCTTGTCGAGCGCCGCGGCGCGTTGACCGGCGCGGTACCCGACGAAGCCCTCGTTGGCTCGGTCCTCACCGATGATCCCGAAGAGGCCGACCGTTTCTTCGAGGATGCGGTAGCCGCCGGCTACGAGGGCGTGGTGGTCAAGGACCCGGACCAGCCCTACGAGGCCGGTCGACGGGGATCGGGCTGGCTCAAGGTGAAACCGACCTACACCCTCGACCTTCTCGTCCTGGCCGCAGAGTGGGGATCGGGGCGCAGAGAGGGTTGGCTGTCCAATCTCCATCTCGGTGCCGCAGACGACGACGGTGGATACGTGATGCTCGGCAAGACCTTCAAGGGCCTGACCGACGAGATGCTGGCATGGCAGACGGAGCGATTCCTCGAAATCGAAGATCACCGCAGCAGGAACACCGTGTTTCTGAAGCCTGAGATCGTCTATGAGATCGCCTTCGACGGCGTGCAGCGCAGCACTCGTTACCCGGGCGGGGTGGCTCTCCGCTTTGCCCGGGTCAAGCGGTATCGAGACGACAAGGGGCCTGAGGACGCGGACACCATCGATACGGTGCGCACCTTCGCCCGTGGTCTAGGCGGGACCGTCGTCTTCCACTCGATGGAGTGGATCCTCAACCGGGCCGTCGATTCCCTTGAGCTCCACCGAGCGGGCCTCGGAAACCGGGAACTGGATGCCATCGACAGTCGCCAGAGCGCTGACTTCGGAGATCACGATCTCCTCGGCACCGGCAGCGCGCACTCACCCGTGCTGCGAGATGGACACCACGGCCCCGGTAGTCGGACTGCCGTCGACGGTCGCCTCGTCGGTGTGGAGACCGATGCGAACGGAGGGGGCGAACCCGTGGTCGCGACGGTGCTCGGCGAGCCGACGCTGGATGAACACGGCCGCCTCCACGGCATCGCTTGCCACGGTCGAAGGTGACGAAGAAGCCATCGCCGGTGTGGCTGACCTCGACGCCGTGATGGTCGACGAAGGCGGCTCTCAACTCCCGGTCGTGCCAGGCGAGTAACGATTCCCAGTCCGAGTCTCCCGATCAGCCCCACCAGGTCGGTCGAGGTGACGATGTCGGTGAACATGAAGGTCTTGGTGACACGAGACCGATCGGGCGCTGGGCCGTCGATGCCGTAGAGGATCTCGTCCACCCTCCGCAGGTCGAGGGCGGCGCCGAGCTTCTCGAATACCGATCGAGCAGCGCCCAACTCCAGTCGAGCCTGAGCTTCGTCGTCGTCTGCGAGGTGGGCTCGACCCAGCACCATTCGAGCTCTAGCCGCTTCGTAGGGAAAGCCGATCTCCCGCCAGACCCGCCCCGCCCGGGTCGATTCGCGGATCGCGGCCGGGTGATCGCCCTCTGCCAGCAGGACCTCGCCGCGAGCAGTGAGCGCCATCGCTTCGAATGCCGGTCGTTGGTACTCCTCGGCGAGTCGCTCCAACTCCTCGGTTGCGAGTCGGGCGGTTTCGGCGTCGCCTCTGGCCAGGGCAACCTCGACCTGAGCCGGGAGCAGCCGGGCCCTCATCAACAAGTCGGCGAACGGCCCGCATCCTCGTCGTCGGAGAGCGCGATCTGCAAGGCCCGGGCCGCTTCGTCGGCCTGACCCCTGGCCAACATCAACAGGGCAAGCCCGGGTTGGGGAACGACACCGTGCTCGTAGGCCATGTTGAAAGCGGCCTCCGCCCCGGCGAGATCGCCCATGTGGAGGCGGATCTCGCCCACTTCGTACTGTCCGTGACCGACCCCGTCGAGCATGTGATAACGCTCCAGCTCCTGGCAGGCGCTGAGCGCCTCCTGTTCGGCCTCGGTCCAATTTCCCCGAAGACGCTTCAACTCGGCGCGATGGACCCGGCATACCCCTGAATAGCCCCCGACCGAATGCCGGTTCATCCATCTGTCTGCTTCTTCAGTCCATTCCCCGGCGCGTCGGAAATCGCCAACGTCCCGGCAGGCGGAGATGGTTACGCAGTAGACGTCGCTGGCCGACCGGAGTCCGGCATCTCCGGAAAGGGCCACGGAGGTTGCTTCGTCGATGAGGGCCAGCCCCTCCATCCAGTCGCCCCGGGCCAGCAATGGCGTACCCCTTGAACACTTGCGCTTGGGACTCGGCGTCGCGGTTTCCGGTCCGACGGGCGATCTCCAGCGCCTCGTCGGCCAGGACTATGCCGTCGTCCAGATCTCGACGGCTCCCGATAGCTTCGAAGACATCCATCACCTTCAGCGATGCATGGACGGTCGACTTCGGGTTGACCTTCCAGCAGTCTGACAGCTCTGGCCCGCCAACCGTTGGCCACCGAGCCGGCAAGCCTCCGCGCCGCCAGATAGGCGAGGAGAACGGCGACCCTCGCGGCATCCATTGGCATATCGGCGGCGACGTGACCGTTGAAGGCCCTTTCCAGGGCGTCGACCGACTCGTCGGGGTGGGCGGTCCACCATGCGGCATCTGCGAGTAGCTCGAGATCCGACGGTGACAACGCCTCTTCGCTATCGGCCTCGGTCAGCGTTTTCCACGCCTCTTCCCAGGCCTCACGTTCCGGCGGCTGCCCTTCCCGCCTCCAGTGTTTGCACCACGTCGAGAGACTACCGAGGAAAATTGACCGCATACCGGCCGGTTCCGGTAGGCCGTGCTACACAGTTAGGGTGCCGGCACGGTCGCGGGAGGGCGATCTGAAGTCCATTTCGAGGTCCACCATGCATCGACGTATCGCTGTTTTGCTCGTCCTCGCCGCCATCGGCACCGCCTGCGCCCCCGAGGAAGCGGTCGAATCGGCCGACGCGCCGACGACAGAAGCCACCACTTCGACGACCTCGACGACGACCACGGTGCCGCGGACGACCACGACGACGATCCCGCCCTTCGACATCGAGGATGCTCCCGCCCGATCTCGAGCAGGTGATCCAGCAGTTCTATGCCTATGCCAGTGGCGACGCTGCCAACCCGCCACGCATGTCACCGCCGATCCTGAATGGGATCAAGCCTGCACCGGTGAAGACGCCCCGCTCTGGGGTCGCCTCGGTCGGTACGTTCAAGAAAGACCGTGTCGCCACTGTCAAGATGAATGATGACATTTTTCTCTTGGTGCACAATGGCGACGGGTGGCGCATCGTCGGAGGTAAATGGCCCAGCATCTCGGTGCCTGCCCGATGGGGCCCGAGCCCACGTCTCGTCGCGGTGGTGGGCTCAGACGCCCGGCCAGGGGAGGACATGCTGACCACCCGAACCGACAGTATCCATTTCGTCGGGCTCGACGGCAAGGGCAATGGCGGCATCGTCGGGGTCCCACGCGATTCCTGGGTTCCCATCGCCGGAGGGGGGCGGTCCAAGATCAATGCCGCACTCAGTTGGGGCGGCCCGGAGGGCATGATGCAGACATTCCGGGATCTAAGTGGGCTTCCGCTCGAGGGATACGTGATGACCGGATTCGCCGGATTCGAGGAGATGATCAGCTCGGTCCTCGGCGGCTTCGAGCTGGTCGTGCCATATCGCATGAAAGACCAGGCCTCGAAGGCGGACTTCGAGGCGGGCCGACAGGTGGTCGATGGTGACCAGGCTCTCGCATTCGCCCGGACCCGCAAATCCCTCCCTAATGGTGACTTTGATAGGTCGTTCAATCAGGGCCGGATCATGCTCGATGTCCTGAAGAACTTGAAGGGGAGGGGCTACATGGCGATTCCGAAGCTCCTCGAGTTGTCGGAGCCGTTCATGATGACCGACCTCGGTCCGGAGCAGCTCCTCACTTTCGCCGCGCAGACAATCGCCGTCGGAGGAGGAAGCGATACCCAACGTCGTGGCACCGGGGTCTGCCGGTTCGGCAGGGCAGGCCAGCGTCGTCTTCCTTTCGGATTCAGCATCCGACGTGTTTGCCGACCTGGCCGACGGCCGCTTGGGCGGCTGAGCTCAGCTATCGGCGGGAGTCGGTGCTTTCCGGTCCGCTTGGTGAGTTCTCGAAGAGACGAAGGTCGATCACTTCCTGGTGATCACGGAAATGATCCCAACAGGGGTCGCAGAACCGCACGCGCCATGTAATGGCACGGCCCGACTGACCTACCACGTACTCACCGCGGTCGGTCTCCCCATCGTGCTCACAGTTGGCAGTCAGCTCGCCGACAGGGCGTCGCCCACCACCGAGGCGACGACGCTTCCCGAGCCTCGCACCAGTGTGACTTTGGTATCAACAGCAGCCATCACACATATTCACTCGGCATATAGGTCCAGCGACCCAAGCGACTTCTGAGAAGTTTTTCGACAGTTTGCTGTGCCTGGTGCCCGGTTAGCGTGCGCCGCCCATGGACGGAACGATCCGGTTGATGACGGCCAACCTGCTCAGCGGCAGGGCCGATGTCGTCCACTTCGACGGCATTCTGCGCCAGTTTGACCCTGATCTTCTCTTGATTCAGGAACTCGGCGAAAACGCAGCCGATCTCATCGCAGACCGCTTCGAGTACCACGACCTTCGTCCCGATCTCGAAGCCAAGGGCCGCGGGATCGCCAGCCGACTGCCTGCAGACTTTCTGGAACTGCCGCTTCCGTGGCGGCCCGGATTGTGGGCTCGACTCGACCTCGGACTCGAGGTGGCCAACGTCCACATTCGGAACGCGGTGGCATTTCCGTGGTGGACGTCGGTGAAGTATCGGGGAGCCCAGTTGGACGCCTTGTTCGAATGGGCCGACGTCAATCTCGATCCTTCAGTTCCCTTCGTGCTCGCCGGCGACATGAACGCTTCGCCCGCTTGGCCGGTCTATCGGAGCCTCGCCGGGCGCTGGGACGATCTCGTCGCTCGCTGGGCTGAGGAGCCGGGCAACAGGTTGCTGCCGACCTGGGGGTGGCGACCCGGGTGGCCGAGGATGTTGCGAATCGACCACGTCTTCGGTCGAGGGATCAGCGTCATCTCGACGTCGGTGGCTCCGATCCGCGGATCTGATCATGCGGCTGTCGTCGTCGATCTCGTCTCCGACTGACTCCCTCTGTCCCAACCGGTTGGTACCTCCGAGATCGGGACCGACTGGGCCGCCAGACCTATGGCCTGTCACTCGCTTCGGAGCCAACCTGTCGACGGGGTTGGCCCTCGAGTGGAGGCTTGTTCAAATATGCGCGTCCTTAGTCGCAAATTGCGACAGAGTCGTTGCCGTCATCACAGCACTGTTTCCGTTCACACGTTGGGCTTCGAGCGCCTCGTGTGTGAATCCTGCGGGCACGTCGATGTCCGCATGCCCGATGGCGGCGAACCAGCCGAGATCGAGGTCGACCGAGCTGTATTCGCTCGACCCTCCGATCTCGAGACCGACACGTCGGGTCGTCACCGATTGGGCCAGTAGCCCCGGCTCAGGCTTGGAGGGCGGCCTCCAGCACGTCACCGGCATTGTCGGCGATGGTGAAGGCCATCTCGTCCCGGACCTTCTCCGGCACGTCGTCGAGGTCGGCTTCGTTGCGACGAGGCACGATGACTTCTTTGAGACCAGCCCGGTGGGCGGCGAGCACTTTCTGCTTGACCCCACCGATCGGCAGCACCTTGCCCTGAAGTGTGATCTCTCCGGTCATCCCGACCGTGTCCTTGACCTTGCGCCCTGTGAGCAGCGATACCAGTGCGGTGAGCATGGCAACGCCGGCCGATGGCCCATCCTTGGGGATGGCGCCGGCCGGGACGTGAACGTGGTACCGCCTGGTCAACGCGGTTGGATCGATGCCCAGCTCATCGGCGTGGGCCTCGACGTACGAAAGGGCGATTCGAGCCGACTCTTTCATCACATCACCGAGCTGACCGGTCAATGTCAGACCGGGCTCGCCATCCATGGCGGTGGCCTCGATGAACAAGACATCGCCACCGGCCCCCGTGACGGCCAGACCGGTCGCCACGCCGGGCACATCGGTGCGATCAGATGCCTCGTCTTTCCAGACCTTCGGCTTGCCCAGGTAATCCCTGACCGAATGCTCGTCGACAACGACATGGTCCGTTCCAGATTCCTTTGCCACCTCGGTGGCGACCTTGCGGGCGAGCTTGCCCAACTCCCGTTCGAGGTTCCTCACTCCGGCCTCCCGGGTATACCGGTCGACCACGGAGGCCAGGGCACCGTCGGTGACTTCCAACTCTTCGGGCTCGAGCCCTGTGGCGCGGAGCTGGCGGGGGAGGAGGTGGTCCCGTGCGATCTCCACCTTTTCGGCGTCGGTGTAGCCGTCGATGTTGATCACCTCGGTCCGATCCAACAGTGGCCCAGGGATGGTCTCCAAGAGGTTGGCGGTGCCAATGAAGAGAACCTGCGATAGGTCGAGATCGACCTCGAGGTAGTGGTCCCGGAAGGTGTGGTTCTGGGCAGGATCGAGCACTTCGAGCAGGGCGGACGACGGGTCGCCCCGCCAATCGGCACCGACCTTGTCCATCTCGTCGAGCAGGAACACGGGGTTCATCGTCTCGGCTTCGGTGAGGGCACGGGCGATTCGCCCCGGCCGTGCTCCGACGTAGGTGCGGCGGTGCCCGCGGATCTCTGCTTCGTCCCTCACCCCACCCAGGGCGACGCGGACGAACTTGCGGCCGAGAGCACGGGCGACCGACTCACCGAGGGAGGTCTTGCCGACGCCGGGAGGGCCGACGAGGAGGAGGATCGTGCCGGTGTTGCGATCGTCGCCATCGATCAGGCCACGCTCGGCACGGAGCTTGCGCACGGCCAGATGCTCGATGATCCGCTCCTTGACGTCGAGGAGACCGGTGTGATCGGCGTCGAGCACGGTCCATGCCTCGTCGAGGTCGAGGCGGTCCTCAGATGAAACGCCCCAGGGCAGTTCGAACATGGTGTCGAGCCAGGTGCGGATCCAGGAGTGCTCCGGCGACTGTTCGCTCATTCGCTCCAGGCGGCCGATTTCCCGCTCGATGGACTCGGCCACCTTCTCGGGAAGCTCTCGCTCGTCCAGCTTCGCCCGGTATTCAGAAGCAACGTCAGCGTCCTCGCCCAACTCCTTGCGGATGGCCTCCATCTGCTGACGGAGGATGTATTCCTTCTGCCCCTTTTCGATCTGCTCGGTTGCCTCGTCGCGGACCTTGCGCCGAAGCTCGAGGTCGGCCAGTACCTCACGCATCCAGACCAGGAGCTTGCCGAGTCGTTGGCGGATGTCGAGGGCCTCGAGGAGCTCCACCTTCTGTTCCAGGGAGAGGTCGGGGGAGTAGACGGCGAGGTCGGCGAGGCGCGACGGATTGTCGACGTCGAGGAGACGCTCGGCCACGCCGGCCATTCCCCTGTTCTCGAGGACGGCGATGACCACCGCCCTGTACTCGGCCACCAGGGAATCGAGCTCGTCGTCGATGATGTCGACTTCGGGGGAAGATTCGGCGTCGACCCACAGGGCACCGGTCTCGTCGACCGAGCCGGCGCCGACACGCGCCCGGGAGACACCGGACACGACGATGTTGCCCTCGTTGTCGGCCTCCTGAATGTCGGCAATGGTCCCGACCGCGGCGTATCGACCTTCGAGCCGGGGGACCAGGAGAAGGCGTCCGTCAGCCTTGGAAGCAGCGGCGAAGGCGGTGCGGCCTTCTTCGGTCTCGATCCGGATTGTCACCACCATGTGGGGGAAGACCACACCGTTGTGAAGGGGGAGGACGGGAAGGGTCAGTTGGGCGGTCTCGGGCATGGGCTCGGTTGTCCTTTGAGTCTTGGGTGGAAACCGGTGCAACACACATCCCTGGTTTCCTATTCCACGATCTGAGTCGATCCTGCTCAGGTTTAATCAGCCAGGAACAGGTAAGCCTTGACTAGCTACGCCCGTCTGCTCTGATCTCAGAGCCCGATCGTGTCGGAATCGTCCGCAACCCGTTCGCCGGTGTCCAGGGTCGACAGGGCCAGCATCTCGTCGTCGCTGAGCGAGAAGTCGAATACGTCCAGGTTCGGTGCGAGGCGCTCTAGTCGAGCGGTCTTGGGTATCGGGATCAAACCGAGCTGGAGATGCCATCGAAGCACGACCTGTGCCGGCGTTCTGTCCGCGGGCACGCGCCATCTCGGCGATCACCGGGTCGCCGAGCAAGCCACCACCTTGACCGATCGGGGCCCACGACTCGGTGACGATGCCATGTTGGCTGTGGTACTCCCTTTCCGCCTCCCGCGACAGCCAGGGATTGAGCTCGATCTGATTGACGTGGGGGACCACCTCCGTCTCGTCGATGAGTCGCTGCAGATGGGATGGCTTGAAGTTGGAGACTCCGATCGCCCTGACTCTTTCCTGCTTCAGCAACTCGATCATCCCGCGCCAGGCGTCGACGAACCTCCCCAATCGCGGATTCGGCCAGTGGATCAGGAACAAGTCGAGGTAGTCGAGCCCGAGACGCTTGCAGCTGATGGCGAACGCTTCCTGCGCCTCCTGGTACCCGTGCCACCTCTGGCTGAGCTTCGTCGTTACGAACAAGTCGGCACGCTCGACCCCGCTCGCACGCAATCCACGCCCCACTCCCTCCTCGTTGCGATAGATCTCGGCGGTGTCGATCAGCCGGTAACCGGCAGCGATGGCAGCGGCCACCATCTTCTCGGCATCGCGATCGGGGATCGGGAATGTGCCATATCCGATCACGGGCATCGAAACACCATTGGAGAGGTCGACGTGCTCTTCGGCGCTCATGAATCGAACCGCACCCCTTTCCGCGTCGTATAGGTGTTGCCCCAACTCAGGAGGAGTTTGGTGAAGACAAGGTATCTGATCGCCGTGCTGGCTGTGCTCGCCATGGTCGTCGCGGCATGTGATGGAGAAGGCGACACGACGACCACGGCTGCTGCAGAGCCGACGACCACTGGCGCCGCTGAGACGGAAGGCCCGGCCTCTGCGCCATCGTCACTGGCAGCTGATGCACAGGAATCGGATGGCACGACCATCGTCATTGCGTCGGTGACGCTGCCATCGGCCGGGTTCATCGCGATCCATGGCGACGCCGAAGGCGAACCGGGGCCTGTGGTCGGTCATTCGGATCTCCTGCCCGTCGGGGATTCGACTGATGTCACGGTCACACTCGACGAGCCATTGACCGAATCCGGCACATTGTGGCCAATGGTCCACATCGACATCAATGAGAATGGCGAGTACGAGTTCTTCCCGCCCGACGAGACCATCGACACACCGGGCATGGATGATGCCGGCGGCGTGGCGGTGATACCTGTGGAGATGACAGTCGGTTGATGCATTCTCGGCTCAGCCGGTCATTTGTGGAGAGGCCCGGCATTGCCGGGCCTCTCTACTTGAAGCTGCTTCTGGTGCCGCTGCTCCTACTGATCCCGTTGCCCGCCGCCGCCCATGGTCTGGACTTCGAGGTCGTGGTCGAGGCGGTGAATCGATCGGAGAGCCCAGAATCCATCTCCTACGGGATCGTTCTCACTTTCGCCGACGGGCACGAGGTCCCCGACGCGGTGGTGACGGTGAACGCTCAAGGGGAGGGTGGTGGTCCTGCGGTGGAGACGACCGCGGCGATGACAACGCCGGGGGTCTATATCGCCGATCTCACTCTCGCCGCGGGCTCCTGGCGGGTGAGGATGAACATCGAGGCCGGTGACTCCGAGGGGTCCGTCGAATTCACAGAGGTGGTGGGCGACCAACCAATGTCCCAGCCCGTGGTGCGGGTCGATACCGCCGACCCGGGACGGCAGGGAAGCACCGTCGCCGAATCCTCGGTGTTCGCACCTCCGGTCTCTACTGCCGATGGCCCGCAAACGCGATGTCGATGTCAGAGTGGAGGCGCTGGTCCGCGATGCGGTGGCGCCACTGGTCGTCGAGTACGGCGTGGTCACCGGGGTCGCCGACGCGACGGTGTCGATTACAGCTCTGTCGGAAGGTTCGGAGGAGCTGGGCCCTGTGGCTCTCACCGAGTCGGCCGAGGGCGTCTTCCAGGGTGTCCTCGAGTATCCCGATGGGGGAGTTTGGGAGGTCAGCGTCGGCGTGGAAGGAACCGGCGGGGGTACTGCCACATTCGCCGAGAACCTGCCCTGGCCCCATTACACCACCGAGGCAGGATCACCCAAGATCAAGGTCGACAGCGCCGACCCGTCCCTCGAGGGGACTCTGATCGACATCGGAGAGTCTGCCGTCTTCGGCCAGACTGAGCCGGCCACAACAGGGCCCGTTGTGACCACGATTCAACACGGGGGTGACGTGGTGGTGTCTATCCCTTCCTCCGGCACGGAGATCGGATTTCAGGTGATGCTTCGCTGGCTTCATCTCGCTGGGATTGGCACCTGGGCCGCTGGGATCGCCGCAATCGGGCTCGGTCGCAAGCAGGGGATCTGGGCGGTGTTGGCGATTGCGGGAATGGTGGCAACCGCCGCCACCGGCATTGCTCTCGCCTTGTGGGGAGCGCCAACCGAATTCCCCGGGATCTTCGACTGGTGGGAGCTGGGCGCCAGGCTGTATGGCGCCGCATACCAATGGGCATTCCTGATCAAGATGGCGTTTGTCTTGACGGCAGTCATCGCCACATCGATGCTCATAGCGAAGAGCGGCCGTGGTCGTCTGGCCGTGGCAGCAGGGGGCATGCTGGGGGCTCTGGCCGCCGTCGTGGTGATGGCCCAGCTTCATGTCTTCGCCCATCTATGAGCCCGCGAACCCAACCGGGCCGGGGCACGTAATGCACCGACAAGCTAAGAAGGAGCATCCGTGAAACGTGTCCTCGTCCTGGGTTTGGTCCTGGCCTCGTTGCTGGCGGCGTGCAGCGGGGAGAGCACCGACACGACCGAATCCGCGGGAGGCGATGAGCAGAGGATCGAGATCGCCAATCAAGCCTTCGACCCGGAGACCGTGACCGTGGCCGTCGGCACCACCGTCACCTGGGTGAGCGCCGACCCGAACCTTCCTCACACCTCCAACTCGGAGGACGAGATTTGGTTCTCGGGGACACTCAACGAGGGAGACGAGTTCCCGTTCACCTTCGATGAGCCGGGCACGTATGCCTATTTCTGCGAGGTACACCCCACGATGACGGGGACCATCGTCGTCGAGTGAGCCGAAAATCTCCCGGCCTATCCTCCGCCGATGGATTGGAAAATCGAACTGGTGGGGATCCCCGTGTCGGATGTGGACCGGGCCAAGGCCTTTTACACCGAGCAGGTCGGGTTCGTCCTGGACCACGACCACAAAATCAGCGATGACCTCCGCTTCATCCAACTGACCCCACCGGGATCGGCGTGCTCGATCACGATCGGCGTCGGCGTGATCGATACGCCTCCCGGGTCGGTCCAAGGGGTACAGATGGTCGTTTCCGATGTTCAGGCGGCGCACGACGAGCTTGCCGGCAGGGGAGTCGAGGTGAGCGACGTGCAGCATTTCGATTGGGGAGACTTCGTCTTCTTCAGCGACCCGGACGGCAACGGCTGGGCGGTACAGCAGCTTCCGTCGTGGAGGTCGGACGGCCCCGGTGATAGCTGAGGAGAACATTTCCCCACGAGGGCAGTATTCGGGGTCATGAACGCCGGGTTGGCCCAGGAGCTCTCGACACTGGCATATCGCAACGGTGCCGCCGGCTTCGGTGTGACCGGGGCGGAAGTCTTCACCCGGGAGAGGGCGGCACTTCGCGCTTCGCGTGATACGGGGCGTTCCGGGCCACTTCGGTTCACCTACGACGACCCCGATCTGGCCACCGACGTTTCACGATCGTTTCCCTGGGCCAAATCGCTGGTCGTGGTGAGCTACGACTATCTGCCACGGGCAGAGACGCCGGTGCACAGAGGGGCTGTCGTCGGCCGGTTCGCCACTGCCAATCAGTACGAGGAAGTCCGTCGCATCACCGAGGCGATCTCCGAATACCTCCGCGACCGGGGGTACCGGGCCGAGATGTTGAGTGACGACAACCGGCTCGTCGATCGGGCGGCCGCCGTTCGCGCCGGTGTGGGTTGGCTGGGGAAGAGCACCATGGTGTTGGCGCCCGGGCATGGGCCTTGGATGCTGCTCGGGACCGTGGTCACCGACGCGTCGATCCCGGTCAGCAGCCCCATGCTGCGGGACTGCGGGACCTGTTCAGCCTGCATCCCGGCCTGTCCAACCGGGGCGCTGGGGGAGTGGGGGCTCGACGCACGCCGTTGTCTGTCGACCTGGCTGCAGACTCCCGGTTCGGTGCCGCATTGGATCCGCCCTCTCATCGGCCGGAGGGTTTATGGGTGCGACGATTGCCTGACCGCCTGCCCGCCGGGTGGCCGCTCCCTCGCCACGGCAGGGGAGAGACCAGGACAGTTCCCGTTCGCCGAATTGCTCGAGCTCTCCGACGACGCCCTGCTCGATCGATTCAACTGGTGGTACGTGCCGCGAAGACAGGGACGGTTCATCCGCCGCAACCTCCTGGTCGCCGCCGGCAATTCCCGGGAGTCGGCGGCGCGGGTTGCTGTCGAGGCTCATACCCGTCATGCGTCCTCGATGATCCGGGGTCATGCCTACTGGGCGATGGCTCGGGGATTCGACGGGAGGCGCTCACTTCGGGAAGCCCTGGATTCCGAGACGGTGCCTGAAGCCCGTGACGAGCTCTTGCTCGCCGTGCTCATGACGGAGCATCCCGGTGCGCATGCCGCAGTGCTGGAGGCCGACGAAAGGGCTCGCAGCGACAAATCAACACGGGCTCTGGCCCTTATCGGCCCCCATGCCTCAGCCGATGGGCGGGGCGACGACGATCTCGAGCTCGTATTTGTCGGCCCCGATGACAGGGAGATCGAAACGATCGAGGCGCCAATGGTCCGGGTCTACGACCCGGACCGGGTGCTCGAGGAGCGTCACCGGGCGGTCTTGGCGTCCGGCTGATCGGCCCGACCCCACGTCGCCGTGCAGCGCCTGATCAGGCTTGTCGCGGTATCGCTCTCGATGGGAATGACAGTCACGTCTCCCGACGGCGGAGTCGGCTCAGCCTCGCTCACGACAGGCTCATCGGGAGATGCCTCCTCAGCGGAGGGCGTGTCGGTCTCCTCGCCCTGATCGCCGGCCGCCCAGCGCTCCTTGGCGGCGGCGATGCCCTGGTCGATCACCTCCCCCAACTCTTGCGCTGCCTGCTTGGCCGACTCGAGGGCGCTCATGCGGCTGTCCCGGGTGGCGTCCCACGCGGTGCGGAGGGCGTCTCCGGTGCGATCCAACGCCTCCTGCACCTCGGCAAACCAGCGCTGCTGTTTGCTCTCGCCGGCTTCGGTCGTCTTGTCGCCTTGGTCGGTCATCGCGTCCTCCTTGGTGGTCGGTCGCGCACATTCTTGTCTCAACGGGACTTGATGCGCTCGTGGGGCCTACAGCGCCGATATCGTCGCCCCGTGGACGGCTATCTCGCCCGACCGGTACCGTGTCTGCACACATCCCGGCTCCTCCAGACGAGGTCTTTGCCTTCGTCTCGGACACACGCAATGACCCTTTGTGGTGCGAGAACGTGGAGAGCGTTGACCTGATCGAGGGGAACCAGGTCGAGGAGGGCACCCGATTCCGGTTTCACCAGCATCTCGATCGACCGGGGGCGGAGCGGGTGCAATTCGACGTCGATGTCGAGGTCATCGATATTGGGGAACGTTCGATCACCTGGCTGGCCAAGGATCGGTTTCAAACGAGGGAGATCAGCCTGGTCGTCAATCCAGATGGAAGCGGATCTCGCATCACCCAGGTGACGAAGGCCACCTTCCTCCGTCCGCCGGGCACCGCGAAGTGGCTCTACCCCGTTGCTGGCCCGCCGCATTTTCGGGAAACAGTTTCGGGACCTCGGCGTCCTACTTCGAGGGGAAGGGCGTTAGTCCCGCTGAGTAACCGTCCCCGACCCGCTCACGTCGCTTTCGACGCTTGGGTCACCGAGATACTCCACCTCGCCGGACCCGGAGACGTCGACCTCGAGACTGTCGCTCACGTTGACGACCGCGTTGCCCGACCCGGAGACGTCCACCTGCCCTTCCGGCGCGGTCAATGACTCTCCGTCGAACTCTCCGGAGCCGCTGATCGACACCGAGAGCAAACCGGTGGTGGTCCCCTCGACCGAGACATCGCCGGACCCACTGATCTCGGCCATGAAATCGGTGGTGTCGACACCGGACGCTTCCACCACCCCGCTACCGCTGATGGCGAGGCCGTCGAGGGTGGCGGCCGTGATGGTGTAGATGATCTCTTCGGTCGGAGCGATGTTCCGGGTGGTGTCGAGCACGAGACGGCCGTTCCTGACCTGGGACTCCAGGACTGGCATGATGTTGTCCTCGGCCTCGATGGTGAGCGACTCGGTCCCGGTTACCTCCACGAGCACCCGGCCCGTGCCGCCGAGGACGATCTCGTTGAAGCCACTCACCTCCCTCGACTCGGTGATGACGTTTCCGGACCCCTCCACCCCGGGTCTTATGCACGACGCGCAAAGCAACGCTGCGAGGAGCACAGCCGATGTGGTGCGGGCACGGGTCGGCACGGCCCAAACCCTAAGCCGACGACCCGATCGGTTGGAGCCGATATCGTCCCGATCATGGAAGGCCGACCGTCCGACCTCTACGAGTCACTACCTGAGAGGCTGATCCGTGAGGCAATCGAAGCCGGAGAGTTCAGAGGATCTTCCTGGTGTCGGCAAGCCCTTGCCCGGGGCAGGTGTGCCGGACGACGACCTCTGGTGGGTCCGAGAGTGGTTGAAGCGGAACCGACCCGACACAGATCGAGAATGATGGAACTCGGGATCACCACCTTTGCCGAGACATATCCCGACCCGAAGACCGGGGAGAAGATCGGTCATGGCCAGCGTCTCCGTCATGTCCTCGAAGAGATCGTTCTCGCCGAGCAGGTCGGGCTCGAGGTGTATGGCGTGGGGGAGCATCACCGCCCTGACTTTGCCTCCTCCTCGCCTGCGGTGGTGCTCGCTGCCGCTGCCGGGATGACCAACAAGATCCGCCTCACCCCGGCGGTGGTCATCTTGTCTTCAGACGACCCGGTTCGGGTGTTCCAGGACTACGCCACACTCGACCTGGTGTCGGACGGCCGGGCAGAATTGCTGGTCGGCCGGGGGTCCTTCATCGAGTCCTTCCCCTTCTTCGGCTACTCCCTATCCGACTACGACGAGCTGTTTTCCGAGAAGCTCGACCTCCTCTTGGCGATCCGCGACCAGGAGCGGATCACGTGGTCTGGCAAGTTCCGTCCCCCGCTCCAGGAACAAGCCATCTATCCAAGGCCTCAACAGCACCCATTTCCCATCTGGGTAGGAGTCGGAGGCAGCCCGGAGTCGATCGTGCGGGCGGCCACTCGGGGGCTCCCGGTCGCTCTCGCCATCATCGGGGGCAACCCGGACCGTTTCGCCTTCTTTGCCGACCTCCATCGCAAGACCTTGTTCGAATCGGGGCACGATCCCGCCCTGGCCCCGCTAGCCGTTCATGCTCACGGCTATATCGCCGACAGCGACGAACAGGCGGGCGATGAGTACTACAACGCCTACGCGGTAGCCATGACCCAGCTGGGGAGAGAGCGGGGGTGGGGGCCGATGACGCGCCCTCAGTTCGAGATGATGCGCTCCCCTGAGGGGTCGCTGGTGCTTGGCGACGTGGATACGGTGGCGGCGAAGATCATCCGCATGAGGGAGGTCCTCGGGATCGATCGCTTCATGCTTCACATCAGCGTTGGCACGCTGCCTCACGAGCAGGTGCTCCACGCCATCGAGCTGTTGGGCACCAAGGTGGCCCCGCTCGTGAAGGCCTAATCAAACGTAGTTGGGCCCTCAGCCCCCGGTGGCCGCCAAAGAGTCGAGGATGAGCTCGGCGTAGTAGGCCGGCCAGTGCTGTTCCGGATCGACTTCCGCCCGGTACTTCTCATCGGCCGCCTGAAGCCACGCGGTGATCTCCTCGATCGTGGGCTCGAAACCGACGAAGGAGGCCATTTCGGGCTGGAGCCGGGTGGCGTACCACTCAGCCCATCGAGGACTCGGGTCGGTCCCGTGGGACTCGTGATGTTCCCTCGCCGTCTGGGCGAGGAGGTGCCTCAACTGTGTCACTTGATCCTGGTCTGCCATGACGCTGGAGGTTAGAAGTCGCCCGGTGATAGGCCCCATTTTCGGGGTCGCGAAGAAGAGGGCTAAGTCGCGAAAATTCATCTGCAGTTCAACTTGCCCCGTGAAGAAGGGCAGACCTATGGTGGCGGAGCCGACTTGGAGGCAACTCCAGATCGGAGTCGAAGTGACCGAGAGGTGACTTTGAGACCTCGCTGGGAGACCAGTCCTTCGGGGCTGGAGTGCCAGCAAGGTCGAGAACCCCGAGAGGGTGAGGGCTTCGGCCAGCACTCCCTCGGGGTTTTTCGCGTCACCCCAGGCATGGTGGTGACCGAGTTCACCGGCTCCACGACCGTAAGAGTTGGTCAGCCCTCGAGCCGAGCCGCCAGCCCGGCAATGATGATCTCGAGCCCGAATGCGAATTCGGTCTCGAACTGGCAGTTGGCGAGGTAGGGGGCGAGAGCGGCCACATTGGGGAACACCGATAGGTCGGGAAAATTCGATTCCCACCCGTCTTTGTCCTCACCGCCCGACATCTGTTGAAACGCATACCCCATCGTGTGACTGGCCAACATCTGCCAGGCGTGGTGGGCGTCCTCTTCCGAAAAGCCGGCGGCGCGGAAAAGGCCGAGGATCCGGTCCATGAACCGGAGAGAGGACGGCCCATAGATGCCCCGCTGCATCAACAGGTTGACCATCCACGGGTGCGCGACGAACTGTTCGAGGGCGGCGAGGGCGGTCTCACGGATCGCGACGCGCCAGTCGGAGTCGGCGGCGGGAAGAGGTATGGCACGAAAGACATGGTCGATCATGCCGTCGAGGATGTCGTCCTTCCTCTCGACGTGGTTGTAGAGCGACATCGCTTCCACCCCGAGCTCGGCGCCGAGCTTTCTCATGGAGAGCTCTTCAACCCCGCCGCTGTCGGCCAGGACGACCGCCGCATCGATGATCCGGTCCCGGGTCAAGGGAGTCCTGGTCGTGGTGCTGGTCATCTGGTCGTGGGCTCCATTCCGGGTTTGACGGACTTACGCCGTATGCTTACAGTGTAATCGAGATTTCCACGGCATGCCACGAGGAGCGGAACAAATGTCATTCACCCAAGCCCTGGCCCGAGGCAGCGGCCGACGACCCTGGAGGACGGTGATCATCTGGGTCCTGGCGCTGGTGGCGGCGCTGGCGCTCACTTCCCAACTGTTGGGCGATGCGCTCACCAGCTCGATCTCTTTTACCGACGAGCCCGAATCGATCAACGGCGGCGAACCTGATCGAGGAGGTCAGAGGAGAGCCAACAGACACCGAATTCGTGGTGGTGACCTCGGAGGGGATCGACGTCTCCGATCCGGCCTATGTCGCCTACGTCACGCGAAATCGAATCCAACCTCCTCGCTCTGGGACCCGATGTCGTTACGAGTGTCGGCACCTACCTGTCCGAGACAGGACCGGTCTCAGAGTCCGGCCTGTCGGCCCTCCTTCCCGTGGTAGTCGCCGGTGACGGTGTCGACGAAACCGGTGTCAATGCCGAGGTGGTGCGGGACACATTGGCGGACGTCCCGGCGCCGGATGGTTTTCAGGCACTGATGGCAGGCCCGGCCACATTGAACAGCGACTTCAACACGATCGCCGAGGAAGATCTCCGAACCGGCGAGACCATCGGCATAGCTGTCGCCCTCGTCGTCCTGGTGCTCGTATTCGGGTCGGTGGTCTCCGGAGTGATTCCGGTGATCCTCGGCGTGGTTGCCATCGGCATCGCCATGGGTCTGGCTGCCCTCTTGGGGTTGTTCATGGACCTGAGCTTTTTCATCACCAACATGATCACGATGATCGGTCTCGCCGTGGGGATCGACTATTCACTGTTCATCGTCTCCCGGTATCGGGAGGAGCGTCTCCATGGTTTCGAGAAACTCGACGCCATCTCGCGCGCCGGCGCCACCGCCACAAGGGCCGTCTTCTTCTCGGGACTGACTGTGGTCCTGGCGCTGGTCGGCCTGCTGATCCTGCCCAACACCCTCTTCCGGGCGCTAGGCCTCGGCGCCATTCTCGTGGTCATCGTGGCCGTGCTCGCTTCGATGACCCTTCTCCCCGCGGTGCTCTCGCTGCTCGGCGACCGGATCGAGTCGCTGCGGGTTCGACGCCGTCGGACCCTGGACGAGCAAGGTCGGATGTGGGATCGGATCACCAAGACCGTCATGGGCAGGCCCGTGCTCAGCATCGTCTTTGCCGGGGGCATCCTCCTGCTTGCGGCCAGCAGCCTGTTCTCGATCAACAAGGGCCTGTCCGGTGTCTCGACCCTCCCCGAGGAGATGGAGTCGAAGCAGGCCTTCGAGATCCTGGCAACCGAGTTCGCCGGGGGCTTCACCTCACCGATCGAGGTCGTGGTGACCGGGTCGGACATCCAGGACACCGTGGCCAACCTCGAGTCAGATGTGGCTGCCGATGGGGGATTCGGACCGGCAACCATCGACCCGTTGTCGACAGACGACGTGGCTGTCTTGTCGGTGCAGACGCTTGGTGACGTCAATTCGATCGACTCGCAAGAGGCGCTGCGGCACTTGCGTGCGGACATCGTCCCCCGAGCGGTCGTCGGCGAGACGGAGGTCTTCGTCGGCGGTGAGACCGCGATCACCGTGGACTTCCTCGATCAGGTCGACAATTACACCCCGATCGTGTTCACCGTCGTGCTGGGGCTCAGCTTCATCCTCCTGTTGCTCGCCTTCCGCTCGTTGGTCATCCCCGCGAAAGCGATTGCGATGAATCTGCTGTCCGTGGGTGCTGCCTACGGCTTGGTGGTGGCGACGTTCCAGGCCGACGTCGGTCCGGATTGGATCAAAGACTTCGCGGGCTTTCTCGGGTTCGAACAGGTCGAGACCATCGAGGCATGGCTGCCCTTGTTCCTGTTCTCGATCCTCTTCGGGCTCTCGATGGACTACCACGTGTTCTTGCTCTCGAGGATCAAAGAGCGATTCGACCAGACCGGGGACAACACCGAATCGGTGGCCTACGGTCTCCGCACCACCGGTGCGCTCATCACGGGAGCGGCCATCATCATGGTGGCGGTGTTTGCCGGCTTCGCCGCCGGGCGCTTGGTGATGTTCCAGCAGTTGGGGTTCGGGTTGGCCATCGCCGTCCTGCTCGATGCCACCATCGTGCGCTCGGTCCTGGTGCCGGCGTCGATGAAACTGCTGGGCAATCGGAACTGGTACTTCCCGTCCTGGCTCGAGTGGATCCCGAATGTCAGCATCGAAGGTCACATCGACGATGTCGTGCCCCAGGCAGACTCGGTCGAGCCCGCGCCGGCCTGAAATGGTGAGGGCGCTCCCATCGTGTCGATAGTGCGCGCCCCTCTGAGCACCGAGCAGGTGCGCCGGCGCTATGACGATATGGCCGGCAATTGGCGGTTGCTCGGGATCAGCGACGCCTTGCTCCTCATCAATCGTCTCCGACGCAAGCAGTTCTCGGGGGCACGCGGCGACGTGCTCGATGTGGGCTGCGGGACCGGGGAGAACTTCGAATACTTGGACAAGGCAGCCTCGGTCACCGCCCTCGATCTCTCTTCGGAGATGATCGAAGAGGCCCGTCGCCGTCGACGCCAGTTGGGGGCGGACATCCGGCTATTGATCGGTGACGCCCAGCAACTGCCTTTCGCGGAGGCGAGGTTCGACACGGTGATCTCTGCGTTCTCCTCGTGCACGTTCCCCGACTACGCCACTGCGTTTCGGGAAATGGTGCGGGTCACCAAGCCCGGCGGCCGGGTCCTCCTGGTGGAGCATGGCCGCTCCTCGGTCGGTTGGATCGCCCGGCGTCAGGACCGGAATATCGAGCGGGTGTACGAACGGTCGGCCTGTCGCAACAACCGGGACGTTGCCGCCGATCTGGGTGAAGCGGGCCTCGAACCAGACGCACATGTCGTGAGCCATCTCGGGATGATGAACCGGATCACCATCGAGGTGGCCTCCTAGCGGGTGTCCAACCGGCGATACCCGCTTCGGAAATGGACCATCGGGTCGTCGATATCGGACACCTCGACCTGATCGATCGTGCCAACGACGAGACCCGACCACCCGACCTCGTCACGGGACACGAAGCGGCAGTAGGCGCGATCGGGTAGATCGGTCAGTACAGGGCCCCACTGACTCTCTGTGACCGCCATGCCGGCGAAGACCCCACCCGGCGAGGGCGACAACCCGGCGAAGACATCCGCTGTCTGGCGGTCTTCGTAACGGCAGATGTGAATAACGAAATGCCCGTTTTCCGCCGCGATGTGCCACAGGTCCGTGGTGGGGCCGACCACCAGATGAGCCCATGCCGGCTCTCCCTGGACCACCAGCAGCGAAGACACCGTCAGACCGGTGCGATCCGACCCGGACCCGGAGGTGACGATGGTCACCCCGGCGGCGAGGCGCCCCCGAAACCGACGTGCCAGGTCCCGATCCGCCGGATCGGGTTGGAACGGGTGCTCCGAATGGATCATGGGCGCACCCTAGGGAAATCTGTCACACCCACCCGTCATGATCTCATTCATGAACACCGAGACAATTGCCCTCGTCATCGCGATCACCTCTGCCGCCGCCGTTTTCGGCCTCATGGTCCTGCTCCTGGTCGCCGGCAGGCGACAGTCGCGGCCCGAGAGTCTCGGCCCCAACCTGGAGACGCGCTTCGACGAACTTCAGGTTGCACTGGCCAGTCGAGAGGGGGTCCTGAATGCCCACGTGGCCCACATCGATTCCAAGCTGGCACTTCTTCAGGAATCGGTCACCGGACGCGAGGCCTCCCTCGACGAGCAGGTGCGGGGGATCGGCACCCAGATGAAGGGCATCACCGCATTGTTCACCAACGATCGGGCCCGCGGTGGATGGGCCGAGATCGGGATGAAGAGGATCTTCGAGCACGGCGGGCTGGTAGAGGGACGTGACTACGAATGTCAGGTGAGCCATGGGGACATCCGACCCGATGCGGTCGTTCACCTCCCGGGTGGTCGAAACATCGTCATCGACGCCAAGTTCCCCACCGCCCGGTTCGTCGATGCGCTGGCTGAGGAAGATCCCGACCGCAGGGCTCGTCTATTGGTGGAGCAGGGGAAGGACCTGGAGCGCACCGGCAAGGCTCTTGCAGCGAAGGGATACGCCGACCTGGCTTCAGGCGGGTATGTCGTGATGTACCTGCCATCCCAGGCTGTCTACGAGGCTGCGGCTGCGGCCCATCCCGACCTCATCGACCGGCTCATGGCGAGCCGGGTCATCGTCGCCGGCCCGAGTGCCCTCTACGCGCTGTTGTTGAACGTGGGCTCGCTGCTCACCGAGTACCGGGCCCTGCAGCAGGCCGACCAGATCCTCGATGACGCCCGCGAGTTGCGGCGCCGCATGAGTGGGTTCGTCGACCATCTCCAGCGGGTCGGGACCGGGTTGAACGGGGCGGTTCGGGCCTTCAACGGGGCAGTCGGCTCGTGGGAGAGTCGTCTGTCACCGCAGCTCGATCGGATGAGCGAGCAGAGCGGTGGGAGCGAAATCGTCGGCCCGACCCCGATCGAGGAAGCAGTCCGCGAGGTGCAGGAATCGGGTCTGCGGGTGGCCGGGTAGCTCTTCCTGACCGAGGGTCCTTGGAGACTGTCGAAGAATCGGGAACCATATCCCTCGCCGACGAGTCTGAAGTTTGTCGACGGCGGGGCGTGGGTAACGATTCTGCGATATGGGAGTGCGAGATGAGCAGCGACATTCATCAGATCTCGACCGAGAGAGAACGACAGTCCGATCTCGAGTTCGCCAGGAAGGCGGTGGAATACCTCGGGAAGAAGGGTCTCGGCCCCGAGGAGGTCATCGACTACTTGGTCGAGGAATTCAACCTCGACCGCGACACCGCCCGGACCCTGGCGGCAAGAGCCGCCTGAACCGAAAAGTCGGAGAAGCTCAGTCTCGGTCTGACCTGTGCGGTGAGTCGAGCGGGCGCCACTGTGACGTAGCCGTCGACGACGATCTCCTCCAACGCCTCCCAATCCACCTCGACGTCCAGGTAGCACCCAACCCATCCTCGCCCCCCAACGTAAGGCGGGACGAAGTAACGATCCGGGTCGGTCGAGGTGAGGACGTGTTGCGCTCCTTCGGGAGCAGAACACCAGAAGGCGACGCGATCGTCGTGATGGTGATCGGCGTAGGTCACGAACTGCCGCTTCCCACTGATGAACCAGGCCGGCTCGCCATGACTGATTCGCTCTTCCACCTCGGGAAGGGACATGCAGAGACTGCGAAGCCGGGTCAGATGATCTGCGGTCGTGCTCATGCGACTCCCCATTCGACTTTCAGTCACATCGTATTTGGCGGGCACCAGTCAAACGCTTGCCGGTGCCTTCGCTACCTTCTGACTTCGCTCGTCCGGAAGGAGAAAGGCATGAGCGAGCACCCCAACGCCGCCCTCGATACCCAGGCCATCATCGATTCCTCCGCCCGTTTCGGCTGACCGGGTGGCAAAGCAGTCTCATAGTCGGCGTGGCCGGTCTGGCCCTCGTCACCGCCTGTTCCGGATCGGGCGGCGAAGTGGCGGCGACTACCACGTCGTCGGCTACGACCGCACCTCCGACGATGAGCATGGCGACAACCGACAACCCGACCACGACTGCGACAACAACCGTCACGACGACCGAGGCGTCTCCACCCACCACCACACCCGACGGGCCATCGGGATCAGGCTGCACACCGGGTGATGCGGTCGTCCTTCCCGAAGGGGAGTGGTACGGGGTGGTCGTGAGTACCTCGCCGAGCGGGATCGAGTTCGATCTGGCCTGTTGGTTCACGGGTGAGGCTGCCGTAGAGGCCGCCGCCGAGGATGGCGCCGAGCCTCCGCCGAACGACTACTACGTGCGCAACGAAAATTCCCAGACCCGGTCGCTTCCGGTCTCCTGCCGAGACCGAGGTCATCTGGTACCCGACCGGTGACCCGACGTCGGAAGTCACGGTGACATTCGCGGATTGGGTCGAAGGTGCGAACTCGAGGGGTCTCTTCTTCGGGGTGTGGCTCGACGTCATCGACGGCGAGGTGTTCCGCGTTCGGGAACAATGGGTCCCCTGAGGTCTCGCTACCGCTTCTTGCCCAGGTGCCCCCAGCGCTCGAGGTCATCCATGGTGTCGAGGATGGTCTCATCGACATCCCGGAAGTTCAATCCCAACTCCCTTCGGACCTTGGAGTTGTCAAACCGCATTTCCCCACCGAGATGGTTCCTCATGTAGTCCCGGGTCCCCGGTGCCTGGAACCCCGCGGCAAAACGCGTAAGCGCAGCGCCAACCGCATTGTCGAGGCCGATCGTCGGCAGCTTGTAGCGGTCTCCCCACCCGTTGGCTCGCAACAACTCGACCACCTGGCGGACGGTCCGGGTCTCGGCAGCGACGATGTAGCGCCCGGCGGCGGCCGGGTTCTCCATTGCCATGATGTGGGCCCGGGCTACGTCCCGGACATCGACCAATGGCCACTGCAGAGCCAGCACGGCAGGGATGGTCCCGTTGGTCAAGCCGATCAGGGAGGTGTGGCTGGTATTGATTCCCGGGACCAGGGACGGGCCGATGACGAAGAACGGGTTGATGACGACCAGGTCGAATCGGGGCTTGCCCGCCTCCATGAACTGCCAGGCCGCCTGCTCGGCCAGTGTCTTCGAGTAGTAGTAGGGATTTCGGGTCAATGAGGAACGGGTGTTCCAGTCGCTTTCGGTGTTGAGGTGTCCGTCTGCCTGGTCGGTTATCGCCGCCACCGATGAGGTCAGGACCACCCTTCGCATCGAATCGACATCCCGACATGACCCGAGCACGGAGATCGTCCCGCCCACCGCCGGATCGACCAGGTCACGCTGTGGGTCGGCGACGTCGATCGCGTACGGGGAGGCGGTGTGGATCACGTACTCGCAATCTCGAACCGCGTCGTCGAAGGCACCCGGTGTGAGAAGGTCAGCGGTAGCCAACTCGAGCCGTTCGAGTGCCCCTGGGAGACCGGTCAGATAGCCGTCGGCTCGAGTCTTGTCCGGGTCGCGCACGGTGCCCCGCACCCGGTATCCGCTTTCGAGCAGCTGCTGGACGATGTGGGAGGCGATGAAACCCGAGGCTCCGGTGACCAGGACCGGCGAGTCCGTGACCGGGTCGGCGGTCATGAGATGGTCAGTCGCCGTGGGCCCGGTCGTCGGCTCCCCGGCCCACGACGAACCAGATGGCGTGCACCGGCTCGTCACCCATGTTGAAGAGTCGGTGGGGCTCTGTGGAGTCGAATGCGATGGAATCACCAGGCTCCAGCTCCAGCAACTCGAACCCCAGCTGGATGCCCATCTTCCCCGAGACGACGTATCCGTATTCCCGACCATGATGTCGCATCAATGACTCGTCGGGTGTCGATGCTCCGCCCACCTCGTAGATGGCGTGGAGGAAGTCCACTCCCTCCTCGGTGTCTGCGGTGAGCTGCTCCCAGCGGACGCCGGAGGCGAGATCGATCACCTTGCGCTTGTCGGGGTGGACCAGAGGGCTTCCCCGGCCGTTTTTCCCGGACGAGCCGGCCACGCCGTCGTCTCGACCTGCGTTCTCATCGCCACGAAGGAGCTTGTCCAGCGAGAGATCGAGCTCGGTCACGATGGCGTACAGGGTTCCTACCGAGGGCTTGGAGAGACCGCTCTCCAGCTGGGAGATGAGGCTGGCTGACAGACCGAGACGGCGCGCCAACTCCCGTTGGCTGATCCCGGCCTTTGTCCGCTCGGCGCGGAGCCGGCCGCCGATACCGTCCAGTTCTTCGATCATCTCCAGAACACCCGCATCTGCCTACATCATCAACCAGCCGCTATCGACATAGAGGTTGATCCCGTTCACCGACCGATTCTCCAGGAGGAACACCGTTGCCTCCACTACGTCCTCCATCGTGGCGAGACGTCGGGTTGGGGTGCGCTCCACAACGGCCTCCAGGGCGGCCGGCTTACCTTCCCAAAACGGGCTGTCGCCGACTATGCCCGGGTGGATGGCATTGAATCTGATGGGCGCAAGTTCCACCGCAAAGGCGGTGATCATCGTGGCGACTGCCCCGTTGACCGCGGTCACGGTCGTCGAGCCCGGATACGGCCGGTCTTTCGCCCTTCCGCCAAAGAGCACGACCGAGCTGTCGTCTGTCAGCCTGTCGAGCAGGGTATGAATGACTTCGGTGTAGCCCACGACCTTCATGGTCGCCAGAGTCACTGCACCGCTGATGTCGTACTCACGCACGGGGTTGTTGTCACGTGCGATGGCACTCAGGACCAGCTTGTCGACCTGGCCCACGTCCCGTAAGGCAGCGGCAATGGTTTCCGGGGCGGCGAGATCGAATCCGATTGCGCTGGTCTTGCCGCCGAGGTCGGAGGCGATCTCCTTGGCCCTGGCCTCGTCCCGACCGGTGATGATCACCTCGCGTCCCTCATCCACGTAATGAGCAGCAAGCTCGCGGCCGATACCACCCGTGCCGCCAACGATCAACACTGTCCCATCGGCCATCGAACTGCTCCTATTGGTGGTGAAGTGCGGAGATCCTAACCCTCAACCGGGTTCCACTGTGCAGTGAGACTGAGCACTGTCGGGCGTCGTGGGTAGTCTGCGCCGCCCGCTCGTAGCGGTGTTAGGAGAATGCCGGTTGGTCTACGACGTCTGCATCATCGGAGCTGGTCTCGTCGGCCTCGGCGTGGCGCGTGCCCTGAGTGAGAGCCGTCCCGGTATCGGCATCGTCGTCGTGGAGAAGGAAGCGATGGTGGCAGCTCACCAGAGCAGCCATAACAGCGGCGTCGTCCACTCCGGGCTCTACTACCGGCCAGGCTCGCTCAAAGCGCGTCTCTGCGTGGAGGGCAGACATTCGACTGAAGGACTACTGCGCGGTCACCGGCATAGCTTTCGAAGAGTCGGGGAAGTTGGTGATCGCAACCAAGCCATCCGAGCTGGAGCCCCTGGCCGAGTTGGAAAGGCGAGGGAGAGCAAATGGACTCTCCGGGCTGACCCGGGTCGACGGCGACGGGATTCGAGAACTCGAGCCGGCCGCCGTGGGGCTCGAGGCGCTTCACGTCCCGGAGGCGGGGGTGGTCGACTTCCCCGCAGTGGCGGCCCGGTTGGCCCGCGACCTGCTCGAATACGGCGCCCACATCCGCACCGAATTCGAGGTGAAAACCATCGATCATCACGAGGACGGGGCCCACATTCGTTCGGCGAATCAAGAGATTCAGGCCAGGGTCGTGGTGAACTGCGCCGGTCTTCACTCCGACCGGGTGGCTGCCCTGGCCGGGGTGCGAAGCCAGGTGAGAATCGTGCCTTTCCGTGGCGAGTACTACACGCTGGAGCCCGAGGCGAAGCATCTTGTCCGTGGGCTGATCTATCCGGTGCCCGATCCACGATTCCCGTTTCTGGGGGTGCACTTCACGCGCAGGATCGACGGCAGCGTCGAGGTCGGCCCGAACGCCGTGCTGGCGTTCGGCCGCGAGCACTATCGCGACGCCGAGCCCGATTGGGCCGAACTCCGGCGGACGATCGGGGACCGAGGTTTTCGCCGCTTGGTGATGAGGCACTGGCGTACCGGCGCCACGGAAATGATCAGGTCCCGGTCGCGCACCCTGTACGCACGATCGGCGCAAGCCCTCGTTCCGGCGATCCGTCCCGAGCATCTGGTCCCGGGCGGGGCGGGAATCAGGGCTCAGGCCGTCTCCCCCGATGGTGCGCTGTTGGACGATTTCGTCATCGAGGAGGCCGGGTCGACGGTCCACGTGCTCAACGCGCCATCGCCTGGCGCAACCGCCAGCATGGCGATCGGGTCACATGTCGCGGCCATCGCCGCACGCCATCTAGGCAGGTGAGGTCAGACACAAAGTGTGTAGTGTCACTAAGCACGGTGCGTGTTCGACGGCCTCGAGGATGCGAGCAGGAACGACAAGGAGACATCGATGAACGTTGAGTTCCCCGTGGCCACCAGCCCTGCTCCAGGCGTGATCGGGGTCGATTGGGAGACCAGAGTCGATTTCGAGCGTCTACGCCAGCACCGCATCGCTCGCACCAGGCAATTGATGGCGCAAGAGGATCTGGCGGCCCTCCTCCTATTCGAGACGTCGAACATCCGGTACGCCACTTCGACGCAGATCGGCTACTGGGCCTTCAACAAGGGCGAGCGCTATGCCCTCGTGACCCAGGAGGGACGGCCTCGCATCTGGGATTTCGGCTCGGCGGCGAAAGCCCACCGTCTCCAGTTGCCCCACATGTACGACTCCACCAATTCCGTCGGAGGCAACACCGGTTTGCAGGGTGCGATCGGGCCTGAGGCAGGTCTCCATTCGCGCGCCGCAGCGGAGCTGAAGCAGGTACTCGAGTCAGAAGGACTCGCCGGGGAGCGGATTGGCGTCGACATGGCGGAGACCGGTGTGTTCCTGGCACTGCAGGCCGCAGGTCTCAACGTGGTCGACGGCCAGCAGGCGATGATGAAGGCCCGCGAGATCAAGAGCCCCGACGAGATCATCCTCCTCACCCAAGCTTGTGCCATGGTCGACGGCGTCTATCAGGACATCTTCGAGGCCTTGAAGCCGGGGATCCGCGAGTCCGACGTGGTCGGCCTCGCACACGCCCGCCTCTTCCAGATGGGCTCGGAGTTCGTCGAGGCGATCAACTCGATCGCCGGCGAGAGATGTAGCCCTCACCCGCATGTCTTCTCCGACCGATTGATCCGACCCGGCGACCAGGCCTATTTCGACATCATCCACGTCTTCAACGGGTATCGCACTTGCTATTACCGCACGTTCGTGGTGGGTCGGGCCACCCAGGCCCAGCGGGACGCCTTCAAGCAGTCGCGGGAGTGGATGGATGCCGCCATCGACCTGGTCAAGCCAGGTGCCAGCACCGACGAGATCGCCAAGGTGTGGCCCAAGGCCGAGGAATTCGGCTTCGAGAACGAGATGGATGCCTTTGGGCTCCAATTCGGCCATGGGGTGGGGGTCGGTCTCCACGAACGGCCGATCATCAGCCGTCTCAACTCCATCGATGCCCCGATCGAGATCCAGGAGGGCATGGTGTTCGCCCTCGAGACCTACGCACCGGCTGCCGACGGGCGATCCGCCGCCCGGATCGAAGAAGAGCTCGTCGTGACCGCCGACGGCTGCAAGATCATCACACTCTTCCCCTGTGAGGAGTTGATGGTCGCCAACGCCTACTGAGGCAGCCCGCTCCGGGCCTACCCTGCCGGCATGCGTCTGGCGCCATCTCTACATCGCATCGGTTCGGACCTCGTAAACGTCTATCTCGTCGAGGATCCCTCGGGTGTGACCATCATCGACGCCGGGCTCCCCGGTCATTGGGAGGAGCTCGAGCCTGAGCTGACCTCGATGGGGCGCTCGCTCGACGACGTTCGTGGCGTGATTCTCACTCACGGCGACACCGATCACATCGGGTTCGCCGAGCGGCTGCGTCGGGAGCGGGGAGTGCCCGTCTTGGTCCACGAGCTCGACGCCACCCGGGCCCGCGGTGAGGTGAAAAAGGAGATCTCGTGGGGCAAGGTGAAGGTGGGTCCGCTCATGCGCTTCCTCTCATACACCGCACGACGTGGCGGGCTGAAGATCACCCCGGTCTCCGAGGTGGCCACCTTCACCGACGGCCAAGTTCTCGACCTGCCCGGGGCTCCTGTAGTGATCCACATTCCCGGGCACACTCCGGGGAGTGTCGCCATCCACGTTCCCTCGGTCGACGCGGTGTTCGTCGGGGACGCGATGACCACGGGACACGTTCTGACTGGTGTCGTCGGGCCCCAGCCCGCGCCCTTCACCCTCGACACCGAACAGGCGCTCGCCTCGCTCGATCGACTCGAAGCGATTCAGGCGACATGGGTGCTCCCCGGGCACGGGGCTCCGTGGAGCGGCGGGACCCAGGAGGCGGTCCGTCTCATCCGGGAGGCCGCATAGGCTTTCGTGATGAGGCGTTCGCTGCTGACGCTGATCATGTTGCCGATCCTGGCCTGCACCGCCACGACCGGCGAAACCACCCTGGCCCCGACCACGACACCGCCACCATCGTCGACAGCGGTAACGGTCGAGGAGACAACAACGGTTGCGAGCACGGCTCCCGAGACCACGACCCCGACAACGCAGCCTGCGGCCATCGCCCCCGATGACCTGGTGCTGGAGTCGTTCCCGGTCCCGGCGGGATCCGGCCCTCACGACGTGGCACCGGCTCTCGATGGCGGTGTCTGGTACACCGCGCAGGACACCGGGGAGCTGGGCTGGCTGGACCCCGCCACCGGCGAGACGAGACATACCGCTCTGGGAGAGGGCTCGGCGCCCCACGGTGTGATCATCGACGACGCCGGCACCGCATGGGTCACCGACGGTGGGCTCAACGCCATCGTCGCCGTCGACCCGGTCAGTCTCGAGGTGACGGTCTATCCGCTGCCTGACGACCGCCCCGACGCCAATCTCAACACGGCCAGCTTCGACGGCGATGGGATGCTGTGGTTCACCGGGCAGAACGGGATCTATGGCTGCGTCGACCCGGACACCGGTGAGCTGATCGTGTTCGACGCCCCGGAAGGGCCGGGACCGTATGGCGTAACCACCACTCCTGAAGGGGTCGTCTATTACGCCTCCCTGGCAGGGTCTCACATCGCCCGGATCGAGAGCGACCGAACCGCCACGGTCATCGAGCCGCCCACACCGAACCAGGGAGCACGACGCGTCTGGTCCGATTCCCTGGGGCGTATATGGGTCAGCGAGTGGAATGCAGGCAATCTGAGTCGGTACACGCCCGAAGCAGATACCTGGGACACCTGGCATCTCCCGGGCGAGAGTCCCGAGACGTACGCCGTCTTCGTCGACGACACCGACATCGTGTGGGCCAGCGATTTCGGTTCGAACTCCATGGTCCGCTTCGACCCGACGACAGAGGAGTTCCACACCTACGTCCTGCCCCACGATCCGGGGAACGTTCGCCAGATCCTGGGACGACCCGGAGAGGTTTGGTTCCCAGAGTCGGCCGCCGACAACCTGATCGTGATCAGGACCGCCGACTGAACGGTTCCCATGTATCAGGCTCCGTTCGGTCGCCTCTCCCCGGTGTGCAAGGTCACAACGATTGGAGAGGAAACGGATGAGCTCTTATCTGAATCAGGCGCTGGCTTTCGAAAAGATGCAGCGCTATCAGGCCGAGGCGGCCGAGTACAGGCGTATGAAGGCCGCCCGCACGGATGAGCCCCGCGCCATGGAACGGATGATCAAGGCGTTCGGACGGGGTCTGACCGCGATAGGCGAGTCGTTCAAGGTCGATCGCCGGCCGCAGATCCCCGCAGTCTGACTTTTCTCCCCTGAAGGGGGGAGTACCGGCGAAGCCGGGGAGGGGGGACTTCCTGGGGGAGGCCGTCGGGCCTTGACACCGGCGGTCGATTGGGGGCCAGAACGGAGCGACCTCCGGGAGTTTCCCGGGGGTCGTTTCGCGCACCACCGAAAGAATCCCTTATTGGGGGCAGATCGGGCCCTCGCCTCCGTACGATTGACGCGATGGCCTCCTTGTCGCAAGCCACCCATGGCGAATTGCTGGCTCTGGCCGCCTCGGGTGACCAGACGGCCTGGAATGAGCTGGTCGATCGATTCAGCCAGATGGTCTGGTCTATTGCCCGCAGCTTCAGGCTCGACGACGCAACGGCCAAAGACGTGAGCCAGACGGTGTGGCTCCGTCTGGTCGAGAACTGCCATCGCATCGACGATCCGGAGCGTCTCCCGGGGTGGCTGGCGACCACATGCCGCCGCGAGGCCCTTCGGGTGAAGGGGATGCGGGATCGGGTGATCCCCACCGACTTCCAGTACGACGTTCCCGATGAGTCGGCGTCGCTGGAGTCGATGCTGGTCGAAGACGAGGAGGCTCGGGATGTCGTTATCGCCTTCGGGACCCTGAGCGACGACTGTCAGCAGCTGCTCCGGCTACTCACCACCGATCCACCGCTCAGCTACGAGGAGATCTCCGAGATCATCGATCGTCCCATCGGGAGCCTCGGGCCCACCAGGTCGAGATGCCTGGAACGACTGAAAGCTGCTCTTTCCGCGCGTATCAGCAGCGCAGGAGACGACTCTTTTCGACCAGGAGGTGATGCCCGGTGATGGAGTCGACATGGCCACGGGAGCAAGCGCTCGTCTCGCTTCTCCAGCAAGGATTCGACGGATCTGACAAGCCGCCGGTGGATGTGACCGCATTCGCCGAAGCGGTTTTTTCATGGCGTACGATCGATGCCGAACTGGATCGCATCTCCTTGACGCGTACGAACCAGGAGATGATCCCCGATGAGTGAGTTGACCAGCCAGCAAGAGGAGAATCTCGTCTCGTTGCTACGGCGCGGGCTCGATGATTCCGACCCGGCGCCGGCGGATGTGACGGATTTCGCCAAGGCCGCCCTGTCCTGGCGAAACATCGACGCCGAGTTGGTCCAGCTCTCCTATGACTCGAGCGAGGAGTCGGCCACGACGGGAGTGCGCGGGATGGCCACGGCGCGGATACTCGCCTTCCAGTCCGGGGAATGGATGATCGATCTCGAGTACGACCCCTTCTCCGGCCAGCTCATGGGTCAGATCGAGCCAGCAGGTCACATGACCGTCGAGTTGCACGTGATCGGCAGGGTTCTCACGACGGAGTCCGACGACCAGGGCCGCTTTGGGTTCGAAGGGATCTACAACGGGCCAGTTGCACTCGTCATCCGCACGGAGGGTGCGGAAGCGGTCAAAACGGAGTGGATTGTCCTCTGACCTGACGGATTCTTCCTCTTCCGGTATCAGCGACCCGGACCATGCCTCTCCTCAGTGAATCGTCGCCATCGTGCGACGAGCCGTCAGCGAGGAAAGGCGCGACATGACCTACATGTCCGAACCCCAGGACCCGAGGGCTACTCGGCGCTGGGCTTGGACGGTTCGCCCCGGAGAGCAACTCGACAACCCCGTTTCGAGGTGGTTGGGCAACCGCTCGAAGGAGAACCGGCTCCAGGTCAAGCATCGGCCTCAGATCCTGCCACGCCTCATTGTTCGCCCCGCCGTTTGACAATGGCCGAGGCAATACGCCTCGCTAACGGAGTAGAAGGGCCCCCGCCTATGGCGGGGGCTCTTCATGTTGGCCCTCAAGCGCCATAGGCGACGAAGGCCAGGGAGGGGTCGACCTCGGCCCGATCGAACCCGGTCTGGGCCGCTTGCACAGCCGTCGCCGCTGAGGCGCCCCCGCTGAGACCGCGATGTATTCGGGCTACCGCTTCGACAGACTCGGGTGAGTCCGGGATCGGAGCCACCGTGGCGATGATCGAGCGCGCCCCACGGGACAGCAGCAAGGAAGTGAGGCCATACATCTCGTTTCCCCCGACGACGTTGTCGTGGGCGGAATCGCAGGCCGAGAGCACAACGGTGTCGGGGACGCTCACCAGCCCTTCGAGGTCGTAGAGATTGAGGAACCCGTCGGCCAGTTCCAGCGCCGAGAACATCGGGTTGTCGTCCCGCAGCCTGGTGTGGGCCACCGCGTGGAGCCGATCGACAGTGACCCATCGTCTCGATCACGGCTTCGACCGTGGCGACCTCCACGTCCAGGATCTCCGGCGTCTCGTAGAGCGCGGCCACGCGCTCGGCCTCGGCGGCGGCGTACTCCAGTCTGGGCCCGGCCACGACACCCACCCGCTCAGATCGCCGGGCCTGTCGATCTGCCCGCATCCATTGTCCTGCAGACGGGGACACGACCACCGAGAGACTCGGGTCGACAGCCGCAGCCATCGCGTTCCAGGGCAGGCTGACCAAGTCGGGCGGGGGGACTATGACGGCCTCGGGTCCCTTTCCGACGAGAGGTTCGAGAAGGTATCCGGCCAGCTCCAAGACCATCTCATTCACGTGGGAAGGGTGATTCAGATTGCGTCCCCGAAGCATGAAGTCGCGGCGGAGCCCGGAAAGCAGATGATGGGCGAGGAATCTCATCTGAGCGACCTCCCCCAATTCGACGCGCTCGGTTCCTGTCGCGCCGACCAACTCCCCGAAGGTGCGATCCGCCACGTTGTAGATGTAGAGCATCGACCGCGGGCCGAGCGCCTCTATCACCTGCTCGACCCCCTGTGACCGTGAGACCGCGCCGGATTGTTGTTCCCGGGCCACGGAGAGATCACCGATCCGGCGCTCGAGGCGATGAGCTTCTGCAGCGAGTTCCGCCGTGTCCTCACCTTCGAGAGTGAGCTCTTCGAGCTCACGGACCATGCCTCGCAGCTCCGCCAGGTCGGCGGCGAGTTCGGTGTCCCGGGACATGACGACGGGGGCGATCCGCAACGATGCCCCCCGGAATCTCTCGGCCCAACCGATTGCCGATAGCCCGTTCTCGTGGATCGCCTCGAGTCCCAGGCCGGCGATCTCGTCGGCAAGGAGGCTGACACCTGCCCTGGCCTCGGTAGCGCTGAGGAGGATCCGGTGACGGTCGACCAGGTCGGCCGCCCTTTCGAGCACCTCGGTCGCCATCTCGGTGTCGCCTTTGGCCAACATGAGCCTGGCTCTCGCCACCGCCACCAATAGCCGCACGGGAAGATCTGTGCGGATCGATTCGTCGGCTGCGATCGAGTCCAGGCTGTGCCTCGGCGGCGCCGAGGTCACCCGTCTCCAAGAAGCGAAGCGAGGCCAATGCTCGAGCGTGCATCTCGCCCGAAGGACTGTCCAAGGCATTGAAGGCGCCGGCCAGTGTCGATCAGATCGCTCGGATCGCCCGGAATCCCGGCCCGAAAGCGGGCCTCTTCCAGCACCACCGTGGCCATCAAGCCGCCATGACTCACGATCCTGGTCGGCCGCCAGACGGACTGCCTCTTCGGCAACTGCGACTGCAGATCCGGCATCACCACTGGCCAGGGCGGCCCGGGCCGCCAGGTAGAGGGCCTCGGCCCGCTCCAGCTCATTGCCTTGAGAACCGAGACGTCGGGCCGTGCTCAAAGCGATCTGGAACGCGTCCCCGGGTAGACCGGCCAGCATGTAGGCATATGACCGATCAGAGGCGATCGCCTCGGTCGGGAGACCGGCTTGCTTCCATAGTTCCTCCGCCTCGAGCATGATCGACAGCCCTCTGGCGATGTCCCCTTTCTGAACGGCGACAAAGCCGAGGTTGTGCACCATTTCTGCGGCCGGGGCGGCCCGATCGAGCTCGAGAAAGAGGTCTCTGGCGAGCCGGAGGTCCCTCTCGGCACCCTCGAACTCGGATTGGTAGGTCAGCACCAGGCCACGCGTGCTGTAGAGGAGAGCGAGCCATCGCAGATCGTCCAAGCTGGTCAGTACGGGCTCTGCCAACGCGTACAGACCGATCGCCGAGTTGAGATCGCCGGTTCGGGCGATGAGACCGGCCTTCTGCACCTGAGCATGGGCCCGCACGGCATCGTTGCCGTGTTGAACCACAGGCTCGAGCGACTCGATTCCGTCATCGAGCCTCCCCGACACCGCCACCGAGGCTGCCAGAGAGATGATGGCCTCGGCCTCTGCCACGTCATCACCCTGGTCTCGATACGCATCACGGGCCAGCTGGAGCTCGCGGATCGAACCCTCGATCTCACCCAACGAACGAAGGGCGATCCCCAAGGCACGATGAGCTTCAGCCAATCGACCATTCGGCGCCTCTCGTGAGAGGATCTCGTTGCAGGTCTCGACGCAGGCCTGGTGGATCCTGCTCGGCGAGCAGGATCAGTTGGTCGGCATCGTCCGTCACCGCACTAACAAACCCCTGATGCAATGCAGGCCGCGCGATGCGGCGTGGCGAACGAGGTCCCGCTCCACACCGCCAGGCTCCCAGCGGTCTTGTCGTGGTACCAGCCGACCACATTCTACCCCGGGGGCATCGACGTCACCGACATTGGCCCACGCCGGGCGGCTCCAGGTGTTGTCGACTGCGCTCGACTCCGATCACGTCCGGTCGTGACGCCGGGTAGAGCTGGGGCGGTACGTGTCCCGGACCGTCGTTGCCACGAGGCGGCAACGACGGTCGCCGGGCGGGCCGATGCAACGGCGAGGGACAGAACGAGCGGCTCGTACCGGGAGCCAGCTGGATAGGTGCCGAAGGACATGCTCACTACGTCGCCCAGGGCCGGACTCGCCCGCACGAAGTGCGGCTCGAACCGCAAGTTCGCTGAATGTGCCGTCGGGCAAACTGGCCCGGTACAGCTCGACGGTGAGGTCGGGGTTGTATTTCTTGGCGATCGAGGCGGCGAAGGTGCCATGACCGACGTTTTGTGGCAGCAGCCCGAGCGGTGGATTGGGCAGTGGTTCCGGCTCGGCGACTGTGATGCCAATATCTGAGAGGTTGCCGTTCCCTCCGGTGTCGATCACGATCACTCGACCACGTTCCTGTGCTGTTGCTCGGGCCAGTGACCTGGAGGTCGTCCCATTTCCACATCGGATCGAGTCTGGCCACATTGCTGTAGGGACCGTATCTCCACTTCGGTGCGGGTCTCATCAAGTAGTGCGGGCTCGCCGGAATACCGGCTTCGTCCTGAACCTGGTTGATCCTCCGGAACAGGTCGTCTGTCGGGATCGACCAGCTTGTAGATCCCGACTGTTCCGTCGTCGCTCTCCCGGCCGATCAAGTCGAGCACACTCTGGACTTCTTCCAGGTCCGCGCCGGCGGCTTCTCCGGAGAGAAATAGGTCGAGAGGCTCGACGGGCTCGAACCCAAATTCAGCGGGGTCGAACTCGAGGCCTACCGACACCTTGATCACCGCCTGATCGGGATGACGAGAAAATGAAATGCTCTAGACCCTCAGGCGTCTCCTCCGGTTCCTCTTCCGGAGCCTCAGGTGAACCGTCGGGCTGGAAGTTGGCGCACATGCATCGATTGCACAAAATCCCACGGCGGACTCGTTTGCTGCTCGGTCATGGTCTTCTTCTCCTCCTCGGCAGTCCCTCGGGTGATCGCCGCGCCGGGCTCGATCTGCGTGGCCACCACCACCCCGTATGACCCGGGCCGATGAGTGTCTCCCGTCGAACCCGGTGGTGCACCCACCCTGGATGCAGTCCCCCTTGAATGACCTCCGAACCTACTCCTCGTGAGGGTGTCTGTGGCGAGGATTCTGTTTGGAGCCCTGCACAAGGAAAAGGCCGCCTTGCGGCGGCCTTTCTCCTGTGATGACGTTCCCGTCAGGGCATCCGGTTGTCCCACTCCGGCTGATTCAGCTCGGTTGGCTGGCTGATCTCCATCCGGGTCTCCGGGTTGAGCCCGGGGTACTCGTTGACCGCGGCGAGCTGTCCGGCCAGCTCCATCTTGGTCTTCTCGATGTTGAAGGCCGGATGTGACTCGGCCTTGACCTTCAAGGCCAGCTCGTTGAGCCGGTCGATCTCGGCCGAGGGATCCGGGCGAGTCGCGGCCAGTGCCGCTGCCTCTAGGAGCCGCACCCGCTCAGCGTGACGCTCGGCAGCGATCTGCGCCGGCCCGCTCTGGACTACAGACTCGTCGACTTCGTTCCCCTGGTTCACGGCGAACACGAAGCCAGCAGCGATGACGACAGCGAGAGCGGCCGCGGCGATGCCGAGACCCTTACCCGAACGTCCTGCCCTTGTGGTGGTACCCGGCTGAGTAGCACTCGTTGACATGGTCTCTCCCTTCCCGATGCGAGGACGACTTGCCCCCGTCGATTGATAGGAGTCGCTGCGCCACGCCCTGATACGTGCTCTCGACACAAAAGGAAGGAGCCGTCCGGAGACGACCCCTTCTTCCGCCCTGTGGTCGGGAGCTAATGGCCCGCGACCTCCCCCACCTCACAGGAGAGAGTGGCAGATCGGCGTCGTTGATACCTGGCTATCGACTGTGCCTCCGGTGACGGCGTATTACCAGGAACGAATGCGGTGGATGGTGATGCGGATCAGGGCGGAGTAATCGTCGGAGAAGTGCTCCGGGGTCCAACCGAGACGGCTGATCTGTTCGCGGTACTTGGCGAGATAGGCCGGATCCTGATGAGGCGGAGTGGGCGAATCGACCATCGATGCCGTCGCCTCGAAGGTGGCCATCGAGTCCCCCAACTCGTCGCCGCGCAGATTGAAGGCAACGTTCGGATTGGCGACGATGTTGCGCAGTTTGCCGGCGTCGGGCTTGCTGTACACCAATAGGTCGTCGCCGTCACGGAGGAACCAGACCACGGAACTCTGCGGCTGGCCGTCAGGGGAGACGGTGGTCAGCCAGCCGACGAGCTCATCGTCCAGCTGGGCCGCCAGCCTGCGTCGATTCGCGAGCATCCGGGCAAGCTAGCGATTCGAGGCGAGGACTCCCGCCGGCCCGACCATTGCGAGTGTTTCAAGGCTCTCTGCCGTCGACAATATCTGGCCGCTGGAGAGCTCCATGGCGTAGACCCTTGGCGACTCCAGCCATGTCCATACGTACGCGATCGCGCCCGCTGAGCTGTAGGTGACCGCTCCCCAGGCCTGATCGGGGCGTTCAGATGGATAGTGAGTCAGGACGGTGAGGTCCGTCGGATCCAGCATGTAAAGCCCGGTTGATTCCGATACGTACACGGAATCGGACTCCTCGGTGGTGTACCCGGAGGCGATAAGCCGGTCACCTGCCGGGGAGATGTAGATGTCTGATATCGGCTCGTCGGTTCTGGCGACGACCTGCCAGTTCGAGGTGTCTACCGTCGCCACTCCGGCCGGGATCGTGTTCACCAACCAGTTGTCGTCGTCTTCGATCAGTTCGACATCTCGACTGGCAACGTAGAGGAGCCTCCCGTCGGGGCTGACTGCGCCCCATCTCCTGGTCCCGGTTTCCGGAGTCGCGGTGGCATCGGCCAACTCGTGTGGGGTTGCGTGAGCGGTTCGGAGATCCACCTCGGTGACCGAGCTCTCATTGGCGTGGGCCACGAGAACCCGTTGGCCCGCCCGGTCAACAGTGAAGGAAGGGGAGTTGTACAGGAAGGACGCCCACGGCCCCTGACTCACGGGCTCGACCGGGCCAAGGTGAACGTCGGGCAAGTCGATCTCGATCACCTTACGGCTGCTGACATCGACAGTGGCCACCAGAGCACTCTCGCTCCCGTCACCTAACAGCGTCCTGGTTCCATACAGCACGATCTGCTCATCGATCATGTCCGCCCCCCATACCGACATGCCCGCCGGCAGGTCGGCGATCACCGTCGAGCCAGTGCCACCCAAAACCGAGAAATGAAGCTGTCCCGGTGTCTCGTTGTATGAGACGAAGTAAACAGTGCCGGCCTCATCCACATGCACGATCAGATCCGGGAAGACGACCCAGGACGTTGCCGGGAGCCAGGATTGGAGGTCGACTAGCCGCAATTGGTTCTCTGCAGTGTCATCTCCGACCGCGGCAACGAGGAACCTTCCGTCGGGTGACGTTTTCGGCTCCCATAGCCAGTCACCCATCGGGATCGGCTCGAAGGCGGACAGCGGAACGAGCGAGACCGGATCGACTCGCTGGATCACGACCCTTTCGACGTCGAGGGTGGTCGTTGGGGCCGGTCGTGTGGTGGTCGACGGTCCGATGGTCGGTGTCGGTGCGAAGGCGTCGGGTGGCGCGGTGGGTTGTGGCGGTGTCGCCGACTCGGTGCAGGCGACGAACATCAGCAGCGAGGCGACAATTACGGCCAATCCTCGGCGTGACGCCATGTGGTACTCCCGGAGGACAAGGCTATCAACGACGGCTGGACCGACTCCGGTTCCGAGCGCTTGCTACTTCTTCTTGGCCAGGTCCCCGAGGATCTGCTGTGAGGCGAAGCGGCCGGGGGCGCCCATTACGCATCCACCGGGATGGGTCCCCGAACCGCACTGGTAGTAGCCCTCGATCGGGGTGCGGTATTGGTTCCAGCCGGGGGCGGGGCGGAAGAAGAACATCTGGGGAGCGAGGAACTCTCCAGCGAAGATATTGCCCTCGGTGAGACCAACCACCCTCTCGATGTCGAGCGGAGTGACTACCTCCCGGTGAAGGACCAGATCGCCGAAACCGGGGAAGAAGCCTTCCAGGGTCTTCTGCACGACGTCTCCGAACCGGTCCCGCTCGGTATCCCAGTCGCTCTCCTTCAAGTGATAGGGGGCGTACTGGATGAAGCAGGACATGACAGCCTTGCCCGGTGGCGCCATGTCGGGGTCCACGTTGGATTGGATGCACCCGTCGATGTATGGCTTCTGGGAGTACCACCCGTACTTGGCGTCGTCGAAGGCACGCTCCAGATAGTCGAGTGAGGGGCCCATGTTGATGAAGCCCCGGTACTGGTCCGAGCGTCCCTCCAGCCCCGGGTAGGTGGGGTTGGCGTCGAGGGCGAAGTTGACTTTGGCCGAGGTCCCCTGGAACTTGAAACGGCGAATGTTCTCGACGAGATCGGTGGGCAACTCGCGGGGATCCACGAGTTGCATGAAGGTGCGGCGTGGATCGACGGCGCTGACCACGGTCTTCGTCTCCAACTCGGTCCCGTCTTCGAGCATGACCCCGGTGGCCCTTCCGTTCTTGGTGACGACGTGGTCGACCGGCGACTCGAGCCGGATCTCGGCGCCAAACGACTCGGCGGCCCGCGCCAGTACCTGGGTGAACCCGCCGTTGCCTCCCTTGTGGAAGGCCCAGGCGCCATACGCGCCGTCGTGCTCGCCGAACGAGTGATAGAGGAGGACCAGACCCGAGCCCTGGGAGCGGGGCCCGACTTTGGTGCCGATGATGCCCGAGGAGGCGTGGAGACCCTGCATTAGGTCGGACTCGAAGTAGTCCTCCAGGATGTCGGCGGCGCTTCCTGTCATCAGCCGGATCATGTCGTGGAGGACACCCGGCGGGAGATCGGCCAGGTAGGAGCCGATGGCCGCCATCCGGGCCCGTTCCTCGGGGTCCTTGGATGTGATGTCGGGCGGGATCGAGTCCATCAGCGGCCTGATGGCGTGAACCACCTGTTCCATCATGTGGCCGTAGGCGTCGTAGGCATCTGCGTCGTGTGGCGAATGGCGGGAGATCTCGTGGTGGTTCTCGTTCTTGTCCTGCCCCAGCAGGATGTAATCGCCGTCCTCGGTCGGGGCGAAGGTCGAGGGCATGAGCAGCGGCATGAAGCCGTGCTTGGTCAGTTCCAACTCGTGGATGATCTCGGGGCGGAGCAGGCTCAAGGCGTAGGAGAAGGTGGTGAAGCTGAACCCCGGATGCAGCTCCTCGGTGATGGCGGCGCCACCGACCAGATGCCTGCGCTCGAGGATCAGGGTGCTCAGCCCGGCCTTGGCGAGATAGGCCCCGTTGACCAGACCGTTGTGACCGCCACCGATGACGATTGCATCGAACTTCTTCTTGGCCGGCATGTCTACCTCAGGCTGTCTTTCTCGGTGGGTTGAAGAAGGGGAGACGGCTCACATTGGCTTTGACCACGTCGTAGCGATGGTCGATGGTGACCTCGAGGCTCACCTCGGTCCCGAGGGCGGCGTGCTCGGGACGGATCCGGGCGATCCCCACGTGACGCTGTGCCATCGGTGAGTAGACGAAGCTGGGCGTGTACCCGATCCGCTCCAGTTTCTCGTCGTAGATCATCATCCCGCCGTGCTCTGGGGTGTGGTCCTTGGGCGGGATGACCCCACGTTCGTTGTAGACCCGGTTCCAGTCCTCGTAGTCGACCATGATCCCGACTGTCTTCCACCTGGACGTGCCCTCGGCCAGCTCGCGCTCGATGGCGCGCCGCCCGATGAAGGCCCTGTCATCGGAGGGGAGGTCACGGAGCATCCACCCCAGCCCCAGCTCGTGGGGAGTGGTCCGCTGTTCGTCGTTCCAGGCGTAGCGGGCGGAGTAGAAGTCGACATCGATCAAGTACCAACCCGGCCTCGATGCGGGCGATGAGCAGAGCGGTCTGGCCGGCCGGGATGACCCCATAAGGCGCCGCCACCTCGAAGAGGGTGTCCCACACGCCGACTGCCTCGTCCCTCTCCACCCAGATCTCATAACCGAGGTCCCCGGTGTAGCCGGTGCGGGAGATGGTCACCGCCGCGTTGCCCGACCTTGGCCGGTGTGAGGTGGAAGTACCCGATCTCCTCCATTTCCGGGGCCAGCTGCTTGAGGATCTCCCTGGCGTAGGGGCCCTGCAGGGCGAGGGCTCCGAAATCGTCCGAGACGTCTTCGATCTGGACCGCCATCCGGCCGACGAGGTCCTGTAGATAGGCCATGTTGGGCTCGGCTGCAGTGAGCATGAACTCATCGTCGCTGTGACGGAGGATGACTCCGTCCTCGACGACCCACCCATCGTCGTCGCACCACACCGTGTAATGAGCCTGCCCGGGCCGGCACTTCCGGATGTCACGAGCCAGGACGCCGGCCAGGAAGTTCTCGGCGTCTGACCCGGTGATCCGGTACTTGTAGAGGGGGGAGGTGTCGATGACCGCCGCCGAGTTTCTGATGGCGAAGTACTCGAACTTGTCCGACATCTGATACCGGTCGGTGGCCAGATATCCCGACCAATGACTCCACAACCCGGTCTTGTTGGCCTCACTGGTCCTGGGATGAAACGGTGTCTCGCGGATCAAGTCTGCAACCTCGGCTGGGTCGGGTCACTGTAACCGGGGAAGGCTGAATCGTCATTCAGGATTCACCAACCCGCGGATCGGCGTCATGGCCGTGCCGAGACGGATACATTGCCCAGGGTCAAACCTGAATGGAGAGTCAGATTCATGAGACGTCTAGTCGTGTCGCTGGTCGCCGCCATGGTGGCCCTTTCCCTCGTTCCTATCGCCTCGGCCCAGGAGGAGGACGACCAGGTCACCCTCCGCGTCGGGCTCACCCAGGACTGGGAGGTCCTCAACCCGACGTCAGGCTACACCGTGGCCGTCTACGAGGTGTGGAACCTCCACTACGCCACACTGACCGACAAGGCGGCAGACGATTTCGCCACCATCCCCGGTCTGGCCGAGTCCTGGGAGGAGGTCGAGCCCGGGCTGCGAGTACATCTACACCCTGCGGGAAGGCCTGACCTGGTCAGACGGCGAGCCGCTCACCGCCGAAGACGTTGCCTGGAACATCAACACGGGCCGTGACCAGGGTTGGGACAACATGATCTCGACCGTGCAGAACATCGAGGCCACCGTCGTCGACGAGCGCACCGTCCGAGCTGGTCTCCTCGGTCCCCGACCCCAAGCTGCCCACCATGGACGTCTATTTGGTGCCAAAGCACATCTGGGAGCCGATCGCCACCGACTACGACGCCACCACGCAGTACGCCGCCGACGACGGCGTGGGAAGCGGGCCGTTCGTGTTTACCGAGTTCACCCCGGGCCAGACGGTGGTCATGGACGTCAAATCCCAGCTACTGGGGATGGGAAGGCGAGGAGCCTCCCTACGACCAGGTGATCTTCCGACTCTTCGAGAACCCCGACGCCATGGTGGCCGCCCTGCAGCAGGGTGAGCTCGATGCTGCCCAGAGCATTCCGGCCAGCTCCTGGGACGCCCTGGAGGCGGACGAGAACATCGAGGTGGTGGCGGGCCAGCAAGGCGGCTTTGACGAGATCGCCATCAACGGCGGGGCGGCCGAGGGCCAGCCTCATCCGGCGCTCCTCGACCTCGAAGTGCGACGGGCCATCTGCCCACGCCGTCGACCGGGCGGCAGTGATCGAGGACCTCTAGTTCGGCCTCGCCACCCCGCTGGAGACGGTGAGCCCTCGGCCGACCCGAAATGGATACCCGAGATCCCCGAGGAGGATCGGTTCGACTACGACCCCGACTTGGCCAATCAGATCCTCGACGACGCCGGATATCTGGACACGCGACGGTGACGGGATCAGGGAGATGCCCGACGGCACCAACCCGATCGTCATCCGCCATGCCGTCAACACCGACGGCGACCTGGCCGGGTCGATCGGGGATTTGATGGTGGGATGGATGGAGGAGATCGGCATCGGAGTCACCCTCGAAGCCTACGACCAGGACGCCCTCTTCGGGGTGCTCGTCGACGGGACCTACGACACCTTCTACTGGGGCTGGGTGCCCTTCGTCGACCCGGACCCAATGCTGGTCGTACTTCACCGAGGCCGAGATCGGCAACTTCAACGACGCCAACTGGTTCGATCCCGCATACGACGCGCTCTATACGGAACAAAACCAGGAGGTCGATCCCGACCGGCGGCGTCGAGATCGTCCACGAGATGCTCACCCTGTTCCACGATGCCGCCGTCTACATACCGATGTATATCGCGCCCGACCTCCAGGCCTATCGGACCGACACCTTCGAGGGTTGGGTGAAGCAGCCGGCCGAGATCGGTCCGGTCATCTTCAGCAACACCTCGCCCGAGCTACGTGCGAACTCACCCCGATCGGGGCCGCTGCGGATGATGGTTCCGGCATCAACTGGCTGCTCTGGGGTGGTATCGCCGCCGGTGTGATCCTGATCGGCGGCGTATTCCTGGCGATGCGGAATCGTTCCACGGCCGACGAGCGGGAGTGAGTTTCTGACCACAGACTCGAGACGACGGGACGGGGGCGGGGAAGGCTCATTGGCCGCAAGGTCTTGGGCGCTCTCATCACCCTCGTCTTCGTGCTCGTGTTCAATTTCTTCCTGTTCCGGGTGGTGCAGACCGACCCGATCGGATCCTTGTTCCGGGGTCGGAACGTGCCCCAGGAGACGCTCGACAACCTGCGGGTGGCGTTTGGGTTGGACCAGCCAATCGGCACCCAGTTTCTCTCTATCTCAGGGAGACGGCCCAGCTCAACTTCGGTATCTCCTATCAGACCCGGCAACCGGTCTGGAACGAGATCGTCGCCGCCATCCCGGCGACGTTGGCCCTGGTCGGTGTCTCGTCGATCCTCTCGGCGGTCATCGGCACCATCGGCGGGATCATCGCCGCCTGGCGGAGGAACACCTGGAAGGATCACTCCATCACCTCGGGAACGATGGTGTTCTACTCGATGCCGGATTTCTGGCTGGGCATGATCCTCCTCGTCCTGTTTGCCGTCGTACTGGGGTGGTTCCCCGTCGGCGGGATCTCCACCGCCGGATCGAATGAGACCGGGTCTCGCCGTGCTCATCGACCAGGCCTATCACATGTTTCTCCCGGCGCTGACCCTGACCCTGGCCTATCTCGGGGAGTACACCCTCGTCACCCGAAGCTCGCTGCTCGATGTCATGGGTGAGGACTATCTCACGGTGGCCCGGGCCAAGGGTCTCCGCGATGTCGTCGTGCGCAACCGTCATGCCGTACCCAACGCATTGCTACCGGTCGTGACGCTCACCGCCATCAACTTCGGCTTCGTCCTCTCCGGCGCCATCGCCGTCGAGGCGGTCTTCTCCTGGCCCGGTCTGGGCAAGCTCGACCGCCGACGCCATCCGGGGCCCGACCTCCCCATGCTCCAGGCGCTTTTCCTTCTCTTCAGCGCGGCGGTGATCGTCTTCAACCTGATCGCCGACCTCACCTACAGCTGGCTGGACCCGCGGGTGGAGGGCCAATGACCAGTCTCGCCATGCAGCGTCGACGTGCCACCGCGGGCCGGGTGTGGAAGCAATTCCGCAGCTCGAGGGGAGGCATGATCGGCCTCGGCGTCTTGCTCCTGTTCGTCGTTGATGGCGTTGGCGGCGCCGCTGCTGGCCGACGCCAGGGAGTTGAACCCGGTGTACGCCCGGGCCCAAGGGAATCCCCAATGGGCACCCCCAAGCGAATTCGGCCCACTGGGCACCGACTACATCCGGCGCTCGGTGTGGGCTCAGTTCGTCTGGGGCTCCCGGGTCAGCCTCTTCGTCGGGCTTGGCCGCCACTGTGTTGACCATCCTGATCGGATCGGTGGTCGGAATTATCGCCGGATTTGTCGGCGGCAAGCCCGACGCCGTGCTGATGCGGATCACGGAGTGGTTCTTGGTGGTCCCTTTCCTGCCCCTGGCCATCGTGCTGGCCTCGGTGCTGGGGCGAAACGTCTGGAACATCATCTTCGTGATCGGGATCACTTCCTGGCCGTCGACGGCGCGTCTCATTCGCGCTCAGGTGCTGACGGTCAAGCAACGTCTGTTCGTCGATCGGGCCCGCTCGCTCGGGGCGAGCGGAAGCCACATCGTCGGGCAGCACATCCTGCCCAACGTCATGGGACTGATCCTGGCCAACGCCACTCTGGCCGTCCCGATCTCCATCCTCACCGAGACCACGCTGGCCTTCCTGGGACTGGGTGACCCTTCGGCCGCCTCATGGGGCAAGACCCTGGAGGAGGCCTTTGTCAATGGGGCCATGGTCAGGAACGCCTGGTGGTACTTCGTTCCCGCCGGTCTGGGCATTCTTGGGGTCGTCCTCGCCTTCACCCTCATCGGTCGCACTCTCGAGGAGATCGCCAATCCGAGACTGAGCCGGGCCCGATGAGCGAGCCGATGCTCTCGGTGCATGATCTCGAGGTCACCTATCACGGGCACGGTGGCGACGTGCCGGCGGTGCGTGGGGTGAGCTTCGATCTGGAAAAGGGAGATTCCCTGGGTCTCGCCGGCGAGTCCGGTTGCGGTAAGTCCACCCTGGCCAATGCATTGCTTCGTCTCCTCCCGGCCGGGACCGAGGTGACCGGGCAGATCACCCTGGATGGGAAAGACGTCCTCAACCTCACTCCGGGAGGGCTGCGAGCGGCGCGATGGACCTCCGGGGCCATCATCTTCCAGGGGGCGCTCCACGCGCTGAACCCGGTGCAGACGGTCGGTGAGCAGATCGCCGAGCCGATGTTGGTCCACCAGACCGCTGCTAGCGACAGCGCCGCCCGAGAACGTGTCATCGAGCTCCTCAGGCGGGTCGGCCTGCCGGCTGCCCGGGCCGACTCCTACCCCCATCAGCTGTCGGGGGGACAGCGACAGCGGGTGCTCATCGCCATGGCCCTGGCCTGCGACCCGCTCCTCCTCATCGCCGACGAGCCGACCACGGCGCTCGACCTCATGGTCCAGGCTCAGGTCCTGGCCCTGCTCGACGATCTAAAGCAGGAGAGGGATCTCACCTTGATGTTCATCACCCATGATCTCTCGGTGCTCACCTACGCCTGCCGGAAGCTGGCCGTGATGTACGCCGGACGCATCGTGGAGGAGGGCCCGGCCTGGGAGGTTTTCGAGAATGCGTCCCATCCCTACACGAAGGCTCTGGCCGCAGCTTTTCCCACCATCGGGGACGAGACCTCGCGGATGGCACCTTCCGGTCTGGGTGGTGACCCGCCGACTCCCGACAACCTGCCCCAAGGATGTCCCTTCCATCCTCGATGCCCCTTGGCCCATGACGCCTGTCTGCCGGCCGAGCCCGACCTGCGCTCGTCGGGCTTGGAAAGGAGTGCGGCGTGCGTGCTGGTGTGACCAATCTGGTCGAGGTCGAGGACCTGCACGTCCATTTCGGGGCGGCCCGAGCCGTCGACGGCGCCTCGCTCCATGTGTCACCAGGGGAGGTGCTGGCCCTGGTCGGCGAGTCGGGATCGGGGAAGACGACGCTGATCCGGGCGATCCAGGGCTTGCAGAAGCCGACCTCCGGTCAGATAAGGGTCGAACGTGAGGACGGAGACCGGTCGCGACCGAAGGTCCAGACCATCTTCAATCCGACCGTCCAGATGGTCTTCCAGGATCCCACTGGCGCCCTCAACCCGCGCCAGACCATCTACGAGGTCGTTGCCGAGGGACTTGCGCATCCAGCATGGTGCCGGCAGCGAACAGGACCAGGTGGCGCAGGCACTGGCCCGGGCCGGCCTTCGCCCACCGGAGCGATTCTTCCCCCTGTATCCGCATGAGATCTCGGGCGGTCAGCGTCAGCGGGTCGTCATCGCCGGGGCCATGGTCATGGAGCCACGGCTATTGCTGGCGGACGAGCCGGTGGCCAGTCTCGACGCATCCATCCGGGGCGAGATCCTGGCCCTGATGCGCCGTCTCGTGGACGAGACCGGGTTGGCCATCCTCGTGGTCACGCACGATCTCGGTCTTGCCTGGAACATCGCCGATCGGGTGGCCGTCATGTATCTGGGTCGGATCGTCGAGACGGGGCCGACCGAGCAGATCCTGGAGAACCCCCGGCATCCCTACACCCGGGCTTTGCTCTCGGTGGTCCCCGAGACGAGGGAGATGGAACAGCAGATCCTGATCGGGGAAATACCCGATCCGGCCCGGATCCCGTCGGGGTGCCGCTTCCATCCCCGCTGCCCTCTCCTCCAGTCCGGGACGCTTGCGCCGGAGATCGCGGCTCGATGCCCCACCGATGACCCGGGTCCAACGCCGGTGGGCGCCCTCAGCGCAGCGGCCTGCTGGGCTGTCCCGGCCTAGCGGGGCAGGTCACTCAGGGAGAGGCAGCACGAGGCGGAACACCGATCCACCATCGTGTCGATAGTCGAGCTCGCCTCCCATGATCCGGGCCAGGCTCCTCGCCACGGCGAGACCCAAGCCGACCGAGTTGGGGGTGCGTCCACCACTGTCGGCGTGGACGAACGGCTCGAACATGGTCGTCACCCTGCTCGCCGGGATCGGGCCGCCCGAGTCCTTGATGTCGATGCTCGCACGCGTTGCATTCGACGTGACTGATACCGAGATCTCCTCGCCTCCGTAACGGATGGCGTTGGTGATGAGGTTGCGCACGATTTGCCGGAGACGGTTCGGGTCGGACCAGACGATGGCGTCTCCCCGCCACGAGATGCTTCGACCTGACTCGCGGCCGGATGTCTCCACCATGTCGGCGAGGTGTTCGGCCACTGAAACCGCCGACGGATAGAACGTCATCGTCCCGGCCTCGAGCCTGGTCACGGTGAGCAGGTCGTCGACGATGCTGGAGATATCGGCCGACTGACTGGCGATGAGGCGGACGAGGGAGCGTGCCTCTGCTGGTTCGAAGAGGTCCCACGAGTCAGATAGCTCGGTGGCGAAGCCAAGGACCGCGGCCAGCGGTGTGCGCAGCTCGTGGCTGATGCTGGCCAGGAACTCACGCTTGTCGTGGTCCAGCGCCTCCAACTCGGATACCCGCACCCTGGCCAGTTCAGCCTCCTGACGAGCACGTTCGACCTGGAAACGGGTGGTGGCGAGACTGGCTCGCCGCTCCGCCTGATCCGTGTGCAGTTCTCCGTCGAGGCGGTGGTATTCCCGGTGGCAGGCCAGTGCCCCGGCGTAGTCGCCGAATGCCTCGAGCAGGTCAGCCCGAAGAGCCGTCGCTCTGACCAGCAATCGCTTCATATCGAGTCTCTTGCTGCGGTCTGCCGCTTCCTCCACGAGCATCCCCGCCTCTTCGTTGCGGCCGGCGACGATGAGCCAACCGGCGCGATCCAGGGCGAGCTCGACGGCCAACTGGTCGATCCCTCCGGCGGTGGCCTCTGTCTCCGCGGTCAGGGCCGCATCGATTGCATCGTCGATCAAACCGGTAGCGGCGAGGACGTGGGCCCGCAGGGACCTCCCGTAGGCGGTGGTATGGCGCCCATCGTCTCCGAGTTTCTTGCCTCTCTCGATGATCTCTGCGGCAAGCTCTCCGACACGCTCGATCGCCTCCTTCCGTTCGTCCTCGTCGCCCACCTCGGCGAGGGCGAGGAGTTCGAATCCTTGGTTGATCTTCGCCGTGCCCACTCGCAAGCCATCAGCCAGCCTGAGATACACGGATTCGGCTTGCTCGAAGAGATCGAGGGCTTCCTCGTGTCTCCCCTCGTGGCTCAAGGCGATCCCGGTGAGGTTCGTCAGCAGCCCCACTCCGAGCTCGTCGTCCGCCAGCCTGAGAGGTGCCCGGGCCCGATCCAGATACTCCAGAGCCGTAGACGTGTCGCCGACATCTCCATACAGGTCGCCGATCGCCATCAGGGCATTGGCGACCCCACTCATGTTCCCTTCCAGCTCGAACTGGGCGCGGGCCGACAATTGGGAGTCGAGGGCGTCGTCGAGACGCCCCATGGAGCTCAGTGCCCAGCCCTTGTGGTGGAGGGCCCAGGCGCGAGCCAGCCCCGTCTCCGACGGCGTCGGCGAGGGCGATGGCGGAGTCGGCCACCGTCACCGCCTCTGCAGAGTCGTACTCATACAAGGCGGCAGACAGTTCGTTGAGGGCGGCGAGCCGTTCCGTGTCGTGTTGCGCTTCCTGGACGCGCCTTCTCTTCATGGAGAGAGAGTCCATGTCAGGAAGGAATCGGCCCCATGAGGCAGGTACTTGACCTCAGCGGGCCGTTCTACACCATGTAGGAGCGCACCGGATCCTTCTGCTGGAGAATGGGTCGATCGGCGGCAAGTGCTGAGATGTCGTGGGAGGTGGCGCCGTCGAGGGCGAGGTCGACGAGGATCCGCCCGAGCAGCGAGGCGAACTTGAAGGCGTGACCGGCGCCCACCACCGTGTAGATGTTGTCTGTCCCGGGCACCCTGTCGAGGAGGAAATCGCGATCGGGCGTGAGCGTGTAGAGACAGGTCTTGGCCAGCCGGACAGGTCCGACTGCTTGCGGGAGGTGCCGGGCCGCAAACCCCTTCACCGCCTCGGTGACGTCATTCCGGGGCTCGAAACTCCTGCTCTCGGGGTCGGTCACGATCTCACATCGATCCCAGGCGATCTTCACTGCCGGTTCCCCGAAAATCGGGAAACCGTAGAACGATGGCTCGTCCATCCAGATCCAGATGGGGAATCGGGAGGGGTGGAACGATGCGGGGTCTGCCGGCTCCATGTAGACGACCTGTTCCAGGGTCACCTCGAGCGGAATATCCACTCCCAGTTGATCCAGCACGATTGGGGTCCACGCCCCGGCGGCGACGATCAACGAGCCGACTCGCTGGGACTTGCCGTCGACCTCGATCTCGACCTCGCCGTCGATCTCCCGGACAGCGCCCACCCCGGCGCCGTCCACGAGGGTCGCACCGTTCTCCCGTGCCAGCCGACGATGTGTCTCATTGGCCCTAGAGGCCATGGCGATGCCGGATCGCTCTTGATAGAGGGCTGTCACGTCCTCGCTCAGACTCCACTGAGGCCAGCGCCTCATCACCTCGGCGGCGTCGAGCTCCTCGAAGGAAACCGAGGCAGCGCTCATCGACGCCCGGTAGTCGTCGAGACCAATCGAGGCGCCGGCCGGGGCGAGATCGAGGCCACCGGTCCTGAGGACCAGTGGCTCGCCAGAGTCGACCTCTACCTGCTCCCACGCCTCGTAGGCCGCCTTGGCCAATTCGACGTAGGCGGGAGTGTGATAGGAAAGCCGGATGATTCGGCTGTGATCCTCCGATCCTCCCCGGAGATGACCAAGCTCGAATTGCTCGACCCCGAGGACGTCGCCACCGAGACGACGGGACGCCCAATAGGCGGCGGCGCTGCCGATTCCTCCCAACCCGAGGACTGCCACGCGGTAGTCGGTCACATCAGCCCGTCGAGATACCGCCGGATGTCCATCGAGTAGTCCTCCATCGGGGCATAGAACCCGGTGGAGAATCGGCGGGACGACATCCCTCTCTGCACCGACTCGCAGATCTTCCAGTCCTGGCGGTTGACCATGTCCCAGAAGTCGACGGCGTCCGAGGGATCGAAATCGGGTTTCGCCATCTCGTCGGGATGGAACAGAAAATCGCATACCACGGTGGTCGATGCGGGGCCGTGAGGCCACAGAGTGAAGGCTGCGACATGGTCGGCGGAGAGACTGAGCATGAGGTTCGGGTAGACGAGCTGACCCTTGTGCCGCTCCTGTTCCTCGGGGCTCAGCCCGGGGAACGGCCGGCGGTTGGTCGTCCCGCTGGCGGTGAAGGTCCATGCCCCTTCTCGATGGGCGATCCCACTCGCCCAGTCCAGCTCGGAGCCGCCGCGCTGTCTGAAGGCAGGCACCAGCTCAACCAGTTCGGGGTGGACCGGGCCGCAGTGATAACACTCGTTGTAGTTCTCCACGAGTGCCTTCCAGTTGGACGCGACCGGGTAGATGATCCGGGCTGCGGTCCGAAGGTCAGTCAACGGATAGTTGGCAAGATACGACTCCGACTCCTGGAACTGGCCGGAGACAGGCCCCGCCGCCCCCGGGTCGAGGTGGACCCAAACGAACCCGGCCCAGGTCTGTACCCCGATGTCGTGCAGGGGCAGGTCCTCTTTGTCGAGGCCGTCCGCCTCGTCGAGAAATGGGGCCGCCCGCAGGCGTCCATCGAAGGCATAGGTCCAGCCGTGGTAGGGGCACTGGATCGAGCCTTTGAACGTGCCGGTCGGGCCTAACTCTGTCTGCGAGGGCTTGCCTGCGGCGTCTGTCAGTTGTGAGCCGCGATGCCGGCACAGGTTGACATAGGCCGCCAGCTCATCGGCCCGCGTCCGGGTGACGATGATCGATTCTCCGACGACGTCGCAGACCAAATGGTCGCCCGGTCCAGGGATTTCTTCCTCGCGACCGACGCAAAACCACTGTCGTTCGAAGACGCTCGACACCTCTTTGGCGTACCAATCGGGCTCCACATACCGGTCCCGGTGAAGTGTCGGTTCCACGGGGCGAGATTAGTTGAACGGCGATTCAGGCCCATTCTCTGGGCACGCTGTCGTCCCAGGCACGGGTGAACACGACCCGGTCGTCGAGGAGGGCGGTGAGCTCGATCTTGAGATGGAACGAATCTGCATCGCCCGACAACTCAAGACTGCCCCGCGTGGTGACCTTCCAACCCGGTCGCTCCATCGTCGACTCCACGTCCGACTGGACTCGGGTCGAAGCCGGATCGTCGTCGTCGACGCTCACCGACCATTTCTCGTCCGAGCTGTAGGTCAGATCGGCCCGTTCGGGTTGAAACTCCCTGGAGTACCGGTGCCGCTGATAGGAGATGGTGGAGCCCTCCCTCTGGACCAGGGCGTGCCCCGTGTCGTCCTCTTCGAAGCCTGGAGGATGGGGAAGGGGTGGCGGGGCCGGAAAGAGGACCCTGGATTCCTCGTCGCGCGCCGGGACGGTGGGTAGACGCAACGTGGAACGGCTGGGGTCGAAGGTGAGGGTGAATCTCTCCCCGGGTGGCCAAACGACCGGGAAGTCCGCGCCAGACAGCGCTAGCCGCAAACGCCAGCCGGCGGGCAGCACCGCCGACGTGGTCAACAGCGGGATGCGGACGGTGATCGGTGTGTCGGGCTCGATCGGCACCGGTGTCGACAGGTCATCAGGGAAGGCCAGATTGCGATTGCCCCTGGTGATCAGGTGCCCGTCCCCGGCCGGTGAGATGGCAAGGAGCCTGGCGGCGACCACCCCGACGAGCTTGTCGCTGGCCACTGACAGCTCGATCTCCGGGGTCCCCAGGATCTCTAACGGCTCCTCGAATGGGATCGGTCTCGAAGGTGACCGAGTGAGCATCGTCCTCGGTCGAATCGGCGCTGCCCCGTCCCGCCCGATCCCAGGCAGGGGCGTGGACCCCGACCCACTGTGGTCCCGACCAGGTCGTGGTCTCGTGGTGAAGGCCATCCAAGGAGAGATCGAGCTCGACGCGGTCGGCTGGAGGCCACGACGCCTCGGCTCGCCAGTAGCCGGGTGTCGGCGGGTCGTCGAAAGGAGGACGGGTCGGTCCGTCGTAGGGCGCACCGGTCCGGACATAGGCGGTGACGGCAGGCATGTCCATCACACCGTTCTCATCACCCCTGAGATGATGACCAAACCACCTGGCGAGAAGATCGAGATGGTCGAGGCCCGGCCCCGGGCATCCCGTGGAGGGCCGATAGTGGCCCCAGGGCCCGATCACGGTCCGGGTGGGACAGGTGAGGTGCTCCGCCATGGCCAGCATCCCGTCGACGTATCCGTCGACCCAACCACCGATGAGAAGAGTGGGGCACTGGATCGCCTGGTAGTCGGCACAGGGCGAGCCGTGGAGCCAGTACTCATCACGACGTTGATGACGAAGCCAGATCCCGGCCCACTGTGGCGTGTTCTCCAACCGGTTCATCCATTGCTCATACCAACCGTCGCCGACAATGTCCGGGTCGGGGGGCAGCGCGTTGCAGACCACCATCGACGGTGGCCAATCCACTTGCTCCTGCGCATGGAGCGAGCCTCCCGTGTAATGGACATCGCAGGCGAATCGGTCATGGGTGGCGTGGACCGGGGCGATGGCCTTCAGCTGCGGCGGACGGAGCATGGCTGTCTGCAGTGAGCTGAATCCGCCCCAGGACACGCCCCACATGCCGAGATTCCCGCTGCACCACTCCTGGTCGGCGAGCCAGCGGAAGATCTGCAGGGTGTCCTCTTGCTCCCTAGGGACGTACTCGTCCTCGATGATCCCGGTCGAGGCCCCGGTACCCCTGATGTCGATGCGCACGCCGGCGAAGCCTTTCCCGGCGAGATAGGCGTAGGTGGCCCAGTCGCTCGAGTAGAAGGCGTCGTCCTTGCGATAAGGGAGCGACTCGACGATGGTCGGGTAGGGGCCGTCGTTGTCGCTATCGGGCTGATAGACGGTGAGGGCGATGGTGACACCGTCATCCATCGGGACGAACACGCGGCGGTCGACTCTGACCGGGTACTCCGGTGTTCCCTCGGGCACGGCGGCAATCTAGCCACGGCCCGGCATAGCCTCCGCGGCCAATGAGCGAACCCAGGGTTGCAGGCACCGCTCGGCGAAGTTCAGGACCAGGGTTCGCAACGCTCCCCCCGTCAGGTGATCGTGGTCGGCGCCGGTGTGGCCGGCCTCGTTGCAGCCCGGCGCTTGGTCGACCGGGGCCTCGACGTCCTGGTCCTGGAGGCCCGAGACCGGGTCGGGGGACGTCTCTGGTCGTATCTCATGCCCAATGGCGAGATCGTCGAGCTGGGCGGGGAGTGGATCTCGACCACGCAGACGGCAGTGATTGGTCTCGCCCACGAGCTCGGGCTCGATCTCACCGACACCGGGATGGACTTCATCTCGCGCGACCCGGTGGGTGGGCCGACGATCGCCGTGGAGGAGCACGAGCGCCTCGCCCGGCTCCTCGCCGATCGGATGAAAGAGATGGGGCCGGCGAGGCTGTCATCGATAAGTGCAGAGGAGGTTCTCGACGGTCTCGTGGAAACCGGGCCGGCGTTGTCGATCCTCCGCTCCCGTCTCCAGGGGACAGCCGGCGCCCCGTTGGAGTCCATTGCCGCCGCCGAGATCGGCGAGGAGTTCGGGATAGGGGATGACGGGTCATACGTCCGGATCGATGGCGGCAACGACCGTCTCGCTACAGCGTTGACCCCTGGGCTCGACTTGCGCCTCGGTCTCGAGGCGATCTCGATCCGTCAGACGGCGCACGATGTGACGGTCGAGACCGCCGGCGGGGCCTTCATCGCATCAGCTGTGGTGCTCGCTACGCCGCTCGGAGTGTTGAAGCACCTGAGGTTCGAACCGCGGCTGCCCGATGAGGTCGTTCATGTCCTCGCGTCCCTGAACATGGGCGTCGGGATCAAGGTGGCAATGGCCACATCCGAGCCACCGCCGATGTTCCGCAGACAGGACACCGACATCCCTGCCTGGTATTGGACAGGGCTCGGGCCGTCGGGATCGGTGCGTCGTGCTGTCACTGGCTTTGCCGGATCGGAGGCGGGCGTGGCGCCGCTCCGCACAAACGTGATGTTCCGTCTCGCCCGGGCGGCACCAGAGGCCATGTTCGACGGTGCGCCCGTGGTCGCCGATTGGGGCTCCGATCCGTTGGCGGGCGGCTGCTATTCCCTCATCGGGCCCGGGCAGCGAGCGACGCTCGAGGTGTTGACCCGGCCCGTGGGTCGGGTGTTCTTCGCAGGCGAGCACGTGAACGGGAGCGGGACCATCGACGGGGCGATACGCAGCGGTGACTTCGCTGCCGATCTGGTCTCCTCCTCCCTGGTTTTCTGAACGACGGTTCAGCCGTAGTGTTACCGTCGCAGAGAGATCGAATACGCCCAACGGAGGCAGGCGTGAAACAGCTCTACATCGATGGGAAATGGGCAGACCCGCGCTCCGGGGAGCACTTCGAGACGTTCAACCCGGCCACCGGCGAGGTGCTGGACGAGATCTCGTCGGCCGGACCCGAGGACGCAGATGCTGCTGTCGCCGCCGCCCGTCGCGCCTTCGAGGACGGAAGCTGGGGCGCTCAGTCGGCGCCACGCGACCGGGCCGCCCTTCTCTTCCGGGTGGCCGAGATCATCCGCCGCGACCGTGACCGGCTCGCCGAGCTGGAGACCCTGGACAATGGCAAGCCCCTTGGCGACGCCATTTGGGACATCGACGAGGCCGCCTACATGTTCGAGTACTACGCCGGCTGGGCGACCAAGGTGATGGGTTCCATCCCACCCGTCGGGCCCGAGGCGATGAGCCTGGTGATCAAGGAGCCGGTGGGCGTCGCCGCACTGATCACGCCCTGGAACTACCCGATTCTGATGGCGAGTCAGAAGATCGCTGCCGGCGCTCGCCGCCGGCTGCACCACGATCCTCAAGCCGGCCGAGCAGACTCCGCTCACCGCCATCGAGCTCGCTCGAATCCTCGACGAGGCCGGCGCCCCTCCCGGTGTGTTCAACCTCCTCACCGGTTTCGGCCCGGAGGCCGGTGCGCCGCTCGTGGCCCACCCCGATGTCGACAAGGTCTCCTTCACCGGCTCTGTGGAGGTGGGCAAGATCATCTCCAGGACGGCATCCGAGACCCTGAAGCGGGTGACCCTCGAGCTCGGGGGCAAGTCGCCCAACTTGATCTTCGCCGACGCCGATTTCGAGTCCGCCATCGACGGGACCTGCGCCGGGATCTTCGCCAACAGCGGCGAAGTCTGCTCTGCGGGTAGCCGCGTTCTCGTCGAGAAGGCCATCTACGACGACGCCGTCTCCTCGATGATCGACGAGGCGGCCCGGATCAAGGTGGGCAGTGGTCTCGACCCGGAGACGACCATGGGCCCTCTGATCTCGTCGGAGCACAAGGAAACGGTGCTCTCCTACGTGGGCTCGGGTCGGGAGTCGGCGGCCGTCGCTTATGAAGGGGACGTGCCCTCGGATCCCGGTCTGGCCGGCGGGTACTTCGTCCCGCCGACGATCTTCACCGATGTCGACAATTCGGCGCTTATCGCCCGGGAGGAGATCTTCGGGCCGGTGATGGCAGTCATCCCGTTCTCTGACGAGGACGACGCCATCCGGATCGCCAATGACACCACCTACGGTTTGGCGGCGGCGGTGTGGACCACGGACGTGAAGCGTGCGATGAAGGTGGCCAGGGGCATCAAGGCCGGCGTGGTCTGGGTGAACGACAGCCAGCCGGCGCCCACCGAATCCATCTGGGGTGGGTACAAGACCTCGGGCGTGGGCCGAGAGCTCGGTCCCTGGGGCATCGAGTCCTACCTCGAAGAGAAGCAGATCTACCTCAATCTGGGATGAGCATCTCACTCACCACTGCCGAGCGGGCCCTCCAAGAGCGAGCGCGAGCTTTTGTCGACGAGCTGATTCCCTGGGAGGTGGAGGCGGAGATGAACCGGGGTGAGATCCCCGAGAACGTGCTGAAGGAGCAGAGGGAGCGGGCGCGCGAGCTGGCCCTCACCTCGATCAACATGTCAGAGCGACTCGGCGGTCCCGGATACAGCATGCTGGCTCAGGTCCTGATCCAGGAGCAGAGCGGTCGCGCGACCAATGCGCTCGGCTGGGTGGTGTCAACCGGGCCGTCGTGGATCGAAGAGGTGGCAACCGACCACCAGATCCAGACCTGGATTCGCCCCACTGTCGATGGCGACATCCACGAGTGCTACGCGATCACCGAGGAGGGCGCCGGGTCAGACGTCGATGGGATCGAGGCCACGGCCCGCCTCGATGGTGAGGAGTACGTGCTCGACGGCGTGAAGTGGCACGTCACCTCGGCCAATCTCGCCGCCTATGTGTTCTTCCAGGCCAAGCTGACCGAAGGTCCGAACGCCGGACGGCATGTCCTGTTCTTCGTCGATATGGACACGCCGGGGGTGGAGTGCGTTCGGGTGCCCGAGTACTCCCACACCTACAGCCATCACCACTGGGAGATGAAGTTCACCGACGTCAGGGTTCCGGTCGAGAACCTGGTGGGGAGCGAGGGTGACGGGATGAGCTTCTCCCACGCCTGGTTCCGATACGAGCGACTGATGATCGCAGCCCGATGTTGTGGTGCTGCCGAGCGCCTGATCGAGGAGGCCACCGCCTTTGCCGAGGAGCGGCAGGCGTACGGCGCACCGATCGCCGACTACCAGGCGATCCAGTTCATGCTGGCCGACTCGCTAACCGAGTTGTGGGCGGCGCGGCTCATGACCTACGAGACGGCTCGGGCCATCGATGAAGGCGCCGACGTCAAGGTGCAGCACGCCCAGTGCTCGATGGCCAAGCTCTACGCGTCTGAGATGGCCAACCGGGTGGCCGACCGGGCGGTACAGATCTTCGGGGGCCGGGGATTCATGCGGGAGAACGTGGCGGAGCGCTTCTTCAGGGAGCTTCGTGTGGACCGAATCTGGGAGGGAACCTCCGAGATTCAACGGATCATCATCGCCGACCAACTCCGGAAGCGCGGGGCCCGCTCGCTACTCGGCTGAGGAGGCAGCCGCGGTCGCGATCAACTCTTCCAGAACCTGCTGGTCCACATCCTCCAGCCGTTTGATGTACAGGCATGACTTGCCGGTGCTGTGTTTGCCGAGCCGATCGAGCAGCGCCTCGTACTCGGAGGCGACGTCACTCAAACTCAGGTAGACGGTCAGGTTCTGTTTGCGAGGCGAGAAGCCCACCTTGAACCAGTCACCCTCGCGGCCCGAGGCTGGATCGGTAGTGGAAGTCACCGAACCCGACGATGCTCGGTCCCCACATCTTCGGCTTGTCACCGGTGATTCGGCTCATCATCTTCGAGAGCTCCTTGCTGTCCTTGCGCTGGCCCTCTTCTGGGATCGAGGCGAGGAATTCCGCAACGCTGGAGCCGGTCTTCTGGGTCTTGAGCTCGGCCATGGAGCTCGAAGCTATCAGAGTCTCAGGCCTTCAACTCTCGCTGTGGGACTTTGGGGACCACCAGGCCTTCGCCGAGGTAGGCGTGGGCCATGATCCCGAGGAACTGGTAGACGGTCCCTTCCCAACCGCTGAGCGGCCCGGGGCGGTACCCCCGGTTCTTGACTCCCCGCATCACGGCCTCGCATGCCGTCCAGTCCTCGCGGTTGGTGATGTCCCAGAAGTCGACTGCATAAGAGGGGTCGAACCCTTCCACCTCGAACGCTTCCGGCGGGAACAGCCAGGAGCACTCGATGAAGGTCTGCCCCGTCGAGAGAGGGGTGAGCCTGTGGGTCATGACGTAGTCGGGGTGTATCGACAGGAGCAGGTTCGGCATCACAGTCAGGTACCACACATGACGGGCCAGTTCGTCGTCGATGAGCCGGAAGTTGACGCCCTTGGAGGCGCCGTCGAGGGACATCGTCACCGCATGGTCCTTGAGCTGCATGGTCCCCCCACACCACATGCCGGTAGGGATGTGGTCGTAGCCGCTGTCAGGAGGCGTCACCTCACAGAGCTCGGGATGGATCGTGGAGCAGTGGTAGCACTCGTTGTAGTTCTCCACCACGATCTTCCAATTGGCCTCGACCACGTAGGAATGGGTCACCGCGGTGACGAGGCGGTCCAACTCGTATTGGGCGGTGATCTCGCCGAGGTTCCCCAGCTGACCGTCGAGCGAGCCTGATTTGCCGGAGAGGTCGACCCAGAGCCAGCCACCGAACGTGTCCACCCCGAGCTCGACGAGGGGATAGTCGGTGGTGTCGAAGTCGTCACTCTGGGTGAACCGGGGCGCCTGGCGGAGGGTCCCATCGAACCGGTAGGCCCAGCTGTGATAGGGACACCGGATCTGGCGGGCGTCGAAGGCATCCCCGACCGGGGCCAGTTCGTGGCCGCGGTGCCGGCACACATTGGAGAAGGCGCGCAGTGTCCCGTCGGACTCTCTGCTCAGGAGCACGCTCTCGCCGCCGACGTCGACCGCTCGGAGCTGGCCCGGAGCCAGCACTTCGTCGAGGCGTCCGACGCAGGTCCACATGGCCTGCCAGAGGTGCTGTCTCTCCCAGGCCAGGACATCCTCGGAGAGATAGGCGTCGGCGGGGAAGGTCAGGCTCGATCCGAATGGATCGAGGACCCTGCTGATCTGGTCCGGGTCAACCGGTGCCGGATTCATCCCGATTCTCTCCTGCCGCCGTAGTTGTCTCAGTGTATCCTGAACAGTGAGTCAGGATACCGAAAGGAAGGTGGCTCATGTCCTCCGTGGACGAGCAAGTCTCGGCTCTCGACGACTTGATCGCAAGAGAGCGGCGGAGTTTCCTGGGTCGTGCGCCCAAGGCGACCGAGATGGGAGATCGTGCCGGCCGTTCACTGGCCGGGGGCGTCACCTCCAGCTGGCAGATCTCGGATCCCCAGCCGATATGGATCGATCGAGGTCTGGGATCGAGGGTCTGGGACGTCGACGGGAACGAGTACGTCGACTTGCACGGGGGTTATGGCGCGATGCTCGCCGGCCATGCCCACCCGGCCGTGGTCGCAGCCGTTACCGAGCGGGTTCGCAAAGGAACCCACTTCGCCCAGCCGACCGCAGACGCGATCGTCGTCGCGGAAGAGCTCACACGCAGATACGGGATGACGATGTGGCGGTTCGGAAACTCGGGCACCGAATCGACAATGGACGCGGTCCATCTGATGCGCGCCATCACCGGCCGGGACCTCATCATCAAGTTCGAGGGCGGCTACCACGGTCATCACGATTCGGTGATGGTCTCGGTCTGGAACGAGGACGGGCTTGGCTCGGCCACCCAGCCGAAAAGCGTTGCCGCCGGTAGCGGGATCCCCCAGGCGATCGTCGATCTCACCCTGGTGGCGCCGTTCAACGATCTCGACGTCGTGAGCCATCTGTTCGAGGCAAACGAAGGCAGGATCGCCGGGGTCATCGTCGAGCCGATCCTGCAGAATTGCGGGATCCTGCTCCCTCAGCCGGGATTCCTCCAGGGTTTGCGTGACCTGACCCGGAAACACGACGCCCTCCTGACCTTCGACGAGGTCAAGACGGGTCTCACCGTGGGCAAGGGCGGCGCTACCCGGCGTTTCGGGGTCCAGCCCGACATGGTGTGCCTGGCCAAGGCGCTCGGTGGTGGCCTCCCGATCTCGGCAATCGGTGGCACCGATGAAGTGATGAGTCACATAGTCGATGGCACCTACGAGCAGGTCGGGACGTTCAACGGCAATCCTCTGTCGATGGCGGGCGCCAAAGCCATGTTGACCGAGGTCATGGTCGAGGAGACCTACGAGCACCTCGATCAGATCCAGAGCCGGATGGAGAAGGGCGCCAACGAGGTGGTCGGCCGGCACGGCCTGACCGCCCACGTCGCCACGGCCGGGGCCAAGGGAAGTGTCATCTACTGCGCCGAGCCGATGCGCACCTATCGCGACTTCCTCGCCGTCGACGGTCGTTACGCCCAGGCCGCCTGGCTCTATCAGTACAACCGGGGTGTCTTCCTGCCGCCGTGGGGCAAGGGCGAGCAATGGCTTCTGTCGGTTCAGCACACGGTCGAGGACGTGGATCAATACCTGGAAACCCTTGACGGCTTTGCGGCCGTCATCAGCGGATGACACGGTCATAGACTCGCCCGACTCATGAGCGGCGTCGTCGAACTGGTCGATCTGGCCAAGTACTTCGGGGAGAGCCCGGCGGTCGATCACATCAACCTCCGGATCGAGGACGGCGAGTTCTTCTCCCTGCTCGGGCCGTCGGGATGCGGCAAGACCACCACCCTGCGCCTGATCGCCGGGTTCGAGCGGCCGGACAGCGGTGCCATCCTCATCGACGGGGTCGATCAGGCAGGGACCCCACCCCACAAGCGGCCGGTGAACACGGTGTTCCAGAGCTACGCCTTGTTCCCGCACATGGACGTGGCGTCCAACGTCTCATTCGGACTGCGTTATCGGGACGTGCCCAAGTCGGAGCAACAGGCGAGGGTGGCCGACGCCCTGGAGAAGGTCCGTCTAACGGGTATGGAATCCCGCAAGCCCACCCAGCTGTCGGGTGGCCAGCAGCAACGCGTCGCACTGGCTCGATCCCTCGTCTTGAACCCTTCCGTCCTGTTGTTGGACGAGCCGCTTGGCGCCCTAGATGCCAAGCTGCGCAAGGCACTCCAGGTCGAGCTCAAGCGTCTCCAGGAGGATCTGGAGATCACCTTCATCTATGTGACCCACGACCAGGAAGAGGCTCTGACGATGTCGGACCGCATCGCAGTCATGACCGAGGGCACGGTCGAGCAGATGGGAACGCCGTCGGAGATCTACGAGGCCCCTCGGTCGAGCTACATCGCCGACTTCCTCGGTGTGTCCAACCTGATGTATGCAGAGGCCGTGGGCCTGGGTCGAATCCGGCTGGGCGGCCGAGAGCTGGGCTGTGTCGACCGGGACGGGGCCAGTGGTGAAGTGACTGTGAGCATTCGACCGGAGCGAGTCGGGATCCACGCCCCCGACTTCAGCGGTGAGAACATCCTGGTTGGGGAGATCGAGAGGGTCGTGTTTGCCGGACCACTCCTCAACGTCCTGGTCACCGTCGAAGAGGTGGGGACGGTCCAAGTGACCGTTCCCAATCAAGGCGGGTCTTTCCCATGGGACTGGCCCGACAAGGTTGCTCTCCAGTTCCCACAGGACGCCCTCAGGATCGTGTCGGAGACAGGCACCGCAACCGAGGAGCTGGACCCCGAGTACGAGGAAGATCAGGAGGAGTGACGGACGGCGAGGAGCCGGCGCCCGATCTTCCGCAGCTCCTTTCGCAGCTCCTCAGGTGATTCCACATCGAACTCCCAGGGCAGGCTGAGCAGGTAACGCGCCAGCCAGCTCAGGTCATCGGCACCGATGACGAGACGGGTGGTATCGGCGTCCAGGGCCTCCAACGCGCCCATGGTGCCCGGGATCATGTGGGCGACGTGATCTATCGGGGCCAACAGCCTGACCTCGGCACGCTGGGTGTAGGCCTCGATCGCAACTCCCCGCTGGACGAGCTCGACCGGATCCGGTTCGGCTCTACGCGCCGCACGCATCCCTGTTACCCAGGGCTCAGACAGACGGTCCAGCCGGAAGGTCCGCCAGTCGTCGCGATCGAGATCGAAGGCGACCAGATACCAACGACGCCCGGTGTGAACCAGGCGCAACGGCTCGGTGTGTCTCTCGGTGACCTGGCCGTGTGAGTCGACGTAACTGAAACGCATCCTCTGCTTGGTGCGCGCCGCCGAGGCAGCAACCGCGAGGGACCCATGGTCGACGGAGAACGCGGAGCTGGTCACGGTGGACACCGTTGCTTCGGAGATGTCCTCCAGCTGGGTGCGGAGTCTCGGGGGCAGGACGTGCTCCAGTTTCGACAGAGCAGACAGAGACGCGACCTCCAGACCGCCTACCGCCGTCGCCGTCGCCACTCTGAGCCCCAAGACCACGGCTAGCGCCTCCTCGTCGTCGAGGAGCAGAGGGGGGAGCTTGCCCCCGGCTCCGAGCCGATACCCGCCGCCAGGGCCGGCCACGGCCTCGACCGGGTACCCGAGACTGCGGAGACGGGTGATGTCACGTCGAACTGTCCTCGGGGTCACCGCGAGACGGCCCGCGAGCTCCTCGGCCGTCCAGTCGATGCGTCCCTCGAGCAAGGCGAGAAGCTTGAGCAGACGTTCGGCGCTATCCATGATCCCCGATTCTGTGTGGTTATGCGGACAGGTCCTGTCCGCATCAGGTCGTACCGTTGACCGTAGTCGTAAGAAGGAAGATCTCATGTTGCCCAGTGCAGGTTTCGAGATGATCCGCCATCTCGACGAGGAGTTGCGTCAGGTCAGGTTGCGGAAGTTCTGGTGGAAGTACGTCCCCTCCGATCCCGAGCCCGTCTCGGTCGAGCACACCACAGAGGCGGAGATAATCGAGCTCGTCTTCGGCCCTCACTGCGAGGTGGAGGAGCAGATGGGTGCCTAGCAAGACCTGGTCACATTCGAGCGAGACCGATATCGGCTCGATGACCAGCCGGCCTCTCACCCCGGACAGATTTCCCGACATGGAGGTGGTCTTCGGGGATCGTGGGGTCGCCAGAAGCTGCTTCTGCATGCACTGGCGCAGACCCGACGGCGGTTTCGGAGACAAGCGGGACAACCGTGATCGTTTCGCCGACGTGGCGGCCAGAAGGACGACCTCCCGGCTTGATTGGCTACGTCGAGGATGACCCGGTTGGCTGGGTCCAGGTCGGCCCGCGTCACGAATTCCCGACTCTCGACCGATCCCGCCTGCTCAAGAGGGTCGATGACGTGGAGCCGTGGTCGATCAATTGCTTCGTCGTGCGGACCGGATATCGGAAGCGGGGCGTCGGAGCAGGGCTCCTGGCCGCTGCGATCGCCTTCGCCAGGCACGAGGGCGCAGAAGTCATCGAGGCCTATCCGGTCGATGGCCCGCGCAGTTCCGCGGTGGACTACTTCACCGGGACACTGAGCATGTTCGACGAGCACGGCTTCGTCGAGCTGATCCGCCGCAACGAATCAAGACCGATCGTCAGATTGACGGTTTCAGGCTCTCAGCTCTGAACTCACGACCCATAACCCATCACCCACCACCCCTTCATCACATCTCGAATCCGGCCACCGACTCGAGAGCCGAGCCGGACTCGCCACGCCGCTTGCCCAGAGCCCGAAAGACGAGCCCGGCAATCGTGATGGCGCCGATGGTTACCACCATCAGGATGGTGGCCAAGGCGTTGAGGGAAGGTGGCGGAGCGAGCCGGGCCCCCGAGTAGAGCTGCACCGGGATGGTCACGGTCTCCGCGCCTCCGATCAGGAATTGGCTGATGACGAAATCGTCGATTGAGATAGCGAAGACGATGGCGAGGCTGGCGACAAGCGCTGGAGCGAGAAGGGGGAGGAGCACGCGTCGCATTGCCTCGAACTGGGAAGCCCCAAGATCCATTGCGGCTTCCTCGTAGTCCCTGCCAATGGCAAACAGACGCCCCCGAACGATGATCACCACAAAGGAAATCGAGAACGTGACGTGTCCCAGGAACTGGGTCCAGGTCCCGAAGGGAACGAAGTCGTACACCTCGGCGAAGACCAGAAACAGGGCCACGCCCATCACGATCTCTGGGGTCACGAGGGGGATCAGCATCAACAGATTGGACGCCTTGACCCCTCTTCCTCGCCACCTCGCCAGACCGAGTGCAAGAGCGACTCCTATGGGAGTCGCGACGAGCATGGTCAGGATCGCCAGTTTCAGGCTTTGGTTGAGCGCGAACCGCAGGGACGGGTCGTACAGCACGGATTCTGCGGCGGCCGGATCACCGACGTACCAGCGAGTGGAAAACCCCTGCCACGTACTTCTCGATCTACCCGAATTGAACGAGAACAGAACCGCAATCCCCACCGGGATGATCGACCAGAGGACGTAGAGCAGGGTAACCAGAGGCAGCATCCGCGATTTGCCCCAGGGGTTGGTCATCGCAGACCGGAGCCGCGACGGGCTGGTCGTCGTCATTCTCGGGCCTCCTGCGAGGCCCGATTGATCGAGCGCAGGTAATACACCATCAGCCCCGCGATGAAGATCATCAGGATGATGGTCAATGCGGCGCCGACCGCGCCCCCACTGCGTGGTCTGATTGATGAATTGGTCGATTGTGTTCCCGTACATCCGGGTGCGGGGCGATCCCGACAAGAGGTTGGGCGTGTAGTAGTCCCCGAACATGGGGAGCATGATGATGACCAGGCCCCCGAGTACTCCGTTTCGAGATAGTGGCCAGGTCACTCGCCAGAAGGTCTGCGCATTGTTGGCCCCGAGGTCACGCGAGGCTTCCAGGGTGGCTTCATCGATCCGGTCCAACGCGGCAAAGAGGGGGAGGATGAAGAACGGGATATAGCCGTAGACCAGCCCGAGGATCACCACGACATGATTGCCTGCGAGCCAGTCGGGCGGCACGAACTCGATGGAGAACCAGCTCGCGATGGTGGTCAGCCACCTGTTGACTTGACCGTCCGGGCTCAGCAGATTCACCCAGGACATCATCCGCATCAGGTAGTTGATCCAGAAAGGCGCCAGGATCAACAGCAGCCACAGCCAGCGCCAACGCCCTGCCCTTCTTGACACGAAGTAGGCGACCGGGTATCCGACCAGGACACTGATGAGCGATGCGATGAAGACATAGGCCAGGGTTCGAAGGGCGATCACGCCGAGCTGACCGCCGAACAGCTCGGCGAAGGCCTCGCCCATGACGGTCAGGTCCCAGTAGAACGGGTTCCACTCCGGTGTGGCCCGCTGCAGGATCGGGTCGAGTTGGCCCATCGCGATCGCAAACACCGCGTAGAACGGGACCAGAAAGAGGAGAATCAGCCATATGACGCCAGGCAAGGCGAAACCCGGCCACATCCATCGTCTCTGCCCGACCGTCGCGTAGTCGGCCCCCGAGGCGAGATTGGTAGGCATGGCCCTCTAAGCCACCGGGTCAGCCACCCGAGTTCGCCCGATTCCATTGGTCGACCCACAACGTCTCGGTGGTTGCGTCGAGCGGACCCTGGACCCAGGCCGAGCCCAACTCGAAGTCCTCAGGTGCCACCAGGGCCGGTGCCAGGTGCGGCAGGAGCCATTCCTCGCTGATCAAGTATTCGGAAGTGAGGCCGTTCTGTGGCGGCTGGTAGCCGACGTACTCGAAATTCTTCAATGCATTGGCCTCGTCGAGCATGTAATTGAGGAACGCATGGGCCAACACAGGACGCTCCGAGCCCTTGAGCACCGTCATCGTGTCGCTCGATATCGCCCCCTTGGTGGTCGACCCCTCGCTCTTGGCGGGCCACAGGTATCGCGTGGTCCCTTCATCCACCCCACCAGGCCAGAAGTACTGCGAGTTGACCAGGTCGCCGGACCATGCTTGATGGATTGCGTATCTCCCTTCAGGCAGGCCGGCGTAACTGCCATCGATCCGGTATCGGATGTCGACGAGATCGATCAACTCGACCAGGGCGTCCCCGGCGGCGGTCAATTCGGCCTCGGTGGCTTGCGACGGGTCGGCCACCCCATTGTGGAACAGGGCGACTGGTATCACATCGGTGAAGGAATCGAGCATGCCGATCACCCCGGAGTACTTCTCGTTCCAGAAGACATCCCAGGGGTTGGCCTGACCCTCGATGTCGGCGCTGTCGGCGAGGTCCATTCGCCACCCGATGCCCGTGGTGTAGGTCACATAAGGCACCGTGTAGCGGGATCCCTGGTCGTAGTAGGGATCGGCCAGCTGGGGCCATACGTTGGCCTGGAGGTTGGGCAGGTAGTCGTGATTGAGAGGTTGGATGAGCGATGCGGCCACCGCCACCGGGACTCGTTGTGAGGTGGGGAACCAGACGTCGAACTGAACCTCGCCGGACGAGAGACGGGCGAGGGCTTCTTCCTCGTTGACGAAGGTGGTCACCTGGACTTCGACCCCGAGCGCCTCCGCGGCGAGCGGGATGGTCTCCGGGTTCAGGTAGTCCTCCCAGTTGTACAACAGGAGAGGCCCGGCCTCGGGCTCCAGCCCCGACTCGATGGCTGGGTTGTCGTCGAAGAGGGGCTGCTGCACCGGGCTGCCTGGGGTGCCTATCGCCAACTCCGCGCCTTCCTGACCCTCCCGGTCCGCGCATGCTGCCAGCAGGCTGGGCAGAGCGGGTAGCGCTATGCCAAGGAGCGCCGCTCTCTGCAGGAAGTCCCTGCGGGTATAGATCCTCTTCCTGTTTTGAGGGATCCAGTTCTCCCGGGGGTGATAGGCCATGTTTCCTCCTCGGCGCTGCGCGAGACACTAAACCGCTGTTCAGGTATCGCGTCGGTCAAACACGGGTAAAGAGCGCCATCTCCACGAAGTCAAACGCCAGTTTTCGCATCCGTGTCGCGTCCACGGTGGGGTCACGCAACATGACCTCGATGGCGAGCCCATCGAGGAGAGCGGCGAGCTGGATGGAAAAGTCGGAGGCGTCCACGTCGGTGAATTCGCCGGCGGCGATCCCCTCTTCGACGATCGCCGCGATCTGGGCCCGCCATGATTCGTCGAGTCGGGCGCGGGCGGCGGCCAGGGTCGGGTCGTGGCGGGACATCTCCCAGGCGGCCGGCCACAGCACCCATCCATCGAGGTCGCCGTTGCCGCGAGATGGCTTGGGACAGCTGGCTTCGATGAGGATGTCGAGCTTGGCGGCGGCGGTCGTCGCGTTGTCGAGCTCGCCCTTGACCGCCTCGTGGAACATCTGGTCCTGATAGACGAGCGCCTCCGTCAGCAGGGCAGCCTTCGAAGGGAAGTAGTAGAGAATGAGGGCCGGGCTGGCCCCGATGTGGTCAGCGATGTCGGCGATCCGTGTCTCACACAATCCCCTGTCGGCGATGGTGGCGCTGGTGGCAGCCAGGATCTCGTTGCGTCGGGTCGCTGTCAGGCTGGGTCGAGGGCTCACCGGGCAATCTTGGCACAGCGTCGGCGACCATTGCGGCGGCGCCGTCGCTCACCGGTACGCTGAACCGCCGTTCAGGATCCCTTCACGATGATGTCACTCGACCCCATGCTCAAGGCCCGATCAGTCGCTGTCGTCGGCGCGAGCGAGCGAGCCGGGTCGGTGGGCGACCAGACGGTCAGGCAGCTGATCTCGGGAGGCTTCGAGGGGGCAGTGCATCCAGTCAACCCTCGCTACGAGTCGGTGCACGGCATCAACGCCGTCCCTTCGCTGGAGGACATCGGCTCATCGGTGGACCTGGCGGTGCTGGCCGTGGCGAACGGCCAACTCGAAACGGAGATGGAGAAGGCCCTCAGCATCTGGCGCACGCTCGGTGGCGATCTTCGCCAGTTGTCACGGAGAGGCTGCGGGTGGCGGGTCGCTCCGGGATCGGCTCCGCGACCTGGCCGATAAGGGAGGTGTCCCGATCTGTGGTGGCAACGGCATGGGTTTTCTCAATGTGGAGGAGAGAATCCGGGTCTGCGGCTTCTACCAACCCGAAGACCTGCGGCCCGGTGGGGTGACCTTTCTCAGCCACTCCGGTTCTCTGTTCTCGGCGATGCTTCACAATCAACGCGGTATCAGGTTCAATCTCGTTGTCTCCACCGGCCTCGAGATCAACACGACGATGAACGCCTACATGCAGTGGGCGCTCGAACTGGAGTCGACACGGGTCCTCGCCCTGTTTCTCGAGACGATCCGCGACCCGGACGGGTTTCGTCAGGCCCTCGCCAGAGCCGACGACATGGACGTGGCCGTCATCGCTTTGAAAGTGGGCTCGACCAGCAAGGGCCAGGAGGCGGTTGCCACGCATTCCGAGGGGATCGCAGGTGATGACGCCGTTTACGAGGCACTCTTCGAGGCCCATGGTGTCCATCGTGTCTGGAGCATGGACGAGATGGCCGACACTGTCGAGTTGTTCGCCACGGGCCGGAGGGCGACGGCATCGGGTCTCGCCGCCGTCCATGACTCCGGCGGAGAGCGAGCGCTTCTCATCGACACCGCAGATCGCGTCGGCGTCGCACTGCCGCCCCTGGGGGAGGGGGCGACGACCCGGCTGTCACAGGTCCTCGACCCCGGTCTCGAACCGGTCAATCCGGTGGACGCGTGGGGGACCGGCCGGGACGCCGAGGACGTGTTCGTCGAATGTCTGCAAGCTGTCGCCGATGACCCTGTGGTGGGGGCCGTCGCCTTTTGCGTCGACCTCACCGCCGAGGAGAAACCCGACTACGCCTATTCCGACGCCGCATTCACCGTGGCCGGACGCATCGGTAAGCCGTTGATGGTGCTGAGCAACCTGACGACGACGGTCGATCCGGCACAGGCGGGGCGACTTCGGGATGGCGGCATTCCGGTCCTGGAAGGCACCGAGACCGGGCTCCGGGCCATTCGTCATTTGCTGGACCGCCACACACGGTCGATTCGACCGGCAGCGTCGCCGAGACTCAGCCGCCCCTCCAACCCGGTGCCAATCGTCGAGGGCGAAGCCGCCGCTCTACAGGTCCTGCTTTCTTACGGCATTCCGGTGCCGAGCTACGAGGTCGTTGGCGATGAGGCTGCGGTGTTGGATGCGGCACAACGCATCGGATACCCCATCGTGTTGAAGACGGCCGAGTCGGTCGATCACAAGACCGAGATGCGTGGAGTCACAGTCGGCATCGCTGACGAGGCCAGCCTCGGGGAGGCGTACCGAGATCTGGCGTCCAGACTCGGCTCCGAGGTGATGGTCGCCGAGCAGATCCCGGATGGCGTGGACATCGGTCTCGGGATGGTCCACGACGAGCAATTCGGCCCGGTGGTGATCATTTCCGCCGGGGGCCAGCTCATCGAGATCTTGGCGGATCGTGTGGCCGTGCTCCCACCTGTCGACAAGGCAGGGGCGATACGGGCATTGGACAGGTTGCGGATTCGCCCGGTACTCGACGGGGTCCGGGGTCGGCCACCATCTGACATCGACTCTCTGGCCGAGGTCATTGCCCGGTTCTCCGAGCTGGCGGCTGACGGAGCCGGCCTGATCGGGGCGATGGACGTCAATCCCGTTATCGCCGGCCCGGCCGGAGCGGTGGCGGTCGATGCCTTGATCGTGCCGAGATGAGCGGGCCGGTACTTCTGGTCGAAGACACCGGTCCCGTGCGACGTCTCACCCTGAACCGACCGGAGAAACTGAACGCGCTCGACTCGGCCCTGGTGGAGGCGTTGTCCGAAGCTCTGAGCCAGGCGGCGGACGACGTCCGGGTCAGGGTGATCGTGATAGCCGGAGCCGGTCGCTCGTTTTGCGCCGGTTACGACCTCTCTGAGGAATCGGGAGCGGAGAGCGCCCTCGAGGGCCTCACCAAGAGTCTCCATCGTTTGCTCGAGGTCTTCGACCACCCCCGGCCGATCATCGCCCAGGTGCATGGCCACTGTCTCGCCGGCGGGTGCGATCTGATGATGATGTGCGATCTGGCGGTGGCATCGGACGATGCCGTGTTCGGTCAGCCTGAGATCCGTTTCGGCTCCACGGTGGTGGCCCAAGTCATGCCGTGGCTGATCGGTGCTCGACGGGCCAAGGAGCTGATCATGACCGGGCACGACAAGCTCGAGGCGACCGAGGCGCAGCAAATCGGCCTGGTCAACCGGGTGGTCCCTCGTGAAGATCTGGAGGATGAGACGATGCGTCTGGCCGGGGAGCTGGCCGTGGTCGACCCGGCGGTGATGACTCTCACCAAGCGGGCGCTCAATCGCTCATGGGAGGCGGCCGGCTTCCGTCAGGCTCTGATCGCGGGAGTGGAGCTCGGGGCCGAGATCGAAGCCATCCGGGCCCCCGAACGTGAGGAGTTCGACCGCATCGCCGCCGAGCATGGCCTCAAGGAGGCGATTCGCTGGCGGGATCAGCGTTTCGAGGCCTAGCTCTCCTCAGCCCGTTGCGCGTAGCGCTGGGCCAGGATGATCGGTATGAAGGTGATGACGATCACGAACACCGCCACCACGTTGGTGACGGGGCGGTTCCGGGGACGGACCAACGAGGAGAAGATCCAGATCGGGAGGGTCTGCTGATTCCCCGCAGTGAAGGTGGTGACGATGATCTCGTCGAAGGAGAGGGCGAATGCCAGCATCCCGCCGACCAGCATGGCGGGGGCGAGTTGGGGGAGCAGCACATGGCGGAAGGTCTGCCACCCCCGGGCCCCGAGGTCCATGGATGCCTCCAGGATGTTCGGCGAAGTCCGCCTCATCCGAGCGATCACGTTGTTGAAGGCCACCGCCACACAGAATGTGGCGTGCCCTACGACCAGGGTCCAGAAAGAAAAGGCGAAGTCCCCGAGGTTGATCGCCGACCGCAGGGCGATGCCGGTGATGATCCCGGGAAGGGCGATGGGGAGGATGATGAAAAGGCTGAGCGTGTTCTTCCCGAAGAAGTTGGTTCGCCAAACGGCAGCCGCGGCGAGGGTGCCCACGATCAGGGCGATCACGGTGGAGATGGCGGCCACCCGGAGCGAGAGGCCCAATGCCGCCCTGATCTCCGAGTTCTGCCAGGCCACCCCGAACCAGTCGGTGGTCAATCCGGGCGGCGGAAATCGGAAGCTCGCCGACTCGGTGGTGAAGGCGTAGAGGAACACGAAGAGGATCGGGACGTGGAGATAGGCGAGGGTGAATCCCGCCGCCAGCTTCAGCCCGAGACTGGCTTTGGTCCTCAAAGTGCCTCGAAAGCGCCGAACCGTCTGGCCGCCGTCAGGTAGACGGCCATCACCGCGATCGGGATGAAGGAGAAGGCGGCGGCCAGGGGGAGGTTGCCGGCCACGCCCTGATAGGAGTAGATGGCCAGCCCGATGAATGGGCTGGAGTCGCCGATGATGGTGGGGATGATGTAGTCACCCAGGGTCAGGGAGAAGGTGAAGATCGATCCGGCGGCGACACCGGGGATCGCCATCGGCCAGGTCACCTTGCGAAAAGTCTGTTTGGGCCGTGCCCCGAGGTCGGCAGATGCTTCGAGTAGTGATCCGGGCACTCGCTCCAGCGAGGCATGGATAGGGAGGATCATGTAGGGAAGCCAGATGTAGACGAACACCAGGAACTGCCCGAAGAGAGAGATCGAGAGCGACGGTCCCCCGATGACCGGCGTGTCCAGGAACAACCTGAGCACCGGTCCCAAGCCCAACCTCTCCACGAACCAGTTGATGATCCCATCGGCAGCCAGGATCAACTTCCACGAGTAGACCCTGACCAGGTAGGAAGACCAGAGCGGCACCAACACCGCCAAAACGAGCAGGGCTTTCACCTGCTTCCGGGCGTAGCGGGCCATGTAGTAGGCGAGGGGAAAGGCAATGATCACCGAGGCCACGGTGACCGCCGCCGCCATGCCCACCGTGCGCACCATGACGGCGACGTTGGCGTCGGTGAACAACTGTCTCCAGGAGTCGAGAGAGAAGGTGTCCCCGATGACCCCGCTGAACGTGTCGAGGGCAAAGAAACTCTGTGCGAGCAGGGCACCCAGGCTCCCCCCGTAGATCCCGACCAGCCAGATCACGGGCAGGGCCAGCAGCAAGAGGACCTTCAGCCACGGGCGCTGGTGAAGGGTTCTCGCGATGCGATGAGTAAGGCTCGGGCCCTTGGTGTCCGTCGTCATGTGCAGTGCCCGATGTGGGTGACTCCCCGGCAGCCACCCACATCACGAGCTACTCGCTCAACGTCCGCCGATCACCGCCAGGTAATCGGTGACCCATCGGTAGTAGGGGACACAGGTCCCCGTGGACTCGGTCCCGTTGCAGTCGTCGGTCGGTGTTTTCCAGAACAGGATGTCGTCGAAGGACTCGCTCCCGTTGTTGGCGCAGCCGTCCGGGCCGAGCAGTTCGTTGCCTTCACAGGCATCGGGGACAGCCGGCACTGTTCCGAACCAGGCCGCCAGGTCGCCCTGGAGCTTCGGGTTCAGCGAGTGCTCCATCCACATGTAGGCGCAGTTCGGGTGCGGGGCGTTCGAGCTCAGCATCGTGGTGTCCGCCCACCCGGTAGCCCCTTCGACCGGGACCACCTTGTCGATCGGCTCACCGCTCGCCTGCAAGACGTTGGTCTGGAACGGCCAGGTCGAGGAGGCGGCTACGCCCTCGTTGGTGAAGTCGTCGATCTGGATGAAGGCATCGTGCCAATAGCGACCGATCAATTCGCGCTGCTGGCGCAGCAGATTGAGAGCCGCCTGGTACTGGTCTTCGTTGAGCTGGTAAGGGTCTTCGATCCCTAGATCGGGCTGGGTGGCGCTCAGGTAGAGGGCGGCGTCGGCGATGTATATCGGGCCGTCATAGGCCTGAACCCGTCCTGCGTTGCTCTGGCCGTCAGGTAGGTCCTGCTCCTCGAAGACCACGCTCCACGAGTCGGGCGGTGTGTCACCGAAGACCTCGGTGTTGTACCCGAGGACGTTGAAGCCCTCCGCATATGGCGTTCCGTAGTGCTTGCCGTCGATGGTGTGCCACTCGGCGTCCTGAAGACGGGAGTCGATCGTGTCCCAACTCTCGATCAGATCGGTATTGATCTCCTGAACGGCTCCACCTGCGATGAGACGGAGACTGGAGTCGCCGGAGGCGGTTACCAGGTCGTACTCCTCGGAGCCGGTCATCAGTGCCACCATCTCGTCGGACGTGCCGGCGACCTTGTTCTCGACCGCGCAGCCAGTGTCTGCTTCGAAGTCCGTGACCCAGTCGTAGGCGGGATCGGTGTCACCCCGCTCGATGTAGCCGGCCCAGGAGACGATGACGACGCTGCCCTCGCCCTCACCGATCTCGGTGGGAAGGTCGGCGCTTTCTTCGTCTCCTGAGCCGGTACATGCGGTCGCCAGCAAGGCGATCGTCGTGATCAGGAGAATCAGCTTTCGTGATCTCATTCGATGGTTTCCTCCTCTGGGATGTTGTTCCCGGCCCCGGCCAAAGCCGGGGCCCTCTCATCCGGCTCTCCGTCTCGAGGGTCCTCCTCGAGCGGTCGGCACGAACTCTTCATCCAGGTCAGCCTCACGGCCCGCCCCACCTGGCGTTGCGCGTCGCTGTGGTCGGCGGCTGTGTTCTGGGCGGCGACCTCGATGACCGCTTCCCCAACGTCGACGCGATACCTGGTGAACATGCCGAGGTAAACCGCCTCCGCGATCGTCCCTTCGACGGCGGCCCGATCGGACGGGACGGCTGAAGTGGGTTCCTCGGCGCTGATCTTTTCGGGCCGGACGGTGAAGGGGGCAGGCGACCCCATGATCCGCTCCGCCAAGGTGCCTGATATCACGTTGGAAGTGCCCACAAACCCGGCTACGAACGCGTTGCGGGGGTTCTCGTAGACCTCCGATGGTGTCCCCACTTGCTCGACCCGGCCGTGGTTGAACACCGCGAGTCGGTCGCTCATGGTCAGCGCCTCCTCCTGATCGTGGGTCACATAGATGAAGGTGATCCCCACTTCGCGCTGCAAGGTCTTGAGCTCCAGTTGCATCGCCTGCCGGAGCTTGAGGTCGAGGGCTCCCAACGGCTCGTCGAGCAGGAGCACCGAGGGCCGGTTGATCAGTGCCCGCGCCAGGGCCACGCGTTGCCGCTGGCCGCCGGAGAGCTGGCTCGGCTTCCTGTTGGCGAACCCGTCGAGATGGACCATGGCCAGTGCCTTGCCAACCCGGCCTTCCTGGTCGGGTTCCTTGCGCACCATCGGCCCGTAGGCCACGTTCTCGGCCACCGTCATGTGGGGGAACAGGGCGTAGTCCTGGAAGACGGTGTTCACGTCGCGGTCATAGGGCGGGACACCGGTCACATCGGCGCCCTGCAGGAGCACTCTCCCGCTTGTCGGGATCTCGAAGCCGGCGATCATCCTCAGACAAGTGGTCTTGCCGCTCCCGGAGGGGCCGAGCATCGAGAAGAACTCACCGTCTGCTATCTCGAGGGTGACCCCGTCGACGGCCACGACATCGCCAAATGTCTTCGCCACGTCGTCGAGCGTCACTGAAGAAGGCATCAGGCCGATCTCGGCTCATGGAGCTGCCATCCAACCCGCATAGGCGTGGATTGTCTCAGACCGATGGATCGGTCACCTCGGCGTCGGTAGCGGTGGTGTCGGCTACCGATGTCGTGCCGTATCCCTCCTCTTCGGGATGACCGTGCTCGCCCTGGGTCATGGCGAACTCCTCTTCCGGTGACAGAACCAGCTTGTTCCGCCCGGAGAGGGCGAAATAGAGCAGGGCGAGAACGAACCAGATGGCAACCCCGTACACCCCTGGGCGATAGGCGTCATTCAAGAACAAGGCCACCAACGAGATGAGGGCGATCAGGCCGGCCACAGCCGCGCCGAACACCCCGACCGGGCTCCGGTATGGGCGCGAGATATTCGGCATGTTCCGTCTGAGCCGGATGAAGGACAGCATCTGCATGAAGTAGGAGATCACCGCTCCGAAAACCGCCATGCTCAACAGCGCGGCCCCGGCGGTCCCCGAGTACTGACCGTCCAGCAGGAACGCCAGCGCGAGGCCGACGACCGCCCCGAGGAGGAGCGCCACGTAGGGCGTCTTCCGCTTGCCATGCGTGATCGACATCCAGTGGGGGAAGTAGCCCGCCCTCGACAGGGAGTAGATGTTCCGCCCATAGGCGTAGATGATGGTGTGGAAGCTGGCGATCAACCCGGTGAGCGCGAACAGCCCGAGGATTGCCGCACTGGTGTCGCTTCCCAAGACCTGTCGGAACCCATCCAGCAGGGGCTCACCCGAGGTCCGGATCCCTTCGGCCCCATCACCCACCCCAGTGTTGAGGAATAGGACTCCCATTCCGGTGATGACCAGGGTCCACAATCCCCACATGGTCCCTCTCGGAACGTCTCGCTTGGGGTCCATCGACTCCTCGGCGGCGAGGGGCAACTCCTCGATGGCCAGGTAGAACCAGATAGCGAAGGGCAAGGCGGCGAATATCCCGGCAATGCCAAACGGGAGGAACGACGTGCCGCCCGCCTCTGCTGCGATATTGGTGAGCAGCGAGGCATCGAACTCGGGAATCGCCAGAACGAAGAACACGGCGAGAACCGCCAGCGAAATCACGGCGATAACCACCGAGAACCGCATCGTTGCTTCGATCCCGATGATGTTGAGTCCGACGAAGATCGCGTAGAAAATCACCCACCACCAGGGCAGGCCGAGCTCGAAACCGAACAGGTCGTTGAAAACGCTCTGCGCATAGATCGATGCGAAGTACACCACCACCACCGGTGTCACCACGTACTCGATGTTCTCGGCGACCCCGGTTATGAATCCACCCCATGGCCCCATCGATGATCGGGCGAAGGAATACGCGCCTCCGGTGTGAGGTAGCGCGGGCGACATCTCCGAGATGGAGTAGCAGAGCCCGATGTACATGATGGTGATGACGATCGTGGCGACGAAGAGGCCGCCGAACCCGCCGACGTCGAGACCGAAGTTCCAACCGGAGAAGTCACCGGAGATGACTGCGGCGACTCCGAGCGCCCAGAGCATCCAAACCCCGGCGTGACGTTTCAAGCCCCGCTGGTCGAAGTACCCCTGGTCGACATCCCTATAGGTGACCGAGCCGACCTTGCGTTCGGTCGACATAGACGTACCTCCCTTGGTGAGTGGGCACCGAGAATAGGAATGCAGGTTCTGCCGATGCCGCCTGCATCGATAGTTTTTTGATTCGCCGTTCAGCGACAGCCGGGGTTGTCGCCCGCCTACCCTCCTGGCACCGAGAACGAGGGCAAGGAGCGCGTCGAATGGGCGAATTGCGGGGCTTGATCAGCATCGACGAGTTGGAGGCGCTGGTCGCCTCCGAGGATGTCGACACGGTGGTGACCGCATTCACCGATCACTACGGGAGGGTTCACGGGAAGCGCTTCACGGCGAGCCACTTCCTCGACGAGATCTTCGAGCACGGGACCCACGGCTGTGACTACCTGCTCACGGTCGACATGGAGATGGAACCGGTCCCGGGTTACACGTACGCCAGTTGGGACCTGGGATACGGGGACTTCCACATGGTGCCCGATCTGAGCACGCTTCGCGTTGCCACCTGGCTCGACCGGACCGCCTTCGTCCTGTGCGACCTCGAGGACCCGCGGACCGACGATCTGGTCACGGTGGCACCTCGCACCGTGCTCCGGCGTCAGCTGGAGGCGGCGGCCGAATCGGGGTACACCGCCAAGGGCGCATCGGAGCTCGAGTTCTTCCTCTTCGAGGACTCTTATCGCGAGGCAGCGGAGAAGAAATACGACGGGATGCGTCCCGCCGGGTGGTACATCGAGGACTACCACCTCTTGCAAGGGAGCCGCGAGGAGTTCTACAACGCCCAGGTGCGGCGTCATCTATCGGCGTCGGGGATCCCGGTAGAGAACTCCAAGGGAGAGTGGGGCAGGGGTCAGCACGAGATGAACATCCGTTTCACCGAGCTGCTCGACATGGCCGACCGGCACACGATCATGAAGCAGGCGATGAAGGAGATCGCCGACAGCACCGGCGTTTCCATCACCTTCATGGCGAAGCCCGACATGTCCGAGGCCGGGTCGTCGTGTCATCTACATGTGAGTCTCTGGTCGGAGGAGAGCAATGTCTTCCCTGGTGAGGAGGTCTTCGGCCCGGTCCATGGCTCGGATGAGTTCAGATGGTTCCTCGGCGGTTGGATGGCCCATGTCCCCGAGCTGATGGTGTTCTACGCCCCGACCATCAACTCTTACAAGCGATATCAGGACGGCTCCTGGGCGCCAACCCGTCTCGGCTGGAGCTACGACAATCGCACTGCCGGATTCAGGGTCGTCGGGCACGGCGAGAGTCTGCGCATCGAATGCCGGATTCCCGGTGCCGATGCCAATCCCTATCTGGCCTATGCCGCCGTGCTCGCCTCCGGGCTGGACGGGATCGCCAACAAGATCGAGGCTCCGGAGATATTCCTGGGCGACGTCTACCAGGCGCAGGAGCTTCCCCGGGTTCCCTACACACTTCGTGACGCCACCGAGTTGTTCGCATCTTCCGAGTTCGTCAAGCAGGCCTTCGGGTCGGATGTGCAGGAGCACTACACCCACTTCTTCCAGACGGAACAGAAGGCCTTCGACAACTCGGTCACCGACTGGGAGCGCTGGCGCTACTTCGAGCGGATATGAGCGGTCGTCTCGACGGGAAGGTCGCCCTGATCACGGGTGCCGGGTCCGGCATCGGCCGGGAGACCTCGCTGCTCTTCGCCACCGAGGGTGCCTCGGTGCTGGCCGTCGACGTGAATCAGGAGGCCGCCGAGGAGACGGTCGAAAAGGTGAGAGCGTCGGGTGGTCGAGGCGACCGTCGCATCGAGGCGGATGTGTCGTCGGCGGCCGACAGCGAAGCGATGGTGGCCGCGGCGGAAGGCACCTACGGCCATCTCGACGTGATGTTCAACAACGCCGGGATCATGCATTCAGCCGACGACGACGCCGTGTCCACTGAGGAAGACGTCTGGGATCTCACGATGGACATCAACGCCAAGGGGGTGTTCCTCGGTTGTAAGTACGGGATCCCTGCCCTGCGCCGCGCCGGGGGTGGGCTCGATCATCAACACTGCCTCATTCGTCGCTCTGCTCGGGGCGGCGACACCCCAGGTTGCCTACACGGCATCCAAAGGCGCGGTGCTCGCCATGACCAGGGAACTGGCCGTGGTCCACGCCCGGGAGAACATCAGGGTCAATGCCCTCTGCCCTGGGCCGTTGCGTACCGAGTTGCTGATGAAGTTCCTCGACACCGACGAGAAGAAACAGCGCCGGCTGGTCCACATCCCGATGGGTCGGTTCGGCGAGGCCGCCGAGATGGCGAAGGCTGCGCTCTGGCTGGCCAGCGACGAGTCGTCGTATGTGACCGGTACCGAGTTCGTGGTGGACGGCGGGATCACTGCGGCCTACGTCACTCCCGAGTGAGCCTCCATCACCCCTTCGTCGACGGGGAGCCGAAACCAGGCTCTGCAGGCGAGGTTGCGATTCACAACCCGGCGACCGGGGGGGAGATCGGGACGGTCAGCCGGGCTTCTTCTGACGACGTCGCCTCGGCAGTCGAGGTCGCCCGACGACGATTCGATGAGGGTGTATGGCGCAATACGCCCGTGCGACGCCGACGCGATGTGCTCCGCGCCATCGCCGATCTCGTGCGCCGCGATCAGGAGAGGCTCGCCTCGCTCGAATCCGCCAATGCGGGGAAGCCGATTGTGGCCGCTCGAGGCGAGATCGGCGCCGTAGCCACCACCTTCGACTTCTACGCCGGGGCGGTGGACAAGTTCCACGGTCAGACCATCCCGGGCAATGCCGACGGGACTTTGATGACATTCCGGGAGCCGATCGGGGTCTGTGCCGCCATCACCCCATGGAACTTCCCGATGCTGATCCTGAGCTGGAAGACGGCCCCCGCCCTCGCCATGGGCAACTCGGTCGTGGTCAAGCCCGCCGAGCTGACCCCGCTCACCGCCCTCGCCTTGGCCGAGTTGGCCATCGAGGCCGGGCTGCCCTCGGGCGTCTTCAACGTCGTCACGGGGAAGGGCTCCGAGACGGGAGAGGCGCTGGTGAGGCACGCGGCGGTGGGCAAGATCTCCTTCACCGGATCGACCGAGGTGGGGGCGGGAGTGATGGCGGCCGCCGCTCCGGACATCAAACGGGTCTCGCTCGAGCTGGGTGGGAAGTCGGCCTCGATCGTGTTCGCCGACGCCGACCTCGACACCTGTATCGAATCATCGATCTTCGCCGTCTACGACAACGCCGGCCAGGACTGCTGCGCCCGCAGCCGCGTCCTCGTGGAACAACCGATATACGAGGAGTTCGCCGCTCGATTTGTGGAAAGGGCGCGCGCCCTGGTGGTCGGCGACACCTCAGACGAGGCCACCGAGATTGGCCCGCTGATCACACCGGCGCAACGAGACTCCGTGGAGGGATACCTGCAGGTCGGCGTCGACCAGGGGGCGCAACTGGTCTGTGGTGGGGACAGGGTCGGGCCTGTCGGGAACTTCCTCTCGCCGGCAGTGTTCACCGGGGCCAGGGTGGGGATGCGGATCGTCCAGGAGGAGATCTTCGGCCCGGTGGTCGCCCTGAGCGAGTTCGATGGCGAGGAGGAGGCGATCGCCCTGGCCAACAGCACCCCTTACGGGTTGTCCGGCTCCATCTGGACCCGGGACATCGGCCGTGCCCTTCGCGTCGCCCGAGCTGTCGAAACCGGGATGCTCTCCATCAACTCTTCGTCCAGCGTCCACATCGAGGCGCCCTTCGGCGGGGTCAAGGCATCGGGCATCGGCCGCGAACAGGGCATGGCCGCCCTCGATCACTACTCCGAGTACAAGTCCGTCTTCATCGCCAACGACTGAGGGGAAACCCGTTTCGCGCACCGATCCGGCCGAGGGGGCGGATCGGTGCGCAGAAAGAAGGGGCTTGAAGTCGATCGCCGGAAGTCGCAACGCTCACTCAGTGGAGACGGACGAGTTGATTCGATCCGCTCGCCGTGCGCCAGCACGGTGTAGTTGGACGGCGTCAGCTGTGGGATCGTGGCGTATCCGACGCAGCTACTCGGCCACCGAATCGAAGACCGGGATGTTGGTTCCGCTATCAGCCGACGTTCTGAGAATCGGCGGATCTCCGGTCACCGAGGCGTGCAATCGGTGATGGCGGCGTGTGCTCGACTCGCCCGGGAGGGCTTATCTCTCTCATCGCTCGGCAGCCGCCTGGTGGGGGATTGCCTGGGTACGCGCATCGACCATCCGATTGACACGATGATCCCCTGGCAAGGAACCAGGAGGCGCACGCCGTCTGTCCATCGTCCACTACCACCGTGGCCTTCCGACGAACCATCTACTGGAACTCAATGGCGTGCCGGTGGTCTCACCTGCTCTGACGATCTTCTTGCTCGCTGGCAAGCGAGCACCCGGCGCGCACCGAGCGAGCATTGGACAACGCGTGGTCGATGCGTCTGGTGACCCACCGTGAGATCTGCACGATCTGTTGAAACAGCCTCGCAGCCCGTGGTCGCAACGGGATTCGAGTGATGCGAAAGCTCCTCACGGATCGGCCGGCTGACTACGTCGCTCCCCAGTCAGGACTGGAGGCGAGAGTTGACAGGCTCGGCGAGAGACGTCGGCGTCGTGCTCCGTCGCCAGGTCGACACCGGCGGACAATCGACTGGATCGGCCGGGTCGACTTCAGGATCGACGACACGAACAAGATCATCGAGGTCCTCTCGCGCCGATATCACACCTGCGCTGCTCGGACCGATTGGCGGACGAAACGCGATTCGCCAGGCTGAACGAAGCCGGATTCCAGGTGCTGACGCTCTGGGACAGTGACGTCTGGGGGAATCGGCAGACCTGGTTCGGGACCGGATCGAGACGGTTCTCGCGCGCGACGATCCGACCCCTAGGGCGATCGTCGCGAAAATGGATGGTAATGCAACTAGGTCTCCTCGTCTGTGATCACGTGCGTACAGAGTTCGAGCACATCTCCGGGGATTACCCGGACATGTTTCGAAGGCTGTTTGCCGGTCATCCCGAGGTGGAGATCGTCGTCTACGACGTCATCGGGGGCGAGATGCCTGCGGATCCGGGGGAGTGCGACGCCTGGATCACGACCGGGTCGCGCCACTCGGTCAACGACGACGAGCCATGGATCCGCCACTTGGAGGATTTCGTCCGGGAGGTCGCGAAGGAGGAGGTCCCCTTCGTCGGGGTCTGCTTCGGGCACCAGCTCATCGCCAAGGCCCTCGGTGGCACCGTGGTCAAGTCCGAACGGGGGTGGGGAGTAGGTGCCAAGGAGGTGGAGGTGAGGGGAGACCTGGGTCTTGGCTCTTCGTACACCCTTCTGACTTCATATCAGGATCAGATCGAGGACGTCCCTCCGGGAGCGGAGATCCTTGGCTGGAATGAGCATTGCCCGGTCTCGATGCTGGGGGTCGGCGAGAACATGATCGGGATCCAGGGGCACCCCGAGTTCGACCCGGCCTACTCAAAGGCGCTGATGGAGTCTCGACGGGGCACCCTGATCCCTGCGACAACTGCGGACGAGGGCCTGGCCTCACTCGACGGCACCACCGACGGCGACCTTCTCGTGGACTGGATCCTCCGGCGATTCAGCTCAGATGTGAATCGATCAACCTGAGGATCCCATGCCAGCCCCGCTCGGTGGCGATGGACCGAGCGGTCGACAGGTACTCCGCTCGTTTGTCCGGGGTGGTGAACGGCGCCGCGATGATCGAGAACCTGACGACGTCGGCGACTGATCCCCATCCCTTCCGTCGAGCGATGATGGCGTCGATCTCTCGGGTGTCCACGGATCCCGTCGACAGCAGAGGCGAGGATCTGGCACGTCGTGTGGTAGTCGCTGAAACGCGGCAGGTGCCGCTCGTACAGAGGGGTCAACCGGGCGAAGCGCGCCGCATCGCCGAGCAGGGCTGCGACGAAAAGTGAGTGACCGATCGTCTCGGAGACTTCGGCCCAGGTGGACTCCTCGAGTCTGGTTGGCGGCTAGAGAAAACGCCTGTTCGAGCTCGTCATTGGCAAGGGCCACGTTGAGCCTGATATCCCGAATGGAATTCTGCGTCTGCGGATCGTCCACCTCGGATATCAGCCGGGTCACCTCGACGTCGAGACGTCCGACCCCTTCGATGTCTCCTCGCCAAGCCGCCATGGCCAACTCTGCGTTTGCGGTGTAGACCCGCGCTAGCCGGCGGTTGTTCCCTTGTGAGCGGGTTGGCCAGGACCTCCTCGGCCTTCTCGAACTCCCCGATATCCACGAAGGTCATGGCCATCTGTCCAACGTGAAACAGCAATAGAGAGCGATCGCCGAGACGTTGCGCGGTCCGATAGGCGTCTTCGGCCACAGCGAGGCTGGCTGCGTCGTCGAGGCCGAACAGGACGTAGGCCAGGTTGCCTTGCCCTCGGGCGAGGGAACTGCCCAGATGGTGGTCTTCGGCTAGGGCGATGGCGCCCTCGAGGATGATCCTGGCCTCTGACAGCCTCCCTACTTTGCCGAACTCCGTGCCTTTGGTGATCAAGGCATCGATGATCTCCGGCATGAAGCCCAACTCTTCGACCGCAGCAAGGGCGCGATCTGCTACCTCGACAACGCCGGGCATCTGGTTCAGCATCAGGCCGCGGGCATACACAACGGCAGCCCGGGCGAGCTCCGGATCCGAGGCGAAGTCGCTTTCGACAAGGGGCCGAAGCAACTCGACTGCCCGTTCGGGCTGGTTGTTCTCGACCAATCCGAGGGCGAATTTTCTGCTCACCCTGGTCAGCGACACCTGGTTTCCTTGCGCGCGGTAGTGAGCCATGGCCAGGTCTGCGTACCGTTCAGCACTCTCGAGGTTCGCCAATCGCCCAGCCGCCTCGATGACCATCTCCCAGAAGGGGACACGCGCATCGTCGTCGTCTGCGATCTCCAAGGCGGTCTCAGAGATCGAGATCACTTGCTGATCTCGACTTGAGATCGGCGGCACGGGTCGCCGCCTGGACCATGGAGAGGAGGGCACGGTCCCGGATGACGTCCCTGGCCTCACCCGCAGGGGAGGCTTCGAGAGCCTGCAGATAATGCCCGGCCACGATCCCGGCGAGCTCTGGGTCGTCCAGACTCTCCAGGTACTCGGCGACGGCGAGATGACGGGCCCGTCTGTTCTCACGGCTCAGACGGCCGAGCGCTACATCGCGGATCAGTCCCTGGAGGAATCGGTACTGGCCCCGATCCGCCGAGCGGATGTCGCGGACCGGCTCGATCAGCTCCCTGCGGCTCAGTGACTGCAGTTGTCCCTCGAGGTCAGAGGCATCACGCCCGGTGAGAACCGCCAGACCGGTGACGTTGAAGGTCTGGCCGAGCACGGCGGCATCCTGGATCAATGCCCTCTCATCTGCACCTAGCCGGTCGAGCCTGGCACCGATGACAGCCTGCAACGATTCCGGGATCACCAGTTGCGCCAGGTCGCCGACAACTCGATAGTCCCCGGCCTCACCGGCCAGTTGTCCCTGTGCGAGCAGACCTCTCAATAGCTCCACTGCATAGAGGGGGATGCCAGCGGCTCGTTCGACAATGGCCTCGGCTGAATCCTGCGGAAGCCCGGGCACCGCACCATGCACCAACTCGAGCATGTCTTCTCTCGACATCGGGCCGAGGGTGACCGAGATGACACCTTGGCGACCAGCGCCCCAGGATGGCTTCAGCTCGAGCAGGTCGGGGCGGGCCATGGTGACGATGAGGATGGGTCGATCCCGCCACCAGTCGGTCAGGTCCTCGACGAAATCGATGAGGGCCGAATCCGCCCAGTGCAAGTCCTCGAAAACGAGCACCGTGGTTCCCTGATCAGCCACTGCCCCGAAGAAAGCACGCACCGCGGCATCGAGCTCGGAACGATCCCCCGGCGCTTCACCCTCGCCAAGCACCGCTGCCAGCCGCGGCCTCATCCAGGCACGATCGCCTGGGTCAGAGACGTAGGTATCGAGGGTCTCGTCCAGTCGGCGTGCGACTGTGTCATCGTCGTCGCCTTCGGCGATTCCGGCGCGTCCCTTGATCATCTCCGAGATGGCCCAGAAAGTGACACCCTCGCCATAGGCCAGGGACCGGCCTTCGTGCCAGTAGATGGTGTCCACCAACCCATCGATGTACTTGAGGAACTCCCACACCAGGCGCGACTTCCCGATGCCGGCTTCTCCGACCAGAGAGACCAGACGTGCCCTCGATTCGATTCCGACGACGTCGAGCAGGTCCTTGAGCAGACGTAACTCGTTCGCTCGTCCGATGAAGGGAGGCTCGAGGGACTCGGCCTTGCCACGCCCGGCCCGCTCGGAGAGCACTCTGGTGGCTTGCCAGGCCGCCACGGGGAGGGTCTTCCCCTTGAGCGCCTGGGGCCCGATAGCTTCGAAGGCGATCGATCGGAGCGCCGCTTGTTGGGTGCTCTCACCTACCAAGACCGTCCCGGATTCGGCGATCGCTTGGAGACGTGATGCGGTATTCACCAGGTCGCCGGTGACGAAGCCCATGCGATCGTCATTGGGACCGACCGCTGCCTCACCGGTGTGCACTCCGACCCTCAGCCCGAGGTCGGGTGCGCCGACGTCGGCGGAGAGCTTGGCCACGATGTCAATCAGCTCGAAACCGGCTCGGATGGCACGTTCGGCATCATCCTCGGTCGCTGTCTCGGCGCCCCACACCGCCATTACGGCGTCACCGATGAACTTCTCGATGATCCCGCCGAACAGTTGGATCACCCGCCGGCTCTGGTCGAAGTAGCTCGTCTGGAACTCCCGCACCTCCTCGGCGTCGCGGCCCTCCGAGAACTCGGTGAACCCGGTCAGGTCGGCAAAGAGGACTGTGACCAGACGCCGTTCAGCCGTGGCTGTCGGGGCGGGCGAGATTTGCGCTCCGGCCAGGGAGTCCCGCAGCTTCCGCAGAAATTCGTCCCCGGATCGTTGGATGCGCCACAGTGACGAACAGGTGATGGCGAGGGGATTGCCACAGTTCCCGCAGAATCTGTTGTTGGCCGGGTTTTCGGTGTTACAGACGCTGCAGATCACGTTTGCGCACGTTACAGGTATCGGCGCGCTTGACCGGCGCCGGATATCATCGTGCCGCCATCCATCGAGTGGAGGAGACGTCTTGGCCACCAAGCAGGAGAGTTTGCAGTTGCTGGGTGGGGTGCCCTTCCTCAGCGATCTCAGCAAGAGGGATCTGGACAAGGTCCTGGCCATCGCCAAGCCGACGGTTCACACCGAGGGCGCCGAGGTCATGACCGAGGGTCGTGGGGGAGTCGGCTTCCATTTGATCACCGACGGCAAAGGCGAAGGTCCAGCGCGGGGGCAGGACTGTGGCGACTCTCGGGCCGGGCGAATTCTTCGGTGAGATGGCATTGGTGGACGACGGCCCCAGGTCGGCCTCGGTATTGGCTGATACCGACCTGACAACCCTCGTGATATCCAAATGGGAGTTCCGTCCCCTCGTGAAGTCCCACCCCGAGTTGGCGTGGAAGCTGATCGAGCACCTGGTGGTGCGGCTCCGGGAGGAGCAGACCGGCCGCGACCTCCTCGTCTGCTAGTCGTCGACCTCCACCGAGAGATCGCCGTTCGCCCATCGGGCTCTGACCCGGTATTTGGCAGATTCGCTCTCGAACTCGACATCGACTTCTGGCGGACCTGGCTTCTTGATCTCGGCGGCGAAGCCAGCCGCTGGCGCCGCCGAGCTGAGCACCACTTCCTCGGGCCGATAGCTGACCACCACCACGCCACCGCCGGTTTGGATCGTCCGCGACGACCACGCCGCCTGGGTCGGGGGTGGAGCAGATGTCGATGATGAGCTCGGGAGAGGTCGATGACGACAGGACGGCGAGGTGCTGCTGGTGGATGACGACGTGCTGCTACTCGATGACGAGGTGGGATCAGTGTTCGTCGTGGAGGTATCCGAGGAGCTGGGCGCCGGGTCGACCTGGATCGGTGGGCGGTCGCTGACCTGCGCGTCAGCAGCGCTGACGATCTGCCAGGTCAACGTGGTCGCCAACACGGCGACCAGAACCCAGGCACCGGCGATGGCCCATTTCCTCATCCCCACATTCTCCCAGGACTCGGGAGACAGCTCCTCAACCAGACATCAAGGTTTCCTCAAGCCTCGGGGGCAGATACCGGCTGACCGATAACCTGCCCGCATGGCACAGGTCGTGCTCATCGAAGATGACGTCGAGATCAGACGTCTCGTCGCTGACGCCCTTGCCGCCCAGGGTCACGACGTCGAAAGCGCGGGCGCTGCCCTGGAAGGCCTGGAGCTCGCCGTGAAGGGAAAGCCCGATCTGGTGGTGATGGATCTCGGCCTCCCCGACCTCGACGGCACCGAGTTGCTCCGCATGATCCGGGCAGTCAGCCAGGTCCCGATCATCGTGATCACCGCCCGAGGCGCCGACGAGGTCGTGGTCCGGACCCTCGACTCGGGGGCGGACGACTACCTGGTCAAGCCCTTCTCCGTGTCGCAACTCGAGGCGAGGGTGCGTGCCTTGCTCCGCCGCGGTGCTGCCACCGATGGCGAGGAGACACTCCAGGTCGGCGAGTTGCGGATCGACCCGGCTGCCCGGGAAGTGACACTGGCGGGCGCCACCCTCGACCTCAGCCCCAAGGAGTTCGACCTGCTTCGAGTGCTCGCAGAGAGAGCCGGCGAGGTGGTGAGCAAACGAGCCTTGATGGCCGAGGTGTGGCGTGAGCCATACGGTGGGGCGGAGCGCACCGTCGACGTCCATCTCTCCTGGCTCCGCAACAAACTGGGCGAGACGGCTCAGGACCCCCGCTATCTCCGCACAGTTCATGGGGTAGGGGTGAAGTTGGTCGATCCCAACGGGTGAGACGCCGGCTCGCCCTTCTCAGCCTGGCAACGACCGCCCTCGTCGTCATCGCCCTGCTGATCCCGCTTGCTCTGCTCGTTCGGCAAAACGCAGGCGATCGGGCACGACTGGAAGCCGAGCGGACCGCTCAGTCGACTGCCTCTCTGCTCGCCCTGACCGTGGCCCTGAACGAGGATGCCGGGGCGATCGAGTCGGCACTCGGGCCTCTCGCACCCGGCACGATCGTGGTGCTGCCCGACGGGTCGGTGCTGGGCGAGCAGGTCCCGGGCCAGGGCACGCTCGTCGCGACGGCCATCGAGAGACAAGCAACGATCTCCGCGGTGGTGGACGGTGGGTGGGAATATGCCCTCCCGGTGATCGGCAGGGAGGGCACCGCGGTGGTCGATGTCTTCGTGACAGACGAGGTGCTCGGCCAAGGCGTGACCGAAGCGTGGCTCCTGCTCGCTCTACTCGGTGTGATGCTGATCGGGATCGCGGTATGGGTGGCCGACCGGCTCGGGCTCGGCTTGGTCCGGCCGATCACCGCCCTGGCCGACACAGCTCGGCAACTAGGCGAAGGGGATCTGGATGCGAGGGTGGTGGTGAGTGATCCCGAAGAGATACGTGAGGTCGGAGAATCGTTCAATTTCTTGGCGGGCAGGCTCGAGGAGCTGATCGCCGAGGAGCGTGAAGCCGCAGCCGATCTGTCGCATCGTCTCCGAACGCCATTGACCTCGTTACGGCTCCAGGCCGAGAAGCTCACCGACGACGAGGAGCGAGACCACGTCCTCACCCAGGTGGACCGTCTAGAACAAGCCATCGACCAGTTGATAGTGGCGACCAGGTCCGCCTCATTGCGAGGTGAGGGAGTCTCCGATCTCTCCGGTGTGGTCTCGGCTCGTTGCGCCTTCTGGAAGGTGCTGGCCGAGGAGCAGGGGCGTGAGATGACTCTGAGTGTGGCCTCGCACAGCCCTGTCGCCTTGTCGGCTGAAGCGGTGGAAGCTGTGATCGATGCGCTGATCGGCAACGTGTTCTCGCACACCGATCCGACGACGTCGTTCGCCGTTTCGGTCGGGTCGGACCAGGGAAGACCGTGGTTGGAGGTGAGTGACGAGGGGCCGGGCTTCACCTCTCGAGGCCTCGCTGCACGTGGCGTCAGTGGGGCCGGCTCGACCGGGCTCGGGCTCGACATCGTTCGGCGGACCGCGGAATCAGTGGGAGGCGTCGATGGAAATGAACGACCGCCCCGGTGGTGGAGCGGTCGTTCGTGTCTGGCTGGGGCCTTCCGTCTAGCCCTGGTTCCCGTCGTCATCGCCATCGTGCCGTGGCCGCTGTTGTCGTCCCCGTCGTCATGGCTGTTGCCGTGACCACTGTTGTCATCGTCATCGCCGCCGTTGCCGTGGCCGCTGTTGTCGTCCTCCGTCGTCATGGTTGTTGCCCGGACCGCTGTTGTCGTCGCCGCCCCGATCGTCGATGCTGGTGCTCGTCGAATTGTCGTCCACGCTCGTGCTGGTCGTCGTGTCGATGGTGGTGCTGGTCGATGACGTGTCCACCAAGCTGATGCTCGTCGTGGAATTGTCGTCGACGCTCGTGCTGGTCGGGTCGTCGAGGCTGGTGGATGTCGAGCCGTTTACTGAGGACGAGACATTCGAACTCGGCGTGGTGCCGAGAGAGCTGGAGCTGGAGTCGTCATTGGAATCGTCACCCGATGCGAACGCCACTCCTACCAGGAGGAGGGCGGCGGCCACCGCCGTGGACACGCCGAGGATCTTTCTGAACATGTAGGACCTCCTTGTCGGTCGTTGGTCCCACTGTCCGAGAATTCGGGTCATGACCGCATCAGCAGTCCCTCAAGAAGACCTCAAGATGAATGAGCGACCACCCCAGAGGAGGCGGGGCGGTCGCTCGTGTCGGCTCGGGCCGGGTCTAGTTGTGGTCTTCGCCTCCGTGATCGTCGCCACCACGGTCGTCGCCACCATGGCCGCCGTTGTCGTCGCCGGCGGGGTCGTCGTCGCCACCGCGGCCATGATCGTCACCTGCCGGGTCGTCGTCGCCATGGCCACCGTTGTCATCGATGGAGGTGCTGGTCGAGCCGTTGGCGAGGCTGGTGCTCGTGGTGGACGCCAGACTGGTGCTGGTCACCGAGTTGTCATCGAGTGTGCTACTCGTGCTGTTGTCGTCGATGCTCGTCGACGTCACGTCTTCGAGGCTGGTGCCGGTCGATTCCGTCGCCAGTGATCCGGACGTGACGTCCGAAGTCACCGACGGGGACACCGAATCCGAGGTCGTGTCGTCCTGACTCCTGCCTGACGACGCCCAAGCCACCCCGACCAACAGCAGTGCGGCTGCGACCGCTGTGACCACACCGATCATCTTTCTGAACATGGGACCTCCTTGTTGTCTCATGTCCCAAGTGTCCGGGATGTCGGGTCATGGCCGCATCAGCGGTGAGTCAAGAAGAGGTCAAGGCCGTCCATTCCTCACGGAGGATCCCGTAGATGTGCGCGTCGACCCACTCACCACGCTTCAGGTGGGAAGATCGGATGGTCCCTTCCAGTTGCATCCCGAGGCCTTCGACCAGTCTCTTGCTCCTGGCATTTGTGGTGAAGACCTCGGCCTCGACCTTGACCTGGTCGAGCTCCCCGAAACATAGGTCGAGCACCGCCGTGAGCGCCTCTCGCATCAACCCTTGACCCCAATATGGCTTACCCAGCCAATATCCGACGTCCCCGCGCCCTGCCTCGCTGCTCGGTCTGGCGCTGATCATGCCGACGGCGCTTCCTGAGGCGCCCGTGATCGTCCCGGTGCGGTCGCGGATCGCCCAGTGAAAGCCGCTATCGCCATATCGCTCGGTCTGGGCCTGCCGGATGAATCCGAGGGTTTCGGCTATCTCGTCGGGTCCGTCCCAGAGCAGTCCGGCCGTGACTTCCTGGCGGTCGTCACCACCGACGAGCGAGAACAGGGCGGGGGCATCTGACTCGGAGGGCACCTCGAGGACGAGCCTCTCGGTCTCGATGCGGTAGGTGTTCAATGCGGCCCGATCCGGGCCCCTTCCCGTCATCGGCCTCAGTATGCCGTTGCACCGTTGGTGCCCGATCGCCATTTCTCGCAACTGGCTGTCACCCAATCCCCGGTCCGGCTCCGTCTCACGGGCATGATCACCGCCACAGGTGTGATGGACAACGAGCAGGTATATCGGTCATACGCCGTCGAGCTCACCAGGTATGCGACTGGCCTGGTTGGGCCGTTCGACGCCGCCGACGTTGTGACCGATGCCTGTCTCAAGGCGTTCTCGGCCAAGAAATGGCCCGAGGTGAGCAACCGGAGGGCCTACCTCTATCGAGCGGTCCTGAATGTGGCCAACGACCACCACAGGAGCACGCTTGTCTCGGCGGCTCAGGGAGATGAAGACGGCGTCGCCGGAGTCATCTCCCCAACACGAGGTGGACGTCGACGTCCTGCGCGCGGTGGAACGCCTCTCGGTGCAGCAGCGGGCGGCCGTGCTGCTCACCTATTGGGCCGATCTCTCGGTGGACTCAGTTGCTGAGCGAATGGGCATCTCACCCGGTGCTGTGAAGCGTCATTTAGCCCGCGCCCGAAAGCACCTCGAGGAGTGGCTGGCATGAGCGGTAAAGACGATCGAAAGATGAAAGAGCTTGCGGACCGGCTGGTGGCGATGTCGCCAGAGCCCCCGCCTTTCCCTGAGGAGGTCTCGGTGACCCAGCGTGAAGAATCCAAGCCCCGCCCGGTACTCGTGTTTGCCGGAGCCGCTCTCGTGGTGTTGCTCCTGGCCGCGATCCCGATCTTTCTCGCCAGGGGCGGCGGACAGGTCGACCCGGTGGCCTCCAGTTCCACGTCTACGGTTCCCAGCACCGTTACCACTGAGGCCCCGGCCAGCACCAGCACCGAGCCCGTCGCAACCACGGTGCCGGCGAGCACCACCAGCCAGCCGGACGCAACGACGGTGCCAGCCACAGAGACGAGGAATGTCATCGTTTTCCTCACTGCGATCCCGGAGAACTCGAATACCGGCAACCCCGCGCTGGTCCCGTTCCTGGCCAATGCGCCTGCATCGCCCGAGGGGTCCGACACACTGGCCGCGCTCGAGTTGCTCACGACGGATGAGCTCTTCCTGCCCGAAGGGTTTGAAAACTTCATTCCGGCGCCGGTCGAAGTGGTGAGTGTCACCCGGAGCAGTGACCAGATCGTCACCGTCGACATGAATGAGGCATTCCTCGACGGCGCCGGTGGCCTGCTGGCCGACATGACGATGCTCAACCAGTTGATCTACACCGCCAGCGACGGTGAGGAGATCTCCGAGGTCGTCTTCACGGTCGGTGGCCAGCCGGTCACCGCCTTCGGGAGCGAAGGCCTAGATCTGAGCGAGCCGGTGGGCCGGGACGCCTTTCTCGATCAGCTCAACTCGGTCAACCTCGACTCCGCGGCATCCGGTTCAGGCGACGCCGGGCTGACAATCACCGGCTTTGCCAATGTGTTCGAGGCGACGGTGAGTCTGGAAGTGGTCGATGCCGATGGCAATGTGGTCCATGAGGACTTCGCCACAGCCACCTGTGGAACCGGTTGCTGGGGAGCCTATGAGTTCATGATCGATTACCCGTTCGTCGGTGGCGAGACGATCCGTGTCTTCTGGCACTCGGCCGAGGACGGATCACCGACTGATGTGGTCTCGGTCCCCGTCGCCTGGGGTGATGCCCAGGCCTGGGACTTCACCTCCCATCCGGGCACGCCTTGAAGCTTGCGTCTATCGACCCGGTAGTTGACCACTGGTTGGCTGATTCGAAGGCCTGGCGACCTTCGACCTGAAGAACACGCCTCCGATCCCAGTGACTCAGCCATATTTCCTCCATCTCGAGGGCGTTACGCCGCCATACTCAGCCCATGCCGCTGGATCATCACCGGGAAACCAATCGGGCCCATTGGAACTCCCGGACCCCAATTCACTACGGGTCGGATGAGTATGGGATCTCCCGATTCATCTCGGACCCGTCGCACCTCAGCGGAGTGGTCACGTATGACAAAGAGAAGCTCGGTGATGTGTCCGGGAAGAGGCTGATCCATCTTCAGTGCCACATCGGGACGGACACCATCTCCTGGGCCCGTCTCGGAGCCACGGTCACCGGCACCGATCTGTCGGACAAATCGATCGAGGCGGCCACGCGTCTCAGCGAGGACTCGGGCACGCCGGCCAGGTTCATCGCTTCCGAGCTCTACGACACGCCGGCGGTGGTCAATGAGAAATTCGACATCGTCTACACCGGAGTCGGAGCCATCTGTTGGATCCCCGACATCAAGGGCTGGGCCGAAGTCGTGGCAGCCATGCTCGAGCCGGGTGGCACCTTCTACATGCGTGAGGGCCACCCGATGATGTGGGCGATGGATTGGCTGGACACCGAGGATCTGCGGGTGGCGGCCCCTTACTTCGAGACAGAAGAACCCGATGCCGAGGAGGAGCATGAGACCTACGCAGGTGTCGGTGTCGTCGAAAGCCCGCTCAACTACGCATGGAACCACGGGATGGGCGAGACCCTCGACGCCCTGATCCGGGCCGGGCTGCGCATCGACCGCGTCGAGGAATACGACGAGTGTGAATGGCAGGGGCTTCCCATGATGATCCAGGAAGACGACGGGCTGTGGCGCCTGCCCGACCGACGTGAGCAGCTGCCGTTGATGTGGTCGGTCCTGGCGACGAAGGTCTGACAATTAGGTCGGTCGACCCCCTTCAGCCGGTTCATTTGGATGCCGAATCAGTAGGGGTAGGTCAATAGCTTCACTGCTAAGGACCTACTTCCTCCTCCAGTGTGAGAGGGGCCACCTCGGTGGCCCCTCTTTCGCGTTCATGCGTTCAGGCCAGACATGTGATTCGGGGAAGCCCGGAGGCGACCTCGGCCCAGCTCTCGCCCTGGTCGTCCGACCTCCAAACTGTGCCGCCATTCCCGGCATATACCGACTCGTCGCGAACTATCAGGCAATGCGTGTCGAGGTTGTCGTCGAACCAGTCAGGGAGTCCGCTACGACAGGGCTCGAACGGCCCGCTCGTCAGGTCTGACCGGTAGAGCCGGGCCTGGTTCGAGCGCGGCCCGGTCGACGCGGAGATCAGCACGATGTCGCCAACGAGGGTCACCGCCCGGCAGTAGGGCGCGTGAAGGCCTTCGTCGCGATATGTGAAGACCCGTCCGTCGGTCGACTGAGCCAAGCCGCGGGCACACGCTGCCAGCACCCTCCCTTCGACCGATCGGTCGGCGATCACCTGATGGACATCGGAATCCATGTCGAGAGTGGGGCTAGGGCCGGCATCGTCGCAACGAACGATGCCACCAACATGGACGTTGACGAACAGGGTGCCTGCTCCGTCGACCGCCATGGATCTCACATCCGGAGGGCCACCCCACGGGGTGTACCAATCGGCGCGCCCCGGAGCGTCGGCGAAACCCGGGTCTTCGATCAGTTCACCGCCGTCGACGCGGTACAACGCAGCGCTCGATCCGCCAACCCAGATGGCCCCATCGACCGGCAGGACGCAGTTGAGAGTGGCGCCGTTCGGACCGTTGGCAACGATTTGACCGTCGTGGTGGATCCGAGCATCGCCGTCGATCGCCCACCAGCCCGTGGCGTCCCATGCGATGTGGTTGACGGCGGTGTCGGCAATCAATGGGTGTGTGGGGTTGTCCAAGGCGAACATCCCGCCGATGGTCCCGACGAGCAAGCTCATTGGTGCGACACTAGGTCTTGGGTTGTGGTCGGTCTCTAGTCGGTGATGACCGAGACGATCTCGGCGACCGGGTAGAGGACCGAGGTGGTCGTGTCTGGCACGTCGAGGGACTCCCAGTCCTCGCCGACCACCCGCCACCGCGCCGTCCAGGCGTAGGAGATCGAGAGGTCGTAACCGTTGAGGTCCTTGACCTCGTAGACGTGTCTGGCACCGCCATCCGGGTATCCGGCCAGTGCGGCCTTGTCGGCCGGGAACGTATCGACCCGATCGTCGCCCCAATCGACCACCACTCCGCTCACTTCGATATGGATGTCGAGCGTGGCGCCCGTGCCGCTGGACAACTGGGTGTCGTGAACATCGGGGATCGGCACGCCCACGAATGTCTCGAGACCTGTGATTCCATCGCCCGGCGACGGATTCACATCGGGAGTCGGGGGCGGATGGACATAGGACGTGACGTAATCCCAAGCCTCCTCCGATGGGTCGACGGTCACACCCGGCTCTGATGTGCACCGGCGAAAGTAACCGGACGCGCCAGGCGAACCGTCCACGATGAGAACTAGCTCCGCCCCGCCGTCTGGATTCAACGGGACGATCTGGTAGTTGGTTTCGGCGCTGGTGACATACCAACATTCCCCCAACAGGTCGAAACCGACGTTGGGATAGAGGCGGGAGGGAACCGAGTCGTCGTTGGCGTAGTCGACGACATCGCCACCAGCTAGGCGACAGCGGGTGACTGTGTCTGTCGCGACCCAAGACCGGATCAGTCTCGATAGAGACCCAGCACGCCGTGAACTCCTCGCGCCTCGCTGGCAGAGCCAAGACAGCGAAGCGAGCAGGGTTACGACAAGGGCTCCAAGGCGACTCGCAATCTTCCTCCCATAGGTCATCCCTGATGTTCCCACAATGGACGCAAGACACCCATTTGTCGCCTGTCCACCTGAGACACGTGCACACCCGGTCGATTTCGCGTTCTGAATCCAGAGGCATGACCGATTTCTGTCCACACCACCAGACATTCGTCATCCGATCGAAGGATCTCTGTGTCAGTCGGAACGAAGTCGTCGGGTCGGCGGTTCCGCTCGAACTCCATGACTCCAAACTGAGACGCGCGCAGCATCAAGCATCGCCTGCGTCCCCACCACCTCACGTATCCGGTCCTCGTCCTCGTTGTAGATCCCCTCGAACCACCCGAACCAGAGTGCCCGCAGGATCTCCTCCGCTTCCCCGACGGTGGCGACGATGTGGGTGTCCTCGGTGGTGGACGTCGTGGGTGGGGCAGTAGTCGTCGTCGTCACGAGAGTCGTTGTGGTCGTCTCGACCGCGATGGGCACAGTGGTAGTGGAGGGATCTGAGTTCTCCCGAGGCCACAGGGCCCAGATCCCGACTGCCAGACCCACCACGATCAGGCCGGCGACCAGCCATCGCTTCACTTCACGGTCGAACCTACGCAACCCCTGTCCCCAGTTGAAGGGCCTTGTGGTCAGACCGCGAAAAGTCCCGGTGTCCGTTCTGTATGGTTGAGGATGGAGGTGAAAGAGATGACAGACACCACAGTCATCGCAGACACAACCGACGAGAGTCATGCCTTCAGGACCTTGTTCAAGATCCTGTTGGTCGTCGGGATCGTCGCCGCGATCACCAAGTTCATGTCGGATCGGAGAAAGGACTTCTACGGTCTGACCGAGTCCGAGGCCCGCGCCAAGTTCGAGTCGAAGCTCGGGCCGATCATCGGTGATGACCGTGCATCCGACGTGGCGGACCAGGTGATCCCCCGTCTCAAGGAAACGGGTGTCCTCGTCGAGGACGCGATGGACAGCGCCAAGAAGGCCGCTTCCGACGTGGCGGACAAGGTCGGCGATACGGCGGGCAAGGTTGCCGGCAATGCCAAGAAGGCCGCGTCAGATGTCGCCGATGAGGTTGGCGATGCTGCCAAGAAGGCAAGCGGTTCCGTGAAGGATGCTGCGGAGAAAATCGGAAAGAAGGTCGACTGACCTGATTCCGCTCCGCCGCTGACGAGAGGCCGGCTCTAACCGCTGTTGCCTACTCTGGCGAAATGGAGACCGGGCCTACGATCCGCACCGAGCGCCTGGTGCTCCGACGATGGACCGACGACGACCGAACCGGGTTTGCCGCGCTCAACTCTGACCCGGAGGTGATGGAGCACTTTCCCGGTGTGCTCACCGCCCAAGAGTCGGATCAGATGTTGCAAACGATCGAGCTTCATTTCGAGGAGTTCGGCTTCGGGTTGTGGGCGGTCGATACGCTCTGGGCGCCCAGGCTCGTTGGGTTTGCCGGTCTCGCCGTCCCGACCTTCCGCACCCACTTCACCCCTGCGGTCGAGATCGGCTGGCGCTTCGCCCGGGACGAGTGGGGGAACGGGTTCGCCACCGAAGCCGCCAAGGCAGCCCTCGAATTCGGCTTCGAGCAGGCGAATCTCGACGAGATCCTCAGCTGGACGATCCCCGCCAACGAGCGATCCCAGGGGGTGATGATCCGGTTGGGCATGACCCGGGCTCCCGAGCTGGACTTCGACCACCCGAGGCTTCTCGACGACGATCGGCTTCGCCGTCACGTCGTGTACCGGATCACCCGCGAGGAGTGGTCGGAACAGGCCGAGGATTCAGCCGCCACCTCATAATTCACCCGCAACTGTGACTGGCGATTTCTAGCCTCGACGGGTCATGTCTTCCCACATCGAATATGTCGACACGCGCACTGCGCCCGAGGAGACCCTCGAGGCGATGCACGAGCTGCATCTCGTCTACGACGAAGAGGTGTTGCCCGGTGATCCACCGGTACCTCTCGCCCAGCGTCTTCTCGACTGGCGTCATCCACTCGAGGTCGAGCGGGTTTCTCATTGGGTCACGTGGAAAGGCCCCGAGATCGTTGCCACATCCGGTCTTCACGTCGATCTGGTGGAGAACCTGGAGAACGCATTCGGGTGGGTATTCGTCCATCCACACCATCGTGGATCTGGCTACGGCCGAGCGATAGCGACTGCGATGGTGGATGCCGCCCAGGCCGATGGCCGAACCCGGTTGGCCGTAGGGATCCCCGACGGGCGATCCGAGGAAGCCTTGACCAGGAGAGCCGGTATGAAGTCGGCTTTTCGGGAGAAGGTGAGCCGTCTCGTGTTCGACGAGATCGACTGGGAGCTCATGGAATCGTGGATGTCACGAGCGGCTGAGCGCGCCTCCGACTATGAGTTGTTGTTCCTGCATAGCCCGGTCGAGGACGAGTACCTCGAGGCTTTTTGCGATCTCATGTTCGTGATGAACACGGCGCCGCGTGAGGACTACATCGAAGAGGAAGAGACGATGACGCCAGAGATTTGGCGTGATATCGAAGCGAAGATGACACTGACGGGTCGCGACATCTTGAGCTACGTGGCCCGACACAAGCCGACCGGCCAGTTCGCCGGCTACACGACCGTGGGACAAAAGCGTCTTCAGCCTGACCTGGTCGACCAGTGGGATACCGGAGTCGACCCCGCGCACCGCAACAAAGGCATCGGGCGCTGGGTCAAGGCAGCCATGGCATTCGAGCTGCGGGACAGGTACCCGGCTGTGCGACGGATCGACACCGAGAACGCCGGCTCCAACGCACCGATGTTGGGCATCAACATCGAGATGGGGTTCAAGCCGATCCTGATTCAGAACGTTTGGCAGGGCGACGTGGCGACCATTCGCGCCAACCTGGTGATCTAGGACCGCACCGCACTGAGCGCTTCTCGAATCTCGAAGAGTGCTGGGCGCTACGTCAGCCCTCGCTCCAGCCCTGGGCCGATTCGGCGCCCCCGTGCTCGCCCTCGAGCCGTGCGACATAGGCAGCGGCCTCGCTTCGACGGCTCATGCCCATCTTGGCCAGGAGATTGGACACGTAGTTCTTCACTGTTTTCTCGGCCAGGAACATCTCATCGGCGATCTGCTTGTTGGTCAGCCCATCGGCGATGTAGCCGACGATGGTTCGTTCTTGCTTGCTCAGTCTCGACAGGAGAGGGTCGTCGTTAGGGCCGCTGCGGAGACGGGCGAAGAGACGCTCTGTCATATCCGGGTCGAGAAGAGACTCGCCGGCACCCACCCGCCGTATGTCGTCGACCAGGTCGGTCATCTTCACTCGTTTGAGGACGTAGCCGGAGGCACCCGCCAGGATCGCCGACATCAAAGCCTCCTCATCGGCGAACGAGGTCAGCATCAACACCTTCACGTCCGGGAATCTGGAGCGAATATCGCGACACGCCTCGACCCCACTCCCGTCGGGAAGACGGACATCCAGGAGCACCACGTCGGGTTCGTCAAAGCCGACCCGTCGCACCCCTTCGGCTGCCGTTCCGGCTTCACCAACGACTACGAGGTCGTCCTCAGCGTCGAGAAGGGCCTTGACCCCGGCCCGGACGATCTCGTGGTCGTCAACCAATAGAACCTTGAGTTTCGACATCGAGAAAAACGGTAGCTGTATGGTCGCCGTCCGATGTCCAAGCCAACAGGTGTGCACCGATCAAGTCGGCTGTCAACCGAGGGAAAAGCACTTCCGAGCCGACGGCTGACCATTTGACCGGGTAGATCAGCCCGGAGCGATGGATCTCGGGAGCTCCCATTTCGAGTCGCACCTCCTTGGCGACGCCGCCCGTTCCGGGACCGACCATGGCACGTAGCTCCTCTCCCTTTCGGTACGCAACGTTGGCGATGGAACCGAGATTGGATCGAACCTCTTCGAGGCCGTGCTCCACCTCAGACATGCCCAGAGGCACTTCGGCCTCGTGGTGCACGAACATCAGAGACGGCCGGGGCGCGTGCGAAAGGAGAACCCTCTCCCCGAGGACATTCCAGTGATCTCGTCGATGCTCACTTCGAGTACGTGGGGAAAGCTCGCCATCGGCTGCAGGCCCCCGGTGCCGAGTGGCGAGCCGAGGACCGCTGCATACTTCTCGAGCAGCATCTCGACCGCGTGCGAGGTGGTCGGCTCGTCGGTTCGCTCGACCGCAGTCCCTTTGATCACGACGCTCACCCAGTCCCCGGACTCATCGTCGAAGCGAGAGACCTCGACGCACACCTTCGGGTTTTCTTCGATGGCCTCGAACCGTTTGCCCGGTTTGGTGCGAAACAGGAGCCGTCGCCCGTCGACGACGAACGACATTGGAGTTACATACGGCTCGCCGTCGAGGACGACGCCGAGATGGGCCACCATCGCTTCCCCGAGGAACTCGAAGGCCTCGGCTTCACTGATCGGCTCCACGGCTCACCCCTTTTCATCTGTGATCGCCCACAAAACGTCCTTGATCGAGATGACGCCCAGCACCTCCTCGCCATCGACGATGGGCAGATGCCTGAAACCGGCGGCCAACATCCAGTCGGCGGCGTCGACGACGTCCATCTCGGGGGTGAACGAGTGGGGGTACTCGGTCATCCAGCTGCTGGCCGGATCAGAGTCGAGGTCGGCATCGTCGGCCACCGCCCGGAGGATGTCCCTCTCGGTGAGGATCCCCTCGAGGGCGCCGTCAACCTCCACCGCGACCGAGCCGACCTCAGCAGAGATCATCATCTCGGCAGCTTGGCGCAGCGTGGCATCTGGTGCGACCCACACCACGTCGCCGGCTACCAGTTCCCGCACTCTCATTTGCAAACCTCCATCGATGTCCTTTCCAATCTTCGCCTCAGGGGATGAGTGCGTTTAGGGCCGATTTGCCCTATTGACGCCTGGAATGACCCCATACCTTTTGGTCCATGACTCCGGAACGGGATGACGCGCAAGACCTTTCGCCTGCCCGCGCCTTCGATCGCTTCCTGATAATCCTTGCCTTGATCGGCCTGGCGGTAGCCGTGCTCGCCGCGATCGTCGCCCTCCGTGGTGAGCCGGCCGGTGCGACTGGCGAAGGAGGCGAGCCAGCCGAGCAGCAAATCATCGAGTACTCGCTCTCGGAGTTCACCATCGAGGGCCTGACCGAGATCCCTGCTGGGGCAACGGTTCTTCAGGCCACCAACAATGGGTCGACCGCCCACAACCTGGCCGTGGAGGGCGGACCTACCACCCCGGATCTGGCTGCCGGGGATTCGGCGCAACTGGACGTCGGCGATCTGGCCCCCGGCTCCTTCGTGATCTTCTGCTCGATCGCAGGTCATCGAGAGGCGGGGATGGAGGCGACGATCAATGTGGTCGAGGGGGCGGTCGGCCCTGGTGAGGGCGACCATGGCGACCACGAGGGCACCGAAGCCGATTGGGCCGAGCTCGATCGGCTGATGGAGGAGTCGATGCTTGCTTTCCCCGCCGAAACCGAGGGCCTGGGTAACCAGGCGCTCGAGCCGACAGTCCTCCCCGATGGCACCAAGGAATTCCACCTGACGGCGGCGATCACCGACTGGGAGGTCGAGCCGGGAAAGATGGTCGAGGCCTGGACCTACAACGGGATGGTGCCGGCGCCGAAGATCCAGGTCGACGTGGGGGACAAGGTCCGGGTGGTGGTGGAGAACCAGCTTCCCATGGGCACCGACGTCCACTGGCATGGGGTGAAGGTGCCCAACGCCATGGACGGGGTCGCTCCTCTCACCCAGCCACTGATCAAGTCTGGTGAGAGCTTCGTCTATGAGTTCACCACCCGGGAGCCGATGGTGGCGATGTACCACGCCCACCACCACGGGCAGATGCAGGTTCCCAACGGGATGTTCGGGACGTTCATGGTCGGCGAGGTCGCGATGCCAGTGGGTCAGACGATCTCCGGTGTCGAGATCCCCAGCAATCTCGTGGTTTCCCAGGAGATCCCGATGGTGCTCAACGACGCCGGGGTCATCGGCCTCAGCCTCAACGGCAAGTCGTTCCCCGCCACTCAGCCGTATACGGGCAAGGTCGGGGACTGGGTTGTGGTGCATTACTTCAACGAAGGCCTGCAGATCCACCCGATGCACCAGCATCAATTCCGTCAACTGGTCTATGCCAAGGACGGCGTCCCACTCGATCACCCCTACTGGATCGACACACTCAACGTCGCACCGGGTGAGCGGTATTCAGTGTTGATGCAGCTCGAGGACCCCGGCGTCTGGGTCTGGCACTGTCACATCCTCACCCATGTCGAGCGGGACGAGGGCATGTTCGGGATGGTCACCGCCTTCATCGTCGAGGAGTAGGGCTAACTTCTCGCCGATGCTTCGAAAGACCGAATCCGGCGAACCTGTCGAGGATCTCGTCGGGCTCTACATGAGTGACGAGCGGAAAGCGGATGACCCGGCCGTGGGTGTTGGTCAATTTCATAAGCTCCGCCGACGGGGGGACGGCGATCGCAGGCAAGTCCTCGAGTCTTGGCGACCCCGATGACAAAGCGGTGTTTCAGGCCTTGAGGGCGGTGCCGGACGTGATCCTGGTCGGCTCAGGGACGGTCGAGGCCGAGAACTACCAACCGGTCGCTCTCGACGAGCAGCGTCGGGCTCGACGACTGGCGGCCGGCCTCACCGAGGTCCCGGTTCTGGCCATCGTGTCGGGACGGCTGAGCTTCGACCCCGAGGCCCGGGTGTTCTCCGACCCAGAACACCGGCCGATGGTCATCACCGGTCCCAACGCCGACCCGGCCAAGCTGGCCATGCTGGGCGATGCCGCCGACGTGGTGATCCTCGAGGAGGTGACACCTCGGGCGATTCTCGCCCGGCTGGGTGCGGCGAAGGTGATTCTCTGCGAGGGTGGGCCGACGTTGGTCGGACAGTTCGTCGCCGAGCACCTGGTCGATGAGCTCGATCTGACCATCGCGCCCATGATGATTGGTGGCCGGTCCGCCCGTATCGCCCACGGCGATCAAGCCGATCCTCCGCTCGAGATGAGGCTGGACCGGCAGCTGATCGGCGATCGATCTGTGTTTATGCGATATTTGAGGGCCTGACACGAGGGAGAAGCCATGGGACTGCATGCAGAGCTCTTCGAAAGACACAAGGCGGTCCTGCCCGGATGGGCACCGCTGTACTACGAGCAGCCCATCGCCATCGTCGATGGTGATGGCCGTTATGTCACCGACGCAGAAGGCAACCAGTACCTCGATTTCTTCGGCGGGATCCTGGTCACCATGTCCGGATACAGAGTCCCGGAGGTGGTGGAGGCGATCAAGGCCCAAGCCGACCGGATGCTCCACACCTCGACTCTGTACCTGATCGAGTCCCAGATCGAGCTCGCCGAGAAGATCGCCGGGTTGTCCGGCATCCCTGATGCGAAGGTTTTCTTCACCAATTCGGGGACCGAAGCCAACGATGCTGCCCTGATGATTGCCACCACCCACAAGAAGTCGAACCAGGTGTTGGCGATCCGCGGCAGCTACCACGGGAAGTCGCACTCCGCGATCGCGGTCACCGGCCAGAAGGCCTGGTCCGGGACGAGTTTCTCTCCATTCCAGGTGACCTATGTCCACGGTGGTTACAAGTTGCGCAGTCCGTTCGGGCACCTGCCCGACGAGGAGTTCATCGCCGCCTGTGTCGCCGATCTCAAAGACTTGCTCGGCGTAGCCGCGGCCGGCAGCCCGGCGGTGATGATCGCTGAGCCCATACAGGGTGTGGGCGGCTTCGTGACACCGCCCGATGGCTTCTTCGGGGCGATGAAGGAGGTCCTCGACGAGAACGGCATCCTGTTCATCTCGGATGAGGTCCAGACCGGTTGGGGACGGACCGGCGAGCACTTCTGGGGATACCAGGCCCATGGCATCGTTCCCGACCTGCTCACCTTCGCCAAGGGGATCGGCAACGGGCTCAGCATCGGCGGTGTGGTGGCGTCGGCTGAGCTCATGGATTCCTATCCGGCCCTCGGGATCTCCACATTTGGTGGCAACCCTCTGGCCACGGCCGGTGCGCTGGCCAATCTCGACTATCTGCTCGACAACGACCTGCAGACCAACGCTCTCAAGGTGGGGAACCGGCTGATGCAGAGCCTCCTGCCCCTCTCCGAGGAGCTCGAGATGATCGGCGAGGTGCGGGGCAAGGGCCTGATGATCGGCCTCGAACTGGTGAAATCCGACGGGGCGCCGTCGCCGGAAGCGGCTTCCGCGGTCCTGGAGGCCGCCAGGGAGGAAGGCCTCCTCATCGGAAAGGGGGGTCTCTACGGCAACTCGCTCCGGCTGGCCCCAGCGCTCTCGATCACCGAGGAAGAAGCCGACGAGGGATTCGCCCGTCTCGAACGCGCCCTGCGCAGTCAAAACGTAAGACGTAGAACGTCAAAACGCCAAATAGGGGTATTTCCCCAAGGGATGATCCCCCTATCCAGATGACGCCCCGGCGACGCACCATTCGAATGCGTCGTGAGGGCCACGACAATCTGGAGGGATCGATAATGAATCTTGCCGTCGGATTCCCCTGCCCAACATGCGGGCACGAGGAAGCCAATCTTCTATCAATGGAGAGGAATCAGAACGCCGAAGTGATCGGCTTCCGTTTCTCTTGCAACAACTGCGAAACGGTGTTCGGGGAGAGCAGACTCACTGAGGAGGAGACGCTGACCTATGTGGCAGCGCAAGCCGAGGGAGGAGCTCGATCATCGGCTGCATGAGCAACGACCCACTCGTCTCTGGCGACCGCTAAAGCAGGGCTTGTAGGTCGATGTCGCAGCTGGGGTGGCGTAGTTTGGCCAGCCCTCTCGCTTCGATCTGACGGACCCGTTCCCGGGTGGAGTTGATGACCTTGCCCACGTCGGACAGGGTCCAGGGCTCATCTCCATCCAGGCCGAAGCGCAGCCAGAGGACCTGTTGCTCCTCGGGGTCGAGGATCTGAAGGGCCTTGATGAGCCGGTCCCGGCGCCACGCCGCCGCGGCACGGGCCTCGGGGTCTACAGCGGTCGCATCCTCGACGAAATCCTGCAGCGAGGCGTCGCCGTCTTCTCCCACCGGTCGGTCGAGGGAGACGGTCTCCGCCGGCGCCTCGAGCGCAGCTAGAACCCTCTCGGTATCCAGGCCGGAAGCCTCGGAGATCTCCTCGAGGGTCGGGGCACGGTGGTACTTGTCGTGCAGGCTCTGACGGGTGTCCTGGACCGTGCGCACCACATCGACCATGTGGACCGGGAGTCGGATGGTCTTGCCGTTGTTGCCCAGGCCCCGTGTTATCGCCTGGCGGATCCACCAAGTGGCATATGTGGAGAACTTGAAGCCCTTGCGCCAGTCGAACTTCTCCACAGCCCGGATCAGCCCCAGGTTGCCCTCCTGGATGAGGTCGAGAAGATCGAGGCCGCGCCCGGTGTATCGCTTGGCGATCGAGATGACCAAACGCAGGTTGGAGCGGATGAAGGTCATCTTGGCCTCGTCGCCCTCGGCGACGAGACGCATCAGCTTGACCCGGTCTGCCTTCTCGTAGTCGCCCGATTCCAGCGTTGCCTTGGCCTTTTTCCCCAGTTCCATGGAACGCGAGAGATGGACTTCGTCCTCGGCGGTGAGGAGGAGATGGGCCGAGACTTCGTCGAGATACAGGCCGACGGTGTCGGCGGGACTCGAGCCCCGCTCGGGTCTGGCGTCTTTGGCCCTTATGGCCTTCCCCAAATTCCGACCCTTCCTGTCAAGCCCTGTGGAAAACTAACGCTCCTGGCTGAATCTGGCAAACGGTTTTCTGTTTAACACCCGGTGAACAAGTAATCTCGGTCGCTCAGTGGCGCGTCGTTCCCAGTTTCGATTGCTGGTGGCGCTCACCATCGTTTGGGCATTGTGGGCAGGCTGGTCGCTGCTCGGACGTGAAACCCCCTACACCCTCAGGGTGCTCGACGACGCTGGGGCACCGATAGCGGCGGCGTCGGTGGATATCAACGAGAGTCAGGTGGGGACCAGCTCCGAGGACGGGACCATCGAGGTCGAATGGAATCGGTCGTCCACGGTCCTCGAGGTGAGTGCGGCCGGGCACGTCCCAAAGACAGTGACGATCGCAGAGCGCCCCGACGAGGTTTTCGAGGTGGTGCTCAATGCGCGGATTCTCCGCGGCCGGGTTCTCGATCCGGCAGGCACGCCGGTTGAGTCGGCCGTGGTCGTGGCAGGCCCAGCTTCGGGTACCACCGATGCCGAAGGGAAGATCAGCCTCCGTGGAGCGGAGCCGGGCTCGGTTGCGGTCTCCCGACCTGCCTGGATTCCCACGTCTTTCGAATGGGACGGTGGAGCCGGGGAATCCGTGGTCGAGATCGAGCCGTTCGTTGCCCGCGCCGTCCACATCGCAGGTGAGGCTGCCGGCGAGGACATCGATCGCTTCTTCGAAATGGCGCACACCACCGAGCTAAATGCCCTGATGCTCGACCTCAAGGACGAGACCGGGCTGGTCTGGTACAACAGCGCCGACCCCACCGCGGCCGAGGTCGAGGCGATCCGGGGGGTGTACGACCTGAGCGCTGTTGCAGCCCGGGCGGACCAGGAGGACCTGTACCTCATCGGTCGGATCGTCGTCTTCAACGACCCGACCGCGGCTGTGGCCAAGCCTGAGATGTCGGTCTGGGACAGTGCGACGAACCAGCCGTATGAGTCCAACGGGCAGTACTTCCTCGACCCGACCGACCCAGAGGCCCGGGCATACGGGCTGGCGATCGCCCAGGAGGCATGTTCCATGGGTGTGGACGAAGTGCAGTTCGATTACATCCGCTTCCCCGATAAGCGAACGGAATCGACCACATTCGACCAAGGGGTGAGCCTCGAGACGAGGACGGCGACCATCATTGGCTTTCTGGAGGAGGCGGTCGCCCTGCTCCACCCGATGGGTTGCGCTGTCGGCGCCGATGTGTTCGGTTTTACCACCGCCGCCGCCGATGATGGGGGGATCGGCCAAAACTGGGAGCAGGTCACCCAGGTTGTCGATGTCGCTTCTCCAATGGTGTACCCGTCCCACTACACGTCGGGTTGGTATGACTTCGAGACGCCTAACGACCATCCCGGTCCAATGGTCACCAACGCCATCCAGGACGGGATGGACCGGTTGTCGAGGAACGTGGTGGTTCGTCCCTGGCTGCAGGACTTCGGATACACCCCGGATCAGGTTCGGGCCCAGATCGAGGTGGCGGAGCAGTACGGCCTCGGCTGGATGCTGTGGAATGCAGCATCCAATGTCACCGTCGACGCCCTCCAAGCGGAGTAAGGACCCCCTCCGGCCCTTCGGGCCACCTCCCCCAACGTCGCTTCGCTCCTGGGGGAGGAGAATTCGCACTATGGGCATAGGTGAAATACCATTCTCAGGTCCCTTCCGGAGCAGTATTTGACCGCGTTCGACCGAGAAAATCTGGCCCAGATCACAGCCTCCGCCCCAGGCTGGAGACGATCCCAGATGGAGGCGGCGTACGAGGTCTTCGCTGCCCTCGAGGAGCCCACCGGAGCCGAGGAAGACTGGCGATACGTCGAGTTCGACCACAGCTTCTCCGACCTCCAGCCGGTTGCTGCTCCGGGCCCGGAGCTCGAGCCAGGCCCGTTCGTCACATCTCTCCCGGAGCGTTCCGGGCGTGTCTTGATCGTCGACGGCCAGGTCGTGACGCATCACTCCGACGTCGCCGTTGTCCACCGCTTCTCCGAGCTCGACGACGATCCGGGTTTCACCGGGATGGTGCCGACCGACCACAACAAGCTGGCCGCAGCCCATGCAGCCTTCTCCACGGACGGCGCCCGGGTGGAGGTGCCGGCAAACACGGTCATGGAGAGGCCATTGGTGGTCGAGATTCAGGCCACCACCGACGGGACGGCTTCATTCCCGCATCTGCAGGTCGTGGTCGGCGAAAACGCTGAAGCCAGCGTCCTCGTGGACTACCGGTCGGCCGATGGCGCCCGACTTCTGCTCGTCCCCAGGATCGACCTCGAAGTGGGGAACAGTGGACGTTTGCGTTTCGTCTCGGTCCAGGGCCTCGACCACGCCGCGTCCAACGTCGTGCATCAACGGGCGGTGTTGGGCCGCGACTCCACGTCCCGCATAGGAGAGGTGGGTTTGGGCGCCAAGTTGGGCCGACTCGATCTCGGGGTCAGCCTGGTCGGGGACGGTTCCTCGTCGGAGGTGGTCGGTCTCTATTTCGGAGAAGGCGACCAGACGCTCGACTACAGGATGCTGATCGATCATCAGGGCCGCAGCACCACATCCGACGTATTTCTCAAGGGCGCAGTCGAGGATGACGCCCAGAGTGTTTTCACAGGCCTCCTGCGAATAGAGAAAGACGCCGCCCGCACTTCGACGTTCGAGACCAATCGGAACCTCGTGCTCTCGGAGAACGCCAAGGCGCACTCCGTGCCCAACCTCGAGATCCTCTGCAACGACGTGATCTGTGGCCATGCCTCGTCGGTGGGACCGCTGGAGTCCGAGCACCTGTACTACCTGATGAGCCGGGGTCTGACCCGGGTACGAGCCGAGAGACTCTTGATCCGCGGGTTCTTCCAGCAGGTGATCGATCGGTTGCCCATCGAAGGTCTCGGGGAGCCGGTTTCCGATGAGGTGTTCCGACGGTTCGTGACTGCCCAGGAGGAGGGTCGGGTCGCATGAAGGTCGAGATCGGCGCCGTCGACACATTGCCTCGCGACCGCGGCATCCGCGTCACGCTGGGTGACGATCGGATTGCGATGTTCCGGATCGGCGACGAGGTGTTTGCCGTCGGAGACCGTTGCTCGCACGCCGAGGCGTCTCTCGCCGAAGGCGAAGTCTTCGACTACGAAGTGGAATGCCCGCGGCACGGCTCCGCGTTCGACCTTCGCACCGGCAAGCCCTTGGCGTTGCCGGCTACCAGGCCAGTGCCGACTTACGAGGTGGCCATCGAAGACGGCGTCGTCTATCTCCTCTGGGAGGAATCATGACCACAGCGCTCGACGTCCGTGGTCTTTCGGCAGGAGTCGATGGGAAGCAGATCCTGGAAGATCTCGACCTGGTGGTCCCCTTCGGCGAAGTGCACGCTCTGATGGGCCCCAACGGCTCGGGCAAGTCCACTCTCTGTCACGTCCTGACCGGCAAGGCCGGCTACGTGGTGTCCGGCGAAGCTTTCCTCGAGGGCAACGAGCTGTTGTCCCTCGACGTGGACGAGCGGGCTCGACTGGGTCTCCTGCAGAGCTTCCAGTACCCGACCGAGGTCCCCGGGGTCGCCCTCCGGGAGTTCCTCCTCGAAGCGGCGGAGGAGCGCGGGATCTCCGAGGCCGAGGCGAGGGAGCGTATCGACAGGGAGGCCGCTCGATTCGACGTGACCCGATTCCTCGATCGGGCCGTCAACAACGACCTCTCGGGTGGAGAGATGAAGCGGTCTGAGATCTTCCAGATGGCTGTGCTCAGTCCGCGGGTCGCCCTCCTCGACGAGATCGACTCCGGTCTCGACATCGATGCAGTGAAACAAGTGGCCCAGGCGGTGGAGGAGATGCGCTCTCCCGATCTCGGGGTGCTGATGATCACCCACTACAACCGGATCCTCCGCTTCGTAAGGCCGGACCGGATCCACGTGATGATCGGAGGTCGCATCGTCGACTCCGGCGGCGCCGAGCTTGCCGAAGAGCTCGAAGCGGGTGGTTACAAAGCGATCCGGGAGCGTCTGGGATTGATCGAGACCAGCAGCGAACCGGCCCGACGACCGGCGGACTTCTTCACCGACACCCCCTTCGACGTGTGAATCTCCCATTCTGATGGCATCGCGGACGGCTGCCGAGAAGTGGCTGGGTGCGCTGACCAACCTTCCCACCGCCTCGGGGCGTGAAGACCTGGTCGTCTCATGGGTCAAGAATTGGGTGAATCGCCGTCCCGATCTGAGGTTGATCGAGGATTCGGGCGGCAACCTCCTCATCACCAGGAAGGGAAGGAAGCGACGGGATCCGGTCCTTGCCGTGGCCCACATGGATCATCCCGCTTTCGTTATCACGGGTGTCTCAGGTCGGACGGCAGCCTTCCAGTTCCGGGGTGGGGTCAGACCGGAGTACTTCGCCAAGGCACGGGTCGATTTCGTCACCGGTCCGGCGACGGGTGGGCGCGTGGCCTCATACGACCCACTGAGACGGATCGGTGTGATCGAGGTGAAGGGGACCATCCCTGAGCCAGGGGACATCGCCCGCTGGCATGTCGCTATCCCCGAGACCGCGAGCAGGTCGTCTGATGGCGCCGGCTTGCGACGATCTGGCCGGCTGCGCCGCGGCGCTGGCAGCCCTGGATCGGGCCAGGGGAAGGGCGGATCTCGCCCATCTCGGCGTCCTCCTCACCCGCGCCGAGGAGATGGGCTTTGTCGGCGCCATCCATGCCGCGGTCACCGGGAGCATCCCCGCCGATGCCCGTCTTCTATCAATCGAGACGTCGCGGGCATCCGCCGAAGCCCCGCTGGGAGACGGGCCTGTGATCCGCGTGGGTGACGCCGTCACCGTGTTCGATCAGGAGCTCACCAATCGGATCAGCCGGGCTGTCGCCGGGACCGGGCTGCGGCATCAGCGCAAACTGATGGTGGGAGGCGCCTGTGAGGCCACGGCATTCGGGGTCTACGGCTATGTCGCCACCGGGCTTTGTCTCCCGCTCGGCAACTATCACAACATGGGCAATCTCGACGAAGTCGAAGCCGGTACCGGGAAGGCTCGGCCCATGTTGGAGGAGGTTTCGCTGGACGACTTCCACGGTCTGGTCGATCTGCTGCTGGTCGCCGCCGAAGCGGTGGACCATGACGGCGACCTGCGTGAACGTCTCGACACTGTGTATTCAGACGGCCGTGGTCTCCTCGGGTGACGATTGCCGTGGCCCACTACCGTCCTTGCCGAAAGGAGAATTGAGTGGAGTTCAGGGTCGAGAGCGACTCGATGGGTGATGTGCAGGTCCCGGCAGATGCCTACTACGGCGCCTCCACCCAGCGGGCCGTGGAGAACTTCCCGATCTCCCAGCACCGTTTCGGGAGGAAATTCATCTGGGCGCTCGGGCTGATCAAAGGCTCCGCAGCCGAAGTGGCAGAGCGACAGAGCCATCTCGACGAGGACAAGGCGGACGCCATCAGGGTGGCGGCCGACGAGGTGATGGACGGCCGACACGATCAGCAGTTCGTGCTCGATATCTTCCAGACCGGGTCCGGCACCTCGACCAACACCAACGCCAACGAAGTCATCGCGGGAAGAGCGACCGAGATCCTGGGCGGAGAGACCGGATCACGTTTGGTTCATCCGAATGACGATGTGAATTTCGGCCAGTCATCGAACGACGTCATTCCCACCGCAATCCATGTTGCAGCCGTTGCGGCCATCAGAGAGGACCTGACGCCTGCTCTCACCGGACTCGCCGGCTCGCTGGAGGCCAAGGCCGCCGAGTTCGAAGACGTCGTGAAATCCGGGCGGACTCACCTCATGGACGCCACCCCGGTCACTCTGGGCCAGGAGTTCGGCGGATGGGCGGCTCAGGTCCGAAAGGGGATCGATCGTTTGGAAAAAGTGCTGCCAGAGTTGGAGGAACTGGCGCTGGGCGGAACCGCCGTCGGGACCGGGATCAACGCACCATCCGGTTTCGCCGCCGCGGTCATCGGGTTGATGGCCGAGCGCACAGGGTTCGCGTTCACCGAGGCCGGGAGACCATTTCGAAGCGCAGGGATCGAAGGACGCCGTGGTGATGGCCTCGGGGGTCCTCAAGACGATCGCCGCGTCACTCTTCAAGATCGCCAATGACATCCGCTTTCTCGGATCCGGGCCGACTTCGGGGATCGCCGAGATCAGGATCCCTGAGCTGCAGCCCGGATCCTCGATCATGCCGGGCAAGGTCAACCCGGTCATGTCCGAGATGATGATGCAGGTCGCGGCTCAGGTGGTCGGTAACGACGCAACGATCACCTGGAGCGGGGCCAACGGGAACTTCGAGCTAAACGTGATGATGCCGGTCATGGCTCACAACCTTCTCGAGTCGATCGGCCTCCTCGCCGCGGCGTCCACGACCTTCGCCACCAGGTGTGTCGATGGCATCGAGGCCAACACCGAGCGGGTTCGCGAGCTCCTCGAGCGAAATGCCGTCGTGGTCACCGCTCTCAACCCGCACATCGGTTACGACAACGGGGCCCGGATCGTCAAGGAAGCGGCGGCCACAGGCCGATCGATTCGTGAGCTGGTGCTCGAGGCCGGGTTGATGACCGCCGAAGAGCTGGACTCCGCTCTCGATCTGAAGAAGATGACCGAGGGCGGGATCAGCTGACGTGGCCGAGGCCACACTCACCGTCGCCGGATTGTTGGACACCCTCGACGCGGCGGTGGGAACAGCGGTTCCCGGGCCGGTGTGGGTGCGAGGCGAGGTGTCGGGGTTTCAACGCACGAGCCGTGGCGCTGCCTTCTTCCGGTTGGTCGATCCCGAGCAGCCCGACAACACCATCGAAGTCGCCGCCTCGGGACGAATGATGATGACCGTCACCCACGCTTTGGAATCGGCGGGAGTTGGCGGGCTTCGAAGCGGCATCGAGGTTCGGGTCCGGGCGACTGTCGGGGTTCGTCACAACCGGGGCCACATCCAGTTGAGCCTTCTCGAGGTCGACCCTTCGTTCACCGCCGGCCGTCTTGCCCTGGATCGTGACGAGGTGCTTCGACGTCTCGCGAGCGACGGATCGCTCGCCGCCAACGGCCGGCTCGAACTCCCGATGGTGCCACTGCGGATCGGGCTGGTGACGAGTCGCGGATCGGCCGCCCATGCCGACTTCCTCGATCAGCTTCGGCGTCCCGGCTATCGGTTCTCGGTCCGGACGGTGCAGGCGGCGATGCAAGGTGACAGGGCCGTGTCGAACGTGGTCCAGGCCCTCAGACGGCTGGGGACCGAGGATGTCGACGTCGTGGCAGTGGTCCGCGGCGGAGGGTCGAAGCTCGATCTGGCCGCGTTCGACGCCGAGGATCTCGGTAGGGCCGTGGCCGCGATGCCAGTGCCGGTTCTAACCGGGATCGGCCACGAGACAGACCGAACCGTTGCGGATGAGGCAGCCGCTGTATCGCTGAAGACGCCGACGGCGGCCGCGGAGTGGATCGTGGCCCGGGTGGCCGATTACGCGGGAAGACTCGACACCGCGCGGCACACGATTCGGGATGCCGCCCGTTCGGCCTGGAATGGTGCCGTGATCCGCCTCGACCACTCGGCCTCACAACTCGCCGGCACCCGCAGCGTGCTGCGGCGGCAGATGGATCACATCGACATGCTGGAGCAGGGCGTGATCGAAGGGTCCCGAACAGGGCTGCAGAGACACCGGGACCATCTGTCCGTTTTCGCCGAGATGTTCGCCGCCATCGGTGTCGAGCCGACCCTGAGACGGGGATTCGCCCTCGTCACCAGGCCGGACGGATCTGTGGTGCGGAGCGCCGGCGAATTGGGCGCCGGTGATCGGGTGGCAGTGAGATTGGCCGATGGCTCGGTGGCGATGGTGGTGGACGAGCGATGACCGACTCGCAGCAGACCTATCGAGAGGCGCTGGATGAGCTGCGAGCCATCCATGCCCGCCTGCGCGATGACGAGGTCGACGTCGACACCCTGCTCGCCGACGTGCAACGGGCCTCGGATCTGCTGGCGTTCTGCCGTGAACGCCTCAACTCGGTGGGTGAGCGTCTCGAAGAGGTCCTGACCGACTTCGAGTGAGTCACTGTGGAAATTGGGAGCCACAGTGCCGCATGTGACCTGTGTGCGTCCCAATTACGAGGAGAGAGCCTCGAGCAGGACATTCCAGCCGAGGCTGGCGCATTTGATGCGGACCGGGTACTTGCGCACACCTTGGAGAGACTCGAGGTCGCCGAGCACGGCGCCGGGGCGATCAGGGTCGAGCTCGATCTCGACCTCCCCGTCCAGGGACATCATGTCGCGGAATTGCTGGGTGAGGGTCTCGATCTCCGCCCGGGTCTTGCCCTTGATCGCCTCGGTCATCATCGACGCCGATGACTGGCTGATCGAGCAACCCTGCCCGTCGATCGCCACCTCGGAGACCTTGTCGTCTTCGAAGTTGAGCTCGATCGTCAGCTCGTCACCACACAAGCGGGTTGACTCCCTCGGCTCTGGCGTCGGGGTTCTCCAGGTGTCCCTTGTTCCGGGGGCTGCGGTAGTGGTCCAGGATCACCTCCCGATAGAGGTCCTCCAGACTCACGATCCGACCCCGAACAGCTCGCCGGCCCTTCGGAGGCCACCGATCAAAGCGTCGATGTCCTCCTCGGTGTTGTAGACGTAGAAGCTGGCCCGGGCTGTCGCCGCCACCCCGAGACGACGCATCAGGGGCTTGGCGCAGTGGTGTCCGGAGCGGACCGCAACCCCCCCTTCGTCGAGGATGGTGGCCAGGTCGTGCGCGTGAACCCCGTCCATGGACATCGAGATCACTCCACCCCTGTCTTCGAGGTTGGTCGGCCCCTGTATCTGCAGGCCGGGGACGTCGCTGAGGCGGTCGAGTGCGACCTCGGTGAGCTCCAGGTCGTGGGCCAGCACCTGGTCCATCCCGATCGACTCGAGATAGTCGACCGCGGCGTGGAGGCCGACGGCCTCGATGATCGGAGGAGTTCCCGCCTCGAAGCGATGTGGGATCTCAGCCCATGTCGCGTCGTGGAGAGTGACGTCCGAGATCATCTCACCGCCGCCTTCGAACGGCTCGGTCTCCTCGAGTGCCTCCATCCGGCCCCATAGAACGCCGATCCCGGTGGGACCCAGCATCTTGTGGGAGGAGAACGCGATGAAGTCGGCCCCGAGAGCTTCGACGTCGACCGACGAGTGCGGGACTAGTTGAGCGGCGTCGACGACGACGCGAGCGCCATGGCGATGGGCAAGGTCGGAGATGAACCGGACCGGGGGCAGGATCCCGAGGACGTTCGACATCCCGGTCACCGCCACGATCTTGACGTCGGGCCCGAGCTTGTCCTCGTAGGCGGCGAGATCCAGTCTGAAATCATCGGTCATCGGGATGTGGTCGAGGGTGGCGCCGGTCCGCTTGGCCACCATCTGCCAGGGCACGAGATTGGCGTGGTGCTCGATCTCTGTGCTGAGGATTCGATCACCCGGCCCGAGATGCTCCAACCCCCAGCCGAAGGCAACGGTGTTGAGTGCGGTGGTTGCTCCCCGGGTGAACACGACCTCTCTCGGGTCGGTAGCGCCGATGAAGCCGGCGACCCGTTCCCGGGCCGCCTCGTAGGCGTCGGTCGAGGCCACGGAGAGCTTGTAAGCACCACGGTGGACATTGGCGTAGGAGGTGCGGGCGAAGCGATCCATTGCCTCCAGCACGGGAATCGGCTTCTGTGACGACGCACCTGAGTCGAGGAAGTGGACCCCATTGGCGAGGACCGGGAAGTCGGCTTTCAGATGCGAGAGGTCTGTCACGTCTAGGTCAACACCGTCCGGAACGAATCGTATCCCTCTTGTTCGAGCCGGCCTGCAAGCTCGGGACCGCCGCTCTCCAGTACCCGGCCGTCCATGAAGATGTGAACCCGGTCAGGGGTCACGTAGTCGAGGAGGCGCTGGTAGTGGGTGATGATGAGAAACCCACGGTCGGGGCCGGTGAGCTTGTTGACTCCGTCGGCGACCGTTTGAAGGGCGTCGATGTCGAGCCCGGAGTCGGTCTCGTCCATGATGGCGAGGTCGGGCTTCAGCACCGCCATCTGGAGGACCTCGTTGCGTTTCCGCTCTCCTCCGGAGAATCCCTCGTTGAGATAGCGATCGGCGAAGGAACTCTCCATGCCGAGCTCCTTCATGGCGTCCATCACCTTGAGCCGCAGCTCGAGGACAGTCAGGTCGACACCGGTGCGATTGGACAGGGCCTGACGGAGGAACTGGATCACCGACACCCCGGGAATGGACTCGGGGTGTTGGAAGGCGAGGAACATCCCGGCGGCGCCCCTCCGACTGGCACTGACCGCGGTCATGTCCTCACCCTTGTACAAGATTCGCCCGGCAGTGACCCGGTAGACGGGATGTCCCATCAGGACATTGGCGAGAGTCGACTTCCCCGACCCGTTGGGGCCCATGAGTGCGTGAATCTCGCCCTCGTCGACGGTCAGGTCCACCCCTTTGAGGATCTCGATGTCACCTACACCGGCGCGCAGTCCCTCGATCTGAAGGAGGGGAGTGGTCTCGCTCACACCCACAATGGTATTTGCACTATTCCCGTAGGGGAAATGCACGAAAGATCACTCGCTCAGATCCTCCCAGACCGGCTTGGCGAGACGGTCGAGGTCGGCGATCGAGATGGGGAACACGGTGGTCGGGGTGCCGGCGGCGGCCCACACCGGGTCGTTGCGTCGGAGGCGGTTGTCGGCGAAGACACGAAGCGAGGTGGCGTGGCCGAATGGGGGAGTGCCCCCGGCGGCGTAGCCGGTAGCGGAGCGGGCTTCCTCGAGTGTTGCCCGTCTCGAGCCGGTGGAGCCGGCCACATCCGCCAGCTTCACGGTGTCGAGACGCAGGTCACCGGGGATCAGGGCAACCACCGGTTCTTCGGAGGCATCGGGACCGATCAAGACGAACACCAGCGACTTGACGATCGCCGACGACGGGGCACCCGATGGCTCTCGCCGCATCCTCCGCGGTCTTCGTGCCCTCGGGGAACACGCGGGTTTCCATTTCGAATCCGTCCAAGGATGAGGCCAAGCGTCGACTCGCCTCGGGGAGCTCGCTCAAGCCCGCACCAGCTCGACCATGCGGGCCAGACCGTCGTAGTCGGTGAGATCCAGCCACTGGAGATACAACCGCTCGACCCCGGCCTCCTCGAGCGCTGTGATCTTCTCCCTCAACTGTGGCGGGGTGCCAAACAGCTTTCCCGACTTGTGCCATCGACTAATCAACTCATCGTGCGTGATGTTGCGGCGCCCGGCCGCCGCCGAGACCAGGTCGGCCAGCTCGGCTTCGGTCGCGGCGACCGTCACCGGGCCCATCATGGTGGCCTCGACCACGCGATCACCGGCCGCCTCACGCATGACCTGGATCTTCTCCCTCGCCTCGTCGACCGGGCAAATGAAGACGTTGTATTCGTCGGCCCTGGTCCCGGCCAGGGTCGGGGTGCGTCTGGGGCCGCTGCCGCCCACGATCAGACGTATGCCCGCGGGCTTGGGACGCACGTCGAGATCGAGGCTGTAGAACGGGCCGTTGTGTGTGCCGTGCCCTTCGCCGAACGCCGCCTCCAGATAGCTGAGAGCATCCTCGAAGCGAGCCCATCTCTCCGAATCCTCGGGGAATGGGATTCCCAGGGCGTCGTGCTCGAAGTCGTTCCAGCCTGTCCCGACACCGAGATCGAACCTCCCGCCTGACATCTGATCGATGGTCACCGCGTTCTTGGCGATGATGGCCGGGTGACGGAACGTGATCGGTGTGACGAGGACGCAGAGCCGCACCGTGTCTGTGTCCCGGGCCAGACCACCCATGGTGGCGAAGGCGTCGGTCGCCTCCAGTGGGGGCTCGGGGCTCCAGGCGAGATGATCGGAACGGGCGAAAGAGTAGAGGCCTTCCGATTCGGCGAGGCGCGCCGCCCGCAACAACTCGTCGTAGGTGCCACCCATCTGGGGCTCGGTCATGATGGAAAAGCGCACCGCTAGTCCTCGACCTCGATGGTGAATCCCTCTTTGACCAGGGCCGCTTTCAGCGTCTCGGCTTCCCCGGGCCGGACGGAGAGGCTGAGGATGCCGCCACCACCGTGGACGGCGTGTCTGAGCTGGAGGTCCCGCACATCCACCTTGCTGGTCTGAAGGGCGTGGCCGACGGCTGCGATCTCACCCGGTCGGTCCTGCAGAATCACCTGGACCATCGCCACCGGTGGGGCCATGGCTCCACGTCGCGCTCTGGCATCCTCCAACTGCTCGGCCAGACCATCCAGGTCGCCCGAGACGACCCGTGACCTGAGGTCCTCGAGGCTGGCCACGAGATCGTCGATGGCCGAGGTCACCGATTCGGAGTTCGAGGTGAGGACCTCGGGCCACCACGACGATTCGGCCGATGCCACCCGGGTCAGGTCGCGAAAGCTGCCCGACACCAGGTCGACCGCGTCGGGCTTGCGCGAGATGGTGTTGACCAGCGTCACCGCCAGCAGATAGGGGAGGTGGGAGACCGCGGCAACAACTTCGTCGTGGCGTCGTGCCGACATCACGATCGGATTGGCTCCGGTGGATCCAACGATCGTGCTCATCCGCTCGACGTCCTCAACCGAAGCGCCGTCGTCACAGATCACCCACGGTGCGCCGCGGAACAGAGCGGCGGACGCCGCCTCGGGCCCGGCATGCTCGCGCCCTGCCATGGGGTGACTGCCTACGAAACGGACGCCATTGCGGGCAGCACCCAGCATGGGCACCTTCACGCTGGTGACATCGGTGACCAGCGCTGCGGTCTCGAGGCCTGCGAGGGTCTCGAGGTTGGCGTGGAGTGGTCCGGCGAGGACCACCAGGTCGGCTCCATCGACTGCGTCGGCCACAGAGCCTGCGATGTCTGTGGCGTGCCGCGCCGAAGACAGTTCCAGGGCCATCGGCGAGGGATCCCAGCCGACCGATCCCCAACCCTGCTCCCGGAGGGCGAGTCCGACCGATGCACCGATGAGCCCGGTTCCAAGGATTGCGACGCTGGGCACGATCAGGGCCGGTAGGCGTCGAGGATGATGTCGAAATCCTCAGGATTCCGAAGGAACATTTGTGGGTAGAAACGCCGGCAGCCGGCCTCCTCGAGAGCGGACAGCATCTCGGCCGCCTTCGAGCCCGAGCCATGGGGATAGCCCCGCTCCTCGTAGATCTGCTCGATGTGCTCTGGTGTCGACCCTGTCCGATCGGCAAGCATGCCCAGCAAACGCCGATAGTCGGATTCCTTCCGGGCAGCCACGGCGGGACATGCCGTCGAGAACAAGATCGAGCCGGGATCACGCCCCGCCTCGGCTGCCGTCTTCTCGGCGAGCTCGCGTCTGCCCGCGTATTGCTCCGGGGTGCAGGCGTAGATGTTGAACTCGTCGGCATACCGCCCGGCCAGGGTCGGCGTCGTCTTGCTCCCACCACCTCCGACCAGAAGCCTCAGGTTTCGGGGATGAGGCTGTGGGTCGAACTGAGACAATTGGTAGTGCTCGCCATCGAAGCCCGCAGTGCCCGGGGAGAGCGCGGCCGTGAGGTAGGCCAGGCATTCGTCGAGCATCTCGAAACGGGTGCCTCGGTCCGGATAGGGGAGACCGAACAATGTGAACTCCTCGTCGAGCCACCCTGTCCCGATGCCCATGGTGAAACGGCCCGCCGAGACCTCATCGAGCGTCACGCCCATCTTGTAGTACACCGCCGGATGACGGAACGTCACGGGGGAGAGGAGTGAGACCAGTTCGATCTTGGTCGTCTCCCGGGCCAGGGCTGCCAGGTGGACCAGGTGGTCGTAGGCGGGCCGGTCGGTCTCGTCGCCCCGCTCCAAATAGTGATCGGGCAAGGCGATGGCGACGAGCCCTCGATCCTCCGCCCAGCGCGCCGCGGCCAGGATCAGCTCCCAGTCGCCACGGGTCTGAACGGCGAGGTCCATGTTCTGAGCCTATCGGCGCCGTCCGCAGGTCAGGAAACTGCCGCTGCGTCCTCGAGTAGTGCCCTGGCGTGCCAGGCGACGTCGAAGTCCGGGTCGATTATCCGATGGAGGGCGATGCCGTTCAGGGCCAGGACCAGGGTCTCGGAGCGTCTTTCGGCCAGAGTCTCGGACAGTTCGGGGCTCTGTCGTTTCATGGCTGCGGCGAAGCGGGCCACTCGGGCCTGATGGTGTCGGACCATTCGGCCGCTCAGCTCAGGGTTGGACCCGGCTCCGGAGACCCCGATACGGATGTAGACCCGGGAAAGGTCCGGCGATTCCTCGAGAAACCGAACGTAGGCACCGACCAATTCGTCCAGTGTGTCGGTGCCCTGATGCGCCGGATCTGGGTCGACGGCGTCGATTGCCTCACGGACGACTGTGACGATGGCCTGTTCCTTCGAGGCGAAGAGGTTGTAGAAGGAGCCGGGGAGGACGCCGGCCTGCTCACAGATGGCCTTGATGGTGGTCCCGTCCAGCCCGTTCTCGGCAACCAGCGATCGGGTGGCGTCGAGGATCCTCTCCCGCGTCTCCAACCCAGCCTTGTAGCGCATCGGAGAAACGGTAGACCGCGAATCTGGGAAGCGACCTCCTTGTTCGCCGACCCCGGATCGGGCATGCTCGAAAGCATGGCCGTTTCCGAGGCCCGTCGCCGCGATCTCTACAATGGGCTGGACGAACTGCTCGGCACCGAGCGGGCGGACACCCTCATGACCTACCTACCGGCATACGAGACGATCGAGGTAGCCACCAAGGACGACATCCGGCGGCTAGAGACTCGTTTTGACGGCATGGATGCCCGATTCGACCGGATCGATGATCGTCTCGACCGCATCGAGGAGCGTCTCGACCGCTTCTTTCTGACCCTATCGGCCGGGCTGATCGCGATGGTGGGAACCCTCATCGCAGCCCTTCTCATCTGATCCCGGCCTTCGGGGAACTTGCCCCTTTATTTGAGCGTTGATTCAAATTAGAGTAAACACTCAAAGATCAGGAAGGGGACATGGCGAGCCACTACAGGTCGAATCTCCGGGACCTCGAGTTCAATCTCTTCGAGGTCAACCGGATACAGGACTATCTGGGCAGCGGGCCATGGCCCGACATCGACGAGGCAACGGCCCGTGACATCCTCGTCGAGATCGAACGGCTCGCCCGCGAGGATTTCGCCGCCTCCTACGTAGATCAGGACCGCATCCCGCTCGTGCTCGAGAACGGCGAGGTGCACCTGCCCGATTCGGTCAAGGCCGGAGTGCGCGCCTACAAAGAGGGCGGCTGGGATCGTTTCGCCGTTCCCGCCGACATGGGCGGCATGCCCGTCCCGCCGAGTCTCGCCTGGGCCACCCAGGAGATGCAGTTGGCGGCCAACACCACTGTGTCCTGGTACTCCGGTGGGGCCCTCTTCGCCACTGTTCTCTTCGAGGAGGGCAACGACGAGCAGAAGGACCTCGCCCGTCTCTGGCTCGACAAGCAATGGTCCGGGTCGATGATTCTCACCGAGCCGGACGCAGGATCGGACGTGGGCTCGGCGGCGACCAAGGCCATCGACATGGGCGACGGCACCTGGCACATCGAGGGTGTGAAGAGGTTCATCACCGGCGGGGAGCACGATGCCTCCGAAAACATCATCCACCTCGTCCTCGCCCGCCCCGATGGCTCGGTGCCCGGGACGAAAGGTCTTTCCCTTTTCGTGGTGCCGAAGTTCCTGGTGAACGAGGATGGATCGCTTGGTCCCCGTAACGGGGTCGTCGCCACCAACATCGAGAAGAAGATGGGTTTGAAGGGCTCGACGACTTGCGAGATGACCTTCGGGGCCGACGAGCCGGCGATCGGCTGGTTGGTCGGCGACAAGCACGACGGGATCCGGCAGATGTTCCGGGTCATCGAGGGTGCCCGGATGATGATCGGCGCCAAGTCGATGGGGACGTTGAGCACCGGCTATCTCAATGCTCTCGAGTACGCCAAGGAGCGTCGCCAGGGTGCGGACCTGACCCTTGCCACCGACAAGACAGCGCCACGGGTCCCGATCGTCGATCACCCCGACGTGCGACGCATGCTGATGAACCTGAAGGCCTACTCCGAGGGCCTTCGTGCCCTGGTCATGTACACCGCCTGGGTCCAGGATCAGGCCCGATTGCACCCCGACGACGACCACTGGGTGCGTCGGTCGGAGCTGCTGCTTCCGCTGGTCAAGGGTTACTCATCGGAAAAGGCCTACGAGCAGCTGGCCGACGCCCTCCAGGTGTTCGGCGGTTCCGGGTTCACCCAGGACTATCCATTGGAGCAATACATCCGGGACACCAAGATCGACACGATCTACGAGGGAACCACGGGGATCCAGTCCCTCGATTTCTTCTTCCGCAAGATCGCCCGGGACCAGGGCGCCACGATTGCCGCCCTCGTTGCCGAGATCACCGAGTTCGTCAAGGGCGGGGCCGATGGCGATCCGATCGCGAGCGAGCGGGAGCGTCTCGGCACGATGCTCGACGACCTCCAGGGCCACTTGGGGGCGATGGTCGAGCACCTGATGGCCTCGGTCGCCGGCAGGTCGGAGGAGATCTACAAGGTTGGCCTGCACACGAACGCGCTGCTCGCCTCTACGGCCGAGCTGGTCATCGCCTGGCAGTTGCTGCGGCATGCCGAGATCGCCTACCCCAAGGTCGAGGCCGATCCCTTCTATCGAGGCAAGGTCGCCTCGGCTCGGTGGTTCCTCGATCTGGCCGCACCGGAGATCGCCGCCCGGCGCTCCGCTGCCGAGACCGAGGACGGGTCCGTGATGAGCCTTCCGGTGGAGGCCTTCTAACCCGACCCGGGTACCTTCCTCACCGTGTCAGCATCGGTGTTGGCCCTCGTGGCCCTTCTCGCAGGCGTGTTTCTCGTGATCATGGCCCTCGTCGTCTGGCAGGAGGCGCGCCGACGACCCAGTTACGAGCCGCTGGAGTACGTCGTCGAGGATGCCGTGAAGCACGTCGAGACCGGCCTCCAGTCCGAGGGCAATGACCGGCTGAGCCGGGGTGACATTCGAAGGATCCTGGAATGGGAGGTGTTCTACCTCCAGGGCCTCGCCCAGGATGATCGGAAAAACCCGGTGGAGACGATCGCCGGTGGCCACGAGGCGTCGATCGAGTACATATCCGAGCAGATCGCCACCAAGCACGGTGTGTCCTACTCTCACGACGACGTTGAAGATGTCCTCCGTCTCGAAGCCGATTACCTGTATCGCATCGGCGCCGTAGGCGAGATGGTCGACCCCGATGGAGGTGAGGACGAATGATGGTGCGTTGCGGTGCCTGCCGGACCCAGTTCGAGGTCCCGGGACCAGGGCGTTTTGCCTGCCCAAATTGCGGGTCCGTGAATGTCGTGCGCGAGTCGGCGGGCGGCGCGCCGTCGGAAATGGGCGGGTATCCCACCGCCCCCGGCGCCGGTGCCGGCGCCGGCCAGCCACCGCCACCTCCACCGCCCCCGGCGCCACTTCCCCGCATCCAGTGCCCCGATTGCGACTTCACCTTCATCGTCGGGGACATCGCCGTCGCCACCTGCCCCAACTGTGGGGCCGAGGTGAGGACGGGTCGGGGGGACCCGGAGGAGGAGGAATGATCCATCCTCCCGGCCTGCGGGGGGAGAGATGAGCCGTCTCTCCCGATTCGATTCCTACCGTTTTGTCGGGGTGAGGGACACCATGCGGTTCTACGACTGCGACGACGACAACCAGTTCGCCGAGCTTTCCGGCCGAGTCGCGGAAGAGGGTCTGGTCGGCACGGACATGGTTCAGGTTTTCGCTCCTGACACACCGGTGGAGGCGATGAACCGGGGATACCGGCCAGTCGCGGACTCAGACCAGGTTTGAGGAAGGCTCGAAGCCCTGCGCCACCAGGTCCCCGATCTTCTTGCCCCGACCATGGAAGAAGTGATCGCCGGGGGTGAGGACCAGGTCGATGGAAAGTCGCTCGGCGTAGGACCGGATCAGCTCGATATCGACAACCTGATCGCGTGTCCCCACCACAATGCGCTTCGGGCCGGAGGGCAGCTCATCGGGAAGATCCTCCGGGGACGGTGCGATCCCGGCGTAGGGGATTGGGTCCTGCTGGCCGCCGAGCCAACGCAGCGCCGTGCCCGCACCGAACGACCACCCGGAGAGATGGACGGCCAGCCCGGTGTCGTGGGCGGCATCGACCGCCGCGGCGACATCGAGCACTTCCGCCTTCCCCTGGTCATGTGTCCCGGTCGATGCACCGATCCCCCGGAAGTTGAAACGCAACACCGAGAAGCCCCGTTCCACCAGTCTCGTGGTCACGGCGACCATCAACGGCGCCATCATCGTCCCACCCTGTTGAGGGTGGGGATGGCAGAAAACCACCGCTCCAGCCGGGTTCTCTGGGGCGTCCCACCGTGCTTCGAGCGTCTCCCCGTCCGTCGTGCTCAGCTCGATGCGATCGATCATGTGAAAGCCACCAACAGCCAGATCGCCGCAGCCCCAACGATCACGAAGCCGAGAACCGCCGTTGCGATCAGGAGCCAACGGGTCTGCATGGGTTCAGGGAGGGTAACCACGGGTACAACTAGTCTCGGATCAGCAGTTCCACCGAAAGGCACAGGTTGCACGACATCGTCATAGTCGGCGGCGGGCCGGGCGGCTACGCCGCCGCCCTGTATGCAGAGAACTTCGGACTGTCCGTGGCACTCATCGACGAAGAGCGTCCGGGAGGCACCTGTCTCATCCGTGGCTGCATCCCCGCCAAGCAGTGGCTCTACGTCGCCGAGGTGTTCTCCACCGTGTCACACGCCGCCGAGTTCGGGGTCGTGACCGAGCAGCCCACCCTGGACTGGGAGGCGGCCCTAGCCCGCAAGACCCAGACCGTCGAAGGCCTGGTGCGCGGTCTCGGTGGGCTGTTGAAGAAGAAGGGTGTCGAAGTCATCACCGGCTACGGACGTCTCGCCGGGCCGGGCAAGGTCGAGGTCGAGACGGACGAAGGAAAGAGCACGGTCGAAGGCGGGGCAGTCATCCTCGCCAGCGGCTCGTATGCCCGCACCTTGCCGGGTTACGACTTCGACGGGGACAAGATCGTCAGCTCCGATCATGCCCTCGATTGGCCGCAGCGCCCGAATCGGGTGGCCATCGTCGGTGGAGGGGTGATCGGATGCGAGTTCGCCTCGTTCCTCGTTGACGTTGGGACCGAGGTGCATGTCTTCGAGGTCATGGACCAGATCATCCCGGGCTCCGACGCCGATGCGTCGAAGCAGCTCCAGCGCCAGTTGCAGAAGCGCGGCGTGAAGTTCCACATTGGTGTCGGTGTCGACGCACCGAAGGTCGGCGAGACCGTCGTTGTGCCATTCGGCGAGGACAGCGTCGAGGTGGACGTCGTCCTCGTCTCGGTGGGTCGGGGGCCGAGGACCGATGACGTCGGTCTCGACACCGTTGCCGCAAAGCTGGATCGGGGCTTCGTCGAAGTGGACCTCGACACGATGCAGACGGCGCAGCCCGGTCTGTACGCGGTGGGCGACATCGTGGCCGGTACCCCACAGCTGGCCCACGTTGGGTTCGCCGAGGGAATCGCCGCGGTCACTCATATCGGCACCGGCAAGGCCAGACCGGTGAATTATCAGGCCATCCCCAGGGTCACCTACACCCATCCCGAAGTGGCCGAGGTCGGTCTGACCGAGTCCCAGGCCGCCGAGCGCGGGCTGGATGTGACGTCGGCGAAGCACGCATTCAACGGTGTGGGACGGGCGATCATCATCGGCGACAACCAGGGTTTCGCCAAGGTGATCTCGGAGAAGGACGGCCCCATCGTGGGGGCTGCCGTCGTCGGTCCGCAGGCGGGCGAGTTGATCCACGAACTCATGTATTCAGTGGGCTGGGAGGCTCTGCCCGACGAGGCGGCCGCCTTCATCCATGCCCACCCGAGCTTGTCCGAAGTGGTCGGCGAGACACTCATGTCCGCCGCCGGCCGCAGTCTTCACTGAGAGGAGCGACCTTGGCTACGACGGTATCGATGCCGCAACTGGGTGAGACGGTCACCGAGGGAACCATCCTGCGCTGGGCCAAGCAGGTAGGCGACACGATCGCCGAGGACGAGGTTCTCGTCGAGATTTCCACCGACAAGGTCGACACCGAAGTCCCATCTCCTGCCGCGGGCACCATCCTCGAGATCCTCGTAAACGAGGGTGACACGGTCTCGGTGGGCACTGCGTTGGTCGTGATCGGAGCCGAGGGTGAGGCGGCGGCGGCCCCTGCTGAGGAGGAGCCTGCCGAGCCGGAGACCGCCGAAGAGACACCTGCAGCGGAGGAGAAGCCCGCCGAGCCCGAGCCGTCGAAGAAGCTCCTGCCGCGGAGAAGCCGGCCGAGCCCGCGCCGGTGAAGGAAGCGAAACCCTCGGAGCCCGAGGTCGACGCATTCTTCGCCGAGCCCGACGAGACCGAGGCGAAGCCCAATCTTCTCTCTCCTGTCGTTCGCAAGCTGATCAGGGAGAACGAAGTCGACGTCGCCCAACTGACCGGCACCGGAGACGGGGGACGGATCACGCGAAAGGACGTCGAGGCGTATCTGGCCACGGGGCCGACTCCCGCCGCTGAGGCACCGGCCGAGCCGGCTCCGGCCCCGGCACAGGCTCCCGTCGCAGAGCCGACTCCCACCCCAGCGGCTCCCGCTGCCTCCCAGCCGGCGGCCGCATCGCCGGGCGACCAGGGAGCGGAGGAGGTGGAGCTCGACCGGATCAGGCTGCGCACTGCCGAGAACTTGATCATGGCCCGACAGACCGCCGCCCATGTGTGGACTTCGGTGGAGGTCGATTTCGAACGGGTGGAGCGGGTTCGTCAGGCGCAGAAGCAGCAGTTCAAGGCGGCAGAGGGCTTCTCGCTCACGTATCTGCCCTTTATCGCTCGTTCCACGATCGATGCACTGAGGGCGTACCCGGTCGTGAACAGCTCGTTCTACCTCGAGGAGAAGAGGGCGGTGTTTCATCGGAACGTCGACCTCGGCATCGCGGTCGACCTCGACCAGTCGGGTCTCGTCGTGGCCCGAGTCCGCAACGCCGATGGTCTTGCGCCTGGTCGGGATCGCACGGTCGATCAGGGAGCTGGCGGATCGGGCCCGGGCCGGGAAGCTCGGCGTCGATGATCTGACCGGCTCGACGTTCACCATCACCAACCCCGGCCCATTTGGATCCTTCATGTCGGCGCCCATCATCAACGTTCCGAACGTCGCCATCCTCTCCACCGACACGGTCGCCAAGCGTCCCACGGTGGTGACCGACGCAGAGGGCCAGGACATGATCGCCATCCGGCACATCGGGTATCTCGGGCTCAGTTGGGACCATCGTGCCTTCGACGGCTCGACGGCCGTGCTCTTCCTGCAACGGATCAAGCAGAACCTCGAGACCTGGGATTGGGAGCAGGAGCTGGCTTGACCCTCCGAACCCGCTGGCTGGGTCGGCTGCCCTACACCGAGGCGTGGGATCTGCAGCGCGCCATACACGAGGGCAAGGTCGTCGGCCGGACCAAAGACGACTATCTGCTCCTGTTGGAGCATCCGCCGGTGTTCACCATCGGGCGCAACGGGGACGGCTCGAACCTCCTCGTCGACCGGGTCGGTCTCGGGGTCGAGGTGCATCACGTCGATCGCGGTGGCGACATCACCTTCCACGGCCCCGGTCAGCTCGTGGGCTATCCGATCCTGAGTCTCGACGACCCCAAGCAGATCGTCCCTTACGTCCGCCGGCTGGAACAGACGCTGATCGAGACCCTCTCCGATTTCGGGGTCGAGGCGTGGGCCGAGCCCGGCTACACGGGAGTGTGGACGACGAGGGGAAAGGTCGCCGCCATCGGCGTCAGGGTGGCCCGCCGGGTGACGATGCACGGGTTCGCCCTCAACCTCCACCCGGATCTCGCCTATTTCGGGATGATGAACCCGTGCGGGATCATCGGATCGTCCGGTCACGACACTCTCCGAGCTGGTGGGGAGAAAGGTCACGCTCGAGGAGGCGACCGAGGTTCTGATTCCTCGCTTCGAACGGGTCTTCGGGTATGAAGATTCGGAGACCCAACTGGGCGCATTTGCTCGGGGACAGGGCCGGCGCTCTGAGTTCGAGGTGGACCGGCTGGTCGAGGCGGGCACCTTCAGCCAGGAGAAGCGGACGGCCGAGCCGATCCTGATCAACGGGCGGCTTCCCGGGGAGCCACCCCGGCCCGATTGGATGAAGGTGACGGCGCGCCTCGACGGCGACTACCTGGAGCTGAAGAAGATGATGCGCGGGCTCCAGCTCAACACCGTTTGTGAGGAGGCCAACTGCCCCAACATCTACGAGTGCTGGGGGATGGGGACAGCGACCCTGATGATTCTCGGGGACAAGTGCACCCGGGCCTGTGGGTTCTGCAATGTGACCACCGGCAAGCCGACCGAGTTCGACATCTTCGAGCCGTTTCGTGCCGCCGAGGCGATCCACCAGATGAATCTCAAGCACGCTGTCATCACCTCGGTCAATCGTGACGACCTCGACGATGGCGGCGCCGGGATCTTCGCCCACACCATCACGGGAGAGCCGTCGGCGCTCGCCGGGCACCGAGATCGAGGTGCTCATCCCCGACTTCAAGGGCGACCGTGAGGCGCTGCAGACGGTCATGGACGCCATCCCGCAGGTGCTCAACCACAACACCGAGACCGTGCTCCGGCTGCAGCGCGACATCCGGACATCGGCCAGCTACGGGCGGTCGCTGTCCCTGCTGTGGCGGGCGAAGCAGATGAACCCGGACGGGCTGACCAAGTCAGGGCTGATCGTTGGGATGGGGGAGACACGTGAGGAGGTCTTGGGTGCTCTGGCCGACATGCGAGCGGTGGGTATCGACATCATCACCATCGGCCAGTACCTCCGGCCCACCGCGCGGCATCGCCCCATCCACCGCTACGTCCATCCCGACGAGTTCGCCGAGTACAAGTCGTTCGGCGAGGGTCTGGGCATCCCTCACGTCGAATCCGGCCCGCTCGTCC
>CAVRXA010000008.1:0-140185 GCA_963725075.1 uncultured Acidobacteriota bacterium
GGACTCAACCGGACCGGATACGGCCGACTCCTCTACGCCATTGGAGACAACCCGGTCGCATCGAGGTTGTCGGGCGCCCGCTCCTGGCAGGTGCTGATAGTGCTCTATGTGATCTCGGCGGTCCGCGCAGGCGTCGCCGGATTTCTCTATTCGGGGGCTGACCAACGTGGCCAGCGTCACTCTGGCCGACACGGCAGTGCTCCCGTCAGTCGCGGCCTGCCGTGATCGGTGGGACCTCCATCATGGGGGGTCGCGGTGGGTACGGCGGGACGATGATCGGCGCCCTCATCCTCACCGTTATCTCCTCGATCCTCTCCTCATTGGGATACCCGGAGGCGGTCCGTCAGATTCTCTTCGGGGCACTCATCATCTTCGTCGCTGCGGCGTACACCCGTGTCACAGAGCCTTGACCGGCCCAGGATCGGCGCTCAGACCGTGAGCGTTCGGTTGGCCGGGATCTGGTAGATCTGCTCCCAAGGTCTCACCCGTTCGAAGGCCGCTCCGGCGGCGAGCACGTCGAGGTCGGCGCCACGCCTTCCGATGACCTGCATTCCCACCGGCAGCCCGTTCGCTAACCCGGCCGGGAGGGATATCGCCGGGTGGCCGGTGAAATTGGTGAAATAGGTCATGCACCACCCGATGAGAGGGTCGACCTCCACCCCCTCGATCATGTCTGGACCCCGAGTTTCACCGTTGGTCTTGTTCTCGACGGGCAAGCAGGCCAGCGTCGGCGACACCCGGACCTCGTGCTCGCGCTGGACCGACTGGAGGGCGTCGTAGACCGGGTGGGCATCGAGTTGTCGTCGAAGTACTCCATCGCCGTCATCGAGGCCACGTGATCGGCCCAACGCAGGAACTCAGGTGGAAGATCCGAACGGTGCTCGCCCAGGAGGTCGATCCCGCCAGCAGCCAGGTTGGCAAACGCATCGAGGCTGAGCGGCATGATGAGACGGCACCACAAGTCGGCCAACTCCCGCTGGTCGATGTCGATCTCGATGTCGACCTCGACCACCCGAGCGCCGGCATCCACGAAAGCCCGAACGGCCTCCTCGACGACGGCCGCTACCTCGGGCTGCACCGGATACACGCCAAGATCGGGCGGGTCGGCGATGTTCCACCCTTCGATTCCCCGGTCGAGATCGGACATGAAATCGACCGTGTCGAGGGCGCAATACGGATCTCCCGGATGCGGTCCTGCGATCACACTCATCGCCAGGGCGGCATCCGCCACGGTCCTCGTGATCGGGCCCTCGTAGATGAAGGGGGAGACACCCGAGAATGCGTTCGGTCTGAGGATCGAGGGCAACGCGCCCGGCCGATGGCTGATAGCCAACCACGCCGCACCACGACGCCGGGATGCGGATGGATCCCCCGCCGTCGGTGCCCTCGGCGATGGGCACGAGCCCGTCGGCGACCGCGGCCGCCGACCCGCCCGAGGACCCGCCGCTGTTCCGTGTCGTGTCGAACGGGTTCCTGGTCGGTCCGAAGAGATAGTTGTCGCAGGCTCCCCTGAAGCCCATCGCCGGGCTGTTGCCCTTCCCGATGATGATGGCGCCTGCGGCCTCCATCCGCTCCGCCCACACGCAATAGCCATCGATCGAGAAGTCGGACATCGCACGAATGCCCCCGAATGTCGCCGGCCACCCCGGCTTGAAGTCGAAGAGGTCCTTCATGAGAACCGGCACACCCAGGAGAGGACCGCCGGACTCACCTTTCGCCAGAGTCTTCTCAGCCGACCGTGCCGACTCCATGGCCTCGTCGAATCCGCGGAAGACGATGGCGTTGAGACTCGGCTCGCGCAGGTCCACCTGACGCAACGTCTCTTCCATGATCTCGACCGGCGACACGTGGTGGCCGGCGATGTCATCGGCCAGCTCCACCGCCGAGCGATAGGCCACCTCGGTTCCCATGACTCCTCCACTCCCACCGTCGGATCCAGGGAGTCCGGCCATTATTGGTGGGCGTGGCAAACGTTTACAAGGGCGAGCCGGACCGGAGGTACCCTGCCTCGGTGTCGTCGAAGGGATCGATCTCACCACCCGACGAGAGCGGAGCGCCTCACTCTCTCCGTCATGTCGCTCAATTGGCCGGGGTATCTGTCGCCACGGCGTCACGGGTGATGTCAGGTTCGAGCCATCCGGTGAGTGCCAAGACCCGCGAGCTGGTGCTTTCGGCTGCCGACAGTCTCTCATTCGAGCCGAACCGACTTGCGCGTGCTCTCGTCACGGCCAGGTCACAGACAGTCGGGGTCATCGTGCACGACATCTCGGATCCATACTTCGGCGAAATCGTAAAAGGCCTCGAGGATGGTCTCCACGCTGAGGACTACCGGCTCTTCGTGGCGAGCTCCGACCGGGATACGGTCAAGGAACTCGACTACGTCCGGGCTTTCCAGGCCCACCAGGTGGACGCGATCGTCTTCGCCGCCAGCTCACTGACCGACCCCTCCTACGCCGAGACCCTCGAAAAACTCTCGGCGCGGTTCCGGGCCAGGGGAGGCGTGGTCGTGGTGTTGTCAGACCACCTCCTCGAGGGCCCTCGCGTCCGATTCGACAACCGGCGATCGGTAGCCGACATGATCGGCTACCTCGTCGAGCGGGGACACCGACGAGTCGGCTACATCGGCGGGCCTCCAGAGCTCCTGGTGTCGCGAGTCAGACTGGCCGGTTTCACCGCAGCCGTTGCCGAGTTCGGGCTCGTCACCGGGCCCGAGTACATCGCCAACGGGCGGTTCACAGTGACCGGGGGCGGAGCGGCGATGAAACAGCTTCTGGAGAACGTCGATGTGACGGCGGTGATGGCCGCCAGCGACCTCATGGCGATCGGTGCAATGCGTCAGCTTCTCGCATCAGGTGTCGCCGTCCCGGACGACATGTCGGTAGCCGGCGTCGACGACATCCCGATCGCGGAATACGGCCCGGTCCCCCTCACCACGATGCGGGTGCCGACCTACGAAATCGGCCGACACGGGGCATCACTGCTGCTCGAGGCCCTGGCAGGCGGGACACCCGATGACGTCCTGCTCCAAGGCGAGATCATCGAACGGGAATCGGTCGCCACCGTCGAGGCAGGATGAAGGTCGGTGTTGACTGCCGTCTGGCCGCTCGGTACGGTGCCGCACGGTCCCGGTAATCGTTTGCCATCGCTCTCCGGAGAGGGCAGGCCCCGAAGAAAGCAGACTCAGTGACCCTGTCCGTGTTCAAGCCCGACGCCCTGGCCGGCCAGGTGGTCCTCGTCACCGGGGCAAGCCGTGGCATCGGCGCTGCCATCGCCAAAGCGTGCGCAGATGCAGGGTCCGACGTGGCGGTCGGCTATCTCGATGGGAAGACCGGCGCAGAGGCAACTGTGGCGGAGGTTCGCGCCCGTGGCCGCGATGCCGATGCCTTTCCCGCCGATGTACGGGATCCGGACCAGGTGGAAGCCATGGTCGCCGCCGTCATCGATCGATTCGGGAGAATCGACGGGCTCGTCAACAACGCCGGGGTCATGCCGGAGAGCCCGGTGTCCGAGATGACGTTGGACGAGTGGCGGGACGTGATCGACGTCGATCTGACAGGTGCGTTCCTGTGCAGTCAGGCCGCTCTCCCCCACATGGTTGGTCGTGGCTCGGGCTCGATCGTCATGATCTCGTCACGGCTGGGCCAGATCGGCTTCGCCGGGGTCGCCCACTACGCGGCAGCCAAGGCCGGATTGATCGCTCTGGCCAAGTCCCTCGCCAAGGAGGTCGGACCACAGGGGGTCAGGGTGAACACCGTCGCTCCTGGTGTGACCATCACCGAGATGACATCCGACATCACAACAGGCGAGGTGGGACAGAAGCGTCTCGCCGAGCTCCCCTCGGGTCGTTTCGCCACCGCCGACGAGGTGGCGGCCAGCGTGGTATTCCTTCTCACGGACGCCGCCGCCCTCTATCACGGGCAGACTCTCTGTCCGAACGGTGGGGGCCACATGCCATGAGCGCGACGAGTAGACAGGCACTATGAGACTGGTCACGGCGGAAGAGGCGGTTCGCGCCACGCCCGACGGGGCAACTGTGATCATCGGCGGGTCGGGGGCGGGTCATTCCCTGCCCCAGCTCTTCATCGACACCCTGGCCGAGGTCTATCGGTCTGAGGGAACGCCCAAGGACCTGACAACGGTCCGGGTTGTCGGCATCGGCGACTTCGCCGACCGCGGATTCTCCCAATTGGCCCTGCCGGGCCTCATGCGCCGGACCATTGGCTCGAACATCGGAAATGAGCCGCGTTTGGGTGAGTTGGTCGAACAGGGGCTGATCGAGGCCTATTCGTTTCCTCAGGGTGTCCTCTCCCAGCTGTGTCGGGAGATCGCCGCCGGCCGGCCTGGTCTGATCACGGCAGTGGGACTCGACACCTACGTCGATCCCCGTCAAACAGGGGGCAAGCAAGGGACCGCCACTGAGGACCTCGTGGAGGTAGTCGAGCTCGCCGGCGAGGAATGGCTCTTCTTCCGGGCGTTCCCTATCGATGTCGCCGTGATCCGCGGATCGACCATCGACGAGGATGGGAATCTGACCATGGAAGACGAGGCGGTCAGAGGCGAGATGCTCGCCATGGCGATGGCGGCCCGGAACTCGGGTGGGATCGTGATCGCTCAAGCAAAGCGCCTCGCCGCCGCCCAGTCTCTGCCGGCCCGATCCGTCGTCGTCCCGGGAGCCCTCGTCGACATCGCCTATCTGGATCCCGAGCAGACCCAGACCTACGCCACGGTTTACTCCCCCTACTACTCCGGCGCCCTGCGGCGACCGAGCACCGACGCTGGTGACCCGCCACCGCTCGACGTCCGCAAGGTGATCGCACGCAGATCATTGCTCGAGTTCCGGCCCGGGGACATCTGCAACCTCGGATTCGGGATCAGCCAGATGATCGGGGCCGTCTCCTGGGAGGAGGGAATCGCCGATCGGCTCGTCCTGACCGTCGAGCAGGGAATGTTCGGTGGGGTCCCGGTGGCCGGCAACGAAGGAGGAGCGGGCTTCAACTTCCAGGCGATGATCGACCAGCCGTACATGTTCGACTTCTATGACGGTGGAGGGCTCGACATCGCCAGCCTCTCGTTCGCCCAGATCGACGCGGTCGGCAATGTCAACGTCCACAAGTTCCCCGGTCGTCTGCGGGGACCGGGCGGATTCCCCAACATCAGCTCACGCACCGGGAGGATCTGTTTCGTCGGCACCCTGACCACGTCGGGTCTCAGTGTCGACGTAGCCGACGGACGTCTTCGCATCGAGTCCGAGGGGACCCTCCCGAAGTTCGTCGAATCTGTCGACGAGGTCAGTTTCAGCGGAGAAACGGCGACCCGTCGGGGCCAGCAGGTCCGATACATCACCGAGCGAGCGGTGTTCGAGCTCCGGGATGGGCGGGTGATCCTCATCGAGGTCGCCGAAGGTCTCGACCCGGAGACCGACGTGATCGCCCACATGGGCTTCGTCCCCGAAATCTCCGACGAGCTCACGACGATCGACAAAAGGGTGTTCTTGGAGGGACCGATGGGTCTGGCCGACGAGTTCGGGGTGAATCGATGAGAATCCGTCGCCGGATCCGATCGTGGTCGAAAGCGGGCCGATTACGACGATTCGACTGGAGAACCCGCCCCTGAATCTCGTCACCGTCGAGCTCACCAGGAGCCTCGACCGTGCCCTGGCCGCCATCGAATCGGATCCCGAGGTGCGTTGTGTGGTGCTCACAGGCACCGGCGATCGAGCCTTCTGCGCCGGATCGGACGTGAAAGAGTTCGAGTCGCTCCAGGGTCGGGTGGGCGAAGGCAAGCTGCTGCTGGAGAAGGCCGTCTACCGACGGATTGCCCAGCTCCCGGTGCCGACGATCGCTGCCATCCAGGCCGACGCCCTCGGTGGCGGTCTGGAGCTGGCACTGTGCTGCGACCTGAGGGTGGCCGACGAGCGGGCGAAACTCGGCCTCCCCGAGGTTCGCCTCGGGGTGATGCCCGGCTCAGGCGGCACCCAACGGCTCCCCAGGATCGTCGGGATAGCAAAGGCCAAGGAGCTCATCCTGATGGGGGAGCTCATCAGTGCATCCGATGCCCTCGAGATCGGGTTGGTGAACCGGGTCACCGCGGCCGGCCATGCACTCGACGAGGCGATGAAGATGGCGGAGACCATCGCCGAGCGCGGGCCACTGGCCGTGCGGGAGGCGAAGCGAGCCCTCGACCTCGCCGGTGACATGCCCCTCGACGAAGGACTGGCTCGCGAGCTCGACGCCTCTCGAGCGGATCTTCGCCTCCCGGGACATGCTGGAAGGCGCACAGGCATTCTTCGAAAAGCGACCGCCCCGGTTCACCGGTGAGTGACCGTCGCGCTCACGAGAGGTGATCATGAAATGACAGATGGATCCAACATCGAGCGGTTCGGAGTGTTCCTCCCCTCGTTCGTGTGGCCCTCCGATGGCCCCGAGCGGGCTCGGGGGATCCTCGATTTCGCACGCGAGGTAGAGGACGCCGGCTTCGACTCGATATTCATCACCGACCACCTGTTCGCGGCCAAGCAGTTCTACTCGGTCTCGTTCCTCGAACCTCTGACTGCTTTGTCGCTGGTGGCCGGAGTCACCGAGCGGGTCAAACTGGGCACATCGGTGATGGTCATGCCGATTCGGGAGCCGGTGTTGCTGGCGAAGCAACTGGCCACCTTGCAGTTCCTCTCCAACAACCGGCTCGTGCTCGGAGCGGGAATCGGCTGGTACCCGCCGGAATACGCCGCCACCGGGGTCAAGAAGTCGGAGCGAGGCCCCCGCACCGATGAGATCCTCGACATCATCGTGCCCTTGCTCGAGGGCAAGACCGTCACCTACCAGGGCCGGTACTACTCGATCGAGGACGTCCTCATCGAGCCCCGGTCCAGTCAGCGACCGGAGGTCTGGATCGGAGGCGGCTCCCAGCTGGCCGACCCCGGATCGCCCGACCTCCCCCGCCTCGTGGAGGCGGTGAAAAAGCGGATCCTGGCCGCCGAGGGGTGGGTCCCCCGGCCGACCTGCCCACCCGAGGACATTGCACGGGATTGGGCGGAGCTGCAGGTCTATTTCAAGGAGAACGGCCGCAACCCCGCCGACCTAACAATCGCTCACGAGAACTTCTTTCACTTCGTCAGCACCCAGGACCCGATTCGCGCCCGTGAGGAGCAGCACGAGGCCATGAGCAAAGTGATGAGTGAGGCACGGGGTCGCGCCTACCTGGAACGGGTCTACCTCTTCGGGACACCCGACGAGGTGGTCGAGTCACTCCAGGCCAGGGTCGATGCCGGTGTACAGAGTTTCATGCTCCACACGATGACACCGGACCCGGCTCAACTCGAACAGTGGGCAACCCACATCATCCCCCACGTTCGCTTTCCTACATCAGCCGGGTGACCCAAAGAGTCGCTCTCATCGGCAATCCGCTGAAGCGCCGGCATTCGGCGGTGATGCACAACGCCGCCTTCGCCGCCCACGACATCGACGCTTCCTTCGAGCTACGACCGATCGCCCCGGAAGACCTCGAGCCTTTCTTCACCGAAGCGCGCGGAGACGACTGGCTCGGCTTCGGGGTGACGGCACCCTACAAGCAGGCCGCGATGGGACATCTCGATGAGATCGAGGCGGGCGCAACCGCAATAGGCGCGGTGAACAATGGGGTGCGACGCGACGACGGTTCCCTGGTCGGGTTCAACACGGACGCGTCGGGATTCATGGCCGCCGTGACATCGACCGGCGTATCGGTGGCCGGTCATCCGGCCGTGGTGGTGGGGGCGGGCGGCGCAGCGCGAGCGGTGGTTTGGGCCCTTCTCGACGCAGGGGCCGAGAAGGTGCTCGTGGCCAACCGGACCCCGGAGCGAGCCAAGGACCTGGCCGAGCATCTCTCCAGCTATGGATCTGTCGAGCCCGCCTCGCTCGAAGGCCCAGAATTGGCCCAAGCGCTCGGATCTGCCGCCATCGCGGTGAACGCCACCACGATGGGGATGACCACCGACACCGTGCCCTTCGACGTGGCCTATCTGCCAGAGACCGCACTCGTCTTCGATCTGGTCTACGTCCCACCGGACACGCCGCTGGTCCGGTCGGCCGCAGCCCGCGGGCTCGCCGTGTGCAACGGCATGGAGATGTTGGTGCGTCAGGGCGAGGTCGCATTCGAGCGATGGACCGGCATCGGTTCGACCGCCGACATCATGCGATCCGCCCTCGAGGCATGGATCCCGGGGTCGGAGACCGAGCGCTGAGTTGACCCGCCCTTTGGATCGTGCGCTGGAGCAGGCCGGTCTCCCGGCCCTGGAGCGCTCGGCCTGGGTCGAGGTCGACATCGACGTGCTCACCGCGAATGCAAAGGCATTGCAGTCCCTCGCGAGCCCCGCAGCATTGGGTGCCGTGGTGAAGGCGGACGGTTATGGCCATGGGCTGGAGATGGCAGGCCGGTGTGCGGTCGCCGGCGGGGCCGAATGGCTGTGCGTCGCCGATGCCGCCGAGGCGGGCCGCCTCCGTCGTGATGGCTACGAAGGCCGCATCTTCGTGCTCTACCCGGTGCCGCCAGGGATCGCCTCGACGATGGCAGGTCTTGCGGTCGACGTGACCGTCGGGAGCACCCGCGATGTGCAAGAGATTGCCGATCACCTGACCCACGATGACCCGACCCTTGCGGTCCACCTGGAGATCGAAACAGGGATGACCCGGGGTGGCGTGGCTCCTGAGGATGCCCTCGCCGCTGCCACTGCCATCACCGGCGCCCGGTCGACCACGCTCGCCGGGGTGTGGACCCATCTGGCAGCACCTGAGAATGCCCATGCCACTGATCAGCAGTTGACGATCCTCGATGCGGTTGTGAACCGCATCGCCGCGGCAGGCATCGATGCGGGAGTGGTCCATGCCCTGGCTTCGGGCGGACTACTCGCCGCCGCACACCGAGGGACATGCGCTGGTCAGGGTCGGTCTGGCTCTGTACGGCTTGCATCCCGGTGCCGGGCAGCCGCTGCCACTTTCAGTCACCCCCGCTCTCGCCGTCAGGGCATATCCGGTTCGCATCGCTGAGGTGTCGGCGGGAACCGCGGTCGGGTACGCCGGAACCTGGATCGCCGACCGGGCTTCGACCATCGCCACCCTCCCCATTGGATATGCCGACGGCTGGTCGAGGTCCTCATCCCCGGGCACATGGGTGCTCGTCGAAGGGCAACGAGCACCGGTGGTCGGCCGGGTGTCATCGGACTCGCTCACGGTGGACGTAACCGGAATCGCGGGGATCGGAGCCCGACTCGGAGTTCACCCTTCTCGGGAGCACCGGCGATGACGAGATCACCGCCGATGATGTCGCCGAGGTTCGAGGGACCATCTCCTGGGAGGTCCTCCAACAACTCGGCCCCCGGCTGACTCGGGTCTATGTGTCGGGGGAATCGCCGGTCGCTCTCCGCCCGGAGTCGACCATCGACATCACGATGTCATCCGGAACGCGCCTTCCCGGCTATTGAGTGCCTGTTTGTCGGTGGTGTCCCTCGGGCGTAGCATCCGCGGATAACGCTTTCCTCGATAGGAGAACCTTCATGTCATCCAGGGTGACGATCCCTCTCGAAGACGGTTCCCTGATCGTCCACTCCCTCGGCGAGCCCGGCCATTTCGAACGCCCCGCCACGCCACTGCAAAGTCGGCGCGCCTTCGCAGCCGTGCATGTGGTCGCAGATCCACGGGCAGAGAACACCCCGGCGTCGGGTGCCAGCATCGATTGGGACGCGACCCTCGCCTTTCGCCGTCATCTCTGGTCCTGGGGGCTGGCCGTGGCCGACGCCATGGACACCGCCCAGCGTGGCATGGGTCTCGACTGGCCCAACACCAGCGAGCTGATCGCTCGCTCGTTGCAGGAGGCGAAGGCAGAAGGCGGGGACATCGCCTGCGGTGCCAACACAGACCAGTTGCCGGAGGGGCCGGCGACAAGGGAGCGCATCGTGGACGCCTACCACGAGCAGATCGATCTCATCGAGAGCAACGGTGGACAAGCGGTGGTGATGGCAAGCCGCCATCTCGCCGCCGTCGCCTCGGGCCCCGACGACTATCGCCAGGTCTACTCCGAGGTCCTCGGGCACGTTTCGGGCAAGGCAATCGTGCACTGGCTCGGGGACATGTTCGACCCGGCTCTCGCCGGCTACTGGGGATCACGAGATCTCGACGAGGCCTCGGACTGTTTCATCGCGGTACTCGAGGAGAACGCCGCAAAGATCGACGGAGTCAAGCTCTCACTGCTGGCCAGGGACCGCGAGATCGAGCTCAGACGACGTCTCCCCGAAGGTGTCCGCATGTACACCGGGGACGACTTCGACTATCCGACCACCATCAGGGGCGACGGTGACCGGCACAGCGACGCTTTCCTCGGAGCTTTCGACTTGATCGCCCCGGCCGCCTCGGCTGCGATTCAGGCCCTCGACAACGGCGAGGTGGAGCAGTTCGACAAGATCCTCGCCCCCACCCTTCCGCTGAGCCGTCATGTGTTCTCCCACCCCACCTACTACTACAAGACCGGGGTTGTCTTCATGGCCTACCTGTCCGGTCATCAGGACCATTTCCGGATGGTCAATGGGCTCGAATCCGCACGGTCGATCGTCCACCTCTCCCGTCAGCTGACACTCGCCGACCAGGCCGGGCTCCTACCGGACCCTGAGCTGGCCGCCCATCGCATGGGATTGGTCCTCGAGCTGGCCGGGATCAGCCAGTCCTAGCTGACCATGCCCGACGCCTTCCTCAACTACATCGACGGCAAGTGGGTGCCCGCCTCGAGCGGGGAGACCTACCTCGACACCAACCCGGCACGGCCCGACGAGGTGATCGGGGAGTTCCAGCGAAGCGGCCCGGAGGACGTCGATGCGGCTGTGTCGGCGGCATCGCGGGCTCAGGACGAATGGCGACACACCCCGGCTCCGCTCCGGGGCGAGATCATTGCCCGAGCCACCCGGATGCTGGTCGAGCGCAAGCCCGAGCTCACCGAGACCATCACGAGGGAGATGGGCAAGGTGCTGGTGGACTCCGGCTACGACGTGCAGGGGGCGATCACTTCCGGGGAGTACATGTCAGGTGAGGGTCGGCGCATGTTCGGCGACACGGTGCCCTCCGGTCTCCCCAACCGCCTGGCGATGACCGTCCGTGGCCCCGTGGGCGTGGTCGGCATCATCACGCCGTGGAATCTGCCCATGCTCATGCCGGCCTGGAAGCTGTTCCCCGCCCTGGTCTGTGGCAACACCGCAGTGGTGAAGCCGGCCGAGGACACTCCGTTGTCCGCGGTGCGGCTGTTCGAGGTCCTCGACGAGGCCGGTGTCCCCCCTGGCGTCGCCAACCTGATCACCGGATTCGGGCCGGAGGCAGGTCAGCCGCTCACGACGCACCCCGATATCGACATGATCTCGTTCACCGGCTCGCGGGCCGTCGGCAAGCAGATCGCCACTCTGGCCGGGGCAGAGCTCAAGCACGTGTCATTGGAGATGGGTGGGAAGAATGCTCTCGTCGTCCTCGACGACGCCGACCTCGGCGAGGCCGTGACCGGGGCCCTCTGGGGAGGCTTCTCCACGATCGGGCCAGAGATGCACAGCCAGCAGTCGACTGGTCGTCGACCATCGCGTGGCCGACGAGGTGGTGGAGAGGCTCGTGGATGGCATGAGCTCCCTGGTGGTGGGCGACGGCCTCGACCCGGAGACGAATGTCGGCCCGTTGATCAACGCCAAGCAACTCGAACGGGTCCACTCCTACACGGGCATCGGCGTCGAGGAGGGTGCCGAGCTCGTCGTGGGTGGGGAGAAGTTGGACGAGGCCCTCGGCGGGTACTTCTACTCGCCCACGCTCTTCGACCATGCCACGCCGGACATGCGGATCGCTCAGGAGGAGATCTTCGGGCCGACCATCACCGTGATCCGGGTCGACGGGGACGACGAGGCGATATCGGTCGCCAATGGGACGCGTTACGGCCTCTCGGCGGCGGTCTATACCCGTGACACCGCACGGGCGTTGCGGGCGGTCAGCGAGTTGGAGGCGGGCCTCGTCTATCTGAATGCCCCGACCATCGGCTCCGAGATCCACCTGCCATTCGGGGGCGTCAAGGACACCGGCAACGGGCACCGGGAGTCGGGAACCGCGGCCATCGAGCAATTCACCGAGATCAAGACCGTCTTCCTCGACTTCAGCGGCACTCTGCAGCGAGCCCACATCGACGAGCCCACCAGCCCCGACTGACACCGGCGTCCGAGGCATCGGGCTCGAACTTCAGCGGTTGGTGCGGTCCCGGTAGTCGTCGAGGATCGTTGCGGTTGCAGTAGCCCCACATCGATCCGCCCCGGCCTCGATGACCGCCAGTAAGGCATCGAGAGTGCGGATTCCGTGGGCAGCCTTGACCTTCATCCGGGGACTCGTGTTCGCCCTCATGAGACGGAGATCTTCGATGGTGGCCCCGGTCGGCGCGTAACCGGTGGAGGTCTTCACGTAATCGGCCCCTGCCGCCTCGGTCAGGTGGCAAGCCCTGATCTTCTGCTCGTCCGTGAGGTAGGCATTCTCGAAGATCACCTTCACCAGGGCATCTCCGGAGACATCGACGACGGCGGCAATGTCAGCCTGGACGTCTTCATCCTGCCCGGAGAGCAGCCAGCCGATGTTGAGAACCATGTCGAGCTCGACGGCACCATCTTCCATGGCCTTCTCGGCTTCGGCGACCTTGATCGAGGTGGTCGAATCGCCGTGAGGGAAGGACACGACCGTCCCGACCGCGACCCCGGTGCCGGTCAACTCCGACGCCGCAAGCGCCACGTCGGCGGGGCGAACACAAACCGAAACGACCTGATAGTCAGCGGCGAGCTTGCATCCTGCCCTGATGTCGTCGCTGGTGAGTGTCGGTTTGAGCAGGGAGTGGTCGATGGTCCCGGCGAGCTGGGCATAGGTGACGTCGTCGACGGTCAGTGAGATCGGCTCCATCGTCCGAAGTGTGGTCACTTCACCGACGAATGCCCAGACGACCAATCGAGGACGCGCAACGCACCAAGGGTGATCCAGCGACTGGGCTGACCTTCCCCATCGTCGATGTCGAAATGAACCTCACCGGGGTAGGAGTAGTGCATGGTCCATCGTCCGTCCTCGTCTCGCCTCTTCTCGACCAGTTCGATCGCCTCGGCGCATCGCTCATCGGGCACGACACCAGCGCTCCGCAAGTAGTCGAGCCCTCTCAACACGTCGTAATGCCACCGGGTCGGGAAGAAGAAGTAGGTCCAGGCCGGATCCACCACCTCGCCGGTGGACAGGCGATGGAACATGCGACGCTCGAGGAGGTACTCCTGACCCCTCATGCGGGCCTCCGCCGTCTCAGTGGTACCGATGGCGTGCTCGTGCTCGAGAAAGCCTTCCAAGACGTTGATCGTCGTGTGAAACGACGACCGGGTCGAGCCGTCTCTCCGCATCGCAGTTCCAACCTCCGTCGGGCAGCTGCTCGCCGAGAAGCCTGTCGACCAGACCCTGGACGTCCTGGCCGAAGTAAGAGCCGATCGCTATCACCCTGGCGTTGATACACGGCTCTACCTCCCCGACGAAATATGGATTCTCGGCCCACGGTGCGTCCGGATGGTCGTTCCACTTGACCTTCTCCCGTACCTGGCTCAGAGCATTGCTGGCCTGCTCGCAGGCTGGATCGAGTCCCAGGACTCGCAACAGCGCCAGGGTGTTGGTGGTCGAGGTCCACTTGGGTTGATAGGTGCCACCAGCCCACTGACCGTCCGAGCCCTGGAGGGCGAGAAGCCGGGCTCCCCATCCTTCGGTGGCGACCTTGGAACGCTCGACGGCGATCATCGTCCGCCGGCTCATCGGTGAGGTCTCTCATCACCTGCCAGCGAATCGATGGGTCCGAGTCGAGCAGCCAGTCGATCGTGGGCTGGGAAGTTTCGGTTGGAGACATGCCCAACGACTGTAGGCAGCGCGTGCGGGTCAGCTTGACCCGAAGGGTGACCCGGCCAGGAACTCCCCTACCTCGGGTCGAGAAATCAGCTCACCTTGGGTCTGCAAGTTGCAGAATCCGATTGAGCCCATCAGGTTCAGCACGAGCCATTGCTCAGGGAGGGCAAGGTCGACGAACGGGACTCCTCCAGCGACTACATCTTCGAAGGTCGCGATGTCGGTCTGACAGTCCCCGGTCGACTGCCTGTCCCCAAGTGCCTCGTTCATGGCGATGATCGCGGTGAAGTATCCGACAGCGCCTGGTGCCTCTTGCTCGGCGACCTCGAAGAACAGCGCCGCGCCTTCCTCTTCGTTCAGGTCGAGCTCCACGTTCTCACACGCTGCTGTATCCCCGATGGAGGTCCCGGCGAGGGACGTCATGACCTGGATGTGATCGTCGATGGTGGCCGTCTCCCAGTCGATGCCCTCCACCGCCGGTTCGAAGACCTGGAGAATCGCTGCGATCTCGGCAACGCAATCGGGGGGAATGTCGTCGACGCCGGCTTGTTCAGCGGCAGTGGTCGTCGTCTCCGCCCTGGTGGTTGTGGTCTGTGCCACCGTGGTGGTCGTCTCCTCGACGACGGCTGACGTGGAGGTCGCCTCACCGGCGGTGGGACCGGTGGTGGTGGCCGTGTTCCCGGCGTCGTCCCCACACCCGGCCAACAGCAATGTCGTCAGGACGAGTGCGGACATCGCCTTCCGTACGCCCATTCTCATGACCATTCCCCTCCCTCGCTGGCAATTCGATCCGAGACTATTCAGGGGCCGTGAAGGCAGGATGAAGACGACGCTTCCCGTGGCTACTTACGGGTGGCGATCCTCGCCATCGCGCCCTCCCACCCGGCATCGAACGGCTTCCCCGGCTCATCGAGGTCGACCACCAACGGGGCATGGTCGGACGGGGTTGGCTTTCCCTTGCGAGCTTCCCGATCGATCTCCGCCCAGACCACCCTCTCGGCCACCGGCTGGGTGACATAGAGCAGGTCGATCCGCATTCCCTGGTTGCGTTGGAACATCCCGGCCCGATAGTCCCACCAGGAGAAGCGGCCCGCTTCGGGACGACAAATACGAAAAGCGTCGACCAGGCCCCACTCACGAAGACGCGCCAGAGCTTCACGCTCCTCGGAGGAGACATGGGTGCCGCCGTGCGCCTTCTCCGGATCCCACACGTCCTCGTCGGCCGGGGTGACGTTGAGATCGCCGCCGAGCACCACCGGCTCATCCGGCGACAGCTCCTCGGCCACCCAGTCACGGACCCGTGCCAGCCATTGCAGCTTCCCCTCGAAGAACGGCGATCCCACCTGACGGCCGTTTGGCGCATACAGAGTGACGAACCTGATCCCGGCGCATGTCGCGCTCACCATCCGGGCCTCGTCGAACGGATCGAAGTCCTCCTCGGCCTGGCTCCGGCTCCGGCTGTCCCGCACCGGGCCATCGCCGAAGTTGGTGATCACCTCCGCGATCCCGACCCGTGAGGCGATTGCCACTCCGTTCCATCGTCCCTCACCGTGATGGGCAACTTCGTATCCGGCCGCCTGGAGAATGAGATGAGGAAAGTCGTCGTCGGCCAACTTGGTCTCCTGCATGAGGAACACGTCGGGCGCGGCCCGGTCCAACCACTTCTCTACGGCCTCCAGTCGAGCCTTCAGGGAGTTGACATTCCAGGTGGCGACGCGCACGGCCCAATTCTGGCCGTGCCCGGATCGTCTGTCGTCAGTCCGACCCGAACAATTGCGCCGCTCGCGCCCGCGCTTTATCGTGCGATCCCGGTTAGCAATCGATTGCGCCGAGGAGGACAGAGGTGAAGGCAGCTAGCCGGCGGTCCCATGACATACTGGTCGGCGTGACCTCGATCGGCGCCACGGACAGCCCGGGCGAGGTGCGCTCGTGACCAGGAGTCACGTCGACATCGAGACGACACATGACCGAGCCACCCGGCCACTGGTCGCGTCGGTCCGGGATCTCAAGGTCTATTTCCAGGCCAAGGCGGGGGTAGTGCACGCTGTCGACGGAGTGTCCTTCGACATCCGGGATGGAGAGACTCTCGGGCTGGTCGGTGAGACCGGCTGCGGCAAGAGCGTGACCGCTCGCTCCTTCATTCGTCTCGTCCCCAGCCCCCCGGGGATCTATGCCGGCGGTGAGATCGACTTCTGGTCGACCGAGGCACGCAAGAGCGGTAGAGACCCGATCGATCTCCTCGAGATCCCCCACGACGAGATGCTGGCGATCCGCGGTGACCGGATCGCGATGATCTTCCAGGACCCGGGCAAGGCGCTCAACCCGGCATTGTCGATACGCAGCCAGGTGGCCGAGGTGTTCTACCAGCACCGTTCCGAGGACATCCTCGAGCCTTTCGGCGACAACGTGCCCCGTCTCATCCGTCGCGCCGCCCACCAGCAAACGAGCGGCTTCGAGCGATTCCTCCTGAGATTCCCTCCTTGGCGGGCCAAGGCAGAAAAGATGAGGGAGCGAGTCGATCAGCTCGTCGCCCGCGCTCTCACCGAGACCCAGATCTCCAATCCGCGCACGATCATGGACAGCTACCCCCACGAGCTCTCGGGCGGAATGAAACAGCGCGTCCTCATCGCCCAGGCCTTGGCCTGCAATCCGGACCTTTTGATCGCCGACGAGCCCACGACAGCCCTGGACGTCACGATCCAGGCGAGGATCCTCGAGCTGATCGCCGAGTTGCAACAGCGTCTGGAGACGTCGGTCCTCTATATCAGCCACGACCTCTCCCTCGTCAAGGAGATCTGCGATCGGGTGGCCGTGATGTACGCCGGGCGGATCGTCGAGACGGGAACGACCGAGGAGGTGTTCAGCGATCCCAAGCACCCCTACACCAGAGGTCTCATGGCGGCGGTCCCTTCCGCCCTCCACAAGAGAGGCCATCTCGCAGCCATCGAGGGTACGGTGCCTGAGCTGGTCGACCCGCCACCGGCATGCCGGTTCAACACTCGATGCCCATTTGCGGTCGAGGTATGCCGGACCACCGACCCGGAGGTCGTGATGGTGGGCGCGGAGCACACGGTTGCCTGCTTCGCCTACGACACGAGCGACGGGTCTGTTGTCCTACCCACGCTGGAAAGGTGGGTCTCGTGACTTCCATGACTGCCCATCACGAGGGGCAGCCGCCGGGGGCGGCCCAACGGGCGGTCATCTCAGTGCGAGGGGTCGAGAAATACTTCCCGATCAAGGAAGGCACCATGCAGCGGGTCGTGGGCCACGTGCGGGCAGTAGACGGTGTCTCCTTCGAGGTTCGTCCCGGGGAGACGATGGGTCTCGTCGGTGAGTCGGGATGTGGCAAGACGACGCTCGGTCGATGTATCGGCGGCCTGGTGCCCCCGACCGGCGGCAAGATCTACTTCAGGCTCTCGGACGAGGACGCCGCCAGGCTCGATGAGATCGATCCCATCCCCGACGCCGATCGCACCGTGGAGCAACGAAAGCAGGTGGAGCGAATCGACGCGAATCACCGCGTCGACGGGCTATCGGGAAAGGCGTGGAAGGTATACCGGCGCAACTGCCAGATCGTCTTCCAGGACTCCTTCAGCTCGCTCAACCCGAGACAGCTGGTCAAGGACCTCGTGGGCCGGCCGCTCCAGGTCCACAAGGAGGCATCCGGCCAGGAGCTCATCGAGCGCGTCGTCTCGCTGCTGGAGAGCGTCGGTCTCGGTCGCCAGCACCTCTACCGGTATCCCCATCAGTTCTCCGGAGGCCAGAGACAGCGCATCTCCATAGCCCGGGCCCTCGCCCTCGACCCCGAGTTCATCGTCCTCGATGAGCCGACGAGCGCCCTCGACGTCTCGGTGCAGGCCCAAATCCTCAACCTGCTCCACGAGTTGCAGAAAGATCGCGGCCTGACCTATCTGTTCATCAGTCACGACCTCGGTGTCGTCCGGCTGATGAGCGATCGCATCGCCGTCATGTACCTGGGCAAGGTCGCCGAATACGGCACGGCCAAAGAGCTTTTCGAGGATCCCCGTCACCCGTACACCGACGCTCTGCTCGCCGCCAACCCCGACATCCGGGCAGAGGTTTCCGTGATGAAGGGCCTGAAGGGGGCGGTGCCCAATCCGGCCAACCCGCCGGAAGGCTGCCGCTTCCACACCCGGTGCCCGGTAGCTACCCCGGCCTGCGGGTGGGAGGTCGACGACGCAGTGGCGTGGCTCCAGACCCGTGAGTTACTGGCAGCCGGTCTCGCCGATGTGCAACGCAGATCGAACTTCGACGCCACTCTGGTCTTCCACGACGACGATTCGGCTTCAGCGGTGGGCCAGGCAATTCAGGACGGTGACATCCCGCCGGCCATGAAAGCCGCGCTCGAGACGGTGTCCACCGATGGCAGAAGCCTGGACATCAGGTTCTTCCCGGTGGAACCGGTCGAGCTGGAGGACGTCGGTGACGGTCATCTCACCGCTTGCCTGCTCCACACGGAGCGGCGACATCAGAACTGGCCCCCTCAGCCCAGCGCGGACAGCAGCAGCCGAACAGCAGCGAACCCCAACAGCGCGAGCACCAGGAACTCGAGCACCCGCTGATTCAGCCGACGCCCGATGCGTATGCCGATGGCCGTCATCACGGTCACGGGGACGATGGCCCATAAGGCCTGCACGGTTCGCTCCGGGGTGAAGGCGCCGAGAACGACCAGGGTCACCAGCTGGATCACTCCGAAGACCTGGAAGGTCAGGCTCATCATGTGGATGAACGAGGGGCGGCCGAGCCGGATGGCGTGCATGTAGGTGGCGATGAGGGGTCCTGCCGTCCCGGTCGCACCCAGCAGCCCACCTCCCACCAAGCCCATTGGGGCCGCCATTCGGCGAGCGGTCTCTCGCTCGAGCACGAAATGGGGGTCGGCCAGGTAACGCCAGATGTAACCCAGTATCACGACGGCGATGATCACCGAGAGGATCCGATCGTCCACCTCGGTGAGGAGCCATGTCCCCGCGATGGTCGCCGGGACACCGACTACCAGGAACGGTGTCATCACGAAGCCAGTGCCGCGGCCCCCGGAGCGGTGCTCCCACAACAACCAGCCGTTCGACACCAGGTTCCCCAGGGAGAGGACCACCACCGCCAGTTCCACACTGGCGATCCCGGCGATGAAGGGCACCGCCAGGAGTGGCCCGCCGATCCCTGTCACACCTTTGATCAGGTAGGCCGCCGAGATCACCAGGATCACGAGAACGGCTTCGGTCGTCATCGGGTCAGTCGAACCGGGACGGACGTGGCCCGAATCGCTGCCGATCCGCAGCCGACAGACCTACCCCGACGCCTTCGTCAGGTCCGGCGGATTGGCTCCGACCGCCCTGAGGAGCCCGAGCTCGTCCCCGAAGTACCAGGCCTCGGCGATGACCCCATCCTCGACACGCCATAAGCCGACCTCGACCACGTCTATGTGTTGACCGGTGGCCGGGATCCCATACAGCGAACCGGTGTGGGTCCCGACCACGCGAAATATCCCCCACACCTTGTCGTTCTTGGCTGTGAGGTCGAGGAGGATGTTCTCACGGTCCCTCATGGAGTCGTCGTCCATGCCCTTGGGCCCCTCGCTCTCCCACAGATCGCCGATGTGGGTGAAGCCGGCTCGATGACGCTTGAAGCCGGGAGCCAGGAACGGGCCACGCTCCGATACCTTCGCCACCCGGTAGGCGGCGACCACGGCAAGGGCCTTTGCCTCCTCCTCGGTGCAGGTGCACTCGCTGGAGCCGAACATCGAGATGTGCGGATGCTCCACCAGGGCCACGGTCACAGCTCCACGATGGGTCGGACCGCCTCGCGGGACTCGAGCGCGGCGAGAGCATCCCCGACGGATTCCAGGGGATAGACGTGGGTGACCAGCGGGCTCAGGTCCACCTTGCCCGAGCGCATGAGAGCGATCATCGCCGGGTATGCGTTGGGACTCGATCGAATCCCCATCAGGTCGACCTCGTCGAGGGTGAGACGATCGACGTCGATCTCGGACGGCTTGCCTCCGGTGAGCCCGAGCAGAGCGATCCTCCCGCCGCGGCGAACTGCTCCGATGGCTTGCGCGGGGACGTCCGGGTTCCCCGTGCAGTCGAAGACGTAATCGACCCCCCGCCCACCGGTGAGCCGGCGCACGCCGGCGACGGGGTCTTCCTTCTCGTAGTCGACCACGTCGTCACAGCCCATCTTGGCCGCCAGGTCGAGTCTGCTCCCCCGCCCGACCATGATCAGCTGCGCAGCCCCTGAAGCCGACGCCACTGCCGCGGCGAGAAGGCCGAGGAGTCCCGGCCCGAAGATCGCCACGGTCGACCCGGGCAGGAATTCGACCCGTCGCAGGGCATGCACCGTCAGCGACCCCTGATTCACCAGCGCCCCCTCCAGAGGACTGACCGAGTCGGGCAGCTTGTGCAGCATCTGGGCGGGTCTGACCGCGAACTCGGCGAGCGCGCCCGGAGCGGTGTGTCCGTAGAGGCGATATCCCGGAGTGCCAGATTTCTCACACAGGTTGTACCGGCCCTGTCGGCACATGGGACACCGGCCACAACCGACGTGGTTCTCGGCAACCACCTTGTCGCCAGGCTGCAGCGCCAGGTCGTCGAGACCCTCGCCGAGGGCGACCACCTCTCCCGACCACTCATGGCCCATGACGAAGGGCAAGGACGGGGGCCATCCGCGTTTCTCGAAGGCGCCGTGCACCATCTTGAGGTCGGTGCCGCACAGACCGCATGCCCTGACCCGGAGCAGGACCTCCCCCGGTGCCGGCTCGGGGACCTCGACGTCCTCCACCGAGAGGTCGTTCCATCCCTTCAGCACCGCGGCACGCATGGTGGTCACGACCCGCCCTCCGCTTCGGGGGCCCGCTCCGCCAGGCCCTTCCACACCTCTTCCACCGAACTGACGATGTGCTCGGCCACCGCGTCGATGATCTCTCCGGCTCGCTCCTCGGTGATCGAATCGGGTGTTCCGTACCACCCCTTGGCCGCCACCTCCCTGAAATCCCTCATGACGGGAAACACGTCGCGACGCCGGAAGAGGGCGTGCCCATCAGTGGCCCGGTCGATCGAGTCACCGTCCACCATCTCGCCGAGTCTCACCAGCGCCGGATCGTGGGCCAGGATCGCCGCCGTCTCCATCGACCCGGCATGGGTGAACTCCATCTCGTCGGGAAACAGCGCGTTGGTGATCACGTGTGACTCGGCGACGATCACACGCAAAGGGAGCTTCTGTTGGGCCCGGTCGGCGCCCAGCCGGATCGCCGTGGAGTTGCCCTCGTGCCAGTTGACGACGATCACCCTCTCCACACCGGCGCCGGCCAAACCCTCGCAGACCTCCACGATCAGCGTGGCCAAGGTGTCCGGGCTGATACTCAACGATCCCGGCCAGGGAAGGTGATAGGACGCCACGCCTACCGGGGAGATGGGCACCACCGGAGCCTCGAGACGCTCCCCGACCCGGAGGGCGATGGTGAGGGCGGCCCAGGCATCCGTGCCCAAGGGGAGATGACCGCCGTGCTGCTCGATGCTGCCGGTAACCAGCACGGCCGTTCCTCGACCCAGCGCCTCCTGCGCCTCGGGCTGGGTCATGTTGGCGAGAAGCATGCGCTCGCGGCTCAAGTCTCGGCCTCCGATCCTCACCGTCGGCGTCGTTGCACAAACGGTTGTTCAGACACTAGTGGTCTGCCGCTCAAGAGGGTGCTCCGAGATCGGTGTCATCTGGCAAGGAGAAGCGCAGTCGCAGCCGGGGAGCTGCGGCGAGCACTTCGACGCAGCCAGGGGCGTCGAGGGCCGGAGAGACGCCACAATATTTGTGGACGGGCCACTGCCCGGTGGGATTGGGCTGTCAGTTCCGGGCGGGCGGTGGACCCCTGACCACCAGCTCCGGCGCGGCGAGATGGGTCTCGGCGGGCCGCCCCGGATCGGCGATGGTCTCCAGCAGGAGATTCGCCGCCATCGCGCCCAGGTTGTTCTGGGAGATGTGGACTGTCGTGAGCGGTGGTGAGAACCGGTCGCCGTAAGGCATGTCGTTGAAGCCGACCACCGAGACGTCTTCCGGGCACGATCGGCCGACCTCCCGGATGGCGTCGATCGCACCCAGGGCGAGCCGGTCGTTGGCGGCGAGCACGGCAGTGGTGTCAGGACGCTCCTCGAGCAGATCACTCGTCACCCGGTAGCCCTCCTCCTCGGTGTGACGGTGGGCAAAGCCGTGGCTCCCGCTCAGACCGGCTTCGCGGAGCGCCTCTTCGAAGGTCCCGAGTCGATTGACGGTGGATGAGACGTCCTCGGGCCCGCCGACGTGCACGATGTTGCGGTGACCAAGTGAGAACAAATGCTCCACCGCCAGCCGGGTACCGGTGCGATCGTCGGGGAGCACGGCACTGATCCCGCGGCCCTCTGCCCCACGATTGAAGAGAACCACCGGGATGCCCTCGTCGACCAGCCAGGCCAGAACCGCGTCGTCCTCCCTCGCCACCCCGTACAGAAGACCGTCTGCCTGGACGCCGAGCATCGCAGAGACCTGGGACTCGGCGTGTTTCGGATCGTCGTCGGTGCTGGCGAGTATCAGCGAGTACCCGTGGGCGTAGAGGACGTCGCCTGCCCCACGGGTGATACCCGCCTGGTAGAGGTTGGCCACGTCGGGAACGACCATCCCCACCACGAGAGTGCGCCCGGTGCGAAGTGCGCGGGCGATGGTGTTTCGGCGATAACCAAGTCTTCGGGCCACCTCGCGTATCCGCTCGTCCGTGTCCTGGGTGATCCGGCCGGCGGCGGCCTGGTCGTTGAGGACCCGGGAAACGGTGGACACATGTACCCCGGCCTCGCGGGCGACGTCGCGCAAGGTGGGCGGTCTGCCCACTCGGTTCTCGCCATTTCCACCCTGCTTGCTCACGGGGCGAGGGTACCCAACCCCCCTCGAGCCGACCCTTGCCCTTCGTCCACCTCGGTCAGGAGCCAAGTCCCAGCGATGGTCGCCGGGACACCGACGAGCAGGAACGGTGTCATCACGAAGCCGGTGCCGCGGCCCCCGGAGCGGTGCTCCCACAACAACCAGCCGTTCGACACCAGGTTCCCAAGGGAGAGGACAACCACCGCCAGTTCCACACTGGCGATCCCGGCGATGAAGGGCACCGCCAGGAGTGGCCCGCCGATCCCTGTCACACCTTTGATCAGGTAGGCCGCCGAGATCACCAGGATCACGAGAACGGCTTCGGTCGTCATCGGGTCAGTCGAACCGGGACGGACGTGGCCCGAATCGCTGCCGACGCGCAGCCGACAGGCCTACCCCGACGCCTTCGTCAGGTCCGGCGGATTGGCTCCGACTGCCCTGAGGAGCCCGAGCTCGTCCCCGAAGTACCAGGCTTCGGCGATGACCCCATTCTCGACACGCCATAAGCCGACCTCGACCACGTCTATGTGTTGACCGGTGGCCGGGATCCCATACAACGAACCCGTGTGGGTCCCCACCACGCGGAATATCCCCCACACCTTGTCGTTCTTGGCTGTGAGGTCGAGGAGGATGTTCTCACGGTCCCTCATGGAGTCGTCGTCCATGCCCTTGGGCCCCTCGCTCTCCCACAGATCGCCGATGTGGGTGAAGCCGGCTCGATGACGTTTGAAGCCGGGAGCCAGGAACGGGCCACGCTCTGATACCTTCGCCACCCGATAGGCGGCGACCACGGCAAGGGCCTTTGCCTCTTCCTCGGTGCAGGTGCACTCGCTGGAGCCGAACATCGCGATGTGCGGATGCTCCACCAGGGCCACGGTCACAGCTCCACGATGGGTCGGACCGCCTCGCGGGACTCGAGAGCGGCGAGAGCTTCCCCGACCGATTCCAGTGGATAGACGTGGGTGACCAGCGGGCTCAGGTCCACCTTGCCCGATCGCATGAGAGCGATCATCGCCGGGTATGCGTTGGGACTCGATCGAATCCCCATGAGGTCTACCTCGTCGAGAGTGAGACGATCGACGTCGATCTCGGACGGCTTGCCTCCGGTGAGTCCGAGCAGAGCAATCCTCCCGCCGCGGCGAACTGCTCCGATGGCTTGCGCTGGGACGTCCGGGTTCCCCGTGCAGTCGAAGACGTAATCGACCCCCCGACCACCGGTGAGACGGCGCACTCCGGCGACGGGGTCCTCCTTCTCGTAGTCGACCACGTCGTCACAGCCCATCTTGGCCGCCAGGTCGAGTCTGCTACCCCGCCCGACCATGATCAGCTGCGCAGCCCCAGAGGCCGACGCCACTGCCGCGGCGAGAAGGCCGAGGAGGCCCGGCCCGAAGATCGCCACGGTCGAGCCGGGCAAGAATTCGACCCGTCGCAGGGCATGCACCGTCAGCGACCCCTGATTCACCAGCGCCCCCTCCAGAGGACTGACCGAGTCGGGCAGCTTGTGCAGCATCTGGGCGGGTCTCACCGCGAACTCGGCGAGCGCGCCCGGAGCGGTGTGTCCGTAAAGGCGATATCCCGGAGTGCCCAGATTTCTCACACAGGTTGTACCGGCCCTGTCGGCACATGGGACACCGGCCACAACCGACGTGGTTCTCGGCAACCACCTTGTCGCCAGGCTGCAGACGCCAGGTCGTCGAGACCCTCGCCGAGGGCGACCACCTCTCCCGACCACTCATGGCCCATGACGAAGGGCAAGGACGGGGGCCATCCGCGTTTCTCGAAGGCGCCGTGGACCATCTTGAGGTCGGTGCCGCACAGACCGCATGCCCTGACCCGGAGCAGGACCTCCCCCGGTGCCGGCTCGGGTACCTCGACGTCCTCCACCGAGAGGTCGTTCCATCCCTTCAGCACCGCGGCACGCATCGTGGTCACGACCCGCCCTCCGCTTCGGGGACCCGCTCTGCCAGGCCCTTCCACACCTCTTCCACCGAGCTGACGATGTGCTCGGCCACCGCGTCGATGATCTCTCCGGCTCGCTCCTCGGTGATCGAATCGGGTGTTCCGTACCACCCCTTGGCCGCCACCTCCCTGAAATCCCTCATGACGGGAAACACGTCGCGACGCCGGAAGAGGGCGTGCCCATCAGTGGCCCGGTCGATCGAGTCACCGTCCACCATCTCGCCGAGTCTCACCAGCGCCGGATCGTGGGCCAGGATCGCCGCGGTCTCCATCGACCCGGCATGGGTGAACTCCATCTCGTCGGGGAAGAGCGCGTTGGTGATCACGTGTGACTCGGCGACGATCACACGCAAAGGGAGCTTCTGTTGGGCCCGGTCGGCGCCCAGCCGGATCGCCGTGGAGTTGCCCTCGTGCCAATTGACGACGATCACCCTCTCCACGCCGGCGCCGGCCAAACCCTCGCAGACCTCCACGATCAGCGTGGCCAAGGTGTCCGGGCTGATGCTCAACGATCCCGGCCAAGGAAGGTGATAGGACGCCACGCCTACCGGGGAGATCGGCACCACCGGAGCCTCGAGACGCTCCCCGACCCGGAGGGCGATGGTGAGGGCGGCCCAGGCATCCGTGCCCAAGGGGAGATGACCGCCGTGCTGCTCGATGCTGCCGGTAACCAGCACGGCCGTTCCTCGACCCAGCGCCTCCTGCGCCTCGGGCTGGGTCATGTTGGCGAGAAGCATGCGCTCGCGGCTCAAGTCTCGGCCTCCGATCCTGACCGTCGGCGTCGTTGCACAAACGGTTGTTCAGACACTAGTGGTCTGCCTCGAGGTGTCCCGAGCCATGGTGTCATCTGGCAAGGAGAGGCGTCGCAGTCGAGCTTCGACGCAGCAGGGGCCGAGGGCCGGAGAGCGCCATTTGTGGACGGCCACTGCCCGGTGGGATTGGGCTGTCAGTTCCGGGCGCGGTGGACCCCCTGACCACCAGCTCGGCGCGGCGAGATGGGTCTCGGCGGGCCGCCCCGGATCCGCGATGGTCTCCAGCAGGAGATTCGCCGCCATCGCGCCCAGGTTGTTCTGGGAGATGTGGACTGTCGTGAGCGGTGGTGAGAACCGGTCGCCGTAAGGCATGTCGTTGAAGCCGACCACCGATACGTCTTCCGGGCACGATCGGCCGACCTCCCGGATGGCGTCGATCGCACCCAGCGCGAGCCGGTCGTTGGCCGCGAGCACGGCAGTGGTGTCAGGACTCTCCTCGAGCAGATCAATCGTCACCCGATAGCCCTCCTCCTCGGTGTGACGGTGGGCAAAGCCGTGGCTCCCGCGCAGACCCGCTTCCCGGAGCGCCTCTTCGAAGGTCCCGAGCCGATTGACGGTGGACGAGACATCCTCAGGCCCGCCGACGTGCACGATGTTGCGGTGACCCAGTGAGAACAAGTGCTCCACCGCCAACCGGGTACCGGTGCGATCGTCGGGGAGCACGGCACTGATCCCGCGGCCCTCTGCCCCACGATTGAAGAGAACCACCGGGATGCCCTCGTCGACCAGCCAGGCCAGAACCGCGTCGTCCTCCCTCGCCACCCCGTACAGAAGACCGTCTGCCTGAACTCCGAGCATCGCAGAGACCTGGGACTCGGCGTGTTTCGGATCGTCGTCGGTGCTGGCGAGTATCAGCGAGTACCCGTGGGCGTAGAGGACGTCGCCTGCCCCACGGGTGATACCCGCCTGGTAGAGGTTGGCCACGTCGGGAACGACCATCCCCACCACGAGAGTGCGCCCGGTGCGAAGTGCGCGGGCGATGGTGTTTCGGCGATAACCAAGTCTTCGGGCCACCTCGCGTATCCGCTCGTCCGTGTCCTGGGTGATCCGGCCGGCGGCGGCCTGGTCGTTGAGGACCCGGGAAACGGTGGACACATGTACCCCGGCCTCGCGGGCGACGTCGCGCAAGGTGGGCGGCTTGCCCGCTCGGTTCTCGCCATTTCCACCCTGCTTGCTCACGGGGCGAGGGTACCCAACCCCCCTCGAGCCGACCCTTGCCCTCGCGCTTGTCACGCCTGAGCGCCACCGGTCTCCGGAAGAAACCTCCAGGAGAGAGCGGCCGCCGTCATCAGGACGGCCGCCACGAACAGAAAAGCCACAACTCTCCCGAATCCGGCGAATAGCCCCGTCACAACCAACGGTCCGGTGATCAAACCGAGATCTCCGACGAAGCGAAAACGACCCAACTGCGCTCCAACCCGAGCTGGGTCGGTGATATCCCCCAGGATCGTGGCCGCAACAGGGACGGCGAAGCTGGCCAGTGACATGACGACGATGGCGGCGATCCACACGGTCACGGTGGGTTCGAGCGACAGAAGGGCCACGCCGAAGGCCTGGATCAACAGACCCGGCACGAGCACGGATTTCCTCGAGAGTCGGTCTGACAAACGCCCACCCACGAGTGTCCCGGCGAATCGCGCCAGCCCTCCGACGCCGAGGGCGAGCCCGATGGCTGCAGTGCCCAGCCCGAGATCATCTGCCCCGATGATCGGCACCATTGTCTGGGAGACCGAGCCCAGCGTGAGGAAGACGGCGAACGACACGCTCTGGAGGACCAGCAGTGGCAAGAGCGATCGGCTCCCCGGGTCAGTGAGACCTGGATCTCCCGCCCGCACTGCCGCGGGTAGAGGTGGCCGGCCCGACCGGGCCAGCAACAAGACGAGGACCACGATCACGGCGGCGGCGGCGCCGACGAACATGGCAACCCGCCAGCCACCTACCGATGCGATCAGACCGGCCGCCGCCGGCCCGATGGCCTGCCCGCCCAGCAGGGCAGCCGAGAAGATCGCCATGGACGTGCCCCGGTGACTGGCGCCGGACACAGTCGAGAAGAAGGTCATGCCCGTGGCATTGGTGGTGGCGGAGCAGATCCCGAGCAGGAAAGAGGCAACGTAGACCACCAGTGCGACCCAGGAGAGCCCCAGGAGCAGACTGCCCAGAGCCACCCCTCCGGCCGACAGCGCCATGAGGTTGATTGCCCTCACCTTGTCGGCGAAATGGCCGCCCGGCAGGTCGGCCACCAGCCTGCCCATCGCGAACACGGTCGTGACGAGCCCCAACTGAAACGTCGACATCGACAGCTCGCGGCCGAACTCGGGCAGCAGGGCGACCCGGAAGAAGGCGACGGCGGTGAGGGTGAGGACGGCCGCGGAAACGAGGCTCGGCTCCCGCAGCCCGGTGGTGGCGCGCAGACGACGGACATAATCTCGCATGGATAGAAAGGGCATGGTACAAACGTTTGTGCAGGCCCCCGGATGGGAAGCGCGAGGAACCATGCACCCCGAAGACACGTCTGGATTTCGACTCGTCGGTCAGTCCGATCTCAACGGTTACGGCGACGGGATGCAGGTCATGCCTCACGGCGACACCCTCTACATCGGTCACTTCGGGCCGAGCGGCATGGGCACCTCGATCCTCGACATCTCGGACCCGACGACGCCCCAGGTGATACGACAGTGGGACGCCCCGGCCGGGTCACATACCCACAAGGTCCAGGTGGCCGACGGCCTGTTGATGACCAACCACGAGCTGTTTCGAAGCGAGGGGCCGGCGCCGGTGGGGATGGCCATCTACGACCTCGATGACCCCCACGACCCCCAGCGGCTCGGCTTCTTCGACACCGGTGGGCGCGGCGTCCACAGGATCGTCTACGAAGGCGGCGACTTCGCCTATCTCTCGGCGACTCCCGACGGCTACACCGGGCGGATCTGGCTGATCGTCGACGTGTCCGATCCGACCAACCCGTCCGAGATCGGGCGCTGGTGGTGGCCGGGGATGTGGGAGGCAGGTGGCGAGACCCTCGACACGCCTGAGGGCGAGGAATGGCTCGTCCACCACGCGATGGTCCACGACGACCGTGCCTACCTGGGTTTCTGGGACGGTGGCATGGTGGTGATAGACATCTCCGACCCGAAGAGCCCCACCACCATCTCCCGTCTCGGATGGGAGGAAGGAGGACACACCCACACCTGCCTCCCGCTTCCCGACCGCGATCTCGTGGTCGTCACCGATGAGGTGCTGACGGAAGGATGCGAAGGCGACAGGCACATGGTCAGAGTCGTGGACGTCTCCGATGAAACCGCGCCTTTCGTGCGTTCGATCTGCCCGGTTCCGGAGGGCGACTTCTGCCAACGAGGGCTTCGCTTCGGCTCACACTGCCTGCACGAGAACCGCCCCAACAGCTATCGGAGCCAAGAGCTCGTGTTCGCCACCTACTTCAATGCCGGTCTGAGGGTCTACGACCTCGCCGACCCCGACGACCCGGTGGAGATCGCCCACTGGATCCCCGAGTGCCCCCCGAATCAGGCTGCGTCCCAGATCAACGATTTGTTCGTCGCCGAGGACCACACCGTCTATGCGACCGACAGGGTCAACGGCGGTGTCTACATCCTCGAGCCCGAACCGGCCCTGTCCGCCCGCATGACGCAAGCCGCTTCATGAGTGAAGAGGACCCGATTCGACCGTGACCACCTTCGACATCCACGCCCATTGCATCCCGTCCGCATTGCTGGACCTGCTGCGCGACGAGGGTCCCCGCCTCGGCATCGAGCTGGCGGACGATGGCAAGGGCGAATACGCGGTGATCGGCGACAGGGTACGTCTGGCACCCTTCAACCCCGTGCTGACCGACCTCGACGCCCGCCTGGCCGCCATGGATGCCACCGGGGTCGATGTCCAGCTCATCTCGGGCTGGATCGACTTGACCGCTTATGCGCTGAGCCCTGCTGTCGGGAGCGAATACTCACGACGGTTCAACGAGATCATCGCCGCGGAGGCCGGCCGACAGCCGGATCGCCTTCTCCCTCTGGGGACGGTCCCGTTGCAAGACCCGGCTCGAGCGGCCGAGGAACTGGCCTTCGCAGTGAGAGACCTGGGCATGGCCGGGGTGCAGATCGCCACGACTGTCGACGGCACCGACCTCGATCAGGCAGGGCTGGACCCTTTCTGGGAGGCGGCGGAGGACCTCGGATGTCCCGTGGTGTTGCACCCCTGTGACCCGCTCCCTGGAGTCGATCTGTCGCGCAATTTCCTCGACAACATGGTCGGGCGCCCTGCGGAGAGCACCATCGCCGTGGCTCATCTCCTCTTCAGCGGAGCCCTGGAGCGCTTCCCCGGCCTCGTCCTCTGTGTGGTCCACGGCGGCGGCTTCGTCCCCTATCAGCTCGGCCGCATGCAACGAGGATTCGACGCCGTGCCCAAGCTGACGGCGAACAACATCTCGACGCCGCCGTCCGAGCTGGCCCGCCGCCTCTACTACGACACCGTCCTCCACGACCCTGCTCCCCTGGCATTTCTCGTCGACCACGTCGGCGCCGATCACGTCCTCATGGGGACCGACTACCCGTTCCCGATGGGTGACCCCACGCCGGTGGACACGGTCGCTTCGATTCCCGGTCTCACGGACGAGCAGAGAGATCTCATTCTGGGAGGGAACGTCGCTCGCCTGCTCCAGGGGATCAGGCGCCCATGACAGCGAGGCGAGGCCTGGCAGCCTTCAATCCCGACTTCGAGTCTCTTACCTGCTTCGACTGCGGTGCCCATCACGAAATCGGACGACTCCACTCCGTGTGCGAGTCTTGCGGTCTGCCCCTGCAGGTCAATATGAGGTTGAAGCCCGACACCGACCCGGCTTCGGTCATCGACCCTTCCATCCACTCTCTGTGGCGATACTCGGCGGTCTTACCCGTCCTCCCCGAGGCAGCCATCTCGCTCACGGAGGGGTGGACACCCCTCGTACAGGCCGACGCACGAACCTGGGTGAAGGACGAGGCCCGCAACCCGACCGGGTCCTTCAAAGCACGCGGCATGTCGATGGGGGTGTCCGCGGCCGTCGCCCTCGGCGTTCAACGCCTGGTCGCCCCATCGGCGGGGAATGCCGCTGGTGCGCTCTCCGCCTATGGCGCCGCAGCCGGAGTGGAGGTGCTGGTGGCGATGCCCGAGGACACACCGCGGCAGTTCGTCGAGGAATGCCGGCAGTACGGGGCACAGGTGGAACTGGTCCCGGGCACCATCGCCGACTCGGGCAGATGGCTGGCCGAGCACCGCTCGCCCCACGACTTCGACCTGTCGACCCTGAAGGAGCCATTCCGCGTCGAGGGCAAGAAGACGATGGGATACGAGCTGTGGGAGCAGTTCGACGGCGACCTGCCCGACGTGATCGTGTACCCGACCGGAGGCGGGACGGGTCTGGTCGGGATGTGGAAGGCGTTCGACGAGATGGAGGCCATGGGATGGATCGGGGCGAGTCGGCCCCGACTGGTGTCGGTGCAATCCGACGGGTGTGCCCCCGTCGTCGAGGGATTCAGGACCAATAGCCGTCGCACCGAGCCGTGGCCCGATGCCAGGACCACGGCCTACGGGCTCCGGGTGCCCAACCCCATCGCCGGGTTCATCTGCCTGCGAGCTCTCCGGGAGACCGGGGGCACCGCTATTGCCATCCCGGAATCCGACATCGAGACGGCCGCGGCCGCCATGTCTGCGGCCACGGGTGTCGACGCCTGTCCCGAGGCGGGCGCGGCGTGGGCCGCTTTCGAGACCCTGCGGGATCGTGGTTGGATCGGGCCTGAAGACCGGACCCTCGTGTTCAACACGGGCACCGGTCTCAAATATCGCTGAAGTCGGCTAGCGCCCCTCGGTCCGCGGGTCGAGGACGTCTCGCAAGCCGTCGCCAACGAGGTTGAACGAGAGCGCCCACAGGAACACCATCAGACCGGGGAACGTCGAGGTCCACCAACGTCCGGCGATGATGTCGGCCTGGCCTTCACTCACCAGAGTCCCCCACTCCGCCTGGCCGGCCACGGCGAGCCCGATGAAGGCAAGGGTGGCGCCCAACAAAACGGCGTGACCCATGTCCAGGGTCCCCTGAACGGCCACCGGCGTGAATGAGTTGGGGAGGATGTCTCTACGGATTATCCCGAACCGGGAGTCTCCGATCGCCCGAGCGGCGTCGACATAGTCCTCCTCACGGACCTGCAGAATCTGACTTCGGACGATCCGGGCATAACGCGCCCACATGATCACCATCAGTGCCACCACGATGTTCTCGAACGAAGGCCCGAGAATGGCGGCAATCGCCAGTGGGAAAACAAGCGTGGGGATGGCCAGGAAGATGTCCACCACCCGCATCAGGACGGCGTCGACCTTGCCTCCCATGATGCCGGCGGTGCATCCGACGATGAGGCCGATGAACATTGCGCCCGCGACGACGTAGATCGAGAGCTGCAACGAGAGCCGGGCGCCCCAGACGATGCCGTAGAGGACGTCGCCTCCGAGACGGGTGGTGCCCAGCGGGTGACCCGGTGTACCCGGCGGCGCGGCGACCGCACTCAGGTCCCGCGGCATCTGGTAGGCGCCCCGTGGATTCTCGTCGACCAGGAGCGGGGCGAAGATGGCCATGCCCAAAAGGAGCACGATCATGATCGCCCCAAACCTCGTGCTCCCCTTGCTGAACACCTCTCGCGTGGTCGAGGCCAATCGCCCCACCTTGACCCTCAGCGGCGACTCCCGCACCACGACCCCCGGTGCTCGCTCGGCGCGGACGGCTGAGAACCACATGGTCAGGTCTTCCTCAAGACGACACGACGGTCGAGGTACCCGTAGAGCACGTCGACGACGAGATTGACAATCAGGAAGAGGATGCTGGTGAAGATGACGAAGGCGAGCGTGGTCCCCTGATCACCGCTCAGAACGGATGCCGCCATCCAGCTGCCCAGGCCTGGCCAGCCGAAGATGGTCTCCACCACCACGGTGCCTTCGAACATGATCCCGATCGCAAGCCCGACCACCGTGATGGTGGGAATGAAGGCGTTGCGACGGGCATGTCGACGGACGACGAGGTTTTCCGGGAGCCCACGGGCTCGGGCGGCGTCGACGTAGTCCTTGCCCATCTCCTCCAGCAGCGAGGAGCGCATCATTCGGGTGACGATGCCCACCGCGGCGTAGCCCAGCGTGAGGGCCGGCAGCACCAGATGCCAGACGGCGTCCTTCAGAGCCTCGAAGTTCCCGGCGAGGATCGAGTCGATTACATAGAAGTTGGTGGGATGGGGGATGCTGGCCCAGAGGTCTGGATCGGATCGCCCGTGGGGAAACCAGCCCAGATAGGACCAGAAGATGATGAGGAGGACGATCCCGAGCCAGAAGGTGGGCATGCTCGCCCCACCCACAGCGAAGACACTCGTCAGCTGATCCGGCGAACGGTTACGACGTCTGGCCGCGAAGGTGCCGAGTCCGATCCCCAGCGTGACCGCCCAGAGAGCGGCGGCCGCTCCCAACTCGAATGATGCGGGGATCTTCTGTCGGAAGGTGTCGACCACCGGCGCCCCCGCCACTGCCGACCAGCCGAGCTCTCCACGAACCACCCCACCGAGCCAGGCGAGGTATTGCATTGGCACCGGCTCGTCGAGGTTGAATCGCTCCTCGAGGGCGGCGATCTCCTCATCGGTCATACCGGGCGTGAGGTAGGGCCCGATCGTGGTCCCCCCGAGACGGGTCAGGCCGAACACCAGGATGCTCACTGCCAGGATCACGAAAGGCAGTGCCAGCAGTCTCCGCCCGATGAATCTATGCAACCTTCAACTCCCAAGAGCGAGTCTACGGCACCTCCAGATCAGTATGGAGGGCGCCGGAAGAGCGGGGAGCCCTTCCGGCGCTTCGCTCGATGTCTTACTTGTCGTAAATCGCCCAGTACTGCGAGGGCCGCGGCCACATCGGGTTCTCGATGTGCCCGGTCACCCAGTCGCCACGAGCCGAGGGTGCCGCCTCGTTGGCGGGCATGATCCACATCGCCTCCTCGTAGAGGACGGTCTGGAGCTCGGAGATGATCGACAGACGCTCGGCCTCGTCCAGTGCAGTGCTGGCCGCATTGACCAGGCCGTCGACGGTCGCAGCGTCGCTGTAGCCGTCAGCGAAGCTGTTCACGCTCCCGTACCTGCCATCGGACAGGGCACTGTCGAAGAAATAGGCGTCGGGGGTGCTGTACTGCGAGCTGGTGTAGGACCACATCGCCGCAGGCAGCGGGTCGGTGGCCAGTGCCTCGTCGAACTGTGCCTCCGGCACCGCCAGCACGTTTACGTGGAAGTTGGGGTTCAGCGCCTCGATGCTGTCCTTGAGGGTCAGGGCCGCTCCAGTGAATCCCTCATGGGTCTGGTCGCTGATGATCGAGATGGTGAATCCCTCGTCCCAATAGCCGGCCTCGGTGAAGAGCTGCTCCGCCATGGCGGCATCGGTCTCGTATATGGGAGCGTCCGGGTCGTAGCCGAACATCCCGGTGGGGAGGACGAAGCTGTTCCGGCCACCCAGCCCGCCAAGGATCCCGGCGATGTAGCCCTCGTAGTCGAAGGCATAGTTGAACGCCTGCCTGACCCGTACGTCCTGGAAGAAGTCGAGCGGGATGGTGTCACCCTCGGGCAAGGCGCCGTCGGCGATGTTCATGTTCATCCCGATCTGGAGCACCTGGAGGTCGAGATTCGCATCATCGACCACGGCATGTTCGATGGGCTCGATGGAAGGCACGTCGGTGGGGCTGATGTCGACGATGTCGTACTCTTTGGCCTGGAGACCGGTGGCGGGGGAGTCGACGATCAACTCCCAGCGCACCGGCAGGTGCGCCGGCTCGCCCCAGTAGCTCTCATTGATGTCGAACGTCATGCGATCGCCGCGCTCCCAGGAGGCGAGGGTGTAAGGGCCGGTGCCCACCATGTTCTGAGCCATGAACTCGTTGGGCGTGTCGGCCACCACGCCACCGTTCTCGTCCACGGCCTCGGGACTCACAACACTGGCCGCCACACCGGCGGCGACGCGGCCGAGGAAGGCGGCGTCGACCTGGTTGAGGGTGACCTCGAATGTGAAGTCGTCCACCACCCGGGTCTCGGCGACATTCTCGAACAGCGTTGCCTGACCCTCGGGTAGGTTCATCTCAACGACCCGGTCCCACGAGTACTTGACATCCTCGGCGGTGAGATCGGTCCCATCCGAGAACGTCACACCCTCTTGGATGTTGAAGGTATAGGTGAGCCCGTCCTCGGAGAGCAGACCGTTCTCGACCGTGGGGACCTCGGTGGCGAGGGAGGGAACTGGCGAGCCACTGTCCGGGGGGATGGCGACGAGTCGGTCGTAAACGTTCAGGATGGCGTTCTGACCTACGTCGTTCTCGTTCACGGCGGCGGGATCGAGGTTGAAGACGTCATCGTTGACGGTCACCACGAGGACATCGGGATTGGGGACCTCCCCGCTGGCTGCGGTAGTACCCGACGAATCCGCGGTGGTGTCGTCGGTCGTCTCCCCGCTGCTACAAGCCGCGGTGACCAGCGCGAGGATGGCGACCAGGGCCAGCATCCTCCACGCAATCGTTTTACGTCCCATGGAGTTCCTCCTCGAATTTCTCCGCAACGAACGGGCTGAATCCTCAGCCCAATCGTTTGCAACGCTAACCAGGAGGGCGAAGCACTGCAACCAATTCGGGGTGCTTTCTGGGCAGGACTCATGGCTATGGTCCGTCGGCCAAAACCGACAACGGAGCGACGTCGTGGAGTCCCCCAACACCCATCTCTACCCCCGATTCAGCGACGTCGAGATCGACCGACGACGGGTGCTGGTCAGCGAGTTCATCGAGCAGCGCGAGCTCGACGGCCTGGTCGTGTTTGGCTGGTCGGCACAGAACCGCACCGCCCAAGCCGACGTCTATTACCTCTCCGGCTACCTGGGGATGCGGGACAACTATGTCGTCGTCTCCGCCGAAGGCGAAGCGACGCTCTTCGCCCAGAGCTACAACCACGTGCCCAACGCCACCGAGGTCTCCTTTCTCGATGACGTGAGATGGGGCGGGATCGACAACGGGGAGACGGTTGGGGAGGAGCTCGTTCGACGAGGGCTTCGCAACGTCGGGGTCGTCGGGTGGATGCCCTACCAGCAACACGCCTCGATGCGGCGGACGACGGGCGACCAATGCCGGTTCGAGGACGTCACCGCCGGGTTCCGCAAGATCCGGCTGAAGAAAAGCCCCGAGGAGCTCGAGTGGCTGCAACTGGGAGCTTCGTTCACCGACACAGCCCTGGCCGGCTTGCGGGACGCGCTCAGACCCGGGATTCGCGAGTACCAATTGGCCGCGGCGATCGAGATGTCATATCTCGCCGACGGTGGGACGACCGGCTTCTACTACCTGGCATCGACACCCATGAGCTCACCGCAACGCAGCGTCCCCGCCCAGGTGCTCTCCAACCGGGTTATCGAGGCCGGAGATGTCGTGTCATGTGAGATCAGCATCGCCCATGCCGGATATGCCGGTCAGGGCCTCCGCACATTCACCGTGTCCGCCGACCCCACCCCGCAGATCTCAGAACTCCACGCCACCGCCGAAGACGTCTATCACGCGGTGGCGGCTGCCATTCGCACCGGCGCCGGAATCGAGGAGGTCTGGCAGGCATCGGACTCGATCTCGGAACGGGGATACACCATCAGAGATGGTCTGGTGCATGGCTTCGGGATAGGTCTCCTCCCCCCGTCGATACGCACCAGGGACACGACTCACGGGGTCGACGACGATTGGGTCTTCGAAGCAGGTCAGACGATCGTCATCCAGCCCAACGTGATCTCACTGGATGAGACCGTCGGTGTCCAGGTCGGAGAGCTTTGCGTGGTCACCGACGAAGGAGCGCGCTCGCTCCACTCCTACCCGCTCGAGCTGATCAGGGCAGGCTGACACACCCCGGCTCAACCACCCGGGGCGATCGGCTTGATCGAGTTCACATCGCCGACGACGGTGCCGACATCGGCGGCAGCCGCTAGCTCGAGGAGGTCGGCTGCGACGACGAGATCCTGTGCGCCGGTGCCGACCGACTTGAAGAGTGTCATCTCCTCCGGCTGTCTCCTGCCGGGGGCGGCCCCGGAGACGAGGTTGGCCAGGTCCTCCGCTTGCTCGGGCGCGAAGCCGTGGTCCGACACAGCTTGATATGCGTCGCCGGCCTCGTCGAGGACCAGTGAGGCCGAGTCGCACACAACCCGATCGAACGAGTCGAAGATGCTCGGATCGACCTCGACACGATCCCTGCTGGCCGGCCCCACCGAGTTCACATGGATGCCGGGGCGTAGGTGCTCGGGCCGGAGCACCGGGGATGTCGCCTTGGTGGCCAGCGTGATCAGCTCCGCACCCTCCAAGGCATCGTCCAACGTCGGTGAGTCGACCAGACGACCTGAGACGAATCCCGACATCTCATCGACAAACGCTCGACGATTCTCCGGCGTCCTGGCGAAGACACGGATTTCTGGTGCCGGCCGCACCAGCTCGAGAGCTCGAAGCTGGCCCCGCCCTACCGGCCCGGTACCGACGATCGCCGCCACACCGACATCTCGAGGAGCGAGAGACTCGGTAGCGAGGGCGGACACGGCGCCGGTGCGAAGGTTGGTGATCTCGAGCGCGTCGACGACTCCGATCAACTCTCCGGTGCTGAGCCGATGAACGTAGATCGTGTATCGCATGCCCACACCTGCAGTCCGGTGAAGGACCTTGAAGCCCATCAGGTCCTCGCTTGCGATGAAGGCCGGGAGCGTGCGAAGCCATCCCTTGGGGTGGGCCAGATCGATGCGGCCAAGACCGATCTCTTCCGGCCCGGTCGGCAACGAGAAGAGTCGGCGAATCGCACCGAGAACCATGGCGTCATCGATGAGCCTGTCAACGGCAGCCGCGTCGAGGATCCTCATGGCTCAGACAGGGTTGCGGCCGACGAAGAAATCCGCGAATGGCTCGTCCGCCTCGACGATGCCGGCTTTTCGTACGCCCTCGGCGGATGTCCTCATCTGGCTCTCGGATAGCTTCATCGCCGGCTGACGAATCGGCCCTCCGTTGTACCCGTTGAGCCAGGCCTGGAACTTCCACAGATAGCGATGCACGAGGTTTGCCCCGCCCGAGCTCATGGTCGCCGCACGTGCATTCCGAGCGGGCTGTATCCGCCAGTACTCGTCCATGGCCTCCTCCGTCTTCCCGGCATGGAGCATGTCGAGGAGTCGTGGGACGTACGACCCGTAGTACTCGTAGTTGCTCGTACCCATCCACTGCATGCCGAAGATTTCGACCCACATCGGGGCGCTGAACTCCATCGGGTCGGACAGCAGCACGTCGGCACTCTGCAGACGGCGGAAGGTCTCATAAGTGTTCGTCGCCTGTTGTCGACCAAGCTCGTACTTGACGGCGACGATGGTGTCGATCGCGGTCAACCGGTCGAGCACCTCGGCCGGGAACCCGCGAACGTCGAGACGCCGCAGATTGGAATGCTCGACGACGAAAAGGACCACCGCGAGATCCGTGGCCCGACAGATGTCGACCGTGTACTCCTCGACCTCCTGAGCCGATGTGGGATAGAAGCTGTTCGGGTGCCCGAGCAGCATCCCGTCGACACCAAGGGCGCGAGCGTCGTTGGCCATTTCGATGATGTCGCGGGGAGTGTCGAAGACCCCCTGAAGCAGGAAGCGATGTTCCCCGGAAGCCTCGTCGAGGGCGATCTCCATGAATTCGCGCATCTCGTCGAGAGTGGTGCCCGCCTCGGAGACGAGAAGAGCGCCCCAGAATCCGAGCTCGATATTGCGCCGCACATCGTGGCGGATCGCGGCCTCGTTCAGCGACCTCAGATCCGACGCGTACGAGGGGATGATCACGTTGCATGCCCCGTGGAACGTCTCCCTCGCCCAGGCCTTGGCCTCTGCCCTCGTGTATTCAGGCTGTTTCGGCATGCCCCGGACTGTATTCGCACAAACGTATGCGCTGCTAGCGTCGGGTTATCGGGTGCAATCCATTGCGGCAACTCACGGCTCCGAGCCGTGAGGAGAGAGGAGATCACCGATCATGTCTGCGCTGAGCCCTGCCAAGGAGACGGCGTTCGAAAAGGTCAGAGGGCTTTGGATCGCGATTCCCACGCCCTTCACGCCATCGGGGGAGATCGACGAGGGCACGCTCCGCAAGACAGTCGACTACTACATCGAAGGCCTGGCGGTGGACGGCATCTTCTGCGGTGGGGTGATGGGCGAGTTCTGGTCGATGACCATCGAGGAGCGGGCGCGTGTCCACGAGTTGGTGGTGGGTGCTGCGGCCGGGCGGGTGCCGATCATGGCGCACATCGGGCATCACGTGTACTCGGAGGCCGCCCGGTTGAGCCGACATGCCGAGGAGATCGGCGCCGACTTCGTCATCGCCATCAACCCGTACTTCCCGATCAAGCCGACTGACGACATCGTGCGTAACTGGTACGGGCGGCTCACCGCGGAGTCCGCCGTCCCGTTCTTTCTCTTCAACACCTCCTACTCGGGGTATGCCTTGAGCCCTCAACTGATCGCCGAGCTCAGTGATCTCGAGACCGTGTGCGGGATCAAGAATCCCAAGCCGATGGCGCACTTGCTCGAGGTTCAGGACCTGGTTGGCGACCGGATCGTGGTCTGTGATGCCGATGAGGGCGACTGGCTCGGGCTGCACCTCGATCATGGTTTCCCCGCCCTGATGTCGACACCTGCTCTCGCCATGTATCAGACACCTGACCATCGCCCCATCCTGGACTACACGCGTCTGGCCGAGGCGGGGGATGTCGAGGGAGCGTGGGCTCTGCAGAAAACGCTGGAGCGAGAGCGCGATGCCTTCGAGCGATGGATGCGCGACCAGTGGCTGGCCCAAGGCGGGGGCGCGATCCCTATCGCCGAATTGAAGGCGTGGCTGGGGCTGATGGGACTGCCGCAGGGCCCGGTTCGTCCGCCCCTGATCCCGCTCAGTGACCAGCGCATGGAAGCGCTGCGTGCTGACCTGGACTCACTCGATCTGCTCGGCTCGGTCGCTTCCTGAAGGAGGACTCCATGACACCTGGTGACGTCGACTTCAAGGATGCGGTCGGGAAGATGCACACCGAGGTCTTTGGCCGGGTGACCAACACCCCCTGGTATTCCGACGCCGTCTACGAGCGATTCTCCGATGCCGAATACCAGCGTCGCTTTGACGCCACCCAACAGAAGATGAAGCGTCTTGGCCTCGATGTCCTGATCGCCTCGGGCGGGCCCAACCATTGGAGTTGGGGTGGCGGGATGCGCTGGCTCAGCAACCACTGGGAGTGGCATGGCATGTCGGCGTACGCCGTCGTGCCTCCCGAGGGCGAGCCTGTCCTCATATGCGGCCCGGGCGGGGCTCATCGTGAGGCTGTCCGGCGCGCCACACCCCTGAAAGACGTGAGGCATTCCCGCTGGGGCCATTCCGGGGAGGTGATCGTCGACCTGATCGAGGAATGGGGCCTGGGCGACGCCACGATCGGGATCTCGTGCGTGGACCCCGTCTACGGGCATCATCTTCCAGTCGACGAGTGGGAGCGTCTCCGCGACGGGCTCCCCAATGCCACTTTGGAGCGGGTCGGTGACTTCTTCCACGAGCTGGTGCACGTCAAGAGCCCCGAGGAGATCGAGTGTGTCCGCAAGGCCGGACAGCTCATGGATCAGGCCTTCTATGCGATGAGCGCAATCGCCCGCCCCGGAGTGACCGAGTATCAGCTGGCAGCAGCAGCCACCCATGCCGTGATGGACGGCGGCGGGCAGATGGACTTCAACATCATCGGGTCGACGCCTATGGAAAAGCCCGGGATGGTGTTCGGCAACCCCTGGCCCTCGAGCCGCCGGCTCGAGAAGGGCGACATCATCATCAATGAGCTGGCCTGCGGCTACAACGGGTACTCAGTGCAGTTGGGCACCCCGATCTGCATCGGCGAGCCGCCCTCGTGGATCCGCCAGTTCTTCGATGACGTCGTCCTCCCCGGATTCGACCTCATGGCCGAGCAGCTCGTCGGGGGCAAGACCTGGGACGACGTGATGAAGGCGGGCGCCTTCTTCCGCGACAAGGGCTACGACTCGAGGTCTCTGTACCTCCATTGCATCGACTTCGTCAGCCACCCACCGCACGTCATGGTCGACCACGTCGTGGCCGGGGACGATGAGCTCGATCTAGAGCCCGGGACCGTGGCGATGCTGGAGCCGACGATCATCACCCCGGACGGCCTGTTCGGGATCTTCTTCGGGCGCACCTTTGTGCTGACCGACGGCGGCCACGAGCAGGTGACGAAGTTCCCCCACGAGCTGATCGTGATCTGATCCGGCCGAAGCCGGGATCGAGTCGCGAAACCCAGGGTTGCAGACACCGCTCAGCGAAGTCCAGCGTCCTGAGTTGGCGAGCACGTACGAACCAGGTCGATCGCCGCCGCCGGGCGGGCCTACTCGTCGACGTGGTTCACCATGTTGATCAGATTCCCATCCGGGGCTCGAACGAAGAACCTTCGCGGGCCCCACTCCTCATCCGTGAGTGGGTGGACGATCTCGTACCCCCGCCCCTTCGCCTCCGCGTACGCCTCATCGACACCGGCGCCGACGTGAACCGAGATGACCGAGTCATATGGCGCTGTGGCATCACGGGTGACGAGCTGAAGCGTGGCCTCGCCGTTTGGCGTTCGGTAGCGCCACCCATCCCAGATTGAATTCCTCAACGCTCAACCCGAGGTACTCGGTGTAGAAGCCGCGTGCAGCGGTGATATCAGCGACCGGAAGGTTGGCATTGATGCCGGTTACTCGCATAAACCTCCTTGTCCGGAACGGACATCAGACGATCGTGCCGCCGAGCTGGGTCGCCATCCAGTCGTCCACCCACGGCGCGAACCTGTAGCTCAGGTTGCTGACACCATGGGTGGCATCGTCAACGGTGATCAGGGTGGCGTTGGGGGCTTCATCTGCGATTCGCCGGGCATGATCGACACCTATCAGCGGATCGAGCATCCCGTGCACCACGACCAGAGGTTGGGTGATCTTCTCGGCCACGCCGGTGAGATCCAAAGCCTTCGCCTTCTCCCTGGCCTCCTCGTCGGAGGCGGACCATGAGTACTTGCGAAAGGCTCCCCTGGTGACCTGGGGCAGCTCGTCCCAGCAGTCGATCCAGTTGTATGGCCCGCAGTTGGCAACTGCTGCGGTGACCCTGGGCTCGAAGGCGGCCGCCCTGCACGCGTAGTAGCCGCCGAGACTGGCTCCGATCAGACCGATCCTCGTGGCGTCGATCTCTTCCCGCCCTTCCAGGTAATCGATGGCCGCAGACACCGCAACCTCGTAATCGTGACGTATCGGCAGCTTGGTGCTGATCTCGCCCTGGCCGGGGCCATCGAGGCTGAGCACGGCCATGCCTCGGCGGAGGAGCGTTCCCCGACCGCCATGACGCTGTTCCTTTGTCGAGTCGAGACCGGGGAGGAAGATCACCAGTGGAACGGGGCCGCCACCCGGCGGAACAGAGAGGAGCCCGGCGAGGTCGGCTTCAGGGAACGGAATGCTGATCTTCTCGACCGGGGGCTGCATGAACGGGAGCACCCGGTCATGACACTCGAGCATCTTGGCCAGACCGTGAGTGTGGGCCTCCTCGTCGTCGACCGAGAGGAAGTAGGACAGGTGATAACAGGCCGCTGCATTGAGAAACGACGCCACCGCGGAGATGCGTCGCCCCACTTCCCACGCCTGCTCGCCCAGCTCTTCGTGCACGGCGGCGGTCTTCATCCATTCCGGTCCCCAATCGGCCCACGTGCTGATTCTCTCGACCGTGGCAGTCAGGTCACCGAGAGCGATCCCATGTAGAAAGCGAGCCGCCCAGATGTCGAGGACCTCCTGGACGAGAGGGTCCCGGTGGTGGATGGTGCGGGTGAGCGCGGGATCGACTCTCACTGGAGGGCACCCCTGCTCTCTCCACCATCGGCGACACCGGCACAGCCTCGCCGTTCCGCTTCGACGACTCGAGAGCGGCATGGACCACGGCGAGGGCACGAATCGCCTCGAGGGCACCCACCTCGATGTCGGCTTCTCCTCTGATGGCGAGAGCGAACTCGTCGAGCTGCTCACGGAACATGTCGGTGTGTGGCATGTCGACGGGGGGTCGCGTCGACTCCCGATATGCCTGGCTGACGAGGGTGCTCTTCGAGTCAACGAGGTGGGACTCGTCCCAGTTGTTGAAGTCGAGGTCGTAGAAGAGGTTCGCCTCGGTCCCTTGGAGCCGCAGCTGATAGACACCTGGCGAAGCCCAGCCGGTGCCCAGATACCCGAGCGGGCCGGACTCGAACTCCAGGATCGACATGATGGCGTCCGGCACCTCCGACTTGGTGTACAGCTTTCGTGCATGGCTCGACACCGCGGCGACCGGGCCGAGGAGATACTGGAGATTGTCGGCGTGGTGGACACCGAGCTGGATCATCGCCCCGCCCGGGCTCTTGTCGGCGAACCAGCGCCAGGTGTCGGTGGTCAGCTCCAGGCCGCGCTCGTTGGAGAAGTTGGCCTCGGCCAGCGATACCTGCCCGATCTTGCCGGTCTCTATCCACTGTTTCATGGCCCGATGTCCTCCGAGCCGTCGAGCGCTGTGACCGACTGCGAATGCATTTCCCGGATGCGGCCGCCGCCCTGGCTATCTCACCGGCGTCTTCCATCGTGTGGGCTATGGGCTTGTCGGTGTAGACGGCCTTGCCCGCGTCGAGACTCTCGAGGATGACGCTCTTGTGCGTGTCATTCGGAGTGGTGACCAACACGCCTTCGATCTCCGGGTCGGAGAGCAGCTCGTCGAGCGACGATGCCGCCCGGGGAACCCCGAACTCCGACTGGAAAGCGGTGCGACTCTCGGGCGAGCGTGAGAAGCAGCTCGCCAGTTCGATCACCGTGCCTCGTTGCGCCCCTCTGGCCAGCACCCGGGCCCAGCGGCCCAGCCCGATGGAGGCGAGCTTGACCCGCTCACTCATTGGTTCTCCTCCTCATCGACCTCGAGAAGCACGTCGAGCTCCTCGATGTTGTTGGCGAAATCGTCGTGAGGAAAGAAGCAGACGAGGGACATCCGCTCGTCGGGGTCGGCCATGGTTGCGTGAGGAGTCCCGGCGGGAATGCGGTACCAGGACCCCGGGCCTACGGGATGTACCACACCGTCCAGCCAGACCCGACCGTGACCCGCCACCACGTACACGATCTCCTCGCTCTGCGGGTGGAGATGTGGTGATCTGGTGGGCACGTGCTCGATGACCACCTGGCGCACGGTCGAAGCACCCTGGCCCGCCATCTTGAACGGGTCGGCGGTGGACCGCCCTGGGAAGTCGCGAAAATTGAGCTCATCGGGACCGACGACCGTCACGACCCGCGTCTCCGCATTTTCAGGATGGACTTCACAGTGGTGGCGATCTCGTCGGCCACGGTGGCGGCGAATTGCCCGGCGCGGTCTTCGTCCGCCCAGGCCGGGTTCCCATACCAACCGTCGTCAGCGATCTCGGTCACGTCTGTGATGTAGCCGTAGACCTCCCGGGAGCGACGCATAGCGTCCAGTTCCTCGGCACCCTCCGGCCGGGTCGGCTCCGACACCCGCCCGGCATGGAACAGATCCGGATCGTGAGCGAGCACCGCCAGGGTCTCGATCCCTCCACCGTGGGTGAGCTCTCCACCAGCTGGCGAGTAGATCCGCTGCGCCGTGTAACAGGCGTGTGCGGTGACAACCAGGACGTCCTCCCGGGCCTGGAGGTCGGTGGCCACTGCATCGAGCGAGGGGATGTTTCCCTCGTGCCAGTTGACGAAGACGAAGGTTCGGGCCCCCATCACCACCATCTCCTGGCACACGTTGGCCAGGTACGCCTCGAAGACATCTCTTCGCAGGGAGATCGTGCCGGGATGCCCGGCATGGATCGGGGTGACTCCGTAGGGGCCGGCGGATACGACGATGGCATCGAGGCGTTCGGCGAGCTCGGCCGCAACAAGGTCGGCCGCCAGGGTGTCGGTCCCGCACGGCAGGTGCGGGCCGTGCTGCTCGACACTTCCGAACGGCATCACCACCATGCCCTCGCGACCGAGCATCTGGGAGACATCCGGTGAGGCGAGGTCGTAGATCGATCTACCCGCCATGCTCAACCGATCTCCGCCGCTGCCGGGGTCACCACAGCATGCAATGGCGGCTCCGAGTCGAGTATGCGGCGGGCTTCGGCGGCGGCCTGGCGTCGGAGAGCGAGCTCGCTCTCCTCCGTGTACCAGGACATGTGTGGTGTCAGTGTCACCCGGTCCCCGACAGGCTCGAAGAGGGACACATCTGGTGGCTCCTGCTCGTACACGTCGAGTGCGGCAAAGCCAGGCCGATTGTCACCAAGCGCCGTGATCAGAGCTCCCGTGTCGACCAGGGATCCACGGGCCGTGTTCACGAGGATCGAGCCCTTCCTCATCGACCGCAGCTCGGTCGGGCCGAGCAGGTATCCCTTGGAGGGAGGGGGGGAATGGAGGGTGACCACATCAGATCCGGCGAGCAGATCCTCCACGCTTACGAGGCGAGCGGGGGTCTCCCCGAGTGTCGTGGTCACATCGGATGCCTCGACCGCCGGGTCGGAGATGAGCACGGTCCCGAAACCGAGGCCGGCGAGAAGCACGGCCACCCGTCTCCCGATCCTCCCGAATCCGATGACACCCGCCGTCAGACTCGAGGGAAGACGTAGCGGTCGAAGGTCGGCGACCCCCCATGAACCTTCTCTCAGCTTCCGGTCGGCGGTTGTCAGCCGTCGAAGCGAGGCGAGAACCAGCGTCACGGCATGAAGCGCGACGGCGTCCATCCCGTAGTCGGGCACGTTGACCACCCACATCCCCAATGACCGCGCGCTCTCCAGGTCGACCCCGTCTACCCCGACTCCCAGACGGACGATGGCCCGGCTCTCCAGCTTTTCCAGGGTCCCGGCATCGAATCGTGGTGCTGCCCCGGCCAGGATCACATCCGCCCCGGCAGCGACTGCGATCACGTCTTCCGCCGTTCGCCCCGGTCCGGAGACCAGCTCGACGTCACCGAGCACCCCACGTTCGACGTCGAAATCACCGAATCGCGTGCCGAGAATCGCCACCTTGGGCCGTCGTGAATCCACCGGCCGGGGAGTATAGGGTCGGGCGCGCAATCGATTGTCGGGCGCCCGACGGCTATAAAGGGCGGGCGTGGACGACATCCCCTATTTCGAGCCGCTGTCCCATCTTCGTCTGGAGGACCATCGGCTGGTCACAGGATCCGGACGGTACGTAGCCGACCTGGCGCCCCCGGAGACATTGCATCTCGCCTTCGTCCGCAGCACCGAAGCCCACGCCCGCATCACCGACATCGACATCCAATCGGTGGACTCGCCCGACGTGGTCGGCGTGTTCACCGCAGCCGATCTCGACCTGGCGGATATCCCGGGCGACAGCACGGCCGTCCCAGCCCCCGACTTCCCCCGACCTCACCTCGCGTCGGAGCGGGTGCGGTATGTGGGCGAGCCACTGGCGGTGGTCGCCGCCACCACAGCGGCCGCGGCCGCCGACGCCGCCGACCTGATATGGGTCGACTACGAGATCCTCCCCGCAGTCGTCGATCCCAAGGCGAGCCTCGAGGACGAGGTCCTCATCCACGACTTGGCAGGCACAAACGTGGTGAGCCGGACGGAGCTGGTCGCAGGTGAAGCCGAGGACGATTACGAGGTGGTGGCCGAGATCGAGGTGACCAATCAGCGGCTGGCGCCGAACTCGATCGAACCGCTCGTCATCCTCGCCGTACCCGAAGACGAGGGCCGGCTCACCGTGTATGTGAGCCATCAACGACCACACGGTGTGAAGGCCCGTCTGTGCCAACTGCTCCCTTTCGAAGCCGACAAGCTCCGAATCGTCGTCCCCGATGTCGGTGGCGCCTTCGGGATGAAAGGAATGACCTATCCCGAGCACACGGTGACGGTGGCTGTCGCCCTCCGGCTCGGGCGGCCGGTCATCTGGGTGGAGCGACGCCGCGAGCATCTGAGCGGTGGAACCCACGGGCGGGGCTCGGTGCACAAGGTGCGGCTCATGGGAACATCGGCCGGCCGAGTCCAACGAGCGGAGATCGACGTGCTCGCCGACGTCGGCGCCTACCCGCACAACGGGGCCACGATCCCTGTGTTCTCCCGGTTGGTCGCCTTCGGCCTCTATGACATCGAGAGTGTGGCGCTGACCACCACCTCCGTGGTCACCAACACCGCCCCCACGGGCTCATATCGCGGTGCGGGGCGACCCGAAGCCGCCTATGCCATCGAGAGGGCGATCGACGCCTTCGCCCATGCTGCCGGTCTCGACCCGGTCGAGGTCCGTCTGACCAACTTCATACCGTCCGAATCCCTCCCCTACCGCACCGCCACCGGCGCCATCTACGACTCGGGTGACTATTCGGCGGCGTTGCGCCGCGCCGTCGACCTCGTCGGCCTGGACGAACTCCGGGAGGACCAGAAGGCGCGGCTGGCAGACGGGCGCGACCCGATCGGTATCGGGTTCGGTGCCTTCGTCGAGCGGGCCGGTGGCGCGGTCGACGGCGGCGAGTACGGACGGGTCGAGGTCGACCGGGACGGAAGCGTCACTGTCCGCACCGGATCGGCTTCCTCCGGTCAGGGCCACGAGACCGCCTGGGCACAGGTGGCGGCGGCGGCGTTGGGACTCACCCCGGACGCCGTGACGTATGTCGCCGGTGACACCGACCAGGTGGCCCGGGGCACCGGGACCTTCGCCAGCAGATCGGCTCAGATCGGAGCGGCGGCCATCTGGCGCACGGCTCACGTGGTGCGACAACGAGCCATCGATTTGACCGCCGAGGTCCTCGAGGCGTCGCCGGCCGACGTCGTGCTCGCCGACGGCATGTTCTCCATCGCCGGCGTACCCGGCACCGAGATGTCATGGGCCGAGGTCGCGGCGGCGGCCCATGACCGCGGGATCGACCTGAGCGAAGAGGAATGGTTCGCACCCGGCGCTCAGACCTTCCCCTACGGTGTCCATGTCGCCGTCGTCGAGGTCGCCCTGGAGACCGGAGAGGTGCGGCTCGATCGCCTCGTCACTGTCGACGACTGCGGGAACGTGCTCAATCCGATGATCGTGGAAGGCCAGCTTCACGGATCTCTCATGCAGGGGATCGGACAGGCTTTGTACGAGGGAGTCCAGTATTCGGCACAGGGCCAGCTGCTCACCTCGACTCTCATGGACTACGCCTTGCCCCGGGCAGGGGACGCCCCACCGATCACATCCGAGCGTCTGGTTCATCCGGCGCCATCGAACCCGCTTGGAGTCAAGGGCACGGGGGAGGCCGGCTGCATCGGAGCACCACCTGCGATCGTCAATGCCGTTCTGGACGCACTCGCTCCGTATGGCGTCACCGATCTTCAAATGCCGCTGCGGCCGGCCACGGTGTGGGCCGCATTGTCGGCATCTACTCTCCTGCCATAACGTTTGTGCAAACCGAAAGGCGATCATGGGAATCGATCCCGAGCAAGTGACCATCGTCGAGGAAGTAGCGGGCTCCGACATCCCGGTCGAGCTCAAGTACGTCGAGACCTGGGACGGCCTCTACACCCCCATCGGACTGCGACTCCCCCCGGAACCGGGACCCCATCCCCTCGTGCTACTCGCCTCCGGCAATGGAGGAGGCGGCATGGCCTGGATAAGGGATGCCGTGGCCAACCGGGGCTACATCATGGACCGGTTGTTGGAGCACGGTTATGCGTGCGCCTGGATCCGATACCGAACCGAGGTGGAGCTCGGCTACGAGAACGGTGGACATCTCGTCCGGGACACACGCCAGGGCCGCGACATGTTCAACCGATCTCCTCTCGAATACGAAGACGAGATCGCCATCGTCGAGCAGCTCAAGCAAGACCCTCGAATCGACCCCGACCGCGTTGGGCTCATCGGGATGAGTCACGGTGGCGAGATGGTCCTCAAGATCGCCTCTGAGTATCAGGGACTGGCGGCAGCAGTCGCCTCCGAGCCCGCCTCGCATGAGTTCCTCTCCTTGAGCCCCGACAACACGGCCTTTGTCGACCCCGACACCGGTCTTCGCAACATCGAGGAGATGCAGATGGTGGAGACCGAGAAGGTGCGGTCACGTATCGACATGACGAAGGCGACGGAGCGGATCGCCACTATCGACACACCGATCCTGGTCATGGGCCGAGAGGACGATCATCTGCAAGGGATCTTCCGCACCAGCTACGACCTCCTGGCCGAGGCAGGCAAGCCTGTCGAGTGGGTCAGTTGGGACCACGACCTACACGGATACGTCTATCCACAGCGTGGGCCCGACGGCGAGTATGAGGTCAACGAGGTGCAGGAGGAAGCGATCGCCGGCGTCCTCTCCTACCTCGGCCGGCACCTTTCGCCGTAGGGGCCGCCGGTCAGCTCAAACCGTCCGACACGTCCTTGTTCTCGGGCTCGAGGGCGACGTTTGTGCCTTCGGCCTGCCGCGACAACATGGACGCGAAGTCCTGGCCGCCGAATCCACGCCCCACTCCATCCATGACGATCTGGTGGACCAAGGCGGCCGTCGGAAGCGGGACGTCCAGGAGGCGACCGGCCTCGAGACCGAGCTCGAAGTCCTTCCGAAGCAACTCCCAGGTGAACGTCGGCGTGAAATCGAGGTTCACGAAAGCCGGTGTCTTGTAACGGGTGAAAGTGGAGCCCATCACGCTGTCGTTGAGAAAGTCGAGGAAGTCGGCCCGGGAGACCCCCGCCGCCTCGGCCAGAACGGTGATCTCTGCCATCGACTGCGTCACCACACCGAGCATGAGGTTGTGGCAGATCTTCACCAGGCGGGCTTCGTCACCCTCTCCGACGTAAGTGACTTTTCGCCCAAACAGCTCGAGGTACGGGAGCGCGGTCTCGTATGCCTTCATCGGGCCGGACACCACTGCGGTGAGTCGTCCGGCCTTGACGACTTTTGGATTGCCCGAAACCGGTGCCGCCAACACCGCAGTGCCCAAATGCCTGGCATGCTCGGTGAGCGTCTCTGAGGTGGGACCGTCGATCGTGGTCGAATCGACGATGATCTGCGGTCGACTGTTCGGCTGTGAGAGGACCCCCTCGTCACCAATCGTGACCTCGAGCACATCCTCCGGCCCGGCCACCATGGTGAATACGATGTCACGATCGGCGAGCTCAGCCGGCGAGTCGACGATCTTTGCCCCCTTGTCGGCCAATGGCTCCGCCTTGGCTTGGGTTCGGTTGTAGACCCATACGGACTCGTCCCAGTTGTTGAAGTCGAGGTCGTAGAAGAGGTTCGCCTCGGTCCCCTGGAGCCGCAGCTGATACACACCTGGCGAAGCCCAGCCGGTGCCCAGATACCCGAGCGGGCCGGACTCGAACTCCAGGATCGACATGATGGCGTCCGGCACCTCCGACTTGGTGTACAGCTTTCGTGCATGGCTCGACACCGCGGCGACCGGGCCGAGGAGATACTGGAGATTGTCGGCGTGGTGGACACCGAGCTGGATCATCGCCCCGCCCGGGCTCTTGTCGGCGAACCAGCGCCAGGTGTCGGTGGTCAGCTCCAGGCCGCGCTCGTTGGAGAAGTTGGCCTCGGCCAGCGAGACCTGCCCGATCTTGCCGGTCTCGATCCACTGTTTCATGGCCCGATGCCCTCCGAGCCGTCGAGCGCTGTGACCGACTGCGAATGCATTTCCCGGATGCGGCCGCCGCCCTGGCTATCTCACCGGCGTCTTCCATGGTGTGGGCGATGGGCTTGTCGGTGTAGACGGCCTTGCCCGCGTCGAGACTCTCGAGGATGACGCTCTTGTGCGTGTCATTCGGGGTGGTGACCAACACGCCTTCGATCTCCGGGTCGGAGAGCAGCTCGTCGAGCGACGATGCCGCCCGGGGAACCCCGAACTCCGCCTGGAAAGCGGTGCGACTCTCGGGCGAGCGTGAGAAGCAGCTCGCCAGTTCGATCACCGTGCCTCGTTGCGCCCCTCTGGCCAGCACCCGGGCCCAGCGGCCCAGCCCGATGGAGGCGAGCTTGACCCGCTCACTCATTGGTTCTCCTCCTCATCGACCTCGAGAAGCAGGTCGAGCTCCTCGATGTTGTTGGCGAAGTCGTCGTGAGGAAAGAAGCAGACGAGGGACATCCGCTCGTCGGGATCGGCCATGGTGGCGTGAGGAGTCCCGGCGGGAATGCGGTACCAGGACCCCGGGCCGACGGGCTGTACGACACCGTCCAGCCAGACCCGACCATGACCCGCCACTACGTACACGATCTCCTCGCTCTGCGGGTGGAGATGTGGTGATCGGGTCGGCACGTGCTCGATGACCACCTGGCGAACGGTCGAAGCACCCTGGCCCGCCATCTTGAACGGGTCGGCGGTGGACCTCCCGGGGAAGTCGCGAAAATTGAGCTCATCGGGACCGACGACGGTCACGACCCGCGTCTCCGCATCTTCAGGATGGACGTCACAGTGGTGGCGATCTCGTCGGCCACGGTGGCGGCGAATTGCCCGGCTCGGTCTTCGTCCGCCCAGGCCGGGTTCCCATACCAGCCGTCGTCAGCGATCTCGGTCACGTCTGTGATGTAGCCGTAGACCTCCCGGGAGCGACGCATGGCGTCCAGTTCCTCGGCGCCCTCCGGCCGGGTCGGCTCCGACACCCGCCCGGCATGGAACAGATCCGGATCGTGAGCGAGCACCGCCAGAGTCTCGATCCCTCCACCGTGGGTGAGCTCTCCACCAGCTGGCGAGTAGATCCGCTGCGCCGTGTAACAGGCGTGTGCGGTGACGACCAAGACGTCCTCCCGGGTCTGGAGGTCGGTGGCCACGGCATCGAGCGAGGCGATGTTTCCCTCGTGCCAGTTGACGAAGACGAAAGTTCGGGCCCCCATCACCACCATCTCCTGGCACACGTTGGCCAGGTACGCCTCGAAGACATCCCTTCGCAGGGAGATCGTGCCGGGATGCCCGGCGTGGATCGGGGTGACGCCGTAGGGGCCGGCGGCTACGACGATGGCATCGAGGCGTTCGGCGAGCTCGGCCGCAACGAGGTCGGCCGCCATGGTGTCGGTCCCGCAGGGCAGGTGCGGGCCGTGCTGCTCGACGCTGCCGAAGGGCAGCACCACTGTGCCCTCGCGACCGATCATCTGGGCGACATCCGGTGATGCGAGGTCGTAGATCGATCTGCTCGACATGCTCAACCGATCTCCGCCGCTGCCGGAGATACCACGGCATGCAATGGCGGCTCCGAGTCGAGTATCCGGCGGGCTTCGGCGGCGGCCTGGCGGCGGAGGGCGAGCTCGCTCTCCTCGGTGTACCAGGACATGTGTGGCGTCAGTATCACCCGGTCCGCGACAGGCTCGAAGAGGGACACATCGGGTGGCTCGTGCTCGAACACGTCGAGTGCGGCAAAGCCAGGGCGATTGTCACCAAGACCCGTGATCAGAGCTCCCGTGTCGACCAGTGATCCACGGGCCGTGTTCACGAGGACCGAATCCTCCCTCATGGACCGCAGCTCGGCCGCTCCGAGCAGATATCCCCTGGCGGGAGGGGGGGAATGGAGCGTGACCACATCGGATCCGGCGAGCAGATCCTCCACGCTTACGAGGCGAGCGGGGGCCTCCCCGAGGGTCGTGGTCACATCGGATGCCTCGACCGCCGGGTCGGAGATGAGCACGGTCCCGAAACCGAGGCCGGCGAGAAGCACGGCCACCCGTCTCCCGATCCTCCCGAATCCGATGACACCCGCCGTCAGACTCGAGGGAAGACGTAGCGGTCGGAGGTCGGCGACCCCCCATGAACCTTCCCTCAGCTTCCGGTCGGCGGTTGTCAGCCGACGAAGCGAGGAGAGAACCAGTGTCACGGCATGAAGCGCGACGGCGTCCATCCCGTAGTCGGGCACGTTGACCACCCACATCCCCAATGACCGCGCGCTCTCCAGGTCGACCCCGTCTACCCCGACTCCCAGACGGACGATGGCCCGGCTCTCCAGCTTTTCCAGAGTCCCGGCATCGAATCGTGGTGCTGCCCCGGCCAGGATCACATCCGCCCCGGCGGCGACTGCGATCACGTCTTCCGCCGTTCGCCCCGGTCCCGAGACCAGCTCGACGTCACCGAGCACCCCACGTTCGACGTCGAAATCACCGAATCGCGTGCCGAGAATCGCCACCTTGGGCCGTCGTGAATCCACCGGCCGGGGAGTATAGGGTCGGGCGCGCAATCGATTGTCGGGCGCCTGACGGCTATAAAGGGCGGGCGTGGACGACATCCCCTATTTCGAGCCGCTGTCCCATCTTCGTCTGGAGGACCATCGGCTGGTCACAGGATCCGGACGGTACGTAGCCGACCTGGCCCCCCCGGAGACATTGCATCTCGCCTTCGTCCGCAGCACCGAAGCCCACGCCCGCATCACCGGTATCGACATCGAATCGGTGGACTCGCCCGACGTGGTCGGGGTGTTCACCGCAGCCGATCTCGACCTGGCGGACATCCCGGGCGACAGCACGGCCGTCCCCGCCCCCGACTTCCCCCGACCTCACCTCGCATCGGAGCGGGTGCGGTATGTGGGCGAGCCACTGACGGTCGTCGCCGCCACCACAGCGGCCGCGGCCGCCGACGCTGCCGACCTGATATGGGTCGACTACGAGATCCTCCCCGCAGTCGTCGATCCCAAAGCGAGCCTCGAGGACGAGGTGCTCATCCACGACTTGGCAGGCACAAACGTGGTGAGCCGGACGGAGCTGGTCGCAGGTGAAGCCGAGGACGATTACGAGTTGGTGGCCGAGATCGAGGTGACCAATCAGCGGCTGGCGCCGAACTCGATCGAACCGCTCGTCATCCTCGCCGTACCCGAAAACGAGGGCCGGCTCACGGTGTACGTGAGCCATCAACGACCACACGGCGTGAAGGCCCGTCTGTGCCAGCTGCTCCCCTTCGAAGCCGACAAGATGCGAGTCGTCGTCCCCGACGTCGGTGGAGCCTTCGGGATGAAGGGAATGACCTATCCCGAGCACACGGTCACGGTGGCCGTCGCCCTCCGGCTCGGACGGCCGGTCATCTGGGTGGAGCGACGCCGCGAGCATCTGAGCGGCGGAACCCACGGGCGGGGCTCGGTGCACAAAGTCCGGCTCATGGGGACATCGGCTGGACGAGTCCAACGAGCGGAGATCGACGTGCTCGCCGACGTCGGCGCCTACCCGCACAACGGCGCCACAATCCCCGTGTTCTCCCGGTTGGTCGCCTTCGGCCTGTATGACATCGAGAGTGCGTCACTGACCACTACCTCCGTGGTCACCAATACCGCCCCCACGGGCTCGTATCGCGGTGCGGGGCGACCCGAAGCCGCCTACGCCATCGAGAGGGCGATCGACGCCTTCGCCCATGCTGCCGATCTCGACCCGGTCGAGGTCCGTCTGACCAACTTCATACCGTCCGAATCCCTCCCCTACCGCACCGCCACCGGCGCCCTCTACGACTCGGGGGACTATGCGGCGGCGTTGCGCCGCGCCGTCGACCTCGTCGGCCTGGACGAACTCCGGGAAGACCAGAAGGCGCGGCTGGCAGATGGGCGAGACCCGATCGGTATCGGGTTCGGTGCCTTCGTCGAGCGGGCCGGTGGCGCGGTCGACGGCGGTGAGTACGGACGGGTCGAGGTCGACCGGGACGGAAACGTCACTGTCCGCACCGGATCGGCTTCCTCCGGTCAGGGTCACGAGACCGCCTGGGCACAGGTGGCGGCTGCGGCGTTGGGACTCACCCCGGACGCCGTCATGTATGTCGCCGGTGACACCGACCAGGTGGCCCGGGGCACCGGGACCTTCGCCAGCAGATCGGCTCAGATCGGAGCGGCGGCCATCTGGCGCACGGCTCACGTGGTGCGACAACGAGCCATCGATTTGACCGCCGAGGTCCTCGAGGCGTCGCCGGCCGACGTCGTGCTCGCCGACGGCACGTTCTCCATCGCCGGCGTGCCCGGCACCGAGATGTCATGGGCCGAGGTCGCGGCGGCGGCCCATGACCGTGGGATCGACCTGAGCGAAGAGGAATGGTTCGCACCCGGCGCTCAGACCTTCCCCTACGGCGTCCATGTCGCCGTCGTCGAGGTCGCCCTGGAGACCGGAGAGGTGCGGCTCGATCGCCTCGTCACTGTCGACGACTGCGGGAACGTGCTCAATCCGATGATCGTGGAAGGCCAGCTTCACGGATCTCTCATGCAGGGGATCGGACAGGCTTTGTACGAGGGAGTCCAGTATTCGGCAGAGGGCCAGCTGCTCACCTCGACTCTCATGGACTACGCCTTGCCCCGGGCAGGGGACGCCCCGCCGATCACATCCGAGCGTCTGGTTCATCCGGCGCCATCGAACCCGCTTGGAGTCAAGGGCACCGGGGAGGCCGGCTGCATCGGAGCACCACCTGCGATCGTCAATGCCGTTCTGGACGCACTCGCTCCGTATGGCGTCACCGATCTTCAAATGCCGCTGCGGCCGGCCACGGTGTGGGCCGCATTGTCGGCATCTACTCTCCTGCCATAACGTTTGTGCAAACCGAAAGGCGATCATGGGAATCGATCCCGAGCAAGTGACCATCGTCGAGGAAGTAGCGGGCTCCGACATCCCGGTCGAGCTCAAGTACGTCGAGACCTGGGACGGCCTCTACACCCCTATCGGGCTGCGAGTCCCACCGGGACCGGGACCCCATCCCCTCGTGCTGCTCGCCTCCGGCAATGGAGGAGGGGGCATGGCCTGGATAAGGGACGCCGTGGCCAACCGGGGCTACATCATGGACCGGTTGTTGGAGCACGGTTATGCCTGCGCCTGGATCCGATACCGAACCGAGGTGGAGCTCGGCTACGAGAACGGTGGTCATCTCGTCCGGGATACACGCCAGGGCCGCGACATGTTCAACCGATCTCCTCTCGAATACGAAGACGAGATCGCCATCGTCGAGCAGCTCAAGCAAGACCCTCGGATCGACCCCGACCGCGTTGGGCTCATCGGGATGAGTCACGGTGGCGAGATGGTCCTCAAGATCGCCTCTGAGTATCAGGGCCTCGCGGCAGCGGTCGCCTCCGAGCCCGCCTCGCATGAGTTCCTCTCCTTGAGCCCCGACAACACGGCCTTTGTCGACCCGGAGACCGGTCTTCGCAACATCGAGGAGATGCAGATGGTCGAGACCGAGAAGGTGCGATCACGGATCGACATGGCGAAGGCGACGGAGCGGATCGCCACTATCGACACACCGATCCTCGTCATGGGCCGGGAGGACGATCACCTGCAAGGGATCTTCCGCACCAGCTACGAGCTTCTGGCGGAGGCAGGCAAGCCTGTCGAGTGGGTCAGTTGGGACCACGACCTACACGGATACGTCTACCCACAGCGTGGGCCCGACGGCGAATATGAGGTCAACGAGGTGCAGGAGGAAGCGATCGCCGGCGTCCTCTCCTACCTCGGCCGGCACCTTTCGGCGTAGGGCCGCCGGTCAGCTCAAACCGTCCGAGACGTCCTTGTTCTCGGGCTCGAGGGTGACGTTTGTGCCTTCGGCCTGCCGCGACAACATGGAGGCGAAGTCCTGGCCGCCGAAGCCACGCCCCACTCCATCCATGACGATCTGGTGCACCAAGGCGGCCGTCGGAAGCGGGACGTCGAGAAGGCGGCCGGCCTCGAGACCGAGCTCGAAGTCCTTCCGAAGCAACTCCCAGGTGAACGTCGGCGTGAAATCGAGGTTCACGAAAGCCGGTGTCTTGTAACGGGTGAAAGTGGAGCCCATCACGCTGTCGTTGAGAAAGTCGAGGAAGTCGGCACGGGAGACCCCCGCCGCCTCGGCCAGAACGGTGATCTCTGCCATCGACTGCGTCACCACACCGAGCATGAGGTTGTGGCAGATCTTGACCAGGCGGGCTTCGTCACCCTCGCCGACGTAAGTGACTTTTCGCCCAAACAGCTCGAGGTACGGGAGCGCGGTCTCGTAGGCCTCCATCGGGCCGGACACCACTGCGGTGAGTCGTCCGGCCTTGACGACTTTTGGATTGCCCGAAACCGGTGCCGCCAACACCGCAGTGCCCAAATGTCTGGCATGCTCGGTGAGCGTCTCTGAGGTGGGACCGTCGATCGTGGTCGAATCGACGATTATCTGCGGTCGACTGTTCGGCTGTGAGAGGACCCCCTCGTCACCAATCGTGACCTCGAGCACATCCTCCGGCCCGGCCACCATGGTGAAAACGATGTCACGATCGGCGAGCTCGGCCGGCGAGTCGACGATCTTTGCCCCCTTGTCGGCCAATGGCTCCGCCTTGGCCCGGGTTCGGTTGTAGACCCAGAGGTCCACGTTGGAGGCGAGAAGCCGTGCGACCAGGGCGGCACCCATCCGACCGGTGCCGATCCAACCCACCCGGTGCGGATATTTGTCGTCAGCCATCGTCGGTGCACTCCTCTCGCCTTTGCGGCGTTGCGAGAACGGAGGTCCGACCTCGCCTCACGCAATCGTTTGTATTATTGGCACTTTGCGACTGCCGCGCAAACAGATGAGGGCTGTGGAGTGGTGCCGACCTAATATCAGGGTTGACTTATATAAGTCAACCCTGTAGTAATCAACCGATGCACGCTTTCGACGTTCTGGGCGATCCGGTGCGACGTCGCATTTTGGAAATGCTGGCCGAAGGCGAGCACACCTCGGGCGGAATTACAGCGGTCATCCAGAACGAGTTCGGTATCTCCCAGCCGGCAGTGTCTCAACATCTGCGAGTCCTCCGCGATGGAGGCTTCGCATTTGCCCGGGCCGACGGCACTCGTCGGCTGTACACGGTCAGCTCCGCGGCATTACAGGAGGTCGACATCTGGCTGAGACGTTTTCGGCATCTGTGGGATCAGCCCCTCGATGCCCTGGAGACCGAGCTGGCGCGAGGCAGGCGGGAGCGTCGAGTGGCCGGCGAAGAGCTCGATCAACAGAGAGGAACAAAAGTGATCGACATCATCAACCAGATCGAGGCCATCGACCGCGACGTCAGCAGGAGAGAAGGCGCCGACGGCGAAGAAGTCGCCGTGCTGATTCGGCGATCCTACGACGCCCCGAATGCAGACGTCTGGGAGGCATTGACCGACCCGGAGCGAGTGAAGCGCTGGTTCTACCCGGTCAGCGGCGACCTCCGCGCCGGCGGGGCATTCCAGCTCGAAGGCAACGCCGGAGGCGAGATCGTGCGTTGCGAGCCACCGCGCCTGCTCAGGCTGACCTTCGGTGGGCCGACGAGCCTGGTCGAGCTCCGGCTCTCCCCTGACGGAGAGGGCCGTACCGTGCTCGAGCTCGAGCACACGGTTCCGATCGCTATCGCCATGAATGGCGCCGGATCGCTGTACGTGGGGCCGGGGTGGGATGGCGCCATCGTGGCACTCGACCTCTACCTCGAGTGGCGTCGTAGCCGATGACCCGGTAGCCGCGGCCAACTCGCCCGAGGCATTGGAACTCTCCAGGCAGTCCGTGCAGGCGTGGATCGCCGCAGTCGAAACCTCGGGCACCGCAACGGCCGATGAGATCGCGGCGGCGGCCGAAATGTCGTTTGCCACCTTCGCACCCCAGTCCGACGAAGCGACTCGCTGACGCAAACGTGGCCCGCGACGAGTGGGCGCGCTCGGACCAAGATTTGGGGCTTGTCAGGTTCGGTCTCATCCGATACCTTGTGCTTCTATGCATTCCGGATCAAGGTATCGGAGACGCTGATGCAGATCGACAAGGACCTGGTCGCCGCGTCGGCTACGCCGTTGGTCTTGGCGATACTGGCCGAGGGCGAGAGTTACGGGTACGCCATCCTGAGGCGCGTTCGAGAGCTATCGGACGGTGAGCTCGACTGGACTGACGGGATGCTCTATCCGTTGCTCCACCGTCTTGACCGGCTCGGGTACGTGACGACGGAATGGCGAAGGCCGCCTGAGGGACGGCGTCGCAGGTACTACGCGGTCACCGATGGGGGGCATGCCGCCCTCGCAGAGCACAAGCGACAGTGGGAGACCGTGACCCGGGCATTAGGTGGCATCTGGAGAGGCGGCGACCTGCTGCCCTTTGCGTTCGGGTGGGCCTGACATGGAGCAGTTGGAGTTGGAGATCGCGGAGTGGCGGGCCTTCATCGGACAGGACCCGGCGCTCAATGGCCGTGACGTGGAGGAACTGGAGACCCATCTGCGTGATCAGATCGCCGATTTGATCACGGTAGGTCTCGCTCCTGATGAGGCCTTCCTGGTCTCCGTGAAGCGGATCGGCAAACTCGACGAGCTGTCCCGGGAGTTCGCGAGCGAGCAAAGCGGCAGACTCTGGAGACAGCTCGTCATCACCGACAGTGACGAGCAGGAACAGTCGGACAGTCGGTGGCTCGAGGCACTCGTGTTCGCCGTCGCGGCGGCCGCCACGATCCAGGTTGCACGCCTGGCGGCAGGGTTCCCGACCGAGCAGGCATCGTGGCTCCCCCTCAATGCGAGCCTGTTCGTGCTGCCATTCCTGGCCGGTTACTTCGCCCGTCGTCGACGACTCCCCCTGCGCCAGTCCCTGCTGACAGCCATCCCGTTCTTGATCGCCGCCATCGTGATCAACGTCTACCCGTTCATCGAGGGTGGCTCGACCGAATTGTTGGTCGCTACGCACTTGCCGGTCGCCCTGTGGTTCGTGGTCGCCTACCCGTACATGAGTGGTGTCGTGCGATCGCATGAGCGACGGATGGACTTCGTCCGCTTCACGGGCGAGTGGTTCATCTATTACGTGCTGATCTCGTTGGGAGGCGGCGTGCTCCTGGCGCTGACCGCGTTCATCCTCGAGCCCACGGGTGTCGACGCCGAACGAGTCATCGATTGGGTGTTGCCCCCGGCAGCGGCGGGTGCCGTGATCGTGGCCGCATGGCTAGTCGAGTCGAAGCAACGGGTCGTGGAGAACATGGCTCCGGTGCTCACCATGCTGTTCACGCCGCTGTTCGCGGTGATGCTGGTCGCCGCCATAGTCGTCTACCTCGTGACCGGGCTTGGCACCGGATTCGATCGCGACCTCCTTGGCGTTTTCGACGCTCTGCTGGTGGTGGTCCTCGGGCTCGTCTTGTACGGGATCTCCGCCCGAAATCCGTCCGCCTCGCCGGGCTGGATGGACCGGATCCAACTGGTCGCGGTCGTCAGCGCCCTGGTGCTCGACTTGATGGTGCTCGGCACGATGATCTCCCGGATCGGCGAACTCGGATTCACCCCGAACCGAACGGCAGCACTCGGCCTCAACGTCCTGCTCCTCGTGAGCCTGGCCGGGACCGCTTGGCTATCCGCCAGGTTCCTCACCGGACACAGCACCTTCAACCGGCTCGAGCGCTGGCAGACCAGCTACCTGCCTGTCTTCGCAGTCTGGGCCGCTGCGGTCGTGGTCATCCTCCCCCCGTTGTTCGAATTCACCTGACCACTTCGGTCAATCCGATCGGAGGAGTCGGGGGCGCCGCGTGGATTGAGATCGAGCATTCATCCGCGTACGGTCTCGCCGCATGGACCCGATGCAATTGCCGTCAGAACCAGAGATCCTCACCACAACGGTGGGGTCGTACTCACCAATCGGTTGGTTGCTCGCCTCACCCTCCGAGCAAGCGTTGATAGACGCGACTTCTGCCGTGATCCACACACAGAAGAGAGCTGGAATCGACCTACCCACCGATGGGGAGCTCTACCGGTTCGACCCCAATCACGCCGAGACGAACGGCATGATCGACTACTTCGTGTCCCGCATGGGGGGCGTTCGAACCGAGATCGGGAGAAGCGACAACGCAGCGTTTCAGGCGAAGTCGGAGACGGGGTTCAGACGTAAGCCGGCCGGCGTGGTCGAGGATGAGATCTCCGAAGGCACTCTCGACCTGCCGGGCGCCTGCATGAGGTCGGCGTCGGTGGCGGATGGGGCCGCTCAAGTTCACGCTCACCAGCCCGTTCATGCTGGCGCGCATGCTCCTCGACCTCCACTACAACGACGTGGAGGAGTTGACGATGGCGATCGCGGACTGTCTGGCAGGTCAGGTTTCCGACCTCCCGAGTGTCTGCGTACAGGTAGACGAGGCGAACGTTCCTGGAAGCCCGGAGTACGCACCTGTCGCCCAGGCCGGCATCAATCGGATCCTCGACGCGATCGAAGTCGAGAGCGCCGTGCACCTCTGCTTCGGCAACTACGGCGGCCAGACGGTCCAGACGGGCGAATGGAGGATCACTGATCGATTTCCTCAACGGGCTCCGGGCGGATCACCTGGTCCTCGAACTTGCCCATCGGCCAGACTCCGACCTGGAGGCTCTTCGGGAGGTCGGCGACCACATCGCTATCGTGAGCGGTAACCGGCCGCGGTCTCAGTCGACCGACCACCGCCGGGTCGAGGGCAGGGGAACGTCGCCGTACCCATGGCATCGGGCCTCGCTCAGGTGGAACTCGAACAGCACGTAGCGGTCGGGCGGCTCGTAACCCGCCGCCTCTGCCACGAGGGACCACTTCTGTGGATCGTCCAAAGCGAGACCAAGGCCACTGACCGAGAACTCGCCACCTGTGCCCTCATTGTCCGGGACCCCGCTGTGCAAGGCGAAGAATCCCCGGCCCAGGAGGTCTCGCCGTTTGGGTGAAGTCGGCTCCATGAAGAGGAAGAGGCCGGCGCCCTCGAAAATCGGCGTCACCGGGTGTACTCGAGGCGCCCCCGACCGACGAATCGTCGCCAGATATGCCGGTGCTGCGGTCAGTCGGTCGGCTCCGAACCGCGCCAGGTCCGGCTCACGTTCGGAGAACTCACCCCAACTGATCACCTGCGACAACTCATTTGGGGGCAGTTCCGAGTCCAAGATGGCCCGAAGGTTCTAACCCTGCTCGATGCGGATCATGTTGCCCGCGGGGTCCCGAACCGCAGCGTCGCGGACACCCCAGAACTGGTCGGCTGGCTCTGACAGGACCTCGACGCCCGGTGCGGCCGCGGTCTTGTCGAATGTCGTGGCGAGATCATCCGTGCGGAAGAACGGGCCGGGCAGCTCACCCTTGGCCAGCAGAGCTGCGAGAACATCTCCGTCCTCCTGAGACCGGCCGGCATGCGGCTGCGACAGCACGATCTTGATCTCGGGCTGGCTCTCAGTGGCCAGCGTGATCCAGCGGAAGCCCTCGTTCTCCACTTCGTCCTGCACTGTGAGGCCCAGGGTGTCTCGGTAGAAGGCGACGGCGGCATCGGGATCGTCGACGTAAATATGCACTGTGCTTAGTGAAACGCTCATGGCACGAACCCTACGAGGGCGTGGCGACGGTTGCTTCTCCAAAACTGCTCGCTTCCGCTCCTGGGGGCCGGTCCTTGCGTGGCCGGCTCGCCACCATCGCCTGGCAGGAAGGAACGCCCACCAACTCGCCATGGTCGCGGGCGCGGTACGAACTCGGCGTCTCACCTACGAGCTCGGTGAACTTGGACGAGAACGAGCCGAGGCTCGTACAGCCGACTGCCATGCAGACCTCCGTGACCGTCAGGTCACCGAGACGCAGCAGCCATTTCGACCGTTCGATCCGTCGGGTCATCAGGTATGAGTAAGGCGTCTCCGAGTAGGCCTCGCGGAAACGCCGGCTGAAATGCGCGGGCGACATCGCGGCCGTGCGGGCGAGCGCCGGGACGTCGAGCGGCTCCGCGTACTCGCGATCCATCTGGTCCCGGGCCTGACGCAACAGACGCAGCTCGTCCAGGTCGAGGCTCACATGTCCAGCCTAGATCTCACCATCGTGCCTCCGGTCGGCAGGGCGACCGCCTCTAAGCCGATCCCACATACTCGGCAAGATGCTGGCCGGTGAGCGTGGAACGATCTGTAACCAGATCGGCCGGGGTGCCTTCGAACACGATCCGGCCACCGTCATGTCCGGCTCCAGGTCCGAGGTCGATGATCCAGTCGGCGTGGGCCATCACCGCCTGGTTGTGCTCGATCACGATGACGGACTTGCCCGAATCGACGAGCTGGTCGAGAAGACCGAGCAGATGCTCGACATCGGCGAGATGCAGCCCGCTGGTCGGCTCATCGAGGACGTAGATCCCGCCCTTCTCCGCCATGTGGATGGCCAGCTTCAACCGCTGGCGCTCGCCACCCGAGAGTGTCGTCAACGGCTGACCGATGCTCAGATAGCCGAGTCCCACCGCCGACATCCGTTCCAGGATGGCGTGGGCGGCGGGCACCTTGGACTCACCTTCGGAGAAGAATTCCTCCGCGTCGGTGACAGACATCTCGAACACCTGACTGATGTCCTTGCCGCCCAATTCGTACTCGAGAACTGCAGCTTCGAACCGCTTGCCATCACATACCTCGCAGGTGGTGGCAACCGTGTCCATGAAGCCCAGCTCGGTGTAGATGACACCGGCGCCGTTGCAGTTTTGGCAGGCACCGTCGGAGTTGGGGCTGAACAGCCCCGGCTTCACATTGTTGGCCTTGGCGAACGCTTTCCGAATCGAGTCGAGCATCCCGGTGTAGGTCGCCGGATTGCTGCGCCGCGACCCGCGAATCTCGGTCTGGTCGACCAAGACAACACCTGCTTCTTCTTTCATGGAGCCTTGGACGAGCGAGCTCTTGCCCGACCCGGCGACACCAGTGACGACAACGAGCACATTGAGTGGAATGTCGACGTCGACGTCTTGGAGATTGTTCTGATTTGCCTTTCGAATCTCGAGGCTCTCGGCCGAGGCACGGAACTCTGACTTGACGCCTGACCGGTCGTCGAGATGCTTGCCGGTCAGCGTGTCGCTGTCCCGCAACTCCTCGACGGAGCCCTCGAACACAACCTCGCCGCCAGCCGTCCCTGCACCCGGGCCGAGGTCGACGACGTGATCGGCGATCTCGATGGTCTCCGGCTCGTGCTCCACAACCAGCACCGTGTTGCCCTTGTCGCGCAGCTGCACCAGCAAGTCGTTCATGCGTTGCACGTCATGCGGGTGGAGGCCGATCGTGGGCTCGTCGAAGACGTAGGTGACGTCGGTAAGTGGAGATCCGAGGTGGCGGATCATCTTGGTGCGCTGTGCCTCGCCGCCCGACAGCGTGCCCGAAGGCCGGTCGAGCGAGAGGTAGCCGAGGCCGATCTCGACGAAAGAGTCGAGCGTCTCCTGCACCGCGTCGAGCAACGGCTTGGCCGATGGCTCGTCGAGCTCCCGGACCCACTCGGTGAGATCGCTGATCTGCATCGCGCAGAGGTCGGCAATGCTCTTACCGGCGATCTTCGATGATCGGGCTGCCTCGTTGAGCCGGGTGCCTTCGCAGTCGGGACACGCCGTGAAGGCCACCGCCCGCTCTACGAACTCCCGGATGTGTGGCTGCATGGCGTCGACATCCTTGGACAGGAACGACTTCTGTATCTGTGGGACCAGTCCCTCGTAGGTCAGGTTGATGTCGTTGATCCGGACCTTGGTCGGCTCCTTGTAGAGAAAGTCGTCGAGCTCCTTCTTGGTGTACTTGTTGATCGGCTTGTCAGGATCGAGGAATCCGGACTCGGTGAAATACCGCACGGACCATCCGCCAGCCTTGTAGCCGGGCACGGTGATCGCGCCCTCGGCCAGTGATTTGTCCTCGTCGTACAGCTGGGTGAGGTCGATGTCGCTGACCGAGCCCATTCCCTCGCACCGCGGGCACATTCCGCCGTGGTAGACGACGTTGCGCACCGTGATCCGCTCCCCCTTGCCCTTGTCGACAGTCATCGCGCCGCTCGCCTTACGGGTCGGGATGTTGAACGAGAACGCGGGCGGGGGCCCGATGTACGGATCACCGAGGCGGCTGAACAAAAGGCGCAGCATGGCGTTGGCGTCGGTGACGGTGCCAACTGTGGAGCGGACATTGGCGCCCATCCGATGCTGGTCGACGATGATCGCAGTCGTCAGGCCGTCGAGGACGTCGACCTCCGGCCGCGCCAGAGTCGGCATCAGGCCCTGAACGAAGGCGCTGTAGGTCTCATTGATCAGCCGCTTGGATTCGGCGGCGATCGTGTCGAAGACCAGTGAGCTCTTCCCCGATCCGGAGACCCCGGTGAACACCGTCAGCCGGCGCTTTGGGATCTCGATACTGACGTCTTTGAGGTTGTTCTCTCTGGCCCCGGTCACCCGGATCAAGTCGTGACTGTCGGCTGTGTGCATGCGACTCACCCTAAATCAGTGACATGGACATGGCTTCTTCGATCCTGCTCGCTTGGCGGCTGGACTCGTTTCAAACGGATGAGGCCGCTCCGAACCAGGTCGAGAGCGCTTCAGGCAGCTCCGGGTCCGTGATGTCTCCCGTCCAAGCGACATGGCCGTCGGGCCGGATCAGCACGGCCGAGGGCGCATCGACCTCGCCGAGGATCGGGAGCTCCCAGACGCCGTCGTGTCTGGCGTCCACAAACTCGACTCGATCCCCCCAAGGAGACATGTCGAAACCGCCGGGCTCACCGAGGTTGAGGAGCACGGGCCGGGCGTCGTGGAGCAGGGTGAAGACACGCGTGGGGCCGTCGGCGGTGTGCAGGTCGAGGTCCGGCATGCGCCGTCCGAGAAGCGGATGCCCCTCTCCGAGGTCGTAGTGGATGTCGAGGCCGGAGATCATCCCGGCGATGCGCTTGCGCGGCTCATCCATGCTCAGCTGTTCGAGCACGGTGGCGCGGAGCGCTTGGCTGCGCTCGTCGGTGCGGACGAGCGCGACCTGCGCCATGGTGTTCTGCAACACCCGGGCACCGACCGGATGCCGTTCAGCGTGGTAGGTGTCCAGGAGGCTCTCGGGTGACGTCTTGTTGACCACCTGGGCCAGCTTCCATCCCAGGTTCACGGCATCCTGCACACCGGTGTTGAGGCCCTGTCCACCTTGCGGTCCGTGCACATGCGCGGCGTCGCCGGCGAGCAGCACACGTTCCTCGCGGTAGGCCGCCGCCTGGCGGGTCATGTCGGTGAACCGGGAGATCCACGTGGGGCTGTGGACCCCGTAGTCAGTCCCGTAGGCACCGACGAGCGCCTCGCTGAGGTAGTGCAAGGTGGGCTCGCCGGTGTGTTCGATCTCCTTCTCCAGCAGCACGACGCCGTACGGCCCTCCGCCCTCCTCCCGATTGATCGGACCGATGCCACCACCCTCGGGCCGCATGCCGACCTCCGGCTCCTCGTCCATCTCGACCTCGGCGATCAGGTAGCTGCTCGTCGGGTCCCACCCGGGAAAGTCGATACCGGCCGTCTTGCGGATCAGGCTTCGCCCACCGTCGCACCCGACGAGATACTCGGCTCGGATGGTGGGGTCGTCAGACAGTTCGACCTCCACGCCGGTGTCATCCTGGGCGAACCCCACCACCTCGCGCCCACGAAGGATCGGAACCCCCAGCTCCTCGACCCAGTCGGCCAGGATGGGTTCGATCCGGTTCTGCCAGAGCGCAAGGATGTAGTTGTGGCGGGTTGGGAAATCGCTGATGTCCAGGAAGGTCCCGGCGTAGCCCACGAACGGATGCGTTTGGCCCTCCGAGAGGAAGCGCTCCGCGACGCCTCGCTGATCGAGCACCTCGATGGTGCGCGAGTGGAGACCGCCGGCTCGCTTGCCGTCGAGATCCTGACTGGTGCGTCGTTCGACCACGACGACATCGACTCCGGCCAATTTCAGCTCAGCCGCCAACATCAGCCCGGTCGGGCCTCCGCCTGCGATCACCACTGCATGGTCGGTCATAGCGACACCTCCTACGCCGCCGCGTCCTACTCCAATGCGGCAGCCCTCTCACGCGTCACATACCCTGTTGAACCCGCTGTTGAACAAGTTCGCAACTCGGTCCCTCCCGATGCCGTGGACGTTGAAAGCGAAGTGTCGACGTCAGGTGAAGTGAGGTCCAACACCGATGACGAGCTATTCGAGCGCAGGTTGCAGTGTCCCATGCCTTCAGGTCACGGCTACCCGCAGCGTCTCTAGGGCATCTCGCTCAGCGTTGGCTACGGCGTTGATTGCCTCGGAGAGGTTGGAGAACAGGTCGGACATCTCGTCTGGGCCGATGCGGTCGGCTGAGTCGAGAATACCGGCGATCCCTTCCGCTGCTTCTGAGAGCCGCCTCGTCGCCGATGTCGCCCCGCTCGACGGCATCGCGGCGTATCCGACTCAGTCGTGACGCCTCATCTACGGCCGGCACGGAGCGGCACACCGCGGCGACGTCGAGCCAACGCTCTGCCGCAAGCATGTATGCGCTGGCGGGCTCAGACAGGTCGATGTCGATGAGTTGCCCGGCATGATCGAGGAACTCGACGTACAGACGTCGCAGGCTTCCTCCGAACAGCCCCCGGTCATCGACCTGCTCGCCGACTGAGACCAACGCATCGACCAGACCGACGCCGTCCGCGAAGACCTTGGACCAGGATTTGGCGTTCTTGGTGTCGGTGAGCATCTTGGCCCACTTGTCGAAAGCGGGCAGCGAGAACGAAGCTGACTTCTCACTCAGATGTGCCAACTGCTCCTCGAGACCGGCTCGCACCCCAGCCACCAGCTGTTCCTCGTCGACCTCGGAGGCGGCCGGGTCGGCGACGACAAGGCGGTTCTTGTACGACGGGATACGTGACCTGGCTGCGGCAAGGTCGTCTGCTCCGATCGTGAGTCGTCCGGTGTTCCGGTCGTCGACCAGGTAGCGATCGCCCTCTTTGCCGTAGACCGTGATCGGGTAGCCCCACCATCCGGACTGCTCCGCTGGAAGATGCCAATAGGGCAGGTCGGCTATCGACACAAACGCTATCGCGGGGATGCCATCGTCGAGGGCCTGGTCGAGAAGGTCCCGTGCCTTGGCGCCGCTGGTGGTCTCGTGTTTCTGGACGGCCACGCCGAGGCGTTGGCATACCTTGGAATACCACCTTTCGGGGTACTGCCACTGGTTGCGGAACCCGAGCGTCACCACTTTGCGATCGGTGCCTTTCGTGGCGTTGAACTCCCACAGGATGTACCCGGCCCCGAGGCCACCACCCACACCCAGCACCAGGCCCTCAGAGATCGGCTGTCCGGTGCCAGGATCGGCGATCCCACGGTTGGCGAAGGCGTTGGCACACGCCGACGTTTCGGGATCGAATCCTCCCCTGAGCTCGTATTCCGAACTCGGGCGAGCATTGAGAACGTGCCGGCGGGCAACCATGTACTTCTCGCCGGTGTGGTCGATGCGTGAGCGGATCAGGGACTTGAGCTGCCTCTGACGGGTCATCATTGTCTCCTCTGCGCGTCAATCCCCGCAGGGAGACCCATGCTCTCTCCACCGGGACAAACACGTCGACAATGCGATCGTCAAGCCCTTCCGACCGCCGATGACATCCAGTCACCTTCCCCCGCGCCCTGTCGGATCGCATGGGAACCCGATCAGCGAGTGAGGCGAGGCGGCTCGCCCACGAGCATCATACCCAAGGGCACCGGACGGGGCTCGAGGAACAGACCCCACGCTCAGCGGGTCCGGTAATGCGCGTAGATCAACCCGCTGGCGAAGGCGCGCTCCTCGACCAGCTCGAGATCGAGGTGGACGCCGTCTGGGAAGAACCGCTTGCCACCTCCCACGACGCTCGTGGTCATGAAGACGTGGTACTCGTCCACCAGCCCGGCCGCGATCGCCTGGGCGGCGAGGTTCGGGCCGTCGACGGAAAGGTCGTGATCGGACTCGGCTTTGAGCTCGCGCACCGCGTCCGGGTCGAAGGTCCGCTCGATCCTGGTTTTCGCGCTCGACACCGACTCCAGCGTCGTGGAGTAGACGACCTTCTCGGCGGCCTGCCAGCCGCGGGCGTACTCCAGGATGTACGGCGGCACGTCGGGCTCGTTGTGCGCGGTCTCCCAGAAGACCATCGTCTCGTACATCCGCCGGCCGTAGAGATAGGTGCCCACGTGGCGGAAGGCGTCGCCGATGAAGGTGTGCACCTCCTGGTCCTCTGCCCCGCTGCCGAGGTCGCCCTCTGCCGCTTCGGCGTAACCGTCGAGCGAGGTGATCATCGAGTAGATGAGCTTGGCCATGTTCGGCTCCTTTGCTTGAGGTGAGTCGGTCGGCTCATGACAAGCAAGGTACCGATCCTCCTGTCATGAGTCAAACGACTCACCTCTATGTCATACTGGGTGCATGTCACGCAAACTCTCTGCGTACCATCGACAGGTCGCTGCAACCAACCGCGTGGCAATCCTTGACGCTGCCACAGGTCTGTTCCTCGAACTCGGTTACGACCGGACTTCGTTGGCGCGCGTCGCCGAGATCGCTGGGGTCTCCAAGGCGACACTGTTCAAGCAGTTCCCGACAAAGGCGGAGCTTTTCGAAGCAACGGTGCTCGCGGCAGGCGACACGCCTGACAGTGAGCTCGTAGACCCCCCATCCGGAGACTTCCGCGCGGGTCTGGTTGTCCTGGGCCTCGCGTACGTCGAGTTGCTGTCTCGCCCTCGTATGGCGGACCTGATCCGGACTGTGATCGCCGAGTCCCCGAGGTTTCCGGAACTGCGCGAGCGGACTTTCGATTTCGGCACGCTGCCCGCACTCGCGGCACTAAGGCGCTACTTCCTAGCGGAGAACGTTGCGGGCACCGCCAACGTAGATGATCCAGACACGGCGGCGACGCAGTTCCTTGGCATGATCGCCACGGTCATCTTCTGGCCACGCCTGGTCCACGGCAACTGGTCGCTCAGTGAAGAAGAGAGTCTCCAAGTGGTAGACGAAGCAGCCCGGACGATGGTCGCACGCTACGGCGCGCCCATGAGCATTTGATTGGCGAACACCTCGGGATTGGCGTTGGCCTCCCCCACCGTGTTGGGGTCGTCTGGCCATCCCGGACCTACCACCCTGTCCTCCCCGGCATGCAGGTCGAAGCCGTACCACCACCAAACTGCCCAGCCCGAGAAACCCGAAGGTGATAGGTTCACCGAAAGCCCTGGTAGAGACGGTGAAAGAACCCGGCAGCACCCGACGAAGATTGCCTCCGGGACGACAGAAGCCCTGGTCGGCAAGTCGCTGACCAGGGCTTTTAGTAGCGGGGGCGGGATTTGAACCCGCGACCTTCGGGTTATGAGTTCGAGCATCTCCCATTTCCGGGGTGCCCGCTGACCAGGGAAAACCGGCCGAAACCCAACCGTAGCAGGCGTTTCTGCTCCCGGTCGGTTCGGGTTGTCCCCGGTCTTTTCTGGTCCTGGTGTGGTACCGATGTGGTACGCCGCACCTGCTTGCACGCGACGATCGAGGTGTCGAAAGGGAATTCGAAAGGGTCGCGCCAGTGCTATCACATGTGCGCCTTCAACGGGTCTTCGACCTTCCTTGAGTTCTTGGAGCCGAGCGAGCTGAACCCGTGACCCCCTCGTTGCGAAAGATGCGGTCAAAATGCTCTGACCAGGGGTTTTAGGGTCATCTGAGGGTCTTGTGGAGCGGCTGTGGAACGAGCGACGCGAGACGACGTGAGATTTGGCAGCCCGCCGGCAAGAGTTCAGCCTGGTCTCAGATCTCGGTAAGCCGGCCTCTTAGGTCACAGAGCCTGATCATGCCCAGTCTCCCTCTTTTCGCAACCCAAGCTCTGGGCAGTTTCAGGCATTCGACACGAGTCGTCAGCCTTCCTCATCTATCTTTCGCGGAATGCCCGCTGGGAGAGGCGAGTCGATCGATGTCCCATCCGGCCAGTGCGGCACCTGCCCGGTAGCCGCTGCTGAGGAACTGCATGATCGAGGCCCGCGGGTCCTCGGTGGCACGTGCATCGTCATAGCGATAAACGGCGAGATGGCTACTGCCTCTGTCAAGCCATTCTGCCTTCTGCGGCTCAAGCACAGTGGAGGCGAGTCCTGAGGGTTCGGGCGAGGTGTAAGAGTAGGACGCCGGCTCGGGAAAGGTTGGATCACCGAACCAGAAGCCGGAGCTGATCACTTCCCGCGAGTAGGCCTCGCGGGTGACCGAGTCGACCGACGGTGGGTGAGACATTTCACGATCGGAGAAGCGAGTGACGGCGATGTCCATGGTGTGCCAGAAATGATGTACTGGGCTGGTCTTCCCCGAGAACTCTCCGGCGAACTCCTCGAGGATGAGATTGATCTGGCTGAGTATCCGCCAGTAGCGGTTGACCCAGAACGGGTCGTAGTCGTGATGGTGGAAGTCATCTGCGAACGGTGTGGCATCGGGAAGGTCGAACGGTTCAGGTCGTTCCATTATCAAGGAGACTCCGAGATCCCCGAGGAAGGTCATGATCTGTAAATAGAACGACGCCACCGAGTTCCCGAGTAGAGAGATTGCTTCGACTTCGCCGTCGCTGGTGGCAACAACGAGCCGGTGATCGACGAAGTCGAAGTCGATGGCGAACACCGGATCGGTGCCCATCGGCCGGGTTGTTAGTCCGCGTCCGGTCAGGTGGAAAGGGATGTGCCACCAGTGGTTACGTCTGGGGGCGACCGCCAGACGGATCTTCCCGACAATCTGGAGATAGCGATGCAGCGTCTCCTTGGTAGGAGCACCATGCGTCGAGAGGCATCGCCGGGAACTGCTCCTTAGCGTGGGGGGCTTGGTCCACTACAGGTAGTTCCTCCAGACGCCGACCGGCTCGAATGTCATCGGGACGTCGACCAGGATCAGCTCGCTCGGACCACCGGCTGCGATCGTCAGGTCTTGTTTTTCCAAGACCTTGGCGGCGTCGCCAGTGGTCAGCTCATACCCGTCGAGTTCGGCGTGTCCCTCGATGAGATACACATAGACGCCACGGCCTCCTCCGATCACTTGGGTGACCTCGACATCCCCGTCGAGAGAGGCGATATAGATCCAGCGCGTCCTGGTGGACAAGAACGGCGTCGCCACCCTCGGGTGACAACACTTCGAGGAGTCGGTTGTGTCGATCCTGTTGGGTGAACACCTTCTGTTCGACGTTGGGCGACAGGTCCGGTGTGTCAGGCAGGATCCAGATCTGGATGAACCGCATCGGATCGTCTTCGGATGCGTTGAGCTCCGAGTGGAGGGCACCCGAGCCGAGGGTCATCCTCTGGATGGATCCCGCTGGCAGTGGCCCAAATGGACCACCGACGTTGTCCTGGTGACCGAAGAGCCCTTCGACCACATACGTGATGCCCTCAACGTCCTGATGAGGATGAAGCGGCCACACGGCTCCGGGTATGAGCCGGTCGTCGTTGAAGACCCGCATCGCCCCGAATCCGTCGTTGTCCTGATCCCGGTAGTGGTCGAACGAGAAGTGCCAGCGGGCACGAAACCACTGCCCTCTCTCGTCGTGGATCTCGTTGTCGCGACGGATCTCGATCATCGGCTCGCTCCACGATCACGGACGGGTCCCACCGCCGTGCCAGTGGGACCCTTACCGCTTCGGTCGGCGGTTGACCCGCATGCACAGCAGTCAGACGAACCTCTTGACGAAGTCCAGTGCTGTCTGGGCGACCTCGCGCCATCCGTGGTCGATCGTTAGTGAGTGGCCCCGATCTGGGATCTGCACGATTTCGGTCACGCCGGGATTGTGCTTCTGCCGCTTGTAGGAGGCGTTCGCGATGGCCGGCGGCACCGTGTGGTCCTTCTCGCCTTCGATAATCAGCAGAGGGCCGCGGTCGGGGTTCTCGATGTCCACTTTGGACTCTGTCCACGGATTGAGATTGGCGTTGCCCATCTGAGCGAGGGAGACGCCGGAGCCAGCGACGTGGAATGTGTCGTAGAGCTCCTTGGCTTCTTCCTCCTCAAGGTTGTTCGCCCACGCGTACACGAACTGGTCGTACGTAAGTGTGAGGGCACGGCCGCGGTTCAACGGGTTGATCAGGAACGGGCCCGCCGACTTGAGTGCCTCGGGCGGTAGTGGCAGGACGCCACGAAAGACCCCAGGGTCGATGGCCACGGTGACCGCAGAGAGGCCCTGACCTGCGAGCATCTGCGCCAACAGACCTCCGGTGGAGTGACCCATCACGACCGGCTTTTTGTCCAACGCATTGATTACCGCCGTGGTGTGGTCTGCAACCTGCTTCAAGGTCTTCTTAGCGAACACGTCTGGACGTTCCCGGGCCTCGTCAACCGTCGCTGGGTCGTCGGGCCAATCCGGGGTCAACGGCGAATATCCGGCTTGCTTGAAGAAATCCGCCCAGTTGGCCCAGCTGCTCGGTAGCAGCCAGAGCCCATGGATGAACACGACAGGTGTGTTGCCTGAGGCGTTGGCTTCCTGGATCTCCCTGTTCTCCCTATCTGAGATTGCCATCACATCGGTCGCCCGATCGGTCGGGCTGGGGCTCATAGCCATGTCTGGCTCCTTTCCATTGCCGCCACCGTGCCAGACACCAGGCATGGATCGCCTCCGTGACACTCCCTAGTCCTTCCACTCAACGCGACACTCTCGGGAGGAATACGTCGAAGGCTCCCAAAGCGATCGGTCCGTTGATGGGCCACCCCAACCCAGAAATGGCATTCCGGCAGCCGACTTCTGACTGGGGTGTTCCACGGAGGCGAATTGCTCCCTTAAGTCCGACGATCCTCTGATAAGAGGAGCCTCGCGACACGCAACGAAGGGAGTTGTCATGAAGGTCGTCGTCATTGGTGGAACCGGTCTGATCGGTTCCAAGTTGGTAACCAAGCTCGCTGAGCACGGACATGATGCGGTGCCGGCATCGCCGAACACGGGGGTCAACACGCTCACGGGGGACGGATTGGCCGAAGCGCTAAATGGTGCGGACGTAGTAGTCGACGTATCGAACTCGCCATCATTCGAAGCCGACGCGGTCCTGTCGTTCTTCGAAACCTCATCGAAGAACCTCCTCGAAGCCGAGGAGCAAGCTGGAGTAGGACATCACGTCGCCCTTTCGGTGGTGGGCACCGACCGGCTCACTCAGAGCGGATACTTCCGGGGCAAGATCGCCCAGGAAAAGCTGATCAAAGAATCCCCGATCCCCTATTCCATCGTTCACGCCACACAATTCTTCGAGTTCATCAAGAGCATCGCCGACGCGGCGACGGACGGCACGACCGTCCGACTGGCTCCCGTTCTGATTCGGCCCGTGGCCGCCGACGACGTGGCCGGCGCGGTCGGCAGGACAGCAGTGGGGCCACCAGTGAACGGGACCATCGAAGTGGCAGGCCCAGAGGAATTCCGCCTCGACGAACTCATCCGGGAAAGCCTCAAAGCACGGAAGGATCCTCGAAGAGTCATCTCCGACCCGGAAGCACGCTACTTCGGAGCTCTGCTGTCAGAGAGAACCCTCGTGCCGGATGAAGGAGCCAATCTCGGCGAGATCCGATTCGAAAACTGGCTCGCCCAGACTCTCGTTTCGGCTCCGTAGGCTGAAAGCCAGCTCTCGTGTAATCCCTCGAGCGCTCACGCAACGTGGGACCGGGAAGAGGAACGGCATCAAGGTTCCAAGAAGAGGACCTGATCCCGGCTGACGCGGATTGGCGGGTGTTCATGCTCGCACCGGCTCTGGTCATGGTCGGACTGGCTGGTCTGGAGACGCGCCTACAAACATCTCCTCGAAGCCTGGCTCGGAGCGAAGGTGTCAACCGGCGGAGGTCGCCGCCTATTGGGCGGCGACCTCGAACCGGACGGATTAGCTCGTCGCGTCGACCGCGGACAGGATCACCTTGACGACATCGCCAGGACGTGTGATCAGCGTCAGGTGGCCTGCTCTGACCTCGGATATCGTCGCACCAGCCCGGTCGGACATGAACTCTTGCAGCGCAGGCGGGATCACATTGTCACGGGTTCCGATAAGCGAGAACACCTGAACATCGTCCTTCCACGCGGGAGGCCCGGAAGGGTCTTCGAATTGAGCGGCGGACGCGGGCCGTTGCGTCGCGGCAAGCACCGCAGCGTCCTTTTGGTTGACCCCGTTGGCGAAACACTCGACGAAACCCGAATAGGGTCCGTCCGCTTCCCAGTTCAGGTACAAGTCCAATCCGCCCTCGAAAGGCACCAGCTTGAAAGCACTCTCTGGGGGGACACTCACGGGGTCGATGCAGGAGCCACTGTTCGCTATGAGACCGCCGGCGATCTCGCCTTCGTCGGGTATGAAGGCGTCGATATAGACGAGCGCCTCCACGTTTGGGTTGCCGGTGGCGGCGTTCGTAATGACGAACCCACCGTAGGAGTGGGCGGCCAACACGATTGGGCCCGATATCGTTTCCAGATAGCTGGCCAGATACGGCGCGTCCGTGGAAGGTCCACGCAACAGGTTGGGCGGAGCGACAACCGTGAAGCCCTTCTTTTGCAGACGTTCGATCACACTGTTCCAAGACGACCCGTCGGCCCAGTCGCCGTGCACCAACACGATTGTGGGCTTCTCGCCCTGGGCCTGCGCAACGGCCCCGAACGGCCCGCCGACGGCGAGCATCAGGACCATCACAAGTGGAAGGACGGAGGCGATCAAAAGGACGCGCCGACGTGGCTGTTCCAAGCTCTTGAAATAGCTCATGACTCTTCTCCTCTCTTGAGCTACTGCTACGACTGGATCGTCAGTCAGGCCACGCCAACTCGCCTCTGTGGAACACCCCAGTCCGACACTTGGGGCCCCTACAGGGGGGTAGCTTCCCGCCGAACACGAGGCACCTGCAGTGGCGGACCATTCCGAACGACTCCTTTACGGCCGAGACCCAGAGCTCCAAGTCCTCGAGCAACTGACGACCAGCGTTAGCAACGGCCAGGCACAGGTGCTCGTGATCCACGGCGAAGCCGGGGTGGGTAAGACCGCCCTCATGGAGTACCTGGCGAAGAGTGCCCCGGAGTGTCGGGTCGAGCGAGCCTTCGGCATCCAATCGGAGATGGAACTCGCCTTTGCTGGTGTGCACCAGTTGTGCGCCACCATGCTGGACCAAGCCGGGGAGCTCCCCGATCCACAGCGGGAAGCGCTAGAGACAGCGCTGGGCGTTAGCGCGGGGCCGGCGCCGGATCGCTTCCTGGTGAGCCTCGCCGTGCTCAACCTGTTTTCGGCAATTGCAGAGGCGCGACCCTTCCTCGGTCTTATCGACGATGCCCAGTGGATGGATCGGGCCTCTACACAGGTGCTGACCTTCGTAGCAAGGCGTCTGCTGGCGGAACCGGTCGGCCTCGTGTTCGCAGTGCGGAATCCCCCCGACGAATTCTCGGGACTACCTCAACGAGAGGTTGGGCGTCTCAGCGACAGCGACGCACGCGCACTCTTAACGTCCGTGATGCCGGGTCGTCTCGACCCCGGTGTGCAGGACCGGATCATCGCCGAAACGAGGGGTAATCCCCTCGCCATCCTCGAACTGTCCCACGAATTCACAGTGGCCGATCTTGCAGGTGGTTTCGCGGCGCCTGATCCTGGACCACTCACGGAACGGTTGGAAGAGAGCTTCGGCAAGCGGCTTGAAACATTGCCTCCGGACACCAACAGACTCTTGCTCGCTGCTGCCGCCGAACCCACGGGCGACGTGTCCTTGTTGTGGCGGGCAGCCGCGCGAATGGACATCGACCCTGAGGCTGCGACCTCAGCGATCTCTGCCGGATTGCTTGAGGTAGGCGCCCAAGTGCGATTCCCTCACCCGCTGATGCGTTCAGCGGTCTACGGCGCGGCATCTGTGCCCGACCGCCACACCGCGCATCGGGCCCTAGCCGACTCGATCGACCCTGAAGTCGATCCCGACCGTAGGGTCTGGCACCTCGCGCAGGCGGCGCCGGGCTACGACGAGGATGTCGCCCTGGAACTGGAGCGTTCGGCCGAGCGAGCGCAAGCACGTGGCGGCATCGCGGCGGCCGCCGCCTTCCTAGAACGCAGTGCCAAGCTGACGGCAAGTCCCGACCTTCGCGCGCAGCGCAGAGTGGAGGCTGCACAGGCCATGCTGCGTGCTGGGGCGCTGGAGCAGGCGACCGGGCTCCTAGCCGCCGCGGAAGCCGGACACCTCGACGAGCTGAGCCGGGCGCGGATCGATCTGCTGCGTGCCCAGATCGGCTCCATCCAGAATCGAGGTCGTGACGCCCTTCCGCTCCTACTCAACGCTGCACACCGGCTCGAGCAGTTCGACGTCTTGAGCGCAGGCGATACCTATCTGGACGCTGTGGCTTCGGCGAGGTACGCCGGCGTTCTGGCAGATGACCTCGACTTGCGAAGGTTGGGAGAGGCGGCGCGACGCGTGGTGAGTGTGGCCGAGCCAAGGGTGGCCGACACGCTGTTGGATGCCTTTGCCCTGCGCCTGACAGAGGGGTACGTGGCGTCAGCCCCCATGATGAAACGTGTATTGGGGACACTCTGCGACGAGGACACCCGTCGCCTAGGGGAACTGCGCTGGCTGTGGCTGGGATCCATCATTGCCGTGGATCTGTTTGACGACAGATGCTGGCACCTGGTTGCAGCCCGTCAAGTGGCGCTCACCCGCCAGATCGGAGCGATCAGCGAGCTGCCTGCCGCACTCGACTTGCTCGCCTTCTTCCATCTCTTTGCCGGGGATTTCGGAAGGGCAGCGCTCCTGTTCGACGAGGTGACCATCGCGTGCGACGCAATGGGAATTTCACCTGCTCGGATTGGGCGCCTTTGCCTGGCGGCCTGGCAAGGTCACGAGACTGAGGCCCGGAACTTGATCGGAGCCATGGTTGACCAGGCTATACAGCTTGGTGAGGGCTCGCCCGCCAAGGTCGCTCGCGTGCTTGAGGCGGTTCTATGCAACGGACTGGGCAAGTACCAGGACGCGCTCATCGCGGCCGACGAGGCGGTGAGGTACGACTCCTTTTCGCCGCGGTTTGGCTTGGAGGAACTCGTCGAAGCTGCTGTTCGCTGTGGCAAGCCGGTGCTGGCTGCGGAAGCCGTCGAGCGCCTTTCGGAGACGACCCAAGCCAGCGGTACAGACTGGGCCCTTGGCTTGGAAGCCCGCTCGCGCGCGCTCATCTCGGAAGGCGACGCCGCGGAAAGTCACTACCGGGAAGCGATCGAGCGTCTCGCTCGTACCCAGATTCGCACCGACCTGGCACGGGCACAGCTCCTGTACGGCGAATGGCTACGACGCGAGGGACGGCGGGTGGATGCCCGAGAGCAGCTTCGGGCCGCTTACGAAGCCTTCAGCGGGTTCGGAGCCGAAGCCTTTGCCGAGCGGGCGCGTCGCGAGCTCGTTGCAACCGGTGAGACAGCACGAAGACGCACAGTCGAGACCACCTTCGACCTGACCCCCCAGGAGGCGCTGATCGCCCGTCTCGCCGGGGAGGGATACACCAACCCAGAGATCGGCGCCCAACTCTTCCTAAGCCCACGGACCGTCGAGTACCACCTGCACAAGGTCTTCACCAAGGTGGGCGTTACTTCTCGGAGAGAGCTTCGACCCGCGCTGCAGCAGACGCAGTAGGCCCGGGCACCCCAGCGGTGACAGCTAGGGAGTTCCACAGAGGCGACCGGTCTCACGGCTGAACGACGCTCACCGGTGACAGCCCCAAGCACAACGCTCTCACCGGACGCTGCGACCGACTCGGAGCCTCGAACCAATGCAGTTTCGAGTCTGCCGGTTATCCGGGGCGTAGAGCCCCGAACCTCTCCCTGACAAAGGAGCGTGTCATGAACAATCAAGCAGCCGGTTTCCAATGCCCGGCCTGTCCGTCGGATGGTCCTCACAACATCCAATGGTTCCGGGTCAACTCCGGTCAACCAGAAGCGATGGGTCTCTCCTGTCACTCCTGCGAGAAGGTGTGGTCCGTAGGCCTGGAAGCCGAGAGTGAACCGCGGTCATGGCCCCAGTGGCTCTCAAACAAACAAGGGTGATTGTCGGTGATACCTGAGCTGCTACCCGCGTATTGTTGGCAGACGACCGACTGAGGCACCGATGGGCCTACTAACCCGTGGGTTTCGGGGACGGCGGCGAGCTGGCGTTCCGACCGATCGGATTCCCCCCGGCCAATATGTGACGGACGAGTTCCCGATCCTCACTGCTGGACCGACGGCGCGTCTCCCCCTCGAGGAGGACTGGCGTTTCACGGTCACGGATCTCGACGGCAATGACAGAACATGGACATGGGTGGAGCTCAACGCGCTGCCTAGGGAGGAGGTCACCGTCGACATTCACTGTGTCACCAAATGGTCAAAGCTCGACACGATCTGGGAGGGCGTGTCGGTCGACACTCTCCTCGCTGGCATCGACGACCGTGGATCCCATGCGCTCTTTCGCTGCTATGGCAACTACTCCACGAATCTACCCATCGAAGACGTCACCGGAGGGAAGGCGTGGATCGTGTTTCGATACGAACGAGAGCCCCTACCTGTTGAGCATGGTGGTCCAGCACGCCTGCTCGTTCCGCACCTTTACTTCTGGAAGAGCGCCAAGTGGATTCGGAGCATGGTTCTCTCCAACTCGGATCTTCCCGGCTTCTGGGAAGCCCTCGGATACCACAACTATGGCGACCCATGGCTGGAGCAGAGGTACGAAGGTGACTGAGGCAGGTCGTCACAGATGACGAAGCGTAAACCCTGTTCTCCGAGTTCGCCGTTCCCGCCCCAAGCGGACCTCTTTTCCAAGGGGCAGCCGCCAACCTCAAGCCGTGGACCGAAGTCAAGGTGAACAGCAAGATTCCGGAACTGGGCCCAATGCTGATCATGGTCGGTGAGAAAGACCACACCATTCCTCCATCCGTTGCCCACGCCGCATGCAGGAAGCTGGCGAGCAACGATGCTGTGACCGACTACGAGGAGCTCCGAGCCTCCGAGCTCGACTCCCTATTTCGGGAGATCCCCACGTTTGAACGAGGCTTATCCTCGGGCGACCACAGTGACGTCCAGTGCCCAGCTCGAGAAAGGCGAGGGAGCGATGACCTTCATTACAAGAGCGTTCGGCGGGCGCCGCCGCGTTGAGGCACCACCGGGTCGGGTACCTCCCGGCCAATACGCCACAGCAGACTTCCCGGTCCTTTCGGCAGGGCCGACACCGAGGATCTCTCTGGAAGAGTGGCGTTTGACCATCATCGACACAAATGGGGTCGAGAAATCCTGGAGTTGGGATGAGTTCAGGGCACTCCCCAGCGAGAGTCCGACAGTGGACATCCACTGTGTCACGAAATGGTCCAAGCTGGACACCACCTGGGAAGGCGTCTCGCTGGACACGCTCCTCGCCGGCGTCGACACGGCGGTCGCCCGTCATGCCATGGCGCACTCCTACGGTGGATACACCACCAACGTACCGCTGCAGGATCTCAGTGGCGGCCGGGCCTGGGTTGCCTACGCCTACGACGGGCAGCCGTTGGCACCGGAGCATGGAGGCCCGGCCCGGCTCCTCATTCCTCACTTGTATTTCTGGAAGAGTGCCAAATGGGTGAGAGGCCTGCAACTCCTTGAAGAGGAACGCTCCGGGTTCTGGGAGTCTTACGGATATCACAACTATGGGGATCCATGGCTGGAGCAGCGGTACAGCGGAGACTGAGTTGGCTCCTGGCCGAAGTGGTGGGCCTGATCGACGAGACTCCCAGGGTTCGAAGCCTCGTCCTCGACTGCCCTGGCTGGAGTGGGCATCTTCCGGGCCAGCATCTCGACCTGCGCTTGACCGCGCCCGACGGCTATCAGGCACAACGCAGTTACTCGATTGCGACTCCAGCGGACGGGGAGCGTGTGACCATCACCGTCGAGCTGGTCGACGACGGCGAAGTCTCACCGTTCCTTATCGAAGCGGTTCGAATCGGCGATCGGCTCGAGCTGCGCGGGCCCATCGGTGGCTACTTCGTTTGGGAACCAGGTCAGGGTAAGCCTCTGCAACTCCTGGCAGGTGGCAGCGGAATTGTCCCACTCATGGCGATGATCCGGACCCATGTCCTGGTCGAAGGTGAGGAGCCTGTCCGACTATTGGTATCGGCAAGATCCTTAGAGGACGTCATCTACCGACAGGAACTCGAGCAGCTTGCGTCGGAGGACAACAGTATCGACGTATTCACCACGTTGACCCGGTCACAACCACCCACATGGAACGGCCACAGCCGGCGGGTTGACAGAGAGATGCTGGAGGAAGTCGCCTGGAGTCCAGCGGATCGGCCGGCTTGCTACGTATGTGGCCCGACCGGCTTTGTTGAAGCCGTTGCCTCGACCCTCGTCGATCTCGGCCACGAACCACAGAGAATCCCCATCTCGGGCGCGCCGAACCCTGCGCGGAGGTGGTGAACCCGTCGGGTTGTGAGCGATCGGCGGGGCAGCGTCGTCACAGGCACGCAGGTCGAAACCGCCACTACCTTCGCAACACCTCACGAAGAACCCGAAGGTCATAGGTGCGACGAAAGCCCTGGTAGAGACGGTGGAAGAAACGGTAGAAACCCGGAGAAGATGTCTCCGGAACGAAAGAAGCCCCGGTCAGCAGGTCGCTGACCAGGGCTTTCAGTAGCGGGGGCGGGATTTGAACCCGCGACCTTCGGGTTATGAGCCCGACGAGCTACCAGACTGCTCCACCCCGCGTCGAGGTGTTGCTCCAAGTGTACGACCGCATCGGGTTTGTGCCAATAGGTCAGCGGCCGGCCAGGTCGACCCAGACGTAGTCGACAACGGCTTCGATCTCTTCCGGGCTGAGACGTGTCTCGAATCCGGGCATGCTCCCCGGGACGCCGGTCGAGACGAAGCTCACGACCTCCTCGATCGAGTCGAAGCGGGTGAGCCCACCGGCCAGCGCCGGGCCCACGCCGCCCTCGCCCGCGGCGCCGTGACACCCGGCGCAGTTCGAAGCGAACAGATCGGCGCCGGAGGCCACAGCGGTCTCGGCAGGCTCGGCGACCGTCGGAGAGACGGTGAGAAGCAGCACCACGGTGACCACCGTTGCAATCGCCACCAGAACCTGAAAGCCGTTGACGAAACGCTCGAACATCAGATCCCCGGAAAGGCGACGGTGGTGAAGAACCAGAGCGAGGTAGTCAGCCAGATCGCGACGAGCGTCGTGAACACCACTCCCCCGACGACGGGCAGCGACCATGCGGGTGTGTCGTGCGAGCGCACCAATGTCACCTTGGCGGCAAAGGCGCCGTAGAAGAGACAGCCCAGAACCGAATGAGCGAAGCGACGCAACTCGGTGAAGTCGGGCTCGAATCCGAGTGCCCAAAGACAATGAAACGCAACCGGCAGGCTTAGGGCGAAGGCGATCGTCCCGGAGAGACGGTGGAGGTCACCCCACCACGACGGCATCTCCTTGGGAATCTTCACCTTGCCCCACATTCGCAGCGCCGAGTAGAGCTGTCCGAAGGCGAAGAACAGGATCAGCGTGGTCATCCAGGCCTTGAAGCTGAGGGTGTTGGAGAAGAACAAAGAGATCGTCTGCTGACCGGCGGGGTCATGGACCGATCCATACACCCCGACCGCGAGTGCCACTGCCCCTCCGAGGAGCAACGCCACCCAGAGGGCGCGCGATTGGGCAGCGGCCGACCTCGCCATCGGCCGAACCTATCAACACCCGATCGGTTGCGACCGCCCCCGGCAGGGTATGACGAGGACCAACGGCCCTAGCGCCGCGCCCGAAGTATCTCCCACGATCAGAGTACATCCACAGATTGGAGGCCGATATGGCCCAGTACGACTACACAGACAGGGTGGCCCTGGTCACCGGCGGCGGATCCGGGATCGGGGAGGCCTGTGCTATGACCTTCGCTCGCTCCGGCGCCAAGGTGATCGTCGCCGACTACGACAAGGAGGGTGGGTACCGCGTTACCGAGGCAATCAAGGCGGAAGACCTGGAAGCGACCTTCGTCGAGGTCGATGTTTCCAATCCGGAGCAGATCGAGGCCATGGTGGCGACGACCGTCCAGACCTATGGCGGGCTACACGTCGCAGTCAACAACGCCGGCATTGGAGGCGCTCAGGCCCTCACAGGCGAGTACCCGATCGACAGCTGGCAGCAGGTGATCGAGGTCAATCTGAGTGGGGTCTTCTATTGCATGAGACATGAGATCCCGGCCATGTTGGATTCTGGTGGCGGGTCGATCGTGAACATGGCGTCGATCCTGGGCAGTGTCGGATTCGCCAACTCACCGGCCTACGTGGCGGCGAAACACGGCGTGGTCGGTCTGACGAAGACGGCTGCGATCGAATATTCGGCCCAGGGAATCAGGGTCAATTCGGTCGGCCCCGGTTTCATCAACACGCCTCTGCTGGCGGACAATCTCGATCAGGACACGCTCACGGTGATTGCGGGCATGCACCCGATCGGGCGTCTTGGCGAGTCACAGGAAGTGGCCGACTTGGTCGCCTTCCTCGGCTCCAATGAGGCATCGTTCTGCACCGGGGGCTATTACCTGGTCGATGGCGCCTACACCGCCAATTGAGTTGGCAAGAACACGAAAAACCGGTTTGAGACTTGGCCCCCAGGGGTAGGGGGCGTCGCTTGTCGCGTGGGCGTCCGGTGGGCCGGGCGACACGTGTCCCTGGAATGGAGGACATATGGACCGGAGACTGCGTAAGACAAAGACGATCGCAGCCGCAATCACCCTGGCGTTGGCCCTCGCTGCCTGCGATAGCGCCGACGACACCGACCCGACGGACCCCGGCGCAACCACCACGGTGCCCGCCGAGACCACGACTGCTGCCGGCTGACGCCGCCGGTGGCTGTTGGAGGGCGCCATCCCGGTGGCGCCCTCCGGCGCGCTGTGGCGTTTCCCCAATCCCCACCACCCACCCGGGGTCTACTCCGCCCCGTCGACCCATCCGGTGACACTGGCCACATGGCCATCCGGGTCACGGAAATGGGCAGCGAACAAGGTCCGCTCCCCGTCCGAGGTCACCGCCCTCGGCTCGACCTCGAAGGGAACACCTCTCTCCCGCATTTCCGAGATCACGGAATGCACATCTTCGACTTCGAACACGATCTCGGTGTCGGAGGTTTGATCCTCGAATACCAGTGGCTGATTGAGGGTGAGTTGATTGTCCCCGACGGCAAAGAAGGCGAACTCGTCGCCTGACCAGCTCAATTCGAGGCCGACCAAGTCGCGCCAGAAGGCAACCGACTCCTCGAGATCGGCAACCCTGAGGATGATGTTGCTGAGACGCATGTCGGGAAGCTACTCCCGACTGCCAGGCCTCAGCTCAGAGATCGTCCCACCAGATGGCGACGATGGCGTAGCCCCCGACCAGGATCATCAGCACCGCAGCAGCCCCCGCCACCAAATTCATAGCCAGCTCCATAGCGGCATCATGCCGGAGGACCCTGACAGATTCCATAAGGCGAGCGGCCCGTTGGAGCCCGCTCGATAGGTCTAGCGGTAGCGCCAGACGATGCGACCCCGGGTGGGGTCGTAGGTGGATACCTCGACGTCAACGGTGTCACCGGGCAGGACCCGGATGCCACGCCCCCGACGCATCCGCCCCGAGGGCTTGGCCAGGAGCTCGAGACCGCCCTCCAACTGCACCTCAAAGGTCGAGTCGGGCAGCATCTTGAGCACCGTGCCTCGCATCCGTATGTATTCGTCTTCGTCTTTCGCCATGAGCTTCCTGAAGGGAGGAGGCCAGTGTAGGAGAGCCCCCGCTCCTGTCGGGAATGCGTCAGACCGCGGCAAGCCGAAGACTGGACACGGCAGCTATTCGTTCGAAGTGCTTGTCGGCGGTAAGGAGGGGGACCTTCTTTCCAATGGCGACGGCAGCAATGACCAGGTCGTTGGTGTTGGCCGGGCTGAAGCCATCGCTCCGGCAACGTGTGTAGAGCTCGGCGGCGATCTCGTAGTCGTACAGAGGTCGGGTCGGGAGCATCACACAGCGATTCACGAGACCCCAGATCCGGCTCGTGTGATCCGAGGCGCCGGCGCCACAGAGAAGCTCCATGATGACGACATCGGTCGTGGCCATCGTCTCATCCCCTTCGATCATCGCCCTCACCCGTGTGTTGACCTCAGAGCCGGTACGCCTCAAGAACTCGACCCAGGCCGAGGTGTCGACGAGCGTGATCAATCCCATTCCTCGATGACCACCTTGCCCCGGACCTCATCGAGATCACCATCCCAGCCCGACCCCTCCATGGCCAGGGCCTGTTCCTTGGTCATGACCCCACCGACGAGGTCTCTCCAGGGCGAGCTGGACCACCTCGCGTTTGGTCTTCAGCCCGTAGCGACGCATCGCCATCTCGACCAGTGTGTCGTCGAGATCGATGTTGGTCCTGCTCATCTACACCAGCATACACCAATAGGTGTATGGCATCAGGAGACCGGGACTCGTCTCCGTGCTTCGACCGCGTCGGCAATGATCGCCTGGGCCTCGCTGATCAGGCGCTCGGCCTCGTCGACCCAGCGCTGATATTCGGCGAGGTCACCAGCGGTCAAGGCCTGGTCGGCGGCCGCAAACGCTGCCGCTGCCTGGTCCAAGAGCTCTTCGACCGTGCCACCGTCCGGAGTGGGCTCCGTGGGCTCCGTGGGCTCCTCGGGTTCGGATGGCGCGGTCGGCTCATCGCCCTCCCCGAACACCTGCTGCAGGGCACCATCGAGGGTCTCCGACCACTCGACCTGGTCGCGATACACCACGATCACCCGTCGGAACTCGGGGATGCCTCCCCCTTCCGCCTCGAGAAAGATCGGCTGGATGTACAGGATCGAGTCCTCGATCGGGACCACCAGCAGATCGCCCTTGATGACCACCGATCCCTGGTTGTCCCACAGGGTGAACTGCGATGAGATGTCGGCATCCTGGTCGATCCGCTGACCGACTTGCTCGGTCCCGTCGACGAGTTGACCCTGGGGCATTCTGTAGTCGATCAGCCGCCCGTACCGGCCCGGGGTGGAGTCGGCGACCAGGAACGCCGACATGTTGCGTCGGTCGCCGGGGGTGAATGGCTGGAGGAGCAGGTAAGAGAGATCGTCCTCGCCGGGCAGCTTGGTCAACAGGTAGTAGGGCAGTATCTCGCGCCGATAACGCAGCTCGCCGGTGGTCTGGTCACGGGTGTCTCCAAAGAGCAGGTCTGACCCGAGCGAAGCCGGGTCCCGATCGATCGTGGCCGGGTCGGCCGGTAACGACCAGGCGTCGTTCCCGCTGAAGAGCTCGTTGGGATCGGTGACGTGATACTCGAGGTAGAGCTGACCCTGGACCCGGAACAAGTCCTGTGGGTAGCGGAGATGCTCGACGAGGCTCTCAGGCATCTCGCTGAAGGGCGTGAACAGCTCGGGATAGGCCTGTGACCAGGCGCGGGCTATGGGATCGTCGGGATCGACCAGATAGAGAGTGACATGGCCGTCATAGGCGTCGACGACCGCCTTCACGGAATTGCGCATGTAGTTGATGCCGGGCCGCAGGTCGGACGATCGGGCCAGCCGGCCGATGGCATCGGGCTCCAGCGGCTGTGAGTACGGATATTTGGTTGAAGTCGTGTAGAGGTCGACCACCCACAGGATCTCGCCGTTCTCGATGACGGGATAGGGGTCGTCGTCGAGATGGAGGAAGGGGGCAACGCTCTCCACGATGTGGCTCACATTCCGCTCGACCAGCACACGGCTGTCGGGTCGAACCTCACCCGAGATCAGGAGGTTGAGGTCGCGGTAGCGGAAGGCAAACGCAATCCGCTTCCAGATGCTGTCGAGGGTGACTCCGGCCTCGCCTGCGTATTCGTTGTAGGCGCTCCCTTGCTCGTCAGCCAGCGGGAAATCCACCTCCTGCGGCTCTTCTCCGGTGCGCACGATGACGGGCCGCCCCTCCTGATAGGTCTCCCCGAAATAGACCCTGGGCTCGTCGAGCTCGAGGCCCTCGACTGCGGCTTGCGGGGGCACATCTTTCAGCAGGAAGTTCGGCTGACCGTCGTCGGCCACCTGGTTGGCCACATTGACCACTGCCCCGAAGCCATGTGTGTAGAGGAGGCGCTGATTCAGCCAGTCATCTCGGGGCAGATTCACCTCCTCGAGCTCGCGCACCGCCAGCATGACCTGGGTCGGGATCCCGTCATTTAGATAACGATCCGTGTCGACGACCGAAAGGGTGTAGTAGTTCCGAAGCTCCTGGAAGCTCTGATAGGTGCGGGGCAACACCGACGGGTCCCAGATGCGCAGGTTGTCGATGGTCAGTTGGTTGGCCTCGATGTCGGCCACTTCGAGATCGTCAGCCGCCGGGAAGCCTCGCACCTCGACCTGGTCCAGTCCCCACGCCTCCCGGGTGAACTTGATGCTGTTCTCGATATATGGGCCTTCCCTGGCCTGAGGCTGGGGGTTCACCTGGATGCGCTGGATGATGGCCGGATAGATGACGGCGGCCGCGATTGCAACTACCAGCCAGGATCCGACGGCGACCAGGGCGAGACTCCATCCGGGTCGAAAGATGTTGACGATGAAGAGGACCGCAGCCATCAGGGCCACCAGGATGAGCAGTCGATAGGCAGGCAAGCGGGCCGTTATATCGGTGAACCCGGGGCCAAAGAACTGGTCCGACACCCGGTCCGAGAGCAGAAGCTCGTACATGTCGATGCGGTAGACGACTGCCCGAACCAGGGCGATGAGCGCCAGCATCACCGAGATGTGGGTCTTCGCCCGGCGAGTCGCCGTCAGCCGCCGCCCACTCAGCCGCAGACCACCGTTGAAATAGTGGCCGATCACCGTCACCACGGTCGCCAGCACGAGGAGGTTGAACACCCAGTCGGTGACCGTCTCGAGCAGGGGAAGACGGAAGATGTAGAACCCGACGTCGAGGTTGAAGATCGGATCGAGAGTCCCGAAATCCTGGGCGTTGATGAAGAGAAAGACGTCATCGCGCCAGGAGGCGACGGTCAGACCGAAGAGGACAGCGAGACCACCGGTCAGCCAGAAGCGGATTTGTCGGATGCGCGGCTCGACCCACTCCCGGAATCGCTCGATCATCTCCTCTTCTTCGGTCAGGTCGAAGGGTGCCCAGCGAGGAGACATGCGGTCGACCAGCCGGAGGCTCACCCACAGGACCAGGAAGGCGAATGCAATGCCCAGGGTGCCAAGAAGGATCGACAGGCCCCATCGACGCTGCCATACCCCATCGAAGCCAATCGAATCGAGCCACAGGTAGTCGGTCCAGAGTGTTCCCAGTGCGGTCAGGGCGAGATACAGCGCCGCCACCGCGATCAGGATCAGGGTGATAGGCCGCCGTCTGTCCGACCGATAGTCGGATGGAACCCTCGTGAACATTGGCGGTGAGGGTAACGGTTCGGCTGTGCTTGTTTTCTCGGCGGTTCCGACTACCCGCCGACGAGCACCAGCGTGCATTCGCAGCCGGCATGCACCGGCGGCAGGTGCGATTCGGGCTCTGCGGCCGCCCCGCGACAGGCGCTGCATGGCGTGCCGCTGGCCACCCACTCCAAGCCGTTGTCATCCTCCACGGATTCCACCAGTCCGCGGTGATACCCGACGAGGGCGAGTTGGCGGACTCTGCGCTCCGCCTCATCGGTGCGCCAGCCCCGGAACACCCTCGATGTCGCCGATTGCTTCTCGCGTTGCCCGTCTCCGGCGTCGATCAACGCAGAGGAGACCGCCCCGGCCAGGTCGTCACCAAAGGTCTCGGCGGCGTTGGAGGGAGGAGTGTCTTTCCGCTTCAACTTGGAACCGGTCATCTCCTCGGCCGCGGTGTGACCGGCCGAATAGCTCTCCGCCCAGAGACCCTTGAGGTCGGCCTGCATCATCTCGGCCAGGGCCTGGCTCTCGGGGTGCCATGTGTCATCGAGACGCAAGCTGTCGAGGGCGACGTTCTGGGCATCCGTGACCGCCTTCTTCACCCCTCGCAGTGCCCGGTTGGTGATCGGTAGAAGCCGGGCGTCCCGTTCCTCGATGACTTCGTTGCGTGGTGCGACCGTGACCGATTGGGCTGCCTCTGCCTCGACTTGTTCGGCTTCGGGAGTGGCAGCCGTGTGAACCGTGATGGTCGCCCCAGGCGAGCCCCGGAGTGAGGCAAAGAGCGCACCCACATCGTCGGGGCCGGGCTGAGGTTCGGGCTCGGGTTCCCGCTCGTGCCTCGTCTCCAGGACTGGTTCCGGCTCGTCGATCTCCTGCGGGGCGGGCTCCGGCCCTGGCAGCGGTGGCTCCTCGAATTCCGGCTCGTCGAAGAGATCGTCTTGAGCCTCCTCGGTCACCTCTCTGGCCGGGGGTCGGGGCGAGCTCCGGGGGAGGGCTCGCTGACTTGCTCCCTGGCCTCTCGTTGGGGGGGATGACCCTCACTGTCTCCCCCAGCTGCCAGATCTCCTCGTCGGGCTCGGTTCGGGCGGGAACGACCCTGACACTCGTCGATTCCGCAGAGAGATCCAGATCCTCGCGCCGCTCCTCGAGACTCCCTTCGAGACGACTCAGGGTCGAGCGCACCGTCTCCAGCTCGAGCATCAATTCCTCGCGCCGCTCCTCGAGGGCCCGAGTCCGCTCCTGGGCGCTCTCGGCCTGACGGTAGGCCTGCTCGATCAGGTCGTCGTGACGCTTCTTCGCCTCCGATGCCAGCTTCTCGGATTCCATCATTGCGGATCGGACAACGTCCTCGGCCTCGCGTCGAGCCGTCGAAGTCAGACGATGAGCTTCACGCTCCGCTTCCCCCATCACGGACAACACGTCTTGCTCGGCCTCGCCGCGAATGCGACGCGCCTCTGCCGAGCTCTGATTGAGCAACTCGGTGCCCGTGGCCCAGGCATCACCCCGAAGCGCCTCGGCGTCGCTCCTTGCTTCCTTCCGCATCGCATCGACTTCGGTCATGGCCTCCGACCGCCATCGTGCGGCGTCCATGGTGGCCCGCTCCCTCATCGAGTCAGCGGCCTCCTTGGCGGACTGCAACACCGCTGCGACCTCGCGACCAAGGCTCTCGAACTCGGACTCCAGATCACGGTCGGCGTACTCGCCCAGCTTGGTGGCGAGCCGCTCCCGTTCCTCCTCGAGCCGGTCCAGATCAGCGGCGACGCGCTCGAGAAAGCCGGAAACCTCATCCGGGTCGATGCCACGCCGGACGGCACGAAACTCCGTCCGCCGGATCTCGTCGGGGGTGATGTCAGAGGCCATCGGCTCTAGAAGATACCGATCGGGCCGGATTTCGCCCGGGTTTGGGCCTTTCGGTCAGGCCTGGTCCAGGTCCTCGAAGAAGTCGATGGCATCCTGCAAAGTGGCTATGGACACGATCTCGATGGACTCCCGAGGTGCGGTCAGGGCTGACTCGTAGTTGTCCGCCGGGACCAGGATGTACTCCGCACCGGCCGCCTCCGCTCCCACGACCTTCTGGCGAATGCCGCCGATGGGCCCTACAGCGCCGTCGTAGGCGATGGTTCCGGTCCCGGCCACGATGTGCCCGTTCGTCATCTCGCCGGGCGTCAGCGTGTCGATGATGGCCAGGGTGTGCATCATCCCTGCCGACGGTCCGCCCACGTCTCCAGCCTCGATCGTCAGCGGAAACGGTGGCTCGCTCAGCTCGCCAACCGTTATCCCGATCATCGCTCCGCCTTCGGGATCGTCCCGCTCGGCGAGCTCAACTTGAACGGTCTGGGGGTCGCCGTCGCGGGTGACACCGACGTCGATCACGTCACCCGGCTCCAATCCTTCGAGAAGCTCGGTGAGATCGGTGCTTCGCACGATCTCGGTGCCGTTGAACGAATCGACGGAGTCACCGATCTCGAGCACCTCGGCGGCCGGGATGTCGGGGATGAGGTCGGTGATCAGGACGTCGGTCGGCACCATCTCATATCCGAGATGTTCCAGCGCCACGGTGATGGCCCGCGTCTGGGAGTCGTCCATCTGCTGGAGCACCCGCTTCCGGTAGTCCTCATCGGTCTCGTCGGGCTGGCGGAACGCCTCCTTGGGCACGAGGTCGATCGTCGGGTCGAACCCGGCGATCATCGCCTCGAACAGGTTGACCTCCTGGCTGACCACCGTGAGCATCAGGAGCTCGCCCTCGGGAGGGAAGGTGTCGACCTCGCCGGCGACGATGGCGTCGGCGGCATCGGACACCGGGCCGGAGGAAAAGGCCAGGTAGGGCAGCTCCAGATTCCAGATGCCCAAGACGAGAGCGCCCACGAGGAACAGAGCCCCTACCAGGTAGAGGGGCCAGATAGATCCACGTTGGCTCTGGTCTTGCATCATGAAAGGGTAACGGTGGGCTGCGAGGGGCAGTCCTAGCTCTTTAAGGTGGCAGACGTCGGGTTTGTAGGAGATAAAGATGACATCGGCAGTCATTGTCCAACGGGTTGTCCCCCGATCGCGCAGTCAACTCGGTGCTGCTCGTCATCGGCGCAGCGGCATTGACCGCACTGGCCGCCCAGTGGGAGATCCACTTGCCGTTCACTCCCGTCCCGGTGACGGGTCAGACCTTCGCCGTACTTCTCACCGGCGCGGCGCTCGGCATGACCCTGGGAGCAGCCGGGCAGGCCGTGTATGTCGTCGCCGGGGCCGTCGGCCTACCTGTCTACGCCGGAGGGGCGAGCGGGTGGGATACGGCAAGCGCCCAGGGCAGCGCCGGATATCTGATCGGGTTCATCTTCGCCGCGGGATTCGTCGGCTTCATGGCGGAGCGTCGGCAGGACCGGACCTTTCCCACGATGTTCACGGCCTTCATCGCCGGGTCGTTCATCATCTACGCCTTCGGCGTGGCCGGGCTGATGATCCTCCTCGACATGACATTCACGGAGGCGGTCGTCGCCGGCGTTGTCCCCTTCGTCCTCGGTGACATCATCAAAGCCTCAGCCGCCGGCCTCCTCCTCCCCGGCGCCTGGAAGCTGTTGGGCGAGTACCCGAGGCCTTGACTGCTTTCTAGGAATCGAGTGGAGCCACCTCTTCACCGAGGTACGCCTTGACCACATTGGGATTCTGTTGGACGGAGGAGGGCGACCCTTCGGCGATCGGCTTACCGAAGTCGACGACGAGGATGCGATCGGCAATGTCCATCACCAAGCCCATGTCGTGCTCGACGAGGATGATGGCAATGCCGAGCTCGTCCTGAACGTCGAGGATGAACCGGGCCATGTCCTCGGTCTCCTCGAGGTTCATCCCGGCGACGGGCTCGTCGAGCATCAGCAGCTCGGGGTCCATAGCCAGGGCCCGGCCCAGCTCGACCCGCTTCTGAATGCCATAGGGCAGCAGGCCGACCGGGTACTTCCGCCACTGCTCGATCTCGAGGAAGTCGATGATGTCCTCGACGATTTCGCGGTTCTCGATCTCCTCCCGCTTCGCCTTTCCCAGCCAGACGCTCCCGGCCAGCCACGAGCTTCGCATCCGAACATGGCGTCCGGTCAGTAGGTTCTCGATCACGGTCATATGGGGGAAGAGAGCAATGTTCTGAAATGTCCGGGCGATGCCGCGTTCGGCGGTCTCATTCGGCTTGACGCCCATCAGGCTCTCCCCCTTCCACCGGACGTCGCCCGACTGCGGGCTGTAAACCTGGTTGACGACGTTGAAGAGCGACGTCTTGCCGGCGCCGTTGGGCCCGATGATGGCGAACAGCTCGCCATCGTCGACGTGGAACGACACCCCGTCGATGGCCTTGACCCCCTTGAATGCGAGGTGGATGTCCGTCACGTCGAGCAGATGGTCATAGCCCTTCGGCCCGGAACGCTCCGCCCGACGCTCCAGCAGCTTGCCGCTCATGACAGCCACCTCTTGCGACGCTTGTAATGCTTCACGTCGCGGAACGACTTCTGTTCCCCCGTGGTGTGCAGCCCCAGATAGAACTCCTTGACATCTTCGTCCTTGAGGAGCTTGGCCGGATCTCCATCCATCACCATCTTCCCGGTCTCCATGATGTAGCCGTAGTCGGCGATGGAGAGGGCCATGCTGGCGTTCTGCTCGATGAGAAGCACCGAAGTCCCCTGTGAGTTGATCTCGACGATGATGTCCCGGACCTCCTGGACCAGGAGCGGGGCCAGGCCTAGAGAAGGCTCGTCGAGGATCAGCAGCTTCGGATCCTGCATCAGCGCTCGGCCGATGGCCAGCATCTGTTGCTCGCCCCCCGACAGATAGCCGGCGGTGGCGTTGCGCCGGTCGGCGAGTTTCGGGAAGAGGGTCATGACCCGCTCACGCGCTTCCTTCACACCGTTGGCGTTGCGATTCGAATATGCGCCCGCCCGGAGATTGTCGTCCACCGTCATCTCGGCGAAAACCCGCCTCCCCTCCATCACCTGGCTGATCCCCCGCCGCACCCGGGCGGCCGGGTCCTCCTCGGTGATGTCGGCTCCGTCGAAGGTGATCTCGCCTTTGGTCACATCGCCCTCGTGCATGACGAGAAGACCCGTGATGGCGCGGAGGGTCGTCGTCTTGCCGGCGCCATTGGTACCGAGCAGGGCGACGATCTTGCCGTCGGGGACCTCGAGGGATATCCCGCGCAGGACCAGGACTACGTCGTTGTAGACGACTTCGAGATTCTCTACGGCAAGCAATTCGATGACACCGGTCTCGAGGGGTGATGGTGGCCCCAAAGCGGGGCCACCATCACGACCATCTCAACCTGCTCAGCCGAGGCTGAAGCAGGCCTCGTTGAACTCGAACGCCTCGGCGATGGGCGAGGTGTAGTTCTCTTCCACCAGCGTCGACCCGGTCGACGTGCCGTCGGCCAGACCCGCCGGATCCGGACGCGAGATGAACTGCGCCCGCTGGACCCGCTCGTTGGGCTCACCGACGTAGGTCTCGTCGGGGGCGAGCCCGCCGAACGTGACCGACTCGAGGCTCTTGGCCGCGGCCAGCACTCCGGCCTGGGTCAGGTCCCCGGCGTCATAGGCGGTCTGCAACGCCTGGTGCAGGATCGTGGCCTCGATGACGCCCTCGGCGTAGTAGTCGAGTGGATCCGCACCGGCCGCGGTCACCAGGTCGCGCACTGCCGCGTTGCCTTCCGACTCGGCGGCCCACGGTGCGTAGTACGCCGAGATGTAGAAGTCGTTCGACAGTGGCTCGGAGATCGGTGAATCCGGTGCCACCAGGGCCGGGTTCCACGTCGGGCCGGCACCGGACCACAGGGCTCCGGAGAATCCGGCTGCCAGGGCCTGTCCGTAGATGGACCCGAACGGAGTCGGCGATGTGGTCACCCACACCAGCTCTGCCCCCGACGAGGCGATCCCGCCCGCGACCTCGGCCAGCGTGGCGTCGTCTGCGGCGTTGACCAACCCGGTGCCGTCGTACACGATCTCGAGGCTCGAGCTGCTCGGCAGCCATCCGGGCGCCTGCATTCGAGTCTTCGCCGTAGTCGCCGGGACTCGAGGCGATTGCGATCGTGGTCGCATCGGGAGCCTGGAGTGTCAGGTACTCGATCATGTTCATCGCCTCGATGCAGTAGGGCACACCGTGCGGCACGAGATTGGAGTTGATAGCAGGGTCGGACCAACCCGAGTACCAGGTGAGAGGGATCGCCAGGATCCCGTCGGTCTGGAGTTGTGGGTTGATCGCCATGGTCTGCGGCGAACCAGTCGAATGGCCGAAGGCCACCACCTGCGTCTTGAGCTCCTCGTAGAGCTGGACGTGCATGGCGGGGTCATATGCGGTGTCACGTGTCTCGATCTCGACCTGCAGACCGCCTATCCCGCCATTCGCGTTGACGTCGGCCCAATACATCTCTTGACCGGCGACGATGACCTGGACCAACGGGGCGAACGGGCCGCTCAGATCGGACAGGAGCCCGATGGTGATCGTTCCCGCCTCGAGGTCGACTCCGACGTCGGTTGCCACCTCGCCCGCAGCCTCCTCGGCTGCGCTGGTCGTCGTCTCCTCTGCCGGGGCGGCGGTGGTGGTGGGCTCCTCCTCTGCAGCCGCGGTCGTGGTGGTGTCGCCACCCCCGCCGTCACCACAGGCGGCGAGAATCAGACCGAGAACCAAGAGCAGAGCCAGCCACTGGGGCTTTCTTCTCATTCGTTCCTTCCTCCTTGTTACTTGTGAGGGCATGAGCCCTCTCGTGACCGCTCAATAGGTGAACGGCCAACCTTTCCAATAGTTGCGGATGCGAAGCCAGATCCCGAACAAGCCGAGCGGCTCGAAGATGAGAAACCCGATGATCAGTAGACCGTATAGGACGAGGTTCAGTTGAGCGACGGAGAGCCCGGGGCCGACGCCGGCCATGGTGTTGATCAACCCGAAGTCCGTCTGCGATGTCGCGATGAACACGTTGGCAATGGCGCCGAGAATCCCTTCGCCCTCGAGGGCGACCGATTGCAGCCACAAAGTGAAGTTCTGAACGATCCTGGGCAAAAGGACGACGAACGCCGATCCGAGCAGGGCACCCGTGACGGTGCCCGCGCCGCCGATCAGAATGATCGCGATGAATTGGACCGAGAGAAACAGATTCCACTGCTCGGGTATCACGCGGGTCAGGAACGATGCGAGCAAGGCGCCGGCGATCCCCGCATAGAACGACGAGATCCCAAAGGCGAGGAGCTTGTACGCAAACTCGTTCACTCCCATGATCTCAGCGGCGATATCGCGATCCCGGATGGACATGAACGCCCGGCCCACCCTTGTTCGCTGCAAGTTCTTGGCCAGGAGGGTGTAGACACCGGCAAGGACCGCCAGGAGAAAAAAGGTCTTGGCGATGCCCGACACTTCGACTCCGAACCAGGTGCTCGGTGTCGTGAAGTCGATAACCGGCTGCTCCTCCTTCCACCACCGGAACTCGAGCGGCGGAAAATCCCGGCCGACCTGTGCCCCCCCGGTGAGTGATGCCCAGTTCCGGAACACGTAATCGCCGATGAAGACGAGACCCAGGGTGACGATGGCCAGATAGAGGCCACGCACCCGCACGGCGGTTGGCCCCACGGCCACCCCGATCAGCGCGGCCACGATCCCTGCGGCGGGGAGCCAGATCCAGATCGGGAGCCCGAGACCGAGGAGCGGGCCGTCCTCCGGGCCGCCGAGCCACACCGCGGTGTAGGCCCCCACCCCCATGAAGAAGGCGTGCCCGAGCGAGACCTGGCCGGCGAGACCAGTCAGGACGTTCAGCCCGAGCGCCCCGATTGCGAAAATGGCGGTGGTGGCCAGCAGGCGGAGCCAGTCGTCCTGGCCCAGGAACTTCAGCCCGGGTATGACCTGGAAAGGAATCGACACCAGAACGAGGAGGAAGAGACCGAGCATCACCTTCTTGGAGGTGGTGTTGACCAGACCTTGGTCCGCCTCATAGCTCGTGTAGAGAAGGGGACGGCCTCTCATACGCGCCGTATCTCCGGTGTCCCGAACAGGCCATAGGGGCGGATGAGCAACACGACCATCATCAGCAGATAGCCGACGATGCCCGGGAAGCCGTTGCCGAGGAACTCGAAGCCCAGATAGGTGTTGGCCGCCGATTCGGCGATCCCAACTGCGAAGCCACCCACCACGGCCCCCGGTATCGAGTCGAGACCGCCGATGATCACGGCTGGAAACGCGCGAAAGGCGATGAATGCCGTGGCCTGGTCGACGCCGGTCGCCCGGCGAGGGAAGACCGAGTAGAACAGACCAGCGACGGCGGCGAGAAACGCACCTATCGCCCAGGCCACCGAGAACACCCGTCCCACGTTCACTCCTTGGGCCCTGGCCGTCTCCTGATCGAAGGCCGTCGCCCGCATCGCAACCCCGGTTCGGGTCCGCAGGAACATTGCGATGGCCACCAACAAGACGACGGTCACAATGATCTGGATCACCTCCGACCAGGCGATGATCACCCACCCCAGGTCGATGACATTGAGCCCCCACGGGGCCCCGACCGGGCGGGGCTGGGTCCCGATGAAATCGTTGGTGATGGTCCTCACGACGATGTCGATGCCGAGCGTCACGATGGCGACGGCGAACAGGGCCTCCCCCACCATCGGCCTGAGGAATACGCGCTCGATGAGGACGCCGAACAAGGCGGCGACCGCGAAGGCGGTCAAGACGTTGGCGGTCCATTGCGCCCACTCGGGGAGGCCCGTGAGATATCGCCCCGGGAAGTCGAGAACCGTCGCGAAGGCGACGACGAGGAACGCACCCAGCCCGGTGAGGGCGCCGTGAGCGAAGTTGATCACCGATGTCGCCTTGAAGATGATCACGAAGCCCATGGCCAAAAGGGCGTATATGGCCCCGAAACTGATCCCGTCGACGAGCATCTGAGCAAAGGCATTGCCATCCGCCGTTGCCTGCGCCAGAACGACGAGACCGGTGGTCACGACCGATACATGTCCTCGATCAGGTCACCGAACATCGAGCTCATCGAGCTCCGCTTCAGCTTCTGAGTGGCGGTCAGCTCCCCGTCCTCGTGGTCGAGCTCTTTGGGGATCAAGCGGAACTTCTGGATGTTCTCGACATGCGAGGTCTTCTCGTTCGCCTCGTTGACAACGCCCTGGATCAGCTCGATGACCTGGGGCTTGGTGGTCAGGTCGCGGTAGGTGGTGTAGGGGATCTGCCGTCTCGTGGCCCAGTCACCGACCACGTCGGATTCGATGGCGATCAGGGCGGAGAGATACTTGCGCCCGTCGCCGATCACCATCGCCTCCTTGATGAAGGGCGAGACCTTGAGGGAGTTTTCGATCTCGGACGGCGAGACGTTCTTCCCGCCCGAGGTGATGATGATGTCCTTGATCCGGTCGACGATCTTGACATGGGTGCCATCCACCCACTCGCCGACGTCGCCGGTCCGCAGCCAGCCGTCCTCGGTGAATGCCTCGGCCGTCTTCTCCGGCTTGTTCCAGTACCCCTTGAACACACCAGGATGCCGGGTCTGGATCTCGCCGGTCACCTCATCGATGCGCAGCTCCGTCCCCGGATAGGGCACCCCGACCGTCCCGACCTTGTTGGCCCCGGGGAAGTTGCATGTGGCTACAGCGGAGTTCTCGGTCATCCCGTAGAGCTCGAAGAGCGGAACACCCATCCCGAGGAAGTCGCGCAAGACCTCGGGTGCGATCGGCGCCGCCCCACTGGCGGCGTAGCGGACCCGGCGCAGGCCGATCCGCTCCTTGATCGCCCGGAACACGATCGGGTACCCGATCGCATAGAGGAGCCGGCTGAGGGCGGTGTGGTCCCCTTCGTTGGCCACCCTGAGGTCGCCTATCCGTCTGGCGAGCTTCATCCCGATCCCGAACCACAAGCGCTTGAACCGGGTGCCGTCCCGGCCCTTGATGGCGATCGAAGCGTGGATCCGCTCCCAGATCCGCGGCACGGCGAAGAAGATCGTGGGTTGTATCTCGCGCAGGTTCTGTTGCACCGTCTCGATCGACTCGGCGAAGTTGAGAGAGGGGCCCCGGGACACCGAAGACCAGGTGGAGAAGATGCGCTCGGCAACGTGACACAGCGGCAGATAGGTGAGGATGAGGTCATCAGGACCGATCGGCTTGCCGTCCGGGGTGCGATTCTCGACCGAGATCAGCACGTCGGCGTTGAAGGCGAAGTTGGAGTTGGTGAGCATCGCGCCCTTGGGGGGCCCGGTGGTCCCCGAGGTATAGACCAGGGTGATCACGTCGTCCCCGGTCGCCTGCGCCATGATCTGTTCGACCATGCCCGGGTTCGCCTCCCGATGGCCGCGGCCGAGCTCGAGGAAGTCGTCCCAGGAAATGAAGCGCTCGTCGTCGCGCCACTTCCGGAATCCACGTGGCTCGATGTGGATGATCTTGCGCAGATCGGGCAGCGAGTCGATGACGGCCATCACCTTGTCCGCCTGCTCCTGGTCCTCGGCCAGATGCACCACGGCTCCCGAGTCGGAGAGGAGGTATTCGACCTCGGCGGCGGGGTTGGTCGGGTAGAGGCCGACCGTGATGGCACGGACCGCCACCGTGGCCATGTCGAGGATCACCCACTCGGGGCGGTCCTCGGAATGGATCGAGACCCGGTCGCCCTCGTACACGCCGAGGGCGAGGAGCCCGTGGGCCGCGTCGAGGACCGATTGCCAGTACTGGGACCAGGTGATCTCCTGCCAGATCCCGAAGTCCTTCTCCCGCATCGCCACCCGGTCCGGATGGTCCCGAGCCCACTCTCTGACGTAGGCGGGCGGTGTCTTGAAACCGACGTCAGCCGACGGCGCGCCGGCTCGCTCCAGGACGGTCGTCATCCGGTGTCCTCCTCAAAGACGACCGGACAATATCGGCTGGGACCGAACTTTGCCGGTTCGATCAAAATTGGATGGTGCCCGAACCCAGGGTTCCCACCACCGCTGAGCGAAGTCCGCAACCCTGGGTTCGCAGGTCACGAGCCGGCGCTCCACTCCGAACCGCCCGGCCAGTGCTCCTTCTTCCAGATCGGCGCCCTGGTCTTGAGCTCGTCGATGATGAAACGGGCGGCGGCGAAGGCGTCATCGCGGTGGGCGCTGGAAACGGCCACCGCCACTGAGGCCTCCCCCAGACTCACGGTGCCGGAGCGGTGCTCGACGACAGCGCCCAGGACGGGCCAGCGAGCAGCAGCATCCTCCACGATCTCGCGGATCTTTGGCTCCACCAATTCGGCGTAGACCTCGTATTCGAGGTGGGTGACACCCGACCTCGCAGAGGAGTGGTCGCGCACGGTCCCCAGGAAGAGCACGGTGGCGCCGGAATCGGGTCGACCGACCTCACCGACCAGCGTGGAAATGTCGATTGGGTCGGCACCAACCGAGACCCTGATCGGTTGACGGGCGGCGTCCATAGAATCCCAAGCCTATGACAGACATCGGCCCGCCCGGGCCGCAGCTGTGGGAGGAGCCCGAAGAGAGCTCCGACGGCTACGAGGACTACCCGCCGCCGCCGCCACCGCCACCGCCACCCCCTGCGGCACCCACCCGGGCCCGGCCGGACACGTGGACCGTCGTGCTCGGTGTCCTCGGCGGCGCCCTCCTCGGGACCGGGGTGACCCTGGCGATTCTCGGCTTCACGGGCGTGTTCGAAGAGCCGCCGGTGCCCACCAACCCGCCGCCGCCAAGTCTGACCGTGCCCCCACCCACCACGGCTCCGGCAGTCATCGCCGATACCGGGAACGCCACCGAGGTGGCAATGAGGGCGATCCCGAGCATCATCGCGGTCGAGACAACGAGTGCCCTGGGAGAAGGTGGCGGCAGCGGGGTCGTGTATTCAGCCGACGGCTACATCATCACCAACCACCATGTGGTCAGCGAGGCCGACGAGCTCGCCATCGTGTTCTCGGACGGGGGACGGTGGATACCGGAGATCGTCGGCATGGATGACCTCACCGACATCGCCGTCCTCCGGGTGACCCGTCCCGACCTGACGCCCATCGAAGTCGGCTCCTCGGGCTCTCTCGTCATCGGGGAACGAGCAGTGGCCGTCGGCAACCCACTTGGCCCTCGAAGGCGGGCCATCGGTCACCTATGGCATCGTCAGCGCCCTAAACCGGGCATTGGAGGTGGAGTCAGGTGAGACGCTGTTCGGGTTGATCCAAACCGACGCGCCGATCACCCGGGGTTCTTCCGGTGGCGCCCTGCTCGACAGCGCCGCCCGACTGGTCGGCATCACCACCGCAATCGCAGTGTCCGATGTAGGGGCCGAAGGGCTCGGGTTCGCCATCCCGATCGACACTGCCCTGGATGTGGCCAATGACCTCATCGAAGACGGCGTCGTCAGCCATGCCCAACTGGGAATCCAGGGCGAGACCGCACTGGCCGAGTCCGACGGGGCGGAGTACCCGGTCGGGGTCCGGGTGACGAGCGTGACGGCGGACTCCGCCTATGACCTCGGAGGCGGTCAGACCAACGATGTGATCACTGCGCTCGACGAGGTGCCGATCACGTCGATGGAAACGCTTCTCACCGAGCTTCGCACCAGACGCGCCGGCGAGCTGGTCACCATGGCCGTGACCCGGGCCGACGCCGACGCCGAGCTCGCCGTGACCCTGGATGGGCGCCCGTGAGCGACGACCTCTTCTCAAAGCTGTTCGATCTCTTCGATCAACCCGGCCCGATCAACTGGAAGCTGGCCGCCGAGGTCGCCCGACATCTGTCCGGCGAGACCGAGCCGGTCGAGCCCTGGGCCGCCGAAGAGTTCCGGGAGCTTGCCCGGCTCGCCGAGTACCGAATCGAGCAGATCGCCCCCTTCCGTGTCGTGCCCGCCCCGGATGTGCTCCCCCTGGATGCCAGGGCGTGGGCGGAACGCAACCTCGAGTCCTATGGCTCTTTGGTCGAGCCCTTCGCCTCCTCGGTGGGGTCCGACGGACCGGCCGCGCCCCTGATGGCCCAACTGGCCCCGGCGATCATCGGGCTCCAGGTGGGATCGCTCGTCGGTTCGCTGTCGACCTGGGTGGTCGCATCGTTCGACGCCGGCCTCCCTCAGGATCATCCGGGGAATCTCAGCATCGTGGTGCCCAACATCGAGGCCATGACACGCTCTGGCACGATCGACGACAAGGAGATCAGGCTGTGGATCGTGGCCAACGAGGTGGCATTCAGGGCTGTCTCACAACTCCCCTGGATTCACGACCACGTCCATCAGCTCTCCACCGCATTTGCCGATGCCGTCAAGATCGATCCCACCATGCTCAGCAGCCTGATGTCAGGCGGATCGGATCCCGAGGCGATCGAGCAGGCCATCCAGGACGCCGGCGGGCTGGAGGGCCTCATGGGTGGTGAGGAGGCCGAGGCGCCACGTCTCGAGTTGGAGGCCTTCCTTGGGGCGATAACCGGGTGCGGTCGTCTCCTCGCCCGACGCGCCATCGCCGAGCTCTCACCGAATTTCGACGAGATCACCGATCTGCGTGACCAGGAGCGGGAGACAACCGAGGCCGCACCGACGATCGGTGTCGGTCCGGTCCCGCCCGAGGCGACGCGCCTCGGCGACGTCTTCAACCAGGAGGTCGAGCGACGCTACGGGGAGGACGCCCTGGAAACCCTCTGGTCCGATCCCACCCGGATGCCGAACGCCGCCGAATTACGCGACCCGACGGCCTGGGCCGCCCGTGTCCTTCTGGATGGGTGGACCTGACGATGCCGCTCGAGGTCGGGACGCCCGCTCCCGATTTCGCCCTGGTCAGCCAGAACCGCGACAGGATCTCATTGGACGACCTGAAGGGCAAGAAGTCGATGATCGTTTTCATGCCCTACCCGCACACCCGGACGTGTGAGTCTGAGGCGTGCGAGATCCGGGACAACTGGGCGGCGTTCGAGGGAATCGACGCCAACGTGGTCATGATCACGACGCACGCCGGACCCACCAATCGGGACTGGGCAGAGGACAACGACTACCACTTCCCGATCCTCTCCGACTACTGGCCCCATGGCGAGGTGTCCCGGGCTTACGACACGTTCGATGAGACGTTTGGCTACGCCAAACGGACGACCTACATCCTCGATTCGGACGGCGTGATCAGGGATGTGATCGCGTCAGACGTGCTGGGTGAGGCGCGCCCGTTCTCCGCTTATCTGCCTGCCCTGGAATCGATCACCTAGCTCCGATCACGACAACGAGTGCGGCCACCTCCTTCGGAGTGGGCTAGAAGCGGGATCAAGGCCCGCAAGGGAGCAGTCTCCGGGTAGAACTCACCATGACATGACCGACATCTCCCTTCGTCTTCCAAGCTGATGACACCCGGCTCTCAGCGCCCTTCAAGGCATGGTGGGAATCCGTTCGACCAGGCCCCGGCGAATTGCGACGAGAGGCAGTGGCCGGCCTGCCTCGGGCTATCGGCAGCGTTCCCGACGGAATGGCCTCGGCAGTCCTGGCCGGGGTGAGCCCGGTGTTCGGGCTCTACGCCAGCTTTGCCGGTCCGGTGGCCGGCGGTCTCTCCGCCAGTACCCGGCTGATGGTGATCACCACGACGACGGCGGCGGCGTTGGCCGCGGGGTCGTTCCTGGCGTCAGTGTCGCCCGAGGATCAGGTCGCCTCGCTATTCATGTTGGTGATACTGGCCGGTGCCCTGATGGTGCTGGCGGGAGTTCTCAGACTGGGGCGGTTCACCCGCTTCGTCTCCCATTCGGTGATGATCGGATTCCTGACCGGTGTCGCCGCCAACATCGTCTTCGGTCAGCTCCCCGACTTGACCGGGGTCGACGCCGAGGGTTCGACGTCGCTGACCAAGGGCTCGATGTGATCCTCCACCCGGGAAGCATCGACCTCCCGTCGCTTCTCGCAGGTTTGAGCACCATTGTGCTCCTCATCGTCCTGGGAAGAACCAAGCTGGCGCCGTTCGCCTCGATCATCGCACTCGCCATACCCACCCTCCTGGTTCTCGGGGTCGACAGCGTCGCCAAGGTCGAAGACATAGGTGAGATCCCCAGCGGAATTCCGCTGCCGGCTCTGCCCGATCTCAGCGTGATCAACGGCGACCTGATCCTCGCCGCGTTCGCCATCGCTGCCATCGTCCTCGTCCAAGGGTCCGGGGTGGCCGAGTCGGCGCCAAACCGCGATGGCACGATGTCGGATCCGAACCAGGATTTCATCGCCCAGGGAGCCGGCAACATCACCTCGGGATTCTTCCAGGGGATGCCGGTCGGAGGCTCGGTCGGTCAGACCGCCCTGAATATCAGCTCTGGGGCGCAGGGCCGCTGGGCGAGCATCTTCTCAGGAATCTGGATGGTGCTGATCCTGGCCCTGTTCTCGGGCATCGTCGGAGTGGTCGCGATGCCGACACTTGCGGCGATCCTCATCGTCGCCGCGATCAGCTCGCTCCGAGTCGGTCAGGTCGAGTCGATCCTCCGCACCGGCATGACATCGAGGATCGCGATGATCGCCACCTTCGTCGCCACTCTCATCCTGTCGATTCCGCAGGCGGTGGGAGTGGGCGTGATCATCTCACTCCTGCTGCAGCTGAACCAGGAGGCACTCGATCTCCGTGTTGTCGAACTGGTGCCTCAGCCGAACGGATCATTCCAGGAGCGGCCCGCCCCCGATCGACTGTCGAGTCATTCGGTGACGCTTCTCGACGTGTACGGGAGCCTGTTCTATGCCGGCGCCAGGACACTGCAGGCTCACCTCCCCGAGGTGGGCAGCAGCCGTACAGCCCGCCGTCGTGCTCCGCCTTCGGGGGCGGACCATGCTCGGCGCAACCGCCTTCAAGGTGTTCAGTGACTATTCCGAATCGTTGAGGACCGCCCAAGGCAAGCTGTACCTGAGCGGTGTCGACCCGGCGCTCATCGACCAGTTCAGCCGCGCCGGGCACGTGAAGGCCGCGGGTCCCGTGGAGGTGGTCGAAGCGACACCGAACCTGGGCGAGTCGAGCCTCTTCGCCTATCACCAGGCTGAGACATGGTTGATCGAGCACAAGACGGCCGACTGACCGGTTTTCGATCTGTGTGCCTACAGGGGCCGGGCCGAACCAACCTGGCCGAACAGGTTCCGCCACAGTCGTCGGAACAGACCGGGATCTTCGGGGGCAGGAAGACCGGAGAGCACGTCTTGGTGCATGTCGGGGGCAGGTCCCCCACCAGCGCCATGCCTCCCGAACTGGTCTCCCATGCGTAGGTGACATGGCCGGCGCCGAAGGAGCGAATGTAGGCCCGCTCGCCGACCGTGACCAATGAGCCGCTCCCGGCGGCAACGATGGCCGGCGTCTGGAACACGGCAAACGAGAAGAACCCGTCTGAGTAGTAGGCGAAGATGAAGCCTTCCTCGTCCTGGTAGACGTCGAGTCGCTCGAAGCTCCCCAGCGTCTCCGGGAGATTCGACTCGACGCCACCCTCGGCAGACTCGACGCTGGGGGCGGCCTCTGTGTCGGTGGCCGGTGCGATGCCCGGATCGAAGGTGACGAAACGACGCTCGCAGAAGACGCTTCCGTCGGCGTTGAAGGTCACAACACTGAGCAGCGCTCCGACTTCGACGTCGAACACCAGCTCGGCGCGGACCACCCCGTCACCGGTCAACCGATACAAGGTCGCATCGCGGCCCAGATACTCGGTCTCGGTACCCTCATCGACCGTGTAGCGGGGCTCCGGCTCATCGCCAGTGCCCTGGACATTGGCGCTGCTGACCACGGCTCCCTCACGAAGCAAGTGTCCATCCACCAAGCCCTGAGGCCACTTCGACTTCGGGCGCCACCGGGGCGCCGATGTGGAGCTCACCACTGGCCTGGCTCAACTCGATGACCGCGTTGCGGGCACCGTCTGGCGTCGAGCAGGTGATCACCTGCTCGGCTGTGTACGCCGCCTCCCTGCTCTCATCGAGCAACTCGTCGAGATCCGCAGCGAACACTGCCGAGGCCGGGAGGAGAACCAGCGCGGCGGTAAGGGCGACGACTCGTCTCACTCGAGGATGTCCCCCAGATCCGGGACCATCACCTTGGCCGGCCCGAATGCAGGATCGAGCGAAGCGCGCGCCCCGTAACGGCTGTTCAACTCCTCGAGGGCGACAGATGGGGTCGACGGCGTGACGACGGCGGCGATGGCGATGACGATGGCGACAGCCGCCGCGGCGGCGCCTACCCAGAATCCCTTGTTTCGTCGAAGTGGAACCACCTCCGCATCGGCTTCGGGAATCAGCCCTGGTGGCAGCTCGAGCAGGGGTAGGGACCGAACGGCGGAGCGGACCAACTGCATCTCTTGCATCTCGGCGGCGCACTTCCCACAAGTCGCGAGATGAGCTTGAAGTTGGTCGATCTCGTGTCTGGCCAGCTCTCCGTCCAGATAGGCGCTGATGAGCTCACCGGCGTGGCTCATGTCAGCGACTCCCTGAGAAGTTTCCGGCCGCGGTGGATCCTGCTCCGCACCGTGCCCACCGGGACCGCAACGGCTCGTGCGATCTCCTCGTATGACAGCCCGACGATGTCACAAAGGACAACCGCCTCCCGGAACTCGTAGGGCAACTCGAGCAAAGCCTTCTGGACGTCGTCTCCGATCGAGATCCGTGAATACTCGACGTCGGCCGATGGGCTGCTGGCCATCTCCCACCTGTCGACCTCGTCCGGCAAGGGGGCGGTGGGGCGCCGGTTGCGCTTTCGAACCTCGTCGAGGAATGCGTTCCTGGTGATGCGCCAAAGCCAGCCTTCGAAGCTGCCCGGCTGGTAGGCGGCCAGTCCTTTGCGAACCCTGAGCAGGACTTCCTGAACGAGATCTGCGGCGTCGTCGCTGTTCCCGGTGAGCCGGTAGGCGAAGTTGTAGATCTTCCGTCCATAGACACGCGCAACCTCTTCCCAGGTGAGTGGGACGGACTCCATCTCGGAGACCTAGCTCAACAACGCCACGGCGGCGTGTTTGGGTTCCAGCGCTAGTCCGGTTTTTGCGCGTCCGGGGAGGTCGTCTCGGGAGTGGGCTTGTCCTCAGCCGGGACTTCGGAAGCCTGAGCCTCGTCAGCCTCCTCAGAGCCCTCCGATACGCCCTTGCGGAACTCCTTGGCAGAGGCCCCGAGGGACCTGGCCAGGTCGGGCAGCTTCCTCGCTCCAAAGATCAGTAGAACGATGAGCAGGACGATAAGAAGTTCTTGGGCTCTCAATCCGCTGAACAAATCTAGCCCTCCTTTCCTCGCATCTTACCCATGGTCTGGTTTGAGGCAGGACGGAATCATCCGAGGGCCATCGAATCGATGAACGCCTGGCTTCTCTCCCTCGTGATGAAGCGGATCCGCCGGTCCTTGTCCTCGATGTCGTGGGTGACGAAGGGCCCGTATTTGTCGCTGATGAGCATGCCCCGGTCCGCCCCGGATGTAGCGAACTCAGCCACGAACTTGCGCACCGTCTGCTCGCTCAGCTCGGGGTGCTCGCCGGGGCGATAGTTCTCGGTGCGGATGAACGTGTTGATGCTGGCCTTGGTCGCCATGTAGACGTTTGGCTCTCCCTGCGCCGCCACCTTGTATCCGAACAACTCGAGCAGGCCAAGCACGAACTCGGGGCCACTCACGATGTCGGGATCGACCCCGCGTGCCCGCAGGCCCCGGTCGAGGCCGAGTGGCACTCTGAGCTCGTCACGCAATGGGCCCAACTCATCGGAGGGAACACTGACCGCGGTGTCGTAGCTGACGGTGTGATCGACCTCGAACTGAGAAGCAAACGGGTCCCGGGCGATGTGGGTCAGGTTGAAGACTTCGCTCTCCATCGGCGGCGGCAGCTGACCGGGTGATGGAAGAACGGTGCGACCGATCTCTCGAACCTCGTCTCTCCCGGCGAACACGACGATCTCGGTGACGTCTGAGATCGGGAGCGTGTGGCGCTTCTCTCTCACCACCTCGACGGCCTCATCGACGAGAAGTTCGTTCAGCACCTGGTCCTCCACGTCCGGCAACGGGACGTCGAACGAGACCCGGGCCTCGTTGCCATGGACATGAAAATCCCGGACCGGGGCAGTTCGGATCGTCGGCTCGACCTCAGGGGTCGGGGCGCGGAGCCAGGACTTGTCCTCCAGATCCATGCTCGCCGCCCGCTGTCGCTGCCGATACAGGCTGAAGCCGATCACGACCAGGACGACCAAGGCGATGAACGCCAGACCTACGCCCTCCATCGACTATCCCTCTCTCTTGCGACCACCATGATTCTACGGGTCCGGCTCGGACTCGGAAGCCGGGTCATCCCCGACAGCCTCCATGTCCCCGAGCCAGATCTCGGCGGTCGGCTCGTCGGCGCCGGCGTTGAGCCGTTCGATCATCCGGTCCATCGAGGTGATGGTGCCGAATGCCGTCACCACGTCTCCTCTCAACAGGACCGTGTCACCACTTGGCACCTGGACCTCTCTCTCCCTCCGGATCGATACCAGAGTCGATCCCTCGGGCCAGGCGACCTCCCGGATCGACCGGCCGTCGGCCATCGATCCCGGAGGGATGCGGAACTCGTAGTACCCGGCGCCCGGGTCAGTGCGTTGGGCAAGACGCGCACGCTGCAATTCCACGTCGGTGCTCGATGTCAGCGCCTCGTGATAGGCACGGACTGCGTCCTCCCGCCTGAAGACCCCCACCAGGCGGTCCGGATCGTCCTCGGACACCACTGGAAGCCTCCCAACACCGAGCACGGCCATGCGCTCCAGGGCTGTGGAGACGGGCGTGCTCGGCACCACGGTGACGGGCCGATGGGTCATGGCATCGCCCACGCATTCCTGGCCGGGCCCGGCCCGGGCGATATCCGAGAGCGTGATGATCCCAACCAGGCGCTCTGCCTCGATGACAGGAAGCCCGTGGGACCGGGTCTGGTGCAGCCTCTCGTCCACCTCTGCCAGTGTGTCGCCGATGGCACAAACCTGCGGCTTGGACGCCATCACCGTGCCTACATGGATCGTGTCGAGCAGGTCAACCTCGCCCGTCTTGCGTACGTTGATGCCCATGTGGTCGAGGATCATCGAGTAGATCGAGTCGGGATGGAATCGCTCGGCCAGAAAGGTGCCGAGAGTCGCCGTGAGCATCAGCGGCAGGATCAGTTGGTAGTCCCGGGCCCCGGTGACTTCGAAAACCATCAGGATGGCGGTGAGTGGCGCCCGCCCCACCACGGCGAACATGGCGGCCATGCCGACCACAGCGAAGGCGCCCGATTCGATCGGAGACGGCCAGATCTCGCCGACGAGCAAGGCGAATCCCGTTCCGACGGCTGCGCCCATGAACAGAGACGGCATGAAGGCGCCACCGGATGCACCTGAAGTTGTGGTCAGGCTGGTGGCGACGGCCTTGCCGACGGCGAGAAGGATCAGGGTCCACCACACCGAGAAGCCGACGTCACCGGCCAGCAGACCGTTGATGACGGACTGACCCGTCCCGAACAACCTGGGCTCGAAGAAGATCAGCCCGGAGACGAGTAGGCCGGCGATGAGCGGACGGAGAAATCCCAGTGCCCGGGCACGGGGGCGAAGAAAGCTGTCGAGACGGCCCAGTCCGTTCAGGAAGAGCACCCCGATCAGCACTATGGCGAGCGCGAGACCGGCGTACAGGATCAGCTCGCTGAATTCCTGGAGCCGGTAGACATCGGTCTGCAGCTCCAGCTCTGCACCGACGATGGTTCGGCTGGTGACCGCGGCGGTGACCGAGGCGATCACGATCGCCGACATGTGCCGCGTGGCGAACGAAGACAGGATGACCTCGAGGGCGAAGAGCATGCCGGCAATCGGGGCGTTGAAGGCGGCGCCGATCCCCGCACCAGCCCCGGCTGCAACCAGGGACCGGACCTGATCCTCGCCGAGGTTGAAGCGACGGGATATGACGGAGCCGACGGCCGCCCCGATCTGGACGATCGGACCCTCCCGACCCGCCGAGCCGCCGACACCGATGGTTGCGGCCGTGGCCAGGATCTTCAGCGGGATGACCCGGCCACGCATCCGACCGCTGTGCACCTCGAGGGCGGCCACGGACTCCGGCACTCCGTCACCGGCTACCTCGGGAGCAAAGCGCCGGGCGAGGAACCAGGCGAAAAGGAAGCCGGTGGGGACCGTCAGGAAGATCCAGGGATGTCCCTGGTCGATGGCGAACGGGAGGAAGAACTCTTGGAGCCAGTCGACGAGATAGATCAGTGCCGCCGCCCCGAGACCGACTCCCACACCCACCAGAGCGGATATGGCGAGGAATCCACCCATCTGTCTCTCGGCGAGGACGCCAACTGCAGGGAGACGGCGGATGCTCTCCAACGGCTTGGTCACGTGAAGGCAGAGTATTCCCATCCCGCCGTTTCCCGGATTCACGTCACAGAATGGGCGGGTGCGATTCCGATCTCACGTGCTGCGACCTCTTGTGCCGGAGAGCCCGTGGAACCGGGCCGTGCTCGCGCTGTCTGCACTGGCCGGGATCGTCGGTGCCTATCTCACGCTGGCTCAGGATGCCGAGCCACTCCTCGCCATCGAGGCCGCAGGCACGGCTTTCCTGTCCTGGGCGCTGGCCCGAGAGCTCGACCCGGACCGCCAGGTCCCCGCTCTCGTGCTCGCCGTCGTCGGTGGGGCCTGGGCGCTACTTGGATTCGAGACTGCCATCCTGCCTTTCATCGCCCTGATGATGGCGGCGAGGCTGGTAGTGGAGACCACCGGGCGGCGTCCTCTTCGCACCGACCTGGCCGGGCTGGCCGTCGTCGCCACGTGTCGTCTCCTTCACACCGCTGGGGTGGGTCATGGGCTTCGGGCTGGCGGTGGCGATATACGTCGACGCCCGGATGGCCGAGGAACCCAACCGGGCGGCTCTCTTCGCAGCCTTGGCCGGGGCGATCGGTTCGTCGGTCGTGGCCAGCCTCAGCGATACCTTTCCCCGGACCCTGCCCACCGTCGACCCACTTGTGACAGCGGCGTTGGGTGTGCTCTTGCCCTGATCGCCGTGCTCCGGGAACCGCTCGAACCTGTGTCATTCGTCGACAGCCGGACCAAGAAATTCCTGAGACGAGACCGCCTTCAGGCGGGCCGTGCCCTCGCCGCGATCCTGGTGTTCCTGGGCGTGATCGTGTCGGGTGCGAGCGCTCCCGCCGTAGTGCCGATGGCGTTGGTTGTCGCCTCTGCCCTCGCCTCTACCGAAGTGGAGCGTCTGCAACGAGCAAGCCGGCGCCCGTAATCGCTGCGTAATTGGGACCTAGACGAGTCACATGCGGGCGTGTGGCTCCCAATTACGAGGTCGGGGTAGCGTGGGACGCATGTGCAGATCGATAAAAGTACTCAGGGAGGGCGCGACCCCGGCTCCCACCGAGGAGATCGAAGCGGCAGCACTTCAGTTCGTCCGCAAGATCTCGGGATTCAGTCGACCGGCTGGCCACAACGAGGACGTCTTCCACCAGGCCGTCCACGAGATCAGCGAAGCCTCGATGCGCCTGCTCGACGGGTTGGAGATCCGGGGTGCCAAGGCCTCCTAGGTCTGGTCCAACCCTGCCGGCACTCGGCTCGGCGCCATGATCGAGTCGACCAGGCCGTATTCGACCGCTTGCTCGGCGGTCAGCCATCGGTCACGATCGGTGTCGCGGGTGACGGTTTCGACCGTCTGGCCGGTGTGACGGGCGAGGATGAGATTCATCTCCTCCTTCTGCCGGACGATCTCCCTGGCGTGAATCTCGATATCAGATGCCTGGCCTTCGAGCCCGCCCCCCATCAGATGAGGCTGGTGGATCAGCACACGGGCGTGAGGCAGCACATACCTCTTCCCCGGGGCCCCGGCGGCGAGGATCACCGCCGCCGCCGAAGCGGCCATGCCGATGCAAGCGGTCATCACCTCGGGCTTGATGTGCTGCATCGTGTCGTAGATGGCCATCATCGAAGACATCTCCCCTCCGGGCGAGTTGATGTAGAGGGCGATGTCCTTCTCCGGGTCCTCGCTCTCGAGATGGATCAACTGGGCGACGATCAGGTTCGCCGTGTCGGCATCGACCGCTCGGCCGAGGAACATGACACGGTGCCCGAGCAGCCGTGAGTAGATGTCGTATGCCCGCTCTCCCCTGCTCGTCTGCTCGATCACGGTCGGTATCAGCATCATCTTCTCCTTTGTGCAACCTATCGGTTGCGGGTCAGCCTAACACCACGCGCAACTGCTAAGTTGCAGGTATGCAGGAAGAGCGTTTCGAAGAGCTAGCAGGCGACATCACTGTCGAACGGACTGTCACACTCCCCGCCGACCCGGGCACGGTCTGGGAGCGTCTCACCGACGAGAACCTGGTTGGTGACTGGATGGAGGGCGATGTCTCGATCGACGCCCGCCCAGGTGGCGCCATAACGATGACTCCGGAGGAGGGAGACCCGGTCTGGGGCACGGTCGAGGAAGTCGTCCCCGGTCGTCGCCTCCAGTGGAGTTGGCGGACCGACGATGGGCTCCCCACCCAGGTCGAAATCGAACTGGAACAGGTGGACGAAGGCACCGCCCTCACCGTCCGCGAGACCCTGCTCCCGTGGACGATCACAGGCCTTCCCCCGCAGTGGGGTGGGTCCCCTTTTCCGAGGGCTTCTCTGTCCGTAGCGGCCTGATGATCCCCCACGAGGTCTTCGCCGCCCTGGCCGACCCGACCCGTCTCGAGGTGCTGAGCCGTCTCGCCAACGGCGGCCCGGCCACGGCCACCGAGCTCTCTGCCGCGATGCCCGTCACCCGTCAGGCGGTCACCAAGCATCTCGCTGCCCTGGACGCCGCCGGTCTGGTGGAACGACACCCCGCCGGACGAGAGGTGCGCTACACCTTCGACCCCGAGCCGCTGGGCGACCTGGTCCGATGGGTCGAGAACGTCGGCGACACCTGGGACCGCCGTCTCGGACGGCTCAGCCGCAGCGTCGAGTAGCGAAAACCCGCAACCTGAGTTTCCGTCCGTATCCGTCAAATCGTCTCAGCTCCAACGCTGGACGGTCTCGGCGAACATGAGCGATCTGACCCGCATTTGCAACGAGAAGCTGGGCTCGCAGTCAGGCCAGAAGCAGGGTGCCCACTCCGAGTCGCTCTGCGTTGAGGAGGGCGAGGTGGGCGGCGGCGACATCCTGGGCGGCGACGCCGACACTCTTGAACACAGTCACGTCCTCGGCGATCTCGGGGCTGGTTCCGTCCAGCAGCTCGCGCAACGAGGTGTCGGGCAGCCTCCCGGCCTGGATCAGGTCACCGGCCTCTTCGGCCGCCGCAGAGAGGTCGTCGACCACCACATAGGCCCGCTCCAGCAGATCGGGCGCCAGCTCCGCCATTTCCGGCGTGTAGCTGCCGATGGCATTGACGTGAGCGCCTTCCCGAACGCTCGCCTCGAAGAGGAAGGGCGAAGTCGCCGGGGTGGCGCATGAGATCACGTCAGCCTGGGAAGCGGCATCGGCGGCATCGTCGACGTGTTCGCCGCCGACCATCTCTGCCAGCAGCCTGGCATTGACTGGATTCCGTGACCAGACCATGACCCGATCGATCGGCCGGACCGCCCGCACCGCCTCTATCTGGTCGAAGGCCATCGCTCCCGCACCGAGCATTGCCAGCGTGCTCGCGCCGTTGGTCGCCAGCAAAGCCGTGGCCAGCCCGCATACGGCGCCGGTCCGGATCGCGGTGAGGGTTGGCCCGTGGACCAAGCCCAGAGGCGTCCCGTCAGGTGCGAATACGACGACCAGGCCGGCAGGATCCCCGGGCGTGGTCGAGACCACCTTGACCGCGATGATGTCGTCGAGCCTTCCGGGCATGACCAGCGAACTGCCGACGACGGTCCGGAGTGGTGTCTCCGCCTCGGCGGAGAAGGCGTGCTCCATCGCCCGGATCGCGTCGGTCATAGGAAGCGCCTGCCGGGTCTCCGCAGAATTCAGGTATCGCATCAGGCCAGGACGTTCTTGACTGCCACGTCGATTGGCTCCCGATCGACGGAGAGAAAGCTCATCGGGACGTCTGTGTCGAACTCGATGGAGGCACCGGTGTAGGCCTGGGCGACAAGGGACCCAATCGATGGGGCGAGCTTGAACCCATGTCCGGAGAACCCGTTGGCAACCCAAAGCCCGTCGACACCCGAAGGGCCGACCACGGGATGGACGTCCTCGCGGTTGATGGTGTACAGGCCGGCGACCCCGGAGACACCACCCCTCGCCTCCAGCCCCGGGACGCGGTGATGGAAGGCGGCCAGCTTGATCTCGGTGAAGGCAGCGTCAGGGACCCGCTTGTAGTCATCGGGATCCTCGATCACCTCCTCCTCGTCCTCGGCCAGCACCGATCCGACGAGGACCTGCTGCCCGCCGGTCTCCGGCCTGAAGTAGATGCCGGTCGAGGCGTCGGCCCCGACCGGGACCGGGCCTAGGTCCTGGGGCCAGGATCGATAGACGGTCTGGATGCGTGTCGGGGTGAGTGTCCAACGCAACTCTGCGCCGGCCATCGCATTGAGCTGGTTGCACCACGGCCCGGCGGCGTTGATCACCAGGTCCGCAAAGATCTCGGTGCCGTCCTCGAGCCGGACTCCGGTCACGCGGCCGTTCTCCTTCAAGACTTCGGTGACCCTGGCGTTGAACTCGACGCTGCCGCCCAGACGACGGGTGGCCTCGATCAGGTCCTGGTTGGCCCCGACCGGCTCGGCGTAGCCCCCGAGGCTTTCGTAGAGGAATGCCTCGCCAGGAGCACACTGATGCTCGATCTCCCCGGTGAGGTCGAATGGCACACCACAGGTGGAGAGGGACGGGAACAACTCGGTCACGTCATCGGGGCCGATGGCCTCCGCTTTCACCCCTTGGCCCATGAGCTTGTCGGCGTCCGACCCGACTCGGTCCTGGCTCTCCCCCATCATCCACAGGACACCGACCCGCTGCAGCCCCGACCTCGGCTGGTCCAGGCCGGTGAACTCGGCCCAGTTGCCATATGCCTCCTGCCCGTGGAAGGCGAGGCGAACCACCTCTGAATGGGTGTACCGACAACGGCAAATCGAGGATGACGCCCCGGTCGACCCTTCGGCCGGGCCTTTTCCCTTGTCGAGGGCGACCACGCTGCCCACTCCGTGACGGGCCAACTGGTAGGCGATGGAGGACCCGATGATGCCGGCCCCCACCACGATTACATCGGCGGTCCGGTTCATGCAACGACGACCCGGTAGTCGCCCGCCTCCTCGTCCCAGGTCAGCTCGATCTGGCCTTTGGTCGCGGCGGCCTTGCAGAACTGGAGGAATCCCGAGTAGCCGAACTTCTTCTCCGAAAACGTCGGATCCTTCTTGCGGAGCTGGTTTTTCAGACCGGACAGGTAGACCGGGGTGCTCTTCTTCGCCAGATCGGTCACCACCTCGACCAGTTGGTCGAACGCCGCGCCTTCGCCGGATCCCTCAGATGGGAACTGGACAATTGGATCCCCACGCCCCGGTCCCTCCGAGGTCTCGATCACGCCCTGGGACTCCAGATGGTTGAGCAGTTCGCCGAAGGCGCGGAACCCGTAGTCGGCTTCGCTGAAGGTGGAGTCCTTTCGAAGAAGGGCCCGCTTCAACGACGAAGCGAGGACTTCTCCGCCACCACTCCTGAGGAGGCCGGAGAGCGTCGTGGTTATCAGCGACGCCAGCTCCGGCGTCGTGTCGTCGACCTGCTCGCTCTCCTCGACCGGCGCGCTGACCCGGCTCGGCTCGACACCATCCAGGTTCTCGTAGAAGAGGAACTCATCACAGGCGGGCGGAAGCAACGCCGAGGTCGATGCCTTGACACCGACTCCGATCACCTTCTTGTTCAGCTCACGCAGCTTGTGGACCAGCGGGGTGAAGTCGGAATCCCCGGTGCAGATGACGAAGGTGGTGATGTAATCGCGCTCGAAGGCGACCTCGATGGCATCGACCACCATCTTGATGTCTGCGGCGTTCTTGCGGCTGGCCCCCATCCGCTGGGGGATCTCGATCAACTCGATGTGACTCCGGGTCAGCTTCTGACGGGCATCGGAGAACATCCCCCAGTCGGCATAGGCCTTGCGGGTGACGACGCGGCCGCGCTCGGCCAGTGCATTGCCGATGGGCTCGAAGTCGAACTCCATCCCCCCCAACGCCTCCCGCACGCCGATGGCGAGGTTCTCGAAATCGACGAACAGGGCGATTCGCTCTTCTTCCATCGGGTCAAGGGTAGGCGAGGCATGGGTGTGATTCCCCAGACGCGAGGCACCATCCAATCTGTAGCGTCAACATTCGAAGGAAGAAGGGGAAGTGGCCTCACCGAGCGAACTCCGTGTTCACGGCGTGTCCGGAACCGCGCCGCGAGACATGCTTTACACGGACCCGATCGGACCCCTCCTCGCTCGGGGCGAGCCGGTCCGCTACACGACCCTCTACCACAAGCCCCTCCGGGACCCGGATGTAGATGTGCAGGCATTCCATTGGGGTGGGCTGACTGCTGGCAGGTGGAGCACAGCGTTCTGGATCCTGCTCGCTCCGTTCGCCCTCGCCAATATCGCCGGCTGGATGGCGGATCGACAGACCCGCGCCGGTCGCATCGGTGTTCGGCTCGCCGGATTCTGCCTCACATCCGTATTCGTGGCACAACTCTCGGTGGTGGTCGTCGACATCCCCTATCACTGGCTAACTGACAATGAAATCGGCGGCATCTGGCCCCGGTTGGCCGTTATCGCTCTTCTCTTCATCTTGGGGTTCCTCTACAGCCTGCTGATAGCGAAGGTCTCGGCCAAGTCCCACTACGAGAGGCTGCAGGACCGAGATCCCGTGGACCTGGTCCTGTCTATCGACCCGAACTCGATGCTGGAGCCCGTAGAGAAGGGAAAGGATCCTTGGGATGACCCCGCGGGGACGACCCTCAGCGACCCCTCGATGTGGGCGCCCCACTCGATCATGCACCGTCTCCGCCGCATCCATCTAGCTGCCGGGATGCTCGTTTTGGCCCTGACAGCAGCTCGTGGTGTGAGTCAGAGGTGGCTGGAGCTAGTGATCGTCGGATTGATATTTGCTCTGATGCTTGTTCTCGTTGCCACTTCGCTCATCCCCACGAAATCGTGGCTGATCAAGGTCACCGCTGTGGCACCTGTGGCTTCTATGGTCGCCGGCGGCTGGTCGCTCGTGATACTCGGATTCGCGGAGCTGCCGACGGAGCACCACTGGGTGGGAGTACACGTAACGACGTATCAATTCGCGTTCTTGATGTTCGTTTTCGGCATCGTCACCGCCATCTTCTCGGGGTTGGCCTCGCTCGGCGCATTCGCCATCGGCGCCCAGTTGGGAGCGGCGTTTGGGATCGCGGTGGCCGCGATCCTCGAGGTTGCAATCGGCGTTGGTGAAATCGGAACCGAAGGCTCTGCCTATGTCGCAGTAGCGATGCTGTACATGTTTGTGGCCCTTACTTTGATTGCGTTATTGATGATGCGCCCATGGGATGGCGAGGGCCTCGGTCCTCAGCCTGACGACAATGACGGGGGCCGCAGTCGTCGCCTGATGACCATGCTTCGACGTCTGACGGTCGACGTTCGGATCGTGTTCAAGTCGGCCGCCCTGGTTGGCATCGTCCTAGGCAGCGTTGCCCTTTTCGTAGGCTGTCTGCGAGCCGGGAACTGCTCACCCGACGAGTTCGCGGCTCCCTCGGACGGACGGTGGCTTGGTCTCTTCGCGGTGGTTGCAGTGGTGCTCGCCTGGTGGGCCGCGCACCGGATATACGGCGGTGCCGGCGTCTTGGTCCCGATCGGAGCTGGAGTACTTGTCGGGGCCGTGATCCTCGGCTATCTCAGCTTCTCGTTCTTGGGGTTACAAGTCGATCTCGAGCGCCTGGTCGGTATCGCCATAACCGTGACAATCCTGATACCTGCTTCGTTCATCCTCACCAGCTTGCTGAGGGGCTTCCGCGATGCAGAACGACGGCGAAAAGTGGGCATCCTGTGGGACGTCGCTTCCTTCTTCCCGCGCTGGTATCACCCCTTGGCACCACCGAGCTACGGGCCATTCGTAGTGAAGAAACTGGGCGAGGAACTCGGTCAGAACCCACGCAAGGTGCTATCCGCACACTCACAAGGGGCAATGATCGCCCTGGTCACCCTCGGACAGTTAGAGGACGGAATCCCCGACGGGTTTCTGACCTACGGCTGCCAACTCGGTCTCCACTACCCGGAGCAGTTCCCCACAATCGGCATCCCCGAGCTGGTTGGGAAGGTTGCGGAGAAGATGGGCACTGATAGATGGGTAAATCTGTGGCGCCCCAACGACCCACTTGGGGGAGAAGTCAAAGGTCCCGTCGTCGATCGTCAAGTCGATGAAGCGGTAGGACACTCTCGCTATGAGGTCACCGATGCCTTCCAACAAACTCGGGACGGACTGCTTTGAGTCGGCAAGCGTGGCTCGCCGTTGAATCGCCGATACCCTGAGAGCCGGCCGTGACGGCGCCGACATCCACCTCACGCCCTCGTAGCTCAGGGGATAGAGCACCGGTTTCCTAAACCGGGTGTCGCAGGTTCGAATCCTGCCGAGGGCGCTTATTGCTCTTTTTGTCCGATACCAGTTGGCGATTCTGCCCCTCTAGATTTTCTTGACATTGGCGGTCTTTGGCACTGAGCACCGGTGGGGCTATGGGCCTGACCTCGACCGGTTTGGTCGGGCGAGGCGACGGGAAACAAGTTCGCAGGCCCTTCTCAATCCCGGCGCAAAGCGGTCTACTGGGTTGCGCACGGGTACCGGCGCTTCGGCCAGACCGACTGTTCGGCATTGCCCACAACATCTCAACCGAGGGAGCCCCACATGACTGACAAGAAGATCTGGTTCATCACTGGCGCAGGGCGCGGCCTCGGCCTCGACATAGCCAAGGCCGCCCTTGGCGCTGGCCACGCCGTGGTCGCGACGGGTCGCGACCCCGAACGTGTCTCGGACGCGCTGGGCGATCATGACGATCTGCTCGTCGTGAGACTCGACGTGACCGACATGGCCGGGGCCGCCGCGGCGGTTCAAGCAGCAATCGACCGGTTCGGACGCGTCGATGTGGTAGTGAACAACGCTGCAAACTTCTATGCCGGGTTCTTCGAGGAGATCACCCCAGAGGACTTTCGTGCCCAGGTCGAGACGTCGCTGTTCGGTCCGATCAACATCACCCGCGCCGTCCTGCCGGTGATGCGCTCCCAGCGATCCGGCCTAGTGGTCACGATCTCGTCGACCGCGGGCATCGCTACCGGTGAGTTCGTTTCCGCGTACGCGGCGGCGAAGTTCGGAGTGGAGGGCTGGATGGAAGCAATGACCCCCGAGGTGGCCCCGTTCGGTATCCGAACGATGCTCGTCGAACCGGGCTTCTTCCGCACCGAACTGCTCACCCCCGAGTCCACGAGCTACGCCACCTCGACAATTGACGACTACGCAGCGCGCACCGAGCAGACAATCGCCAACTGGAAGACCATGAACGGCCGCCAAGGCGGCGATCCGGCCAAGCTCGCCGCGGCCCTAGTCCAGCTCGCCGCGCTCGAAGAACCGCCGCTGCGGTTCCCCGCCGGCGCCGACGCCGTCGAGATCTTCGAACAGACCGCGGACAACCTGCGCGCCGCTGCCGACGCGCATCGAGCGCTCTCCACGAGCCTCGCGATCGAAGAGGCGTCCTGAGCACCGAACTGAAGCTGAACTGCACCGTCGCCGTCGTCAGCGGAGCGAGCAGCGGCATCGGCGCCGCAACCGCCCACACACTCCCCGAAACCGTTCACCACTTTTTAGGACAAACCGGCGATTGACCCCCGCATGGAAAGCCCTGGCCCTGGGCACGTTCCCGCAACGTCACGACCCGGGAGAGTTCGCAGACCGGACGGCGAAGGTACGGCATTTAATCTACTTCTGCCTCAAGCGTTCACCGGTGGTCGATCAGGGTCGCGAAGGAAGTCTTGGATCCGTTCGTTGAACGGGGTTCCGGTCATTTGCACTTCGTGACCCGCCCCTTTAACGACTGTTCGACGCGCTCCGATCGCTTCTGCAATCCGGTCGTTCAATAGCTCGACGGCCGAATGGTGCCCACCGGAGATCACGAGGGACGGGACGCCAGCGCTCTTGATCATCTCGACTGGTAGATGAATGTCCCACGGACGCGTGACGAAACGCCGAAAGGGCGGGACATGCGGCTGGAGAAGGTTGATGAGTTCCTGCGAAGGAGGCTCTTCTCCGAAGGCGTCGAAGAACTCGAGCAGCCAATCAGCGTCTAACAGCTCTACATCGTTCCACAGATCGTCGCCGAGATCAGCCAGATGCGCGATGCCCGGATCATCAACGAACCGGTATGACGGAGGCTCGACAAGGGTGAGTGAGAGCACGCGGCGCGGCGAGGCGGCAGCCACGAGGAGGGCGACGATCGCACCAGACGAGTGGCCAACGAGATGGACGGGCTCGTCGAGTGTGGCCGCGATGAGGCGCGTGTCGAGATGGATGTCCTCGCCGGTGGAAAGGTGCGCGCTGTTGCCATACCCAGCCCGGTCGACAACGCGGAAGCGCCACCGTTCGGCTAATTGCTCCTGAGCGCCCCACGCCAACTCTCCATCGGTCATCCCGCCATGTATGAGCATCACCTCGGGGCCGTGACCACGGACGGTCGAGGCGAGACTCTCCATCGGCTTACTCCTGTCGGGCTGGCCAATGGCCATGATGCCACCACCGCTCGCCGCGGCGGAGGACGACGGTCGACGCGAAAGCGATCCCGCGTCGAACCCAAGCTGCTCCAACCCGGTGACAAGGCCAGTCGAGCGGGTATCTCCCCTGCTGAGTTCGCGGAAAGATCCAGCTTCGCGCCCAAAAACTGAGCACCGGAACGCGCCAAACCTAGAGAACGCGAAAACCCTATGTTTATTGGCGTTTTCGGGGATCTGAGACTCTAAATACAGAGCAGGTTTCCTAAACCGGGTGTCGCAGGTTCGAATCCTGCCGAGGGCGCCGGACCCTGTTTCTCCTGCTATCAATGGAAGATTCAGGCGCTGACCTTTGTCAAGGATTCTTAGAGAAGGGCAATTCAGCATCGGACTATTGCCACGAGTGCGCTGTCCTTGGCGACCGATCTCACTGGTGTCAGTCAGCACACTTGGACAACCGAGTGGAGTGATGGGCCTGTTCCTAGTTCCCGGTCGTGAAGAGAAGGACCGCGCCCATCAGCGACGCAGCGTTCAGCACTCCGATCAGGACGTAGCTGCGATTGCGACTCATGATGAGCTTATGTCCGCCAACAGCTCTGGTGTGACACGTTTCCTGTCCGCGACTGCTGCATCTCGGACATAGAGGGATCGTTCAGGTCAGCGAGGAAAGGACCAGCCATGAACCTTGTCGACGATCGAGCACACAGCCTCCACGCTGCTGTCGCGACCCGACCCGTGGGACGGTGGGCAGCGGTATGGCTTCTTGTTGCCCTCACTGCCTGCACCAGCACCGGGGCAGACCAAACGAGCAATTCCGCAGCCGAGCCGTCAACCGCCGGCGCTGCAAGCGCTGCCGTGCTCACCGACAGCAGCTGCACCTCCGAGCCGGTCGATTCCATGTCCCCTGGGCCCTTCACCTTGGCGGTTCGGAATGACTCTTCCTCGACTGCGGACTTCGAATTGTTTCGTCTCGGGGTGCCTTACGACGAGTTCGCCGCCTACTACGCCGAGGAGCACGCGATCCTCCAGTCGGGGCAGCCGCCACGTGTCTCGGAGGGTATCGGCGAGCTCCCCGAGGCGACAGATGTGCACCAGGTCGTCGACGTGGCGCCTGGCGGTTCGGGTGAGCTGGTGGGCGATTTGACGGAAGGGACCTATGCGGTGCTCTGCGAGCAGCTCGACGGGGCCGGTGACTACGCCGGCGTCTTCTCGGTCGGGCCGTTCGACGTCACCGCCTAGCTGACTGCTTGGAGGGCACAGGATCTAGGCGTAGCCTCAGCGCTCAGGGGTGTGTGTCTGCGGAGGCGGGGACGCGTGGGTGCAGAAATGTGTCTCCGGGCGGTTCATGCCGGACATTGAAGGGTCGACTGTGCAGCCGAAGACCGGTGATCCGAGACGGGCGAGATTTGAGCGCCTTTATGGGACTTATCGTCTGCGTGTCCTCGCCTACTGCGGTCGGCGCGCGCCTCCCAGCGAGGCCGAGGACGCCACCTCAGAGACCTTCCTGGTCGCCTGGCGCCGGCTCGACGAGCTACCACCCGACGACCAGGTCCTTCCCTACTTGTATGGGGTGGCGTCGCGGGTGATAGCCAATCAGCGACGCTCGATTCGCCGACGAGCAACGCTGACAACGAAGCTGCAGAACCTGGGTGTGGCCCCTCCCGAGAATGCGCTTTTGGTCGTGCTCAGGCGGGAGCAAGATCTCGTGGTCGACAAAGCGGTACGTCGTCTTCCTCCCAAGGACCGTGAGATCGTGATGCTCGATGCCTGGGAACATTTGTCCCGCCAGGAGATCGCACAGATCGTCGGCCTGTCGAGAATGGCCGTGGACAAACGACTGACCCGTGCTCATAAGAAACTCGGACGGCACCTCGGAATGTTCGTCGATCCCAGCAATGCAGGAATCTCGATCCCGCCCCTGGAAGCAGAGGGCCAGACATGACCATCGACACAGACCGGGTCCGTCAGCTCATCGTTGCGGCCAATCCGATCCCTGATCCGGAATCGCTCGGATCGACTCCAGGGGTGGAGCCGGTCGATGGCGTCACGGACGAGCCCGGAACCAAGTCTGCACCCACTGTCCGCACCCGACCGCCATTGGCCCGGCTGAGAATTCGACCCGCAGCCGTAGTCGCATCCGCTGCGGTGTTGACGATGGTGGGTCTTCTGGTCGTGCTCAGTTCCATCAACCCTTCGGTTGAGCTGGCCGGCCCCACTTCACCACAGCCTGTGGTACTCACCAACGAGAGCTGTGCGTCCGAGCAAATCGGCGCTGTGTCACCGGGCCTTTTCGCGTTCACCGTTCTCAACGGCTCATCATTCCCTGCTCTTTTTGAACTGGAGCGCCTCGAGGTGACCTACGACGAGTTCGCCGCCTACTACGCCGAAGAGCATGAGATCCTTCGGGAGGGTCAGTCGCCGCGTGTGGAGCGGGACGGCCCACCACTACCTGAAACGACAAACGTGGACTTAACACCGACGCTTGATTCGGGCCAGTCAGGGGTCTTGGAGGGTGATCTCACCGCCGGGACCTATGCGGTGCTCTGCGAGCAGCTAGATACCGACGACTACGCGGGGGTGTTCTCGGTCGGCCCCTTCGAGGTGATCGAGTAATAAGGGGCTTTTGGCGAGTCTCGCCGCGGCCGATCATGGGGACCTCGATCGGTCGTATCGGCGACCCAGGACTGCCACTGGATCGCGCGCCTGACCAAGCAAAGAAGCTCGCCTGCCAGCCCTATAGGAAAGGCCAGTGACTCGTTCGATCTCGGCGTCTCGCCCCCCGGGAAAACTGAGCACCGGAACGCGCCGGACCTGAGAGATCGCGAAAACCCTATGTTCATTGGCCTCTTCGGGCGTTCAGAGGGCCGGATACAGAGCAGGTTTCCTAAACCGGGTGTCGCAGGTTCGAATCCTGCCGAGGGCGCCTTCTCCCGGTTTCGCTAGGTAGTACCTGGTGATTCTCCCTCTCTAGTTTCTCCCGATAACGCTGGCGTCTTCCGTTGAGCACCGGACTTCTCGCGTTACGTTGTCCAGTCCGTAGGTGAGAGGGTGAGGCTGGATCGAGCGATGGGTGGTGGTGCCGCTCCCGCTCGCTACTTCAGCCGGGACTGGTGAGAGCAGTGGCTGTGTCGACGTCGACCAGGATCTCATCAAGGCCATCCGCCAGAACCCGTCGGCGTACTACGTGAACGTGCACAGCCTGCCGTCGTTCGGGCCGGGAGCAGTTCGCGGCCAGCTCGGCGACTGATTTTGACGGACCCGATTCTTTCGCGGTCTCGACAAGCGGCAACCTCAGCCGTTACTTTCGTGTCTCGTGGCGTCGATCAGTACGACTGTGGAAATCGACCGGCCTATCGAGGAGGTCTTCGAGTATCTGACAAACCTCGACAACGCCCCGGAATGGAGTGTCGAGGTCGTCGACGTGAGACACGATGGGCCTTTCCAGGTAGGCGCTACAGGCCAGGACGTTCGCATGATGGGTAAGAAACAGGTCACGATGCCCTGGACGGTGACTGAGTTCACGCCACCTCACCGGATGGTCCTCGACTACACCGAGCCGTTCCCAATCAACGCGGCCTTTCTCTTTGCATCAACGCCCTCGGGGGGCACTCGGGTGACCTGCAATACGGAGATGAAGCCGACGGGCCGGTGGAAACTGATGTCGCCGCTGATGGCAAGAGAAGGGGCGAAAACAGACCGGACCCAATTCGAGAAAGTCAAGCGGATTCTGGAGAGCCGACCTTCGCAAAGCGGGTGACTCTCAGCGGGCCACTGGCCGGCCTAGCGGGTCCGGATCGTCGAGGCTGAGACCCCCGACTTCCCAGAAAGGACGGAAACCTCCCGGCGGGTAGGCACGGGAGGTTTCCTGCTGGGAATTGGGTAGCCGCCGGAAGGAGAGGGGCGGCACGGGCTCCCATCAACCCACCGTCCCTTTCCCGAAAGCGTCATGTGGGAATCGGGCATTTGAGCCGAGAAAGGGGAAAGACCAACAAACCCGAAGGTCCGTTGGCCTTTCCTTACTAATCACTTACCCGGTTGTGTCGACGGTTAAACCGATTTGGGGTCAGTCGTGAACGATCCCCTTCTGGAACGCAGGACACTCGCTCTGAGGTACGGGTGCGATGGGACAGGTTCAGACCGAACAACATTCATCCATTGGCTGTCCGACGGCTGCGTATCCCGCGGTTCCATTTCAGCGATTACATAACTGAAGCGCCGCCGGCTCCGGGGGGCGCCGAATGGGCCGGGGGAGAAGGCGGGAGCGATGGCCTATGAACATGGCCTCGAACACAGAATGGGTGGCAGGGGTAGTCCTCCTCAGGGACGAATACTGCACCGGATGTGGTCACGATGGGTGGTCGCACTTCTTTGACAGGGTGGGAATGCTGGCCGAGTGTCACGCTCCGACCTGTCATTGTCTGCGGTACACGTCATGAGCATCCACTTGATCTGGATGTTGACTGAGATCGTGATCCTGGTTCTGATAGCTGTTTTCTGGCCGTGGCCTCCTCAGCCACCAAAGGGGGGCCGATGAAACTGTGGCTCCATGCCCGAGGGGGAAGGCACAAGCGGTGGATGATCGAAGCCGAGTCAGCAGTGAACGCCTCTTACCATCTCAAAGCCAACGGTGATCCTCTCGCCGGGTGGGACAAGATGCGAATAGCGAGCAACATGCTCGCCGGCTGCGGCTGCCCATCTTCTCTGTGGCCTGAGACGGTGAGGGAGGCGGTGACTTCAACATCCAGTGTTGGATCGATGATGAGAGCTACCTGGCGACGGTCCGCAAGCTGATCATCGACAACCTGATGGATCTCACCGTGAAGGACTTCGGGATGGTGGGGAATGAGCACCCAGTATTACGCCGAGATGGAGCCTGTACCCCAGGGCTCGGATCATCCTCCCCCGCATGGAAGCCCCGACGGGTTTGGCCGACGACCATGTCGGGGCTTCCCGTTTTAACCGAACCATGAATCCAGGTGCTTTCTATGCCGTTTTTCGCGGTCCCCGTGAACCGGAGTGCGGGCTACCTGTCGCTAGGTGCCTGCCACGTTGGATGCTTTCGGGTGACTCGGGCTTTGGTTCGGCATAGGTTCCGCACGATTCGGACATGGTCCCAACGTGAACCCATGGCGTTTTGGCGTTCGCCCGGATAATCCACTCGTCGCAATGTCGGCACAGGCCGTCGGGTTTGTTCGCCATCGGTATCGTTATCGGTATTGGATTCGATTCCGCTACGGCCAGCGGGCTAGTCCTCACGGACGTTTTCAACGCTGAAAGTGCGGTCCGATACGACGAACCCCCCACTCGCCGGTCCGGGGACGAGGCCGCCCTTGGCCTGTAGCCAGTTGTGTAGCCGTACGTGGAACCCCGAGCGATATTGTCGGTTCTCGAGTGGGTGATTGAACCGATTCCGCGTCTGGGTGGCCGAGCGTCATGCGCTGAGAAGTGATCTGGTTGTGTCGTCCGCTCAAACACCCTGTTTGGGGAGAACTGAAACACGTCGGATCGTCGGGCGCCCGAATCGGACGGTACTCATCTGCGGCGGCGGGTCAGGGCTCGATCCGTATGGAGTCAAGGATGGCGAGGAGTTCGGCGAGGTCCCTCTCCGGTGAGTCGGCGGATCTTTCTGCGGCGATCACTAGCCGGGTGCCTTCGACATCGAGGATCCAGAACTCCTCGGTGTAGCCAGGGCCTGTGTAGCCGTAGAAGGCGTCCCCCTGTGCTGAGTCGAAAGGCGCGACCCAGCTCTTGAGATCCCCGCCGAGGCACCCGGTGAAGCGAAGGTCGTCTCCGGACCCCTCGACCGGCAGGTCCGGCACGGTCAGTTCCAGGTATCTCCCGCTGTACCCATAGACGGTCACGTCCTTCGGAGGCGACGTCACCTGGAACGGAGCCAGGTCCGCCAAGGCGGTCGCGAGGTCGTCCACGCTCGGTCCGACCGGTGGGTCGGAGTGTGAATGGTCGCTGCAGCCGTCGCTCACCAGGTTCCTCACCGTGGTGATGCTCAGCCCGACGTGCCCCTCACCGGCGAACTTGGCCGCGCCGGTCCATTGCGACCATCCCTCCGCGGCCACGTCGTACACCACCCGGAGCGGGGTAGAGGCATCGAGGTCGGGGTCGATGAAGTAGGTCCCAGTCTCCAGGGAAGAGAAGGGTGGTATGGCCCAGATGTCCTGGATGTCCTGGATGTCCTGAGTCGGACTGGGGTCGCTCGAAACCGTTGCAGCCGTGGATGGTGGAGCCGTGGATGGTGTAAGGACGGCCCCAGATCCGCAGGCAGTCAGCGCCAGCATCAATGCCAAAAGGAGAGCCTTTCCACTTCGAGCGTTCACGTTGTCCCTCCTTCTCCTTCGTCGATGCACCGGCCGACCTTCGTCGCCGTCAGCCTGTGGAGAAATCGAAGGAGTCCACGATGGGTGTCGCCGCCCCTAACACCTGCTCGAAGCGGTCCTCCGGGGCAATGATTGCGATGGCGAGGACCCGTGCCGCCTCACCCGGGTGATCGATCAGGTACAGGCGCATCCGTTGGCCTGGGTCGAGGCCGGTCGCCGTCCCACCGGCCACCACCTCCGGTACCCCCACCTCGGCACAGAGGTTTCCGCTCGTCACGGCCGTCACATCCACCTGCAGCGCGTCGATCCCCGCCATACGCACTGCAACGGGCTCCGTGGTCTCGAGGTCGGGATCGGACCCGAGGCTCTCGGGCCAGCGCCTCGGCGGTGGTGGGGGCCTCGCCCTTCATGCATGCCGTCTCAATCGGTTGTGGGTCCGCCAGCACCACAAGACGTTCCTCGATGTCCGCGTCGAGGAGGAGAGTGCTCAAAGTCGGTGAGAACTCCCAGCCGGCCCAGCTGTAATCCCACGGCGGGGCCGCGTAGAAGGACACCTCGCCGTCGAGGAATTCGTAGAACTGGGGCAGGGACCGCCCATTCTCGGTTGTGTCAGGCCCTGTCTCGAGGCCCCACCGGCCCGCTCCATCGCGCTCAAGCACGAAGGTCTGCTCCACCACGGTCCGGCCGTGCTCGGCGAACAACCGAACATCGAAATGCATCTCACCGCTCGGCCACGACGGGGCCTCACCTAGCTCGAACTCGAATTCCTCGTAGGGGGCCCCGGCGCCCGTGGCGTAAAGGAGCGGCGCCCCGCCGTCGCCCCCGCCAAAGTACTGCTCAGCCCCGTCTCCATCGATCCGGGCTTGGAGGAAGGCCTCCACGATGGCCGTAGCCTCGGCGTTGGTAGGCGGAACGACCTGCTCGACCGGCTCGACCATCTCCCAGCCGTCGACCACCCAGATACCCGACGGGCCACGTTGGCCCGGCTGGACCACGGTTATCGTCACCGCTTCGTAGCGGAGCTCGTCGATCGTCGGTGCACACCTACCGACCCGGAGATCGTCCGGATAGATGGAGTTGCTCTCTCCGACAGCGCACCGGATGTAGGTGACGGCGATCGTCCCGTCGCCGTACTCCGCCCCAACAACCCGGGAGAATTCCTCCCAGCCGAGCTCCTCCCGGAGGAATCGGGCGAAGATCTCGGGGTCGCCGACGTAGTCGCCGTGATCCAAGTTTTCCTCAAGCGCGGGCTCGAGCTGCCAGCTGAAATCAGGGTTCGCGGCGTCAGCGAGCTCCTGTGCCTCCCGCACCTCTTCCAGACTCGATTGCGGCCACATCGAATCCTGGACCGTCGGCTCGGGCCTTGGGTCCTCGGCGCCCTCTCGGTTCCATGCCAACCCGAGGTTGTCGGTGAGCGTGTCGCTCTCGGCGTCATAGGTGAAGGTCAGGTTCTGGAGCTGCTCCTCGAGGGGAGGACCGCTCAGCGCTCGCGGCTCGCTCCCGTCATCGCATGTCAGCACTGGCGAGGGGACGATCATCGTGGTGGCGCCTTCGAGCCGCCCGGTCCCGGTCATCGTCGAAGGGACACCCGAGCACACCGATGCGTAGTCGTCCAGCACGACCACCTCGACAACAGCGACGATCGAGACATCGAAAGTTGCGGCCTGGGTGCTCCCGTCGGCATCGATATTGACCCATGTACCCAGGAAGGGGCTTTGGGGGTCGCTTGCGGGCGGAGGGCCGGAGGAGAGATTCGGTAGAAGTACGAACCCCAGGAGGACAAAACCGAAGGCCGCCACCGACACCGCCACGAGCCTCAGCGTCTTGCCGCGTCTCCGTGCCGGCACCGCGGACCGGATCCGATCCCAAGCCTCGGGCTCATCCACCTGAGGGGCGTGGCGACGCAGTTCGGCAGCAATCCGTTCGTCAATAGTCATGTTGTCACCTCAAGATGTGCACGAAGGGCGGTGCGAGCGCGGTTCAAGTGCTGGCTGACAGAACCCTGGGATATACCCATGGCTTGGGCCACTTCGGCGGTGCTGAGGCCGTCCACGTAGAACAGCACCGCACACAGACGTTGTTTGTATGGCAGGACCTGCAGCTCAACCATCAGGTCCGATTCCGGCTCAGCGGGCTGTGGACCTGTAAAGGCTTCGGAGTTCATCCGTTCCACCGCCGCCTCCCCTCGGATACGAGAGCGGTGGGCGTTGCGCAGCTTGTTGATCGCCACCCGACGCACCCAAGCTCCGGGATTGTCGTAACGAGAGATGCGACTCCAACTAACCCATGCCTGTGCGAATGCTTCTTGGGTGGCATCCTCGGCGGCGGCCAAGTCTCCGGCCACCAGTGCCAGGGACTGGACTATCGATGTGTACGACTGTCTGAAGAGAGCCTCCAGACTGGCGGGTTTAACAAATTGGCCCGCCTCTTCACGCCCGTCGCCCTGATCACCGCTTTCGTTGACGTCGTTTTCTGGCGTAGCGGAGCGCTTCCAGGGATTCCAACGAACTTGAGTTGGTGAAACCATCTATCGATCCCATCGCCGTGTGATGGATACACCCCGCAGAGGCAGAATTCCATGACAACGATCGGAAAAAACTCCAAGACAGGTTTCAGGGGGCAGTGACATCACAGCGACCCCGACCGAGACGGCTAGCGCAGATCAACAGATCCCAGATCGCGGCCTAGGGACCTGCGTGGTGAAAGCAAGCCTTAGTTGATTTGGCCTCTGACCTCGCCGGCGGGGAATGTGGTCGCATGAACATGGGAGGCTCAAAGCCACCAACAACGTAACGACGCGGCGTGACCGCGTCCGGTTACTCCCTACCAAGATTCCTCCATTCACCCGCCCGGGAAAGTCCCAGGTCCAACACCTGCGATGGCAGATGCAGGAGGCAAGGTAACGGCTGCCGCACCGCAAGGCCGCGGGACGAGCCCGCCTGGTTCGTCCTGGATGAGCGCAACCAAAACTGAGCACCGGAACGCGCCAAACCTAGAGAACGCGAAAAGCCTATATTCATTGACCATTTCGGGTGTTCGGAGGCCTGAATACAGGGCAGGTTTCCTAAACCGGGTGTCGCAGGTTCGAATCCTGCCGAGGGCGCTTGAACGGTCCCCCACGCGAGGGGCCACCGCTCGTCTGTCAGGCAGCAAGGGAATCGTCGTCTCGGTGGACCGAGCGGTTGCGAGTACCGTTCCGACTCCTGGTCGCTTGAAGCGTGAGGACTGAGATTGTCCCAAGACGCCCTTCAACCGAGCGCCGCCTGGTACTCGCCGCTTTGGCGGTGGATAGGACGCCACCCTATCGCCGCGTTTCTGATCATGGCCTACACGGTCACCGTGGCAACCGCACTGTCCTCAGCCTTGACCAGGAGAGACTTGCTGCCCTATGGGCAGGCTCCCTACGACCTGCTCGCCCACCTCTTTGGTAGTGCCGTACCGGCGTTCATTGTCACCTCGGCTGTGCATGGCAAGGTCGGATTACGGGACCTTGTCCGACGCTGCCTGCGCTGGCGGGTTGGTATCGGCTGGTATCTGCTTGCGTTTCTGGGTCCGACCCTCCTCACCCTGTTGCTTGCTATCGGATTGGGAGGCACGCCTCCGGCGACCGCGATTGCGGAGAATTGGCCGAGATTCTTCACTTCGATCCTGCCGAGCTTGGCCTTTGCCTTCCTGCTCTCGAATTTCTTCGAAGAGGTGGGGTGGACCGGGTTCCTGTTCGACAGACTCCAGGGACGCTTCACGCCGCTCCGAGCCGCCGCTCTTGTCGCGGTCCCGTTCGCTCTGGCCCACATTCCCGGATTCATCGTCGAAGCCGGGTCTCTGGTCGACGGCCTGGTAATCCTTGGTGTTCTTTTCATCCCTCAATTGGCAAGCCGGGTCATCGTGGCTTGGTTCTACAACAACACCTATCGCAGCCTGTTGATCGTCGGGCTCTTTCACGCCTCGTACAACGCCACCACCCAGAGCCAGTTCTACGAAGCTTTCCTACCCGTGGGAGAGGACATCGAGTTCCTCCTCCTGGTAGCAGTCCCAGTCATCCCCGCCATCCTGATCGCGGCACTCACCAAGGGCCGCCTTGGCCGGACCGCAACCGCCACTCAGGATCAAAAGGAACCGAGCGCCGGAATGCCCTGATAGGCCAACGATTCCTTGAAGGATCCGCAGGACAGTGTTTACGGATGCCCCTCCTAATGGCGTGTATCAGGCCTTCAGCGGGTCACGGAGCCTGATGCGCCACCGGCGTCCGCCTCGGGTCTTTCCGTTCTCGGACCGGGCCTGCTTTGTTTGTCGGACCAGTCTCATCTTTTGCGCCTCACGCTCCCGTTCGGCCGCGACGACTTTGATGTATTGGGCATCTAGGTTGAACACAATCTGCTCCTTCATCTGTGATGGGAATTGCGGTGTGGAAAGTCATGGCTTCGTTGGCAGGCTGCTGGCAGACATCTGGCCGTTTCGTCGTCGATATGCATGGTCTTTCAGAGCGACTACGGGTCGAATCGTCCCAATGCGGCAACGGCGGCGAGCGTCGCCAGGATCAGAGCGGGGACGATCATCAGGGGTTCCTTGCGCCGGGCGTGGATGACGGCGGCACCGATCATCAGGACGACCAGACCGAATGCAGCCCATGCGGTGAGCAACGGAGCAACTTGGAGGACGCCAGGGAGGATGAGCCCGAAGCCGGCGAGTACTTCGAGAAGACCGATGGTCTTGACAGATCTGGGGGCGAAGTCGTTGACCCAGCCCATCTTGGTTTCGAGCTTCTCTTTCGGCTGGATGAGCTTCTTGAGTCCGGCGGCCAGGAAGATGGCAGCCAGGGTTCCTTGAAGGATCCAGAGGGCGGTGTTCATTGTTGTAGCTCCTAACTGTGAGATCGGTTCTGAGACATGGATCCGGTGGAGGCGGTCCCCACATGAACTGGCCCCCGGGAGACGCCTCGATCCGCGTCCAACCTCCACCGTGTCGACCAGTAGAGGGCGGGCGTGATAGCGACACGAGCGTGCGCCGGTCGGGTGAGGATGACCAGCGCGATGATCACAACTGGCAGGAGGAAGTCCCAGACGAGGATCGGGCCGACGTTGTTCGGCGCGAGGTTTCCCGTCTCAGCCATGTCCAGCACATGGGTCAGGCCGGCACCCCAGGCGAATATGGATTTGGCAACAGCCGCCGGAAGCCAGAAGTCGTAGCGCCAGAAGCACGCGAAACCGATGGTCCCGATCGCGAGATTGGCGAACGCAACTTCCGTCTGGAATGGGTTTCCGGCCGGCCAGCCAATTGATTCCACGACGGAGCTGGCGAAGACGGTGTGCATCACAACGTTGAACATGCCGATGGCCCCGGTCACCCCGAGGACATACATGAGCACGATCTCATACCGGCCAGAGCGATCGTGGTGCCGGGCTGATCGAACGTGGATCGCCGCCGGAACACTGATGGCGAGGATCCAGACGTAGACCTGCCAGCCAGGAATAGATGTCAGTTTGGGGATCATCGCTCGGCTCCTTTTCGTAGGTTCCGGACAGGGTTGGACGGACGGTTCACGGTGTGTTTCCTCCGAACTCGCAGCTTCGATGGCACAGTTCGAAGGTATGGCGCAAAGACTCGATGCGAATCGGTGCCGCTGCCTAGATGAGAGGCGGCTCTGCCTATCTCGGGACCGCCGTCACCGATCCAACAAGTCGGCGTCGCGCGCAGCCGCCACAGCAGCTAAACGTGTGTCGGCACCCAGTTTGCCGAGGATGGCCGACACGTGATGGTCCACAGTTCTGCTCGACACGAACAGCCGATCGGCGATCTCGGCGTTCGACATGCCCTCAGCCAGATGGCGCAGAACATCCATCTGACGCATAGTCAGACCGAACGGGTTCTCCCGGGTCGCCTTGACCGGTCCTCTCGGCACAGCCGCGTACTCCCGCCCGTGCCAGCTCCGACCGCAGGCGGGCAGCAACGGGGATAGCGCCCAGATCATCGAAGATCGTCAGCGACTCGAGCCGCGCCTCGGTCGATCCCGTGCTCAGGGCTACGGCCCGGTCGTAGGGGATTCCACGTTCCTCCCAGAAGGCTGCGGCTCCCTCCCAATCGCCGGCACCGCTGAGTTGGTAGGGCTCGGGTGCGACGTCCGGGATCTGATCGATCTCACCAATCAGGTATAGCCAATAGGCGAGCTCGCCCGCCATCCAGGGCGAGTCGCGTTCGAGACAATCAGCCAGGACATCGTGCAGACCGGGAAGGACCGTCTGGTCCAGCTTGCCCCCGATCCAGACATATTCGGCCAACGCAATCGATGCCGGGGCGGTGCGCTGGATCTCGTCGGTCTGCAGCGCCCGCTCCCAGCCGTCCAACAGCCGATTTCTGGCGTCGGACTCCCCACGACGCGCCTGGATCCGGCCCAGCAGCGTGCTTGCGACGAGTTTGGTCGTGTCGTAGCCCCCGAGGTTCTGGAGCACATCGCGGGCCTTCGACTCGGCTTCGGCCCACTGTCCACGCATCTCGTCGATCAGGGCCAGCTCGCCCAAGGTGAATGAGTCGACCCAGACCATCTCCCGCTCCATGGCAAGCTCATGGGCTCGGCTTGTCCATAACTCGGCGGTGGGCAGGTCGCGGTAGTAGATGGCACACCAACCGATGTTCGCCGCCGCCCGGACCTGATCATGGGTGAACCGCAGGTCCGCAGACATGGCGAAGCTCTCCTCGACATCCTCGAGACCTTCCGGATAGCGGGCGATCATCCTGACCGTTCCCATGTTGTTGAGGGCTTGGGCCCGTGCCTGGCTCGGCCCTTCGCCCGCCATCGCCAACGCCTTCTCTCCGAACAACCGCGTCCGCTTCTCGTCGCCGGCGTACAAGGCCAGCTGGGAGATCGCCGAATAGGCGATAGCAAGATCTTCTCCTCCTACCGACTCGAGCACCGATGCCGCCTCATCGGCCATTTCGACCGCAGCAGCTCGGCGGTTACGGACCCAGGCGATACGACTCCCGATCAGTAGGGAATTGCCGAGCTTGGTCGGGTCGCCCAGTCTCCGTCTCAGGGCGATCCCGGTTTCGATGATCTCTTCGGCCGAACCTGTCTCGCTGACGAGGTACTCCTCGTACGCCCACAGGTCGTCGAGGTCGGCGAGCATCTCGACGTCGAGCCGGTCCAGATAGGGCTCGAGAGCCCGCAGATGAGCCACCGCTTCCCGGTGGCTCTCCATGTCCGCTGCCCGCCGAGCGGCGATCGGAGCCAATCGAACCAAGGAATCGACATCTCCCCCGACCCGGGCGTGGTGAGCGGCACGGGCCACGTCGTATCCGAGTTCCTCGACCGCCCGGAGCACCGAGAGGTTGATCTCTCTCCTCTCGATCGGGCGGAGATCTGCCTCGACGGAGCGTCGCGCCAGCTCGTGACGGAAGGCCAGCGCATTCTCATTCACCTCGAGGACCCCAGCCGCCTCGGCCTCCGAAACAGCCTCCGCCGACGGCCCGAGCACCGCTTCAATCAGCTCCAGCTCGGCCCGACCTGGCACGACGGACACGAGATCGACCAGCGAGCGTGAAGCCGGGGAGAGACGGGCGACCCTCCCCATCACCGCGTCCCGGACCGAGCTCGGCACCGATTCGTGATCGGCGGCGAGGAGTTCGGTGAGGAAGAACGGGTTGCCGGCCGTCAGCTCCCATAGCCCCTCGGAGTCACCACCGGCCTCGAGCGCCATCTCCGAGACCGCCGCCGGGGACAGTGGGCTCAGGGTGATTCGTTCCAGGACCGAGGCGCCAATGTCGGCCAGAGCCACTCGCAGCAGCCGGTCACCCGCCGCCTGCTCCTCCCGAAAGGTCAGAACGAGCAGACCATGGGTTCGGTCAATCCGCCTGCCCAGGAATTTGACCAGATCGAGGGTGGCCTCATCAGCCCAGTGGAGGTCCTCGATCACGACGATGGTGGGCCTAAGCGACCTCGCCATCAGCTCCAGTACGAGACCAAACACCTCGTAGCGGTCCTGACCCCGAAGCGCTTGGCCGAGAGAAGGCTCATCGAGTGCCATATCCCAGACAGGGCCCAGCGGCCGGGCGGTGAGCAAGTCATCACAAGCCCCCCAGAGGATGTGTGCGTCCTCGGAGTGCGCGTCGGTGACGGTACGCACCGCCGAGGTCTTTCCGATCCCTGCCTCCCCGCGTACCAACACGGCATGCCCATCGCCATCCCTGGCCGACGCAAACAGCTCCTCCATACGTTGGAGGACGTCGTCCCGTTCCAACAGTTGCATGGCCGAACGATGGTACCGACGGTGTGAACTGGCTCATAAGGTGACGAAGACTGACTCCATACCAGCGCTCCCACACAAAGGTCGTCATCGGTCAAAGGGGCCACGGAGCCTGGGCTCGAACGAGTCCGGCCAAGACATCGAGCGTGCTGAAACTGAGCATCGGATCGCGCCAAACCTAGAGAACGTGAAAACCCTATGTTCATTGGTGTTTTCGGGGGTTCAGGAGCCCGAATACAGAGCAGGTTCCTAAACCGGGTGTCGCAGGTTCGAATCCTGCCGAGGGCGCCGAACCCCGTTTCCCCTTGTATTCATTGACTTTCTGGCGCTGATCTTCGTCATCTGCTGGCGGCGTCCACCAGGTCGCCAGCGACCGTGTCGACGTCGACCTGCTCTGCTGCGTTCGCCAGCGCCACGACGACGGTGCCTGGATTCTGAAAGCACAGCGCCGCGGTCCTGTATCCCTCATCCGCGAGACCCACGAGGCCCAAGGCCCCGGACTCGTAGCCGTAATCCCCTCGCCTGTCCCAAATCCCCAACCCGTACTCGGGTCGCTCATCGAAGTCGGTCATCTCGTTGAGCGACTCCGCCGACACGACCTGACCGGCGCACAATGCTCTCCACCATCGGGCGAGGCTTTGTGAGTCCGACGCCATGTTGGCCTCGGCGTTCTCGGCGGTCACGCGGGCGAGCGATGGGAGAGATCCGCCTTTCTCGTCGAAGGTGTCGGCCGACGCACCGAGCGGCATCGCCATGGGCTCGGTCGGCCGCTCGTCGGGCTGATAGATCAGACGCTCGTAGGCCTCGCCGTCGAGGACCCCGCTGCGCAGCACTTCGGCGAGCGGCCGACCGGTGACTTGTTCGACGATGATGCCGAGCAGCACGGGATTGGTACCTACGAACTCCCAGTTCTGACCGACCGGAGCGCGTTCCGGTCCGACGGTCGCAACCACCTCTTCAGGCGTCCAGGCGCGCAGTGGGTCGGTCGTAAGGCTCTCCCACTGCCCGGGATCGGGGAACGTCTCGGGAAACCCGCTGCGGTGACTTAGGAGATCAGCAACGCTCGCGCCGTTGGTGTCGAACTCCAGGTCGGACGGAAGACGATGGGCGGCTAGATCGTCGAGGTCCAGTTCACCCGCCTCTACCAATTGCATCACCTGCGCTGCCACCACTGTCTGCGTGATGTGGGCGATAGACATTTGATCGTTTGGGACCATCTCCCGATCTCCCGCCGCGAAGCCGGTTGCACCATTCCAGGTTCCCTGCGGTGAGATCACCGCCGCAGTCAGCCCGTGACCGTTGGCCGACGTGTCCAGCACCTCTTGCAGCTCTGCCGCCAACGCATCGGAGACCGGCTCATCACCAAGGCCAGCGAACAAGGCGGTGGGGAACCGGCCCGATTCGGCGGACACCATGCTCGTCGAAGTACTGGTTCGGACTGTGGTCGGCGGCGCCTGCGTTGTCGACTGCGTGGTCGAACCGGGCGAAGCCTGATCCGCGGCGCATGAGGCGATCACCAACAGGATGGCCGGCCACATGAAATGAGAATGACGCAACGCCGCCACCGCCCACGCGAGTCCCCGCCCAGGACCCGGGGTCCGGGTCTTGGCTGATTCACCGGTTTTGGTCATGAAAACTCCCCTCCCGTCTGTTCGACCGACTGAGCGAGGTCTGCGGCTCACCTCATCTGCTGGCGGCGAGAACTAGATCGCCAGCGACCGTGTCGACGTCGACCTGCTCTGCTTCGTTCGCCAGCACCGCGACGACCGTGCCCGGATTCTGAAAGCACAGCCCCGCGGTTCTGTATCCCTCCCTCGCGAGGCCCGTGTGGCCCAAAGCCCCGGACTCGTAGCCGTATTCCAATCGCCTGTCCCAGATCCCCAGCCCGTATTCAGGTCGCTTCTCGAAGTCGGTCATCTCGTCGACCGAGGCTGGCGACACGATTTGACCGGCGCATAGGGCTCTGAACCATCGGGCAAGGCTCAGTGAGTCCGACGCCATGGCGCCTTCGGAGGTGAACATGGTCGCGTTGGCGAGCGACGGGAGATATCTGCCGTTCTCGTCGAAGGTGTCGGCCGATGCACCAAGCGGCATCGCCATCGGCTCGGTCGGCCGCTCGTCGGGCTGATAGATCAGACGCTCGTACCCATCCCCATCGAGAACCCCGCTCCGGAGCACCTCAGCCATGGGCTGACCGGTGATGCGTTCGACGATCAATCCGAGCAGCAGGTAGTTGGTTCCGATGTACTCCCATTCGCGTTCCAGTCCGACTGGGCCGCGTTGGGGTCGACGGTGGCAAGCTTCTGCTCGGTCGTCCACACATGCAATGGGTCGTTCGTGAGGGCTTCCACGAGCTCCTCTTCGTCGGCGAAGAACTCGGAGATGCCGCTGCGCATCGAGAGCAGGTCGTCGATGTTCGCCCCATTGGTGTCGAATTCCAGATCGGGCGGGAGACGATCGGCGGCTAGATCGTCGAGGTCCAGTTCACCCGCCTCTACCAATTGCATCACCTGCGCTGCCACAAGAGTCTTGGTGATGCTGGCGATGGACATTTGATCGTTTGGGACCATCTCCCGATCTCCGGCGGCCAAGCCGGTTGCACCATTCCAGGTTCCCTGCGGTGAGATCACCGCCGCAGTCAGCCCGTGACCGTTGGCCGACGTGTCCAGCACCTCTTGCAGCTCTGCCGCCAACTCATTGGAGACCGGCTCATCGCCAAGGCCAACGAACAAGGCGGTGGGGAACCGGCCCGATTCGGCGGACACCATGCTCGTCGAAGTGCTGGTTCCGACTGTGGTCGGCGGCGCCTGCGTTGTCGACTGCGTGGTCGAACCGGGCGAAGCCTGATCCGCGGCGCATGAGGCGATCACCAACAGGATGGCCGGCCACATGAAATAACCAGGGATCCGGGTCTTGGGTGTTTCATCGGTCTTGGTCATGACCACTCCCTCTCGTCCCTTCGTAACTGGCGGCTGGCGCACCCGGGAAAGCACAGCCTTCCACCTGGTCCGGGCGGTTCATTGACGTTCGGGGTGCCAACGTGGCCCAGTCGTTGAGGTTGGCTAGTCGACGTGGCGCACTTGGGTGTGTACGAGTGGCAATCGCTCCACTCGCTGAGGGTTCTCGACCTGGGTCGGACCTCGACACGCTGTTCCGTGGCTTGATCAAGGCGTAGCTACCCCGCCTAGGGGGTGAGCACGAGGGAGTCGACGACGGCCCTTTGCATGGCTAGGTCGTTATCCACGGTTGGCTGTGTGAGCCACAATGCCTCGACCATCACTATGGAGCCGTCCATGTCGAAACTCCAGACCTCGATGACGTCGCCTTCGTCGATGCTGACGTGCGCCCTCTCTTCTTCGATGAAAGAGAGTCCTGGATCGCCCCCGAATTGGCACCCTGTAGGCACTTCGACGACCACATGATATCCGTCGTGGCCGAAGGCACTGACCGGCGCTGGGGCTTCCCGGACGGTGAACCCGCTGGTGGCGAAACCGTCGGCCAGATCAGCCGCTGCCCACCCGGCGGGCACCGGATTGCCATTGAACAGGCCACACCCTGGAGTAAACGGCTCCTGAAACAGTTTCAAGTGCAAGGTGCCCTGCAAGGTCCCATACCCGTTGAAATTGACCCCTTCCTTCGAGCCTATCCACCCTTTCTGCTCGATGAAGAAGGTGGCGCCTGCCGTGGTCGAGGGGTCTGCGTCGGCGTCGAGGAAGTAGACACCTGGGACGATTGGCCCGTAATCCTCCTGTGTGAGCCAGGTCGGAGTGGGAACGGTGGTCGGGGTAGGCACGGTGGTTTGATCGACAACCTGGCCATCATCTCCACTGAAGGCGAAATACAACCCGCCCACGGCCAGGACAACCACGAAGGCTGCCACCGCCCAGGTGAGACCCCGCCCCAACCTTGTGCGGGGTGGCCGGGTTCCGACGTTCACACGGCGCTGGTCGGCCACTGGGCTGGTGATCTCGTCGACACTGATCGGGCCGAACATCTCCTCTTGCAGTTGCCCATAGTCGGCGAGCTGCCTCTCCAGGCTCATCGTCCGAAACCTCCGATCTGGTGTCTGAGCGATGCCATTCCCCTTTCCAGGTGGTTCTGCACCGCCGTCTTGGAGATCCCCATCACCTCAGCGACCTCGCTCAGGGTCCACTGGAAACAGTGCACCAACACGACAGAGGTCCGCTGCCGGGTCGAGAGAGCCGCCAAAGCCTTGGGAAGAGCAGGCTCGACATCAGGAGTCCGGTCGAAGGGAACCTCAACGAACACTGGCCCAGTTCGGCGGCGGCGACGGCTCAGATTCCGGCCCATCACATACAAATAGCCAACCGGGTTCTCCATGCTCTGAAGACGCTCCCAATGCTCCCACCCATAAGCCAGGACTTCTTGTGCTACTTCCCGACCCACCTCCCCACCGCACGTCGCTATCAGTGCGTGGCGGAGTTTTGATTCGTTGGCGACGACAAACCGGGTGAACGAATCAACCTCGGGTTTTTCGGTCACCATGACTGTCCCTCGACTCTCACACCCAATAAGGCACGATACGAGCCGGTCGTACCACAAGACGAGGAGATCCCCCCAGATCGGCGAACCATTAGGGCACCAGGTTCCCGCTCAAATTGAGCACCGGAACGCGCCAGCCCTAGAGAACGCGAAATCCCCATGTTCATTGGCGTTTTCGGGCGTTCAGAGACCCAGATACAGAGCAGGTTTCCTAAACCGGGTGTCGCAGGTTCGAATCCTGCCGAGGGCGCCAGCGTTCACTAGACCGTCTCCAGACCTGAGGAACCGCCAGATGATTCACGTAGCAGTCGGCCAAGCACGGCGCCCGTCATAGCCCCATAGAACGTTCCCACAACCGTTCCGAAGGCAATCCAGGCCTTGGCGGAAGGGAAGTCCTCTGGCCGAAGCAACCCGATCACGCTCACCATGCCCCACCTCACAACGCCGGCGCCGAGGCATGCCGCGACGATGAATGCCCCGGCAGCACTGAAAGAGCCACCGGCGACCGTGGTGATCCTGTCGCCGCAGGATCATCCATTGGAACGTGACCGGAAGGAAGCCAAGGGCCAAGATGCCAACGGCGGCCGCAACGACGAAGCCCCAGACCCCCACATCGCGGCCGATCCCCGTAACCGCCCCGCCCATCAGTCCACTGAGGATGCCAGCGACCACTCCGGCCAATGCCCATCCCGCGCTGGTCGCCGGCATCCACCAGCCAGCGTGTCTCAACTCTCCTCGGATGACGAGCCACTGCGCCGTTCCTATCGCTGCCCCCCACAGAGCCAGCGCCACGCCGGCAGTGCGCGCCGCGATGAACACGGCGTCCGTCGTCGACCTCACGACGCCGTAGCTGGGCTGTCCCAACTCGCTAGCCATGATCCCGGCTATCGCTCCACCGGCAGTGAAGCCGAAGACGTTTGCCAGCACCCAGCGAACCCACAGATCAGTGACACTTGGCACCAGAATTGAACCAGGGTAGGGATCGACCTCGATGCATCTCGCCTGCCCGAAACTGAGCACCGGAACGCGCCAAACCTAAATAGAGAGCGGATACGTTAAAGGCAATTGGGCGGAGGCCGACTCGGCCTCGGTCGCGATAAAGCGCAACCTCAGGTCTTTTCCCAGTCTTCCAGCGCTTTGGGGCCCTCGCGTTCCGTCTCGATCCTCCGGGCTTGGACTACGCCGAGCCCGGCGGGGACATGGGTGAAGTATCGGACGAACATCAGAGTCGCCCAGGACGGGTCCGCGGTGCGAAGCCACTGCCCGAGGTCATCCCGGAGACTTCGTCGACGACCACTTCGATCACATGGGGCATGGAGGCCAGCGGCTGGAGATCGCCTACCCGAGGGGGGACCCCAGCTGGTCGGCGTACTTCTCCAGCAACAGCGTCACGACCCGCTCCCCAACTATGGGGTCGATAGTCTCCGCAGCGTTCCCGTTGACGATCACGCTCCGCCAATCACCCGTGACCTCGTCGAAGGAGCACGCCTCGATGCACACCGCGGGGCTCTCCTCGATCGCCTGGAGCTTGCGCCCGGGTTGGGTGCGAAAAAGGATCCGATCGTCGTCGAACACGAAGGACATCGCGGTGACATAGGGTTTTCCGTCCGAAACGAGGCCGAGGTGAGCGACGAGTGCCTCGGTGAAGAAGCGAATCGCCTCCTCGGTCGTCATCGGGTTCATTATCCAGCCAGGGTCGCTCGTTGCAGCCGTCTCCACGGGCAATCTCCGCCCGAACCAATCCGGGTAAGGAGTCATCCAACGGGTCGCGCAGAGTGCTGTGGCTCTATCCACGCGACGATCCCCTCTGTTCAACTCCTGAGTCGCCATCTCCTGTTCTTTCCTCAGTTGGTTCAATCATCGGAGATCGTGGCCGAGGCTGAGACCCGAAGTCCGAGCTGTAGGGACGATTTCCTCTCGTTTTCCGTCTTCATTTCACGAGGATGAGGAGGTATGAGAGCTTCGGACATAGAAAGTGAGGATCTCATGACTGTTATAAAGACGGAGCGCCCTCTTGCGGCAGAATCAAAGAAGGTCGGTGTCAGCAGACGGCTGCTGTTCGCTGGTATCATGGCAATCGTGGTCGGCGTCGGCAGCGTCGGGGAGGCATTCTTCGGCGCCTGGCAAACGACGATCAGGCGGTCGCCAGAACGTTGTGACCCCGATGAC
>CAVRXA010000009.1:0-75876 GCA_963725075.1 uncultured Acidobacteriota bacterium
GGCGGCGGACTGCAACCCCGACCGTGTCACTCCGACCGTGTCCAACACGTCGTTGGTCCCGGATTCGGTTCTCGCATTGATGTATCCCGAAGGATGACCATCGGCGGTCCCGGAGGAGGGTCGGCCGCGGAAACCGTTCTCGAGCTGGCGGGTATCTCCCGCCAGTTCGGGGCGGTCCGGGCGCTGACCGACGTCAGCTTCGACTGCCGGGCCGGCGAGGTTCATGCCCTCGTCGGCGAGAACGGCTCCGGAAAGTCGACTCTCCTCGGGATTGCCAGCGGGTTCGTAGAGCAGGATCGGGGCACGGTGCACATCGCCGGGAAGCGACTTCGCACCGACTCCCCGGCGCTCGCCCGCAAGCTGGGTCTGGCCATGGCCTACCAGGACACATCACTGGTGCTGGCCCAGCCGGTGAAGAACAACCTCTACATGGCGGCGCCGCCAGATGAGAGACCACCTTTTTGGCGGCGAAAGAAATGGGCGCGACGGCTTTTGGGCGAGTTCGACCTCGACATGGAGCTCTTCCCCGATTCTCCGGCAGGCTTTCTCACGCTTGCAGAGCGTCAGATGTTCGAGGTGGCCAAAGCGTTGGTCTCCGATCCCAAAGTGCTTCTCCTCGATGAGCCCACGACGGCCCTGGGGCCGGACGAGGTGGAGGCCCTCCATCGCACCGTTGCTGCCTGCAGGCAGCGAGGAGTTGGGGTGGTGTATGTCAGCCACCGACTCCCCGAGGTATTGGAGATCGCCGACCGAATAACAGTGCTGCGCGACGGCAAGATACGCGGCACCTTCGATGCGAACGTGACCACTGAGCCCGAGCTGGTCGAGTTGATCGTGGGCCGTCCATTCGAGAGCGCCTTTCCGGCTGCGGCCGAGACAACTGACGAGCGTCGTGAGGTGTTGGTGGTCGACGGCTTTCAGGGCCAGTCGTTCGGTCCGGTCAGCTTCACCCTGGAAGCTGGCGAGGTGGTGGGGATCGCAGGTGCCGAGGGGAACGGCCAGCCCCAGCTCTTCGACACCCTCTCCGGGCGGACTCCTCCGAGGGCAGGACGTGTGGTTTGTGACGGCAAAGAGCTGACACTGATCTCGACCCATGAGGCCATCAGATCAGGGATCATGTTGTTGCCGGGCGATCGCAAGCGAGAGGCACTAGCCCCCGTGCTTGGGGTTCGGGCCAATTCCACGATCCAATCCCTGCGTCGCTTCAGTTTTTTCGGGTTTCTCAAACGGAAGGCCGAGCGGAAGGCTGTCAAGGATCTCGTCGCCGAGCTCGAGATCCGCACGCCATCTCTCGAGCAGCCGGTCGAGTTCCTCTCCGGGGGCAACCAGCAGAAGGTCTCGGTGTCGCGGACGTTCCTCCGCGAGCCGTCGGTGATCCTCGCCTACGAGCCCACTCAGGGTGTGGACGTCGGTTCCCGCTTCGACATATACCGGGCACTGCGGGCGCGGACCGATTCCGGGGCGGCTTTGCTGGTCAAGTCCAGCGACCCAATCGAGTTGTCCGGTCTCTGCGACAGGGTTCTTGTCATGTCCCGCGGAACCATCGTCGAAGAGATACCGGGCGACGAGCTGGACGAGCTCCGCATCGTGGAGGCGATCGTCCGAGGTCCCGGAGTGTCCCGTTCCGGGCGTTCGCCGTTCGGCGTGGCCATGCCCAAGGCCCCGACCAATCAACCCACTTCGTGAGCAATCTTCTCGAGAGGTCCAGGCAGGAGGTCCGCAAGGTACTCCGCAACGCCCGGGACAAGAACAAGTGGCGCAAAGTGATCAAGGTCAGGCTCTGGATGCCTGTCGTGCTCCAGATCCTGCTGATCCTCGGAGTGGTCTGGTTCACCGATTCCCGATTCGAGGGGTTCATCAACCGGACGAACACCGTGAACATCCTGCTCATCGCGATCCCCCTGGCCATTGCGACCATGGGTCAGGTCCACGCTCTCCTCGTGGGCTATCTCGACCTGTCGATCGGGGCGATGATCGGTCTCTCGGTCGTCATCGCCTCGTTCATGATCCAGCCCGAGTCGTCCCCGGCGGAGCTTCTCCTCGGTCTGGGCACGATCTTTCTGACAGCCATTGCGGTCGGCCTCGTGAACGCCGGTCTCGTGCGTGGGGTGAAGATCCCCTCCATCATCGCCACGCTGGCCACCTTGAGCATCCTCGACGGGATCTCTCTCACCCTTCGGCCCACTCCGGGAGGGACCATCGACCCGGCGTTCACATCACTGCTCCGGGGTGGGATCGGGGCGATCCCGATCGCATTCATCCTGGTCGTGGTTGGTGCGGGCCTACTCGACCTATGGCTTCACGCCAGCGGATCCGGGTTGAAGGTCAGCGCGGTGGGATTCGACGAGCGCTCGGCGAAGCGGAGCGGGGTCAGGACCAACTGGGTCAGGGTCAGGGCGCTGTTGCTCTCTTCCCTATTCGCCGCAGTAGCCGCATTGTTCGTCATGACCCGTTCCGGGGTCGGGAATGCGCAGATCGGGGCGAGCTACACATTGAACAGCATCACGGCTGCTGTACTCGGCGGTGCGGCCCTCGCCGGGGGACGTGCCACTTTCGTTGGTGGCGTGGTCTCTTCCGTCCTCCTAGCGGTGATCATCACCGTGCTTCCGTTCCACGGCCTTCCTCCGGATGTCGGGCCGGTGGTGATCGGTGTTCTGGTGTTGATCGGGATCATCTTGTTCCAGGTGGGCGACATCAAGGAGCTGGTGAAGCGCAATTACCGCAGGGCGCGACGGATCGTCGTCGGGAGCAGGCCTCCCAAAGCGGCCGAGCTGCCGGCTCTGTACCCGTCGGGGACCGACTTCAGCGTGATCCCGACGGGTCGCAAGCTGATCAAGGGTGGGATGGTTCTCAGCCTCGACCCTGCGGTCGGTGACTTCGACCGGGGCGACGTACTCATCGACGGCAATCACATCGTGAAAATCGGGCCGAACCTGTCCAATGGTGACATCGAGACCATCGATGCTTCGGGGATGATCGTCATGCCCGGGTTCGTCGACAGCCATCGTCATATCTGGGAGGGGATTCTGCGGAACATCGGTACCGATGTCCCTCTGGAGGGAAGGGTGAGCTACATCTCGTTTGTCCTACGCACCCTGGCCCCCGCATTCCGACCGGAGGATGCTTACGCAGGCAACCTCATCTCCTCACTCGGCGCCATCGACGCCGGGATCACCACTCTTCTCGACTGGTCCCACATCCAGGCATCACCTGCCCATACCGACGCGGTGGTCCAAGCCCTCGAAGACTCTGGCCTCCGGGCCGTGTTTGCCTATGGGTTCCCGTGGTGGGGAAAGTGGGAAGAACGTCAGCCGAGCTGGTTCGTTCGCGCCGCCACCGAGCACTTCTCCTCGGAGGACCAGATGTTGACACTGGCCCTGGCGGCGCCGGGCCCCGAGTTCACCGATTTCGAGGTGGCTCGGGATCACTGGAAGCTGGCACGGGAGACCGGGGCGCGGATCACCGCCCATGTTGGTGTCGGCACCTACGGCCAGGATGCCAAGGTCCAGGAGATGGGAGAGGCCGGGTTGCTCGGGCCGGACACGACCTACATCCACTGCACGACTCTCAACGACACCGAGATCCAGATGATCGTGGACACTGGCGGGACGGTTTCGCTCGCTTCCCCTGTCGAGATGATGATGGGCCACGGCATGCCGCCGATTCAGAAGTTCCTCGATCGTGGCCTTCGCCCAAGCCTCAGCATCGACGTGGAGACCAATGTGCCTGCCGACATGTTCAATCAGATGCGATCCGTGCTGGCACTACAGCGTGCTCTGGCCTCCGCCGATGGCAAGAGCCCGGTGTCGATGCGGGAGGTGCTCGAGTACGCCACCATCGAGGGGGCCCGTGCCAACGGGTTGGACTCGAAGGTGGGAACCCTCACCCCCGGCAAGCAGGCAGATGTCATCTTGCTCCGCACCGACCGGATGAATGTCACCCCGTTGAACGACCCGGCGACCGCTGTTGTGACCGGGATGGACACCGGCAACGTGGACACCGTCCTCATCGCCGGGCGATTGATGAAGCAGAACGGCAAGCTCCTCCACGTCGATTGGGAAGCGGTCAAGCGAATGGCCATCGAATCCCGCGATTACGTGGTGGAGAAATCAGGGTTCAAGCTGCCCGGGATCTGAACCGCTTACCTGAGGTACGTAGGACCATATTTGGTCCTACGAGGACAAAGAAACTGCCGTCCTTCAGTCCAACAGCGGGATCAGCCAAACAGATGAGCCCAACGCCTCCTCGTCGAGCGACTCGACCAGCATGGCGGGTCCTGAGGCGGTCCGGACAAGCGCATGGGAATGGATCCCGCCGCTGTCGGGCATGTCGTCGACGCTCAGGGCAACCTCCGCCCCCGCGCAGGAGGGGTGCATCGGGTCCTGGCCCGTTGCCAGGCGGATCGGGGGCTCCTCGTCGGCTCCGGTGATGGCCGAGAACGCGAGCAGCCAATCTTCCTCTACGGCGAGCAGTCGTGGCATGCGGATCGAGTTGACGTCCTCACAATCCTCAGGGGAGACGGCCGGTGACGCCGGCCGTTCCCAGGTGATCCCGTCGGGCGACAACGCCACCCCCAGGTGAGAGGAGTTCGGCTCGGCATCGGAGGCCCCCTCGTACAGCATCGAAAGACCCTCCTCCGCGACGATCACATTGGGAAAGTCGATCCACGCCCCGTCCCAGGCTTCGGGACCACCCACCTCATACACGATGGCTGGGTCCCCCCAAGGTCCGGTCGGCGAGTTCGAGAGGGCACGCCAGAAGATCGGTGTTGCCCCTGAAGTCGTCGGAACGCCGAATCCGTGCATCACCCACGTCCCATCCCGTTGCTGGGTCACGCTGGTCGGCATTGGCCCGGGGTGGTTCAAATCCAAATCGAGCCCGTCGACGCCGGGGTCTGCTTGGCGGATATCGCCACCACCCTCACTCCAGCTCATCACCATCACCCTGCTCTCGTTCTCCCTGAACCCGATGATGTAGGCGTGAACCGCCTCTTCCACGGACACGGCGGCGGACACGAACAGGTAGTCGGCACCCTCCACGGACCCCTGGGCGAGCAGCGGTTGATCGGGAATCACGGCTTGCAGCGGTCCTGTGCCGGCCGGAAGGCTGCTGGTCGCGATCGTGTCGACCGTCGAGGTCGATGCCACCTGTCCCGTCTGTCCGGCGCAGGCCGAGAGAAGGGTCAGCCCGATGAGGACACCGGCTCGCAGCTGCATTGGTCCATATCAGCAGCCAGAGGAGCATCGATCGCGATGCGTAAGTATTGACTTACGGTAAGTAATCGCTTACGGTAGGTGAATGGTCGATGCCCAATTGGACGCGCTGGCGGTGGAGACGAGGAGGGTCATCTACACGATGCTTCTCGAAGAGCCCCGTTCCGTGGGCGACCTCGCCGATCGACTCCCGGTGAGCCGGCCGGCGGTGTCTCAGCATCTCCGCGTTCTGCTCGATGCGGAGCTGGCCCGGGTGACCAGCGTCGGGAACCGACGGGTCTACTCGGCCAACCCGACCGGGATGGCGGCGCTGAGGGACTGGGTCGATCAGATGTGGGACATGGCGATGGGGAGCTTTGCCGGCTTCGCCCAGAGAGAGATGGAGGAAGACATGACCAAATTGGAGCCCGTGGTGAAGGTTGTCACCGTGCCTGGAGAGCAAGGTGTCGTCTTCGAGTTGTTCACTCAGAGGATGGGGGAGTGGTGGCCTCTCGACTCTCATTCCGTCGGCGGGGAGGATGCAGTCGACGCCCGGGTCGATCCCGGTGTTGGGGGAAGGGTCTACGAGGTGACCCGGGAAGGTTTCGAGCACGATTGGGCGCGGATAACCGGTTGGGAGCCGGGGGAGCGAATCGTTCTCGATTGGCATGCGGGTGTGCCCGTGTCGCAGGCCACTCACGTCGAGATCACGTTCCGTCAGACTGCCGATGGGACCGAGATGACATTGGTCCATGACGGTTGGGAGGTCCGAGGGCCCGACGCCCCGGCCATACGGGAGGGGTACGAGACCGGATGGGATCTGGTCCTGGGCCGGCTCCCCGGATCGGCGCGGGTCGGGGCAAGCTTGGCCTGACGAGCGAAGGCGGCCGGAAACGGCGGCTTCACCACCGGTTGATGTGCCCGAAACAATCGACCCGTAATTTGGCCTCGCTCACCTTGTGAATGTCTAGCTCCCGATTGGATCTCACAGGCAGGTGGGTGGGGGTTCGGGGATTCTCGGACCCGGGAACAGAGCGAAGGGCTGGTCCGGGTAAGACGTCGGAGTCCTCCTCCTCGAGGTCGGAACAGCCAGGGGCCGGCCCTTCGTCTCGATTCAAACGGCGACCCCGACCAGCAGGGTCGCGATGTAGCGGGCGTCGGCGCCGCCGGTGACGGCCGCAATCTGATACTGGCTTCCGTCGCTGAACACCATGTCTTCCTCGATGCTCCTCACCGAGGTGTTTGGGCCTTTGGCCACGTACGGCTCGACGGCATACACCGCGTCCGTCACATCCTCGGGGAAGGCGATCTGGGAGGTGGCAGCCAACCCGGAGTCGAGGAACACTTGGAAATGGATATGGGTGATCCGCCCCTGGTACCAGCCCGGGTAAACGGTTTGGAAGGTGGCCTGGCCGTTGCCGTCGGTGAGCTGGATGCCACGGCAGAACGTCTCGCCGGTGGTGTCGTTCCCGGGCTGGCTCACGCCGGAGTAGACCCCATCGGCGTCACAGTGCCAGACGTCGATCCGGGCTCCTTCGAGCGGTGCACAGCTCGCGTTCACGTCGACCAGCGACAAAGTGAGGGTGAGCGGGACGCCGGATCGGCCCTCGGAGATGTCACTGCGGAAGAACGCCTCGTCACCGGAAAGGTCCAACGGGTAGGGGCCTTCGGTTTCTTCGGGAATCAGGACGCAGGTCCCGGCACCGCCGAAGGTGGTAGTGGCGCCAGCACCCGCCGTGGTGGACCCGGTGCCTGCCGACGTGCTCGTCCCGGCCGTCGCCGTGGTGCCGGTTGCACCCTCGGTGGCACATGCCGCGATCACCGCCAATCCTGCTCCTCCGAGCAGTCTCAAGGCGGAGCGGCGGCCTATCAGCCGCAATTCCTCGTTGGTGGGCTCTTCCAGATTGTGGCTCTCGTGTGTCATGCTCTCTCGCCTCATCGGTTTTCGGGCAAAGGGCCCGGGCATCGACCCGGGCCCTTGGCGGCTGGTGGCCAGGAGGAGGAAATGCCTGGCTGTCCCTTCATCATGCTCGCCGACCCTGGGAGGTCGCTGTGAACCAGATCGGCAGTCGCTGACAATGGTCAGGCCGAGCGTAGAGCCTCGGTTGGCGACATTCTCGATGCCCGGATCGCCGGGTAGAAACCGGCGAGGCTGCCGATTATCAACGCAGCCCCCAACCCGCCGAACAATGCGACCTGAGGGACGAGGACGTCCCAATCCTTGTATGCGGCCCAGGCCATGGTTACGCCATAGCCGATGGCAACTCCGGCAATACCGCCTATCAACGACAGAAGTAATGCCTCGCCGAGGAACTGAACGGCGATGTGGCCCTTGGTTGCGCCGATGGCTCGTCTCAATCCGATCTCCGACCTTCGCTCCAGCACCGAGATGACCATGACATTGGCGATACCGACGCCACCGACGAACAAGGCGACTGCCCCCAGGCCGAGGAAGAGCGCGGTAAAGGTGTCGTCCGCCGCGTCGCGAGCCTCGAGGGCATCGGTCGGCCGGCTGACCTCGACCTCTTCGGGGTTCATCGGGTTGGTGGTCGCGGCCAGAACGCTCATGACTGCGTCGGTTTGCTCCGGGTCCGATCGGACGTGGATCACCGAGGGGGCTCCGCTCGAGTCGAGATAATCCTCTGCGGCCGTGATGCCGACCAAGGCGGCTCGGTCGAGATCGGGGCTCAGTTCGAACTCGTCGAGGATCCCGATCACGGTGAACCACTGGTCGCCCAGCCAGACCTTGGCAGGGGTCTCGCTGATGCCAAGACGCTCCGCCGCCACCGCACCCAGGACAGTCACCGGATAGTTGGCGCTGGCCGCATCGAGCCATTCACCGGTCTGCAGGGACCCGGCCAAGGTCTCGAGCAGGGTGAGGTCGACTGCCTGCACGGTCAGGCCACTGGTCCGGTCCGATGGCATGAGATCGGTCCGATAGACGTTGGCATCGACCGTGGCCACGGCCGCCGTCTCCTCGACGGGCCCGATTCGGGAGATCATCGCCGCCGCGGTGTCCGGGAGCTCAGCGGACCCGCGCCCGATGCCCTCCCCGGCTTGGACCGTGAGCAGATTGGTGCCGAGCCGATCGAGCGTCGTCAGCAGCTCCGACTTCGACGAGTCGCTCAAACCGAGCACCGCCACCATCGACGCAATACCGATGGCGATGCCCAAGGCGGACAGCACAGCGCGAGTCATTCTCGATCGAAGCCCAACTGCGGCCGTGCGCATGATGTCGGCGACGTGCAGCCGGCTGGCCTCGATGACCGCCGTCATCGCGCCACCTCCGCCGGTGTCAAGTCGCTCTCGATGCGCCCGTCTCGCATCTCGATGATGCGCGGGAGCAGAGATGCGATCTCGCGATCGTGGGTGATGACGACCACCGTGGTGCCGAGAATGTTGAGCTCTTCGAGCAACTGCACGATCGAGGCGCCGGTCTTGGTGTCGAGATTGCCGGTCGGCTCGTCTGCGAGGAGGATCTCAGGCTGCCCGACCAGCGCCCGGGCAATGGCGACACGCTGTCTCTCGCCACCGGAGAGCACCGACGCCATGTGGCCGACCCGATGGGACAGACCCACTCGTTCCAGGGTGTCCAACGCCTGGGACCGGCGCTGCCGGAGTGGCAATCCCGTGTAGAGAAGGCCATCGGCGACGTTGTCGAGCGCGGTGTAGCCCGAGAGGAGATGAAACTGCTGGAAGACGAAGCCGATGTGCCGCGACCGGAGAGCGGATAGCTTTCGGTCGGACAGACCGGCCACGTCATGGCCGACCACCTCGACCTTCCCGCCGGTGGCCCGGTCGAGGGTGCCCATGATGTGGAGCAATGTGGATTTGCCGGATCCCGAGGGCCCCACCACTCCGAGCAGATCCCCAGCGCCGACGGCGAAGGTCACTCCGTCGAGGGCGGCTACCGGCGGTGTCCCCGGGTAGACCTTCGTCACGTCTTCGAGATGGAGCACGTTCATGGGACTCTTCATGGCACCACGACCCGGTCCCCGGCTGAGACGCCCCCGGTGACCTCGACTAGGCCGTCGGCGTAGAAGCCGGGCTCGACGGCTACCAGGTGCGTGACGGAGCCATCCTCGACCTCCAAGGCATAACCGCCCTCGGCCAGAGCAACGAGGGCTTCCACCGGCACCGCCGTCGCTTGATCGACTCGATCGGTGATCACCGCCACCGTCACGGGGGCGTCATCGATGCCCTCGGCAACAGAAGGGTGGTCGAGATCCACCGTGGCGAGGAAGCTGGCCTGGCCTCCCTCCTCGGGGATCGTGGCCACAGCGGCGATCTCGGCGACCACCCCCGTGGTGACGCTGAGGTCGGGCATTGTGATCTCCACGGCATCACCGACCTCGACATTGTCCTGCTCGAAGGTGGGCAGGTCGAAGGTGACCTCGATCTCCTCGCTCGACGTGGAGAAGATCGGGGACCCACCGGCGACTTGATCCCCAACGGCGACTTCGAGGGCGCCGATCCGCACCGGCCCGGCCGAGAAGACGATGTCGCCAATGCCGACCACGCCGTCCACCTCGGCTCCCATGGCCTCTTGCCAGGTCTCCACGACGGTTTCCGTCGCCGCCGAGTAGGTCTCATCGACAGTCATCGAATCACCGGACTCGTTGTAGCCAAGCGCGGTGAGGGTGGTCTCGAGCTGAAGCACATCCGGCCCCTCACTGTCGTTTCTCATCTCCCGCCAGACCGGCAGCTCGCCGTAGAGGAGGACCACGGGTTGGTTGTCGACCCAGGCGATCACGTCACCTTGTTCCAGAGTGGTCCCTTCCTCGGGCAAGGCGGTCACGGTCCCGTCGAGTCGGACATTTATCGGGTCGCCGTCGAGACGACCCAACGTGCCCTCGTATTCCGAGGTCTCGACCAGATCTGTCACCACGACCTCGGCGAAATCGGGCTCGGCGGCAGCCGTCGTTTCCGTCGTGGGCGCAGTCTTGGTGGTTCGCACGTACCAGAGCGCCACCCCGACCCCGATCACAGTCACGATCAGAGCGAGTATCCACCATCTCGATCTGCGGGGCGCAGGCGAAGTGTCGGTCCCTGGCAACATCTCCAGGTTCGGGGTATCGCGGGTCTCGGGCAATGTCATCGTTTGTCTTCCCTTCCGTCGTGGTCGAGCTAATTGTTCGAGTCGTCGGTGCCGTCCGGGACAACCGACCCTGCGCCCTCGTCGTTGAATCCGGGTCTGCCACCGGGGCCACCGGCGAAGTTGGGCACCAACTCCTGGCACTGCTCCATGGCCGCCTGAACCGCGGGATCCTGGAAGTCGATCCCAAACGGACCGCCCTGCCCCGGCTCGATGTCCTGACCGGGCTCACCGCCTTGACCCGGCTCAGAGAGATCAGGGTCGGCCACTTCGAGACCCTGATCGCGGAGACACTGGGCGAGCTCGAGAAGCTGGTCCTCCAGCTCGGTCTGGTCTACATCGGTGAAGCCGAAGGCGGTCCCCTCGAGCAGGTCGCCGCACTCCTCGAAGGCGGCTCGAAGCTCCTCGCTGACCTCTCCGGCCTGGGCGACGATGCCCTCCCCGTTTTCTCCGTCTTCGGGCTGGGGTAGTTCGGTGGGGCGTCCGGGCATCACGTTGCCATCGGCGTCGACTGTGGGGTCCTCCATCTCCACCCCGTTCTCGCGCATGCACTCGGTGAAGGCGATCGCAGCGGCCTCGGGGTCGGCCGTCTCATCGGCTGCAGTAGTCGTGACAGTCGTGTCCTCGAGACTGGCGACGCCGTCACCGGTGTCAGCCGCGGCCCCGCCACAGGCGGCAAGGATCAGGGCGAGCGCGAGAAATGCGCGAAGTCTCATGTGTTGATGGCTCCTTCTGGTAGTCGCCTGTCAACCTGGCCGATGCGGCTGGGAAATCCCCGAGGTCTTCCTGAGAGTTCCCACAAAGTTGTCAGGCTGTCGCGGGGGTCGGATCCCGGGCTTGGGCCCGGGATCCGGTTGTGCGTCTTGGTCAGGCGTCGGTGGTCTCCTCCTCGCCGTGATCGCAGTTCCCGTCGCCCCTTTCCGGTCTGGTCTCGTCCGAGGACTGGTTGGACGGAACCGTGGTCTCGGTCGTGGGCTCAGTCGTCTCCTCCTCCACCACCGTCGTGATAGTGGTCCTATCGGTCTGAGCCTGACCGACGCCGGGGAAGGCCAGCGTCGCTCCCAGGGCGAGGGCGAGCGGCGATGGCGGCGGCGGCTACATACCGCCGCGGGCTCTTGGCTTGGGTGGGCATCTAGTCTCCTTTTGTTGGGGATGCCATGCCCGATGGTCCGCGACGGACCTGTGTCCCGACTGTGAGCGGCCGTTGAGTCAGGTGGGAGTTGGTGCCCGTGGGAGGGTGATGGTGATCCGGGCCCCGCCATCTTCGACGTTGGATGCTCTCACGGCGCCGCCGTGGGCGGTGACGATCGCCTCGACGATGGCCAGGCCGAGACCACTACCCCCGGAGCGGCGGGAGCGGGATGGATCGGCCCGGTAGAAACGGTCGAACACATGCTCGAGGCTGGCCTCTGGGAACCCGACGCCGTTGTCGGCGACGTCGATGGTCACTGTCCGGTCTTGGTCTTTGACTTCGATGATCACCGATGTCCAGGGCGGGTTGTGGATCCGGACATTGCTGAGCAGGCTGGTCAGCACTTGATGCAGGCGCTCCTCGTCTGCCCGGATGACGACCGATTCGGTGCCCGTGACCGTCACCGGCCGCTCGGGGTCGATGACGCGGTGATCTGCTGCGGCGTTTCGGGCGACTTGGGCGATGTCGACCTCCGAGATGTGAAGCGGCTTGCTCGTGCCCAACCGAGTCAGGGTGAGCAGGTCTTCGACCAACGAGCCCATTCGATTTCCCTCGCTCTCGATGCGGGACCATGCCTTGTCCTCGTCGTCGGGAGTGGCGAGGCCGCCCCTGCGCCTCAACTCGGCATAACCCACGATGGCGGTGACTGGTGTCCTCAGCTCGTGCGAGGCATCGGCGACGAACTGTCGCAATCGCTCCTGGCCCTCCCTTTCCGTCTCCACCGCTTGTTCGATATGACCCAACATCTCGTTGATAGAACCTCCGAGACGTCCCAGCTCGGTCTCGGGCTCGAGATCAGGGACTCGCCGGGACAGGTCACCGGAGGCGATGGCCTCGGCGGTCTCCACCATCTGGTCCACGGGTCGCAGCGACCGTTTAACCGTCCACCAGGTGGCGACGGCGCCAAGGAGGAGGATGATGAAACCGGCGAGCGCTACGGTGCGGAGCAGCTCGGCACCGGCGGCGTCGACCTGAGTGAGCGGGGCGGCTGTGACCAGACGCGCCTCATCGTTCAATTCTGCGATCACAGCCCGGTACTCCATGCTCCCGTCGACCGCGGGCAGGTTCACCGTTCCCTCCTCATCCTGAAGGCCGCTGACGTCGGGAAGCGGGTCGGGATCGTCGCTGAAACCCGACGGTCTGGATTCGACAACAGTCCCCTCGGCGTCGACCAGCACCTCGGCAATCGGCCGGAAGAACTCGTCATCCGGTGGCTCGGGGTGAGGTCCGGGTCCAGGGCCACGCCCCACGAAACCGGCAAGGGTGCGGTCGATCTGAGCGACGAGGATGCTCTCGACCGAACGGGTTGCGATCAGACCGACGGTGACGATCACCAAGAGGAGAAGCAGCGTGAACGAGATCACGAGCTTGGTCCTCAGGCTCATCGTTCAGCTCTCGCTGGAGCGGATGACGTACCCGATGCCCCGGACGGTCTGAACCAATGAGCCGTCGGTGTCGCCGAGCTTTCGTCGCAGATAGGAGACGTAGGTCTCGACGATTCCGTAGTTGCCATCGAAGTCGTACTCCCAAACGTGATCGACGATCTGGGCCTTGGACATGACTCGTCCTCGATTGATCAGCAGGAAGCGAAGGAGGCGAAATTCGGTCGGCGAAAGCGTGACTTCGGCGCCGTCCTTGAAGACCTGATGGGCGTCCTCGTCGAGGACCAAGTCGCCGAGTGAGATCCGTGCCGCTTCAGCCGGTCCGCCCGACCGGCGCAACAATGCCTCGATGCGCAGACCGAGCTCCTCGAGGCTGAAAGGCTTGGTGAGGTAGTCGTCGCCACCCTGGCGGAAGCCGATCCGGAGATCGTCGATGTCGTCACGGGCAGTCAGGAAGATCACCGGAGTCTGCAGTCCGTCGCGCCTGATTCGCCGGCACACCTCGAACCCGTCCAGCTCCGGCATGTTCACATCGAGGACGACGAGGTCAGGCACGTCCGACTTGATGGCCCGGAGCGCGTCGTACCCGTTGCTCTCGGTCCGGACTTCATAGCCGGCAAAGCGAAGTGCACTGGAGACGAGATCCGTCAGGGACTCCTCGTCATCGACCACCAGGATCGTTGCGTTGTGCTCGAGCTGCATCATGACTCAAGGTAGGGGAGTCCCCTGGGAGTTTGCTGAGAGGTCGGTGGGTGTCTCATCAGAGTCGAAACCTCTCAGCCAACTCTCAGGAAGGCCACAGGGCGTGCCCAGCCCGGTCATCGATGCTTCGTCCAGGACTTCGATGAAAGGAATGGAAATGATCGACACCAAAGCGGAAACCGAGTCCCCGGCCGGGAGAAAGAGAAGGCGATGGCTCCCCTGGGCCATCGGGCTGGGCCTCATCGTGGCCGTGGCAATCGGGGGCATGTTCTGGTTCTTCGCCGGTGATGCCCCCGCCGAAGTGGACCTGACCGAGACCGTGTCTGCCGTCGACGAATCGGCCGCCGTCGAGACCTCCGACGGGATAGAGGGAGAGTGGTCTGTGGACACCATGGTCGGTGAGTTCACCGTGACCGAAGAGACGACCGCCACCTTCGCCGGGTTCCGGGTCGAAGAGGTATTGGAGTCGATCGGCTCGACCACCGCCGTGGGGCGTACTCCGGGCGTCAGCGGGACGATCGAGATCGAGGGCACCACCCTCACCTCGGCCGAGATCATTGTCGACATGACTTCGATCGTCAGCGACCAGGCACGCCGAGAGGATGCGATCCAGCGCGCGCTTGGAACCGGGACCAATCCCGAAGCCTCGTTCGTCCTGACTGAGCCCGTCGAACTCGGCGAGGCAGCAGCGTCGGGCGAGATGGTCGAGGTGGTCGCCACCGGCGAGCTGACCTTGAACGGTGAGACCAATACCGTCGAGGTACCGCTGCAAGCCCAATTGGTCGATGGGGCGATCGTGGTCACCGGATCGACCGAGATCCTGTTCGCCGACTACGGGGTGACCGCCCCCAGCGCCCCAGTCGTCGTCTCAGTCGAGGATAACGGGATCCTCGAGTTCCAGATCTGGCTTGCCCGATAGCGCGCCATCAGATGCGTAACCCAATTCCCTCGTCGACCGATTACCTCCTTGACGACTCCCAGAAGTCGGAGGTAACACATGCGAACTCACAGACGGCTTGGTGTCATCGTCCTCGTCCTGACTGCGCTGTTGGCCGGTTCCGGCGTGGCTTGGGGACAGACCGACGAAGACGACGTGATCGAGATCGAGGATTCCGAAGACGTCACGGACACCCTTTTCAACTTCGGATATGACATCTTCAACCGCGTGCTCCTCTGGAATCTGTCGGCGCTCGATGGGATATATGACTGCACCCTCGAGAACGGCCCCCTGACCGCCACCTACGGCGAGACATCGGAGACGGGCCTGACGCTGGTCGACATCCTGGAGGGTGATGCCGGTGTCGTTCAGTTCCCGAATCGGCCTGCCGAACAGGTGGCTGACGACCTCGAGCCCGCTGATTCTCCTGTGTCGTATACGGGAGCCGAGGGTGTCTGTGGACTGAGTGGCGGCGAGGTGAGTGGGCCCAACGGACAGGTCAACCACGGAATGTTCATGAAGCTGTTCAACAGCCTCTACGACGGACGTGGTCGAGGATGCGTCGTCCGTCACCTGGCCCAATCCGATCTCGGGAAGGGTGAACAGCAGGTTCAGGCGAATGACACGACACCGTTCGAATCGGTCGAGGCCGGAGACACCGGCACCGTTGACTTCACCACCGCCGAAGCAGACTGCGAGCACGGCCGCAAGGCAAATGAGCTGGGCGAGGGTGCCGAACTCGAAGCACGTGGCGGCGATGCTTCCAATGGCAAGCCCGATCACGCCGGCAAGCCCGATCAAGCCGGCAAGCCCGATCAAGCCGGCAAGCCCGACCACGCCGGCAAGCCCGACGGTGCCGGCAACTCCGAGAATCGGGGCAATGCCGGCTCACCGGGGAATTCCGGCTCCGCTCCCGGCCACAACAAGTAGAAACGACATTCTGGGGCGGGCCAAACCCGCTATTCCGGCCGCATTCGTAACCTGGCCCTGTGATCGCTGATCGCTACCAGCCGATCGAGCAGATCGGCACCGGTGGGATGGCAACGGTTTGGAAGGCCCGGGACACGCTGTTGGGCAGGTTCGTGGCGGTAAAACGTCTTCTCCCGCACCTCGCCGGCGATCCCGACGCCGCCGAGCGTTTCAAGAGGGAGGCTCACGCGGCCGCACGGCTTAGCCATCCGGGGATCGTCACCGTGTTCGACACCGGCGAGGATGCCGATGGGCCGTTCATCGTCCAGGAACTGGTCGATGGCACCACCCTGGCCATCCACCTCGCCAACACTGGCCCCCTTGGCCCGCAGGCGGTGACCGACATCGTCTCCCAGGTGGCCGCAGCGCTCGATCACGCACACTCCGTTGGCGTCATCCACAGGGACATCAAGCCGGCAAACCTGATCATCGAGAGAGATGGGCGCGTCCGGATTGCCGACTTCGGCATCGCACATACTGTCGACGATCCCTCGACGATCACCTCCTCGGGTGAGCTGGTCGGGACCATCACCTACCTGGCTCCGGAAATCCTCGCCGGGCAACCCGCGACGCCGGCATCGGACATCTACTCGCTCGGTGCCGTCACCTACGAGCTGTTGGCCGGTCAGCCCCCATATCAGGCGCCTACGCCCGCCGCACTCCTCGAAGCCGTTCGCATCGGTGATGTCCGCGATCTCCGTGACATCGCCCCTGACCAGATGGCCCGTGCCGTCGCAGCGGCGCGATGGCCAAGGATCCTGCTTCGAGGCCCGAGACTGCCGGCGCATTCGCCGCAACGCTGATGGGGTCGGCCACCATGGTCATGGCCGCCACGGTCGTGGCTGCCCCTACGTCCCCGCCGGTCTCTCGGGGATCCGAGGAGCCCACGGTGGTCACGAAACGGAAACCCTCGCCCACTCCAGCACTCCGTTCCGTCCGGAGCGCGTAGCGCTGCCCGGGGCCACTCCTGACTGCTCCTGCTGGCCGTGGTTGCAGTGGCAGCGGCCGCGATGGCCGACGACCCGGACGATGACGGGGGAACGCTGGCCGCATCCACCACGACCGTTGCTCAGGTGACCACGACCTTCCGCCTCCTCCGCACCACCGACCACCACCCGATGCCGACCACCACGACGACGATTCCGACGACGACCACGACGGTGGTCACGGCCGAGTCGGTGGCGGGGGAGATCGGCGGTCTTCTCGCTGTGCTCGGCCCACCGGATTTCCGTCCCCGAGACATTTCCAAGGTGGAGGACCGCCTCGAGCGGATCCTGGAGGCGTGGGCGAGCAGCGATCGAGAGGACCTGATCCGTGAGCTCGATCGCGCCTTCGAAGAAGTGGCCGATCTCGAAGAATCACCCGAGCGGGACGAGCTCGACCGCCCGACTCATCCAACTCTCCGAGCTGATGGGGTTTCGCGTCGACGAGATCGGGTCCGGCGATGGCGAGGACGACGACGGCTGATGGCGGGCCTCCGCCGGAGGTCGAGGTGAGCATCGATGTCGACCGAGGATTGAGTCTCGCCGCCAACCGGACCGCCTCCGCATGGGCAGAATCACGTGGGATGGTGGTCTTTGCCCATGGCAGCGGGAGCAGTCGGCACAGCCCACGCAACCGACAGGTCGCCGCCGTCCTCCATTCCTCCGGTCTCGGGACTCTGCTCCTCGATCTGCTCACCCCGGATGAAGAGGCGGTCGACATTCGCACGGGTGAGCATCGATTCGCCGTGCACATGCTCGGCGATCGTGTCGTTGCCGCCATCGAACTGGCTTCTCGAGGTGGACGACTCGCCGATCGGGCTGTTCGGCGCATCGACCGGGGCGGCCGCTGCCCTGATCGCCGCGGCGGCACGACCCCAGGATGTGTTCGCTGTCGTCTCTCGAGGTGGGCGCCCCGATCTGGCCGGCGACGATCTGCCAGTGGTCCGCGCGCCGACCCTCCTCATCGTGGGCAGTCGTGACACGGAGGTGCTGGCGATGAACGAGAGGGCCCGGGCGCGGATGGAAGTGGAGACCGCGCTCGAGGTGATACCCGGGGCCACCCATCTCTTCGAGGAGCCGGGAGCCCTCGATGTCGTGGCTCAACTCGCGCTCGCCTGGTTCGAGCGCTACCTCCCTCAGGAACGGGTTCGCGCCAGGGAGGGCTCGTAGACCTCGGTGGTGTAATCGCGGACCATGCGGGCGGCGGTCACTCGGGGCCCGAGCGTTCGCCAGGCGTGGCGAATGCGCCCGTGAAAAGCAGGTCGGTCGCCGTGGTACATCTCGAGGATGGAGCCCAGTGTGTCGAAGATGGAAGCGGCTTCGGCTGCATCACGCAGCTCCTGGTCGTCCTCGTCGCTGCTGCCGATCGCCCAGCCGTTGGCCCCGTCGTACATCTCCGCCCACCACCCATCGAGGATCGAGCAGTTCAGCCCGCCGTTGAGCGCCGCCTTTTCGCCGCTCGTTCCTGAGGCCTCCCTTGGCCGGATCGGGTTGTTCAGCCAGATGTCGGCCCCGGCCACCAGGTTCCCGGCCAGCTCCATGTCATAGCCCGGGACGAAGGTGAATCGGTCGTTCGCCGCCGGTGACCAGGAGAACTCGACCACCTCGGCGATGAGTGCCTTTCCCATGTCGTCCTGAGGGTGAGCCTTGCCGGCGAACACGAAATGAACCGGGCGGGTCGAGTCATCGAGGAGATGGCGGAGCCGGTCCGGGTCCCGCAGCAGCAATGTCGCCCTCTTGTACGGCGCGAAACGACGGGCGAAGCCGATTACCAGGGCGTCGGGGTCGAGGGCCCGGCCGGTGCGAGCCGAGATCAAGTCGCTGAGACGCGCCGAGGCTCCATAGCGGATGGCGCCGAGTCGGTCGTCTTCGATATTTGACACCCGATCCCACGCTGCTGGATCGCCCTCGGCCCACTCCGGGCCTAAAGCATCGTCGAAGACGCTCTGTATCTGGGGGAGAACCCAGGTGCGGGCATGCACCCCGTTGGTGATCGACGTGATCTCGTCCCCGATGCCCATCCCGGCGAAGAGGCCACGGCTTACCTCGCCGTGCAGCTTGGAGACGCCGTTGGCGTGACTCGCCAGACGAAGGACGAGGGCGGCCATGTTGAAGTGGCTGTCGTCGCCCGGGTCCTGTCCCAGGGCCAGGAGCTTCTCTACCGGGGCGGCCCACCGCTCCGCCCACGGCTCGAGATAGGGGATCATCAAATCTTTGTGGAAGCAATCGATACCCGCGGGTACCGGCGTATGGGTGGTGAACACCAGGCCAGGGCGGATACGTGCGATAGCGCCATCGATATCCCCGCCCTCGATCACCCGGTCGATCAACTCGAGCGCAATGAAGCCGGCATGGCCCTCGTTCAGATGATGCACCGGGGTCAGCCACCCCATCGAGGCAAGAGCCCTGGCCCCACCGACCCCGAGCACCATCTCCTGATCCAGGCGATGGTGGCGGTCACCACCGTAGAGGCGGTCGGTGATTCCACGGTCGTGCTCGCTGTTCGTCTCGAGGTTCGTGTCCAGGACGAGAAGCGGGATCCTGCCCACATCGATGCGCCACACCCGAGCGGCAACGGCTCGACCCGGGAGCGGGACACTCACCACCACGCCTGTGTCGATGGCGCCGAGCTGGAGAGGGTCGACGATCGGGTAGTGCTCGGCCTGCCCGCCATCGGCAATCTCCTGATCGAAGTAGCCGTATCTGTAGAAGAGGCCGACACCGGCCAACGGGAGTCGCCGATCGCTGGCCGCCTTCAGATGATCACCGGCGAGGACCCCGAGGCCACCCGCGTATTGGGGAACGAGGGCATCGATGCCGAACTCGGGAGAGCAGTAGGCGATCTCCGGTGTCACGGGATCGGCCAGGACGGCGTCCAGGTCGGAGATCTCTATAGAGACGCTCTCTACGAGGGCACCGTCACCGAGGAGATCATCGAGCTGTTCGGAGGTGAGCTCGGATACGACCGAGACCGGATGTCGCGTTGGAGCTGCTCCGGGCAGCGAGAAGAGAAGCTGTCGACAGGAAGGTGTCCAGGTCCAGCGATGGTTGGCGGCGAGGCGGTGCAATGCCTCCTGGAGCGCCGGCGAATCCAAGTTGTCCCTCCTCATGACAGCCACGGCCTTCGAAGCCCCCGAGGGCCGATCGTTCAGTGTAAATCCCCGAACACCGGATACTCAGTCGCCTTCGACCGCCTCGATCTGGTCGAGTACCTGGAGTGACTCCGTCGCGGCGGCAGCCACCGGGCCTGCTTCGCCGGAGAGCTCGGTGAGGAGGGCGCGGGACCGGGGGCCGCCGATGTCGGCGAGTAGCCGCACGACATCGGGTGTGAGCCGGCCCGTTTTGGCGGCCTTATCGATCAGGTCGACCGAGCGCTCGCCTGCCTTGACGAGGGAAATGCCGGCGAGCATCTTCTCCTGTTCGTCGTCGCCGGAAAACGCATCGAGCAGTGTGTATCCGGCGCCCTCGGTGCCTGCCGATCGGAAGGCGAGTCCCGCCCCGATCACCTTCAGTGATCTACCGAGGCTCATGCGGCTTCGCTGTCGGTCAGATCGTGACCCACAGCCCGTGCTCGTCCCAATACGGAGGCTCATGCGGGGCCGGATGGTCGAACCACCCGTTCCGATGCTCCTCCACCTTGGGGTGACCGGGAAAGCGCTGTCCGCCTCGGTCCAGGGTGATCACCAAATCGAGCTTCACCCTGATGTCGATGATCCGATCCACCTTGGAGAAATCGGGCAGCCACTGGGTGTGGACCGGCCATGCGAGCAGCACCAGATTCTTGAACTCCACGCCCTGTTTCGTGGCCAGATTGGCCACCGTGCCCCCGTGGCTGTGGGCGAAGAAGTCGGGCGTGTCGAGACCCTGGTCACCGATCCACTGCTTCAACGCGAGGGCCGCCGCCCGGCGTCCCGCATCCGTGTAGGACCCTGTCCACTTGAAGCTCTTGTCGTGGACGTGGAGGGCGGGCTTCTTCCGCTTCAGCGCCTGGTAGAAATCGCCCCGAGGCTGGTACCAGAGCTGCTCGCTGGCCCAGGTGCCGTGGGTGAGAGCTGCGGTCTTCGACTTGCGGCTCCGCTTTCTTGACGGTGGCTGGGGTTTGACTGCCCCCTGGACCTTGGGATCCTTCGGATCGATCTGGCGCAGGGCTTCGAGGGCGAGACGCGAAACGAGGGGGTCTTCGTCCACGGCTCCTTCTTCGAGGATGAGCCGGATCTGAGGTCGGAGTCTCGTTGTTTCTCGGGCGCCAGCCGCCGCGGCGACCCGCACCAGTGGATGGGGGCTTTGCATCCCGGCCTCGAACAGAGCAGCTGCGTCCTTGAACGACGGGCTCCGATAGAGGTCGTCGACGGTTCGCGCCATCTGCTCCTGCACTGCCGGTGCCGACTCGGTCCTGAGCTCGGTCTGTGACATGCTGAGGGGGCGTGTCGCCTCCGCGACGGGGATTCGCTGAGATCTCTCCAAAGGTCTGAGATCGGGCAGATCGAAGTTGGGTTCGTCGGCGACCTCCCGCTCTAGTTCCTCGATCTCGTCCTCCTGGCCGAGGACACCCGCCCGAGCAGCCAGGAGAAGTGCCGCCTGTGAGGCAGCAGTGGATCGAGTCTCCACCGCCTCAGGCCCGGGAGTGACCCCGAACGCTTCCCGGGGATCTATCGGCTCGAGTGATTGGTATTCAGGCATGACCCTCCATTCTGGCGCGCCGATCCCGGCCCATGGCACGGGATCGGCGCGCCAAAACGAATCAGTCGGCCCGGTTGATCCGATCCAGGGCGGCCTGGTCGATCAGGTCCTGGTAGTCAGGGTGGCGAGCGAGCCAGGCGTTGACGAAGGGGCAGAGGGGGACGATGGTCTCCCCACGGGACCGAACGTCGTCGAGTGCGCCCCGGACCAGCACCGAGCCGAGACCCTCACCCTCGTGACCCGCGTCGATCTCGGTGTGAACGAAGTAATGCCGACCACCTCGTACGTGATAGACCGTGAGGCCGGCAGGCTCGCCGTCCAGCTCGAGGACATATCGGTGATTGTCGGAATCGTTGCGTACGACGACGTCGTGATCGTGGGTCATCGGCTCCTCTTCTGCTGCTCTTTCTTGCGCTCCCGACCGGATTCTCGCACCGCACGAGTGAGGAGGAACTCGATCTGCGCGTTGACGCTGCGCAATTCGTCTGCTGCCCATTTCTCCAGCGCGGCGTGCAGATCGGGATTCACCCGCAACAGGAAGCTCTTGCGCTCTGCCACCGTCCTTCCTACTGGTAGAGCGTCCCGGCATTGAGCACCGGCTGAGCATGATGCTCGCTGCAGAGAACGACCAGGAGGTTGGACACCATGGCCGCCTTCCGTTCCTCGTCGAGTTCGACGATGTGCTTCTCGCTGAGCATCTCGAGGGCATGGTCGACCATCCCCACGGCGCCTTCGACGATCCTGGTCCGTGCCGCCACGACCGCCTCCGCCTGCTGACGGCGGAGCATGTCGGCAGCGATCTCGGGGGCGTAGGCGAGCCGGCGCAGCTGGGTGCGCAGCACCTCCATGCCGGCCAAAGTGAGCTGGGTCTGGAGCTCCTGATGGAGCGAGTTGGTCACTTCGTCGGCGTGTCCCCGCAGCGAGTACTGACCTTCCTCATAGGCGTCGTAGGGATACTCCGATGCCATGTGGCGCACCGCGGTCTCTGTCTGGATCCTGACGAAGTCCTGGTAGTCCTCCACATCGAAAACCGCTTGCGCCGTGTCGACGACACGCCACACGATGACCGCTGCCACCTCGACCGGGTTTCCGTTGGCGTCGTTCACCTTGAGGATCTCGCTGTCGAAGTTCCGAATACGGAGGCTGACCTGCTCTCGGTTGGTGAGTGGGACGGTCCAGGTCAGGCCGTTTCGGCGCACCGTGCCGAGATAGCGGCCGAAGAAGGTGACCACCTTGGCGATGTTTGGTTGGTTGATGACGAAACCGCTGGCCATGATCCCGCCGACGACGACGAGGGCGATACCGGTCCAGAAGGTCGATCCCTGGCCGTTTCCTGTGGCATCCCAGATGAGCCAGCCACCCACTGCGAAGAAGGCGACCACGATGACCAGCATCAACCATCCGTTGATACCGAGACCCTTGCGTTCTTGCACTGCTACCTCCGTGATAGCGATCTGATATCACAAAGATAGCACGACGGAGACATATGCACACAGATGCGTAGGTTCTCTCGCGATGAGGATCGCCGCAGTCACAGCCGCCTGCCTGCTCGGCGTGATCGCCGTTTTCCAGCTCGCCCTCGCTCTCGGCATGCCGGCGAGACGGATGGCCTGGGGCGGGCAGTACGAGGGCAAGCTCCCAACGGGGCTTCGCATCGCCAGCGGAGTAGCCGGTGCCGTGATCTACCCCCTCGCCACACTTCTCATCCTCGAAGCGGCCGGGGTGACGGATTTCGAAGTCATCCCCGATGTCGGCCCGATCGGTATGTGGGTGTTTGCGGGTCTCTTCGCCTTCGGCGCCATCTTGAACCTGGTGTCGCGATCGAAGGCGGAGCGCGTCTGGGCGCCTGTCTCGATGGTCATCGCCGTCAGCTGCGGGATCGTGGCCGCCGGTCTCTAGACGGGCAGCGCGATGGTGAACACCGCCCCGCCCTGGGGGCGATTGGCCGCGGCGATCGTCCCTCCATGCGCCTCGACCAGGTCGCGGGCGATGGAGAGACCGAGCCCACTCCCGGTCGAATCCCCCGATTTCACAAACCGCTCGAACACTCGCTCCAGCCGGTCGGGTGGGATGCCCGGTCCGCTGTCGGCGACCTCGATCCGGGCCGTGGCCTCGTCCAGACGAGCCGAGACCTCCAACATGCCTCCGTCTTGCATCTGGTTGAGGGCATTGGAGACCAGGTTGGACAACACCTGACGAATTCGGTACGGGTCTACGTCGAGCTCGTCCATTCCCGTCTCGACATCCACCTGTGATGTGACTTTGCGTGCCTCCAAGACGGTGGAGAACGAGGCGACGACGTCCCCGATCACGGCCTCGATGTCGGTCGGTTCTCGATGCAACTGGAGACGTCCGGCTTCGGTCAGGGTGAGCACCCGCAGGTCCTCGAGGAGACGTTCCATCAGGTCGACCTCGTCGATGACGTTGGACAGGCTCTCTGGCTCATGCAGCCCGTCGAGCACGGCCTCGATCTCGCCGCGAATCACGGTGAGAGGAGTGCGGAGCTCGTGGCCCAGGTCGGCGAGCAATCGGCGTCTTCGTTCATCCTCCTCCTCGAGGCGGGCGGCCATCCGGTTGAACGAGCCGCTAACCGCGGCCAGTGGACCCGGCTCGTTGATCGGGATGCGCACCCCGGTCTCACCGTCGCCGAGTCGCTTGGTGGCGTCGATCAGAGCGCCGATGGGGGCCCAGGTCCGCCCGAATCGGTTGCGGGCGAAGGTGACCAGACCGACCAGGACCAGGATGGCGAGGCCGCCGAGCACGAAGCGCCCAGGCCCGCGGAAGGCACCAAAGACATTGGCAAAGATCAGCCCCAGAAAAGGGCCGACGATGATCAAGAACAGGGCGAACCCGATGAAGGGTCGGAGCATCCGGGGCGGGCCATGGCCGTCCTGGGACCAGGGCGGCCCTTGCCATCTCGGGTCAGGCATCGCTGAACTTGTAGCCGACGCCGTACACAGTCAAAACGTATCTGGGACGTCGAGGATCGGGCTCCAGCTTCTTTCGGAGATTCTTGATGTGGGCGTCAATGGCCCGCTCGTACGACTCGAAGGACACACCACGGACCAAATCGAGCAGCTGGCCCCGGGTGTAGACCCTCCCCGGGTTGGATGCGAGGGCTCTGATCAATTCGAATTCGGTGGCAGTCAATTCGATGCGGGACCCGTCACGCTCGACGCTGCGATTGGGGAGGCTGATCATGAGATCCATCACCCGGATGGTCTCGGTGGCCACCTCGCCGCCCGTCCGTCGCAACACAGCCTTGACCCGCGCCACCAGCTCCCGCGGACTGAATGGCTTGACCACGTAGTCGTCAGCGCCCAACTCGAGACCGACGATCCGATCCGTCTCCTCGCTGCGGGCGGTGAGCATGATGATCGGGATCGTCGATTGTCCTCGGATGTTTCGGGTCACGTCATACCCGTCCATCCCGGGGAGCCCCAGGTCGAGGATGACGAGGTCGGGACGGTCCGAGCGGACCGCAGCTACCGCCGCCGGCCCGGTTGAGGCCAGGGCCACGTCGAAGCCCGCCTCGGTCAGATAGTCCCTGACGAGGCGGGCAATCTTCATCTCGTCGTCGACGACGAGGACCTTGGGCACGCCGGTCATTGTCGCCGCCGTTCGCGGGCTACGTGTCCTGTGGAGGCTCGGGCCTCGGATTCGGTTGGGTGCCGTGGACCCGATCGTGCCATTCGGTCATGCGTTGTTCCGGTGAGCCCTCACCGTCGTGCCAGTCGCGGCCCCAGTACGGACCTGGCCCACCCCAGCGACGCGGCCCGAAGAAGAACCGGGCAATCAGACCGAAGAGCAGGAAGAACAACAGCACCTTGAAGAACAGGCCGAAGAACCCAAAGCCGACGCCCCAACCCGGTCCCCACCAGCCGTGGATTCCGTTGACCGTCCGGGTCACGACCTCGGCCCCAGTCTCCACCAGGCCCCGCTGGTAGCCCATCTGCCACAGACCGAAGCCGATGGCGCCGAGGGCTCCCACGACGAGCAGGGTGATGAGCACCGTCCCGACGACGTTCCTTCTCATGTCTCAGACTCCTTTCATTCGAGACTCCCGTCAGAATCGGTCCCGAATGTGGAGACGATGTGAAGACTGAGTGGAGATTCAGCCGGTGGTCTCTTCCAGGGTTCTTCGCAGGAGAGGGAGAGCGGCGCGGTCCTTCTCGCGGCCTGCTGCCTCTTTGCTCCGGATGACATCGGCCAGCGAGGCCACTTGAACTGCGAGGTCCGGCTCAGTGGCCACTTTCAGCTCGTCGGCATCTCGTATCAGATCTTGGTACCCGGCGGTTCCGGCGGGAGACACAACGAGGTCGAGGTCACCATGTTTGGTGATAAGGGTCCACACGGCGGCATTCTCGAGCAGCCCCGGATCGAAGGGAAAGGGCACGCCGTCCGGCTCGGTTGCCGTTCGCAAGCGTGCCTCCAGGTCCTTCAAGGCACCGGCGAGACGCTCCAGATTGGCTCGGTCGGGTGCCGGGGTGATGTCCACGTCTTGGGTGAGAAGCGGGGCTCCGCGCAGTCGTGCGGCGATGCCACCGATGACGAGGAACTCGACTCGATGGGCGTCGAGCACCCGAAGAACCGCGACCGGATCGAACTCATCCACCAGCTGTTCGACTCATCCGGCTGATCGCGTTCATGGCAACGACCATGCCGGAGAGACGCTGGTGAGGCAAGAGGTTCAATTCGCGCCGGATGAGGGTGAGGTCGTGGTCGTCGACCGGTTGAATCGAGACCCCGAGCTCGAATCCAGCGGCACGGATCGCGCGTTGCACTGTCACGAAATCGGGGTTGGTGCGTCCGGTTTCCCAACGAGCCACGACCGACTGATGGCTTCCCATCCGGTGGGCAAGGTCGGCCTGGGTGAGCCGGCCCCGCTTGCGAGCCTCGGCGATCAGAGATCCTGCGGTCACGAACCCAACTATAGCAGAAACGCTATTCTAGAAATGGCAGAACAGTTATGTCGGGCAGGGACGGTTGGCGGCCCCGCCCGAGCCCAACACCTAGGCCGGCGCCCACTCCCCGCAGCCGACCGAGTTGAAGGCGATGTCGCCCGGATCGATCTCGACCACCGCCTCTCCCGCAGGCTGGTCGGTGGCGATGATTTCTTCCGGCGTTCCCGAGACGCCGGAGAGACGCTCCCAGGTGCAGTCGTTCCCACCTGGTGCCTGGTATGTGCCCGGACTGATATGCGTCGCCACGACCCATTTCCCCTCGGGGATGTCGGTCATCGGCTCGGGGAGCTCGGTGAGTGGGTACCAGGCCTCGCAGTTGGTGTCGAAGGCGGCATCCGTGCTCATGATCTCCACGACGTCGTGATTGGTGACCTCGCCGCCGGCAATGACTTCTTCGGGCGTTCCCGAGACACCGGAGAGACGCTCCCAGGAGCACCCGAGCAGACTCGTGACGATCCCGGTCTCGTAGATGCCGGGCTCGTACTTCCTCGCCGACGACGTGGTTTCCGGCGCCGAACGCCGGCTCGGGTGGCGGAACCGAAGTGGTGGTGGCGGGAGCCGTGGTGGTGGCGGCCGGCGCGCTCGTGGTGGTGGCTGCGGTCGTCGATGTCGTGGCCGGGACTGTGGTGGTTGTGGCCGGGACCGTCGTGGCGGAGGTCGTTCCGGGGACCGAAGTCGTTATCTCACGGGCCAGGGTGGTCGTGGTGCTGGTTCCGGTCTCGGCATCGTTGTTGCAATAGGCCAGGAACAGGATCAGGAGAAGGAGAAGGATCCCGACGATGACCCACCACTGCTGCCACCACGGGGTGGGGACTTCCTCGACCGCCTCGGCATCGATCGGCTCCTCGCCCGGCGGCTCGTCCGTTGGTTCCATGATGAGGGTCGCGTCATCGGGCGGAGCCGAGGCCGCCGCGATCAGTTCGGCCGTGGTCATCGGGGGCGCCACCGTCTCCCCGAACGCGGTCGGGTCCCGGGGGCGGAAGTAGAGCGGCTGGTCGCCCCCCTCGATCTGGAAGACATCGCTCTGCTCGGTGCGTGTGATGACGGCCTCGGGGAGGCGGGCGACTTCCCTCTGATTCACCGTGAGAATCACTTCGTCGCCGACCTGGGTGAACACCGCATCGGCCCACGGGTTGTCCAATTCCTGGCTTCCGGCCCGGATTTGTCCTTCGAAGTGTCTGCCCTGGCTGGTCATGTGACCGCAACCTAATCGGGGGAATCACCCCCAGGGGACTGATCCCCATTACAGAACCGGCCCCGGTCGGGCACGGTTCAGGTCATGGTGGGGATCGACCTTGAACTGGTGTCAGGCGAACGCGGCTACAACCGCGTAGGCGTATACGCCGAGCACCAGCATCAGCATGGCCCAGCCGCGAAGGCCACGGTTGCCGAAGTCGTCCGAGATCTTGGAACCGGACAGGCCAACGGCGCTCAGGAACAGGATGCTCCCAATCCATTCAGGCATATCGCCTCCCACCCCCTCGCGAAACATCCCCATCTAAATGTAGCGGATCCGAACAAGGCGGGAGGCGTCTGACCGGCCCCGCTCCGGTTGGGACATTCACCGATGCCTGAGCTGCTCGCGATCGTGGCCACTCTTCTCACTGCGACCTTCCTCGTCCCCCAGATTGTCCGCCTCATCTCGAGGGGGGACACGGCGGGTCTTTCGGCGGTTTGGGCCGGATTCGGGGTGGTCACCAACCTGGCATGGGTGGCCTATGTCGGAGCCCAGGATCTCTGGGTCGCCTCGATCGCTCCGGCCATGGCGGTCGTGTCTTACTCGATCACTCTGGTCCTGATCGTGCGACGTGCCCCCGGCATCGGGTGGTGGCGGTCCTCGTTCTGGTACTCGGCGAGCTTGTTGGCGGCCGAAGCTCTCATGGGCCCGGCCGGTCTCGGGCTGCTGCTGGCGATGACGCCGGCTGTGCAGCTCATGCCCGGTGTGATCGCGGTCTATGGCACCCGCCGCCCCACAGGAGTTGCCCCGGCGACGTGGGTGATCGCCGCCGCCGAGGCGCTCTTGTGGGGTGGCTACGGATGGCTGGTGGCCGACCTCCCTCTCATCGGGTACGGGTTCGTCACCGTTGATCGGCTCCGCGCTGATCCTGGCCAGATGCTGGGCCACCCGTCCCCGGGTCCGGTTCGCCCGACCGTTGGTCGAGGTCTGACTACCGCCCAAATCGTTTTGGCGCGCCGATCCCGACTCATAGACCGGGATCGGCGCGCCAGAATGGGGGTGAAGTGACGACCACCTTCCGATCGGACACGACGGCGCTCCGAACCACTTGGGGCGAAGACCTGATCACGGTGCTTCTCGCCTCATGGCTCACGTTCGGTGGATTCGTGGATGGGTTTGCCCATCGCAATCTCGATACCCCGGAGACGTTCTTCACACCGTGGCACGCCGTGCTCTACTCGGGGTTCCTGGCCGTGGCCTTCTGGCTGGCCTGGCTGGTGATCAGAAATCGGCCTCGGGCGTCGTCGCTGACCGGGGCGATCCCGAGTCGGTTACGGGACCTCTGTCGCCGGGGTCGTCGTATTCATGACCGGCGCCATCGGGGACATGTTCTGGCACATCGTCTTCGGGATCGAGGTGTCCATCGACGCCTTGCTCTCGCCAACGCATCTGTTGCTGTTGATCGGGGCGCTGCTGATCCTCTCCGGGCCCTTGCGGGCCGCATGGTTCGACGATGATCCACCGCCGGGTCTGGGTCCCCTGCTGCCCGCCGTGTTGGCGGCGACGATGGCGGCAGCACAGCTCGGATTCTTCTTCCAGTACGTGGACGGGACGAGCATGCGGTTCATGGAGACGCCCTACATCCCGGGCGCAGAGACCGGCTACTTCGCCGTGGTGGCCGGGGTTGGCTCGGTCCTCATCACCACCATGATCCTGATGGGCGCCCTGCTCCTCCTGATGCGGAGATGGGTGCTGCCGTTCGGCACCGGGCTGGTCCTGTTCGGTGGTTTCGGGCTGCTGATGGAACTGCTCGAGGGCTTCGACTACCGACAGGAGCTCATCGCCCCGGTGGTAGCCGGGTCTCACCGTCGACCTACTGGTCCGGGCGCTCCGACCGGGCGCCGATCGTCCCGCCTCGCTCCGGATCCTGGCGTTTTCGGTCCCTGTCGTGATGTGGATCCTCCATTTCGGCGTCTTCTCGGTGTTCGCCGAGATCAACTGGCCGGTAGCGGTTTGGGCCGGTCTCATCGTCTTCGCCGGTCTGGCCGGGGTCGGGCTCAGCCTGCTGGCGTTCCCCTGGGCCGCACCAAAGGCGGTCACCCACTCGTAATTGGGAGCCACAGGTGTCATATGCGGCACCGTGCAACCCAATTTCGGCAGGGTCGTACCATCTCTGGCAGTTTGAGAGACACCGAGCCCGAACGTCTCGGGGGACCACTGCCCATCCTCGACACGTCGACCCCGGTGCCGGTGCCCGCGCCGGCCCCGACGGAACGCCGGCCGATGATCTGGCTGTGGGCGTTGGGCGCCGTCATCGTGGCCTTGGTGACGGTGGCTGCCATCCGGGGCGATGCCCCCAGGACCGCCGATGTCGCCGCCGGATCGGTCTCGCCACTCCCCGCAGCCGAGGAGACGGCGATCCCGCCCGATTCCGCCGCATATGCGGAGATCGATCCCGCAGGTGAGGATCTCGAGGTGTGCCAGTGGGATTACTGCATCGTGCATGACCACATCGGGTCGGAGCGGATCGAGAACTTCCTCTACGAGATCTCACCGACGGAGGCCCAGGCCATCGCCGACGAGGTGGTGGCGGACTGGGATGTCCCCGCGGTCTCGGTTTCATCGACCGTGCTGGAGGGCGATCTCGGCGGGCTCTATGACCCCAACACCGGCTCGATCACTCTCGACGAGCCCCTCATCGCCTGGTCGCTGATCCATGAGCTGGCCCACCACATCGTCGTCGAGACCGGCCAGCCAGATGTCGAAGGCCATGGCGACGAGTTCCTCGAGACCCTGGACACTCTGGCTGGTGGCTCGTGACCTCCAACGTTCCGATCCCCGGCGGCGGTAGCACCGCCGCCCGCTCCGGTCAGCGGGTGGCACGAGCGCGGGCCACCACGTCACGTCGCTGGTTCTACGTCTCTGTGGCGGTGCTCGCCGTTTCTGCCATCGTCATCGCACTGCTCGCCGTTGGCGAGCCATGGAATCTGGCGCCGGGGATGACGACCTCGTTCGCCAAATCGGTTGCGGCGCTCGTGATCACCTTGGTCCTGGTCCTTCCCGCCTTTGCGGTCTTCCGCTACGAGCGGCAGAGCGTCGGTGGGCGCTGGCACGAGCCGGCGTGGCGGCCGAGTCTGATCGGGTGGGTGGGGCTGCTGGTGTCGCTCGGGCTGGCCATCGGCTGGCACGGACTCCGTCTCGCCTTCTACATCGCCCGTGTCTGGACCGGCCAGCTGTGATGCGCCGCCTTCTCTCGGTGTTCTCGGCCACTCTGATCGGGCTTTCGCTCCTTCCCGGTGTCGCCGGTGCCCAGACGTCCGATCTGCCCGGTGGATGCGCCCCCGACGAGGGCGCAACGGTCCGGGTGCTCCTTCTCATCGACCAGTCCGGCTCTCTGGCAGGGTCCGACCCGGACGACCAGCGAATCACCGGGGCCCGGGCGGTGGTCCGCTCCTACGCCTCGCTCGCCGAAAGGGTCCAACAGGTCGAGATTCAGGTGGCCGGTTTCGGCGAGACCTATCGGCCGGGGGAGTGGCAGGTTCTGAATCAGGACAGTCTGGATGCTGCCCTGGAGACCGTCGACGCGGTGACAGCGATCGAGGACCAGAACCATACGGACTATGTCTATGCGGTCAGTGGTGCCGCCGATGCTTTCGAGGGGTCGACAGCAACGTGTCAGATCCTCTTCTGGTTCACCGACGGCGAGCACGATCTCGACGAGGATCTGCTCGGCGACGGTTTGCAGCGGTTCTACTTCCCGGAACCGGTGACACCGGCGAATGTCACCGAGGCCGAGGCGATGATGCCGTCCCTGATTTGTGATCCCGGTGGCCACGCCGATCGACTGGGGAATGCGGGTGTCAGTGCCCAGATCATGCTGCTCGGCGACGAGAGCCGCATGAGCGATGCGAGCCGCCGTGTCCTCCAGGGCATGGGCGGCGATCCCAGTCTCGCCTGCGGCCCGGGCAACGGCGCGTTTCAGTCGGTCGACGACGCCAGCAGGCTCCCCTTCATCATGGCCTGCGCTTCCCAGGTAGGGGCTAGCCGGCTGCCCGATCTCGCCCCCGATGCGTCCGGCAACCTCATCGTGAACGAGGGCGTGGTCAATGCCGGTGCCACGCCCTATCAACTCGCCACCGAGGTCCGTGTCATCGCCAGAGGGAGTGCGGGCAGCCCTCCAGCGCTCGCCGCCACAACTTTGACCGATGTCACCGAGAACGCAGATGGTGACTCCGGAACCAACGCCGTGCTGGCCCGCCCGGTGGGAGCTCCATTCAGCATCGAGATGTCGGGAGTGGCCGAGGTCTGCGGCTTCGTCGTGGCCCAGCCTGCGGTACCGGTGGTGCAAGGTGCTGTGCCCACCCTCTATCAGAACGAGCCGGGCGAGTTCGTCGTCTTCGCCGACGGTCCTCATGGCCGGCTCGAAGGCGAGGCGCTGGGCCGGATCCAGGTCACGGCCGACTCGGGCCAGGTCGGCTCGCCCGACGGGACCGGCTGGCCGATCACCGTGCCGACGCTGCCGGTGCAGGAGAGCTTCGACCTGACTGTGGACATGACCTCCGGCCCCGGGCTGGTCGACTCCGCCACTCAGACCTTCACGCTGAACGAGCAGATCAATGCCCCGGCCATCGTCGAACAACCCGCCCCGATCAGCGGGGAGGGAGTGGGCCCCTTCCTGGTTGATCTCCAGGTCGATCCGAAAGACGGCGGAGAGCTTTGCCTGCTCAACCCGATCACTCGAGATGACTGATGCCCAAGGGGTCGCCATCACCGCTTCTGCCGCGGTGGCCGGAGGCGAGTGCGTCCAGGTCGAGCCGGGGGGACTGCAGACGGTCACGATGGAGATCGTCCTCGACCGCCCCGGTTTCGCCCACGACGTGTTGGAGTTCGAGACCTTTTCGACGCCGAGCACCAGCCCTGATCGTGCGGAGGGTGGCCTGCTCGCCATAGATCTCGAGGTCACCCCGAAGGCGAACCCGGTTCTGGTCGCCCTGATCGTGGCCGGTCTCATGCTGCTGATGCTGGCGCTGCTCTGGGCGATCCTCTACGGCGTCAATCGTCTCATCGCACGGATCCCCGACCCACGCCGGAATCGCGTCCGATACGCAAATTTCGTGGCCGAGCTCACCCCCACCGAATACGGGGAGTTGGAGATAGCGATCGTGGAGGCGCCGGTCGACAGCGCGTTCCGGCTTCCCAAGCGCACGCCAGCCCGTCTCGACGCCGGCAGCCTGCGGATGGAACGTGTCGTGTCCGTCGTGCCCTGGGTCGCCCCGTACGCCCGGATCGGTCTTGGCACCGACTGGGTAGGTGCACACCAAGGCCCGGGGTTGCCGGGGAGGACACTGGTCGCCGAGAAGGTCTATCAGGGGAGGGCGCGTGATGCCCTCGGCCCCCTGGTTACGATCGGCTTGAGCAACTCCCAATTGGAGCGGCTGGCGGAGGGAACCGCGCAGAAGGTTCCGGGCGTTCTCCTCTTCGACATCCGAACTGCCCGCGGCGCCGATGCGAGCCGGGTCGCCGCCGACATGATCAGCGATTCGCTGGGGCTCATCGCAGCCGAGATCACGACCAGGAAGCTGGTCGTGGAAATGGAAAGGACTGGGGACTCATGAGATCGTTTCTGGTGATAGGGCTCGGTGGGTCCGGCGGGAAGACCATCCGCTATCTGAAGCAGTCCCTCGGCGAGTGGCTGAACGAGATCGGCTGGTCGTCGGGCATGCCCCAGGGCTGGCAGTTCCTCCACATCGACACCCCTTCGACCCAGGAGGCTCCGATCCTGCCCGGCCGTCCCGAGCTGCTGCCTCCGATCGAGTACATGTCGCTGCACCGGGATGGGGTGCCCTTCGGGACCGTCGTCGACCGGCTCACCCGGAAACAGACCAACTTCGACGGTTGGTGGGTCGACCCCGATTTCATGCACGTCCCCATCGCCCATGGCGCCGGGCAGTACCGGGCGATCGGGCGCGTCCTCGGGCTCGACCAGCAGGACCGCATCCACTCTCATCTTCAGGGCAAGATCACTGCCCTTCGCACCGCCGACGCCATCGGCGAGCTGCAACGACTCCGGGCATCGGCCGACGAGGAAGGCTCGGGCACCTACGAGGAGCGCGGTGAGCCGGTTCTGATGATCGTCTCCTCTCTCGCCGGTGGTACCGGCGCCGGGCTGTTCCTCGATGTGGCCGACATGCTCCGCGCCGAGGGCGAGCAATGGCTCGACAACTCTTTCGGCATCCTCTACGCCGCCGACGTCTTCCAGAGCCTCGCCGCCGGGGCCAGGGCCGGGGTCCATCCCAACTCGGCAGCGGCGCTGGCCGAGCTTCTCAGCGGGGTCTATGCCGGGGGACGGGTTGCCGTCGCCGGCGAGGAGCGGGAGATCTCCCGCAGCGGGCCCGCCTTCTCCTTCCTGGTGGGTCACGCCAACACGAGCGGAGTCGTGTTCGGCGACCAGACCGAGGTCTACCGGGTGATGGGCCGCTGTCTCTCCGCGGTGATGACCGATCCCCAGGTACAGGACGATTTCGTCGTCTACACCGCGGCCAACTGGCAGAACAGCGCCGGGACCTACGGTGACTCGGGCGGCCCGATGCACATGCTCATGGAGCCTCCCTACGTGGGCACGCTCCAGGGTCTCGGCTATGCCGAGGTCGATCTCGGCGTCGACCGGTTCAAGGCCTACTCCGAGCGCCGGATCGTCCGTGACGCCGTTGACACCCTGGTCAACGGGCACCGGCTCATCACCGAAGGGCTGGAGCGATACGAGGGGCTCACTCCGGATGTCATCGCCCAGGAGCTGGCCGCCGATCGCCTGACCGGATTCCTCAACAACGTCGGGATCAACGAGCGCGGGCAGGAGCATCAGGTGGTCGAGGCGATTGCCCTGCCGTTGCGGGAGCGCCAGGTGATCACCGGCTCCCTGGCCGAAGAGGTGTACCGGGCGGCGGTCGAGAACGTCGGTGCCAAGGGGCGAATAGACGAGTGGCTCACGGCCGTCGTCGAGGAGGCGGAGCTGCTGGCCCCCGGTGAGAACGAGCGCTACGACACCAAGATCAGGGAGCGGGCTCGGGTCTGGACCAAGGAGGTCACCGGCAGGCTGCTCCACGAGACCGGTGGGATCGCCTCCGGCTACGGGTTGCCGGTCGTCAACGAGCTGCTCGAGCTGGCTCGCGGCGAGATCCGCACCGCATGTGACGACCTCGAGCAGGAGCGGATCGAATTCGAGAGCTTCTCTGCTCATGTTCGCTCCAACGTGCAGGCAGCCTTTGGCGAGCTCGGCGGCCAACTCGGCTCCGAGCACGAGGCGGTGAGGATGGCCGCGGCCCAGGCCGTCGACACCCTCGTCTTCCAGCGGATGGAGGAGAAGTCACGGTTCATCGCTCGTGCCCTGCTCCTCGACTTCGACGAGTCCGTGGTGTTGCCCCTGATGGAGGCGGTCCGTCTCGCTCTCGGCGAGTTGCAGCGCAAGCTCGACCCTGCCGATGTCGAGGCCGCACCCGTCGATGGCTGGCCCCGGCACAACCCCCGACGCGACCAGGCCGTCTCCGACGACCTGATCCCGGGCAAGACGGTGGCTCTGGTCATCGATCCCAAGGCGTTCCCCACGCTCTTCGACGAGCTCTTGACCGCGACCCTCGGCGTGAACTACGGGGCGCCTGCGGAGAGATGGCGCTCGGTCCGACACGAGGTGGTGACCGGCAACTATCTGGAGGACTCGCAGCCGACCGATCGGCGTCTGGCCTCCCAGGTCCGGGGGCTGTTCGAGGTGATCGACCAGTGGCAGCCGAGCGAGGCCATCCTCCTCGGCGGCGAGCCCGATCGTCCTGCCCGGTTCCGGCTCCACACCGAGCGTGACGAGCTGGTGTTGCGGGCCAAGGCCTGGCTGACCCGGGAGGGAACCGATTTCGACGACTTCCTCTCCCAGGGTTTGCGCGCCTACCTCCAGGAGCCGGACAAGAAGGTCCCCGCCTCGGTGGCCCGGGATCGGGAGCGGGCCTTCCAGTCGGCTCTCGAGTCGGCGTTCGAGGCGGCCGAGCCGCTGGTCCATGTGGATCCGGTGCTGCTCGCCGAGGTTCACGACCGGGTCATTACCACCCATGCCGTGCCGGGAGAGATCCCCTTGAAGAACCATCGTCTCGAGCGCTGGGTCAACCAGTTCCTCGACTCCAAGCTGGCCGATCGGACCGACGGAACCCACGACAACGTCACCCAGAGCGATCGGGTGAAGCGGATCTCGATCTACAGCATGCTCGAGGGGGCGCTGCACCCGGCCGTGTTTCGCTCGCTGATCGACCCCATCGCCGACGGCTATGCCGCCGCGGCCAGAGCGGGCCGTCTCCGTGATTTCTGGAAGTGGCGCAGGAGCCGGCCACTGGCACAGTCCATCCCGCTGCCGACACCGATGGTGCGGGCTCTGGTCCGGGGATGGTTCATTGCCCGGGTTCTCGGACTTCTCACCGTGGGCCAGGACAACGGGGCAACAGTGGTCCGCTTCGAGAAGGGGAAGGGTGGCCCTGTCATCGAGTCGCCGCCACTGGTGACGACACCGGGGGAGAACCGTCCCCGTCAGTTCGGGGCTTTCCTCGAGACGCTGGCGCTGGCTATCCCCTATTCGGCCGACGCCGGCAAGCCAGAGGAGATGCTGGGGATCTTCCACACACTGGTTGAGCTGGGGCGCAACGCCGGCACCATGGGGGCGGAGATGGGCGAGTTCCGTGAGCTGAGCCCGATCCTCGAGGAGTGGGTCTCGTCCGGGACTGCGTTCGGCCGGGAGGCAGGTGTCACCCAGATCGAGTTCGAGGAGGCTGGCAAGCGGGCAACCGCTCTGGCCGATCTGATCACCAAGCTGGATGAGGATTACGCCCGCCACGCCGAAGAGGAACGCCGGGAGGGGAGGATCGGTCCGGAGAACGCCTGGTTGGGCGCCACCGATCTGATCCATGAGGAGCTGCACCGCATGGCCGTCGCCCTCCAGGTGAGGGCATCGCAGACCACGCCCGAATTCTGATGAGTCCGACCAGGGTGACCGACGGTGCCTTCCGACCGTCCTGGTCGGGGATCGGGCCGGCCCGGCATGGGGCGCGGCCTCGATGCTCGGCGGCATGGTGGAACAGGGGCTGATCGGGCCGTTCTGGTTCGTCGACTCCAGGATGGCCCGGGCCCAACCCTGGCCTGGAGTGAGATTCGACCGCTCACGGCCCCGAGGAGGTACCGCTCTTCACTTCGATCGGAGAGCGTGCTGCCGACGAGATCAGGGTCGGCGCGATCGCCACACCGGGTGACGCGGTGCCCGCCACGCAGGTGGCCGAAGTCTCCAAAGTGGTTCATCGCCAACTGACCTCGCTGGCACCGGGGGAGTCGTCGGTGCGGCTGGCACGGCTCTGGTTCCCCGACTGGGACACGCTGGAGGCCCCGGAGGAGGGGTTCTTCTCCACCCATGTCCACGCCAATCTGGTGGTGGTCCCTGAGGACCGGAGGTCTGACCAGCATTTCGCCGCCCCGCTCTCCCCGGAGACTCCGGCTTTCGTCGGTCACCTCGCAGCCGAGACCGCGGTCATCCTGGGCATGTTCGCCGGGATGGAAGGCTCCGTCCTCGACGGTTTGAGCCCGGGCGTGATCTTCGGCGACAGCCCGAAGCTCCGTCTCACCCGTTCCTACGTTCGAGTTGGCCGCAGCCCTGCCCTGCCATTGCAGGAGATCGTCGATCACGAGGGCCGTCTCCCCGTTCCGCCTGGCACCATCGAGGCGCCATCCCCGGCGGCGGCGGTGTCCGACCTGGCGGACCGATCCGTCCCCCTCTTCGACCGTCTCGCCTTCGAGGTCAAGGACCCCGAGGCCCCGCAACGCCACCAGCTGCGGCCCGTCCGGGCGCTGCTCCTGATCCTGAAGGAGATGGGCAGGTTCATCATCTCCCTGCCCCGCCGAGCCGTGGAGGGTCTGTTCGAGGACTTCTCCGAGCTGGCCGGGCGCACGATGCAGGACCTGGTTGGCAGCTCGTCCGTGGTCGAGGTGGTGTGGAGGGGCAAGTTCAGCCCGAGCGGCCACGGGGAGGACTTCGAAGCCCTCATCGCCGACCTCAAACGTCAGGCAGAGCGCCGGCTCGATCTCCAGGGCGGCCCCTCGATCGACCAGGCGGTGTGGCGGGACCTGAGGGGCCTGGTGCTCTCGACCGCCGACGGCAGCGAGCCGCCGCCGGGTGTGGACCCGATCGAGGTCCACGGCCAACGCGCCGTGGTCAACGACGCCGCATCGCTGGCCCCCCGTCCCGGGGACTCGCTGGTGGGGACGGCCAAGGACATTCTCGACGAGTCGGAGTCGGGCTCCCCGGTCAGCCTCCTCGGTCGGCTCGGGGCCCGGATCGAGCGGATCGCCCGATCCAATCGGACCGCCGTCTCCCGTCTCCTGGAGACCCTCGACACTCAGATGGCGGCGCTTCACAACTACCGGCCACCGGGATACGCCTTCTGGCACATCGCGGGGAGCGTCCTCTTCGCCGCCCTGGTGGTGAGCCTGCTCCTGCTCACCGGCGCCGTTCGGGGATGGGGGATCACCGAGATGGACAGCTGGACGCGGAACATCCTGTTCGGCGCCCTGACGCTGGCCTGTGTCGCCGGTCTGGTCCTGCTCAGGTCATACGGCGTCCAGGCGCTGGCCGAGGGATCGACGAACGACGGTGAGCGGTTGTCGAAGCTCGGAGCCGGCCCGACCTGGATTGGTGTACTCATCGGTGGAGTCGTGGGCGCCGTGTTCGCCGGTCTCGCCATCACCTTCCTCGACTACCCGTCGACCGAGCCCGCCACCTACGCCGCTGTCCTTGCCGGCATCGTCACCGGTGCCGGCATTGGCCAGGCCTATTCGCTGGCCACCTATCAGGACCATCTGCCCGCCTTGGGCAGGATGTCCCGGCTCACCATCCTCACCGTTCTGGTCTACGTGTCGCTCATGGTCATCGGCGCTGTCTCCCAGCCCAATGGGTGGTACGCCACGGTCTCGGGGGAGGAGCTCCGCAGCCTGGTGTGGCCGATCTGCGGCACGATCGGGTTCTGGCTGCTCTTCGTCCTGGTCGTCGTCTCCTGGCGCCGAGTTCAAGAGCGGCTGGCGCTGCGCAGCTACAGCCAGTCGATCCGTCAATTGGCGGAGCAGGTAGACGCCGCCTTCACCGCCGATCGGGTCGCCGATGCCGCCCGGGAGCAGTTCCTCGGGTTGTCGGCGGTGCTGTCCCGTTTGATCTGGTACCCGTTCGGAAAGGGCGGTTCGATCCCCGACACCGGGGTCGACCTGGTCCAGTTCGGGGTGAACAAGGCAGCGGTGTGCCAGTTCGGTCTCTCCACCCGGGGTGAGAAGCTCTTCGAGACCCGGACTGTCCGTCTCGCCTCGGAGCGGGGCTGGCTGACTTCTCAGTACGAAGGGTCGATCCAGACCTATCGGAGCGAGCAGGCGGTGCTGGTCGGCTCCGATGACCCGACGGCCGTGGGCCGGCCTGATCAGGACCCGAAGACGGTCGCCCAGTACGAGGCGGAAACCCGGCCCGAGAAGGGGGACCGCTGGCGGTGGGCCGACCTGTTCTTCGACGGGGTCTACGACCCGGCGTTCCTCCAGGCGCTGGAGACCCATGGTGAGAAGGAGGTGTTCGGCCCGATCCTGGCCGACGCCGGCAATTTCGAGCCGATCGGAGGAGACGCCGGTGGGCGTTCCCTGCTCGACTTCATGTCTGAGGTGTCACCGCAGGGCAACGGAGATGCCGACCCCCGCTACTTCGATCCGGAGCACCTCGCCAGCGGTGCTTTCGAGAGGACCTGGCACCATCGGACCTGGTGGCCTCACGAGGAGCTGTTCGACGGTGGCTCGAAGGGGGCTGACGGCTCGATCGAGCCGGTCGGCTCCCTGGCCCGGGGGGCGGTTTGGGTGGCAGTCCGTGCCGACACCACCGAGGACCTCGAGCCCGCCGCCATCTTCGGAAGCCCGCGCGGACCGGAGACCCCTGACGGAGGTCCGGCGGGGCCGGATTTCTAGCTTCTCATCCCTCGGTTCCCCGGGGAGACAGACCGCTCGGGAACCGCTGCGCCCTTCGCGGCATCCCAATGGGGACAAACCCGCAGGAGGAGAATCATGCGCAGCCGGATCATCCCGTCCATCGCGACGCTCGTTGCCTTCGCCCTCCTCCTCACCGCATGCACCTTCGCTGCGCACAACGACGACACGATCCCGATTCGACCCGATCGCCGCGGCGAGTCCGGGACCCCTCGGGGACGTCTCGCCTCCAACGCACTCGTCCCCTTCGACGCCTGCGACACCTTCCTCGACTATGTGATTGCCCACGGCGTGGAGCTGGTCGGTCCCTACGGGCTCGGTGACACATTCTTCGGATGGCCATTCGAACGGGCCGAAAGCACCACCACCATGGCCGCCGAAGCGGCAGCTCCGGCAGTCGGGCAGGACACCGACCATTCGACCACCAATGTCCAGGTAGTGGGGGTCGACGAGCCGGACATGGTCAAGACCGACGGGCGGCGCATCGTCGTCCTCTCAGAGGGGATGCTGATCGTGGCCGACGTCACCGCCCCGGAGCCCGTGGAGATCGGACGGCTCGAGGTCGGCGACTTCATGGTGCAGAGCATGTTCCTCACCGGGGACACCGTGTTGTTGTTCGGCTCGAGTTGGACGCCGGTCGTCCCCCTCGAGCAAGGGGATGCCATGATCGCTCCTGTCCCCGAGTCGCCGACCGTCCAGCTCATCGAGGTCGACATCGCCGGCGATCCCGAGATCGTCCGCACAATGACCATCGACGGCGGTTTCGTCTCCGCCCGCATGATCGACGACACCGTCCGCCTGGTGGTCAGCTCGGCTCCGGTCGGATTCGAATGGAGTTACCCCGCCGGTTCCGGGCTCCGAGCCGAGCGTCAGGCGGTGGAGGAGAACAGGGAGATCATCCGCAACTCCAGCGTCGACAACTGGATCCCCTTCTATGTGGTCGCCGACGCCGACGGTGAGGTCACCGCCGAAGGCACGCTCTTCGACTGCGAGCGCGCCGCGCACCCCGAGGACTTCTCCGGTCTCGACATGTTGTCCGTGGTCACCATCGACGCCAGTTCCGGGCTCGACGTGGTGGACGCCACCGGCTTGCTCGCTACCGGCGACACCGTCTACGCCTCCGCCGAGAGCCTCTATGTGGCCACCCAGAACTGGCAAACGTGGGAGTGGGCCCGGACCGGAATCGAAGAAGATCGACCCGAAGAGATCAGCACCGAGATCCACAAGTTCGACATCAGTAGCACCGAGGCCGCCACCTATCGGGCCACGGGCCGGGTCTCCGGATATCTGCTCAACCAGTTCGCCATGGATGAGCACAACGGGCTGCTCCGGGTGGCCTCGACCACCAGTCCCCCGTGGTGGGGCAGCGGTTTCGACTCCGAGTCTCGTGTGACGGTGCTCGAAGAGGGCGAGGGCGCGCTGGTCGATATCGGGATGGTGGACGGTCTGGGCGAGGGGGAGCAGATCTACTCGGTGCGGTTCATAGACGAGGTCGCCTACGTCGTGACGTTCCGCCAGACCGACCCTCTCTACACCATCGACCTGACCGACCCGACACGGCCGCGAGTGGTGGGCGAGTTGAAGATCCTCGGTTACTCGGCCTATCTGCACCCGGTGGGGGACGGTCTGCTCATGGGCATCGGCCAAGACGCCACCGAAACCGGACAAGTCCAGGGCACTCAGGTGTCGGTGTTCGATGTGCGTGATCCAGCCAATCCGACCAAGGTCGACCAGTTCACCTTGAGCCAGGGATCGTCGTCACAGGTGGAATACGACCATCACGCCTTCCTCTACTGGGAGCAGACCGGTCTGGCCATGGTCCCGGTCGAGCAGTGGTGGTGGGACGGGAAGACCGACAACATGTTCTTCGGAGCCGTTGGTCTCACCGTCGACGATCATGGAAACCTGGCAGAGGTCGAACGACTCGTCCATCCAGGCGGCGATGACAATCTTGGGGACTATCGGGCCCAGATCATGCGCTCACTGGTGATCGGCGACGATCTGTACACGGTGTCGGCAAAGGGGATCATGACGAGCGACCTCGGTTCCTTGGAAGAAACGGCCTGGCTCGAGTTCTGAGTTGGAGCCGGCGAGACCTGTCGAATCTGTCCGCCGCTCCACTCGTAATCTCGATCGGGTGACGGCACCGGGTCCTGCCCTTCTGGGACGGTCGGTGGTGGTGGGTCCCGATTCGCCTGCTCCTCCGGCCTGGTCCGACGCCGACCGGATCCGGATCGACGCGGCCATGCTCGCCGATCCGGACAGACTCCTCTCCGCGGTGAACGACGCCCAGCGTCGGTACGTGAAGCGTCTCCCCACCGTCTACGAGCTCGACGTCGCGCCGGACGAGCTGACCCGGGTTGAGACAACCGACGCCGCCCCCTACGAGTTGGGCAGCCGATTCACCTTTCTCCGGGAACGTCTCGCCAAGGTGGTCTGGCACAACTCCTACGACGCCCGCACAGATCCGCCGGTGTGGTGGTGGAGCCACAAGGCCGCCTCCCGGCTCGATGTAGCTGTAGGTGGCCCGGCCGACGTCACCCGAGCCGACGGGTCTCCAGCGTGGATCGACGGCGGTCCTCGTCAGCCGCTCGACGTCGACGAATCTGTGATTCACCACGAGACGGTCGACTTGGGCCGGGCCACTCCCGTGCCGCCCTTCATCGAGCCCTCGGTCGATTTGGCCCCGGACCAGCACGAAGCGGTGTCCCACCATGTCGGCCCAGCCCGGATCGTCGCCCCGGCCGGCTCGGGGAAGACCAGGGTGCTCACTGCCCGCGTCCGCCATCTCATCGAGGACCGGGGAATCGAGCCGGAGATCCTCACCGCCCTCGCCTACAACCGGCGAGCCGCCGCCGAAATGGTCGAACGGCTCCCGGGTGGGAGTCGGCTCAACGTGCGCACCATCCACTCCCTGGGTTGGGAGATCCTGCGCATGGCCAAGCCAGGTATTCGCCTCGTCGACGAGCGGGAGCAACGTCGAAGGCTGGAGCCGATATCCGCCGCACCGCCCCGTGCCAACACCGACACCATCGGTCCCTACCTCGAAGCTCTCGACGAGGTGCGCATCGGGCTCCGTGACCCCGAGCTGGTCGAAGCAGAGCGAGACGACGTACCCGGCTTCACCGAGACCTTCAGTCGTTACCGGGAGGGGCTGGAGCGTGCCGGTGAGGCCGATCATTCCGAGCAGATCTACGGCGCCATCGAGGCCTTGTGCCGGCTGCCCGATCTACGCGCCCGCTGGCAGTCACAGTGCCGGCATCTCCTCGTCGACGAGTTCCAGGACCTGACTCCTGCGTATCTCCTCCTGATTCGGTTGGTGGCATCGCCTGGTCTCGATGTCTTTGGGGTCGGCGACGACGACCAGGTCATCTACGGGTACGCCGGGGCCGATCCCGGATTCCTCATTGATTTCGAGGATCTGTTCCCCGGGGCGACGTCCCACGCCCTCGAGGTCAACTACAGGTCACCAGCCGACGTCGTCGAGTCGGCGATCAACCTTCTCGGTTACAACAAGCGCCGGGTGGACAAGACCATCCGTGGTGTCGGCGAGCGCCAGGGTCTGGAGATCGTCAGCATGCCGGGCGACGAACTGGGGATGACCGCGGCAAACCACATCGCCACAGACGATCGAGGGAGGGGCAGAGCCGGAGGCAATTGCCGTCCTCTCCCGGGTGAACTCCAGCTTGTTGCCGGTCCATGTCGCTCTCAGCGAGGCTGAGGTCCCGTTTCACAGCCCGCTCACCAGCGCCATTCTCGATCGAACCGTGCTCCGGGCCGCGTTGGCCTGGATCCGGATCGCACTCGACCCCGAGCAGATGGGCCGCAACGACATGTTCGAGATAATCCGCCGCCCGGGGCGGGGGATCACCCGGTTGTTCGGGGAGATGATCGGGCGACGACGGGGGCCGTTCTCGCTGGGAGAGCTGGCGGAGATGGGTGAGACTCTCGACGGCCGCCGCGCGGATCGGTGGGGCGAGCTCTGCGACGACATCGCTCACGCGGCGCAGTCGGCATCCTCCACGTCCCGGCTGCTCGACGTGCTCACCCACGAGCATCGGACTGGACCGGGCGGCGGCGGCGCTGGATGCGGGCCGAACCCGGGCCGACCGGGCGGCTCAGGGCGATGACTTGACCGCCCTGCGCCGGGTGGCGCCGCTGTGCTCGGAGCCGGACCGGTTCGAGCCCTGGCTCCGAGAGCGTCTGGTCGCTCACGCCAGCGCCGGCGGAGTGACCCTGTCCACCGTGCACCGGGTCAAAGGACTGGAGTGGGACCACGTCGTGGTGTTCGGCGCCGATCGCGGCTCGATGCCCCACGAGCTGTCCGATGACATCGAGGAGGAGCGCCGGGTGTTCCATGTTGCCCTGACCCGGGGACGGCAGACGGTCGCCATCCTCGTCGACGAGGCGCGTCCGTCGAGATTTCTGGCCGAGCTCGACGGGTCGGCCCCGATCGAGACCGAGGCACCACCGGCCCGGAGGGATCTGGCGCCGGCCCGAATCCCCTCCGATGCCGTCTTCGTCGAGGTTGGTGACGAGATCACCGTCATGGGTGGGCAACGGGGTGTGGTGGACGAGATCCTCACCACCGGAGTGTTGGTGAAGACGGCCGAGACCGGGGCCACGCTGCAGGTGCCGTTCGGCGAGAAGGTGGGCAAGGCTGGTGTCTACGGGCGGCTCACCCCGGGTGGGGAATCGGTCGACCCGGGGCTGATCGACAAATTGAAGAGCTGGCGATTGGAGCAGGCCCGGTCCCAGGGCGTCCCCGCCTACGTCGTGTTCAACGATCGGACCCTGGAGGCGCTGGCCGCACTGCGCCCCGACACCGAGCAGGGTTTGCTCCACGTGCCCGGAATCGGGCCCGCCAAGCTCGAGGCATATGGCGACCAGCTCCTCGACCTGCTGGGCGGCGAGTAGGGAGCGACGTCCGTCGTCTCAGATGGTGATGACCAGCTTTCCTCGGGCGTGACCCGTGCCGAGGTAGGCCATCGCCTCCGAGACCTGTTCGAGGGGATAGGTCTGCTCGACGAAAGGGGTGACCTGTCCCGATTCGATGAGACCGGTCAGTGTGGCCAGGTCGTCTGTGTTCTCCTTGGAGATGAAGAAGGTCGTCTTCTGGCTGGCGAAGAGGGAGCCGACCGTCATCTGCAGCATGTGGCCCAGAGGCCCGAGCATGCGGTTGGTCTTCGGGCCGCCGACGATGACGACTGTGGCGCCGGGTCGCAGGACCCGCTTGACCTCAGACCAAGGTCGGCTGCCCGCCACGTCGATCATCAGGTCGTATCGTCGCGGTCCCTGGGTGAAGTCCTCACTGGTGTAGTCGACCACCAGGTCCGCACCCAGCGCCGCCACCATCTCCACGTTCCGGCCGCTGCACACCGCGGTCACTTCGGCCCCCAAGGCTTTGGCGATCTGGACCGTGAAGGTGCCCACCCCGCCTGCGGCACCGTTCACCAAGACATGTTGGCCCGCCTCGACCGAGCCCTTGTCCCGTAAGGCCTGAAGGGCGGTGAGCGCGGCCACCGGGACCGCCGCCGCCTGCTCGAAGGAGAGCAGGGTGGGCTTGGGAGCCAGAGAGACGTCTTCGCCGACGGACACCAGCTCGGCGAACGAACCGGTGGTGGTGCCGTAGACCTCGTCCCTCGGTTGAAAGCGGGTGACGTTGCTGCCGATTTTCTCGACCACACCGGCGAAGTCGGCACCCAGCCTCTTGCCGGTTGGCTTGGTCAGCCCGAATCCGGGTCGGGCGATGTACGGAGTCCCGGTGAAGGCGAACCAGTCGAGCGGGTTGGCCGCCGGCAGCTCGAACCCGGACCAGGACATCGCTTTCACCGACCTCGGGCTCCTCGACGTCCCTGAGCTGGAGCACGTCCAGGCGGGCCGTATCGGTCGTAGACGATCGCCTGCATCGGAAAAGGGTATGCGAGTCGAGAAGAGGGGATCCGAGGACGAGGCTGAAGAAACTCCGCACACCCCCGGCGCCGCTTCGTCCATAATTAGGGGAGCGGAGGCGACGCATGGGAAGAGCATGAGTATCCCGGCACCGTTAGCTGGACGTGTCGGCGCATCGTGGCTTCGACGCGGCTGGGCGAAACGGATCGGCCGGATCGCTCTGGTCCTGGCCGCGATCGTGGGCGTGCCCGTGCTCGTCGTGTGGTTCACCGGTGGGCAGTCGTCGGTCATCTATTGGATCGACGTTGCCATGTTCTCCTTGTTCGCCTACACGATCGGCTTCTGGCCGCTCTGGGTGATACTGGTCGTCCCTCTCGGTCTGGTCACGTGGGTGGTGGGCAAGTTCTCGACCGTGGCGGCGGAGCGGATCGGCCGCTATTTCACGCCGGTCATCTGGATACTGGGTGGCACCAGCGCGTTCCTCGTGATGGGCCCGACCCCCGACGAGGGCGTGGCCCTTCCCACGGGTCTGCCTAGAGTCGGCGCCTTGTTGGTGATGTTGGGCGCAAGCCTTCTCTCGGCTGGTCTGCTGATAGTGGTCCGGCGGATCCAGATGCCGACACAGGACCTGGCGCCAATCCCCATCTCTCGCTCCCTGACTCCGCTGCCCTGGCACGCGATGCCGGAGGTCGACGAACCCACGGAGGAGTTCTGGTCGCCCGAGGCGATGGTGGGCTGGCGCGCCTGGCAATGGACCGGCTCGGTCTTGCGGGGAGTTGTCAGCGAGTGGACCACCCAGCGGTTCGTCGCCTGGTGTGACTACTGCGAGGAGCCACCGGGATGGGACCACCCCTGCGGGATCTACGCCGTGTCCCGGCCCAGCGAGGTGGGCTCCATGTTCCCGGGCAAGCCCGACGTGGTGGGTCGGGTCGAGCTGTCCGGCCTCGTGATCGAACACGAGAGCGGTTACCGCGCTTCCAACGCCCGGATCCTCGACCTCTGGACGGAATCGCCGATCATCGCCGACTGGCTCTCCAAGCTCTATCCGGATGTGAGCGTCCACCGTGGTGACCCACCCGATGACCTGGAGGCGATGTCATGGCCAACATAGGAAAACCGTTGCGCAAGATCCGGATCGAGCCGGAGCCGAATCGACAGCCACGTCGTGAGGAGGCTCCGGCCAGGCCCAAGGAACCGAGGCGGGAACCGGTGCCGGTGCCGAAGAAGGCGGGCCAGACCTAGCCCGCGCCACGCTCTCCACCATTGACAGACTCGCCGCCGCCTTGTAAAAACGTTTTAGACCCTCTGTAAAACGTTTTTCGTCCTGGGAGCGATCCATGAGCTCTCGAGTCACGATCAAAGACGTGAGTCGGGCGACCGGGGTGTCCGTCTCCACCGTCTCCAACGCCCTCAACGCTCCCGAGCGGGTAGCCGAGGAGACCCGGCGCAAGGTGGTCGAGACGGCCGACCGACTCGGCTATCGCCCCAACCGCGCTGCCCGCGCCCTGCCCAAGGGGCGCTCCTTCACCATCGGGTATTGCATCCCGGCCGACCGGGACGGGTTCGCCCTCGACACCTTCCTCCACCAGGTCACCGAGCGCGCCTCCGATGCGGGCATGGACATTCACGTCTTCACGCCGCATCGGGATCAGAGCGAGGCCGACTCCTATCGGGAGATGATGCGCCGTGGCGCCGTCGACGGCTTCGTCCTCTCCGGCACGGTGCACGACGACGAGAGGATCCGCGTCTTGCTCGAATCCCGAACCTCTTTCGTCACCTTCGGGCGCAGCGACCTCGCCGAGAGCCACTCCTGGGTCGACGTGGACGGCCGTGCCGGCACACGGGCTGCGGTCGACCACCTCGTCGAGGAGGGCCACACCCGTCTCGCCCTCATCGGTTGGCCCAAGGGCTCACTCTCCGGCGATGACAGGGCGTCGGGCTTCGTCGAAGGGCTGGAAGCCGCCGGGCTTGCCGTTCGACGTCCGGCATCTGATCCGGACCGAGAACGATTTCGCCGCGGGACGGGAGGCGGCGTCACTCCTCCTCGACGCCGTCCTCCCGCCAACGGCGATCGTCACGGTGCAGGACGTGCTCGCCGCCGGGGTGATCGCCGAGGTCCACGCCAGAGGGCTGCGCCCCGGCCGGGATGTGGCGGTCACAGGTTTCGACGACTCGCCGTCGGCGATCTACAGCACCCCGGGCATCACCTCGGTCCGCCAGCCGATCGAGGAGATCGGGCGACGCATCGTTGAGTTCCTCATGCACGACCTCGAGGACCTCGATCCGGTCCGCCGCTCCGACCTGGTCGAACCCGAACTGGTGATCAGGGAGTCCAGCACCGGGGAGCCGGGATGACCGACACCTGGCTGTTCACCGAGGATCGGGTTTGGCCGGAGCAGGTTCCGTGGAAAGAGTCGCTGTTCAGCATCGCCAACGGGCATCTCGGCACCAGAGGCACCTTCGAGGAGGGTTATGGGGACTCGGTCCCGGCCACGTTCATGCACGGTCTCTTTGTCACACCGCCCGGAGACCTGCCCTATCTGGCCCCACTACCCGACTGGACCGGCGTCTCCATCACCGTCGATGGTGTGCGCTTTCGTCTCGACGACCGAATCCCGCTCGGGTACGAGCGGGTCCTCGACCTCCGAACCGGTGTCCTCACCCGGCGGGTTCTGTGGCGAGGGCCGGGCACCGGTGTCATCCGGGCCGAGTTTCGCCGTCTCCTCTCCATGGCCAGCCCTGGTCTGGCGGCGATGGAGGTGAAGGTCACCGCTCTCACCGAGGACATCCAGGTCGGGGTCGAGACCGGGCTCGATGGCTCGATCACGGGACCGTACGGGGCGCCGTGGACCCGGGTCGAATGGACCCGAACCGAACCCGACCGGCTCCGGATGCGAGCGCAGTCAGACGACCGTCAGGCATCGGTGACCGCGACATCCGTGGTCCGTGGTCTCGGCCCGCTCGGGGTGATCCATCACGCCCGCCATCCCCGGCTCAGCGCCACCATCGATCTGGCGCCAGGGGAGTGGCTCGGCTTCACCAAATACACCAGTTACCAGCGGGCGAACGAGGGCGAGGAGATCCCCGATGACGGCTTCGACCAAGTCGCCACCGCTTCATCCGCCGAATGGGCCCGGCGCTGGGAGACCAGCCAGATCGAAGTCTCCGGCGACACATACGCCGAGCAGGCGCTTCGTTTTGCTGCCTTCCATCTCATCGGGGGGGCGCCACGTTCCTCAGAGGGGGCGGGAGTGGGGGCCCGCCTCCTCTCCGGGTACGGCTATCGCCACCACGTGTTCTGGGACACCGACATCTTCGCGATGCCCTATCTGACGATGACCCAGCCCGACCTGGCCCGAGCCCATCTCGGTTACCGCTATCGGGGACTCGATGGCGCCCGTCGCAAGGCGGCCCGGTACGGGCGGGCCGGCGCTTTCTTCGCCTGGGAGTCGGCCGGCACCGGTGACGAGGTGACCCCGGACTGGGGGGAGACCGCCGACGGTGAGCGAGTCCGGATCCGCACCGGTGAGATCGAGGAGCACATCGTCGCCGACGTCGCCTACGCCGTCGATCACTACGTGAGGTGGACCGACAACCGTGCCTTCCTCTCCGAGCAGGGAGCCGAGATGACCCTCGACGGTGCCCGCTACTGGCAGGACCGGGCCGAGATCGACCGTGGGGGACAGGCTCACCTACGCAATGTGATCGGACCTGACGAGTACCACGTCGGGGTCGACGACAACTTCTTCACCAACGCCATGGCCGCCTGGCATCTCCGCACCGCGGTCGAACATGGAGCGGGACGCGACGACCTGGTCTCGCGTCTCGGGCTCCCCGCGGGCTGGGAGGAGGCCTTCCTCACTCTGGCCGAGAAGCTCGAGCCCCGAGCCACGTGATGACGGCGTCTTCGAGCAGCACGACGGCTACTTCGGCCTCGAGGAAGTCGACCTGTCCCGGTTCGAGCCGAGATTGGCGCCGCTTCATGCCATCTTCGGGGAGAAACGACTGGAGCGGAGCCAGATCACCAAACAGGCCGATGTGGTCATGGGTCTCGTGCTCCTCGACGCCCTGCAGACACGGGATCTGGTCGAGGCCAACCTCGACTACTACGGCCCGAGGACCGATCATGGATCCTCGCTCAGCCTGGCCATGCACTCGGTCGCCGCCTCGATCGCGATGCGGCCCGACCAGGCGTATGACTACTTCCGCCGAGCCGCCGCCATCGATCTCGAAGACTCGATGTCGAACTCGCACCACGGGATTCACGCCGCCACCCAGGGCGGTTTGCTCCAGGCGGCACTCGTCGGGTTCGGCGGTCTTCATCTGACCGAGGACGGACCTCAGACCATCGCCCGGCTCCCGGATCATTGGGATTCCCTGGGCTTCTCCTTCGTGCACCGGGGTACCCGGCACGAGAGGGAAGTCCGTGGAGGCAAGCCGGCCCGCGAGGCAGAAGCCCCACGGGCCGACCACAACGGAGGAGGATAAGTATGAGACACAGGACTTTCGTGGTCCTGGTGCTCCTGATGGCTCTCATCGCCGCCTGTGGCGACGGTGGGGGCGCGGATACGACAACGGCCGGTGCGGCCGAGACCACGACCGGTGACACCGGGGCGGCCACGACCGACTGCGGCGGCGCAGCAACGACCATGGCCCCTGAAGAGGGCGCATCGTTGGAGGGGGTCGAGCTCAGCCTGTGGGGCTGGTCGTCGTCTGACGCGGAGAACGCGGCCCTGAGCGATCTGGTCGCACCAGTTCTCCGAGGAGACGGGGGCGATGGCCACGTTCCAGCCGCAGGCCGAGTACGACGTCGCCCTCCAGGCGGCGCTGACCTCGGGTGACCCGCCCGACGTGTTCTACGTCGACAGCTTCCGTCTGCCCGATCTGGCCGATGCCGGGGCGCTGGCCCCGGTGCCCGAGGGTGCGGTGAGCAACCCCGACGACATCTACCCGTCACTTGCGGGAGGCGTTCACCTACGACGGCACCTGGTACTGCCCGCCGAAGGACTTCTCGACGCTGGGGCTGGTCTATGACCCTGACGTCCTGGAAGCGGCCGGGGTGGCGGTGCCGACCACGTGGGAGGAGCTGGCGGCCGCGGCCGAGACCCTGACCACGGGTGACGCGGCCGCGATCGCGGCCGGAACGGCCCAGGCCGGTCTGAGCATGGGGGTCGAGTATCCCCGTTGGGGTGCCTTCATGTTCCAGAACGGGGCGGCCATGACCAACGAGGACAACACCGCGATGACTCTCGACACCCCCGAGTCACGGGAGGCGCTCGAGTACGTGACCGGTCTCTATCAGGACGGCTACGCGGTGAAGCCTGCGCGGTCGACTGCCGGCTGGGCAGGTGAGGCCTTCGGGCAGGGCAAGGCGGCCATGGTGGTCGAGGGCAACTGGCTGCCCCCGGCCATGACAGCCGACTTCCCCGACCGCAACTTCGCGGTCGCCGAGCTGCCCAGCGGCCCGGTCGGACCCGGGCACCTTCGCCTTCACCGTGTGCTACGGGGTGGCGGCCGATGCGGCCAACCCGGAGGCGTCATGGGCGTTGGTCGACTGCCCTGACCAATGAGGAAGGCTCGCTGGCCTGGACCGAGGCGTTCACGTGTGATGCCGGCCCGTCAGTCGGTGGCCGAGCAGTGGATCTCGGCCCATCCTGACCTCGAGCCCTTCGTGGCCGGTGCCGATTACTGCCCAGCGTTGGGGGTTCGTCCCTGGTTTCGGCGACGTGCTCAGTGTGTTCAACCCCGGGCTCGAGGGCGTGGTCGACGGGAACATGACCATCGATCAGGTGATCGCCGACACGACCGCCGCGGGGGAGGGGGTGTTGGGCGGTTGAAACCGCGTCTTGACGCGGCGATACGACTCCATGGGGTCGTATCGGCCGCGCCGGGTGCCGATGACGTGACGGCCAAACCCTCGGTATTGGTAGGAGGCGGGCTCCACGGGCGGACACGCTCGTCGTCAGGCGAGGGATGCGTCTCAAGGGCGGCGTCAGGTCTGGGTTGGCTGTTCAGCGCTCCTGCTCTGATCGGACTGCTCGTCTTCGTCGCCATCCCCATCGTGCTCACCGCCTGGGTGAGCCTTCGGGACTGGAGCGGGCTGGTCTCGCCGTTCACCACCGAGTACATCGGGTTCGAGAACTACAACGAGCTGCTCTTCGAGGACGGGGTGCGCCGCACTGACTTCGCCCTCTCCATCCGCAACAATTTCTACTACGTGCTGTTCGTGGTCCCGATGCAGACCACGATCGCCTTGGTTCTGGCGGTGATCCTCAACAACAAGTTCCTGAAGGGGAAGGGGTTTTTCCGCACTTCGTATTACTTCCCCTCGATCACTAGCTCGATCGCGGTGACCCTGATCTTCGTCTTCTTGTTCCAGACTCAGGGGGCGATCAACGCCATCCTCCCCTTCGAGACGATCAACTGGTTGGACAACGCCAACGGTCTGTTCCACAACGCACTCGGGGTGATCGGGGTCGAGGAACCGCCGGTCTGGATGATCGAGAACGAGTTCATGGGGGTGACCTACTGGCAGTGGATCGCCGGCCCCAGCGTTGCGATGTTCGCCATCATCCTCCTCGTCACCTGGACCACGATCGGGACCTTCATGCTGATCTTCCTCGCCGGGCTCCAGTCGATCCCCGAGTCGGTGGAGGAGGCAGCCAAGGTGGATGGCGCCTCGACATTCCAGACCTTCTGGTACGTGATCGTCCCGTTGATGAAGCCGACCATCTTCTTCGTGCTCACCATCGGGCTCATTTCCACTTGGCAGGTTTTCGACCAGATCTACGCCACCAACTTCGGTGGCCCGCAGAAGACGACGATCGACCCCGGCCTTCCTCATCGTACTTCCAGTCGTTCCGCAATTCCGAGGCCGCTCTCGCCGCCGCCATCGCCGTGCTGTTGCTCGTTGTGATCATGCTGTTCACCCTCATCCAGCGCCGGATGATCAAATCGACAGGAGACGTGTAATGGCGACGACCGTTTCTCCCCGTAGGGGGGAGTACCGCCGCAGGCGGGGAAGGGGGAATTCCTCGGTCCCCGGGCGAGAGTGGCAGTTGGCGTCGTTTCCTCGGCTACGCGGTGCTGGTCTTCTTCGCCCTGGTCTTCATCTTCCCCTTCGTCCTGGCGCTGGCCTCATCGTTCAAGACCCTGCCCGACATCCAGGCCAATCCGGTGCAGCTCTGGGCCGATCCGGAGTACGGGGGGTGGACGCTCAACGGCATCAGGGGGTTGAACACCGCAGAGCGTGCACATCCCGCGTTGGGCGATCAACTCGACGGTGGTGACCGTGATCGCCACGTTGGGCCGGGTGTTCCTCGCCTCCTGGCCGGCTACGCCTTGGCCAAGATGGCCTATCCCGGCAAGCAGATTCTGTTCGGCACTGATCATCGTGCTGTTGATGGTGCCGGGGGTGGTGCTGTTGATCCCCAAGTTCCTCATTCTCAAGCAGTTGGGCATGCTGAACAGCTACGCCGGTCTGATCGTCCCGCTGATGTTCGATGCCTTCGCCATCTTCTTGATGAAGCAGTTCTTCGAACAGCTCCCCGACGAGCTGATCGAGGCGGCGGCGCATCGATGGCGCCTCGGCCTGGCAGACCTTCTCGAGAGTGATGCTTCCGCTGGCGGCCCCCGGGCTGATTGCCCTCACCATCCTCTCGGTGCAGGGGATCTGGAACGAGTTTCTCCACCCGCTGATCGCAGTGCCTGGCGCTCCAGAGCTCGCCACGCTGCCGCTGGGGTTGGCCAATCTCCGGGCGTCGTTCGGTGAGGCGCAGCCCTGGAACACGATCCTGGCCGGCACTCTGATCACCACCATCCCGATCGCCATCGTCTTCTTCGCCTTCCAGCGTCACTTCGTCCAGGGGGTCGCCGCCACCGGGGTAAAGGGCTGAGCCCGCTGGTCCGGGTCGAAGACGGGAAGGTGGTCATCGACATCGATCGCTGCCGGGCGGTGATCTTCGACATGGACGGGGTGATCACCGTCTCGGTCCCGGTCCATCGGAAAGCTTGGAAGGAGACGTGCGACTCTTTCCTCGACGAGACCGGGTCGGATGCTCCCCGGTTTGATGAGGGGAGCGACTACCTGACCCACGTCGACGGCAAGCCGAGATACGACGGTGTGCGGGACTTCCTAGCGTCACGGGGGATCGAGCTGCCCGAGGGGACGCCCGACGACGCACCCAAGGAGATGACCATCTGCGGCGTCGGCAACAGGAAGAACGAAATGTTCCTCGAGGCTCTGGCCGAGGGTGGGGTCGAGCCCTATCGGTCCGCGCTGGATCTGATCGATCAGCTTCGAGGGGCCGGCATGGGCGTAGCCCTCATCACCTCCAGCCGGAACGCTGCGGCGGTACTGGGGTCGGCCGGCGTCGATCCGGCTGCCTTCGATGCGCTAGTAGACGGTAACGAGTCGGCTCGACTCGGCCTGTCCGGCAAGCCCGATCCGGCGATCTTCCTCGAGGCGGCGTCACGGATAGAGGTGGAACCGTCGGCATCGATCGTGGTCGAGGACGCTGTGTCCGGGGTGACGGCGGGCCGCGCCGGCACATTCGGTGGCGTGATCGGAGTGGATCGGGTCGACAACCGAGAGGCGCTGGAGGGAGCAGGCTCAGATGTGGTGGTGGGGGACCTAGGGGAGGTCGGTTTGAATTAGACCTGGGTCCCTTGCCGGGTCAGAGCTGGGAAAGGAACGCCCTCGGCGTAAAAACCGGGATAAGCGTCGCAAGGGACAAGAGGTCCTGGTCACCGGACACCAGGACGGCCCGATAGGTCTCTCCGAGTGCGATGAGATAGTTGTCGTCGGGATCGGGAGAAGAAACGCTCGGCAGTAGTTCCGGGTCGTCCACCAGCACTGCACTTCGGCTGAGGAGATCGAGGAAGGCTGCGGCTTCGGCGCGATGGGTGTGCTTGCTCAGCCTGGGATAGGCGAAAGCCCGTTCCAACTCACCGAGTATGGGTCTCGCGAACTCAGTCGACCGGTGTGACCTCGATCCGGATCACCACGATGTGAGGCATGATCCTGGCGATCTTCTCCCTGGTCACCTCGTCCTTCTTCAACCCGTAGGCCTTGGCGTCGATGGGCCGCTTCTCCAGGTAGTGGGTCATGAACTCGAGCGCCTCGTCGTCACTCGGTCGGACCTCGGCCAGACCTCGGTACTCGTGGCCGGCCAGTCTCAGCTCTACCTCGAGTGGCGTCTCGAAGTTGTGCCACCACTTGCGCTGGCGCTTGGTGATCACGGTGACGATGTCGTCTTCCCGCTGATAGCTGACGGGGATCGCATACTGCTTGCCCGTCTTCCGTCCTATGAAGCTGAGCAGGGCGACTCCCTGACCCACCCAGCTCTGGATACCCGGTGTGGTAACGGCCCATTTCATAATCGAGTTGGCCCACCCGGGCGGCTTGTCCTCGGGCAGGCGAACTTCCGTGGTCGCAGAATCGGTCATCGTGCGCGCCTCCAGTCTTCGACTTCTCACGACGTAGCAATCGTCGCTTAGGCGGCGCTCGGCGCCTAGAGGCGAAAGTAACAGTGTGCCCAGCGCATGCGCCGGTCCGAGGAGGGTCTTTCTTGTATCTGGTACCTCCTCGTCGGCTCTTGGTTGAGGAAACGACAGCAGCATCCGGACCGTGCCGAATCCGTGGAGAGGGGGAAAGGTGCGCATCTTCATTACTTACGCCCGTGAGGATGGGTCGACAGTGGCCCAGCTCGGCGATGACCTGGAAGGCTCCCAGCGCCAGGTGTGGATCGATCGAGACCTCACCGGCGGACAGGCCTGGTGGGAGGAGATCCTCAAGCAGATTCGAACGTGCGACCTATATGTGTTCGCACTCAGCGCATCCTCGCTTGGCTCCAGACCTTGCCTTCGTGAACTGGAATATGCCCAGGCTCTGGGCCGTCCCCTGCTCCCGATCAAGGTGGGCGAAGTCAGCATCCAACAAGCGCCCCGGGTCATCGCAGACGCCCAGGTCGTCGACTACGTCGGCCGGACCCCTGACGGTGTGCTCGCTCTTCGCGACGCCCTCGACGCGGCACCTTCAGCACCGGCGCTCCCTGATCCACTGCCGGCGCCCCCGGCGGTGCCCATTTCCTACTTCGGGCACTATCGGGAACAGGTCAGCGCGGATTCCCTCTCTTTCGCAGAGCAGCAATCATTGCTTCTCGAGCTCAAGAACCATTTCGGCAATGAGGACGACCGGGATGACGCCGTCGACTTGCTCCGAGCCCTCCGCGGTCGACTCGACCTCGCCCAGAGCGTCGCCGCCGAGATCGACACCCTGCTGGCGCCTGTTTCTGCACAGGAGCCGACTCCACCGCCGGCGACCTCGGACGCATCATCGACTCCGCTTCCCATCCCGGCTCCGACGCCTCCGACCCCAACCAAGAAGCGCACCGGGGTGGTTGTCGGCACCGGGCTCACCGTGTTCCTGCTGTTCGCGGTGGTCTTCGCACAGACCCTGTTGGGGGCCGCTTCTGAGGCCAGTTCGACGACGGGTCCGACGACGGTCCCGGAGAGTACGGTTCCGGACACGACAGTACCGGTGACGACGGCTCCGGATACGACGGTTCCGGATACGACGGTTCCAGTGGCCCTCGGATGCCCGCTGCTCGTCGATGGGTTCACCCTGCCATCCCCGGAGATTGAGTACGGACCGTTTGGTGATGGCTATTACATCGCCTGGCACGAGGTGGGCGGGTTCTCGACGTATGACCCGTTTTCAGGATTGAGGGTGCCTTTCCCTGACCCGGGTTGGCAGATGGCCCGTGACACGTGGCATCAATTGGGCGATTTTCCGTTCGAGGTCTGCTTGGACACCGCGGGCAACCTGTTCGGTCACTACATACAGTGATCACGCCGTCGGAGGCCGCGAGACCACCTGCGTAGGCTCAACCGGGTGGCCCCACGACTCAACGCCGAGGTGTCCGAGAGTGTCTGGCGGGCGTTGTCGGACGAGTCCGAGCAGACCGGAGACTCATTGTCGACGGTGGTCGATCGTGCCCTCGCCACCGCCTTCGACCTCGAACGCCATTCCTTGTTCCAGGTCTCGACCTCCAATGCTCTGGTCCAGGGCGTGTTCCAAGGGGCGGTCACTGTCCGGGACCTGAAGCGAAATGGCGACTTCGGACTGGGGACGTTCGACGGTCTCGACGGAGAGCTGATCATGCTCGACGGCGTTTGCCACCGGGCCACGGGCGGCGGTGTGGTCACCTCACCGCCGGACGATGCCCGTGTCCCCTTCGCGGTGGTCACCCATTTCCGCCCCGATCTGAGCCTGCCAACGGGCCCGGGCTCATTGGCTGATCTGACGAGAGCGCTGGATGGGTCGCGACCGTCGGAAAACCTGTTTGTCGGGATCCGGGCCACCGGCCGATTCGAAAGGCTGTCGCTGCGCGCCGCCTGCGCCGCCGAATCGGGCGAGAACCTTCTGGAGGCCACCGCTCACCAGAGCGAGTTCACCCTCGTCCAGGAGGAGGGCACCCTGGTCGGGTTCTGGGCGCCGCTCTATGCCCGTGCAGTCAATGTGCCCGGCTATCACTTCCATTTCATCTCCGAGGATCGGAGCCTCGGCGGCCATGTGCTCGACATGGACGCTGGATCTCTCGAGGTCGGGATCCACGTCGAGTCCGAGCTGCACATCGCCATTCCCGAGACCGAGGAGTTCCTCGCCGCCGACTTGAGCGGTGACCATCAGGAGGCGCTGCACGAGGCGGAAACGGCGGACCACAGAACGGGGAGACGCTTCGAGAGCTAAGGATGTAGGAGAGCCTCCTGCATGCAGGAGGCTCTCCATTTGGTCGAAGTGAGGCGGGTGTCAGCTGCAGTCGACGTTGGGGTTCCAGTCGGCGAAGACTCCGGAGGGGTTGTCCATCCACACCCAGGCGTGGGCCACGTACCAGCCAAGGGCCGGGTTCAGGATGTGCATCTCGTGTCCCAACACCGTTGGAGGGGCGGCGCCGACCCCATGTTCTGCCTCCCACAGCCCTTGCGGCACGACCCATTCGACCGCGGCGAGTTTGAGCTTGCCGTCATCACGTGGGGCATAGACCATCGCTTCCGGACTGAGCGGGTCGATCTCGATGTCGTGGATCTTGTCGTGGTTGAACCAATGGAACCCCATGGCTCCTTGGGTCGGGTGGGCGATGCAGCCATTGAGCAGAAAGGGTGCGATGTATCCGAGCTGGTAGCCGGCCTTCTCCACTGCCGTCATCGAATGGAAGGAGGCCGTGGCTCCCTTCAGCCCGGTCAGATCGTCGTGGTCGCCTTCGTGATGGCTTCCCCCATGGGCCACCACCGGAATGGCCAGGGCCGCAAGCAGCCCAATCGTCATCAGCACAATCAGTATTCGTCGCATGGCACCTCCTCGGGTTATCTGCGACTTGTCGACCGACGTTCGATCGACGGAAGGGGGAGTCGGGCTCACTCGGGCTCGATCTGGATGGAATCGATGACCTGCTGAAGCTCAGCTCGGTTTTCAGGTGATAGCCCGGGGAAATAGCTGGCCTCGATCAGCAGCCGTTCCCCTTCGACATCGACGATCCATGACTCCTGGATCTGGCCGGGCCCTTGGTACCAGCGATCACCGCCGCCGGTGTCCCTCCAGGCCATGTAGCGCTCTGTGACGCAATCGGCAAAGTCCACGTCCGCCGGCACGGTCAGGACCATTTGCTTGCCGACGAACCCGTCGAGGGTCACCTCGGTCGGGGTGGTGGCGTTGGTTCCCCAAGCGTCTGCAAAGGCAGTGGCCAGGTCATCGACTGTCGGCCCCAAAGGTGGGTCGAGCAGATTGTCCTGGCAGGGCTCGGAGTAGATGTTGGCCACCACCGAAGAGCCCAACCGCATGAAGGTGGGGGGTACGTCGGCGTCGTCGCCCTTGATGACAAATCCCTCTGTTGCATCCCAGCCATCAGGGAGCATCACGGTGAGGTGGGATCGGGGACCGGGCCCACCCCAAGGAACGATCACGGTTGGTTCGGCCGAAGCCGGTGTGGTCGTTGCTGCCGGCGCTGCCGGGGCGGTGGTTGGCGGTGTGGACGATTGGGATCCCGCCTCGCCGGATGTACATGCCGTCATGGCCAGTGCCACACCCAACACCGACCAACGTTGATACCTGTTCTTCATCTCAATGCCCTTTCGTAGAGAGACGCGCCACCGACCTGGTGATGCGTCCTATCTACGACCGCGGGCTTGGCGAGTCCTTGGAGTCCAGCCGCGCTGGTTCTCCCATAAGACAGCCAGGTTCCAAGGGATTCTCAAGTCGACTACGACTCGGGACGGTCTGGTGTCACGCGTCGTCGTTGCACGCCCGCTGGAGATAGAGCTGGCATTCCTCTTCGGTGAAGCCGCGAGTGAGGCGTGACCTCACGATCTCCACGAGCTCATCGGTGTCGAGGGTGTAGATAGCGACCCGGCTATTGCCAACGGTCACATATAGCCATGGCTCGGTGGAATGAAAGGCGGCAGCAGGCGGATACTCGGAATTGGGTTCGCCGAAGTCGCCGAGAGCTTCGCCCGTCGCCAGGTCCCAGAGCTTCCCTGGATCGTCCCAGGCCCGGCTGTATGCCATCGATCCTTCCGGCGAGACAACGACCTCCAGGATCCAGGATTCGTGGGCAGCGATGCTGCGCAGAAGGGCCTGCTGTTCATCAAGGCCAGCTCGGAGCTCAGCGAAATCGAAGATCCTGAGTTGGCCGTCGCCGCCTCCAACGACGAGCTTGCTGCCATCGGGAGTGAATCCACTCGAAAATCCACCCATCTGGCCGATGCTCCCAAGAAGGTCCCCGCTGGACACATCGAATATCCGCGTGCCCGGGTAGGCATCGGGGTCCTCACCGTCGTTGGTGGTTACGACGAACCTCAGGTCTGGAGAGAAGATGGCGCTGTCAGTCCCGCCTCCCGTATCCAGTTCGGCTACCACACTTCCATCGGTGGTCCGCATCACTCGGGTAGAGGGACCGCTGACGACGGCCAGCGATCCGTCGTTGGAAATCCCCCAAATTTCCCACCCGTCAGGCGCCACGAAAACCGCTCGTCCGTCTGAGTTCGACCCGAGAACAGACCGGCCCTCGGCGTCGGTCCACGCGGAAAACCTGCCGTTGGGCGAAACGTGGAAAGCGCCTGCTGGAAAAGACGCCTCCAAGTCGCCGGTGACCGCATCGATGATGGCACCAGACTCTAAGACGCCGCCATTCTTTGCCCAGAGGCTGGAGCCACCGTCGACAAACCCCAAGTTGTCGAGTGATGGAGACGACGAAGTGAAGCCTCCCACTTCGAAGCGGGTGTCTCCGACGTCAAAGATGATGGTTTCGCCGTCCACCTCTCCCGCCGAGGCGATCAGCTTCGTGCCAGGCACGGCGGCGTAGGAGAAAGCGGCGCCTTGGTGGCCCGGCAGTTCACGGACCACGTTCCCCGAGACAGCATCCACCACTGCCAGACCCCCTTCCCCGCCTACCAGGATGCGCTCCCCGCTGCTGAACCAGAGTGGAGGACCCACCCGGGACAGCGCTTCGGTATGCCAGACAAGTGCCCCGGTTCGGGCGTCGACTACTGCCAGGTTGAACGGATCCGAGATGGCGAGGCGTCCTCCATCGGGGGAAAAACTGTGCCAATCGGGATCGAAGGGCACGTCGAGGTTGATCGTCTGGAGCTCATCACCGGTCTTCGCGTTGACCACGCGAACGACCGGAGCTCTCCCTCCGGGATAGTCAAGGATGCCCAGTCGGCCGTCGGTCGAAAAGGCGGCGTTGCCGCTTATTGCGTATCTCCTGTCTGGCTCTGTCATTGACCAGACTTCGCGCCCGGCGATGGCGACGAGATCGCCATCAGGACTCCACTGCATATCTTCAGCGAACGTGGGAGCAGATGTTGCGTCCGGCCCGAGGTCGACGAACGAGTCGGGCTGGTGCCAGTCGGTCCATACCCGCACCGGCTGGGCGACTCCTTTGTAGGCGACAGCCAGCACGTCACCGGGCCCAAAGTTGGCCCCGACGGGATACGCCCCGGGACGTCCCAGGGTCTCCAGGACGTCTCCCGAGGCAATGCTTCGAACCACCACCACCTCCCCGTCGCCATAGGTGGCGAGCAGGGTGCCATCCCCGTTGACCGCGACGAAGCCGCCGCCCGGGAACCTCTTCACCGCAGCCGAGGCGGCCAGCCCTTGCCTCAGCACCGCCACGGCAGAGGCGGGCGGGTCTATACCCGCCGCTCGGAATGCTTCCATCGACTCCAGCGCGAGCAGCATGCTGAGCTCGGGGTCGGTGCTGAGACTCTTCTCGGCCTCGAGGATCACCTGGCGGGCCCCGGCCAGGGCGGCGTTCTCGACAGCTTGGCCCCGCTGGATGAAGGCGGCGATCGCCAGCAGCAAAGCAACCACCGCGGCGGCGGCGAACCCGCCCGTGATCCGGCGCCGACGGACTCGACGGTTGGCTGCATCGTTGGCGGCCTGGTCGACGGACGCGTGCAAGAACTCCGTCTCGGCTGCCGCCAGGGTGACATCCTCCCCTGCCGCCCACTCCACGTATTGGCTGAGCCGCCCACCGGTGAGCAGATTGGTTGGGTTCTGGTCCGACTCCTCCCACTCGGCGAGGGCAACCTGAAAGCGGCGTTGGAGGAGGAGTGATTCACGCCGAGAATCAACCCAGGCTCGGAGCGTCGGCCACTCTCGCAGAATCGCTTCATGGGCTACCTCGACAGTGGCGCCGCGAGTCGTGGAGTCGACGTCGAAGGTGAGCAGTCGTTCCCTGCCGAAGCCCGCAATGACCGCTTCGAGGTCGCCCGGGGCCAGACCGAGTGATTCGATTTCGGTCATCCTCACCCGGCGTCGAACGTCGTCGGCCTCTCCTGAAACGGAGAGGAGCCGGGTGAATATCTGTTGGGCCGCTTGTTTCTGACTGGCGGTGAGACCTTGGAAGGTCGCCTCAGCCCGTTCGGCCAAAGCCCCTTTCACCCCGCCGAGTTCGACGTAGGCGTGGTCGGTGATGAGCCCGTCAGTAGCCGAAGCAGCGAGACGGTCGAGGGTGAACTGGAGCAGGGGCATGCTTCCCGGCTGATCCTTCACATCGGCAACGATCCTCTCGGGTAGGCCGGGCTCGAACCGGAGGCCGGCGCGGGTGGCCGGCTCGACAATGGCCTGACGGATACCGCCGGCGTCGAGGCTGGTGAGAGCGAGATGGGCTCGTCCGATGATGGGAGCCAGCGATGGCTGGGTCATCACTTGATGGAAGAAGTCGGCCCGCAGGGTGAGCAGGATCCTGACCCGGCTCGAAGGGTCCCGGGCGGCAGTGACTAGGGCGGCGGCGAAGGTCTTCCGGACGTCGTCCTCGGCGACGAGGGTGAAGAGCTCCTCGAATTGATCGATGACGATGAAGAGGTCGCCCTCCAGTTCCTGACTGATTCGCTTGGCGACCCGGAGGACTCCTCTGCCGTCGGGGGAGGCGAGCTCGGTGGCGAGAACCGAGAGTGGTTCGGTGGAGAGGGCGCCGAGGGCGATGGCGAGCTCGTCGAATGGGTAACCGCCTGGCACGGCTCGCACGCTGATCCAGGTCTCCGATCTCGGAACGGCACTAGCGGCGAGTGTCGGCAACAGACCGGCCAGGGTGAGCGAGGACTTGCCCGACCCCGACGGGCCGATGACTGCCGAGATCCGGTTTTCGCTGACCAGGTCGACCAGCCGCTCTATCTCATCGGATCGGCCGAAGAAGTCGGCTGCATCTTGTTCGGTGAAGGCCGCCAGACCCTTGTAGGGGTTGCGAGGCGTCGTTTTGGTTCGGCCAGATTCGGTTTCCCCCACCGGCGCCAGGAGGTCGGCGAGAAAAACGTCGACGCTGTCATATCGGTCCTCGGGATCGACAGCCAGGCCGCGGGCGAGCACATCGTGTAACGGCCCGTCGAGAGCGCCGAGGTCGAGACGCTCGGGTGGGCCCCCGACGAGAAGATGGGCCATCACCGCCGCCAGCCCATAGAGATCAGAGCGGACATCGACGGCCCCGCCGTTGCGATCCTCGGGGGCGCGATATCCGACGGACTTCGACTGAATCCCTGTGGCCGCCTCGACGGCACGGGCGGCCATTCCGAAATCGGCCAGGTAGGCATTGCCGTCTGTATCGAGAAGGATGTTGGCGGGTTTCACATCGCGGTGCAGCACCCCATGCCGGTGGGCGTAGGAAAGGGCCGATCCGACCTGCGAGGCGATCTTGATTGCTTCGGCCATGGACATGGTGGCGAATGTCCCGTCGGCCAGGCTGCCACCGGCCAGGTAGGGCTCGACGATATGGGCCCCGTCGGCGTCCCGCCAGTAGTCGTAAACCGAGACGATGTGAGGGTGTTCGAGCCCTGCCACGAACCGGGCCTCGGATTCGAACCGGCGAATGAAAGCCGGATGGTTGGCGAACTCGGGCTTGACGATCTTGATCGCCACTTCTCTGCCAATCGAGGGCTGATAACCGCGGTGGACAGTGGCAAATGCACCTTGTCCGATCTGCTCCCGCAGTTCGTATCCCCGGATGGAGTCACCAAAGCTGCGATCGAAGTCGATGGATCCCCGGGCGGTGTTCAGTGCTGGAAAGTTGCTGGGAAGGCCTTCCGCTACCAGTTGGTGGACCGCCTGGGGAGTGCCCAGCCCCCGGAACCGATGCTCGCCCAGACTCTTCACCTGGGTGCCGGCATCACGGCTGACCGCTCTCTGAGCGTCGTTCGACAAGACGATCTGTCCTCCGTGGGCTGCGGCCAGGAGACGGGACCCGCGGTTCATCGGCGGTCCGAACAGGTCGCCGCCACGTTTCTCCACCTCGCCGGTGTCGATCGCCATCCGGACCCGGAACTCGAGAGGGTTCCAGTCGCTGGCGGTGATCGCCTGCTGGGCATCGAGGGCCGCCCGAGCCGCCTGCGATGGCTCGGCAAAGGCAGCGATGAACCCGTTGCCCAAGCTACTGACGACGGTGCCACCGGCGGTCTCGATGGCGGATTGGATGATGTGGTTGTGACGGGCGAGGGCGGTCTGCATCGCCTCCGGGTTCGCCTCCCATAACAGAGTGGAATCGACGATGTCCGTGAACAAGAGGGCGACCTTCTCGCTGACCACCTCATTGCTGTGGATCAGGGTGTAGTCGTGGTTGAGGATTCGCTCCTCGAGCTCGGCCAGCTCAGGGGAGGGCTCGACGCCGAGTTCTTTGCGTAGGTAGTTCTGGGTTCGTCGATAGGCGCGGAGAGCGTCGGTCTGGCGCCCGTCCCGGTAGAGGGCCAGCATGTGCTTGGCTCGGAGCGACTCTCGAAAAGGGTTCTCGGCTGCCAGCGCCTCCAGCTCGCCAACCACTGCGGAATGGCGTCCCAAGGCGAGATCGGCCTCGATCCGGACCTCGACGGCTGACAGACGCAGATCGGTCAGCCGGCGCGCTTCGTCCTCGAGGCCGGGAAAGTCTGCGACGTCTGCATAGGCACGGCCCCTCCACAAGGCCAGCGCCTTCCGCAACTCGTCGGCGGACGCCGACGGGCTGGCGACCAATCCCCGTCGACCTTGATCCAACGCGTCCTCGAAGAGGTTGGCGTCGATGCGAGCCCGATCGACATCGAGCATGTAGCCGGACCCATGTCTTTCGATCGGCCAATCGATCACGGTGCGCAGGGTGGAGATGTAACTGTGGATCGAGGACGACACCGCGGTCGGTGGGGAGTCGCCCCAGATGCCGTCCACGAGTTGGTCGGTCGTGACCACCCGCCCTGCCCGGACGGTGAGCATGCCCAGCACCGCTCGCTGTTTGGGCCCACCCAGATGGGCCAGTCCGGCCTCAGAGACGACCTCGAGCGGACCTAAGACCCGGATGAAAGGGTCTGGAGCATCGCTCACCGTCCTGGTGCTCGTTCTTGTCTCCCTTTCGGCGTCCCCACCCGAGCAGGACTCCACCAGGGACCGTACACCTGGCCGCTGGAGAACTTCTTGGAATAGGGAGTTGGGGAAAGAACCCTGACCTGCCCTGCATGCTGGACTAGTCCCTGAGGGCCCAATTCGGATGGTCCGTGCTCGCCATAAACCCAAACGCAGGCCCACGCCGATTACACATGGATGAACCACTCGAAGGCCCTCACCCTGGTCTCGGTGCCGGTGGCCGTCGGGTTGGCCTGGCGGCGACACCGACAGACTGTTCGGGCGGTGAACAGCCACCCGTCGGAGGCTCCCCCGTTGCCGGGGGAATGCCGCGAGATCGCAACTTCGTGGGGGACTGTCGCCTATCGGTGGCGTGAGGGAGACCCCGATCGGCCCGCCCTGGTCCTGGTGCACGGATGGGGGAGGACCGCCGACTCGACCTGGTGGCCGTTGATCGCCACCTCGGCGCGGACGCTGGCAGTCGTCGACCTTCCCGGGCACGGTCGCTCCACGCTCGACCAGCCGTTCACCTTCGAGCTGGCCGCCGAGGCGGTCAACCGCGTCATCGAGCACTCAGGCCTGATCCGCCCCGTGCTCGTGGCCCACTCGATGGGTGGCCCGGTGGTATTGACCGCACTGCGGGGCTCCGACCCCGGTCGGTTCTCCGGCCTGGTGGCGATGGCCACCTCGGTGTACTGGGGACGGCCCCGGCTTCGGGCCATCGTGGCGATGGCCCCATATCTGTTGGCGAACGGCTCGCCGGTTTTGATCCATAGGCAGCATGCGGAGCTGCGTCATGCTCCGGAAGTGGCTTCTCACATAGCTTGGGCTTACACCCAGCGCCCTCTCAGTGGAAGGCTCCGTGAGGCGTCGGCCGCCCTGCGTCGCTTCGATGCGCGGGGTTGGACCGATCTCGACCTGCCCGACACCACCTGGGTGGTGGCGGGTCGCGACCGGGTGCTGGCCCCGGGTCATCAGCGAGCGTCCGCCCGGCATTGTGGCGCCGAGATGATCGAGCTGGACGTAGAGCATTCCATGCTCGTCTCGGCACAGCGAGATCTGCTCGACATCCTCGATACCGTTGGCTGCTCATCGGTCGCGGACCGGGTATCCCCCTGAACTGCGCGAACGGTCACGACTGACCCTGGCCTCAATGGGACTTTCCTCCCTGTTGATACGGACCGATGGCCGGTGTCGGCGGATCCCAGGTCGGGTAGAAGTGGGTCATGGTTGAAACACACGACTACCGGGTCGAGATCACCTCGACCGGGATCAAGAGTGGACGGCTGGCCGCAGCGGCGGACGGTCTTCCTGAGCTGGAGGTGGCTTCCCCACCCGAGTTCGACGGGCCTGACGGCGTGTGGAGCCCGGAGCATCTCTTCGTGGCCTCGCTGGCTGCCTGCCTCATGACCACCTTCCGAGCCATCGCCGAGTTGTCGGGTGTCGAGGTCCTGGAGTACGGCGATCGTGCGAGCGGCCGGCTGATCCGGGCCGAGGACCGCCTCTACCGGATCGATCGGGTCACTCTCCGCCCGGAGATCGTCATCGCCGACCCTGACCAGATCGACAGGGCCCGGCGTCTCCTCGACAAGGCGGAGCGGGCGTGTCTGATCAGCCGGTCGGTCGACTGCCAGATCGACCTGGAAGGGTCGATCACGGCGGATTCGCGGCAGAGTCTGAGCGTCTGACCGAGATCATCGGCGAGCCGCCGGAGGGTCTGTCAGCCGGCGAGACTGCCTGACATAGACTCGATGACTTCCTCGAGGACGATGGCCTGGGTGGGGCAGGCCGCGGCGACCTCCCGCAGCGTGTCCTCGTCGACCGTGGTTGCATCGACGAGCTCGGGTTTGAGGAAGTCGCCCTTTCTCCACTGGAAGGCCGACGGGGCGAGGACGATGCAGGTGCCGGCGCCGATGCAGCGCCGCCGGTCGATGACGACCCTCACTGCCATGTGACACCGGCCTTGATCGCATACTCGATCGCCTCGTTCTCGGTGGCCACCCCGAGCCTGGCCAGGAGGTCGTCGACCTCCGGGCTTCGGTCGGACGACCCCGAGGCCAGCTCACGAAGAAGCGCCAGGTCGTCCTCCGTCAACGCCGGCCCTCCCGCCTCGTCGGTAGCCGAGCGACTCGGCCGGGTCGAAGCCAACGATCCTGGCCACCTCCGCGATCATGGGGGTGGCGAACCACTTGTCCCGCAGCTCGGCGTCTCCGAGGGACATGCCCAAGTAGGAGATCCCGGCGATGATCTGGGCGCTGAGACTGGCCGCCTCCGGCTGGTCACCGACGATCAGGATCCGGGCTGCCACCCAGAGGATGGGCACGAAGTAGATGAGATAGGTCTCCCCGTCGATGTCGAGGGCGTTGCGAGCCTCGTCTGCTGCAGTGGCCGGATCTCCCTCCGCCTCGGCGACCAGGGCCAGAGCGGCATGGGCCAACGCCCCCCAGGGGAGCTGACCCTTCAGCTGACGGGAGAGCTCCAGTCGCCTCATTCGCAGCCTCTCGGGCCGGTTCGAGGAGGGTGGTGTCACCGTTTGAATGCAGCGATACGGGCGTATTCGAAGCCGAGAATTGCCAATGCCTCGCATCGCTCGCCGGGACTCCTCTGCCCGGCCAGCTCGGCGGCGCGCCGGAAGTGGCGACTCATCTCTTCGACGTCGTCGAGGGCCGCGGCGTGGGCTCCGCGCCACATCTCCAGCCGTCGGGCCATCGAGGTCGAGGCCACCGCCATCGCCGCGGTCGCGGCCCGGTCGAGCCATGCGACGCACTCGTCGTCGCCGCCCACCTGAAGACAGGTCATCGCCATCCCGCCGGCGGCCAGGGCTTCCAGCCAGCGGTCGCCGATGGCCCGAGCCGCGTCGAAGGCCTCACGTCCTCGCAGCAGGGCGAGCCCGGGCTGGACGTTGAGCCGGGCGTAGGTGGCGATGGCGAAGAGCCCCTGGGCTTCGTCGACGGCCGACTGACTCTCGGTGACTTCGCCCTTTCGGCTGAGATGCAGGGCTCGCACGTGCTCGATGCGACCGGCCATCCCCTGGGCTGTCGGATCGGCGACGTGGGCATAGGCCAGGGTGATCAGCGCCGACATCGAGCCCTGCTGGTCGCCGATCTCCTCATAGATGTGGAGTGCCTGCTCGGCCAGGTCCTTGGTCGTGGCGAACAGATCCGGTGCCTGCATCAGGATCTCGAGCTTCGAGGTTCCGTCCTCCTGCGAGACCGATGGCGGCCAGTGCTTCACCTTCCCGCCGCGATCATCGCCAGCTCGCGGAGGGCGTCGGCTTCCTGGGAGCGGGCGCCGATCTCACGGGCGATCCCCAGCGCACGCTGGTAGGCGTCCTCGGCCGCATCGACGTCCACCTCCACGGCGGTGACGTATCCCTCACCGATCGGTGACTTGGTGATGGCCTGTCCCAGCTCGAGACACGCCGACAGCTCGAGGCGCCGGTCACCGGAGTCCTCGGCGGCGACACACACCGCCTGGGCCAGCTCGGCAGCCAGGTCGAAGTCCTCGCTGGCCCGCGCCGCCGAGGCCCGTCGCAGCCTCACCTCGGCGTCGAGGGCCGGTGAGGCGACCGCCCCGCTGAGGGCGGTCATCTCGGCGAGATTGGCCATCCGCTCCACCCCTCGTTCGAGGACGGCGAGGGCGTCGTCTTTGATCCGGAGCATCTCGATCCGCTTCTCGGGGTCGGAGGCGGCGGGGAGGGTGGCGTCGATGAGACGGACCGCCTCTTCGGGCGCCGACATCGCGACCGCGGTCTGCGCCGCCCGAATGCGCACTGTCGATCGCCAGCGCCTGGTCTCCGGCCTCGAGGGCGTGATGGGCAAGCATGGACAGGCTCTGCGTCCCCGCCCTCGGCCGCCAGGTGCTCTGCGATCGCCTGGTGGATGTCCCGCTTTCGCTGCCGGGGGAGTGAGGCGAGGAGCGAGGCCCGGATCTGGTCGTGGGAGAAGGAGTAGTCGTATCCGGTGCCGGCTCGCTCGGCCACGATCAGGCCCAGGTCGACCGCGTTGCGCAGGTCTTCGCCGACCTGCAATTCCGAAAGGGTGTACCTCCATCGATCCGGGTCAGGACCCGGGCCAGGTCGGCCAGCCGGAATCGTCGGCCCAGGACCCCGGCGTCGGCGAGTCGCGATCTGCAGTCCTCGGTGAGCTGGGCCAGCCTCCGCTCGACCAGGCTCTGGATCGAGGAGGGGACTGCGGGCCCGCTGAGCTTGGTCAGGGTCCAGGTGCCGTCGATCAGCTGCAGGGCCTCGGCCTCTCGATAGGCCCGGGTCAGCTCCTCCAGGAAGAAGGGGACCCCTTCGGATCGGGAGTGGAGGCTGTTCACGGTCGACTCGTCGGCCGGGGCACCGAGCAGGCTCTCCAACAGCTCTCCGCTCTGACGCTCGGTCAGCCGTCTGCAGACGGAGCACCTGGGTCACCCGCATCCGGTCCAGGTCGGCGATCAGCTTGGAGGCCCCACCGGTGGACGAGTCGGAGTAGGGGCGGAGGCTGATGAGGAGGAAGAGGGGGGCGGATCCCATGGTCCGCACCAGGTAGCGGATCAGCTGGATGCTGTCGTCGTCGGCCCATTGCAGGTCGTCGAGCATCAGGAGGACGGGTCGCTCCCGGGTGAGGGCGAGGATGGTGGTGGCCACCTCGTCGAAGGTGCGCAGCATCTGCTCCTGGGGGGAGAGGCCTTCCATGCGCTGGCTACGTCCCGAGATCGCCTCCTGCGCCGCCTCGAGCGGCTCGCCGGCCCTGGCTTCCCGGGCGACCGACGCCATCTGGGGCGAGGTGAGCAGGGAGCGAAAGAGGAGGAACGGGCCCCGAAGCTCTTCGTCGGCGGCCACGTCGAGGACGAAGAACGGCTGCTCCTGCTCGGAGGCCAGCTGGGCGGTGGCCTCCAGCATCCTGGTCTTGCCGATGCCGGCCTCACCTTCGAGGACCACCGCCGGTGAGCCCGGTGGCCGGGGTGGCCAGCAGCTGCTGGGAAACGACCTCCAGCTCGCGGGCCCGCCCCACCACGGGACCCTGGGCCCGAGCGGTACGTGGTGTCGAAGGCGGCAGCCGAGGCGGCCCGGGTTTCCCTGGTGACCCTCTCCCCGTCGGCCGCCTTGTCCCTCCACAGCACCTCGAAGAGTCGCCATCGGTCGGGGAAGCCCTTGAGCCAGAACAGCCCCCGGTCGACGATCCGGGTGTCGCCCAGTGTTCCGGCGAGGTCCTGGACCACTTGAGAGACCAGGATCTGACCACCCTGAGCCTTGTCGGCGACCCGGGAGGCGGCGTGGACCGCGGTTCCGTGGGCGTCGCCGCTCGACTGGGTGACATCGCCGCTGTTCAGACCCATCCGCACCGACAGCGTCATCGTCGGGGTTGGCCCGGTTGTGATCCTCGATGGCCCGTTGGATCGAGATGGCGGCCTGAATCGCCTGGTTGGCCGAGGTGAACAGCGCCATGAACCCGTCACCGAGCGACTTGGTCTCCACCGCTCCGGCGATCTCCAATCGGGACCGGACCAGCTCGTCGTGAAGGTTGATGATCTCGTTGGCGGTGGCGTCACCCACCCGCACCCGAAGATCGGTGGAGCCTTCGAGATCCGTGAACAGGATCGTGAAGGTTCCTTGCATCGTTTCTCCCTCCGCCACTCGCCCTACCTCCCTGAACAGGTCACGTTAACGGTGACGGCATGCCTGACGGACACTGAGTACGTGCCATCATCACTCGGCGATGACGCAGCCACCGCCTTCGGATCAGGTCAGGACCATCGACCGCGATGAGCTGTGGGCCAAGATCAGTCGTGGCGATCGATTCCGCCTGGTGATGGCTCTCAACGAGTGGGCCTTCCGGGCGAAGCACATCCCTGGCTCCGAGCATTTCAACACTCCGGAGGAGCTGTTCGCCTCGCTGGACACCGACGATGAGATCGTGGTCTATTGCACCAGCCCGGAATGCCATTCCAGCATCGCCCTCTATTGGGCTCTCCTCGAGGCCGGCTTCGACAACGTGAGGCGGTACTCGGGGGGATTGACCGACTGGGAGGCGGCCGGGTTGCCCCTGGAAGGGGACTGGGTGTCACCTGCCCCCTCCTGAAACAAGAGATGCCGCGTCGGGGTTCACCCCGCCCTGTCACATGGTGCTGACCGAGAGAATGTTCCCTTCTGAGTCTTTGAACCAGGCTGCCTTGTTTGCCCCGTCCGGCGTCGAGATGACCCCGTCGACCGTCTTCCCGAATTCGCCGAAATCGACCTCTTCGAAGGTGACCCCCTTCGACCGCAGTTGATCGATGACTTCGTCGAAGTTGTCGACGTTGAACCCTGCCGCGGTGGCCTGGTTGGTTCCAGCAAACGGCGAAAGGAAAACGACGAACTGCGAACCGCCGGCTTCGTAGTGGGCCCCGCCGTACTCGTCCTCCTTCACCGGCTCCAACCCGAGCGTCTCGGAATACCAGCGCTTGGCCCGCCCCAGATCGGCGGCGGGGAGCGTGGCTTCGATGGGTGTGTTTGCGAACACGCTTCCTCCTTTCGCCGTCGAACCTACTCCTCGGCGGTGTTGTGCCTGTGCCTCGAGGTTGGGTCTTACCTCCCTGCCGAGTTCCCCCGATCCACACCGCTTCTTTCATAACATCCCCGGTGTGGAGGGACAGCCGTTCTTCACGACGATCGCCGGTCTATCGGTCAGCCTCGCCGGATTCGGGGCGGTCATCGCCTGGCTCCGAGACGACCCGTCGGGGTGGGACCCGGTCAATCTCTGGCGGGTCAAGACCATCGTTCGTCACGCGTTGACCATTGCCTTCTTGTGTCTCTCTTTGGTGCCGATCCACACCTTCACCCAGGACGACATGATGACGATCCGGATCGGTTCGGCGCTGGCCGTCGTCTTCGTCCTCTCCGACATGTGGCGGATCCGGGACCCCGACCCGGTGGTGTGGGACCCGATGTCCTTGCGCGTCTATGTCGCGATCAACCTCACCCTCACTCTGCTGGGCATCGTCAACGTCGCCTTGGCCAGCCTCGGCTTGCTCCAAGCCCTGATCCTGTTCCTCCTCACCTCGCCGGCTGTGATCTTCTCCAATTTCGTCAGGGAGATGGGCGCCAGTCCTGGGTCGGTCCAGAGGAGAATCCCGGGGAATTGGAAGGAGAATCATGACCATTCCGTTGGGTCGATTCGGCTTCTGGCAGATGCTGAGGAACACGACACCGGAGATGGCCCGGGAAGTGGAGACGCTGGGCTACGGGGCGATCTGGGTCGGCGGCTCCCCGGCCGGAGATCTGGTCGAGGTCGAGGCTCTGCTCGACGCCACCGAGCGAATCCCGGTGGTGACCGGGATCGTCAACATGTGGCGGGAGGAGGCGGAGACGGTGGCCGCCTCTTATCACCGTGTCGCCGCCAATCATCCCGACCGGTTCCTGCTCGGAGTCGGGATCGGGCACCGGGAAGCCACCCAGGAGTACCGGAACCCGTTGGCCAAGATCGGCGACTACCTGGACCGTCTCGATTCGGCTGGGGTGCCCAGGGACCGGATGGTCCTCGCCGCGCTCGGCCCCAAGGCTCTCCGGATCGCCGCCGAGCGGACTGCCGGGGCCCATCCCTATCTGACCACCCCGGCCCACACCGGCTTCGCTCGGGAGGTGATGGGTGAGGGGGTGCTTCTCGCTCCGGAGCACAAGGTCGTGCTCGACGAGGATGCGAAGACGGCCCGGGCCATCGGGCGGAAGATGGTCTCCAACTACCTGGGGCGGGTCAACTACCGGAACAATCTGCTCCGCAGCGGATGGGCGGAAGCGGACCTGGCCAACGGTGGCAGCGATGCCCTGGTCGATGCCCTGGTGCTCCACGGCACGCCGGATCAGGTGGCTTCCGGGCTGGAGGCTCATCTCGACGCCGGCGCCGACCATGTCGGGGTCCAGGTGCTCGGAGCCGACCCGATGCCCGCCTATCGACGGCTGGCCGAGGTGCTGTCGTTCACGAGTTGAAGGCGTCGGCGGCAGCGTGGCGCGACCTGGAACTAGGTCGTGCGGTTAGGGGCGGATGCCGATGACCCGAAGCTCAGGCCGTCGCCAGCAGCTCGGTTTCGACGCGGATCAAGACCCGCTGCGCCCATCGTGGTGAGATGGCTGCGGGTAGAGATGTGAGGATCAGGGTCGACGCGCGCCGTGACACCGACCGTGGCGGCATACCGGCGTCGATTGCGCAGTCCCGGTAGTGACGATCGGTGAAAAGGACCATCAAGACCGCAGCGGCGCGGGCCGGGCTCAGTCGTGGCAGGCCGACTGCATCGACCAGACGGCGGAAGGAACCGGCACGCCTGGTGGCCAGCAGGATCAGATCGCGCCGGGCCACCGCCACTGCAACCGCGGTGACGCCTTCTCCATTCGAGCCGAGATAGGCCCTGAGGGCGGGGTGGTAGGCGATACCTCGCCGCAGGTCTTTCTCGATGTCGCGTGTGATGTTGGCCAGTTGGATCAGTTCGGACACTTCCAGAGCATCGCGCCGATGATCCCCGGACGCACCGCCGAGCAGAGTCTCCATGACGAAGAGCGCCGGGAGACCGATGACTCGATGGCAGTAGTCGAGGACTTGTTGCTCATCATCGAGCACTCCTTGCTGCCCTTCGAAGATCGTCGAGAATTCGATCATGCCGGCTGCCATATCCTGTACGAGACGGATGATGCGGGCGCGGGTGGCGGAGTCGAGTCCCATGAACACCTCGTCCACTAGTCGATGCCTGTCGACGAGAAGGAGATGGGCTAAGTCGCGGAGATCGGGGGTTGCCGGACTCGGGGCCGGGGGAGCTTGACCCGGTCGTGCAGTGTCGAAACGGCCGGCGAAGAGTGCAAGGGCCTCCCGGGCCTCCGTCGGGTCGTCCGAGAGGTCCTCATAGGTGTCGAGCATCCGGGCGTAGAGGTAGCCCACAGCTACGGCCCTGGCATCGTCCTCCGGGAGGAGAAGGATGCTGGGAGCGAAGGAGCGGGCAGCATGGGGGAGGATGGCCCACACGAACTTCTCGGGATCCTCGATCGAGGCGAGGTGCCCAAGTCGGGGGCTGTTCCGATCGACGAGAGCACCCCGGGCTAGGAGCCAGAGACGACGGATAGGGAACGGGACGGCGGACACCATGTGGAAGCTAGTGCTACATCGGGCCAGCGGCCCGCCGCCATGAGGTGATTTCGATGCTGCTCGAGCCAGAAGACGGGCGATGCGAACATTGACTCCTCACGAGGCAGCCCGCCTCCAGTTCTTTCCGGATTGGTTCGACTTCACTGCCGGTGGCACTCAGATGCGGCGAGGCGTATGGGCGACCATGATCGGCAACGCGGTCCCACCGAAGCTGACCATGGAGGTCGGCCGCCTCCTGCTGCCACAATTGGCCGGTGGTGACACCGACTGAGTACGACGTTCGATCGGCATCCGTCTCTGGATTGCTCCGGACATATCGAGCGATCCTCCTTGAGCTGGTCCGTCGCGGTGTCGCCCGCACATCGAATGCTCCAACTGGCGATCTCGCCGAACTGCTCGTGGCTGTGGGCGGTGACCGTGTGCCCAACTCAGTCAAGAGCTTCGACGTTGTCACTGAGAATGGACTTCAGATCCAGGTCAAGGCCCGGGTTGTAGCCAGAGACGTTCGTGGTGAGCGTCAGCTGTCGACCATTCGTACTTGGGACTTCACCCACCTTGCAGTTCTCCTGTTCGGCCCCGATTACTCGATCATTCGAGCGTCAATGATCCCGGTTAAGGCGGTGCAGTTAGTCGCGATCGAGGATCGCCATGTCCGTGGCAACCGTGTGATCGCAACCCCTGAGTTGCTCGATGCCCCCGGCGCGATCGATCTCACTCCGGCCGTGGTCGCCGCTCTGCAGCGATTGGACCGCGAACTGACGTCTGAGCGGCCGCCCGCATCCTCAGAAGCTGTGGCCCGTCGAATGAAGAACACCGGCCAAAGAGACACGCCAGCTGAGATGGGGCTTCGGCGTCAGCTCCACCGACGCGGTATCGATATCGAGTAGATGCGGCGATCGCCGGCGTGACCAGAGGTCGACCGGATCTCGTTTTTCCTAGGGAGAAGGTGGCTGTATTCGTGGACGGCTGTTTCTGGCACTCATGCCCGGAGCACGCGACGGTGCCCAAGCAAAACCATGATTGGTGGGTAGCCAAACTCCGTGTCAATGCGGACCGGGATCGCCGGCACACCCAAGAGCTGACCGAAGCGGGATGGGTCGTTCTTCGCCTCTGGGAACACGAGGATCCGATGGCGGTCGCTGACCTAGTGGTAGGCGCTGTGCTAGCGAAAAGGCGGTCGGAATGATTCCATATTGTGGGGAAATGCGACGCCTAGGGGACCTCTGTCGGGCAGCTCTCCCATAACATTTGACCTCTCGATTGATGAACTGGCAGAACTGATACCAGTCGTCTCACCGTCCATTGCATGTTTCAGCCGTGGTTGGGGACGGGTTAGCCTCAGGCGGTTTGGACCAAGGTCGGATGCGAGCGAGTCCAGACGTAGGGGGCGGACGGTGCGCTTTGACCGCTCGCCCTCCGTGGTCGACCGACCCCGGATCCGATCGAACCCCGTCGACTGGCGTTGCCAAAACGCAAGATCCTGGAGTTATCTAATCCTGTTGGGCGTTGTTGCCGCCGAAGCTTTCCCACCCCGCCCGAGACAAGATCTTCAACATCGGCCAGGTTCCTAAGTACCTGGGCTCACGTCGGGATCGAACCGGAGACGCATACCCTGGTTGATTTGTGCGAACGCCGTCATGACATCCGCTTCCAGCGGGTTCGGGAGGACCAGGAGCCGGCGCTCTTCGGGGACGAACAGCGACTTGATGAAGATGATTCTGTACCAACCTTTCCTGGCTGCGCGAGCTGCTCGGAGTTCTGACTCGCCGACGTCGAACTCGTGCTGGTCGGTGATCGTGGATTTCACCTCGAAGTACAGAGTTTCGTTCTTGCGAGCAATCCGGAAGTCGTAGCCGAGGCTGTCATCGCCTGGATGGCCTCCGAGCAGGAACCTGCGGTTGGCCGATACCCACGAGTCTGGTGTGGTTTCCGAGTACGCCGTCTGAAGCCATTTGTACGCGAGAACCTCCCCAGCAAGTCCGATAGCAGCCGTCTGTTCCTGTGTTGGCTTCGGTCCTCCGTATGACTTCGGTCTGCTGCTGGAGCCGGCCTTCGGTCCGCTCAAGCGGCGTTCGGCGGGGCCCACATCCATGAGTCTCGTGGGCGTGGGTGGCGTGTTCAGGAATGCGTCGTCGACTGACGTCGCGACTGCGTCGATTAGGTCTCGCAGACCCTCGGTACTGCCGGTATCAAATGTCTGATTCCCGAATCGCAACTCGGCCCGTCGTCGTCGTCGCTGATCCTCTGCTGTGGACCTCGACAGGGCCGCATCATTCAAATCGGCGGTCGAGAGTCCGAGTTCGGATGCGTCGAGTGTCTTGCCCATGCCAGTCGGCCAGAGATCGAGCGTGTCCAACCACGCAATGACTTCATGATCATCGAGTTTGATGAAGTCGAGACACCCGGTCGTTTCAAGCATGCCGTACACCTGTTGAATCTCGAACCAAACGTTGCTTGGATCTTGCCTCCGTTTGGTAGTCCAGGCCATGACGAGAGAGCGATCTTCGACAGGCGAAGGTCTAGCAACGTCCGGTTCGCCTCTCGGATGAGGTCGATGGATTGCAGCTTCCTTGGCACTGGCGATGGAGGGTCGCCCTTGTGGCAAGCCACTCGTCTAAGAGTTCTCGGATCATCGCATTGGTGGGAACCTCAAAGCCGTGCAGCCAATCAGGGTTCGGCTCAAGGTCGTGAAAGTCCCTCGCAGCCGTGTATTAGCAAGATCCAGCGGCCGCG
>CAVRXA010000010.1:0-91790 GCA_963725075.1 uncultured Acidobacteriota bacterium
TCGGACCAGCTCTGGAACCTGATGATGGGGCGGACGGTGCAGGAGCGCTACGGGATGGAACCACAAGTGGCCATGACCATGCCCCTTCTCGTCGGCACCGACGGGGTCAAGAAGATGTCGCAGTCGCTCGGGAACTACATCGGTGTCGAGGATGCTCCCGACGAGATGTTCGGCAAGACGATGAGCATCCCGGACACGGCGATGGTCGAGTGGTTCCGGCTTGCTGCGGACCTCGACCCGGACGAAGTCGAAGAGATCGAGGCCGGGCTGGCCTCGGAGTCGCTCCATCCCGGAGAGACCAAGCGACGTCTCGCCCGTGCCGTGACCGCCCTGTATTGGGGTGAGGACGAGGCGGTGAGAGCCGAATCGGCCTTCGATCAGGTGTTCAAGGATGGTGGGTTGCCCGACGAGATCGAGTCGTTTGCATTGCCGGCAGACGATCCGGTCATGATCCCGGGTCTGATCAGGGATGCGCTTGGTCTCTCCGGATCGGAGGCACGTCGATTGCTGGCCCAGGGGGCGGTCAAGCTCGACGGGTCGGTTCTCGAGGCTCAGGAGGTCGCCAAAGGCGACCTTTCGGGCCGGGTCCTCCAGGTCGGAAAGCGTCGATTCGTCCGGCTGGTCTGATTAACTTGACTAACTCAGGGGTGTCGTTACTATTCGACTCCCGGCTGGGGAACACATCTCCGGCCACCCACTTGAACACCGGGACGGCGCCTCTTTCGCGTCGCCTCGGATTCACTTTGTATCGGGGTCACGAGGGCATCTTCCGATGTCGCCGTCGACCCGCCTGACATCAGTAGTGGGAGCTCTGGGCTCCTTGACAACTGAACAATGTGCCAAAAGCCAGCATGCACACCCACTTCTAGGCCTCAACAGCCGACGAGGTGAGTGAGCATCTGTATAGCAATCAGCTCTAGGGCCCCTCACGGGCCCTGGACCCAATTGCAAACTCATAACTGACAGGATTGGCAGGCGCCCTCGGGTGCCACGCCTTGAATGTACGTTGGAGAGTTTGATCCTGGCTCAGGACGAACGCTGGCGGCGTGCCTAATGCATGCAAGTCGAGCGACGCACACCGGAGGGGTAACCCATCGGTATGACGGAGCGGCGAACGGGTGAGTAACACGTGAGCAACCTGCCCCACAGATCGGGATAGCCCAGGGAAACCTGGATTAATACCGAATATCCTCGAGTAACCACATGATTGTTCGAGGAAATGCCTTTGTGCTGTGGGATGGGCTCGCGGCTTATCAGCTAGTTGGTGGGGTAACGGCCTACCAAGGCATCGACGAGTAGCTGGTCTGAGAGGACGATCAGCCACACTGGGACTGAGACACGGCCCAGACTCCTACGGGAGGCAGCAGCAGGGAATCTTGCGCAATGGGCGAAAGCCTGACGCAGCAACGCCGCGTGGGGGATGAAGGCCTTCGGGTTGTAAACCCCTTTCAGGAGGGAAGAAATTGACGGTACCTCCAAAAGAAGCCCCGGCCAACTACGTGCCAGCAGCCGCGGTAATACGTAGGGGGCGAGCGTTGTCCGGAATCATTGGGCGTAAAGAGCTCGTAGGCGGTTCAGTAAGTCGGCTGTGAAATTCCGAGGCTCAACCTCGGAACTGCAGTCGATACTATTGTGACTAGAGTCCGGTAGAGGAGAATGGAATTCCCGGTGTAGCGGTGAAATGCGCAGATATCGGGAGGAACACCAGTAGCGAAGGCGGTTCTCTGGGCCGGTACTGACGCTGAGGAGCGAAAGCGTGGGGAGCAAACAGGATTAGATACCCTGGTAGTCCACGCTGTAAACGTTGGACACTAGGTGTGGCGGTCTGATCAACGACTGCCGTGCCGAAGCTAACGCATTAAGTGTCCCGCCTGGGGAGTACGGCCGCAAGGCTAAAACTCAAAGGAATTGACGGGTCCCCGCACAAGCGGCGGAGCATGCGGCTTAATTCGATGCAACCCGAAGAACCTTACCTGGGTTTGACATCATGGGAAAAGCCGTGGAAACACGGTGTCCGTAAGGGCCCATGACAGGTGGTGCATGGCTGTCGTCAGCTCGTGTCGTGAGATGTTGGGTTAAGTCCCGCAACGAGCGCAACCCTTGTCCTATGTTGCCAGCGGTTCGGCCGGGGACTCATAGGAGACTGCCGGGGATAACTCGGAGGAAGGTGAGGACGACGTCAAGTCATCATGCCCCTTATATCCAGGGCTGCACGCATGCTACAATGGCCGGTACAACGGGCTGCGATCCTGCGAAGGTGAGCGAATCCCACAAAGCCGGCCTCAGTTCGGATTGGAGTCTGCAACTCGACTCCATGAAGTCGGAGTCGCTAGTAATCGCGGATCAGCAAAGCCGCGGTGAATGCGTTCTCGGGGATTGTACACACCGCCCGTCACGTCACGAAAGTCGGCAACACCCGAAGTCAGTGGCCCAACCCTTTTAGGGAGGGAGCTGCCGAAGGTGGGGTCGGTAATTGGGACGAAGTCGTAACAAGGTAGCCGTACGGGAACGTGCGGCTGGATCACCTCCTTTCTAAGGAGCATTAACGAAACCGGCATGATTGACCGGTTTCCAGCTTCTAGTTGATCTGCTGGCTATTCGATCGAACAGGATTGATCTGGTTGGGTGGAACGAGCAAGCTCGAGTCGCTTCGGCGACACGAGAGCTCGGATGAGCCCGGCCAAGGAGCCGGTTAGATAGGGCACATTGTTCAGTTGTGAAGGAGTTCACGGCCGGGACGATCTCGTATCGTCACGGTCGAGCACCTTCAGGCAACTTGAGAACTGCATAGCGAGCACAAAATGTCTTGGATTCTCTATATTCCAAGCTACTAAGAGTTAACGGTGGATGCCTTGGCGCTAGAAGCCGATGAAGGACGTGGCAGGCTGCGAAAAGCCTCGGGAAGCTGTCAAGCAAGCGTCGATCCGAGGATGTCCGAATGGGGAAACCCGGCTGGGGTCATGCCCAGTCACTCCGGTCTGAACACATAGGGCCGGTTGAGGTAACCAGGGGAACTGAAACATCTCAGTACTCTGAGGAAAAGAAAGCAAATGCGACTCCCTGAGTAGTGGCGAGCGAAACGGGATGAGCCTAAACCTATGCAGTGTGATAGCCCGGTGGCGTTGCTGTGTGGGTGTCGTGGGACCTGATGTCTCGATACACCGGTATCGAGCTGAAGTTACAAACGAGGCGGTTAGTCGAACACAGCTGGAAAGCTGGGCCACAGCAGGTAACAGCCCTGTAGACGAAAACCGACCTCGCTTCAGATTCGGTGTTCCCAAGTATCACGGAGGATATTCCGTGTGAATCTGCGAGAACCACCTCGTAAGGCTAAGTACTTCCTAGCGACCGATAGCGGACTAGTACCGTGAGGGAAAGGTGAAAAGAACCCCGGCGAGGGGAGTGAAATAGTACCTGAAACCGTTGACTTACAAGCAGTGGGAGGGATCTTCGGATCCTGACCGCCTGCCTTTTGAAGAATGAGCCGGCGAGTTACCGATATGTGGCAAGATTAAGGTGTGAACCGTAGTCGAAGCGAAAGCGAGTCTTAATAGGGCGCCTAGTCGCATGTCGTAGACCCGAAGCCGAGTGATCTATCCATGGGCAGGGTGAAGCGAGGGTAAGACCTCGTGGAGGCCCGAACCCACCAAGGTTGAAAACTTGGGGGATGACCTGTGGATAGGGGTGAAAGGCCAAACAAACTCGGCGATAGCTGGTTCTCCCCGAAATAGCTTTAGGGCTAGCGTCGTAATGTTCCGCATTGGGGGTAGAGCACTGATTGGACTAGGGGGCCTACAAGCTTACCGAATTCAGTCAAACTCCGAATCTCAATGCGCTAAATGCGGCAGTCAGACTACGTGGGATGAGCTTCGTGGTCGAAAGGGAAACAGCCCAGATCGTCAGCTAAGGCCCCCAAGTGTGTACTAAGTGGGAAACGATGTGGAGTTGCTCAAACAGCCAGGATGTTGGCTTAGAAGCAGCCACCATTTAAAGAGTGCGTAACAGCTCACTGGTCGAGTGACTCTGCGCGGAAAATGTAACGGGGCTCAAGTACACCGCCGAAGCTACGGGATTCAGCATTAGCTGGATCGGTAGGGGAGCGTCGTGTTGCCAGCGAAGCGGCGGCGGAAGCCAGCCGTGGAGGCGTCACGAGTGCGAATGCCGGCATGAGTAGCGAATGAAGAGTGAGAATCTCTTCCGCCGAATGTCCAAGGGTTCCTGGGGAAGGTTCGTCCGCCCAGGGTAAGTCGGGACCTAAGGTGAGGCCGAGAGGCGTAGTCGATGGACAACCGGTTGATATTCCGGTACCACTCTGCGTGCGCCCAGGCCGAATCTGATTTGCTAAGGAAAGCCCTTCGGGGCCTACCGACCCAGTCAGTACTAGGTCAGCGATGGAGTGACGGGGAAGGCTAAACGGACCCGGGCGATGGTTGTTCCCGGGGTAAGCGTGTGGGGCGAGGTCTAGGTAAATCCGGACCTCATGAAGCCTGAGACGTGATGCCGAGCCGCTTTAGGTGAAGCCGTTGAAGCCATGCCTCCGAGAAAAACTTCTAGCGAGCACACAGGGTGCCCGTACCCCAAACCGACACAGGTGGACAGGTAGAGAATACCAAGGCGAGCGAGTTAACTCTGGTTAAGGAATTCGGCAAAATAGCTCCGTAACTTCGGGAGAAGGAGCGCCCCGGTAAGGTGAAGGACTTGCGTCCGGAGCTTGAGGGGGCCGCAGTGACCAGACCCAAGCGACTGTTTACCAAAAACACAGCAGCGTGCTAAGTCGCAAGACGACGTATACGCTGTGACGCCTGCCCGGTGCTGGAAGGTTAAGTGGATGGGTTAGCTTCGGCGAAGCCTTGAAATTAAGCCCCAGTAAACGGCGGCCGTAACTATAACGGTTAGACCTACTGGCCGTGGGTAAACCTTGCTATATGCTGGAACATCCGAGTATCCGACGGTACTAGTTCTTGTCAGACCCTCTCCGTAGGGTCGAGACATGGAAAGTGACAATCCGATCGGTGCGGACAATCAGCAGGAAACCAGACTCGAGTGCACTCGATCCGGGATGGGTCGTGGGGTTCGTCGATGGCGAAGGATGCTTCTCAGTATCCGTGCATCACAACGAACTGGCGAGACCTACACGTGGCTGGCACGTCCAGCCCACGTTCCAGGTCTCCCAACGCACAGACCACCGGGACGTCCTCGAGGGGCTCACGACCTTCTTCGCATGCGGAAGCGTGCGTTCGAAGGGCCAAGGAGCTCGGTCGACGTCTACACAGTGCACAGCACGATCCAGCTCGAGGAGAGGGTCCTTCCCTTCTTCGAGGAGAACGCGCTGAGAGTGAAGCGGTACGACTTCGAGCAGTTCGCCTTCAGTTGTGAGGGCGATTCGAGCCAGAGGTCACCACCGCCCTGAGGTCTTCGAAGACATCGTCCGGCGTGCCTACTCGATGAATGCGAGGGGCCGGCAACGGTCGAGATCTATCGAGGAAATCCTCCTGGGATCCTCAGAGACTGCACGCAAGGCACCACGCTGACGTGGTGAAGATACAGTCCGATCCTCATGGCGACATGGGGAGTCAGGCAGAAATGACCTGGCCACTCACATGCGAATGTGAGGAGTAACAAGAATGCCTAAGGTAGCGAAATTCCTTGTCGGGTAAGTTCCGACCTGCACGAATGGCGTAACGACTTGGGTACTGTCTCAACCAGAGACTCGGCGAAATTGCAGTGTGAGTAAAGATGCTCACTACCTGCGGCAGGACGGAAAGACCCCGGAACCTTTACTGTAGCTTGACATTGGTGTCTGGCATGTGATGTGCAGGATAGGTGGGAGGCTAAGAAGCGGAGGCGCTAGCTTTCGTGGAGCCAACGTTGAAATACCACCCTTCATATGACGGCCATCTAACTTCGGTCCGTAATCCGGATCAGGGACAGTGTCTGGCAGGCAGTTTCACTGGGGCGGTGGCCTCCTAAAGTGTAACGGAGGCGCCCAAAGGTTCCCTCAGTCTGGTCGGCAATCAGACGACGAGTGTAAATGCACAAGGGAGCTTGACTGCGAGACCTACAAGTCGAGCAGGGACGAAAGTCGGGATTAGTGAACCCATGGTGGCACGTGGGTGTGCCATGGTTCATCGGCTAAAAGGTACTCCGGGGATAACAGGCTTATGCCCCCCAAGAGTCCATATCGACGGGGGTGTTTGGCACCTCGATGTCGGCTCGTCGCATCCTGGGGCTGGAGCAGGTCCCAAGGGTCGGGCTGTTCGCCCGTTAAAGCGGTACGCGAGCTGGGTTCAGAACGTCGTGAGACAGTTCGGTCCCTATCCGCCGCAGGCGCAGGAAGTTTGAGAGGAGCTGCCCCTAGTACGAGAGGACCGGGGTGGACGTACCTCTGGTGTGCGAGTTGTACTGCCAAGTGCACGGCTCGTTGGCTATGTACGGACGGGATAAGCGCTGAAGGCATCTAAGTGCGAAGCCCACCTCAAGATGAGACTTCCCACCGGATTAACCGGTTAAGGCCCCTGGTAGAAGACCAGGTTGATAGGCCGGACGTGTAAGCACAGCAATGTGTTCAGCGGACCGGTACTAATAGGCCGAGGGCTTGGAATGAATCCTCGATATTTGTGCTCGCTATGGAGTCCTCGGGTTGCCGGGACTCGAAGCCCAAGATTTGACAAGTTTGTCCGGTGGCTACAGCGGCGGGGAACCACCCGTTCCCATTCCGAACACGGAAGTGAAACCCGCCAGCGCCGATGGTACTTGGGGGGCGACCCCCTGGGAGAGTAGGTCACCGCCGGGCATTTACGTCGAAGGGCCGCCGACTACCGTTGGCGGCCCTTCATTTTCACCCTAGGGAAGGCACGTTGAGCAATCGCCCGGACCGACATCAGCGCAAGAGTGGCGACAGGCGACGACGTGACACCCATGACACCGGCCAGCGACGGGAGCATCGCACCGTCACCTCGGTGAGCTCGGGACAGCTCCCGAAATGGGTCAGGGAAGAGATCCTTCGCTCCACCCCGAAGGACCGCCGCGATCCCGCCCTGAACCATCTGGCCAAGGCTCTGAACCAGTTCGCCGACGAGCGCTACGGAGCCGCCCTGCCCGAGCTGCGCAAGGCAAAGAACCTGGCGCCTCGCTCATCGACGGTACGGGAGATGCTCGGCCTTTCCGCCTATCACACCGGACAGTGGGAAGAGGCTCTTCGCGAGCTGCGCACCTTCAGACGTCTCACCGGAGATGTGATCCACATGCCGGTGGAGATGGACTGCCTCCGCGCCCTGGGCCGGCCCGGGGACGTGACCAAGACCTGGAACCTGCTCCAGGATCTCGACGCATCGGCCACCGTGGGCCATGAAGCCCGGGTGGTGTACGCCTCGTTCCTCCTCGACCAGGGAAAGGCTGTCGACGCCTGGCACATCATCAAACCGGGCCGACTCGTGGCCTCACCATCGCCGGGGGAGCTTCGACGTTGGTTTGTGGCGGCCAGGGTGGCCCTTGCAGCCGGAGACAAGGACGCGGCCAGACGGCTGTTGGCCGCCCTGGACGAGCAGGACCCCGACTTCGAAGGCGTAGACGAACTGCGCGCTGCCTTGCTCTGACCGGCACGGCATTCGTACAACTACGACCCTGGTGAATCTGTCACTGCGGTCAGGCACACTCGAACCGTCCGCACTTCCCCGACCATGAGAAAGGGGAGAGTGTCATGGATCTCAACCTGGTCGTCCTTTGTGGACGCGTCGCCGTCGAGCCCGAGTTGAAGACCTTCGAGAGCGGTACCCGGTTGATCAGGCTCCTGGTCACCGTCCGGAGCGATGAGCCGAGACGACGGGTCGACGTCGTTCCGGTCACGGTATGGGACCCGCCGGATGAGCTCGTCGATGAGCTGCCCGAGAAGGGTCGTCGGGTCTGGGTCTGCGGGTCGGTGCAACGACGGTTCTGGGAGGCACCCGACGGGCGGCGTTCCCGTCTCGAGGTAGTGGCCGAGCAGGTCAACCTCAAGGACGTCGAAGAGCTCGAGCCGGTTGCCGTCTAGGCCCGTATTCATTGACGATTCCGGGTATTGACATCGGGGGTACAGTGGCCTCGTCCCTGTCCCCTCGACGTCACCCGGAGGTTTCTCGTGCCCTGGTATTGGACCGACGACATCGCCCGTGCCCTCATCGAAGCCGGTCGGCTGACCGTCGACGGGGCCGCCTCCATGATGTCGGTCCCGACTGCGATCAGGCGTGAGGAATCCAGCATCGAGGCCGCTGCGCTGGCCCTCCTCGATGACGATGAGATCCCCTTAGCCGCCTGATCGGTGAGGTGGTTGCTGGCCCCACGATGGATGGTGGCCCATGTGGTCGTCGTGGCACTCGCCATTCTCTTCATCAACCTCGGCTTCTGGCAGCTCCGCAGACTCGAAGAGCGACAACTGGAGAACACAGTGGGGGAGTCACGGTTCGAAGCCGAGCCGGTCGATGTCGGTCTCATGCTCGACTCAGCAGGCGAAGAGCGGGACTCCCTCGAGTTCCGGCGGGCCACCGCCACAGGCGTATTTCAGCCCGAGGACGAGGTCCTGGTCAGGAGTCAGGTCCACCAAGGCGTCGCCGGGTTCCACGTGATAACACCACTGGTGGGGGAGCGGGGCAACGCGGTGTTGGTCAATCGAGGGTGGGTCCCCCTCGACGCGGACGAGGTGCCCGTGACGGCAGCCCCGCCTCCCGAGGGGACTGTGACCGTGACTGGCTGGGTCCGGCCCACCCAGACTCGGGGAGCGCTAGGCCCGAGCGATCCAGACGACGGCAGGTTGGTGGCAATGAGCCGGGTCGACATCGATCGCATCCAGGAACAGGTGCCTTACGAGCTGGAGCCGGTGTACATGTCCTTGCTCGACGACCTGGACGGTGATCTGCCGCTCGCCGCCCCGCCGCCGTCGTTTGCGGATGAGGGGCCCCACCTGGCGTACGCGATCCAGTGGTTCAGCTTTGCCCTGATCGGTCTGCTCGGATACTTCTTCCTGATACGACGGGCGGCCCGTCGCTCACACTGACATTTGACGACCGAGCTCGGGGACGATCTCGAACCCATCGAGACCGGCGAGTTGGCGGGGATCAAGCCGGATCTTGGCCGTCCGCGAGCCGGCGCCGATGACGACCCAATCGTGGTCCAGCACTCCGGCGTCGATCCAGACCGGGAGGTGGTCGGGGAGGCCGAAAATGGTGACTCCGCCTATCTCCATGCCGGTGAGCTCTTTGGTCTGCTCAGCGTCGGCGAAGCTCACCTTCTTGACTCCCAATCGTTGCCTCACGAGGCCATTCACATCGAGTCTCGTGGTGGCCAGGACCAGGCACGCTGCGAAATGGCCCTCGGGCCGTCGCGAAGCCACCAGGATCGTGTTGGCCGACCGCTCCAGTGGCACTCCGTACGCCTCGCAGAACCGGGCGGTGTCGGCCAATTCGGGGTCACAGTCCATCTCCTCGAACGTGACACCCCGTGTGTGCATCGCGTCGAGGACTCCGGCGTCGATAGGCATGGTCGGGGAGGGTAGATCCGGCCCGATCAGGGCAGATCTATCTGAGGAACGTCAGAACCGGGGGAGCAGCCTCAGTGGGCGTGCTCGTGGGCATCCTCGTGATCGTGATCGTGATCGGCATGCTCGTGCTCTGCGATCTGGGCACGCACTTCGTCCATGTCGACCTCCTTCACCTTGGAGATCAGATCCTCGAGCATGTGACCGGGGATCGCCCCTGGCTGGGCGTACAGGACTATCTGGTCCCGAAAGATCATCAATGTAGGAATGGAACGGATTCCGAACTTGCCGGCCAGCTCGGGCTGGTCTTCGGTGTCCACCTTGGCGAACACGATGTCCTGATGCTCCTCGGAGGAGGTCTCGTAGGTCGGAGCGAACATGCGACAGGGTCCGCACCATTCCGCCCAGAAGTCGATGAAAACGGTGTCGTTCTCCTGGATGGTCTGGTCGAAGTTTTCCTTGGTCAGGGCCACAGTGGCCATGCTTCAGCCTTTCAATGGGGTTGTGTGCACCGTACAACGGAGGACGGGGGAGGTTTGTTCCACGCCTGACGGGCCGTTCGGCCCATTCGTCACGAACACCCATAATCCACGTTATGTCAAGTTGACGGGAGCTGGATTGTGGGCTGCTGAGCAGTCAGGGCCCACCCTTTCCCTCCTCCTCGCGCTGAGCCAATCGATCAGCTTCCGTACTCCCATTCCGAGTAACACCAGCAAGGCGCTGCCCGCGAGTAGGACCAGGGCTCCCACAATCCAGGCTCCAGGATCCGCCATTGGCATCAGATTCCTCAGTCTCGCAGATCCGCAATGCCGACATTGCCCTGGGACTACTCGAGGGCAGGGTCGACACAGAGGGTTCCCCCGATCCCCGGCTGAGGGTTGAACACCCGGGGCTCGGCCACATAGCCGGCTCCCGTGGCCTCGGTGGTCAGATAGCCCTCGACGGCGTCGGCGAGGGCATCCGACACGGCTTCCACATACTCGTTGGTGGCGAACAGCTCCGCTTCGGGTGGATTCGAGATGTAGGCCAACTCAGCGAGCACGCTCACTGTCCGGGGGCCGCTGATCATCCCGTATGCATCGCTCCCCCGTGTGCTCAAGACGCTGAGCACGCCGGCATCGGGTGCCGCCGTCCAATCGATGTCGAAGTCGGACAGCGCCGCCATCACGCGGGTCCACACGAGGCCGCCGAGTCGGCGCGAGGCTTCTGACGTGCTCTGGATGAACACCTCCGTGCCCGGGCGGGACGATGGCCCGGGAGTAGGCGCATTGTGGTGCACCGAGATGAGCAGGTCGGCGTTGACCCGATCGGCGAGACCTGCCCGAACCCCCAGCCTCGAGGCGTAATCCGCGGTCCGAGTCAAGACCACATCGATGCCGCGGACGATCAAGTCGACCTCCAGGGCTTGAGAGACTTCGAGATTGAGATGCTTCTCCATCAGCCCGTTGGCTCCGACCGCCCCGGTGTCTACCTCACCGCCGTGCCCGGGGTCGATGACGACCTGTGTCGTTCCCAAGGGTGTGCCCTCTCGCACTGTTGCCTCGTTCCCGCACGGCGTGGTGACGCGAAATCCTGTCGCCGTCTCCTCCAGCACCGAAACGACCACGCCCGTCGGTGTGACCAGGGCCCTGGTTATCTCGGGGAAGGTCGGCAGTGGCTCGGTACGGGTGGTGGTGGTGGGAACCGTCGTGGTGGTCGTCGATGTCGTGGTCGGGGTGGGGATCGTCGTGACCTCCGCTCCGGCGTTTCCGGAGCAGGCCCCGATGAGGACGACGATGACCAGGAGAAGGGGCCGCATTCCCGGGCAGGTTAAACCTCAGGACCGGTCAAACCGGTAGGCTCTGCAGCGTGTTCGGCCCTCTCAACGGCGTGCGTGTCGCTCTGGTCTGCTTCGCAGTCGTGGCCGCCCTGGCCGGGCTCATCGCCGGTTACCCACTGGTGACCGCGCTGCTACTGCTCGGGGTGGCGATCCATGGAGTTGGCTGGCTGTATCTCTATCGGGAGCATCTCCGGCGAACGCCGCACTGACCAACCGGTCACACCTCTAGCCACTCCCCCACTTCCTCCGCCAATGACTGCGCATTGGCCAGGAGGCTCTGGTGGGCAGCATCATGGTCGGTGTCGACGGCGCGGGAGAGGTCCACGTAGATCTTGAGCTTGGGCTCGGTGCCGCTCGGCCTGACCAGCACCCGGCCCCGATCTCCCAAAGACAACTCGATCAGGTCCTGCTCCCCCAGCCACATCGGCCGTTCCTCCCCGCCGAGCCGATAGTCGGTCATCCCTGTCACCTCGATGCCTTGCACACTGGAAGGAGGGCCGCTTCCGAGTCGATCGACGGCCGCCAGCAGGGCGGCCTGTCCCTCCGGACCGGCCCTGACGATCGAGTACTGGGCGCTGACCCACAAACCGACTTCGTCCCACAGGTCGTGGAGCCGATCGAGCACGCTTCGCCCTGCGGCTGTTTCCTCGGCGGCGAGATCGGCCATGACGACCGCGGCACTGAGCCCGTCTTTGTCACGAACCGTCTGACCCACCGAATAGCCGAGCGCCTCCTCGTACCCGAATGCGAAGCGCCCCTTCCCTTCGCCCTCGAGGGCCAGGCCGGCGTTGATGATCCATTTGAAGCCGGTCAGGGTCGTCTCATGGACCGCTCCGCGCCGGGCTGCGATCCGGCCCAGCATCGGGCTCGACACGATCGAGTTGACGACGATCGGTGGCTCGGGATGCCGCCAGTAGCGGAGGACGTAGTCGCCGAGAAGGCTGCCCAGCTCGTTCCCGCTGAGCAGTCGCCACTCCCCCGCCATGGGCACTGCCGAAGCGAGGCGGTCGGCATCCGGGTCGTTGGCCAGCACCAGATCGGCGTCGACGTTCCTGGCCAGGTCCAACGCGAGGTCGAGCGCACCCGCCTCCTCCGGATTGGGGAAGGTGACGGTGGGAAATGCGCCATCGGGACGGGCCTGCTCCGCGACCGGCAACAGGCCACTGTGATTCGCTGAGACGAAAAGCCTCGTCAGGGTGTCGCCACCGACACCATGAAGCGGGGTGTAGACGATCTTCAGATCGGACGTCTGCGGGTTGGGGCGGGCCGAGTCCAATTCGATCTCGTAGGCATTCAGCATGTCGTCGGGCATCGGAGTGACGAGATCGGAACCGCCTGCGAACACACCTTCGATTCGTGGAACGTCGGCAGCGGGGCCCACCCGGGCGATCGCCGACGCGATCTCGGCGTCCGTGGGGGGAATGATCTGGGCGGCGTTGCCGTCGTAGACCTTGTAGCCGTTGTCGGCTGGAGGGTTGTGGCTGGCGGTGATCACCACCGCCGCCGGGGCGTCGAGGTGCTTGGCCGCGAACGCCACCAGTGGCGTCGGAGTGACCTCCGGGAAGAACCTGACACCGATGCCGGCCGCGGCCAACACCCCTGCGGTGTCCTCCGCAAACGTGCGACTGTCGGGTCGGGCGTCAAAGCCCAATGCCACAGGCCGCTCCGGTGGCCCGTTGTGCTTGGTGATCAGGTGGTCGGCGAGGCCTCTCGTCGTGCGGATGACGGTGGCCCGATTCATCCGCCCTGAGCCAGGTCCTACCTCACCGCGGATTCCTGCGGTGCCAAAGGTGAGTGGCTCTCCCATTGCATCGGCCATCGCGGCTGGATCGCCGGCATCGACCAAGGCCTGAAGGGCTTCCCGGGTCGTGGGATCGGGATCGCCCTCGATCCAGCGCCGGGCGGCTCCCGCTAGATCATTCTCTGTGACAGCGCTCACTGAAGCGGCGAGGCTAAACGCTTCGGTCAGCGGAGGCTCTGCTGCCAGCGCCAGGAATCTGCGCACATGTCATCGAGGTCCCGGGTGGTCTGCCAGTCGAGCTCGACGCGCGCCTTCTCCACACTCGCCCAGTTGGCTGCCACGTCGCCTGCCCGCCGCCCGACGATCTCGTAGGGGATGGGCTTGCCCGACTGACGCTCGTAGGCGGCGATGACCTCGAGGACACTGTGTCCCTCGCCGGTGCCCAGGTTGTAGGTGAAGACGCCCTGCTCCCCCGCCCGCTTCTCGAGTGCTGCGACGTGGCCCTCGGCCAGATCGGCCACGTGGACGAAGTCCCTGACCCCGGTTCCATCGGGCGTCGGGTAGTCGTTGCCGAACACCTTTACCTTGGTCAGCTCACCAGAGGCCACCTTGGCCACATAGGGCATGAGGTTGTTGGGAACACCGGAGGGATCCTCACCGAGCAGCCCCGAGTGATGGGCTCCGACCGGGTTGAAATAGCGGAGCAACGAGATGGACCACTCCGGATCGGACACGTGAACGTCACGAAGGATCTGCTCCATCATGATCTTGCTCCAGCCGTACGGATTGGTCGCGGCTCCGATCGGTGTCGACTCCAGCAGAGGAAGCGAGGCGGGATCGGGATCCCCGTACACGGTGGCGGACGAGCTGAAAACGAATGTCTTCACTTCGGCGCCGGTCAACGCCTCGAGGAGGGCGAAGGTGCCCCCGACGTTGTTGTCGTAATAGAGGAGGGGCTTCTCGACCGACTCACCAACGGCCTTCACCGCAGCAAAGTGAATGCAGGCGTCGTATCCCGACTGGAGGACCTTTTCCATGGCATCCAGGTCGCGCACATCGGCCTCGACGAACTCGGGCTCATGACCGGTGATCCGACCGATCCGGGTGACCACCGAACGCTTCGCGTTCACGAGGTTGTCGACGATCACCGGCTCGTGCCCCGCCTCGATCAACGAGACCACCGTGTGACTGCCGATGAACCCGGCTCCGCCTGTTACGAGTACGCGCATTCAGTGATCGTAGGTGGGCCCGGGCTTCAAGCCGAAGGGAGCGACAGGACGAACTCCGACCATCCATCCTCGTGCCGGTAGGTGAGATCCCCGTCCATGAGTCGGGCCAGGCGGCGAGCAACGTTGAGACCGAGACCCACGGACGCCGAGTGCGGAGTGCCTCTCCCCCGCTCATATGCCCGGAAGATTCGCTCGACGTCAGCATTGGGGATGGCCTTTCCCGAGTCCTGGATCTTGACCTCGAGACGATCGCCGGCCTTGCCCAGGCTGATCTGGATCTTCTCGCCGCCGTATCGCATCGCATTGGAGACGAGATTGCGCAGGATCTGCCGCGTCCGCCGGGGGTCGGCCATGATCCGGGATGAGCCCTGCAGAACCTTGATATCGATCGGGTAATCCACCACCTCGAGGACCCGCTCGATCTCCTTCGTGACGTCGAACTCCTGAAGCGCGACCGAGACCTGGCTCAGATTGTCGCGATAGGCGACGAGAAGGTCTTCGATCAGCCATGACGCGTCGTCGGCCTGGCGGGCGATCATTTGCGCCATATCCCGGCGCTCTTCGTCGGTGAACGTGTCGTAATGGTCGGCGAGCTCCTGGCCGAGGCCGAGCATGGCCGCCAGTGGGTTGCGCAGCTCGTGGGACACCGTGGCGATGAAATCGTCCTTGGCCTTGCCCGCTTCGAACTTATCCGTCACGTCGATGAGAGAGCCCTCGTAGTACTGGATCTGCCCGTGGTCGTCCCGTGATCGCCCGGGCCGAGTCCCGAACCCAGATCGTGCTGCCATCAGGACGGGAGAGCTGGACGTCGAAGTCGAGAATCACGCCTTCGGTGGCGATCCGCTGCAGCCAATCGGCGCGCTGCGCCGGATCCATGTAGATGGTCTCGACGGTGGGCAGCAGCGCCATCATCTCCTCGACCGAGTCGTACCCGAGGATGTTGGCCAGGGCGGGATTGGCCGCGATCAACGCGCCCGTCGTGGACGTGCGATAAAACGCCACCGGCATCCTCTTGAAGAATGACTTCAGCTCGTCAAAGCCGTTCATTCAGTTATCCATCGGCAAATCGGCGCGTTTTCTGCACACATGACCACTCGACACAACGGGAATCTACGGCCCTGCAATGGGCGCGACGTGATTCTGGTCGATCATCCATGGCCCTGTCGAACCCTCCGGCAACACACCGCACACGATGGGACAAACCGTCCCGTAGAGACGTTTGGCGACCAGAGACCCAATCACCAGGATCGAGTCGGGTGAGTCGAGCACGAAGCCCGCCGGACCCATCCCGAGCCGCAAAGCCTCCGCCAGCACCGACGAAGATGAACTGGAGCCACGTCCGTGCGGCATGGCGAGGATGGTGCCTGTCACGCTCTGCCCGAGTTGCGGGTGGTTGCGGTCGATGATCAGCCCGCTCTCGGGATCGAGACCACCCCACAGCGACAACGGCTCGCTGAGGCGCAGCAGCTCGCCGACCGCCTTGCCCTCGACCAAGGCCCTGAACCCTGTGCTGGTCACCACCCCTCCCCCATCATCAGCTCACCCGACACCGCCGAGGCGACGCAAGCATCGAGCCCGGCAAAGACCACGTCGACACCGAGATTCCCCGGGGCGTAGAAGGCCCATTTGGCAGAGTTGGTCATGACCACCCCGCGGACGTCGTGCAGAATCGGGGTGATGTAGGTGCACGTGTCGGTCACGATCGTGGCGCCGAAGCCCTCGATGCCCGCGACCGACGCCTCTGCCCGTCGAGAGGGCGTCCCGTGATGTGTTCACATAGAACGGGATCCTCGACGACTGCCCCTTCACCATGTCGGCCAGCAGCGCCAGCTCCGCAACCGAGAAATGCGGAGTGCCGACGCTGATGGCACCGAGGGGTCCCTCCCCATGATTGAGCGATGCTCGGGCCCGAATCAGGTCGTCGACATCGATGATCTCGACGCGCTCAGGTTCCTGGCCCGCCATCGCCACCTCGGCGGTGTCAGCCTCAGGAGTGACGCCTGCCACGTGGAACATGGCGACCGCTCCTGACGAGGCAGCCGCCGCCCCGAGTGCCTTGAGCCGGTCCTCGCCGGCTCTGTGGTCGAGCCCGACGATCACCGAAACATCCGTCCCGGCGACCTGCCCCAGAAGATGCCCCAGGACCGGGTAGAGGAGGTCGTCGTCGAGCAGCTTGTCAGGCACCTGCAGATCGACCCTGCAGTGTCGCCCGCCGGCCCTCATCGGTGTGGAGCCCAACCGCCGGTGCTCGGCCGGTCAGGGCGCAGCAGATGTCGAGAAAATCCCCGTACCGGGCCGTCCTCGCCCCCAGCACCGAGTTGGCGAAGACGATCGCATTGGACTCGCCCCAGGCGATTTGGTCGCCAAACCCGGGGCGCTGGGCCAGCTGATACGGGGCGCATGTCCAGCTCGGAGTGCAGCCCATGTCGACGTAGGCATCCATGAGGCGGCGGGCCGCGGCGGCGGTCTCCGGGTCTCCCCGGTAGAGCTCGGGATGCAGGAGATCGAGCGAGGACACATTGAGGGTTGTCGGCACCACCACCCGGCCGCCGCCCTCGACGAGGGTGAGAGCGAAGTCGAGCCCCGCCCGCCCGTGGTACAGGCCGCCGTCGATGTGGGCGGCGGAGATGTCCAGCAAACCCGGTGCGTCCTCCGACTCCGCGACTGCGACGAGCAGCTCCATCGCCGTTCTGGCCGCCTCGCCGGCCTCCCCACGGAGCATCGCCTGGTCAGATTCGGTGAGCAGCACTCGTGTACCGACGATGCCGGTCAGTCCTCGAAGGGAAGCGCCATCTGAGGCTCGGGCCGGTGATAGCGCTCCAACCCGTTCCACATGAGATAGTCCATGAACACCCAAGATCGGCGATGGATGGACGTGGGCCCCCAAGCCTGGAGGGCCGACTTGTGCACCGGGCACGGGTAGCCCTTGTTGGCCTCGAAGTTGTAGCCGGGGTATTGATCGGCGCACTCCCGCATGAGCCTGTCCCGGGTCACCTTGGCCAGGATGGAGGCGGCGGCGATGGAGAGCGAGGTTCGATCACCCCGGACGATGCGGGTGGCCCCGCCGACGAAATCCCACTTGCCGTCGAGCAGGACGTGGTCCGGCACCGCGCCCAGCCCGGCAAGGGCTCGCTGAGCGGCCAGTCTCTGAGCGTCGGACATTCCCATCGTGTCGCATTCCTCTGGCGTGGCGTGGCCGACCGACCACGCATCGCACCATTCGGCGATGCGGTCGAACAGTGCTTCGCGCTCATCTTCGGTCAACATCTTCGAGTCCCGAATCTTGTAGACCCGGCGATCGAGGGGAACGATGGCGGCACCGACCGTGAGCGGCCCGGCCCAGGATCCCCTTCCCACTTCGTCCATGCCTACGACGACCTCGAGACCTCTGTCCCGCAGACCCCGCTCGACGATGAGGCCCGGCGCCTTCCGTTTGAGACTTGGCCGCAGCTTGGGAGCGGTGGTGGTCATCGCCGATCAGGGTAGGGCGGGATGACTCCGGTACGGCGGTCAGTTGAGGTCGACATCGTCGGGGAAGGTGGAGACCAGTGCGAGATGGCCCTGCTGACGGCGTAGGACCCGGGACCATTGGCCCTCGGGCCGATCGAAGGGGTCGTCGGGCGAGGCGGGCACCACGTACCACGAGCCCTCGGCGATCTCCATTTCCAGCTGGCCCTGTCCCCAGCCGGCGTACCCCGAATAGATGCGGACGGAGGAGGTTCCCTCCCCTGGCTCTGCTTCGAGGTCCACGATGGTCAGTCCGGGCACACCGGATGGCTCCCCTCCCTGGCCGCTGCCGAGCCCTATCGCCACCCGCGGGTCCACAGGACCGCCGTAGTGGACTGTTCCCGGCTTGGCTGCGACCGGTCCCCACACCGGGATATGGCTCTCGACCCGTTCGATGGTGGGCCGATTGAGAACCACGCCGAGGCTGCCTTCCTCGTCGTGCTGCAGTATCAGCACCACCGATCTCCAGAAATTGGGGTCGACCAGCAACGGCGTCGCCACGAGAAGCTGCCCACCGAGGTTTCCGTCCACGGTGCCATCGTGCCACAGCGCCGCCGATTCATGCCAACAGTGCCGCTCCCTCATTTAACGTTCAGGTTCATGAGGGCTCTGGTGAAACATGCCGACGAGGTAGGGCTGCGCCTGGATGACGTCCCGATCCCTGAACCAGGGCCCGATGACATCCTGATCAGGGTGCTGACAACCGGGATCTGTGGCACCGACCTGCACATCTTCAACTGGGACGACTGGGCCCGGGCCACGATCCCCGCCCCGATGACGGTCGGGCACGAGTTCTCAGGTGAGATCGTCGCCCTGGGCCCCAACGTCTCCGGATTCGAGGTGGGAGAGTTGGTGGGCGCCGAGGGTCACGTGGTCTGCAACCGCTGCCGCAACTGCCTTGCAGGAAGACGCCACCTGTGCCAGGACGCCAGGGGCATCGGAGTGAACCTGCCGGGAGCATTCGCCGACTACGTGCTCATACCAAAGTCGAACGTATGGCGGCACCAGGAAGGGCTCGACCCGGAGATCGCCGCCATCTTCGATCCTTTCGGTAATGCGGTCCACACGGCGCTCGAATTCGACGTTCTCGGCGAGGATGTCCTGATCACCGGGGCAGGCCCGATCGGGCTCATGGCATGTGCGGTGGTGGCCCACGCCGGTGCCCGCAACGTGGTGGTCACCGATGTGAACCCGTTCCGTCTCGATCTGGCCAAGAGGATGGGGGCGACCCGCGCCGTCGACATCAGGTCCGAGGACCTTCACGACATTCAGGGCGAGTTGGGAATGACCGAAGGGTTCGATGTCGCCCTGGAGATGTCGGGCAGCCCGTCGGCCATGGAAGACATCATTCAGAACACGATCCACGGAGCCAACGTGGCCATCCTCGGGATCCCGACCGACCCTTTCCCCATCGACTGGAGCATCGTCATCTTCAACATGCTCAATCTCAAGGGGATCTACGGGAGGGAGATGTTCGAGACCTGGTACAAGATGAATGTCCTGATCCAGTCGGGAGTCGACATCTCCCCGGTGATCACCCATCGTTTCGAGGTCGATGATTTCGACGCAGCCTTCGATGCCACCGCGTCCCAGGACTCGGGCAAGGTGCTGATCAGGTGGGCCGATCCGGCCCGATGAGGGGCAGCAGGGCGAACTCGTCGACATCGATAGAGCGCAGGATCGGCCTGGCCAGGGCGGGCATTCGGCTCATCCCCTCGGGCCCGATCAGCCGCGGCCGCCCCACCCGGTAGGTCTTCCTGCCGGCGATGACCTCCCCGCCATCTGCTGCGGTCAAGTTCTTCAGCCAGTCGGTGTCCCTCCCATAGGTCAGTGCCACGATGACGTCGTCGTCACCGAGCCAGGCGTTGATCGGAGTCCGATATTCGGCGCCGGACTTTCGGCCACGATGGACGATCACTGCGAAGCCCGGGAGCCACCCGGCCAGGGGGCGACTGATGCGGTTGGTGACCACACGGTTGAACCGAGCGAGCCCCCGTGGCAACGGCATGGGTCAGATCCGGGAATCGATCCAGGCGATGATCTCCTGGACCAGCTCAGGTCCCTCCGGTTCGTTGAGAATCTCGTGTCGCAAGCCGGGCAGCAAACGTCGCTCGACGTTGGGCAACTCCCCCAGTGCGGCGGTGGACTGAGGGGGGACGATGGTGTCGGCGCTGCCGTGCAGGACCAGCGTCGGGATGGTGAGATCGGTGAGACTGTCGTTCAATTCGTCCATCGCCTCGAACAGTGACGCGCCGAGACGAGTTGTCGCCTTCGGGAAGACGAGAGGGTCGGAGAAGTAAGCCTCCCCCACCGCCGGGTCACGTGACAGCTGCTCACCCTTCAGGGAGTTGGGTAGGGCGACGGTAGGGGCGAGTCTCCTCGCCAATCCGGCTACGGCCCGCTGCCAGGCGGCGCCGCCGGCCAACGCCGGAGCAGACAGGACCAGCAGGTCGGGGGCGGGGCGGCCCGTCAGGGCGTACCCGAGGGCCAGATTCCCCCCCATCGAATGGCCCATGAGCACGACCGGTGTCCCTTGCTCCCGGGCCCACTCCATGTGCCCCTCGATTTGATCGTGATAGCGCGACCAATCGTCGATATCGCCACGGGTGCCACCGGATCCGCCGAAGCCGATCAGATCGAATGAGCGGGTGAAGAATCCCGCCTCTGCAAGGAGCGACCCGGTCCGCTCGTAGCGCCCGCAGTGCTCGGCGATGCCATGCACCAGGACGATGTGGGCACGGGGTGTCGCATCGGGCACCCACTCCCTCACCAACTCGATCCCAATGTCCTCGGATGGCACCGGACGGGCGACGCTCGCCATGTCTCTCCTCGCTCTGGTCGGGGAAATCCTAAAGAGGCGTCAGTCGAACACGTAGCGGGTCAGGTCCGATGGGAATTGCGACCATGCGATCCCCTTTGCCGGGGTGAGGACACACATCCCTCCGGCGTCATCTCCCGACCAGGCGTCGGCAGCGGGGGCATAGCCGAGCCGCTCGTACTTCCTGACGTATTCGACGGCGAGACGCTCCCCGAGCTCGCCCTGGATCGGCTGCGAAGGCCGCGAGGTCCCTTCGATGATCGTGACCGTCGTGCCACTCTCCAGATGGAGGGCGCACGCCGGGTTCGCAGCGATATTCCTGGCGTGCCGGGTCATCGGCGATCCGTCATACCAAAACCTGTCGTCGAGCCAGACCCCCCAGCGGGGGACGACGTGCGGCCTGCCGTCGGGGCGGGTTGTGGCCAGCCAGTATTCGGTGGCTTCGACCAACCAGTCCTCGACGTCGGCCCATTGCAGGAATGGCCCGTCGTCCTTCACTCCGTACCCGTCCGGGACGTCGGGCCGACCCTCGATGCGGGCACTCATCCTCTCTCCTTGTGAAATGGCGGTTTTACGATGCGTCCCTGGACCCAGCGCTCGCGAATCTGCACCTCGATCCCGTTGTCACCCGGGGCCGGTGGTGGTGAGACATAGGCGAGCCCAATGCCGGCGTCGAGCATCGGGCTCAGATTGCCCGACGTGACCTCGCCCTCGCCTTCCGGGGTCCGCACGCGGTACCCGTGCCGCGGGATGCCTTTCCCCTCGAGGACGAAGCCGATCAGACGACGTGAGGGGCCTTCGCGCATCTGCGACTCCAGGGCTGCTCTACCCCGGAACTCATGCTCCATGGCGACTGCGAAATCGAGGCCAGCCTCGAGGCGGAGTCGTCGATTCGTCGATGTCGGACCCCCAGAGCGGGAGACCGGCCTCGAGACGCAGAGTGTCCCGCGAGGCGAGACCGCATGGAGCAACAGACATCGATACGAGCGTCTCGGCGAGACGCTGGCCAGTATGAGGGTCGGTGCAGACCTCTCCCCCGCGCTCGCCGGTGTAGCCGGTGCCGGCAAGGCGGACCTCGCCCGACTCCCAACGTTCGGATGCCGTTCGAAACCGTTTCGGAGCCTCCCCGAAGAGCTCTTCCATCACCGACGGGGCCTGAGGCCCCTGTATCGCGATGAGGACGGTCTCGGTCTGGAGGTCACGAACCTCGCAACCGGGCTCGGCGGTGAATGCGGCCATGACCCGATCGTGATTGGCGGCGTTGGGAAACACCCAGTATCGATCCAGGCCCCACCACCACACGACCAGATCGTCGACGATGCCCCCGCTGTCGTCGAGCATGAGCGTGTACTGCGTCTGTCCCGGGGCGATCCCGGTGATGTCGTTGCTGAGGAGCCGGAGGAGGGCTTGCTCGGCCCCGCCACCGGAGAGCTCGAACCGCCCGAGGTGGGTCACGTCGAACCAGCCCGCAGCGCCTCGCACCGCCCGGTGCTCGGCCAGGACCGACCCATACTGGACCGGCATCTCCCAACCTCCGAAGTCTACGAAACGGGCACCCAGTCGCTCATGGAGGTCGTGCAGAGGCGACCGATTCATCCGATGAGTCGTTCGCCTCGCTCCTCGAGTCGGACGACGGCGGGGCGTCCCGGTATCCGGGTGGGCGCCGGGGCCTCTTCGAGGTTCTCCGGTCCCTCCAGACCATATTTGACGACGAGGTTGAGGTAGTCACGCTGATAGAACAACTTGCAGCTGATCTCCGGGTAGAGCTCCTTGAGCCGGCGCAGCTTGCCGTTCTTCTTCGTGACGAGCTTTTGGCTCATCGTCGTGATCTCGATGTAGAGGTCGTCGTCAGGCAGGTAGAAATCTGGCGTGAAGTACTGGGTCGGGGTGCCATCGTCATCCCAGGAGATGGGAAAAGATCTCGGCTCGTATTCCCATGGCACGTCGTAGAAGTCGAGGAGGAGTGCAAACTGGCGCTCACTGTTGTGAGCGAATTCGGTCTCGTGGGCCGATTGTCGCCCGGTGATCAGGTGGCTCCTGCTTCGACGACCCCGGCCAGCTCTTCTCCGGGGAACAGTTGGTGGATGTCGCCCTCCACCTCGTCCTGGACCGGACCGATGGCGATGCCGAACACACCCTGGCCCCGCCGGAAGACATCGACGACTTCCTGCTCGGAGTGTGCGGCGTAGATGGTCTGTCCGTCGCTGAGGAGGGTCACGTCGGCCAGAGGGCGCTCCGAGTCCAGCTGCTCGGCAAGGATGGTGACGGCCGAGCGGATCTTCTTGAGACTCATCCCGGCGTCGAGGAGCCTCTTGATCACTTTGAGTTGGACCACGTCGGAGAAAGAATAGAGCCTCTGCGAGCCTGAACCGGTTGCTTGCTGGAGCGAGGGGCGTATCAGATCGGTGCGCGCCCAATAGTCCAGCTGCCGGTAGGTGATGCCGACCAGCTTGCAGACCTGGGGGGCGCGGTGGCCCATTTCCCGCTCTTGGGTCATGTGAGGTCCTCCGGGTTACAACCGTGTAACTCCGCCGTTGTGAGCAAGCTAACGCTGTCGAGGGACCCGTGTCAACGAAATCTGTGGATAAACCTGGGGAAAGAGATCAGTCAGATGGTTCCCCGCCGCCTCCGAGGAAGTCTTCGATGGTGGCCTCCTCGAGGAATTCCCTGAATTTGGCGACTTCTTCCTCTTCGTTTTCCTCTTCCTCTTCGAAGACAACGCCGGCGTCGTCGAGGACCGCCGGGAAGGCGAAGACAGGTGTTCCGGTGCGGACGGCCAGGGCGATGGCGTCCGAGGGACGTGACGAGACGTGCACCTCACGGCCCGAGATATCGAGTGAGAGGTCTGCGTAGAACACCGAGTCCCGCATCTCGGTGATGACCACCCGCACCGCCAGGGCTCCCAGGGCGTCGATGACCGAGCGCATCAGGTCGTGGGTGAGGGGACGAGGCGGGACGACACCTTCCAGGGCGGTGGCGATAGCTGTGGCCTCCGAGCCCCCGATCCAGATCGGGAGATAGCGGGGCCCGTCGGACTCCCTGAGGAGGACGATCGGCTGATTGGATGGAAGCTCCACCCGCACGCCCACCACTTCCATTGCGATGAGGGCCTCTTTTTCACCCGGCATTGCTGTCTGAGGTTATCACCGGGCGGGTCTTGGCCCTCAGGGGGCCATACCCAGTGATCTGGCCAGCACGGCGGGGTCGTTGACGAACGCCTCCATGTCGAGCACCGCCCAGATCGAACGAAGGTTCCGGTAGAGGCCCTGCCAGTCCATTCCGTAGCCAACCAGATACTCGTCCCCCACCTCGAACCCCCGGTATTCGATGGGGACCTCGGTGACCCGGCGCACCTTCTTGTCGATGAGCGATGCCGTGGCGACGCTCCGCGCCCCCGGTCCATGATCATCCGGCGCAGGACGGAGAGTGTGAGACCGGTGTCGGTGATGTCCTCGACCAGAACCACGTCCCGATCGAGTACCGGCGTGGACAGGTCCATGGCGATCCCGATCCGCCCGCTCTCCCCGAACCGGTTGAGGCCCAGGAAGTCGACCTCGGATCGCAGGTCCACCGACCGGACCAAATCGGCCGCGAACGGGATCGAGCCCGTCATCACCACGGTGAAGAGCGGTTCCCGTTCGGCGTAGTCCTCCGTGATGGCCCGGCCGAGCTCGGCAACCCGGGACTCGATGTCCTCCTCTGTCACGACCTCGACCGCATGATCGAAGGCGGTCATTCGACACCGAGAGCGAGGTCCAGCCAGAACCTCATCGTCTCCATCACGGTCCTCGGTGCAGGATCGGGATTCCGAGTCACCTCCACGATTGGTGGCGGAGCGGGCTCCGGTAGGGCTCGGAGTGGGCTCGGGCTATCCAGCATCAACCCCTGGCCGGCGAGGTGGAGGTAGGTCTCCATGTTCTCCAGCGAGACCAAGGGGTCGGGGGTCTGTCGACCCTTGAGGGCGACATAGGGAGAGCCGGTCGACGCGTCCCCGAAGAACCCGAGCTCCTTGAACCCGTAGTCGAAGAGCTCGGTGGCGTCGGCAAAATGCGCCCGATCGCCGTCGGACCCGAGGAGCACCGCATAGAGACGCCGGCCTTCCCGCTCCGCCGCCGCCACATAGGTGAGGAGGGCCTGGGCAGTGAACCCGGTCTTGACGCCGAGAGAGCCGTCGTACGACTCGAGCATGAGATTCGTCGAGCTGCCGGTGCGGGGGGTGCCGTCCGGCGCTGGAGGGAAGACCAGCTTCTTGGCCTTCACCACTTCGGCGAACCGGGGGTTCTCCATCGCCACCTTGGCGAGTTGGAGCAAGTCCCGGGCACTCGTGTAGTGGTCGGGGGCATCCAGGCCGTGTGGATTTGCGAATGACGTGTGGGTGAGACCGAGCTCGGCAGCTCGCTGATTCATGAGGGCCACGAACTCCTCGACCGACCCGGATATGTGCTCGGCAATGGCAGTGGCGGCGTCGTTGGCGGAGTGGATCATCAGCGCCTTGAACAGGGCGTCCATCGAGACGGTCTCCCCCGCCACCAGTTCGATCTCTTTCTCACCGGTGTTCGCGGCCCGCTCCGAGATCGTCACGGTCTCCGCCGGGAACGAGTTCTCGACCGTGAGCAACCCGGTCATGATCTTCGTCACCGAGGCCATCGCCCGCTCCTCGTCGGCGTTGAGCTCGGCGATCACGGTGTCGGTCGATTCGTCGTAGAGAATCCAGGACGCGGCCGTCACGTCGGGTGCATCGGGCGCCGGGAATGTCTCGAGCACAGGGGCCGGGTAGGTGAAGGGGGCCGCCGACACGGGCGCGGCGAAGACGAACAAGACGAGGGCTAGCACCCCAACTACCCGAAAAGATCTGTTCATGAAGTGACTTGTTGCTTTAGCTCGACTTCGAGCATGGCGCGATGCATCGCCTGGACCGATCCCCCGCTCAGCTCGAGGAGGTCCATCGCCCTCGCCCTGGCCTCCGGGTTGTTGGCCCGAAGCAGCGGGGCGGCGAGCTGACGAAGCAGTTCTGCCTCCCTGTCGACCGACAGGCGCACCGCACGGAGGTGTCTGGCTTCCAGACCCTGGTCCATGAGCCGCTTCGCCTCCGTGGCGACGATACCTGTTTCCGGGGCGAATACCCCGGCATCGCCGATCGGCCGCACCACTCCCACCTGGACGAGATCGTCGAGCTCAGCCGGGGAAAGACCAGACCTGCGGAGCAAGTCGTCTCGACTGAGCGGTTCGCCCGTCGACTCCAGGCTTGGCGCCGGCACGGCGGTGCGGGAGGCGAGGTCCTCGCCCCGCTCCCACAGGGTGAGCTTCGACTTGATGACCTTCAGTGGGAGAAAATGGTCGCGTTGCTGCTGCAGGATGAACCGAAGCCTCGCCAGGTCCTCCTGATCGAACTGGCGGTACCCGCTGTCGGAGCGCCCGGGATCGATGAGCCCTTGTGACTCGAGAAACCGGATCTTCGACACGGACACATCGGGAAAGTCGTCACGAAGGAGGTTGATCACCTCTCCGATGCTCAGCGACTGGCTATCGGTCATCGCCGTGGGCGACGACGAAATGGAACCTCCCCACAAGGACTTCGTCACCGGCCTTCAGTGTGGCCTGGTCGACCCGGGCATCATTCACATAAGTCCCGTTGGTCGACCCGCTGTCCTCGACGACGAGACCGTCGTCATCGGCGACGAACCGACAATGCTGACGTGACACGGTCACGTCATTGAGAAAGATGTCACTCTCCGGATGGCGTCCCACGGTCGTGTTTCCCTCGGGAAGCAGGTAGGTCATCCCGGTCTTGGGGCCTTTCTCGACGATCAGGGCATAACCCGTCACTCCGTCGAGGCTGGAGGCCTCCTCCCTGGTCATCGGGTGGTCGGCCCGATCCTGGATCGGGACGTAGACCACGGTGGGATCACCGTCAACCTCTAGTCGAGGTTCGGGCTGCTCCTCCCCGGGCTCGCGCTCATCGGTCACGGAGGAGATGATAGGGATTTGCCGGCTATTCGCCCGGCGACCGATTTACTCCGTCAGGTCCCGGTAACGGGCGGCGTCGAGCAGGCGATCGTTGGGCATCTCGCCGTCGACGCTCATCAGCACCAGCCAGCCGTCCTCGTAGGGGCTCTGGTTGACGAGCTCGGGGCTCTGCGAGATGTTCCCGTTCACGTCGGTGATCTTTCCGGCAAATGGGGCGTAGACCTCGCCGACGGACTTGGTGCTCTCCACCTCGACCAAGACGTCGTCCTTTGCCACCTCTTTCCCGATGGGGGGCAGCTCGACATAGACCACGTCACCGAGTTGGTCCTGGGCGTAATCGGTGATCCCGATCCGCACCAGGGAATCGCCCACCTGTCGGATCCACTCGTGCTCCTCTGTGTAGAGCAGATCGTCGGGAATCTCCATCAAGCCTCCTCGGGGTCAGCCGACGACTCTAACGCCGCGAGCTTTGCTCGACTGTCCCCGATGTACAGGAAGGCGACGTACCAGTAGAGAACCAGGCCGATGATGCCCAGGATCCACGCCACCGGCCACAGCAGCCACTCGGCGGCTCCGGCTGCTGCGAGGTAGAAGGCGGGTACCGCCCCATACAAGGCGAAGGTGGCCGCCTTGCCCACGAATCGCACCTCTACCGTGCCCCCACCACGAGCGGCGAGGTTGAGGGCGACAGCGCCCACCAAGATCTCCCGTGCGATCAAACCCCAGCCAAACCAGGTCGGCAACACCCCTGCGATGAGCCCGCCTATCACGGCCGAGGCGATCATCAGACGATCGGCCACCGGATCGAGGATCTTGCCGAGCTCGCTCACCTGACCCAGGCGCCGGGCCAGATAGCCATCGATCCAATCGGTCCAGCCAATGATGAATATGAGCCAGGCCGCCAGTGCCACGTTGTCTTCGACGAGAAGGGCCCACCAGAACACGGGGATTCCCAGCAGGCGGACGAAAGAGACCAGATTGGGAATCGTGAGGATGCGATTGCTCGCCGCCGTGTCGGTCACGGCGCGGAGGCTAATTGTCGTGGGTCAGGAGACCGGGGTCAGGTCGTTGAGCCCGCCAAGACGGCCCTGTATCCCGCCGAGCACCTCGTGCTCTTCGAATCGGACCCGATCGGCCCGGTAGCCCTCGATGAGGTTTGGGTGATAGAGGACCAGATAGGGCAGATCGCGTGCCACAGCCCGCTCCATGCCCCACAACGCGTCCTTTGCCTCGTCGGGTGCTGCCGCCCGCTCGAAGCGGGCGAGACTGGCTTCGAAGTCGCCGTTGTCGTACCCGGTCGAGTTGGCGGCCCCATCCCCGGCGAAGAGCCATCGGTGGTATTCGGGAAGGGCGGGATTGCCCAACGTCCACCCGAGGACATACATGTCGTACTGGCGGGCGCCGGACTCGTCCATCGTGAACGCCAGGTCGACGACAGTGTCGAAGTCGGTGACCACAGGTCGCACATCGAACCCGAGCGCCTCGAGAGTGGTCTCGATCCGGGTTGTGTAGTCAGAACGCGCCGGGTCGTACTCATCTCCCGGGGTCAGGATGGTCAGGGGAGCTGGGAGCTGGCCGTCGATGGTCAGACCGAGGCCGCGCACCAGAGTGCCGTCGACCACCGCAGGGGCAGTCTCCCATGCGTAGCCCACCTCCTCCAGCCCGGATATGGCTGCACCCACCCGGGTTTCGAGGGTCTCCGCGTAGGGATCAGCGATCGACGCCGCCTCGGCCTCATCGAACCATGACACGTTGGCGGAGGACAGCATCGTGTAGGCCGCCGTCGCGTCCGGCACAACCGTCTCTGTGGCCCACCCTCGATCGAGCAGGAGGGCGAGACTCTGGCGAAACTGTGCCTTCGACATCGGGTCCCGGGTCAGGTTGAAGCCGAGATAGCGCACCGAATTGGCCGGGCTGCGCTCGATGGCGACACCCGGTGTCCCGGATAGGGCAGCGACGCCCTCGTCGGAGAGACCGTTCGGGTCGAGCACGGTGTCGATCGCACCCGTCTTCATGGCCGCGATCGCAGCGGCTTCGTCGGCGAAGATCGAATAGACGACATCCGGGATGCCCGGATCCGGGTAACCCGGATTGGCCACGGTCTCGATCCGGTTGTCGGTGATCGACACGATCTGCAGCGGGCCACCGGAGACATCGGCATCGGGGTCGAGTGCGTAGAGGTCGGCGGCTGTGTCGATGCCATCCGTCTGTCCTGCCCAGACGTGGGCGGGCATGATCGGCGCCAGACCTACGCCGTGCGGCCAGAGCCCGAGTCCGGGGCGGCTCGAGAACTCGATCCTCAACTCGGTCGGAGATTCGGCCACGATCTCCTCGATCTCTTCGGGATAGGAATGGGCCCAGTCGCCGCCGAGCCCCAGCCTTCGCACCGTCTCGAACGTGTAGACGACATCTGCGGCTGTCACTGGTCGCCCGTCGGACCAGGACAGAGCGTCGCCGAGGTCGACGCGCACCCGCCACCCATCTCTGTCCCATGTGGGAAGCACGGGGGCGGCCCGGGCGACCTCGGGGGTCAACGCGTTGGAAGCAGGGTCTATCGCATAGAGAGCAGGCTTGGTCGGGCCGAGGACATAGGCGTTCCATGCGGTGGGCTGCTCCCCGACGTACGCCCAGTAGTTGGCCGTGCTCACACCCGAGAGCAGTCCCACCCTGTACTCGAATGAGGTTTCGGCCTCGACCGGGCTCGTTTGCACGTCCTCAGGGGCGGTCGTGCCTACGGGGGCGGCGATCTCGGCCGGCGTCTGCTCCTCGGGTCGCAGTTGGACGACGGCGGCGATGACGATGCCGATCAATACGGCCGTCGCACCGATCGCCCGTGCTGTCTTGCTGCGCATCGCACATATCGAATCGGCAGGTCAGAGCGGGGTCCTTGACCATCGTTCGCGCATCTCCGAGGCCATTCCTCGTGCGTCTGCCTCCCGGCTACGATTGGCTGATCCACACTTCGGGCTGTGGCGCAGTTTGGTAGCGCACTTGGCTGGGGGCCAAGGGGTCGTGGGTTCAAATCCCGCCAGCCCGACCAATGAGCATCCGTGACATCCCCATCACCACGATCGACGGGGCCGAAACTTCCTTGGGCGAATACTCCGACAAGGCGGTCTTGATCGTCAATGTCGCCTCGAGATGCGGATTGTCGCCTCAATACGAAAAGCTCGAGGAGCTCCAACGCACCTATGCGGACCAAGGCTTCAGCGTCTTGGGATTCCCCAGCAATCAGTTCCTCCAGGAGCTGAGCAGCGAGACCGCTATCAAGGAATACTGCTCGACGACCTGGGGAATCACCTTTCCCCTGTTCGAGCGGGTGAGGGTGAACGGGCGGTCACAGCATCCTCTGTATGCCGAGTTGACCAAGACTCCCGACAGCGCCGGCAAGGCGGGCCGGATCATCTGGAATTTCGAGAAGTTCCTCGTCTCCCCGTCCGACGAGGTGCGTCGCTTCCGCCCGACGACCGAGCCGGACGCGCCGGAGGTGATCAGCGCAATCGAGAGCGTCCTACCGCAGCCCTCCGGATAGATAGCTCGAGCAGCGGTCGGTTCCTATCTGATGAAGGGCATCGGGAACGTCTGATCCGACGGCCTGGGGCCACGACGGGTGTGGGGTGGCTCGACAAAGGTCTCGACAGGCTCTCGGATCGTGGTGAGGGCGGCCGCCACCACGCCGCGCAGGGCGAACACCTTCAAGCCCGGCATGTCCTCGGCATCAGCAGGCCCAGACCACGCCGGCATTCCCAACCCGATGGCAATCACAGAAACCATCCCGATTGATCATCGGCAGGGGCGAGCCGATCTTGAATCTCGGAACGGGCGGGTCAGACCGGGATTGAAGGTCCAAGGATCGAGGCAACCAGAAGCACCAGGGCCAGCAGCATCAGCAGGACCCATTTCGAACGTCTCCAGACTTCCACAGGGCTCCTTTCGGCGGCCCCAACAACCTAGAAGGGCACCCTTAACGTCCCGGGGCAATCGGGTTACAAGCCGGTGAATGTCGGAAACCCTCGTGGATGGGTGCTGAAATCGTCACAGTGTTTCCCGGCCGTGACCTCGCTCCAGTGGGCCAAACAGCGTGAGCCTTTTCGCTCTAACCCTCGCCCTTCTCGCAGCGCTCATGCACGCGGTTTGGAACCTCCTCGTCAAGTCGAGCGACGACCAGTTGGTGGCGGCCTGGACCGTCGTGGCCGGCGCCGCCGTCCTCGCGTTGCCGGTGCTGACGTTCTCGGGCCTCCCCGACCGGTCGGTGTGGGACCTGATCCTCATCTCGACCGTCGTCCAGGTGGCCTACGTGCTGACGCTGGCGGCGGCCTATCGAGTCGGTGACCTCTCCTTCGTCTACCCCCTCGCTCGCGGCACATCGCCTGTCCTCGTGTCCCTCGCCGGAGTCGCTTTCCTCGGTGACGAGATCTCCGCCCTCGGTTGGATCGGCGTGCTCACGGTGACCGCGGCTCTCACCTGGCTGGCTTTGCGGAGGGCCGATCGATCGGGGCTCGCCATGGCCCTGGTCACGGGCGTGCTGATCTCTCTCTACACCTCGGTCGATGCCGCGGCAGTTCGTGAACAGGGATCTGCGCTCTCGGTTATCGCCGCCGAATTCGTGTTGCTGGCGATCACCCTTGGATTGGTCGTCCTCGTCATGCGCGGCCGCAGCTCGATGCTCGGCATGGTCAGGGCCGACTGGCGAAAGGCAGCCGTCGGGGGATTCGCCACCGGCACCGCCTACCTGCTTGTCATGGTCGCAGCCCTGAGTGCCCCGGTGGGGCTGGTCTCCGGAGTGAGAGAGACATCCGTGCTGATAGCAGTGATCGCCTCGAAGCTCCTTCTCCACGAGGAGGTCACCAGATCTCAGATGGGGACAGTGACCGCCGCCGTCGCCGGCATCGCCCTGATCGCCATCGGCTGAGCTCTCTGTCCCCACCGGCGGTCAGACGACGTGGAGGGAATCGATTCCGGGTACCACCACCGTCGCCAGGTCCGAGGAATCGGGTGGCTGGTCCCCAACCAGCACGACGCCGGCCACCCCGGCAGCACTGGCCGCCTCGGCATCGACCCATGAGTCGCCCACATAGAGGAGACGAGCCGGTTCCACGCCCAAGCGACGGGCGGCTTCGATCAGCGCGGCCGGTGCCGGCTTTGCGTCCAGCCCTTCGTCACCCGCCACCACGGCCTCGAGCAGCGGGCCGACTGCGAGGGCATCGATCGCGGCGTCGATGGCACTGCGGTCGTCACTGGAGACGATCGCCAGCCGCACACCTGCTTCGTGTAGCGAACGGAATATGCCGGCCACATCCCCGAGGGCCACGAGGTTGCCCTTCTCCCCCGCCAATGCCGACATCTCCCGGGCCCGATCCGACGATTCCCTGGCATCGGCCTCGCTGGCCCCGTGGTCCGAGAGGGCCCTGAGGGTCGTCTCGTACAACTGCCCGACCGTACCGACAGCGAACAGTCCACCCCCCACCAGGTGCCCGGTGACCAGATCCAACCCGAGCTTGGCGGCCAGCGTCTCTTCGAGAGTCCGATCACCTGCAGCGGCTGTCATCACCCAGGCGAGGGCAGCGGGACCCCACGCCGCATCGAGGTCGATCAGGGTCCCGTCCTTGTCGAATGCCACAGCATCGACGTCGAACGACATGTCACCGGCTAGAACCCGTGGCACGCCGGATTCAGACCATCACCCAGCAGGCGTGGGAAGGGAAGGAGAGCTGAGTGGTCTCTCCCGCCACCGGCAGCTTCAGCAAGCGCTCGTTGAACAGGTCCGCGGTGAGTCGCCCACTGTCCACCGCCACCTGAACCCGCACGATCGAGCCGAGGAAGGTGACGGATTCGACAGTGCCCTCGAGAACGTTCTCCTCTTCGGCATCGAGTGTCACTTCCTCAGGTCGCATCATCAGGGATACCTCGGCGCCCTCGGGCGATTCGATGAACGATGTGGTGCGGATCTCGCTCCGGCCAACTCGAAGACGGCCCAGAGCAGGATCGACCACCGTGACCGGCAAGCGGTTGAGCTGGCCCACGAACGAGGCGACGAAGCCTGTGGCCGGGTTGTTGTAGATCTCGAACGGCTCGCCGACTTGCTCCATTTGGCCCTTGCTCATCACGACGATCCGATCGGAGAGGGCCAGGGCCTCCTCCTGGTCATGGGTGACGTAGATGGTGGTGATGTTGAGCTGACGCTGGATGCGACGGATCTCGGCGCGCAACTCGTCGCGAATCTTGGCGTCGAGAGCGGAGAGCGGCTCGTCCAAGAGGAGCAGCTGGGGCGAGATCGCCAGGGCCCGGGCGAGGGCTACCCGTTGTTGCTGCCCCCCGGAGAGCTCATTGGGGTAGACTCTCGCCCTTGTCGGGGAGCTGGATCAGGTCGAGGAGCTCGGCCACCCTTTCGCTCGCGGTCGACTCCGTCTTCCTTGCGCACCCTCAGCCCGAAGGCGATGTTGTCGGCAACGGTCAAATTGGGGAAGAGGGCGTAGGACTGGAACACCATGCCGATGTTGCGCTCGTTGGGCTTGGCGTAGGTGACGTCCTCGCCGGCCAGCCTGATCGTGCCGTCAGTCGGTGTTCGAACCCGGCCACCATGCGCAGGGTGGTCGTCTTGCCGCATCCCGGACGGCCCCAGGAAGCTGACGAACTCTCCTGGCTACACGTCGAGGTTGAAGTCCTCGACGGCGACCACCCCGTTGAACTCCTTGCGCACGCCCTGGAGCGTCAGAAATCCACCGCTCATCGTCGGTTCCTGCGGCTCGTGACGATGACTGAGATCATCCCGATCGCGACCCAGACGATGGCGAAGGCGACGATGGCCATCGCCGACGGTTCGTATACCTTGCTCCGGGTGAGGTTGGCCATGAATGGGCCCGAAGGTGTGTTGGGCCATGAACACGCGCGATGGCATAGCTCACCGATGACGATCGCAAAGGTCAGGAGAGAGCCCGGAAGCACGGCCACCCGGAGGTTGGGGAAGATCACCCGGCGCAGGATCGTCGCCCACCCGGCGCCCAGAGCTCTGGGCGGCCTCGGTCAGTGACCGCACGTCCATGGCTCGCAGCCCGTTGTCTACCGAGCGGAACATGTACGGGAAAGAGTATAGCGGTCGTAGATGCACAGACGAGAACCAGGCGGGAGCTGTCGTAGGTGAGACGTGAGCAAGCAATGGGGGGCGGCCGTAGAGACGAAGGAGGCCAAAGACCAGCACCACGGCGGGGATCACGAACGGGAAGCAGGGTGATGAACTCGACGACTGGGCGCAGCTTGGGCAACTGCAGGGTGACCCAGATAGGCGGTGGGGACGATTATGAGCAGGCTGAGGAGGATGGTCAGCGATCGAGTTGACCACTGACTCGGCTGAACGCTGACCAGAAATTGGCATCGTCGAAGAGTCCGGCGATAGGCCTCGAAACCGAGATGTCCCTTGGTCGCCGAAGCGACCACCAGAAGGTGAGCCCCGAGCGGCACGAAGAAGTAGAGGCCGATCCGATGACGAGGATCAGCCACGCCCAGGAACCGGCTTGCGTCGGACCGGCGCCGACGGAGCTGTCCGTCGTCGGTTGCGACCGGGAGTGGCGTCGGGGCATTCAGAATCGTCATCCCAGCCACCTCTCCGAGCGTCGCTGCAGGACCGAGTAGATCAGGATGGCGAGATCGCCATGATGATCAGACCATGCCCGATCGCCACCGCGCATGCCGAGTCCCCGGATTGTTCAAGACGTCTCCGGAGATCTGCTGACCGATGAGCAGCGTGGCCAGCGGAATCGAACCACCGGTGAGGGCCTAGGCGGTGGCGTAGGCACCGAATGCGTTTCCAAACAGCAGGATCATGGTCCCGAGGAGTCGAGGGGAGCAGGATCGGGAATGCCACATGGCGCCAGTACTGACCCGGGGTGGCGCCGAGGTTCTCAGCTGCCTCTCGCCAGTCTTGTTTCAGCCCATCGATCGCCGGAAGGAGGACCAGGACCATCAGGGGGATCTGGAAAAAGAGCGTAGACCAAGGCCAACCCCACGAAGTTGTAAGGCTGAAGCCGGTGTCGTAGAGGTCGACACCCAGCCAGCTCGAACACTGAGGTGATGAATCGCCGTACACGGCCGAGCGTGAAGACGAAGGCTACAGCCAGCGGGACACCCGCAAAGTTGGAGGCGACACGCGGAGAAGGTGGTGACGACCGGAACGGGTCCGAAGCCACCGCGGTAGACCGCCCATGGACAACCGCCCAGGCGAGGAGGAACCCGATGACACTCCGACGAGCGCGGTGAGCAGGCTGAGCCGGATCGACATGCTATAGGCCGCCAGGACATTTGGTCGTCGGCGAGAGCTCCGGTAGTTGTCCAGGGTGCAATGTGCCGTCGGCGACCTTCCAGACTGCGGCTAAGCAAGGATGATCGACCGGCGCGATCAGGAACATGCCGGAGAAGGCGAAGAAAGGGAGAACTCCGAGCCAGTTCGCCCAAGGCGGGTCAGCGTGGAGGGCGCTGAGCGCCCCCCACTCTCCGATCGTCGTTTCGTCCGATCAGCCTCCGCTTGGGCTCTGGCTCGACGGTGACACCAACCACGCTCGGCCATCCTTCGACGATGACCGCCTGAGGCGGCGGCTATCTCGTCGATCGAGGGGAAGAAGGCACCTTCGGTGCTGGGTAGCTGATCCGCCACTTCAGGCGGGATGGTTCCTGCGGCCGACATCGCTTCGAACCGATCGGGATGGCAGAACCCCGATGCCCAGCCGAGTTGGCCCTCGTCCGAGTACAGGTACTCCATCCACAGCTTGGCGGCGTTGGGATGTGGCGCGATAGGCGCTGATCGCCTGCACGTAGACACCTGCCATCCGGCCTGTCTGCGGGCACGACGGTCTCGATGTCCGGGTTCCCGGCCAAGGCGACGTCGTTGGCGATGGAGTTGTACGACCAGTCGATCAGAATCGGGGTCTCCCCGATGCCCACCGTGCGCGAATCGCCGTCGATCGGGACGAAGTTGCCCGCATCGTTCAGCTGGGCGAAGAAGTCGAGCCCGGCCTGGGCTGCGTCTTCACCCGTCGCTCCGGTGGCGAGCCCGGCGGCCCACACCGACGAGGATGGCGGCGTTCGAGGTGAGCGGGTCACCCGAGAGGCCACCTGGCCGTCGTACGCGGGGTTCGAGCAGGTCGGCGTACTCCGCAGGCGCGGCAGCCACTTCGGCGGTGTTGACCTCCAGGGAGAGCACGCCGTAGTAGTCGCCGTACCAGATTGCCGTCGGGATCCTTGGCGCCCTCAGGGATCTCGTCCCAGGTCGACACCATGTAGGGCTGGATCTAGCCGGCTTGCCTCGGCCTGCGGCCCGAAGGCAAGGCCGACGTCGACCACATCGGGCGCCTGCGGCCCCGGGTTGTCCTTGTTGGCCTCGATCGCCTCCAACTCCTCAGCGGACCCGGCACCGGGATCGAGCTCGTTCACTTCCAGGCCGTAGGCGGTCTTGAAGCCCTCGATCACTGCGCCATAACCGCACCAGTCGTGAGGCAAGGGCGATCGTGGTCAGGCTGCCCTCTTCCTGGGCAGCGGCGATGAGCTCCTCCATCCCTCCGGCGGCCGCCACCGTGGTGTCCGTGCTGCCGGCTGTTGTTTCGGTTGCCCCGGCTGTTGTTTCGGTTGCCCCGGCCGTGGTGTCGGTGGCGCCAGCGGTTGTGCTGGTATCCGTGCCACCTCCACAGGCCGCCAACAGTGCCGCCATGACGACACCGATGATCAGATATCTCTTCATCATTCTCCTTGGTTCAAATGACCGCCGGCCGGATCGTACCCCCGCACCATGCCCGCCCGCCCAGTTTCCGGCGGCAGGCAGAGGTGCTCCGGATGGCCGGTAAGAAAACAGCGCATGAAAGCTGGGGCGCTGGCTGGATCTCGTTCGGGCGTTCGAAGAAGCTCTAGCGAACCAAGGGCGAAGGGCGGTCAGCAGCGGATTCCAGCCTGCCGCTTACGATCTCCCGATGGAATCAGAACACCCTCCCACTCCAGGACTGATCTCGAGCCAGCCCATCTACAAGGGCCGGGTCGTCGAGCTCTCCCTCGACCGCGTCGCCCTTCCCAACGGGAATGAGACCGATCTCGAGATGATCCGTCATCCGGGTGCTGCCGTCGTCCTCCCGGTTGAGACCGGAGAGGATGGGATCGACTACGCCCTTCTCGTCCGTCAGTACCGGTATGCCGCGGATGGATGGCTGCTGGAGGTCCCCGGGGGCAAGCTGGACGGGCCCGAAGACCCCGAGGTTTGCGCAGAGCGTGAGCTTGCTGAGGAGATCGGGCAGGAGGCCGGAGAGCTGATCGGTCTCGGCTCGATCCTGACGACTCCCGGGTTCACCGACGAGCGGATCTGGCTCTACCTCGGGCGAGACCTCAAGCCGACCCGGGATGGTCCGGCGCTCGAGCCCGACGAGGTGCTGGAAGTCGAGCGCATCCCGCTTTCCGAGGCCGTTTCGCGAGCGATCGATGGTGACATCGTCGACGCCAAGACCGTGGCGGCCCTGCTCCGGGCGGCGACCATGCTTGGCATCTGAATTCCGGCGCTCAGCTCAGCTGCTCCACCACCCAGACGATGCCCTGGACCAGTCGCCAACCCAGGTAGGCGACAGCGAGGGCGATCATCAACTTGAAGCTGAACGGGGCCCGGACCTCCTCGAGTGGTTCATCGGGCTGGTCGCTGTCGGGGAGGAGGTCATCGTTCATCGGCGCTCCCCCGCCCGGGCGATGATATGCAAGGGGTTGCCAGTGAAATCGGCCTCATCTCTGAGCCGGTTCTCCAGGAATCGCAGATAGTCATCACCGAGCGTCCCGCCCGAGATGAACACCACGAAGGTCGGGGGGGCGGTTCCGGCTTGGACCACGTAGTGGATCTTGGGGCGACGACCCTTGCGGACAGGTGGCGGATGGGCAGACGCCCACTTCCTCACCGCACGATTGAGCTGACCGGTGGGAAGACGCGTGATCCGGCCCTCCAACACGGCCTCGATTGCCCCGGGCAGTCGTTGGATCCGGGCCCCCGTTTGCGCGGACATCCGGAGAACGGGCGCCCAACCCACGAAACCGAACCGATCTGGCAAGCGAGCGCTCGGTGAGCTCCCTCTGTTCGTCGTCGAGGGCATCCCACTTGTTGAGGATGATGACCAGGCCGACACCCGCCTGGACAACCTCACTGGCGATCCGCTGGTCCTGATGGGTCACGCCCTCGGTTGCGTCGATCAGGAGCAGGGCGATATCTGCCCCCTCCAGCGCTTCGCGGGCGCGGAGCACCGCATAGAAGTCTGCGTCTTCTGTGATCTGAGGCTTGCGGCGGATCCCGGCCGTGTCTATCAACCGGTAACGACTCCCGTCCAGTTCGACGTCGACGTCGATCGGGTCACGCGTGGTCCCGGGAGTCTCGGAGACGATGACCCGGCGCTCGCCGACCAACTTGTTCAGGAGAGTCGACTTGCCGACATTGGGGCGGCCGACGATGGCTACGCGAGGAACATCGTCCTCGCTCTCGACATCGGCCTGCTCAGGAAGGGCGCCAACGACCCGATCCAGGAGCTCGCCCACTCCCCTGCCGTGGTAGGCGCTGATGGGATGGGGCTCACCGAGGCCGAGACCCCAGAGTCGGTCGATGTTGCCTTCCAATGTCTCGTTGTCGAGCTTGTTGGCGGCGAGCACCACCGGGATCTGCGCCGACCTGAGCACTGAGATGACACCGGTGTCGTCGTCGGTGAGCTCGGCAGTCCCGTCGACCACGAAGATGACAGCGTCCGCACCCGACACCGCCGCCTCGGCTTGTTCCTTGATCGAGACACCGATCTGGTCCGACGGCTTTACTTCCCAACCACCGGTGTCGACCAGCACGAAATCGCGGCCGGACCAATCGCCGTCGAACTCACGGCGATCGCGGGTAACACCGGAGAGCTCCTCGACGACCGCCAATCTCGAACCAATGATCCGGTTCACCAGGGTCGACTTGCCCACATTGGGGCGACCCACGACGACGACGACGGGAAGTCTGCTCACTGCCGTTGATCAAGCGCTGACGACGTCGAGAGCCTCGGTGGCGGTCCACTCGCGGTCCCTCTGCAGCCAGCCGTCCCTTCCCGGATGGCGGGCGGTGACCCCGGCCTCTACCAGGTTCTGGAGTGTGGTGACGAACGAGCGGAGCTGGGGTGGCAGGGGAAAGTACTCCTGCTCCTCGATAGCCGACCACAACTCGAATCCCGATGTCGGGGCGAGACGATCGATCACCTCCTGCACGAGGTGATCGGGCGCCGATGCGCCGGCGGTGAGCCCCACGACCGACGCATCTTCCAGCCAACTCGCGTCGATGTCATCGGCGGAATCGATGCGGTGAGGCCGTCACCCCGTGATCACGGGCCACCCTGACCAGGGCTTGGGTGTTGGATGAGTTGTGCGACCCCACCACCAGCACCAGATCGCATTCTCCGGCAAGTTGCTTCACCGCGTCCTGCCGGTTGGTCGTGGCGTAGCAGAGGTCGGACTTTCGTGACATAGCCAGATCGGGAAAGCGGACCCGGGCATCGTCCATCACTGCCGTCCACTCGTGGACACCAAGTGTCGTCTGGGCCAGGAGGGCGACCTTGGCCGGGTCGGCCGGCACGTACTGTCCGAGACCGGTCTCCGGCTCGACCAGCCTGATCGCAGACGGGGCCTCCGCCACGGTGCCCACCGCCTCGTCATGTCCCTCATGACCGACATAGATGATCTCGAACCCGTCCCGTGCCATTCGCTTCACCTCGTGGTGGACCTTGGTCACCAGAGGACAGACGGCATCGATCACCACAGCCGCCCGGGCGGCCGCCCCGGCAACCACCTCTGGGGCCGAGCCGTGAGCGGAGAGCATCACCGGAGCGCCCTCGGGCACCTCGTCGATGTCGTTCACGAACACGACCCCTACACCTTCAAAGGCCTTCACCACCCACTCGTTGTGGACGATCTCGTGATAGCAATACACAGGGCCGTCGAAGATGCGGGTCATCCAGGTGAGTGCCTTGATCGCCATGTCCACCCCGGCACAAAACCCCCTGGGCTCGGCAACGAGAACCCGCTCAATGCTCATGAGTCAATGGTAGGTGGGGCGAGGATCCAACAGACCTCGGCCCCGAGACGTCAGCCAGCGGCCTCGCGGGCCAGCCCGACGATGGAGTCGACCACTTCGTCGACCGTCATATCCGACGTGTCGATCACCACCGCTCCCTCGGGGATGATCAACGGCGAAGCCTCGCGGGTGGAGTCCCTCTCGTCCCTCGCTCTCAGCTCAGCAAGGACGCCGGCCTGGTCCTTGCCGGTCTGATCGGCCCGCCGTTGTGCTCTGACCTCTGCACGAGCATCGAGGTAGACCTTGACGGTTGCTTCGGGGAAAACGACCGACCCGATGTCGCGGCCTTCCACGACCGCACGGTTGTCGTGCCGCGCCACCCATTCACGCTGATACACCACGAGGAGCCCGCGCACCTCGGGGTGGGTGGAGACACGCGACGATGCCTCGGTAGAGGCCGGGCTCCGGATCTCTTGGGAGACATCCAACCCATCCAAGAGCATCCTCCCCTCGTCCTGATCGAGGCTGATGCCGGCGACCACATTGGCCACTGCCTCATGATCGGCGAGGTCGACGCCGGCTCGGATGGCAGCAAGGCCTGCCGCTCTATAGAACGCCCCGGTGTCGAGACGGGGGACGCCCAGACGAGAGGCCACCTTCCTGCTGACCGTGCTCTTGCCGGTGCCGGCCGGGCCGTCGAGGGTCACGATGAGGTCGGTCACGGGCGGGGAGCATATCCGGCAGGCGGAGAGGGACCCGATCCCTGAGGGTGTCCTTATGGGGGTATTCGGACAATGGGGGCTTGTGGGACCGGGTCGGTCCTCTCCGTTGAGCGCAACCTAGCGCGGCGCGTGACCGGCGTGCCGTCTCTTCACGCAATCGTTTGGGCGATGCCTGCGAGCATGTCCCAAAAGGATGGCCAGGTCTTGGCTACGACTTCCGGGTCGGCGATCTCGATGCCAGGGATGCAGAGGCCGACGAGGGCAAAGGACATTGCCACCCGATGATCCCCGTAGGACTGCAGGCGGGTCGGGTGAAGGGCGCCGGGCACGATGAGGAGCTCATCACCCTCGACGGTCGCTTCGGCCCCGAGCCGGGTGATCCCGGCAGCCAGTGCCGCCAGCCTGTCCGATTCCTTGTGGCGAAGAGACCCGAGGCCGCGGAGCCGGCTGGGGCCGTCGGCGAACAGGGCGGCCACGGCAACCGCCAGAGAGCCGTCCGGCGCTCCAGAGAGATCGATGTCGATCGGGTGCAGCCCGATCGTTCGTGGCCTCGACGGTGGTCTCATTGCCGGTCTGTCGCACCACGCATCCCATCTGCTCGAGCACTCCGGCGACCGCGAGATCCGGTTGGAGGGACTCTGATCCGAGACCTTCGATGGTCACACGGCCACCGGTTATCGCGGCAGCGACCATCGGGTAGACAGCTGCCGATGCATCGGGCTCGATGGCGACGTCCGTGCCTCTGTACCCCCCGGGCTCGACCCGGTATCCCGGCCCGACCTGTTCCACGATGGCGCCGAATGCCTCCATCATCCCGATGGTGAGCTCGAGATACCTGCGCGAGCCCTCGAGGCCCTCCGGAATGACGACCGTCTCCTCTTGGGCGAGCGGAGCGACGAGAAGAAGGGCACTGGCGAACTGGCTGGTCTGATGGGAGGCGACTCTGACCAGGCCGCCTGGCAGGGCACCTCCATCGACGGTCACCGGAATATGCCCGTCGACTGAGGTCGTCTCGACCCCGAGAGCGTTGAGGGCATCGACCAGCCCGCCCATGGGACGCTCGGGGAGCCGATCCCTCCCCACGACGGTGGTCGTGCCGTCGGCGAGCGAGGCCAGGGCTATCACCGAGCGTGCGGTGAGACCGGACGCGCCGACGTCCACCGGAATCGTTGGCGCCTCGAGGGCGCCCCCGGACCCGATCACCTGCCACGGGTCGCCAGCAGCCGCGATATCCACCCCAAAGAGCCCCAGGGCCTCACGGGCGGCCCGGGTGTCGTCCGCATCCAGCGGCTCCTGTAACAGCGAACCGCCCTCGGCCAACGCCGAGACGACCAACGCCCTGATCGTATGGGACTTCGATCCGGGTGGGCGCACAGAAGCGTCGATCGGCCCGATGGCCGGTTCGACCGTACGGAACCCGTTCATGGATCGACTCCCGTGCCTGATGCGAGGAGGTCGCGTATCTCGGCCGCCGACAACCGCCGAGATTGCCCTGGTTTGAGGGACCGGTCTGTGATGGGCCCGATCGCCGTCCTGACCAGAGAGCCCACCTCGTAGCCCAAAGCCTCGAACATGCGGCGCACCTCGCGGTTTCGACCCTCCCCGATGGTCAATTCGACCAGTGTCTCGGCGCCCTGGCGACCAACGACCTGCGCCGATATGGCGCTAGCTGGGCCGTCATCGAGGTCGATGCCTTCCGTCAGGCGCCTCATCTCGCCCTTCCCCGGGCTCCCCTTGACCAGAGCCACATACTTCTTGACGATCCCATATCTGGGATGGGTGACCCGGTTGGCGAGGTCGCCGTCGTTGGTGAGGAGGATCAGGCCCTCCGACTCGTAATCGAGACGGCCGACCGGGTAGAGCCGGCGCCCCGACGCCATCAGATCAACCACCGTCCGCCGTCCCTGCGGGTCAGATGCCGACGAGATGACCCCGGCGGGCTTGTAGAGGAGGTGGGTCTCCAGATCGGGGTTCACCGGGATCGGGACGCCATCGAGAGTCACCTGCTGCGTGGCCACGTCCACCCGGTCACCCAGGACCGCCTCTACCCCGTCGATGGCAACGCTCCCTTGGCGGATTTTCTCCTCGGCGGCGCGACGCGACATGAGGCCGGCTCCGGAAATCGCCTTCTGGACGCGGATCGGGTCCGCCATCGCTCACGTCGTCCCGGGGCGAAGAGTCTCCTCTAGGGATTCGACGGTGTCGGCCGGCGGAATGTGATCCGCAAGAGGCGGGAGCCCGGCCAGGGACTCGAGACCCATCTTCTCCAGGAAGAGATCGGTGGTGACATAGACCGCCGGGTTGCCAGGGATATTGAGACGCTCCCGTTCTTCGACAAGGCCGAGTCGCTCCAGGGTTCTCACGGCAGAATCGGAGTCGACCCCCCTGATCTCGTTGATCTGGCTTCGGGCTACGGGTTGCCGATAGGCGACCACGGACAGGGTCTCGAGCGCTGCGGGCGACAGCTTGCGAGCCGTGGCGGATGCCGAGAAACGCTCCAGGAACGGATAGGCGTCCGGATGGGTGTAGAGCCTCCACCCACCGGCCACCTGACGCAGTATCAGTCCGCTCTCACGGTCCTCGAGGTCCCGGCTCAACTCGTCGAGGAGCTCTTCGACTCTCGTCTTGGGCAGCTCCAGGACCTCGGCCAATTCGCCGATCGGAACTGGCGCCTCGGTGACGAAGAGCACGGCTTCAACTGCGGCGACCTCTCTCATGACGCCCACTCTGAATTGAGATCCACCGCTCCTTGGCCCCGGTCACGGACCACGATCTCGGACAACCAGTCATCCTGGGAGACCTCGATGAGGCCCCAGCGAGCCAACTCGAGCAAGGCCAGGAAATACGCAGCCACCTCGACGGTCCGGGTGCATTCGGCGGTCAGATCCTCGAAGGTGGACATGGTCTCATTGGTCACCCGAGCCCTGATCTCCTGGATCGCAGCCTCGACCGAGGGGAGGTCGAGGTCCAGATGGTCGAGATCGGGCTCGCCTCCTTCTCGGGAGAAGATGCGAATAGCGAGACCTGCCAGACCGTGCGACATCGATCGGCACGACCAGATCCGAGGGTCGGGCTGCGATGGGTTGGTCGACTCCACTCGTTCGGGGGACGAATCGGTTCGCCTCCTGGAGCCGCCGTTGCAACACCGCCGCCACATCCTTGAACGTCACGCACACCAGGAGACGAGAGAGGAGCCGATCACGCTCCTCGATGAGGGCGAGCTCCTCGTCCAGGTCGAAGGCGCCCCTGGTCGGGAGAAGCGACTGGGCCTTGAGTTGGATGAGGGTCGCCGCGATCAGCAGGAACTCCGATGTGACCTCCAGATCGAGGTCCTTCATTTCGTCGATGAAGGCCACGTACTCCCCGACCACCTCGGTGAGGCCCACCGCCGTCACCTCGACCTGGTGTTTCGTGATCAACTGGAGCAGGAGGTCCAGTGGCCCCTCGAAAACCGTGGTCTTGACATGAAAGGTCATCAGCGGCCTCAGGTTATTCGGGCCTGGGTCCTGCCCTGGTCTTTGGCGGCTGGTCCGCCAATTGCAGAAGGTCCCAGGTGCTGGTGGAGATCCCAGGAGGCTGTTCGCCATGATGGTGGCGGGCGAAGTCGACGATGAGGTCCTCGCAGCCCAAGCTCGCCAGTTCACGAGCGGCGGTTTCGCCGTGGTCCCGGTAGAGCCGCCAGCGTCGGGTCAAGGGGAGGCCGAGCCGCATTGCCAGCGAGGCAAAGGTCCTGCCGAGGACACCGAGGCGAGCGTGTCTCTTGCCGACATCGTGGAGGAGCGCGGCTCGAATGACGTCGAGCTTGCCATCCCCCGCGATGGCGACAAGAGCGGCGTGGAATCCGTGTCGCTGGTCTGGGTCCGGCTGTGAGAAGAACACCCAGGCCTGTCCGCGGTCAAGCCAACCTTCCACCGCCGTCCGCTCGGCTGCATCCAAGGGGCTGGAAAACAGGACGTCGAAGAACCGACGGGTCAGATGGCCGAGGGAGCCCGGCACGCCTCTAGTGACCGGTCGCCTTGGCCTTGCACTCGACGCAACGCACCGACTCGGGTCGCGCCTCGAGACGCGCCGTCGGTATCGCCTTGCCGCAGTCCTCGCAGATCCCGTACGTGCCGGCTGCGATCTTGCCCAGAGCCTGGTCGACATTGGCCAGCTGGGCCTTGAGCGAATCGACCACACCGAGCACTTCGGTGCGCTCGGCGGTCACGGCCGCGGCATCGGCGAAGCTCCCACCGAAGTCGAGGTCGGCGCGGAGATCCCCGGTTTCGGCGGCGCCAAGCTCGTCTAACTGATGGACGAGATGGGCTCGCTCCTTGCGCAGAGCCTTCTCGGCACCGGCGATGTCCAACGTGGTCATTTGCTCCTCGGGTGGGCCTGGACGTAGATCTCCACGAGATGGGCAGGACTTACCTTCGTGTAGATCTGGGTCGTGGAAATGGTAGCGTGACCCAGGATCTCTTGTACGGTCCGGAGATCCGCTCCCGCCTCCACCATGTGCGTCGCCGCCGAGTGTCTGAGCACGTGAGGTGAGACTTTCTCCTCTTGGATGCCGGCCTTTCGGGCGTTGGCACGAACCACATCGAAGATGCCCTGACGGCTGAGACGCCGGCCCCTCAGATTCAAGAACAGCGGGTCCCCCCGCTGCGAGCTCCTCACCAGACTCAGTCGGTCTGGGAGCCATCGCGATACCGCCACCACTGCCTTGCCGCCGATCGGCACCAATCTCTGCTTCGCCCCCTTTCCGGTGACGATCGCGACTTTGTCCTCGAGGTCGATATGCCCGATGTCCACCCCCATCGTCTCCGACACGCGGGCCCCGGTGGCGTAGAGGAACTCGAGCAGGGCCGAGTCACGTCGCCCCTTGATCGTGGAGATGTCCGGCGCCTCGACCAGATGGATGGCTTCGTCGATGGTGAGGGCTTTGGGGAAGGGCTCAGGGCGACGTGGCGATTCGAGGAGGAGGGTGGGATCGGTCTGCCGTAGGCCTTCGATCACCAAGAATCGATGCAGCCCACGTATCGCGGCGAGCTTCCGACCGACAGTGGATGAGGCAAGATCCTCGCCCCGAAGATGGGCTACGTATAGCTCGACCGAGGACTGGTCGGGCTCGGCACCTTCGAGGAAGGCGAGATACTGGGCGAGATCACGTCTGTAGGCCTCGATGGTGTTGACCGACAGGCCACGCTCCACATCGAGGGCGAGGAGGTACTCCTCCACGCCTTCCGGCAGTGTCGGCGCACCCGAGCTCAAACCGCGGCGAGTGCCTCATGTGGCGGCACATGTGCAACCCCCAGGCTCTCCGCCACCGCCGGGTGGCACACCGACTTCCCGACGACGTTGATCCCGGCATTCAACTCCGGGTGCCGCTCGACGGCCCCGGAGACGCCGTAGTTGGCCAGGCTGACTGCGTATCGCAGCGTGGCGTTGGTGAGTGCGTAGGTCGAGGTGTGGGGAACCGCCCCGGGGATGTTGCCCACTGCGTAATGCACCACGTCGTGTACGAGGTACACGGGATCGGTGTGGGTTGTCTCTCGAGAAGTGGCGAAACACCCGCCCTGATCGATGGCGACGTCGACGAGGACCGATCCCCGTTTCATCGCGCGAACCATGTCTTCAGTGACCAGCTTGGGAGCCGACGCCCCGGGAACCAGGACAGTTCCTATCACCAGATCGGCGTCCAGCACCTCTTCCTCGAGTGTCAGCCGGTTCGAATGCAAGGTCCTGACCCGGCCCAGATAGAGCGAGTCCAGGGTGCGCAGCTTGCCGATATCGGTGTCGAGCACGACCACGTCGGCCTGCATCCCCACCGCGATGACCGCGGCGTTGGAGCCGGCGATCCCTCCGCCGATCACCACGACCTTGCCCGACCTCACTCCGGTGACTCCGCCCAGGAGCACGCCCCTCCCGCCTTCTGCCTTCCCCAGGAAATAGGCGCCCACCTGGGTGGCCATGCGCCCTGCGATCTCGGACATTGGAGCGAGGAGGGGCAGCGAGCGGTCGGGAAGCTGCACCGTCTCGTATGCGATGGCGATGACGTCCCTGTCCAGCAGGCCTGCGGCCATCCGCGGGTAGGCAGCCAGATGCAGGTAGGTGAACAGGGTCTGGCCCGGTCGAAACATCTCGATCTCGGACTCTTGAGGCTCCTTGACCTTGATGATCATCTCCGCACCGTCGAAGACCTCACCGGCATTGGGCACGATGGTGGCCCCCTGGGCCTCGAACTCCTCGTCGACGATGGAAGATCCCTCACCGGCGCCCTTCTCGATGAGGACGGTGTGGCCGCGCTCGGTCAGCTCGCGCGTCCCCACCGGGGTGATGGCCACACGGTGCTCTTCGGTCTTGATTTCTTTGGGCACGCCGACGATCAAGACACGTCCTTCCTGACGCTTGGCACCATTGTCGGCAGGCTATCGGCCCAGAACAGGCCGTGCCTCACTCGATGGTCAGATCAACCGGCTCCGGCAGCACGATCACCTGATCGGCCCTCGCCGCCGCTGCTTTGACCAGACCCATGAAGAGAGGGTGCGGCGTATCGGGGCGGGAGCGGAACTCAGGATGGGCTTGAGTGCCGACGAAGTAGGGGTGGTCGACGAGCTCGATGTACTCGACCAGGTTGTCGTCCGGTGACAGGCCGGACAACCTCATCCCCGCCTTCTCCAGGTCTTTGCGGTAACGGTTGTTGACCTCCCACCGGTGCCGGTGCCTCTCGTAGACCAACTCCTGGCCGTATAGCTCTCGAGTCTTCGACCCCTCGGCGAGCTTGGCGGCATAGAGACCGAGACGCATCGTCCCACCCTTCTCCTCGACGTCCTCCTGACTGGCCATCAGGTCGATCACCGGATGGGGCGTCGAGGGGTCGAACTCGGTGCTGTTGGCGTCGGTCAAGCCGAGCACATTGCGCCCGAACTCGATCACCGAGCATTGCAGTCCGAGACAAAGGCCCAGCAACGGCACGCCGTTCTCTCGGGCGTACCGGATCGCCTGCACCTTGCCTTCGACTCCCCGGTACCCGAAGCCGCCGGGAATGACGATGCCGTCCAGGTCCTCGAGGTAGGAGTCGGCCAGCAAGCCGGTCAGCTCGTCGCTCGGAACCCAGACCAGGTCGAGCCCGAGACCCTGGCCGGCGGCGGCATGACGGAGGGCCTCGGCGACGGAGAGGTAGGCGTCGGGCAGGCCGACGTACTTGCCAACTATCCCGACTCGAATCGTCTGTGTGGAGGACAGCGCCCTTTCCACCATCGAACGCCAGGCGTCGAGGTTTGGCGGGCCGGTGACCAAACCGAGCCGATCACATACGACGGCGTCGAGCCCACCGTCGTGGAGGATGAGTGGCACCTCGTAGATATCGCGGGCGTCCGGCGCGGCGATCACGGCCCGGGGCTGGACGTCGCAGAAGAGGCTGATCTTCTTCCTCACACCTTCGTCGATCTCGCGGTCCGAGCGAACGATGATCACGTCCGGTGTGATCCCCTTGCTTCGCAGCTCGGCAACGGAGTGCTGGGTCGGCTTGGTCTTCAACTCCTCCGAAGTGGCGATGTACGGCACGAGGGTGACGTGGACGAACATGACGTTCTCCCGTCCGACGTCGTTCCCGAATTGGCGGATGGCCTCCAGGAAGGGGAGGCTCTCGATGTCACCGACGGTCCCGCCGACCTCGGTGATCACCACATCGACGTCCTGCTCGCCGACCCGACGTATTCGGTCCTTGATCTCATTGGTGATGTGTGGGATCACCTGGACCGTGTCCCCGAGGTAGTCCCCGCGGCGCTCTTTCTGGATCACGGACAGATAGATGGACCCGGAAGTGACGTTCGAGGTCCGCTTCAGGTTTTCGCCGGTGAACCTCTCGTAGTGACCGAGGTCCAGGTCGGTCTCACCCCCGTCATCGGTGACGAACACCTCGCCATGCTGGAAGGGGTTCATGGTGCCCGGGTCGACGTTGATGTAGGGGTCGAGCTTTTGGTTCACGACGCGGAGGCCCCGTGATTTGAGCAGACGCCCTAGTGACGAGGCAGCTATCCCTTTGCCCAGGCTGGAGACGACGCCGCCCGTGACGAAGACGAACTTGGTGGGAGTCGGTGGGCCGTCGGTCTCCTCAGAGGGGTGCTGAGTGGTGTTTTCTGAGGTGAAAAGTGGCCCGTCCATGACGGGATGCCAATGTAGCACCGATCCGGCTCCGGGCCAGCATCATCGAGAGCGGGCACCCTCGAGAAGCTCGGCGGCGGCTTCGCGGCCGTGATCACTCTCGGGAAGTCCGGCCAACATCCTGGACAGCTCGGTGAGCCGATCCTCCCCATCGACTCTTCGCACTGATGCCTTGGGCCCGTCTCGCTCGATCACGAAATGATCCTCGGCGTGGGCTGCCACCTGTGGCAGATGGGTGACGCAGAGCACCTGGCAGGTCCGGGCCAGGTCGGCGAGCTTGCGGCCTAGAGCCAAGGCGGTGGCGCCCCCGACCCCGGCGTCGATCTCATCGAACACCATGGTGCCGGCGCCCTCGGCACGGGTGGCCAGTCGAAGGGCGAGCATCAATCGCGACAATTCGCCTCCGGAGGCGACCTCCTGGATGCGCCCTGAGACCAGCCGGTCGTCCGAGGCGAACAGGATCTCGAGCTTGTCGATGCCGCTGGGTCCCGGCTCGACGGGCTCGGTTGTGATGGTGACGGCGGCCGCCGGAAGTCCGAGGGCGCCCAGGTGAGTGCGAGCACCCTCCTCGATCCCCCGCGCCACCTGATTCCGGGCCGAACTCAGGTCGGCTCCGATCCTTGCCAACTCGGCACTCGACCGCTGCAGCAGGTCGTCGATCGTTGCTGCCTTTTCGATCAGCTGCTCCAACTCGGATGCCCGGCGGGAGGCATCCGCGCCGAATTCGAGTACGTCGTCCAAGGTCCGGCCGTACTTCCGTTTCAGCTCGCCCAGAGTGGTGAGCTGCTGCTCGACCGTCTCCAGAGCCGCCGGGTCTTCGAATGCACTGTCGGCCACGCCTCGCAGGTCGCGGAGCAGATCGTGGGCGACTGCATCCAGGCCTTCTGCCGCACTCAACGGATCTGCCATCGCCGGGTCGAATCCCGCCAGCTTTCTGAGTCGGGACACGACTTCACCGGAGCTATCGGCCAGCCGCTCCAGCTCGTCGGTCGCAGCAGCCAGGTTCTCCCGCAATGCCTCGGCGTTCTTGAGCCTCGCCGCCATCGACTCGAAACGGAGGTCGTCACCCCTCTCGAGCCCGGCGCCGGCGATCTCATTGGCCTGGTAGCGGAGCAGATCGAGCTCTCGTTCCAGGGCCGTCCGATCTCCTCCGAGACGACGCTGGTCGTCGACCGCGGATCGATACCGCGCCCATGCATCGACGTACCGGTCCCTCGTCTTCAACCCTGGCCCGTCCAGCATGGCGTCGACGAGAGCGAGAACGGTCTGGCTCCGCTGTAGGAGGAGCCGGTCGTGTTGGCCCACGATCTCCACCAAGCCACCGATTCTCTCTTCGAGGACGGCCGAGGCGGCGAGGGCCCCATCGAGATATGCGCGGCTCCTCGCTTCCCGGGGCACCACACGGGTGACGCCGATCTCCCCGTCGTCGTCGCCGCCGAACAGACCCTCGGCAATGGCCTCGTCATCGAACGGCCCGACCGCACTCGACTTCGCCTTCTCCCCGGTCAGGAGGCGTAATGCGCCGAGGAGCATGGTCTTTCCTGCCCCCGTCTCACCGGTGATGACAGTGAAGCCTGGCCCGGGGTCGATGGACGCTTCCTCGAGGACTCCGAGGTTGGCCACCCGCAGGTGGTGGATCATCGGTCGAGACCGAATTTGTCGGTGATGAGCCCGGGGAATGGCCGCGGGCGGAATCGGGCGAACCTCACCGGGCGCTCACCCTGCTCGATTTCGACAGTCCGGCCTGCGCCGAGATGGCCCATGTCGATCTTGTCCACGGTCACCTTCACCGGGCGGTCCTTGCCGACGACGATCGATATCCGACTGCTCGCCGGGATCACAAGGGTGCGGTCGAAGAGGGAATGTGCCGCAACCGGAGTGAGGATCAGGGCGCTGAGGACCGGGTCGACGAGGGGACCCCGGGCTGAGAACGAGTAGGCGGTCGATCCGGTAGGCGTAGCCACGATGAGCCCATCGGCCCGATAGGTGAGGAAATGCTCGTCATCGACGGCGACATCGAGATGAATGAGGCGCTGGCTGTCGACCTTCTCCACCACGACATCGTTGACACCGGTGGCCGAGACTCCATCTACCGTCGCCTTGACGGTCATCCGCTCCGAGACCTCGTAGTCACCGCCGAGAAGACGGGTTATCACCTGGTCCAGGTCGTCCGGCTCGGCCTCTGCCAGGAAGCCCATCGTGCCGAGGTTGAAGCCGAGGACGGGCACATCGTTGGCGAGGGCCCGCTGGGCCGCGGCCAGCACTGTCCCATCGCCTCCCACGGCCAGGACGAGGTCTGGTCCCTCCCCATCGTCCTCGACCACCTTGCCCCCTGCCGAGGCGATGGCCATCCTCAGCTTCTCGGCGAAGACACGCGCATTCTCCGGCCCATGTCGTACCTCGAGGGCGAACTTCATTCAGGCACCTCCAGGGCGATCCCTTCATCGCCTTTGCGAAGCCAGAGTAGGTACTCGACGTTGCCGTCTCGTCCTTCGATCGGTGAGCGGATGATGCCGCGGGCACCCAATCCGGCTTCGCCGAGGCACTCGATCACCTTGCGAACTGCTCGCTCCCGCACTTCGTGGTCGCGGACTACCCCGCCATGACCCACGTTGCCCTTGCCCGCCTCGAACTGGGGTTTCACGAGAACGATGAGATCCGCTCCGTCGGCGGCCGCTTCGTCGAGCTTTGCGCCGATGGCGCAGAGCGAGATGAATGACAGATCGGCGACGATGAGCGGATAAGGCCCGTCGAGTTGGGCGACATCGACCAGGCGGAAGTTGGTCCTCTCCAATGAAACGACTCTCGGGTCATTGCGGAGGTGCTCGTGGAGCTGGGCCCGCCCGACGTCGAGGGCGGTCACCGATCGCGCACCCCGCTCCAGCGCAGCCTCGGTGAACCCGCCGGTCGAAGCCCCGACGTCGAGGACGACCTTGTCGGTGGGGTCCACCGGGAACGCGTCGAGGGCGGCGAGCAACTTGAACGCCCCGCGCGACACCCACTTTCTCTCGTCCGACACCAACGAGATCGGGGTGTCGGCGGAGACGAGAGAAGCCGGCTTCGGGGCGGGCATACCGCCCACCAGGACCTTCGACTCCGAGATCAGCCGCTGTGCCTCGTTGCGGCTGCCGGCGAGCTCACGTCGGACGATCTCGGCGTCGAGACGCCTTCTGGTCAGGACGGCTCCGATTCCTCGAGTAGCGAGCTGAGGAGGTTGGCCAGCTCGGCGGCCGGCTCGGGCACGTCGGCAGGGTCGAGCTCCTCGAGACGGGCGAGAGCCGCCTCCAACTTCTCGATCTGCTCCGGGTTGATGTCCATCACCGGATTATCGCCCAATCCGGGTCAGGAAGGCCAGATCCCCAACGACAAGACCAGATCCACCGCCGCCTCGAGGTCGGTGACGACGTGATCGGCGCCCAGCGCCTCCCCTGGGGTGGTCACACCTGAGAGGACGAGGATGGAGATCCAGTCGGGCTCTGCGCCGGCCAGGGCGATGTCGGTGTCGACCCGATCGCCGATGATCCATGCCGCTCCGATGCCTCTCGCCCGGAGCAACTCCCTCATCGGTCGGTGTGGCTTGCCGGCGACTTCGGGGACGACTCCGGTGGTCGCTTGCACCGCAGCAACCATCGCTCCCCCACCGGGGAGCAGGCCGCCTGGAACCGGATAGGTCGGGTCGGTGTTGGTAGCGATGAACCGGGCCCCGGATCGAACTGCGTCCGCCGCTCTGGTCAGCCGTTCATAGCTCAAGTCCCAATCGAGCCCGACCAGGAGCGCTCTCGCTTCCATGGGATCGTCGGTCACTTCGATCCCCGCCTCGGCCAGAGCCGTCGTGATCCCATCAGAGCCAAGGACCATCACCGGATGCTCTCCTTTCTCGAGCATCCCCACCGCTGCCTCGGACGAGGTGACAATGGAGCCGACGGCAATGTCGACACCGGTCATCGTCGATATGCGCTCGGCGACCTTCGCCGGCGTCTTCGTGCTGTTGTTGGTGGCGAAGTAGAGGTCCACCCCCGCCGTGACCAGGCGTTGCAGAGCCCTGTCCGAGCCGGGGATGAGTTGATCGCCGCGATAGACGACACCGTCGATGTCGCAGATGACTGTCATGGTGCGGTGAAGAAACGCTCCAGGACACGTTCGTAGAGCAAGGTGGTCCGCTCGACAGACGCTGCCGACACCCTCTCATCGTGGCCATGGAACAGCGACAGCATCTCGGAGAAACCCATGCGATCGTCGAAGAGACCCACGCCGTAGCAGACGGTGCCCCTCGCCCTCCAGAAGCGAGCGTCGGTTGCGACCGTCATCAGGGTCGGCGCCAGATTCCGGTGACCGTCCAATTCCTCGACCGCTTCCCCGATGGCATCCCACAGGGCATTGCCGACCGGTGAGACGGTCGGCTCGCTATCCATCACCGGGATGATCTCGATGTGACTGGACGCGCTCCCCATGGACTTGCGGAGATGGGCGTCGACGAATTCGCGATCCATCCCTGGGAGACCCCGTATGTCGATCTCGGCATGGGCCTTGTCGGCTATCACGTTGGTCTTGGTCCCCGCCTTGATCACATTGGACGAGATGGTGAGATGGGTGGCGGCGTGGATGTAGCGGGCCAGAGCCGGGTCGTCTACCGCGATTCGGTCGATCTCGTCGTCCAATTGGTCGATGTCGGTTAGCCGCCGGACCGATTCGGCGTCGAGGCCCAACTCCTCGACGAAATTCAGCCATTCCTCGGTCACCGCCGCCGGCGAGGGGGCGGTGACGACCCCGTTCAAGGCAAGGACCATCTTCTCCACGGCATTGTCGGCGCCATACGGGACCGAGCCGTGTCCCGGTATGCCACCCGTTTCGAGAAATGACCAATAGGCGCCTTTCTCCCCGATGGAGACCGGCACGGTGCGTCGGCCCGCCACGGTCAACGCGGGGTAGGCGACTTCCGTGAGCAGGTAATCGGTGGAAACCAGGCTCCAGTGCTCCTCGACGAGATGCTTTGCCCCGAGCCGCCCACCCGCCTCCTCATCGGCGACGGCGGCGAAGAGGAGGTCGCCACGTGGCGTCTTGTCCCCGGTCAGGTAGGGACGTACGGCGGCAGCCATGGCCGCGGTGACATTGAGCATGTCCACGGCACCCCGGCCGTAGACGAATCCGTCCTCGATCTCGGCGGCGAACGGATCCCTCGACCAGCCTGCAGGGTCGACCGGGACCACGTCGAGATGTGGGACCAAGGCGAGTGAGGGCGCCTCGGGGTCGAAGCCGGGGACCCTATAGACGAGCGACTGCCTGCCAGGGACAGGCTCGAATACATCCCCTTCGACTCCTATGAAGTCGACGAGGGTGCGCACCGAGTGCACCTCCTGCCCGCTACCGGGTGAGCCGTCGTTGACACATTTGTTGCGGATCAGCTCCTGGAGGAGCGAAACGGGGCTCATTTCAGTCAGCCTATGACCCGGTCCGGGAGTCGAGCAGCTCGATCAGCTCGTACATCGTCGAAGTCAGGGGGTAATCGCCGGCCAGGCTCAGAGGGACCCACTCCGCCCGATCCGCGTCGTCACCTGCGATCACTTCTCCGCCCACGACGGACCCGAGGAAGTCGATGAGCACGATGTGGCCATGATCGGAGATGTGCTCCCCCACCCAGATCACCTCACCGATCTCCACTTCGAGACCCGTCTCCTCGGCCACCTCACGAACCGCTGCGTCCCTCAGCGTCTCGCCGGGATCCACCTTCCCGCCTGGCACGGCCCAGAGTCCCTTCGATGGCTCATGGCCCCGCTGGACGAGGAGGATCCGACCGTCGTCGACGAGGACCACCCCGACACCCACGAGTGGGCGGTCAACGTTCGTCATCGTGGTGCATGATGATGGAACGGGCCGAGAAGCCTCCCGCCTCGAAGAAGTTCTTTGCCAGGCGGTGGCCGGGGAGAACGTGTGCGTCGAACTTCGAGATCCCACGCTTACGGAGGAGATCCATCACGAACTCACGCATCTCCTCGCCGAGGGCTACCTCTCTCGCATCCGGCTCGACATAGATGAGGCGGATCGAGCCGACCTTCTCCCCCTTGGCTTGGGGCAGGATCTCCTCGACTCGGGCGATGGCGAAGCCGAATGGATACTCATCCAACTCCCCTATCACCACGAGACTCTCGGGGTCTTCGAGGAGATTCTCGAACGAGCCTTCGATGGGCTCGGCGAGACCGTCGGCCATTGGCCACATCGGATGAAGAGCAGTCATCTCCTCCTCGAGGCCCCGATAGAGCCCGACCAATGAAGGGACGTCATCCAGGCCGGCCAACCTGGCGGTGACGGTCACCGCCCCCACGAGCGCACCCCTCGCACGGCTCGCTGCCAGCCCCACACCGTCACCAATTTCATGGCCTCCAGGACGATCCCGGTCCCCATCTTCGAGGTGCCCCTCGTTCGGTCGCGAAAGGTGATCGGGACCTCGACGACGTGCAACCCGGTCTCATGGGCCCGCATGGCCATCTCCACCTGGAAGGCGTAGCCAGAGGCCTGCGCAGCGCGGTAAGGGAGGGCCTGCAGCGCGCCGGCCCGGAAAGCGCGGAACCCGGCAGTGGCGTCACGGGTGGGAATCCCGAGCATGATCCGGGCGTACAGATTGCCTCCCATGGAGATGAGGCGACGCGTCAGGGGCCAATCCGGAGTGCTTCCCCCCGGCACATACCTGGACCCGATGGCGAGATCTGCACCCTCATCGATCGCCTCCACCAGACGGGGCAGGTCGGCGGGGTCGTGGGAGAAGTCGGCATCCATCTCGATGACGACCTCCGCCCCATCCGCCAATGCCTTGTCGAAGCCGGCCGCGTATGCCGGACCCAGCCCCTCCTTCGTCGAACGATGGAGCACCGAGATCAACGGGTCCTCGCCGGCGAGACGGTCGGCGAGCTCACCTGTCCCGTCGGGGGACGAATCATCCACCACGAGCAGCCGGTAACCGTGGGCGGTGACTGCCTTCGAGATGTCGGGGAGGTTCTCTCTCTCGTTGTACGTGGGGATGGCGACCGTTACCCGGTCAGAAGGCACAGTCCACGCACAGCATCTTCTTGCGATTGGCCAGCTGGCTCGTCCTCTTCACCATGAAGCAATTCTGGCAAACGAACTCATCCGACCTCTGCAGCTGGGCGTCGACGTTCATCGTCAGCTCCTCGCGGCGGATGGCGCGCAGCTCCTCGGCTTCGTCGACGAGAAGAGCCTCTCCGGCCTCTTCATCGAGCAGCTGCAGTTCCTCGCTCTCCAGCTCTTCGAGGGCCTCTGTGGTCTCCTCGTCGTGCTCTTCGTCGTCTTCTTCCTCACCGGCGTCGTAGTCGGCTTCCTCCGACTCGTCTTCCTCTTCGAAAGCCTCGTCCTCGATTTCGAGCTCGAGATCTACTTCGTCCTCTAGATCCTCGTCGAGGTCTGGGATCGCGTCCTCGTCGAGTTCCTCCTCGGGCGCGTCGACGAGGTCGTCTTCCAGGTCTTCGGTGATCTCTTCCACTTTTTCTTTAGCCATCGTCCACTCGGCTTTCGGCCCCTTGGCGGAGCGGGAGTATAAGACGACTTCGTCTCAGATCTTGAGACTGATCGCGGCCGGGATAACACGGCCTTTCACCGCTGTATTCCCCACAAGATCGCCGTCGCATTCGACCGGCCACGTCGGGTCGGTCTCGATGCTGAACTCGGCTGCCGAGAGCCTTCGCACTGCAGGATCGCTGAGATGGGTGCCCTTGATCACCTTGGGCACGAGGGCGGGAGCGGACGTCTTGCGGCAGTTGATGATCTGGATGTCCAAGGCCCCATCGACAAGCATCGCCTTGGGCGCGACATTCCAGCCCCCGGCGAAGAACTGGGCATTGGCCAGGATCACCGCCAGGGCCTCCGATTCGATCGTGCGCCGCTCGGTGATGATCTTGACCTTCGCCCTCGGGAACCCGGGAAGTCGAGCTGCAAATGCGAGTGGATAGCGAGCTGCTCCGAGACGACGGCCAAGAGACATCGCCGTTTGGGCGGCGGCGGCCCCCACCCCCGTCTGAGCGACGTTGACGAAATAGCGAAGCCCCCAGCTCCCCTCCAGGGTCCCCACATCGATGTCGTAGATCGCGTCGGTGGTCAGGTGGCGGGCCGCCCCGGCCACATCCTGGGGCAACCCGAAGGTGCGCAGCAGGTCACAGCCCGTGCCGACGGGCAACACCCCGATCACGGGCGGAGCCGCCAGCCCGAGGGGCATGAGGGAGTTCACGGCCAGATTGACCGTGCCATCCCCGCCGGCGACGGCGAAATGGGTTGCCCCTGACCGTGCGGACTCCTCGATCAAGGCCCTCGTTTCGTCCGGTGAGTCGGGAGTGTGCAGAACGAAGTCGAGGCCGATCTCTCGAAGCAGATCGCGGATCGCCGCAGGCTCGGACGGTTTCCTTCCAGCAGCCCGATTCACATAGACATGCCACTTGGGCAATTAGCCGACTCCCTGGGCGGCGACCACCCCTCGGTCGATGGCCCTGAGGGCCGCGACGGCCTCCTCACGAAGACCAGGCGCACTGTCCCGCAGTTGACGCACCAGGTCGACGAGTTGGCGTGAGACACGTACAAAGTCTCCCGGGGCCATCCCCTTGGTGGTCAAGTCGTCGAAGTCGGCACCCGACGCCCACTGGTAGGCCGGGATGCCGAACCCGGGGTCGGGACGTCGGGTCGGCGTGAGACGGAGTGCTCGCTCCCGATCGACCAGGTCCTTCCACAGGAGGTCCAGCTCCTCCCAACGCTCGGCAAGCGTGGCGGTCGGCCACTCGGCCAGGGACGCCGTGTCGGTTCTCGGCTCGTATACGAACACCGAGGTGAGAGCGGCGATCTCGGCAGGCTCCAGACCGTGGAACAGGCCCTGCTCGAGTGCCTCAGCGAGAAGGAGGTCGGATTCGTTGTAGATCCCCCGGAGCCGCTGTCCTCGCTCGGCCAGCCGCCAACCCTCGAGATAGTCCATGTCCTCCAGCAGGCGGCGGATGCCGTCGAACTCCTCCACCAGGCCATGGCCCGAGCTTCTGCGGGCTGATCGATACTGCTCGAGTTTGCGACGGATCCGCACCGCACGACGAGCGGCGGCGAGATGGCGGGCCGCATCCGGGCATCCGGCGATCGGGTGGTCGATGACCGGGTGCTTGCGGATCTCCTTGCTCGACTCGCGTGGCGGCACACGCCGCAGTACCCGTAGGAGATCCTGGACGTATCGACGGTCCTTCGGGCGCACAGGAAGGGGGATCTCCAACTCGGCGACGATCGTGGACCCGTCTACGACGTCGCGATACCCGATGGTCGAGACCCGTCCCGAGGTGCCAAGAACCAGGTACCTGGCGCCACCGTCCTTTCGGGCCAGTCGCTTCAGGACCACATAACGTCCATCGCGGGCGCCGCCAGGTACGTCTACGACTTGGCCCGCCCCGAGAATCGACGAGATCCGGTCGTTGTGACCTTCTGGCTGAGCAGACTCGACGAGGGCCATGTACTCCTCGACAGATCCCCTCTCGCAATGAGCCGCTGACTCCTCCTTCTCGAGGGAGTGCTCCAACGCCTCGATGGTCGTCTCGGCGGCGTGCTTGTCCCCCTCGCCGTTGGAACGCGGCGAACGAGGCTTCGAGCAGCTCCTCGGCTTGCTCCTGGCTGTAGTTGGCCACGAGGTTCGCCGTCATGTTGTAGGTGGGGCGGAAACTCGATCGAAGCGGATGCGAGCCGATGGACGCAACCTCGGTGACCGAGCCGAAGCGGACGAAGGGCGAGTGCAGCACCACACCGTATCCCTCGACGTCTATTCCTCTGCGCCCGGCCCTCCCCGTCAGTTGGGTGTAGTCACCCGGTCGCATGAGCTCGTGGGTCTCGCCGTTGAACTTGGAGAGGGTCTCCAACACGACAGTCCTGCGCCGGCATGTTGATGCCCAACGCCAGTGTCTCGGTGGCGAAGACGACCTTCAGAAACCCGGCCTCGAAGAGCTCTTCCACGGTCTCTTTGAAGGCGGGGACCAGTCCGGCGTGATGGGGAGCCACCCCGGCCTCCAGACTTGCAATCCAGCGCTCGTACCCGAGCACAGTCAGGTCTTGATCCCCGAGGTGGGCCGTCCGCGTCTCGGCGATCTCTCGTATCGACGCCCGCTGCGTGGCGTCTGTCAGCCGGACGCCGGCGTCGGCGAGACGATGGGCTGCGGCATCGCAACCCGCCCGGCTGAAGATGAAGAAGATCGCCGGAAGCATCCCCTCCTCGGCGAGTCGCTCCACGGTCTCGATTCGATTCGGGCTCTTGAATCGCCGGCGCCTGCCTCGTTCCAGGCCGAGCATGTGCTCGATCCGTGGATTGGGGCGTCGCCTCCCCTCACGCTCGACAAAGGTGGGGAGGAGGTGGAGGGTCTGTGCCCCCATTCGGTCCCTGACCATGTACATCGATTCGAGGGGCACTGGACGATGGTCGGTGGCGATGAGACGCGTCGGTCCCCGTCGCTCACCCACCCATGCCGCGAACTCCTGGTTGTTGGAGACGGTCGCCGAGAGGCAGACCAACTGGAGATGCTGCGGGGCATGGATGATCACCTCCTCCCAAACCGCGCCCCGGGTCCTGTCCTGGAGATAGTGAACCTCGTCCAGGATCACGAGACCGACTTTGTCGAGCCGCGTCCCCTCGGCGTAGATCATGTTGCGGAGCACCTCGGTCGTCATGACGACGATCTCGGCATCCCCGTTTATCACGTTGTCCCCGGTCAACAGGCCTACCCGTTCCGACCCGTAAGCGGCCACGAAATCCGAGAACTTCTGGTTGGACAAGGCCTTGATGGGAGTGGTGTAGAAGGAGCGCTCCCCCCGTGAGAGCGCGAGATGGATCGCAGCCTCGGCCACCAGCGTCTTCCCTGCCCCGGTGGGCGCCGTCACCACGACCGACTGCCCTTCGGACACCGCTTCGGCGGCCTCGACCTGAAAGTCGTCCGCCCGAAACGGAAGCAGTTCCCAGAATTCGTCCAGTGGGGTCAGGCGGGGAGGGGAACTCATTTCCTGAGGACCAGACGTACCAGCCAGTAGGTCGCCTCATACATCAGGTAGAGGGGAACCGACAGGACCAGGAGGCTGAACGCGTCTCCACTCGGCGTGATTAGAGCCGCTCCGATGACGATGATCAGGATGGCCCAACGCCGCCCCTTGGCGAGCTGCTTGGAGGTGATGATGTTGGCGGCCGCGGCGGCGAACAGGAAGACGGGGAATAGGAACGCCAGCCCGAACGCGAGCAGAAAGCGAAGTGTGAAGGAGTAGTAGTCGCCGAGCCGGAGGTTGGTTTCCACATCCGGGAAGATCTGCAGGAGGAACTCGAGCCCACGAGGCAGCGTGAGATATCCGAACACGACGCCTCCCACGAAGAGGACGACGAGGGCGCTCACAATGGGCCATGCCCAGTTGCGCTCCTTCGACGTGAGCGCGGGTTGGATGAAGGCCCATAGCTGATATAGGACCACAGGGCTGGCCAGGATCACCCCTCCGAAGAGCCCGATCCGCATCAAGACGCCCCATTGCTCGGTGGCGGCGAGAGTCTGTAGCTCGTTGTCCGGGGCGGCCGCGTGGAACGGGGCCTCCAGAAGGGCGCGCAACTGATCGGAGAAGATCAGGGCCACAGCGCCCCCAATCAACACTGCGATGAAGATCTTGACGACCCGCCAGCGCAACTCCTCGAGATGGGCGAGGATCGACTGGGGTTTGTCCTCGATCACTACTGCGGGCCTTCTTCGGCTGCCTTCTTCTCGATCTCCTCGAGGTCTGCCATTGCGTCGGCCGGGGTGGGTCCGGAGATCGGCTTGGGCCCGTCCCAATCGAGCCGGCTCACCCCTGACTCCTCGATTCCCTTGCGGACTTCGTCGGAGGACTTCTTCAGCTCGTCGAGTGGGGCTTTCAGGTCCTCACCGACCTGCTTGATGTCGGCTACCTCGGCCTCGAGCCCCCGTCGCAGGTCACGGGCCGCCGACCTCAGCTCCGCAGTCCACTCCCCCAGCTTCTTCGCCAGCTCGGGAAGCCTGGTCGGGCCGAGCACGATGAGTGCGAGCAAGAGAATGATGATGATCTCGCCACCCTGGAGCATTCGGTTGAGGGTAACGGGTGGTGGGTGGTGGGTTATGAGTGGTGGGTCAGAACCCACAACTCAAAAGGGTGGCGATCCTGAGGATCGCCACCCTTTGTGTGTCGAGAGCACCCTGCCCTTCGGTGCTCATCGAAGAGATGAGCGTGTGTCAGCCGGCCAGGAGGCGGAATGGATCCGATTCCGCCTCTAGGGCAGCAACAAACGCATCGATCTCTCTTTCGGTGATCGGATCAGGGTTGATGACCTCGAAGGCGACCCCCGTGGCCAACAGGACACTCACCACCCTGGAATTCGCCGGTCTGCGCTGAGGCTCGGTGCAGGTGGGGCAATTGAAGCGATAGTCACCTTCCCGGCCACCCGGACGCAGCTCCAGCGCTACATCGTCGGGTGTGAGATGGATGTCACCGCATCGGGTGCAAGTTGTCTTGATGGTCGTCATCCCTGGTCTCCGGTCTCCCATATCAAGAGGGGTGATCGGCAGAACAGGCAAGAATCTGTAGCCCACCGCCTAGGTCGCAAGACCCTTATCGGTACCGGGCCCGCAGCGCTCCGGCGATGGCCGCAATGCGTTCCCGCACCTCGTCACCCTCCAACAGACGGGCCTCGGAGCCGAGGCGGAGCAGGAGACGTGCGGGAATCTCGGCATCGGCCGATGTGAACCGGATCTCGGTCCCGGTCTTGGTCTCCTTCAGGACATCCACCGGGTAGTAGTCGAGGACCCACCGGGCGGCCGGAGAAAGCCTGATCCTCGCTGCGATGTCGTCGTCGGACGGCGTGTACCCGATCCCCGGGTCGGTCAGTTTCTTGGGGCGCTCGAACTCCTCGTCGAGGACCTGCATTTGTCGTATGCGATCGACCCTGAAGACACGCTCAGCATCCACCATCCGGCAGTGACCGTGGACATACCAGTTGCCCAGTGTCGTGACCACCGCCCACGGCTCCACATCCCGCACCGTCTCCTCCTCATGGGCGAGGGACCGATAGGTGATCCGGACGACCTTTCTGTCGATGGCGGCTGCCTTCAGGGCAGACAGATTCTCCGAATCCCCTGACACGTCCACGTCGATCGCGGCGTCTGCATCGGGCAACAGTGCCTTGGTCAGCTTGTCGACCGCCGTCCCCAGCTCCGGCGAGCCCTGACCAGAGCCGAGGATCGCCATACCGGCAGCCATCAGGCCGAGCGCTTCCATCGAAGTGAGCCGCGGCGCCCGTGCGAAGTAGTCGGCGGCGTCGATGATGACTTCGTCACCGTCGATGTAGGCCTCCATGAGATCACCCGGTGTGTAGCCGGGGAGCCCGCAGAAGAACACCGTGTTGAGGTCCCGGGTGAGGTCGGCTTCGGTGTAGCCGAATCGTTCCAGGATCTCGCTCACCTTCGCCCCATCCTTGGCCAGCACGTACGGGATGAGGGCCAGGATGCGGGACAGACGGGTGACGGTGCGGTCGCTGGTCATCCCGCCGCCTCGACCGCTGCCTCCACCCGCGCCAGCACCTCTTGTCTCAGCTCGGCCGGAGCGAGGACTTCGGCGTCGGGGCCAAAGCCGAGCACCCAGCCTATGAACGCGTCGCGATTGGCGACCGGCAGCTCGACCTCCAGGTTGCCATCGCCGGGAGCCTCGACCCCGAGATGCCGGGCCGCCCACCAGGCCACATCGGGGTCGAACCTGACGGTTGCATCGACAGTCTCATCGGTCCCCTGCTCCCAGGGATGTTTGCTCATGGCTCGTTTCACCTGAAAGCGCTTCGGCCGCACGAAAGCGCCGGCTTGCTTCCCAACCTCCAGACGAGAGATTCGATCGACTCTGTAGACCCGCTCGCCATCGGCGGTCTGGCCGATGAGGTACCAGTGCCCCCGTCTGTGGGCGATGCCGTAAGGGTCGAGCAGCCGCTTGGAGCCCCCGTATTCGAATTCCAGCTTTCGGCGTTCGCTCACCGCGAGAAACAGGTCGCCGAGCACTGCCGCCTCTGCACCGAGATCGGCGGCCAGCGGCTCGATGCCTGCGCCAACCTCGACCCCTCCGAGCTTGAGCAGGCCCGCCAGACCGGCGTTCGTGCCCCCGAGACGGACCATCCGCGCCGCCACCGACAGGGCGACCCGTTCCTGCTCGTTGAGCCCGGGGTCCGGTATCGCATACTCGTCCGGGTCGACCGTGTACCCGAAGTCGATCTCCCACTTGTCCATCGCCTTCAATTCGAGGGGTACGCCCATCCGCTTGAGAAGGTCCTTGTCCCGTTCGAACATCCGGTGGAACGCATCATCGCTCTGCTCCCCGTATCCGGCCACCGTCTGTCGGACCTGCTCGGCGGTGACAGGGCTGGGCGAGTCGAGGAGGTAGATGAGGAGGTTGATCACCCTCTCGACGACGTTCTGCATGAGCCTGAGTATCCCCTAATTGGGCGCCACAGTCCCGTATGTGACAGCTGTAGCTCCCAATTACGGTCTACAGGCTCTCTATCAGCTTCTCGACCCGCTCGTCGTGCGCCTTGAACGGGTCCTTGCACATCACGGTGCGTTGTGCCTGGTCGTTCAGCTTGAGGTGGACCCAGTCCACGGTGAAGTCCCGCTTGCGCGCCTTTGCCGCCTTGATGAAGGCTCCACGGAGCCGGGCCCTGGTCGTCTGTGGGGGCTGACGCACGGCCAGGGCAACCTTCTCGTCGGTGACCACCCGGTCCACGAGACCCTTGCCTTCGAGGAGGTAGTAGAGCCCACGCTTGCGATCCACGTCGTGATAGCTCAGATCCATCATCGACATCCGCGGATCGGACATGGGTATGCCCCTCCGATCGGCGTAGCGCTCGAGGAGACGATGCTTGATGACCCAGTCGACCTCGCGGTCGAGGGTCATCGGGTCCTTCTCCAGACCGGTGAGCAGGTGCTCCCAGCGATCGATGGCACCCTGCACCTCCACCGGGAACCCAGGGCTCCGGGCAAATCTCATGGCACGGTCGAGATACTCCCACTGGATGTCGAGGGCGGAGAGCTCCCGGCCGTTGGCCAGCTTGATCTTGCGTCGGCAAGTGACGTCGTGCGACACCTCCCTGATGGCGCGGATCGGATTCTCCAGCGACAGGTCCCGGAACACCACGTCTCGCTCGATCATCTGAAGGAGGGCGACCATCGTCCCCACCTTGACGAAAGTCGCATACTCGGACATGTTCGAGTCACCCGCTATGACGTGGAGACGGCGATACCGCTCGGCATCGGCGTGTGGCTCGTCCCTCGTGTTGATGATCGGGCGGGAACGCGTGGTGGCCGAGGAGACACCCTCCCAGATGTGATCGGCACGCTGGGCGATCGAGTAGGCGGTGCCCCGGGGGGTCTGCGTCAGCTTTCCGGCGCCCAGAAAGATCTGTCGGGTGACCAGGAACGGTATGAGCACGTCGACCGTTCGGTGAAAGTCCTTGTGCCGGCTGACCAGGTAGTTCTCGTGACATCCATAGGAGTTGCCGGCGCTGTCCGTGTTGTTCTTGAAGACGTAGATCTCGCCCCGGATCCCCTCCTCCTCGAGCCTCTCCTCGGCGCCGCGGACCAAGCCCTCGAGGATCCTCTCCCCCGCCTTGTCGTGAGCCACGACGTCCTCGAGGTTGTCGCACTCGGGTGTGGCGAACTCCGGATGCGAGCCGACATCGAGATACAGACGGGCGCCATTCTCGAGGAACACGTTCGACGACCGGCCCCAGGAGACGACACGCCGGAAGAGATATCGGGCGACCTCGTCGGGGCTGAGCCGGCGTTGCCCGCGCAAGGTGCAGGTGACCCCGTACTCGTTCTCCAGCCCGAAGATTCGTCGATCCACCTGGGCAGGCTATCCCGGGTGGGGGGCTCTCGCGAGAGAATGTTCAGCGCGCCGGCAGCTCGTCGCCAGTGAGGCGACGGAATGCCCTGCGGCCATTGGAGTAATCGAGGACTGCCGCTTCCCAGCCCTTCCATCTCCCGGCCTTCGGCTTGGCGGAATGCGTCTGTTCCGATCTCGAGCGCACGTTCCAGTGTCAGATCGTCCTCCCAGAGATCCTGGAGCGCTTCCACGAGCTGTTCCGCCTTGCCTCCGATAGCGACGAACTTCCGCTCGTCGTAGAGCGTCCCGTCATAGGTGACCCGGAAGAGCCTGTGCTCGTCGCCCTCCTCGCTGATCTCGACGATGAGGACCTCGACCTCGAAAGGTTTCGGCTCGCGGGTGAAGATCACGCCGAGCGTCTGGGCGAATGCGGTGGCCAGGCCCATGGCGGTCACGTCTTCTCTCGAGTACAGGTATCCCATCAGGTCGGCCTGCCGGATGCCCGCCTTCCGCAGGGTCTCGAATTCGTTGTACCGGCCCACACCGGCGAAGGCGATCCGGTCGTAGACCTCACTGATCTTGTGCAGGGCGGTCGACGGGTTCTCGGCGAGAAGCAGGACCCCGCCGCGCATAGTCGACGGCGATGATGGAGCGGCCCCGGGCGATGCCCTTGCGGGCGAACTCGGCTTTGTCGCGTACCTGTTGCTCAGGAGGGACGTAAAAGGGGATGGTCATAGGATCTGGTCCACGGCGCTTTCGGCGAGGGGTGCGATAACCGCATCGGTGAGTTCCTCCACTCCCCCGGCTCCGATTCGGAGAACGGTCGGATAGATGCCACGTCTCAGATCGGGGCCACCGGTAGCGGTGTCCTCCTGGGAAGCGGCGACCAGGGCCCTAACTGCCATGTCTGATGCTTCGTCAGCGCTGAGGTCCTCCCGATACACGGTCCGGAGATACGACTTGGCGAGTCTCGATCCGGATCCGGTGCTGCCGAAGTCGACCTCTTCATATCTGCCACCCACTGCGTCGTAGCTGTAGAGCCTCCCCCGCTGCTCCCGCTCGTCGTAGCCGGCGAACATAGGGACGACGATCAAGCCCTGGAAGGCCATGGGAAGCTGGCCCCTCACGAGACGGGCCAGAAACGAGGCCTGACCCTCCAAGGAGAGGCGGACGCCTTCGATCTTCTCGTAGTGCTCCAGCTCGACCTGGAACAGCCTCACCATCTCGATGGCGATTCCGGCGACGCCGGCGATGGCAACTGCCGAGTATTTGTCGGCCTGGAACACCTTGCGGATCCGGCGATGGGCGACCAGGTTCCCTTCTGTGGCGCGCCGATCACCTGCCATCACCACACCGCCGTCGTAGCGCAGGGCGAGAACGGTGGTCCCTTCGGGGGCGGTCGGAGCCTTCTCCCCAGGCGGGATGTTCAGGGTCGGCTTGGCACCAAGCGAATCGAGAAGATCCGTGAAGCTGGACCCGGGACTCGGCGCTTCCATCGGCAACGGGCCAATGGATCCGATCACTCCCCGCCCTTCTGGACGTAGTTCTTCACGAATTCCTCGGCGTTTTCCTCGAGCACCTCGTCGATCTCATCGAGCAGGTCATCGAGCGCTTCCAGGTCGGCGTCGCTCTCGACCCGTTCTGCCGGCTGATCCTCGGATTTCTCGTTGTCCTGATCCCTCGACCGGGACCGTTCTCTGTCCGACATCTAGTTCATCCTCCTAGGCGACGCAAAAGGTCGGCCGCGTCTTCGGCTTCGTCGATCATGGCCCCGATCAGATCGGCGCCACCTCGAAGTGGTTCCATCATAGGAACCCGCTTGAGATGCGATTCGCCGGTGTCGAAGACGAGCGAATCCCAGTTGGCGGCAACCAGCGAGTCGGAGAACCGGGACACGCAACGGCCCCGGAAGTAGGCACGGGTGCGGTTCGGCGGGTTGACGGCGGCCGCCTCGATTTGGTCATCCTCGAAGAGACGGCGCATGGCCCCGCGGCCGGCGAGACGGTGATACAAGCCCTTATCCGGGTCCACGTCGTGGTATTGGAGGTCGAGGGCACGCAACTTGGGGTCATCCCAGGTGAGGCCGTCCCTCTCGATGTAGCCCTCGAACAGACGCTGCTTGGCGACCCAATCGAGGGTATCGGCGAGACGGCCCGGGATCCGTGCCCAATAAATCGAGAGTGCGCTCCCACTCGCGGATCACCTGCTCCCATACCGGGTCGTCCAGTTCCTTCTCCACGTACTTGGTCAGCCATTCCAGATAGCGGCCCTGGAGCTCCAGAGCAGTGGCGGTCCCACCACCGTCGAGCTCGAGCGGCTTGCCCAGACCAACGTCATGGCTGACCCGCCAGCACGACTCCACGGGGTCCTGGAGGTCGAGAGGGTCCGGAAGGGCGCCATCTTCCAGGGCCGCGAGCATCAGGGCCGTGGCCCCGAGCTTGAGGAAGTTCTGGCACTCGGAGAGGTTGGCGTCACCGATGATGACGTGGAGTCGCCGGTATTTCGACGGGTCGCCATGTGGCTCATCACGGGTGTTGATGATCGGGCGCTTCAGCGTGGTCTCCAGCCCCACTTCCTCCTCGAAGAAGTCGGCGCGCTGGGTCAGTTGGAAGCCGACCTCGGGGCGGTCGTTCTCGGATCCAACCTTCCCGGCGCCGGTGAAGATCTGCCGGGTCACCAGGAAAGTGGTGGCGAAGCGGATCACGTCACCGAATGGTGTCTCCCGGGAGAGCAGGTAGTTCTCGTGGGCCCCGTAGGAGTTTCCCTTCCCATCCGAGTTGTTCTTGTAGAGGGAGACCTTTTTCCCGGCAACCTCGGTGGCGGCTCGGGCGGCCGAGCGCATGACTACTTCGCCCACTTTGTCGTATAGAGCCGCCTCCAGCGGGTCGTAACACTCGGGCGCCGAGTACTCGGGATGGGCGTGGTCCACATAGAGCCGGGCGCCGTTGGCGAGGACCGAGTTCACCACCGCACCCTCAGGGTCGACCACCCCGAAGGTGTCGTGGCCGAAACCCCGGGCGTCCCGGCCAGGAGACTCCTCCTCATAGGACCACTGGACCTTGACGCGATCACCGGGATAGCTGTTGACGACGAGCGAGGATGCAACGGCTGGATTGAACCCGATGTCGCCTCTGACCACGATGCCGTACTCGGTCTCGGTGCCGAGCACCTTGTGGATGGCCATCAGAGGTATTGACCCGCTGAGACCTTCTCGATCAATCGACTCTCGTCATCGCCGTCGACCAGCGTGCGGACGTGGACGATCCGCTCCCCCTTCTTACCGGACACCCTGGCCCAGTCGTCGGGGTTGGTCGTGTTGGGCAGGTCTTCCTGCTCGCGGAACTCCTGTTTGATGGCGGCCGTCAAGTCCGAGAGACGGACTCCGGGCTCTCCGCCGGCGATTTGCCTCTTGATCGCGTCCTTCTTGGCTCGTCTCACGATGTTCTCGATCATCGCTCCGGAGGCGAAGTCCTTGAAGTAGAGCACCTCACGGTCTCCAGACGCATAGGTGACCTCGAGGAAGCGGTTCTCGTCCGACTCGGCGTACATGGCGTCGACCGTGGCCTCGATGTAGGCCGAGATGACCTTGGTCTTGTCGCCCTCGTGCTCGTCGAGGGCTTCTGGGTCGAGAGGCGTCTCCTCGCTGATGTAGATGCGGAAGATCTCCCGGGCGGCGGAGGTGTCGGGCCGGTTGATCCTGATTTTCACGTCGAGGCGGCCCGGTCTGAGGATGGCCGGGTCGATCAGGTCCTCACGGTTGGACGCACCGATGACGACGACGTTCTTCAGAGACTCCACCCCGTCGAGCTCTGAAAGGAGCTGGGGCACGATGGTGGACTCGACGTCGGAGCTGATGCCGGTGCCTCTGGTGCGGAACAGGGAGTCCATCTCGTCGAAGAAAACGATGACGGGCACTCCTTCGTCTGACTTCTCCTTGGCCCGCTGGAAGATGAGGCGTATCTGACGCTCGGTCTCGCCAACCCACTTGTTGAGGAGCTCCGGTCCTTTGATGTTCAAGAAATAGGAGCGGACGTCGGGACTGCCGGTCCGTTCCGAGACCTTCTTGGCGAGGCTGTTGGCCACTGCCTTGGCGATGAGGGTCTTGCCACAGCCCGGAGGCCCGTAGAGGAGGATGCCCTTGGGCGGGTCGAGCTCGTACTCACGGAACAAGTCCTTGTACATGTAGGGAAGCTCGACGGTGTCGCGGATCTGCTCGATCTGATCGGCCAGACCTCCGACATCCTCGTAGGTGATGTCCGGGACCTCTTCCAGGACGAGCTCTTCGACCTCGGGGCGCTCCATCTTCTCCAGGATGAGACCGGTCTTGGTGTCGATCCGGACATAGTCGCCGGGTCTGAGTTTCACGTCAGCCATCGTCTCGGACCGTTGAAGGACTCTCTCCTCGTCGGCGTGGGCGAAGACCACGACCCGGCCGTCGGTGAGAACCTCGCGGACCCTCAGCACGTCTCCAGCCGGCTCGAAATGACGGATGTCGATGATGTTGAAGGCCTCGTTGAGGAGCACCTCCTGGCCGACCTGGAGCTTCTTCACTTCGACGTTGGGTTGGGCGGCGACCCGCAGCTTCCTGCTCCCGGTCATGATGTCCAGGGTGCCGTCGTCGTTGACCTGGAGGACGGTGCCGAAGTTGTTCGGGGGCGAGGTCAGCTTCTCGACCTCTTCCCTCAGCACGCCGAGTTGCTCCCTCGCCTCTTCGAGGACGGCGGACAGCTTGTCGTTCTGTGCCATTGCCCGGTCGAGACGCTCCCGCATCCGGCTGAGCTCGTTCTCGAGGTCCTCCACCCGGGCCGGGGCGTCACGGACACGGCGGCGCAGGACGGCGATTTCCTCCTCGAGGGCGGCGACAACACTCCGCAACTGAGTGGCGTCGTCCGCTCTCCGTCCTTCGTCCACGGGCTTCCTCCTGGCCTTGGTCGCCTTGTTTAGCAGTATACGAATCGGTCTCTGTAGTTCCCCGGGTTGTCGCCCGGGGCCCTACTCCCCCGATGATGCCACTTACGGCCGACAAAGAAGAGGGTCGGCGTGACCACCCAATAACTTGAGGATTGTGACCCTCAACCCTCGTCTGAGGGTGGCTTGGCGGTCTTCCTCATGAAGATGAGGAAGCCGGTGTGCCCGATCATGCGATGCTCGGGGCGAACCGATCTGCCTGCGACGTTCCAGTCGCGAACCAGGAACTCCTTCACCTCGATCTCGGTGAACACACCAGTCTCCCGCGCCGTCTCCACCGTTGTCTGCACCTGTGGGACGGTAGGGAGATAGGCGGCGAGCAACCCGCCGGGTGGCTGGTGCTGGGCGGCCGCGGTCACCACGTGCCACGGTTCGGGCAGATCGAGCACGATGCGGGCAGGTTCGACCGACTGGACCTCGTCGGAGACATCTCCGATCCGCATCTCGACATTCTCAGGCAGCCGGCCGTACCACTTCTCCACAGCCTTTCTGGCGTGTGCTGCGTGGTCCTCCCTCAATTCCACGCTGACCACCTTCCCCGTCGGCCCGACGGCCCGGCTCAGGCCCAGGGTGAGCGCTCCCGATCCGCTTCCTGCCTCGAGCACCGTCATACCGGGTGCGATGTCGGCATAGACCAGGATCGGGCCGAGGTCTTTGGGATAGACGACCTGAGCGCTCCTCTTCATCTTGAGGGTGAAGTCGGCCAACCGGGGGCGCAGTAGGAGGAGCTGTGCCCCCGTCGACGAGACGATCCAGCTGCCCTCATCTTGTCCGATGAGATCGTTGTGGGGAACGGCGCCCTCGTGGTACTGGAAGGTTCGGTCCGGGGTCAATTCGAGGAGAAATCGACGCCCCTTGGAGTCGATCAAGAGAGCGGCATCGCCCGCCTCCAACCTCATGTCATCAGTGCGAACACCGTAAAGCCCAGTCCGATGGTCATGGAGACGACCACTACCCAAATTACGACCTTGACAAATGTCTTATTCTGCATGCGGTTGGAACTCGATTGACTCTCGATTGATTGGCGGCAACGGTAGACACATGGATTGGCTGTTACGTCTCATTGGCATCAGGGACATCCGCGCCGCGAGCATCGACCGCACCCTGCGCGGCATCCGAACCGGTGATCAACGTGATCTCTACACCGGGCTCGGCCTCGCTGCTCTCCTCTACGTGAGGAACACCAGACCCCGGCGCCAGCTAATTTTCAGCAAGAAGCTGCCAGAGGGTTCGGCCCTCGTCATCCATCACAAACGCTGGGGCGATCCCAAGATCGAGGTGATCAGGCCGCCCGGTCCGCCTCAGACCCGATAGACCTCGACCAGGGTTCGATTCCTCGATCCGCGGCGGCGCCCGAAGATGAAGGCGGCGAGGACCAACAGGGCGATCACGATTCCCGCCGCCACGGCCGTGTCACGAGCCGACTCTTTGGTCTGGTTGACCGCCGAGGCGATCTCATTGGCCTTGGCCTCGATGTCCTGTCTAGTAATCGTCACGCTCTTGCAACCTCCAAGCCACCAATGCTGCACCACCCGCCGCGACCAGCGCAGTCAGGAATTTCGCCAGAACCACCCACCATGCTCCCGAGGGGAGCCACATCTTCAACCCGTTGTAGAGGGCGAGCACGAAGAAGAAGGCGCCCAGGCCCAGAGCCATAGCGCCGCCCAGACCCATTCCGGCATGTCTTCCCAGCCTCTTTGCCGGCTCGAGGGTCTCCTGCAGGAGGTACTCCCGAGACATGTCGATCAACTCGGTGGTGAGCTGCGGGATCTCACGCGGGTCAGCCATGGTGAGCAAGGCTAACAAGGATGGACACACCCGAAGAGACCGGTATGGTGCAAGCCCAGTGAATTTCTTTCGGTCGCTGACCTCGCTCGGACCGAGATACATGGCCTTGTGGGTCGGCCAGGCGGTCAGCCACTTCGGGACCTATGTCGCCTGGGTGACACTTCCCTTCCTGGTTCTCGACATCAGCGGGACCGATTCGACGATGGAATTCGCCCTTACCTACGCGCTGGAAACCGTGCCGACGCTCTTGCTCGGGTTGATCGTGGGCGTGCTCATCGACCGCTGGCACCTGCGACCGATCATGATCGCGACCGATCTGCTCCGGGCATCGGCCTTCTTCTACCTCGCCGCTTCCTACGGCTCCTATGGCGTGGGAACGGTGTTCGTCGTCGCTTTCCTTGGTCGGGTCCTTCACGACCTTCTTCGACGGCGCCCTGTTCGCTCTGATCCCCTCGCTGGTCCCGAGACGCCGGCTCGCCGACGCCAACTCATTCGTGGCCGCCAGCCAGCAGTTCAATTTCGCCGTGGGCGCTCTCGCCGGGGGGTTGTTTGCCTATGTCTATGGCGGACCCGCACTGGGTCTCTATATCAACGGGCTCAGCTTCGTGATCTCGGCGGTTTTCCTCGGATGGGTGGGAAGGGTGGCACATCACCGCAGCGCCGAGGACACCCGCTCCCCGTTCCTCACCGAGGCGATGGACGGTCTGCGCTACATCTGGAGAGAGCCCCGGCTTCGGGTCACCACGATCGCCGCCGCCGTCCCCAACTTCGTGATGGGCTTCGTCGAGGCCACGGTGGTTCTCTTGTTCTCGGTGATCTTGGGTGCGGCCAACAGCGCCCAAATCGGCATCCTGGTGGCAGCGATGGGTGTCGGCGGCATCATCGGCGCCTTGATCGCACCTCAGGTGATTCGCACGACCGGTCTGGGCCGGACCATGACTCTCGGCATGATCCTGACCGGGCTGCTGCTGTTCGCGGTGATGTTCACCACATACGGCCTCGTTCCCCTCGCCCTCAATGTGGGATGGATGCTCGGTGTTTCCCTGATCAACGTGCCGCTGGCCACCATCCGTCAGCACTATGCCGACGACAACATGCTGGGCAGAGTCACGACGGTGAGCAGGGCCATCGGATGGGCCACATTGCCTCTTGGCGCTCTAATCGGTGGCTGGCTGGGCGATTCGGAGGACACCCTGCCGCTGGTAGCCCGGATATTTCCTGCTCTCCTGATTGCTACCGCCTTATGGTTGATGACCACAGTGGTGTGGAAGGACACGTTCGGCCCGAATTTCGAAGGGCGGCACAGCCGGCATGAGGAGTCGCCGGCCGAGGCGGCATGAGCGAGACAGCTGGTCACCCATCTGACGTCCGAGCAGCTCGAGCGTGGCCTGCCCGGCGTGCTCTCCAGCCCACAGGACGACGGCCTGGTCGAGATGCTGATCGTTCGCCCCGCCGAGAACGAACGACTCACGCCTGGAAGTGTCGAGGTGAGTTCTCTGCTCGGGGTCGATGGCGACCACTGGTCGAAGGACAAGTATCGCGAGATGCCGGACATCCAGATCGCGATCATCAACTCCCGACTCCTGGATCTGGTCTCTGGCGGGCGGGACCGGTGGTCGCTGGCCGGGGACAACATCGTCGCCGATCTGGACCTGAGCCAAGCCAACCTCGTGCCTGGTCAAAAGCTGAGGACCGGCACGGCCGTTCTCGAGATAACAGACACCCCGCACGAAGGATGCAAGAAGTTCGCCTCACGATTCGGCGCCGCTGCACTCCGATTCGTCAACGTGGGACCGGCCAAAGAACTCCGGCTGCGGGGGGTCTATGCACGCGTCCTACAGGACGGGATGATCTCGGTCGGCGACCGCATCCAGAAGCTCTGACCGCGCCGGTCACGGGCTCGAAGGAGCCGTGACTCTGATCGTCTCGACGTCATCGGCGATGCTGAATCGCCATTGGTGTCCTTCGAACTCCCAATCGGCGGAGGGCTCTGTGCCTGCAAGATCGGTGTGGGCCTTGCCAAACATCCCGGTTTCCTCGACGAACGTGTCGAGACATTCCTGTGATCCGGGATGGAGGAGATAACAGAGATGGACATACAGACTCGACACCGACTCGTTGTGCAGACCGGACCTGGCCATGAGGGCATAGACCGAACCGTCGCTCGGGTCATAGGCGCCGGCGAGAACCGTTGATCCATCGAAATCGTGCAGGAAGCTGTCGAGCGGCCCGGCTTCCGGTGAGGTCATCACACCGCCGCTGACCAGCGGCGGTTCCGGCACGGCGTTCCAGCCGTCAGGCAGGCCGCCGAGGACTATCCCCAAGGATTCGGGCGCCGGCCCCGACCGCGCCGAGGCAATCGAAGCCCGGTCTGCGGTGACGCTCCCGGCAGCGTCGCCATTGCCGCTGAGGAAGAATCCCATCACCAGAGCGAACACCGCTCCGCCGGCCGCCACGCGATAGATGGTCGGGATCTGATCGAAGGTTCCTCGCCAGCCTTCGACGGGCTCGTCATCCGGGCTCTCGGGTTCGTGCTCGTCGGGAGTGGCGTGGTCGGTTGTCGGCAACCACTCCTCGGCCGGAGCCTCGAGGATCTCGGTCTTCACGATGTCGAATTCGCTTTGTGAGATCTTGCCTTCGTCCAGCATCTGGGCCAGATCTCGTAGATCGTCGAGTCGGCTGCTCACGCTGCTCCCTTGGCGGCGACCCACATTTCATCGGCAGCGATGGGCGAAATCAGTAGGCGAATCGGACTAGTCCGTGCCCGATGGTCGGGAATGACGCGGCCGGGATGGCCATTAGTGACGGGTCACCGACTACTAATTAACATCGATGGGGAGGAGAGCGGCGTTCCTGGGGCTGGCTGTGTTCCTGGCCATGGTCCTGTTCGCGTCGATGACTCTGTCCAGCAGTCTGCATGGGTGCCGGGACATCATGTCCCGGGTGGTGTGCGAGCCCGGTGCGACGTTGATCGCTCCCGCCAGCTGAGTAGGTCTCTCACGCGAGCAACTCGCATGTGAAGATCTGCACCGGTCGTCGTCTCAGTCGGGTGAGGCGGTGGTGTCGGAGAGAGGACTCGAACCTCCACGGGGAGTAATACCCCACCAGGCCCTCAACGCTGGGCGCGTCCATCAAGCACCGTCGCCACTCAGTGGCGGGTTTGGGGATGGTGTCGGAGAGAGGACTCGAACCTCCACGGGGAGTAATACCCCACCAGGCCCTCAACCTGGCGCGTCTACCAATTCCGCCACTCCGACTGAAGCCGGGCGAGTCTACGCCGGTCAGCTGTTCAAGAGGAAGGTCAGCCCGAAGGTGCTGATTCCAAAAAGGATCCCGACGATCACGGTGAGTCGGTCGAGGTTCCGCTCTACGACGGTGCTGCCGCCGAGGCTGGAAGTCGACATGCCGCCACCAAACACGTCGGAGAGCCCGCCGCCCTTGCCCGAATGGAGGAGGACCAGCGCCACGACGGCCAAACAGAGGATGATGTGGATGACGATTGCGATTGCTTCGACGACAGTCATTTCCTGCCTGATGAGGTTGAGGGATTACACGGATGCCCGTGTGCACCGGATTGTACCAGCGACCGTCGGCTTCACCTACCCGGCTTGGCGGGCCACCTCTTCGGCCGCCGCCTTGGCCGCCTCCGGATTTCCCAGGTAGCGACTGGACACCGGGGAGAACGAGTCGTCCAGCTCGTAGACGAGGGGGACGCCCGTGGGGATGTTGAGATCGACGATCTCCTCGTCGCTGATCCCGTCCAGATGCTTGACCAGGGCCCGGATCGAGTTGCCGTGGGCGACCACCAGGGGCTCCCGGCCGGCGAGCAGGTCGGGCACGATGGTGTCGTGCCAGTAGGGAAGCATCCTGACCACAACGTCCTCCAGGCACTCGGTGGCCGGGAGTAGATCCGGGGGTAGGTCCCTGTATCGAGGATCGTGGCGCGGATGCCGCTCGTCGGCAGGATCGAGTGGTGGCGGCGGGACGTCGAAGCTACGACGCCAGAGCAGTACCTGTTCGGCTCCGTGCTGCTCTGCCGTCTCCTTCTTGTTGAGACCCTGCAAAGCGCCGTAGTGGCGCTCGTTGAGACGCCAGGACCGACGCACCGGGAGGTACTGCCTTCCCATCTCCTCGAGTGTCAACTCGGCGGTCCTGATCGCCCGCACCAGGACGGAGGTGTGGAGGATGTCCGGATCGAGCCCTTCCTCGACGATCAGCCGGCCCGCCTCCCGGGCTTCCTCCTCGCCCTGTTGTGTCAGACCGACATCGGTCCAGCCGGTGAACAGGTTCTCCAAGTTCCAGGTCGACTGCCCGTGCCTGAGCAGGATCAATCGATGCGTCATACCCAATACCGGACAATGGCGGCGAAGCTGTCGGGATCGAGAGAAGCACCGCCGACCAGCGCGCCGTCGACATCCGACTTCGCCATGAAGTCCTTGATGTTGGCTGCGTTTACCGACCCGCCATAGAGAATCCGAACTCCCTCGGCGGCGGCTGAGGAGATCTTGTTCGAGACCGTCTCCCTGATGATCCCGGCCATCGTGCCGGCGTCGTCGGGCAATGCGGTGCGGCCCGTGCCGATGGCCCATATCGGTTCGTAGGCGATCGCCGATGAGCCCAACGCCTCTGGATCGAGGCGTGCCAGAGATGCGATGACCTGGGACACGACGACATGCTCCGCCTCGCCCGCCTCACGCTGTTCGAGGGTCTCGCCGACGCAGACGATCGGGCGCATGCCGGCATTGGCCACCGCCCTGGCCTTCTTCGCCACCATCTCGTCGGTCTCCCCAAAACCCTGACGACGCTCGGAATGGCCAACTATCACATGACCCACCGAGAGCTTGGCCAGCATGAGCGGCGAGATCTCGCCGGTGAATGCCCCCGACTCCTCCCAATGCACGTTCTGCGCCCCCAGACCAAACCAGAGTCGGTCGGCCTCGATCACCGTCTGCACCGATCGGAGGGAGGTGAACGGCGGGGCCACGACGACTTCCACCCGGTCGTAGTCCCTCACCTCCAAGCGGTATGAGAGCTTCTGGATCATTTGGATCGCCTCGAGATGTGTGGCGTTCATCTTCCAGTTCCCGACGATCAGGCTCTTGCGCTCAGTCATGACGAGCTCGCGACCCACCGCTGGAGCACCTTCACGCCGGGAAGCTCGCGCCCCTCCAGGAGCTCCAACCCCGCTCCCCCACCCGTTGACACGTGTGAGATCTCGGACTCGAGGCCGAGGGCACGGACCGCGGCTACCGAGTCGCCGCCTCCGACGGCGGTGTAGGCAGTCGCCTCGGCCACCGCCCGGGCTATTGCTTCGGTGCCGGACTTGAAGGGCTCCCATTCGAACACACCCATCGGTCCGTTCCAGAACACGGTCTCCGCAGTGCGGATCACCGACGCGAAGAGCTGGTTCGTCTCCCTCCCCACGTCGAGGCCCATCCAGCCGGGTGGCATCTCCTTTACATAGGTCACCTTGTGCTCGGCGTTCTCTGCGAACTCGGTGGCAATGACCACGTCCACCGGGAGTATCAACCTCTCCGAGTGAGGCCCATCGAGGATCCGCTTCACAGCCTCGATCTGATCATCTTCCACCAGCGAGGTGCCCACTTCATCTCCCTTAGCCTTCAGGATGGTGAAACACATCGCCCCACCTATCAGCATCACGTCGACCTTGGGGAGCAGGTTTTCGATCACTCCGAGCTTGTCCGAGACCTTGGCGCCCCCCAGGACCACGACGTAGGGCACTTTCGGATCGACCAGGAAGTGCTCCAACGCCTCGAGCTCGCCCACCAGGAGCGGCCCGGCGACCGACCTGACCAACTCGGGCACTCCAACTGTGGAGGCATGGGCCCGATGCACCGAACCAAAGGCGTCCTGGACAAAGAGGTCGAATCCATCGGCCAGGCGGGCTGCCAATCCCGAATCGTTCTTGGTCTCGCCCTCTTCGAACCTCGTGTTTTCGAGGACGGTGATCTGTCCACCCTCGAGAAAACCGACCTCCTTCGAGGCGAGGGCGGCCATCGCGTCGGCCACGGGGCGAAGCGAGAAGGCAGGATCGGGGCCTTCCGGGCGGCCGAGATGCGAGCAGACGCTCACCCGGGCACCGGAATCGACGAGACGCTCCAGGGTGGGCAGAGCCGCCCTGATCCTGAAGTCATCGGTAATGACACCCTCCTCCATCGGGACATTCAGGTCTGACCGCACCAGCACATCGAGGCCGTTGACGTCCACGTCGTCGAGGGTCAGGTATTCAGGCATTCGGTCTCAGTCCTCGGTGACGGCCAGTGTCTCCAACACTCTCCCCAGCTTGAGGGGGTCGTGCTCCGGCCAGTCTGCCGCTTCGTCGGCAAGATCTGCAAAGACGACGCGCCAGCCATGTCGGGCCGCATCCTCGGTCTCGATCGCCACGCGCTCGTGGCCCTCCGGGACCGCGAGTGGCCCATCGTGGGCCACGACGATCCCCGGGCCGGTAACCCCGACATGCTTGGCGAGCGCCTCGAGGTGCTCTGCACCGCTCACGCCGAAGGTCTCCGCATCCTGGGTGACCAGATTGAGGACGAACACCCGCTGAGCAGCGGCTCCCATGATGGCCGGGGCCAACATGTTGACCTTGAGGGCAGAAAGGATCGACGTGTAGAGGCTCCCCGGCCCGATCACGATCTGGTCGGCGGCGGCGACGGCGGCCAGGGCGCGCTGGGTAGCCACGACATCTCTGGGTTCGATGTGGAGCTCGGTGAGCTCGCCTGCAGTCTGCGAGATCCTCTTCTGCCCGACGACCTCCATCCCATCGATCGTCGCTGTGAGCGTGATCGGCTGGTCGGCCACCGGGATCACCGAACCAAGCGTCCCCAGCATCCGCTCCGCCGTGGAAACAGCCGATTCGAAGTCGCCGAACAAGTCGGCCAGACCGGCGAGGATCAGGTTGCCCAGTGAGTGCTCGGCAACGTCGCCACCGGTGAACCGGTGGGAGAAGAGCTCGGACCACAGAGAAGGCTCCGGAGTCAGAGCCAGGAGACAGCGGCGCACGTCACCGGGTGGCGGGATCCCCAGACCACTCAGCCTCCCGGACGAGCCCCCGTCGTCTCCCACGGCCACCAGCGCCGATATCTCCCCGGCATAACACTGAATCGCCTCGAGTGCGGCCGCCTGGCCGTGGCCGCCGCCCAAGGCAGTCACAACCGGGCCCTCGGGATCGAGGAGCAGAGGGGCTAGCGCCGTCTCGGTCTCGGTCTGCGGTTTCACCGTTCGATGTCGCGGTGTCGGACCGTGGCGGTGATGCCATGTTGAGCCAGCCGGCGACCCAGTTCCTCGGCAATCGCCACGGAGCGATGATGCCCACCGGTGCAGCCGATGCCGACCGAAAGGTAGGACTTGCCCTCCGCCTCGAAATGCGGGATGAGAAAGGCCAGCATCTCGTCGGCGCGATCGACGAATTCCTTGGCGGCGTCTTCGCTCATCACATACTCGGCGACGCGCTCGTCAGTGCCTCGCAGTGGCCTCAACTCCGCCACCCAATGGGGATTGGGGAGGAACCTGACATCGAAGAGGAGGTCGATGTCACGTGGCGTCCCGTTCTTGAAGCCGAAGGAACGAATCGAGACGCGCATCGGGCGAGCCATCTCCTCTTCGCTGAACTGGGCCGTAAGCCGGTCCCGGAGCTCGTGGATGTTGAGCGACGAGGTGTCGACGATGACGTCTGCCTCTTCGCGGAGGTCGGCGAGGAGCTCCCGCTCCGCCACGATCGACTCGGAGATCGTGGAGTGACCGAGCGGATGGGGACGTTTGTTCTCCTCGTAGCGGGAGACGATCACGTCGTCTTCGGCGTCGAGAAACACGACCCTCGTCAGCACCCCCTCCCGACTCAGCTCCTTGACCGCGCCTCGCAACTCCGAAATGGGAAGACCTCCCCTGGAATCGATGACGACTGCGAGGTGCTTGTGGCGCTCGGGGATGTCATGGGATTGCGCCGCCGGCACGAGCAGCCTCGGGGGGAGGTTGTCGATGACCGTGTAACCGAGGTCTTCCAGGATCTTGGCGGCCGACGAGCGACCGGCGCCCGACATGCCGGTAACCACGAGAACGTGAGGATGATCGGTTGCGGGAAGCTCCATCGGTGCTCTCGATCAGCTGTGCAGTGCAGCGTACAGATCGTCGGCCACGTTCCTCGGCACCACCTCGGCCAGGGAATCCGCCTGCACCTCCCTCAGTTTCTTCAACGAACCGAATCGCTTCAGGAGGTCTTTCTTGCGCTTCGGGCCGATCCCGGGGACCTCATCGAGGATCGAGTCGATCATCGACTTGGAGCGAAGCTGGCGGTGATAGGTGATGGCAAAGCGATGGGCCTCGTCACGGACCTGCTGCAGGAGATACAGCGCCTCGGCATCCCGGGGGATCCGCACCGGCTCGGGTTGCCCGGGCAGATACACCTCTTCCATCCGCTTGGCGAGTCCGATGGCCGGGATGTCGATCTCGAGCTCGTCGAGGACCTTCACCGCCCGGCCCAGCTGGCCCGCTCCCCCGTCCACCAGCACCAGTGAGGGCGGATAGGAGAACCTCCCCTGCTCGGCCACGTTCCGATCCCTCTCCGCGAGGAACGCGCGAAAGCGGCGGCGAATGGTCTCCTCCATGGCGGCGAAGTCATCCTGGCCCTGGATGGTCCGAATCTTGAACCTCCGGTAGTCCGACCTCTTCGGCAGACCGTCCTCGAGCACGACCATCGACGAGACGGTGTTGGTCCCCTGCAAGGTCGATATGTCGAACGCCTCGATGCGGAGGGGTGGCTCGGGGAGGTCGAGGACCTCCTGGAGCGAGCGGAGGGCCTTCGCCCTTGCGTTGTGATCCTGACTGCGCTTCAGTCGGTGCCGGGCGAATGCCTCGGCGGCGTTGGTCGCAGTCGTCTCCATGAGACGTCGCTTCGAGCCCCTGGTCGGTACCCGCAGGCTGACCTTCGTTCCCCTCCGCTCGGCCAGCCACTCCTGGAGCAGTTCCTTCTCGGCAGGGTCGATCTCGACGAGCACCTGGCGAGGCGGGTCGTCCTCCCCATAGAGCTGTCTGATGACGCGCCCCATGAGCTCGGCATCGGTGAGTTCCTCGACCCGATCGACGACGGTGCCCAATCGCCCGACGAGACGTCCCTCTCCTCACGTGGAGGATCTGAAATGCCGACTCGAGATCGTCTCCATGGAATGCGATCAGGTCGAAGTCCTCGGGGCGGTCGGAAACCACGTCCTGTCGGAGAAGGGCTCGACGCACGTCTTCGATCCGGTCACGGTGACGGGCGGCGAGCTCGAACTCCTGTCGCTCCGACGCTTCCCACATGCGGACCTGGAGATCGGTCAGCACCAGGTCGGTGTCCCCCCGGAGAAAGGCTGCGAGCCCGTCGACCATCTGCTGATAGTCCTCGGGGGCCACGGCCTCGATGCAGGGTCCGGAGCATTTCTCGATGTGATAGAGGAGACACGGTCGTCCCTGCGCCTGCTGACGGCCGAAGAGCGAGTCGGTGCAGGTGCGGACCGGGAAGGTGCGGAGGAGCTGGTCGAGGGTTTTGCGGATGGCGTAGGTGTGGGCGTACGGCCCGAAGTACTCGTTGCCCTTGCGCTTGGCGCCGCGCATCACCCTGGCGCGGGGCCATTCGTCGCTCCTGGTGATCGCCAGGTAGGGATACGACTTGTCGTCGACGAGCTTGATGTTGAACCGAGGACGATGTCTCTTGATCAGTGAGAACTCGAGCATCAACGCAGCGACTTCGGACTCGGTGATGATCCACTCGACCGATTGGGCGTTGTCGACCATGGCCTGGGTACGCGGGTGAAGCCCCACGCCGAAGTAGGAAGACACACGGCCTCGCAGACTCTCGGCCTTGCCGACGTAGATCACTTTTCCGTGCTTGTCACGGAAGATGTAGGCGCCGGGTTGGTCCGGTATCTCCGATGGTTTTGGTCGGTCGAACACGCCTCCTCAGGGTAGGAGGCGCCAACGGCAAGCCAGCAGTCTCGGAATCCCGGCCTGGTCGTCCAGTTCGTGGTGGGGAGCCTCGACGAATCGCTCCAAATACCAACCCACGACTGCCGCCGACTCGAGGATTCTGGCCGTGTTCCGATGATGGAACAGCATTTGCCCCTCGCCCGCCGGCTCCAGGGTGGTGCCCGCGTGAGAAGTAGTCGCCCGGTCGCCACAAAGTCTCACCATCGGAATCGGAGATCGGAGTGGCTCCGGGAGCAGTCCGAAACGGGTGATTGATCACCAGTGCGAAGACTCCGCCGGGCCGGACCGCCCGTGCGGCTTCCGCAAAGAACCGTCCTTCGTCCTCGATGTGCTCGAGGGCCAAGACACAAAATGCCCCGTCATAGGAATCGTCCCGGAGGAAGCCGAGATCGGGTAGTCGTCCGATGACGACCGGTCCCGAATCAGCGGCTCGTCGGGCAAGGGCGGGGGTTACGTCGACGCCGTGTGTGGCCGCCCCGGATTCCTTCAGAGCCCGCATGACGCGCCCTTCGCCACATCCCAGGTCGAGATAGGTCCGCCCAGCCTCGGGCCGGAGAACATCGAGGAGCATCGGGTTGACCACCGTCTCGTAAGCGGGGTCGTCTTCGATCTCGGTGACCCACCAATCGGACAGATCGGACCACGACATCAGTGAATTGTGCCCCTTCGGGCAGCACCTTCAGTCGCTGAGGACGTCCTTGAACCAGGGCAGTGTCCGCTCGAGGCCTTCGCGCAGCGAGATCTGGGCCTTCCAGCCGAGGACCATCTCCGCCTTGGTGGTGTCGGGCCGCCGAACCATGGGATCGTCGGTCGGTCGGGAATGGAACTCGATCCCCGGGTGGTTGCCGACCACGTCCTGGACCGTCTCGGCCAGTTCCAGCATCGTCACCTCTTCGGGATTCCCGATGTTCACCGGTCCGGTCTCGTCGGAGAGGAGCAGTCGGAGAATGCCCTCCACCTCGTCGTCCACGTAGCAAAGAGAGCGGGTCTGCGATCCATCGCCGAACACCGGCAGCGGTCGATTCTGCAATGCAGCCTTGAAGAAGGCGGGGACGGCCCGACCGTCATCGGCACGCATCCGAGGGCCGTAGGTGTTGAAGATCCGGACGATCCTGGTGTCGACACCGTGTTCCCGGTTGTAGGCGAGGGTCATGGCCTCGGCGAAGCGTTTTGCCTCGTCATAGACCCCCCTCGGCCCGATCGGGTTGACGTTGCCCCAATAGGTCTCGGGTTGCGGGTTGACCAGAGGATCTCCGTACACCTCCGAGGTAGATGCCAGGAAGAACCTCGCCCCTTTGTGATAGGCGAGACCGAGACCCTTGTGCGTTCCGAAGGCACCAACCTTGAGGGTGTGGATCGGCCACTTGAGGTAGTCGACCGGTGAGGCCGGTGAGGCGAAATTGAGCACATAGTCGACGTCGCCGGGCACATGGAGATAGTCGGTTACGTCATAGTCGATGAGGCGAAACTTCCGGTCCCCCATCAGATGAGCCACGTTCTGGGCGTTCCCGGTGATCAAGTTGTCGATGCAGGTGACCTGGGCGCCGGAATAGACCAGCCAAGTGCACACATGTGATCCGAGGAAGCCTGCGCCTCCCATGACCACGGCGTGCTTTCCCTCCAGCTCCCTGAAGCCACCAAACGCCGAGCGGCGCATGTCGAACACGTCATTTCCTTCCAAAGCGGTATCAGGCTATATCGGCACGGTTTTGGCCGGGTTGAACGCCGAAAAGGCTCACCCTCCCACCAATTCCCTGAGGAACTTGCCGGTGTAGCTCTCCCCCACCTGGGCGACCTCTTCAGGCGTGCCGATGGCGAGGACCCGTCCCCCTCCGCTGCCCCCCTCGGGACCGAGGTCGATGACATGGTCGACGGACTTGATGACGTCGAGGTTGTGCTCGATCACGACCACGGTGTTGCCGGCATCGACCAGACGCTGCAGGACCTGGAGCAGCTTTCTGATGTCCTCGAAGTGCAGCCCGGTGGTCGGCTCGTCGAGGATGTAGAAGGTTCGACCGGTTGATCGCCGTCCCAGCTCGGAGGAGAGCTTGATCCGCTGCGCCTCGCCACCGGACAGAGTGGTCGCCGGCTGCCCCAACCTGACGTAGCCGAGACCGACGTCGTAGAGGGTTTGCAGGACGCGGACGATCTTGGGCTGGTTCTCGAAGAAGCCGAGGGCCTCCTCGACCGACATCTCGAGGACATCCGAGATGTCGTGGCCCTTCCAGAGGATCTCCAGCGTCTCCCGGTTGTAGCGCCGGCCCCCGCACACCTCACACGGCACATACACGTCGGGCAGGAAGTGCATCTCGATCTTGATCGTGCCGTCGCCGGCACATGCCTCACACCGACCTCCCTTGACGTTGAACGAGAAGCGTCCCGGCTTGTAGCCACGCGCCCGAGCCTCTGGAGTCTGGGCGAAGAGAGATCTGATCTGGTCGAAGAGCTTGGTATAGGTGGCCGGGTTGGACCTCGGGGTGCGCCCGATCGGGGACTGATCGATGTCGATCACCTTGTCGATGTGCTCGATCCCCTCGATCTTCTTGTGCCGGCCGGGAACCACCCTGGCCCGATTCACCCGATTGGCCAGTGCCTTCCACAGGATCTCCTCGATCAGGGTCGATTTCCCCGACCCGGACACCCCGGTGACGGCGGTGAACATTCCGAGCGGGAAGGCGACATCGATCCCCTGGAGGTTGTTCTCGGTGGCGCCACGGATCGTGATCTCCTCTCCGTTTCCCTGCCTGCGGATGAACGGAACCGGGATCTGGCGACGCCCGGCCAAATAGTCCCCGGTGATCGAGTCTGGCGCTGCGGTGATGTTGGCGAGAATGCCCTCGGCAACGACGTGACCCCCGTGCTCGCCGGCTCCCGGGCCGATATCAACGATGTGGTCGGCCACCCGGATGGTGTCCTCGTCGTGCTCGACCACGATGAGAGTGTTGCCCAGGTCGCGGAGACGGAGCAGGGTCTCGATCAGCCGCTGGTTGTCCCGCTGGTGAAGACCGATGCTGGGCTCATCGAGGATGTAGAGGACACCAACGAGACCGGAGCCGATCTGGGTGGCGAGTCTGATTCGTTGCGCCTCTCCCCCGGCCAGAGTCGCCGCCGACCGGCTCAGCGCCAGATAGTCGAGTCCCACATCGAGGAGGAATTGGATCCTCGCTTTGACTTCCTTCAGCACGCGCTCGGCGATGGCTCGCTCCCGGTCGCTCAGCTCGAGATCCTCGAAGAACTCCTTGGCCAGGCCGAGAGCGAGATCGGAGACCTCGGCAATGTTGCGATCGGCAATCGTGACCGCAAGAGAGATCGGATTGAGCCGGCCGCCGCCGCAGGCCTCGCAGGGGACCTCCGCCATGTACTCCTGGTAGTACTCCCGAGCCGACTCACTCTCGGCCGACTCGTGACGACGGTTGAGGAACGGGATGGCCCCTTCGAAGGTGGCCTGCCACTGGCGCTTGCGACCGAAGCGGTTGGTGTACTTGATGGTGATCTTGTCCTCTCCGGTGCCATAGAGGATCTTCTGCTGGATGTCTTCGGGCAGGTCCTGCCATGCGGTGTCCATCGAGAAGCCGAACACTTCGCCGAGACCGGTCAGCAGCCGGTGGTAGTAGCGCATGCGGTTCGACGACCACATCGGGATCACCCCCTCACCGAGCGACAAGCCCGGATCTGCGATCACCAGCTCCGCATCGACCTGATATCTGGTCCCGATGCCGGAGCAGACCGTGCACGCGCCATATGGGCTGTTGAAAGAGAAGTTTCGAGGCTGCAGGTCCTCGAAGGAAAGACCGCATTTCGGACAGGAGAGGTGTTGGGAGAACGTCAGGGTCGCCCCGTCGACGATCTCGATGTCGGCGGTGCCCTCGGTGAGGGTGAGCGCTGTCTCGAGTGACTGGGTCAGCCTCTGCTCCATCCCGTCCTTGCGGACCAGACGATCGACCACGACCTCGATGGTGTGTTGGTGATAGCGGTCGAGCTTGATCTCTTCGGTCAGCTCCCTCACCTCGCCATCGACCCGGGCCCGGGCAAAACCCTCCTTGGCCAGGTCGGCGAGCAGACCTTCGTACTCGCCCTTCCGCCCTCTGACCACCGGCGCGAGAACTTGAAACCTGGTGCCCTCGGGCAACTCCAGGATGCGGTCGACGATCTGCTGCGGGGTCTGCCGCTCGACAGGCGTGCCGTCCTTTGGGCAGTGGGCGATGCCGATCCGGGCATAGAGGAGACGCAGGTAGTCGTGAACCTCGGTGACCGTCCCCACGGTCGACCGGGGGTTGCGCGACGCGGTCTTCTGGTCGATCGAGATCGCCGGGGACAGCCCGTCGATGAAGTCGACGTCGGGCTTGTCCATCTGCCCCAGGAACTGACGGGCATAAGCGGACAACGATTCGACATAGCGGCGCTGCCCCTCGGCATAGATCGTGTCGAAGGCCAGCGACGACTTGCCCGACCCGGAGAGACCGGTGAACACGATTAGTTGGTTGCGGGGCAGCTCGACCGTGAGGTTCTTCAGGTTGTGCTCACGGGCGCCCCTGATGAGAATCGAGTCGGTGGACACGCTCCGCCCTGGTAGCCGTTGGTAACGCCTTCTAGTTACGACAGTGTAATCCAGATCGACGGCGAACACCTGTTCGTTTGCGGATCGTGTTTCAGGTCCTCAGTCAGCGAGACGATCTAAGAACCATGGGCGAGCTCAGACCGAAATCGATCGCCGTCGTGTTGGGGACCCGCCCCGAGATCATCAAGCTCGGGCACGTGATTCGCCTATTGGGCCCTGCGGCGCGGGTCATCCACACCGGCCAGCACTATGACGCGAAACTCACCGATGTCTTCTTCGAAGCTTTCGGCATCGAAAGGCCAAGTGAGCTGATCGGGGTGGGCGGGAAAACACGGGGCGACCAGATCGGCCTGGCCCTTTCGGCCCTGGAACATGCGTTCCTCGAGGATCGTCCCGATGCCGTGGTGGTACAGGGAGACACAAACTCGACTCTGGCTGCGGCTTTGGCCGCGAATGCCCGCGAGATACCTCTGATCCATGTCGAAGCAGGCCTACGTAGCTACGACCGTCGGATGCCTGAAGAGCACAACCGGGTCATCACAGATCACCTGGCCGACCTTTGTCTAGCGCCAACGCCAACGGCATCGCAGAACCTGAGGACCGAGGGAATCTCCGAGGACAGAATCATTGTCACTGGCAACACCATCGTCGAGGCGGTGAACACGTTGCTGCCTCCACCAGAGGTCCGAGAGCAAATCCTCAGGAGCCGTAGCCTCACACCGAGCGCGCTACATCCTGTCGACATTCCATCGACCTGAGAACGTGGACGATCCGAGGACGCTTGCCAGGATCTTCGAAGAGCTCGGTCGATTGCCCCTCCCGGTCCTGCTTCCTCTCCATCCTCGATCGCAGGCCCAGTTGACCAGACTGGGGATTCAACCTTCCGGCCAGACGCGGATCATCGAGCCGATCGGTTATACCGAGTTCCTGGGCCTTCTGGCCGAATGCGCCTTCGCCGTATCAGACTCAGGAGGGCTCCAGGAAGAGGTTTCGATCGTCAAACGCCCCATCCTCGTGGTACGGAGATCTACAGAGCGACCGGAAGTCATCGGAACTTTCGCCAGACTCGTTTCGACCGACGAATCGATGGCGGACGAAGCTGATGACTGGCTGCTCCACATAGACGAGGTCCACGAAGAACTCTCGAGGATCGACACGCCCTTCGGCGACGGGTCGGCGTCCTCGCGATCGGTTGGGGCTCTCATTGACCTGATCGAAACGAACAAATGGCCATCAACGAGGCGATTAGTACTCCAGCCCGGCCACCGACCTGACGATGGAATGTCAATGCGCCTGCGTATTTCCCGGGTTGGAAACAAGTGAGCCCGACTAGTCGGACGCCTGGTGGTCGCAAGGTATGGATCGTCCTTCCCGCATACAACGAGGAGCAGGATCTGCCTTCCCTTCTCGAGCGGATCGACGAGGCCACCGATGAAGCCAACCTCAGATTCGAAGTCCTAGTCGTCGACGATGGCTCGACGGACGCCACCGCCGAAGTCGCCGAGATCTGGTCCAACAAGCTCCCCCTGCGGGTGATGACCCACGATCAGAACCAGGGCTTGGGAGCGACCTTGCGTGATGGCGTCGACTGGGCGTGTGAACTTGCCCAACCAAGTGATGTCATCGTCACCCTCGACTCGGACAACACCCACACCCCGGAACTGATTCTCCGCATGGTCCGGATGGTGCGCGAGGGACATGACGTGGTGGTTGCCTCGCGTTTCGTGAAAGGCAGCAAGGTGCGGGGAGTCCCTTTCAACCGTCGTGTCCTCAGCCGTGTGGCCGGGGCGCTGTTCAAGGTCGTGTTCCCAATACCGGGAATCCGTGATTACACCTGCGGCTATCGCGCCTATCGCGCTGGGCTGCTTCAAGATGTGATCGAGAAGGACCCTGGGTTCTTCGACCAGGATGGTTTTCAGGTGATGGTCGACATCCTGCTCAAGCTCCGACGGGACCGTGACCTCATCTTCGGCGAGGTTCCGCTGATCCTCAGGTACGACTTCAAGGAAGGATCATCGAAGATGGAAGTTGGCGCCACGGTTCGGGGCACACTCGCGCTCATGTGGAGACGTCGGTTCGAGATGAAGCTGCGTTTGAGCGACCAATCCAGCTACTTCGACGCGGCCTACCGCAACTACGGGCTGCAAAATCCCGTCCGCAAACTCGACCATTACCTGGATCGAGATCGATCGGCGTGTCGACCGAGAACCCAAAAACCTCCTAGACATAGGCTGTGGCCTGGGCTCATTCCTCGAGCGGACGGCGCGTCGTCATCCGAAATGGACCCTTACCGGCACCGACATCCAGCCTGAGGCAATCTCAGAATCCGGGCGGAGGCTGCCTGAGGCCACGATTGCACTCGGGTCGGCGGAGCAGTCGCTTTTCCCGGCCGATTCGTTCGATGTCATCACCGCCTGGGACGTCTTCGAGCACGTGCCCAACCTCGATGCCCTCTCCTCGTCGGTGACGCTCATGATCAGACCCGGCGGCCTGCTGACTTTCGTAGTACCTGTCTATGACGGTGTGACCGGCCCTGTGATTCGACGACTCGACAAGGATCCGACGCACATCCACCAGTGGTCACGCCAGCGGTGGGTCGACTGGGCGACCAGCCGATTCGAGGAGGTCGAATGGCATGGTTTGCTCAGGTATCTCGTGGGGCGGACGTATCTCCACGTGCCGACCGTTCGAGCACGACGTCACACTCCGGCGATTCTCGTTTCCTGTCGGGCCACCTGACCCGCCAGGCCTTCCTGGTCACGATCCAAATCGACTTGGTCCGCCGGTCCTAGCGCCGTTCCGATCGCCATGAGGCCAGCGACCAAGAACCAGTAGTTGGGGAATGCCAGACCGATGAGGAATGCGATCCCCAAACCCAGCCCGGCGCACATCATGAATCCTGATCTCGTTCGCGAAAGCCGGGATAGCAGTGCGACGGCGACGAGTGACACCAGGATCCAGAGCCAGTTCGGCAACAAGAAACCGAATGCCAAATTCATTCGCGAGACCAGGGAGACTCTGCGTGTCTGGCCGGAAGCCGATACCCGTGAGATTCCCGATGGTGGCCCGAATGAACGCGGACTGGGTTCGGCACCAATCCCACAAGGAGAGTGACCCCGGCAGTGACCACTGCTGCCGTCGAACGTCGGCGCCATCCCTGATCGCGATTGAGAAGAACCAGGGGTAGCAAGAAGATCAGGTACTGCTTCGAGGCGAGGGCGAGCCCGAGCAGCACTCCTGACCAGACATGTGATCGATTCCAGGTCAGGGCAGCCACAAGAAACAGGAAGAGCGTCAATGGCTCGGTCCAGGCCATGAACCAGACCTCGGAACCCAACGGGCGCCAGGGCCATCAGCAGGAGTACCGAGAGCTTGATCGTCGGAGTCCTCGTCGCCTGTCGTTCTCCAAGCGCCAAACGCCAACCAGCCCAGGAACGCCAACCAACAGACCGCGCTGATCAGCCTCGGGATCGGTGAATGCTCCGGCCAACCCGTACGTCGGACAGGGCGACTGGTGGATACGGATAACCCTCGATCACGCTGTCGGAGGGCGCAAACGGATTCCCGTCGGCGAAGGTGACCGCATCGGTGTAGGGGTTCTGACCCGACCGGAGGCATCGCCGGCGAGTCGATGGGCGTGATACACGTCACTGCGCATAGTCGAGGACCAGTCGAACCAGACCGAGATCACCACCACCAAAACACCAACCGACATTGCGAGAACGACAGCGCCCCGTCGAACCGTCGGTCGGTTTACCGAGAATGCCGCTGTCACGCAGGCCAGGACACTGAGCAGAATCAGGACCGGGCGGTACTCCACCAGCGACACCGGCAACGAGCCGATTGGGCGACCCAAGGCTCCGGTGACCAGGAGTGACGCAGCGATCGCCGCCCACCTGATCTCCGAGTCGGATGTGAGGGGCAAATCGCCGACCATGCTCCACAACACGAGCACGATGGCCACGGACACCGTGACAGCTGCCACAACCGGTGAGCCATGGGTAGCCGACAAAAGGATGAAGGCGACCCCGAGAAGACGAAGAGTGGTCTTGGAAAAGGAGATGTTCAGATTTCGCTTTCAAACGAAGTCGAGCCCGGGGGGCGGCGTTGGACCGATTTCCCCGGTTGAAAGGAACACTTATACACGAGCGGCAGGCCGGTCGATCTGAGTATTGTCAAGGGGGTCTCGTCTGAGAAGGGCCGGACTCGCGAGCACGTACATCGTCACAAGGGGCACGAGCGCCCGGGAGGCGTCAAAGTAAAACCGCCAGACTTGCTCGACCATGAGCACGGCGACCAGCGAGAAGCCCGCCGTCATCAGGAGCAAGAGATTGCGGTGACGGACGGCGCGCCACGCGATCGAGACCGATAGCACGAGAAGCAGGACACCCATGGCCATGTCCACCTCGCTCCCAGGCTCGGCTAGCCATCTCTGCATGGCTTCGATAAACCCATTGAAGGGAACGCCTATGGCTTGTGTGTCTTGGATCGAACTGTCCAAGCCTCCGAGTCGGACTCTGAGGTAGAGCCACCAGGCCCCTAGCGCAATGAACGGCAGCGAGTAAACCCATGGGACTGAGCGCTTCTTGTGCCAGAGGTATGCGATGGCACCAATCGTGGCGAAGATCATCGTCTCCCGGGACATAGCGGCGAGAGTCAGGAATGTGACGGCCAGCCCGGTTCGCTCCCTCAACACAAATAGGGCACCGGCGATCATGAATGTAAGGGCGACCACTTCGGCTGTGTCGATGACGGAGGATACGATGATTCCCGGATTGAGGAGGAACGCCAGACCGAACCACTGGGAGACGCCAATCTCTCTCGCCAACAGGGCCGTAAGCCATGTGCCGATCCCCAACGCCGCAACATTGAGCACCCACAGGCCCCAAGCCGTGCCAATCGGCGGCAAAAGACCGAAACCCCCCGCAGATCGTTGGATAGACCATCCGCTGTGCTCGGTATGTGGGCCGATCGAGGAAAGCGGCATGGTCGTTTGGCGCCAAGAAGAACGGGTCCATCGCCTGCATGAAGTAAAACTTGCCATCGTGCCCGAATCCGCCGGACGGGACGACGTCGCCGAGCACCTCGTTCCCATATGCAAGCTCGACTGGCTTGGCCTCCGGGAACTTGATGAAGACGCTGGGATTCCAATCGTTGTCAGCCAGCAATGGGATGGATATCGCCAAACCCAGGCACACCCCGCCTATCGCCAGAATCAGCGGGACAAAGCGCGAAACCGATGATCGTGCGGGATTCAAGGGCTCACCTCCGCAACGCCACCTGCTTGCTCGCGGTATTTCCTTGAGCAATTGGCACACTTCAGATCATCGGACAGTTGATGACCGCAATCACACACCCATCCTTCCTGACGAGCTGGGTTCCCGTATACGAGCCCATGATCAGGGACGTCTTTGGTGACCACCGAACCGGCGCCGACCATGCAGTTGTAGCCGAGACGAATGCCGCTGACGATGGTGCTGTTTGCCCCGATGGTGGCTCGGTCAGCCACTTCCGTCTTCTCCCAGTCCTCCGGGTATGTCTGATACCGGGCGCGCGGTGCCAAGACGTTCGTGAAAACCGTATTGGGGCCCACGAAGACGTCGTCCCCGATATTGACTCCATGCCAGATCAGCGAGTTGTTCTTTACAACGACGCGATTACCGAGGACGGCTCCGCTCTCGATGAACGAGTGGTCACCGATCTTGCAGTCGTCGCCGACGACCGCTCCCTCCATGACATGGGCGAAAGCCCAAACGCGTGTCCCATCACCGATCTCTGAAGTCTCCACCAGAGCGGAAGGGTGCACGAAGACCTCACCAGACATGACTAGCTCGAGACCGAGTCGACAGCTCGGTGCAGTGAATCGACGACCAGTTCCTGTTGCTCGGCGGTGATCCCAGGGAACATCGGGAGCGACAACATCTCGCGGGCCGCCGCCTCGGTTGCAGGGAAGTCGCCTTCCTGGTGACCCATGAATGAGAGGGCACCCTGCAGATGCATGGGGATCGGATAGTGGACACCTGCCCCAATTCCGTCCTCGTGCAATGCCGACAACACCCGATCTCGCTCCGGCACTCGAACGACATAGAGGTGCCAGATGTGCTCATTGCCGGCGAGGACCACAGGAGGCAACAGCCGA
>CAVRXA010000011.1:0-57109 GCA_963725075.1 uncultured Acidobacteriota bacterium
AAGTCGGATGCGATAGAGCGTCTCCCCGCGGCTCCCGGCGGATGCGACGAGCTCGGAAACAGTGTCGAAGCCACCCTCGACCGCGTCTTCCCGTGTCAGCACTTCGGGGTCGACGGCTTCGACGGATACAACTTCGATGACGCCGATGGCGGTGCGGAGATTCGAACCTGCTTTCACCCGTGCCTGGTCCCATCTCCGGTACACCGACCCGATCCGACCGGTCTCTATCCCCGATAGGACATCGTGCCTCAAGGAGCATGTTGCCCGCGAGGTTACGGCGACTGTGGGCTGAGTCCGGCCGGTGACCCTGGGGCCAAACCTTGGAGAATCTTCGACGAAATCACTTTGCGGCCGAGATGTGGTGCAATAGCGTCGGGCTGGCCGACAAAGGCTCACTGGGACACTCATCTGGGGGCGGGAGGCGAATCACAGGAGGACGACGTGACTCGCAACCGCTCGAGGATGGGCGCGCTGATCGTGATCGGCATGCTCGGCTCCCTGCTCCCGCTCACCGCCCTGCCGGCCGGCGCAACCACCGGCGACCTGGTCATCACCGGTGTCGTCGACGGCCCATTGACCGGAGGTCTCCCCAAGGCGGTCGAGCTCTATGTCGCCAATGACATCCCCGATCTGAGCATCTACGGGGTCGGCTCGGCGAGCAACGGGGGCGGCACCGACGGACAGGAGTTCACCTTCCCGGCCGTGTCTGCCACGGCTGGCGACTTCATCTACCTGGCGAGCGAAGCCAATGGCTTCACGACTTTCTTCGGTTTCGCCCCCGACTTCACCAATGCAACCGCCCCCAGCATCAACGGCGACGATGCCGTCGAGCTGTTCATGAACGGGGCAGTGGTCGACGTCTTCGGCGAAGCGACCCACACGGGCGGCATCCCGTGGGCATACGAGGATGGCTGGGCCTACCGGGCCGATGGCACCGGTCAGGACACCGTGTTTGCACTCGCCAATTGGACACTCAGCGGCATCAACGCGCTCGACGGGGCGGCCACCAATGCCACGGCCACGACCCCCTTCCCGCTGGGCACCTACACCGAGGACGCCGCGCCGCCTCCATTACCCGATTCCTTGATCATCAATGAAGTCGACGCCGACACGCCCGGCACCGACGCCGCCGAGTTCGTCGAGATCTACGACGGCGGCACAGGCAACACCTCCCTGGACGGGTTTGCCCTCGTCTTCTACAACGGGAGCAACGACCTCAGCTACGGGTCGGTGGACCTCGACGGGTTGATGACCGACTCCGATGGCTATGCCGTGGTCTGCGGCGATGTCGATGACGCATTCGCCGTCAACTGCGATCTCGATGCGGCGATCGGCATCCAGAACGGGCAGGACGCGGTGGCCCTGTATGCGGCCGATGGGGCGGACTTCCCTGTGAACAGCCCAATCGTCCTCGACGGTCTGGTCGACGCGGTGGTCCACGAAACCGGCGATCCGGACGACCCCGGTTTGCTGGCCTTGTTGAATCCCGGCCAGCCGCAGGTGGACGAGAACGGGGCCGGCGCTGGAGACACCCATTCCAATCAGCGATGCCCCAACGGCAGCGGCGGGGCCCGCAACACCAACACCTATGCCCAATTCATCCCGACGGTCGGGGTGGCCAACCTGTGCGCAGTGGCGCCACCGGACCCGGTCGCCCGTCTCATCCATGAGATCCAGGGAGCCGGGCCGGCCAGCCCACATGACGGCACTGGCGTCGTGGTCGAGGCGGTTGTCGTCGGTGACTTCCAGGGGGCCGGGGCACTGCGCGGCTTCTACCTGCAGGAGGAGGACGCACAGGCAGACAGCGATCCATTGACCTCTGAAGGCATCTTCGTGTTCGACGGCTCCTTCGGCGTCGACGTCGCCGTGGGTGATCTCGTCGAAGTGACCGGCACGGTGGACGAGTTCAACGGCTCCACCCAGATCGGCACGGTGACTTCGGTGACAGTGAGTTCGGCAGGGAACGGCGTCACCCCCGCCACCGTCACCCTTCCGGTGACGGAGATCACTGACCTCGAGGCGTTCGAGGGCATGTCGGTCCATTTGCCTCAACCCCTGACGATCTCCGAGTTCTTCAACTACGGCCGCTTCGGCGAGATCGTCCTGACCACCGAACGCCAGTTTCAGCCAACCGCCCTGTTCGAGCCCGGGTCGCCAGAAGCCGCCCAGCTCGCGGCAGCCAATGCACTGAGCCGGATCACCCTCGATGACGGGCGGACCGCCCAGAACCCGGACCCTGCGGTTCATCCGAACGGCGCCGAGTTCAATCTGGACAACCTGTTCCGCGGCGGCGACACGGTGGCGAATGTGGTCGGAGTGCTCGACTTCGCATTCGACCTCTACAGGATTCATCCGACACAAGGGGCCGATTTCACCGTCCAGAACCCGCGTCCTGCGGAGCACAACGCAGTCGGAGGAAGCCTCGAGGTGGCCTCGTTCAATGTGTTGAACTATTTCTCGACGATCGACACCGGTGTCTTCGTCTGTGGCCCCCTCGAGAGCCAGGAGTGCCGCGGGGCAGACAATGCCGAAGAGTTCACCCGGCAAAAGGACAAGATCATCACGGCCCTGGCCGAGATCGACGCCGACGTGGTCGGCCTCATGGAGATCGAGAACCATCCCACGGACGAGGCCCTGGCCGATCTGGTGGCCGGCCTCAACGCACGTATGGGCGCCGGGACATATGAATACATCGGATCAGGGTCGATCGGCACGGATGCGATCAGGATCGCCCTCATCTACAAACCGTCGAGGGTGACCCCGGTCGGAACCGACGCGGTGCTCGACAGCGACGAATTCCTGGATCCCAACAACCTGGGCATGGCACAGAACCGGCCTGCGCAGGCTCAGACCTTCCAGGAGAACGCGACGGGCGAGTTGTTCACCGTGGTGGTCAACCACCTGAAGTCGAAGGGTTCGGGATGTGGGCCCGGCGATGACGATCCCGTGCAGGGAAACTGCAACCTGACCAGGGCATTGTCGGCGGCTGTGCTGGCCGACTGGCTCGCTACCGACCCGACAGGCAGTGGCGACCCGGATTTCCTCGTCATCGGCGACCTGAACTCCTATGACAAGGAAGACCCCATCGACGCCCTGACTGCGGGAGCCGACGACGTCCTCGCCACCGGTGATGACTTCACCGATCTGCTGCTGCAGTTCGAAGGCGAGATGGCCTACAGCTACCTGTTCGACGGCCAGCTCGGCTATCTCGACTACGCGCTGGCCAATCAGACACTGCGAGCACAGGTAACGGGGTCGACGGTCTGGCACATCAACGCAGACGAGCCGAACCTCATCGACTACGACACCCAGTTCAAGCAAGACGCCCAGGACGCCCTCTATGCCCCCGACCAATACCGGTCGTCGGACCACGAGGCCGTCATCGTCGGTCTCGCCCTGGACCAGACGCCGCCGGTGGTCGTAGCAGAGCTGGATCGGCTGGTCGCCACACGCAACACCGGGCTATTCGTCGTCGATTTCACCTGTCAGGACGCGGTCGATCCCAGCCCTGACTGCGTTGCCGATCTCAATCGGGTAACGGTCAACGACGGTCAAGTCGTCCATCTCATCAAGGCACCCGGCAAGCCCATCACCCTGCGCCTCGGGCCGGTCCTCTTCATGAAGGACGACAGCTTCACCCTGACCGTGACCGGGACAGACGAGCGGGGCAACAGCGCGACGGCGACGGCCGAGCCGGTCTTCCGGAGTTAGGAGCCCTTAGACCTGACCTGCCTCCAACTCGACCGGCCGGGTGACAATGGTCGAGATGACGCCGCGGCGGATCACGGTGAGATCGACCGATCCGCCGACACGGTCTCCGGTCATCATGCGCTGCAGGTCTCTGGCGTCACGCAGGGGCTCGCCGTCGCCGGCCACCAGGATGTCACCGGGGCGGATCCCGGCTCGTTGTGCCGGGCTGCCGTCCACGACCTCCACGACCTCGATGCCTCGATCGCGGCCCAATCGATCAGCAAGAAGGGGCGGCAGAGGACGGGTCCCCCCGGCAACGCCTAAGATAGGCGCGGCGGACCTTCCCGCTCTTGATCAGCTCTGCGACGATCGCCTTGGTCGCTTCGTCGATCGGCACCGCCAGACCGAGGCCCTGACCGATCATCGGTCCGACAACTGCAGTGTTGACGCCGACCACCCTGCCGCCGGCGTCGGACAACGGGCCGCCCGAGTTCCCGGGGTGAAGGGCGGCGTCGGTCTGGATCACATTCTCGACGAGACGGGAATGCCCCTGACTGTTGGCGGCGATCGAGCGTCCCAAGGCACTGACCACCCCTGCCGTCACCGACCCGGAGAAACCGAGGGGGTTGCCCAAAGCGACGACGAGTTGGCCCACCTCCAGGCTCGAGGCGTCTCCCAGCTCGGCAGCCGGCGCCTCTGAACCTTCGAGCTTGAGAACTGCCAGATCCGAGAGCCGGTCGCGGCCCACGACGTCGAACCCCGTCTCCCAGCCGTCGACGAACGAGGCGCCACCCCTGGTGCTTCCCTCCACCACATGGGCCGATGTCAGCATGAACCCGTCGCCGCTGATGACCACGCCCGAGCCCGAGCCGTCATGCCACTCGCCCCGGCGACCCCGACGACGCGTGGTCAGGGCAACAACGGTGGGTAGGAGCGTCCGCGCCACGGACGTGACTACCGCCGAGTATGCGTCGAGGGCCACCTGACCCCGGGCAACGTCGACGGAGGGATCCAGGGTCACGAGAACCGGGCGGTCACGGTGAGCCTGTCATTGACACGAACCAGTCCAAGGTCCAATGACTCGCCGGCGGCAGAGAGGACACGATGAAGGTCGTCGACGTCGGGAGTCGCCTGATCTCCTGCGCTGACCAACACGTCGCCCTCCCGCACACCAGCAACGTCCGCAGGTGAGCCCTCTTCGACCAACCTGATCAGAAGACCGTCAGCCTCGTCGAGTCCCATTGAGCGGCGAAGACGCCGGGTCACCTCGACGGGAGCGAGGCCGATGCCGAGATGCCGCGGCTCGGGGCGGTCACCGCTGCGGAGAGCGGTCACCGTGGCCCTCAGGTCGCTGGTGGCGGCCTGCGCCAGATAGAACCCCCGACCCAGACGGCGGGTGTTGATCCCGACCAGGAGCCCGTCCATGTCGACCACAGGGCCACCCGATGCCCCGGAAGGGGCGAGGGCGGTGTGCTCGAATCCTCCGGCGACTCGCCGGCCCCGGGGTCCCCGAAACGAGCGATCGGCGGCAGCGACCCAGCCGAGAGTCGCTCTCAGCCCCCGACCCCCGGGGTTGGCCAAACCGACGACCGGCGCACCAATTGCGGGTGCTACGTCGTTCGGCTGCCAGGAAATGGGCCTGGCTTCACCGGTGCTGAGCTCGAGCAACGCCAGATCAGCATCGACATCGATCCCCAGGATCTTCGCGTGTTCCACCCGTCCGTCGAAAAACGTCACGGTCGCCCGTTCCGGACTCACGTTGTGGGCATTGGTGAGGACGAGGCCATCCTCCACCGTCACTCCGGAGCCCATGCCCCAATGGCCCCCGAGACCGACCACCGACGTGCCGGCGGATTCCGCCACCGAGGCCACCGCCTCGCCTATCTCGGTGAGAATCATCATGCACCTCCTGGTCGCTAGCAACTTGCAATTTGCAAGTATATCGCCCTTCGCAACCAGGGCGGCAAGCCGAGGCGACATAGCATGGGGTGGATGGACGAGGACCGCGGACCGCTGAATCGGGCATTGGAGCGAATCGGTGACCGCTGGTCGCTTCTGATCATCGACGCTTTGCAAGGCGCACCGCTCAGGTTCTCCGACCTTGCCGACCGGGTCACCGGGATCGCCCCAAACATCCTCTCCAGCCGTCTCAGCCGTCTCGAGGAGGAGGGCGTGATCCTCTCCAGGCCGTACTCGGAAAAGCCTCCCCGCCATGTCTACGAGCTGACTGGTGCGGGTCGCGATCTGGCCGGCGCCCTCCGGTTGCTCGCTCATTGGGGTGATCGTCAATCAGACGAAGGAGAGGCGATCAGACACCAGCTCTGTGGCACCCCTCTGGAGGCTCACTGGTACTGCGCCAGCTGTGATCGAATCGTCGATCAGGGAGCGGAGACGGAGATCCGGCTGGTCTGACGTCCGGAAGGATGCTCGCCATCCTGACGCCGCTCATGCCGACCCGGCCTGGTCAATGAGGCTAGGAGCAGGCCGCCTACAGCGACGAGCCCCACGGTGGACATCAACAGGGTCGTCAACCACGGCCAAAACGAAGCGGCCGCAACCGGCGCGACGACAACCACCGGATCAGGTCTGCCCCTCGTCCATCGCCGGGGGCTCGAGCAGCGAAGTCGGCGGCCCCTCGCCGTGACGGGCGCCGCTGCGACCGTGGTCTCCACTGCTCGCGCAGGCGGCTCGGAGTGGATGGTGAGACGGCTCCGCTGGGAGGCGTAGCCATAGGCGAAGATCATGTCCGTCTCCGACGCGGATGAGACGACGATCCTCACGCCGAGGTGACGGCCCTCGCCAAATTGATGATCGAGGGCAGGGAAGTCGAGCGTGGTCTCGATCCATGTCGCTCCGGCGCCGCTGTCGACCGTCGCCACCTTCGATCCCAGGTTGTCACAGTCGGAGCCCGCGGTGTCACAGTCGAGGAGATAGACGGTGAAGACACCCTGCCTCCCTGCCTCGAACATGTCGGCCGCGCTCCACACCACCATCGAGGGATAACCCGTCAGTCGCTGCCCGCTCGTCTCGATCTGCCAGTGCTGGAAGCGGGTTGCGTCATCCTCCTCCAACCCCCGACTCGAGCGCTGAAGAAGCAATCCGGGCTCGACGTCCCTACCCCGGTCGTAATTGGGCATCTCTCCCCCGAGCGGATTGAACATCAACTGGGCACGGGGAACCCCATCCGGGCCGAGGTAGTAGTTCTCTTGCTCAGCGTGGGCGACGCCCGGAGCAAGAAGCACCAGGGTCAGGGCGACCAGCACGCCCCATTTCACACCGCGTCCTCGCATATCTCAACGAGCCCCTGCTTCGAGCGGAACCCGATCCGCAGGCGAACCGGCCGGTGCGGGGGCCAACGGCAGGCTCACCGAGAAATGAGTCCAGCTCGGATCTCTCTTGTAGCCCAACTTGGCGCCGATCTGCTCGGCGAGCCCACGGATGACAGCAAGGCCCGATCCCGAGCGCGCCGAGCCCCGGGCTTCCTCGGCGAGGTCGACATAGCGTTGGAATACTTGAGCGCCCGTCCCCTCCGGGAGCCCGGGCCCGTCGTCGGAGACGCTGATCCTCATCTGTCGGTCCTCGGCCACGGCCCATATCGCAACCCTCTTGCCCCCGTGGCGAACGGCATTGCCGACGAGGAGATGGAGGATCTCACGGAAGATGCTGGGATCTGTCTCGATGACGATCTCGGGCACGGCGATCTTGATGTCGGCTCCGAGATCCTGATACTCGACCGCCACCACGAGAGCTTCCGCTTTCACATTGCATCGTTCGAGGTGTGGAACGAGCTCGTGCGACACGCCGGCGAGGAATTGCCCGGTGGCCCGGTTGGTGACGCGCTCCAGCCCCAGTTCGAGCTGCATCTCGTCCTCGCGGGCGCGGAGACGAGCCCGAGCCACACGCCAGAAAAGGACCATGACCAGGGCGGGAATAGCAAAGCTGACCGCGATCTGTGCGGTGATTGCAGGCCCGAATCGGCCCGACAAATAGACGCCGAGCGCAATCAGCCCGAGCAACGAAATCGCCAGGATTACCGCCGTCCCACGGCCGGCCACGATCCGGCGACTCCCTCGTAACGTGGTCACGGAGTAGTTATCGGCGGAAACTCGATCGGCTTGATCGGCTGACGCCGTCCGGGAGCCCGAAATGACTTATAGATAGAGACCGGTGGTCGGCTCGGATCCAGACCGCTCTTGCCGGATCACGGTCGACGGGAGCGACTCGATGTCGGCCAGGACGGCGGCCACGAAGCGCCGGGCGTCCCTTTCCTTGCGAGCCGTCTCGAGATCGGGCTCGAACCTTTGGCGGAACTCGGCGAGTTGCTTGACGTGCTCCTCGAACTGCTCGGGGTTGGTCCTCATGGCGAGTTCCCAAACCACGATCCGGACCAGAACTTGAAACTCCTCGTCGGGGATCTGCGCTGCGGCCTCGGCCCCTTCTTCCGGCTCTATGTGAATGCTCATGTCTCTCACCTCCGCCCACAAAGAGAGCGTGGGCCGTTCCCAGATACGCCATGTCTCTTTCGCTCCGGGCCAGAACTACCATCCCCTCCCGTTGGTCGTCGAGGGGACTCAGATGGTTCGCACCCGCGATCCCTTGGGATTGGGCCCGGAGCCATGAGCGATTGGTTCACACGGGTTTCGACCCGGCCTCGGAGGGGTCTGGGATCGGTCGTCGTCGCCACCGCGTTGGCATCAATGATCGTGCTCGGGGTGCTCGCCGTTCTGATCGTCACTGTCACGTCATCGCAGCGGGCTTACGCCGGCGCAGTCGAGGCCGTCGCCGCCGCCGAGACGACTGAGGACTCCATCGTGGCAACCGCTGCGTTGCAACACGAGCGGGCGCTGGCTTCGATCCTGGCCGACGCCGACCTCTACATGTACCACCAGGGTTACGACGCCGCCATCGTCGACACCGATCGGGGAATGCAGGCACTCCGGGCAGCCTGGGCGGAGCATCGGTCGGAGATACCGGAAACGGCGACACCATCGATCGGCGATGTCCTCTCGGCTGACGCATCTCTCGCTGACTTCAGGGAGGCAGCCCTGTCGACCAGTGGTGAGTCGACCTACCCTCTGTACAGCGAGGTGGTGGCCACCTCGGTAGCGGCCACGAGCGAACTGATCCAGCAGTCATCGGACACGACGACCCTCGAGGATCGGAGCCTCCTCGTTGCCCTGCTCGCTCTCTCCGATCGTCTCAACACTCAGCGCTTCCTCATCCAGGAAGTCCTGGCCACCGGCGGTCCCGTATCTGAAGAAATGTTGCTTCAACTCGAGGTCGAGTCCGACAACCTCAACCAGAGCTTCTTCGAGGCGAGATCGCTGGCCGAGGGCGACGACCTCACCGTTATCGAGGGGATCAGAACCGGCGAGGCCTCCCAGGCTGTCTCCGGGATGGTCGAAGAGATCACCGAGCAGGGTGTAGCGATCGAATCGATCAGCCCGCAGCAATGGTTCGAGGCCAACACCTTGCAAATCGAGCAGGTCGATGCCCTCATCCCGACGGTTAACGAGCGGGTGGCGACCGTGGCCGGCGAGGAACTCGGCCGAGCCGAGCTCGCGTTGTGGACGCGCTCGATTCTGCTCAGTGCTTTGTTCCTTCTCACCGTCCTCGTCGGCGGCAACGCGGTGTTCGCGACCAGGGAGCGTCGGGAGGCTCTGGCCGAATACGGGCAGCTCAGCGACGGGTTGCGTCAATGGTTCGCCCCCGCCAACTTCCCCGACCCCGACAGCGTCGAGATCGCGGCCCGGTACATACCTGCTTCAGTCAGGACCCAGTCCGGCGGGGACTGGTACGACGTATACGAAGTGGGGAACTCGCTGGCGGTCGTCATCGGCGACGTCGCCGGCCATGGCGCCGACGCCACGGCCCAGATGGCCCAACTGAGGAACATTTTGCGCGGGCAATCAACCGCTCGCACCCTGGACCCGGCCGCCCAGATCGACCTCCTCGACAAGACGATGGCCGGCTCGGGGATCGTCGCCACAGTCACCTATGGCCTGCTCGATGTGTCCAGTGGGGAGTTCGTATACACCCGCGCCGGACATGTTCCCTTATTGATTCGGAGCGCGGCCGGAGACGTCCGGATCGAGGAGGAAGGCTCAGGGGCCGCCCGTGGGCGGCGAAGTCGACCTGAAACGTGAGATCAAGCGAACCCGCCTGCACCCGGGCGATGTGCTCATCCTTATCACCGATGGTCTGGTGGAGGGGTTGGACCGTGATATCGATGAAGCGCTCGATCAGATCGCCAAGGCGTTGACCGAGGCCGAGCCCTCGACTGCGGCGATGCTCGATCAGTTGTTCGGGATGAACGAGGAGGACCCGATCGACGACGCTGCCGCTCTCCTCATCACCTGGAACCCGCGGAATCAGGCTCGATGACGTGAATCACCTCATCGTCTTCGATCTTGCGCTCTTCGACGGCGCGGCGGGTGACCATCGTCGGAGAGGCGATCCCGGCGATCGCGGCGACAAGCCCGACGATTGAATACACCACTCCGCTGGTCTGATTTACGCCCAAGGCACCGTTCAACTCATCAGGCTCGATCAGGATCACAATTCCCAGGGCGAGCAGTGCCACTCCAAGCGAGATCATCCCCGCCCTGCCTTCCGCCGGCCGACCGGCCGCCGACAGGAAAATGAGACCCAAGAGCAGGGTTATCGCCGCCATCAAAATGTTGAAACCCATCCCGATGACGGTGGTGGTCTCGCCTGTCAGCGAATCGATCGGCAGCAGCCTGGCAATTGCGACTCCGCCTACGACCGTCATGAGCAATCCGACCAATCCTGCGAAATACTGCGCCGGGCTCCACGGGTGCCGAGCGACAGAGGTTCGCTCCACGCGTGCGATCTCGCGATCCGTGCTCATGACTCCTCCTTGACTCGAGGAGGACATTTACCCGCGACGGGTCACGGCGAAACGATCAGGCAGAGTCGGGGGCGAGCCGGGCCCGCAGTGTGTCGAGGGCCCGCGTTATCAGCCGTGACACCTGCATCTGGGAGACGCCGACGACCTCTGCGATGTCGGACTGGGTCATGTCCTCGAAGAATCGAAGGAAGAGGACCTCTTGCTCCTGGGGCTCGAGGTCCGAGATGAGGGGCTCCAGGGAATGCCAGATATCGGCCAGATCGAACTGCTCGTCGTCGCTGCCCAGGACTCGAATCAGACTGGTCTCGTCCTCCTCCGAGAAGGGAGCGTCGACCGACTTGGCGTTGTAGGCGAGAGCTGCCTCCATGGCGTCCTCGATCTCCTCGATCGGTCGGCCGAGCTCCTCGGCCATCTCGGCCGGGAGTGGGGTCCGCCCCAGCTTCTGGGACAACTCGGCCACGGCACGGTTGAGCTCCACCGTGGTGTCGCTCAGGGATCGGGGAACCCGGACCGACCAGGTGGTGTCACGGAGATATCTCTTCAAGGTCCCAATGATCGTCTTGCGGGCATATGTGGTGAACTTGACCCCGAATTCGGGATCGAATCGGTCGATGGCGTTGACCAGGGCGATCGAGGCGGCCTGGCCGACGTCGTCGGCGTGAGCACCTCCCCTTCGATACCGGTTGGCAACCGATGCCGCCCATCCCTCATACCTGGAGAAGATCTCGTCACGAGCGTCCCGGTCGGCAGGCACCAGTTCGAACAGCTCCTCGTCCGACAGGTGTGACAGCGTCTGTCGGCGCACCAGCTCCAGGTCGAACCAGATCTCGTTTCCTCGATGACCCCAACCGTCGGACAGACGGTCGAGCAACGTGGTCACTATCTCGTCGGTTGGCGCCTCGGCCGACCCGCTGCTGGAGGCTGTGACTCGGGCACTGCGACCTATCTCCTCCACCCGCACCATCAATGTGACATTCGGCTCGAACATGAGGGTGACGACCTCGCTCACCAGTAGCGCCGCATCGACCGACCTGCTGGCAGGGGCATCGGTGATGATCGCCCTCACCACTCTTCGAGCGATGAACGGGGCGCGGGGCCCTTCGGGCAGCTGAACCTCCGCAACCAGGGTCGCTTTCGAATCTCCGGTCGCCGTCACCATCGGCTGCCCGCCCCTTTACCCGCCCGCAGGACCACTAATCGATCGAGTCGCTGATGGAGAACGCGTCACTGACACCGGTGAGCTCGAGAAGACGCCCGACGGCTCCGTTACCGACGACCAGCCTCAGATCTCCCCCCGATTCCTGGATTCGGGAACGTTGATGGAGCAATACTTTCAGGCCGGCCGAGTCCATGAACTCCACACGACGTAGGTCGAGCACGATCGGCTGGCCGACAAACGGCTCCAGGGCGATCTCAACGCGCGAAGCCGAGGCGAGATCGATCTCTCCTGTCGCAACCACGACATCGTGCTCGCCGATGCGCGTCGTCTCGAGAACAAGCTGCGGGCCTAGCCCCATCGCCGTATACCTTTCTCGATCCAGCGTCGTACCCAAAATCTCGTCGAAGCCCGGTCATGCGGAGTCGACCTCGAACCACGCCGTCACTTCGACACCATCGGAATCGACGCCCCAGACATCGGCGATCGTATCTACGATCGCCAGACCCCGGCTCGCCCCCGGCTCCCGGGAAGAGGGCGGCAACTCATCCACGTCGAAGAGTACCCCGGCATGACCGACCGTGAACCGGGTCGAGCCTCCATCCGGCCCAACGGTGACTGTGAGTCCGTCGCCAGGCCCGAGCCCACCATGTATCACGGCGTTGTTGACCAGCTCGGTGATGGCAAGCAGCACGTCGTCGAACCGGGGATGTCCATCGATCCAGGTGGTGACGGCCCGCCTCACCTCTGCTCCGGCAGTTCGCTGGGCTTGGACGATCAACTGGCTCACACGATGTCTTCTCGGCTCATCCCCGCAGGGGTCGATCGGCGCGCTTCCATGGTCCGTGCCCATCGACGGTCACCTGCCTCGTATCGTCATGTTTCGACGTTCCCATACCCAGGGAACGTGCCGGTTACACCGAAAATGCGGCCAGGAGTCGATGATGGACAGCGACCGAGAACGACGTAGACGATCAGTTCAGATCGCTGATGGAGGGTCTCCGGACCACATTGCCCGGAGTCCAGGTCCTCTTCGCCTTCCTGCTGGTGCTTCCCCTGCAGGCGTCCTTCGCCGAGATAACCGACTTGGAGCGGATCGCCTACTACGTGTCCTTCTTCGGGTCGGCGATGGCGTCGGTCCTTCTCATCGCCCCCAGCGCCCATCAGCGTCTGCGCGCTCCGGTATCCGGTGTCGAGCGCCGCTCGGAGCGGCACCTCCAGATCGCGGTCAGCCTGACCATCGCCGGCACGATCATCTTTGCGGTCGCCTTGTCCGCCGCGGTCCTACTCATATCCACACTCACACTGACCGACAGCGTCGCCGTCGGCGCGACCTTCGCCGTCGCCGCCGTGCTGGCGTGGTCTTGGTTCTACATCCCTTTGGTGACGTTCCGCCGCCATTGACGGTTCTGCTTCAAGTCGAACGCGGGTGAGGAACTAGCAGTTCTGTCTGCTTCGGATACGCGGCGCTCAGGTCACGGAGGCGTTGAGGGAAATCGGCACGCCGCCGGTCAGCGCCTGCGAGACCGGGCAGTTCTCCTTGGCATCCTCCGCCAGGCTCATGAAGTCCTCTTCGCTGACGCCGTCGGCCGAGCCCTTCACCGACAGGACGATCCCGGTGATGCCCTCGCCGGGGACGAACGTGGCAGTGGCCTCGGTGTCGAGGACGATCGACGTGCCTCCGGCCTTGCCCAGACGAGCCGAGAAAGCCATCGAGTAACAAGCGGCATGGGCAGCAGCGATCAGCTCCTCAGGGCTGGTCAGCCCGGCATGCTCCTCGCTTCGGGCCTTCCACGTCACCTGCATCGGGCCAACGGCGCCGCTGTCGAGCGTCGCAGTTCCGGATCCGCTGGTGAGATCGCCCTCCCAGTGGGCGCGACCGGTGCTGTCCAGGGCCATGTGCTGTCCTTTCGGTCGGGGCGCCGGAGCCTACCGCTCCATCCGGTCTCGATCACCGGCGTTGCCGATACCATCGAAGGCGATGCCCACCCAATCGGTCCGTAATGTCGCGCTCGTCGCCCATGTCGACCATGGCAAGACCACGCTGGTCGACTCCATGCTGTCTGCAGCCGGGGTGTTCGCCGCCCATCAGGAAAGGGTGGAGCGGGTCATGGATTCCACCGACCAGGAGCGAGAGCGTGGGATCACCATCCTGGCCAAGGCCGCCTCGATCCAGTGGCGAGACACGAAGATCAATCTGGTCGACACACCGGGTCATGCCGACTTCGGTGGGGAGGTGGAGCGGGCCCTGGCCATGGTCGACGGGATCCTGCTGCTGGTCGATGCCGCCGACGGGCCTATGCCGCAGACCAGATATGTGCTGAGCAAAGCCCTGGAGCGACATCTGCCGGCCGTGGTGGTGATCAACAAAGTCGACCGGGCCGACGCCCGGCCCGACGAAGTCGCCGACGAGGTCTATGAGCTCTTCTTCGACCTCGACGCCAAGGACCACCACATCGACTTCCCGATCGTCTCCACGGTGGCCCGCATGGGCCGCGCCGTCACCGGAATCGGCATCCCGGACGAAGACTCGGACCTGACTGCCCTGCTCGATGCGATCGTGGAGACCATCCCGGCGCCGTCGGGCAACCCGGAGGCGCCAATCCAGGCCCTGGTCACGAATCTCGACGCATCGGATTACCTGGGCCGCCTCGCCATCGGCCGGGTCTTCGAGGGGACGCTGCGGCAAGGAACCACCATCGCTCTCTGCCACGGGAACGAGGAAGAGCCCCCGATCAAACGCAGGCTGACCCACTTGATGGGATTCTCCGGTTTGGGCCGAGCCGAGATCGAGGAGGTGAAGGCGGGCGATCTGTTCGTGGTCGCCGGCTTCCCCGAGGTCGAGATCGGAGACACCTTCGCCGACCCGGCCAACCCCGAGCCCCTCCCCCGACTCATCGTCGACGAGCCGGTGCTCAAGATGACGTTCGGCGTGAACACCTCGCCACTGTCGGGCCAGGATGGGAAGTTCCTGACCTCGAGACAGATCCAGGACCGGCTCAGGCGAGAAATACTGGGGAACGTCTCCATTCGGCTCGGCGCCACCTCGTCACCCGAGGTGGTGGAGGTAGCGGGACGAGGCGAGCTCCAACTCGCCGTGCTCATCGAGTCGATGCGGCGGGAGGGCTTCGAGCTTCAGGTCAGCCGGCCCGAGGTGGTGATCCGGATGATCGAGGAAAAGCCCCATGAGCCGGTGGAGAGGGCTGTGGTAGACGTGCCCGACGAGTACGTCGGGGCCGTAACCCAGGCTGCCGCGCCGAGAAAGGGGACGATCGTCGAGCTCTCCCCCGGCGACCCGGGCCGATCGATCGTCACCATCGTGGCCCCGGCCCGAGGCCTTCTCGGGTTCCGCTCACTTCTCATGACCACCACCAGGGGCACCGCGCTAGTCCACCAGCACCACGATGGGTGGATGCCCTGGGTCGGCGAGCTGCCTCACCGCATCGGTGGGGCCATGATCTCGGACCGTTCAGGCACCAGCACTGCCTTCGCACTCGACAACCTGCAAAAGAGAGGAGATCTCTTCATCGGCGCAGGCGAGGTGGTCTACGAGGGGATGATCATCGGCGAGGCATCCCGCCCGGATGAGATGGTCGTCAACGCGGCGCGGCCGAAGCAACTCACCAACATCCGGACCCATGCCTCCGATGAGGCGATCAATCTCAGACCACCCCGGGAGCTGACGCTCGAGACTGCGATCGAGTGGATCGCCGACGACGAGCTGGTCGAGGTGACTCCTACTGCGATCAGAGTCCGCAAGCGATATCTGATCGAGGCCGACCGTCGCCGGTACGGGAAGAAGTCCTGATCTTGCTCAGGCCGCCAGCCCGAGGTGGACGCTGACACGGACGTCAGATCCCGAACCGGTCAGCATCTCGGCGGTTTCGCCACACGCACAGCGGTAGCGAAGGACGATGCCGGCTTCGGTGTTGATGATGCCTTGCAGGTCCGAGGCCCATATCAGCGCCTCATGACCGAGTCTGTCACACTGCGCGAGGAACACCACGAACCTCCTTGCTCAAGGTGAGCCGGTATGAGCCCAGCTTCAGAGTGCGAGGCTTCATGACGGCCTTCTTCTGTCGGTATGCGTGCGCTTCCTCGCGTCTATCGTCGAGGATTCGCTGCGCCACTAGGTATGCGATTGCGGGATGCCCAATCATGTTGGGAACCTCCTCTTGACGTAATAACCGTTCATCCGTACACTTGTTACCATATTGGATCGGATGTAATAAGTCAAATGAATTTCTCTCATTACTCAGATCAAACCGTGGAACTCGCCGTGGACCTCGTCAACACCGACGAGCTGACCGGTGACGAGATCGGCACGGTGGACGAGTTGATGACTTTTCTGACCCGATACGAGTCACTCCTCCCGACCGATCCGCAGCCGGTGACCGAGAAGGACCTGAGGAAGCTTCACAGACTGCGTGACGATTTGCGGGCGATTTTCATCGCCCCGGACGTCGGCACGGCCGTCTCCCGCCTCAACGAGGTCCTCGAGAAGAACAGCGCCACACCCCGTGTCTCGATGCACGACGGTGAGCCGCATCTTCACTACGAGCCGGTGGACGCCCCGATCGCATCCCGGGTCGGAGCGATCGCGGCGATGGGTCTCGCCGGCGTGATCGTCGAACACGGGATCAGCCGCTTTGGGACCTGCAGCGCCAGCAACTGTCGCGACGTGTTTGTCGACACCACCCGCAATCGGTCGCGGGTCCACTGCTGCCACAACTGTTCCACCCGAGAGGCGGTCGCCGCCTACCGGAAGCGTCAAGCCACTCTCTGACGGACACCGCCTTCCAACAACCACGGGCGCAGCCCTAGATTGCGAGCATGGCCGACCGCCATCACGCCGCGCCCAGGCCGCCCGATCTGGTGGTGGATCCACGACGTCACCGTCGGCCTCCTCTCAGGTTTCGGGGTGGGCACCGTGGCCGGTCTTTTCCTGAACCGGTTGGTGGAGAACAACGTCGTGGTGTTGGTCTGCGCCATCCTCGGCGCCACCGCCGGGATCTACGTCCTCGTTCAGAACCATCGGGAATCCCGGCGGTTCCTCAGCGGGATCGTGGCCGTGAGCTGGGTGCTCCTCCTGCTTTCGGCCGGGTTCCTCGCCCTCTTCATCTGGGCGATCCTCAATTTCGAGTAGGACCTCAGACGTCGGAGGGACCGGTGAGTGCGTACGCGACTGCACTGTCCAGGCTCATGGCACGTCCCTCCCGATAAGGAATCGCCTCTTCACCGGCGAGACCTTCCATAGTCTCGAAATCGAGGGATTCGATCCGGTTGAGCTCGTTGAGCACGATCTCGGTCCCCGATGAGATACGGAGCCCGTGAAAGGCACCGGCCAGCCGATGGGCACGCTCTCGATCGCCCAAGAAGAGAGCCAGCCCGGCGCAACCGCGAGAAGCAGCACCACGCCGCTCACATCCCGGTGGTCGGCGAACAGACTCAGCCCCCGGGAGAGGTATCGCCAGGCCTCGTCATAGTCTCCGAGTCTGACGGGAGAGATGACCCACCTCGAACAGGCCCCAGCCCATCCCAAACTCGTTTCCGGCTTGCTCGTAGTACTCGATGCTCTTTTTCATGTGGGCAATGGCCCCTGGGACGTCCTGGTCCTCGTAGGCCGCGACGTTGCCCCACGCCCATTCGACATCGCCGAGCCCGCCGATGTCTCCGAGGTCGCGATACAGCGCCCCCGCCTCCTCAAGAGCGTCAGCTGCAGCGTCCCTGCCATCGTCCTGGGCGAACACCAGTGGCGAGCGATAGGTTGTAGAGAGCGTTGGCCAGCGCTTTCTGGTCACCGAGAATTCGCTGAATTCGCACCGTCTCCTGGTAGATCTCCAGTGCCGCTCTCCAGGTCGGACAGCCACCAGAGGATGCCGCCGAGTGCTTCCATCGCCTTGGCTCTGTTCGCCAGCTCACCATCTTCGAGCGCGAGCACCTCATCGAGCCTGCGCCGAGCCTCGTGGAGATGTCCCCTGGCCTGCCAGAACCGCCAGGCACCCGCAGCGAGGCGGAGGGCGAGGTCGGTCTCACCGGAGGCGACGGCCCAGTCGAGTGCCGCCCGGATGTTGTCATGGTCTTGTTCGAGGAGATCGAGCCACTGTCTCCGGTCTCTCCGCAACAATTCCGGTGCGGCCCCCTCGATGTAGGCGGTATAGGCCTCGAGATGGCGGGTGGCCAGGGCCGGGCCTTCGTCCGACGCCTCGAGCCTCGCCTGCGCGAACTCACGGATGACGTGGAGCATGCGGAAGCGAAGTCGGCCCTCGGCGTCTACCCGTTGGATGAGACTCTGGTCCACGAGGGCGGACAAGGCGTCGATGAGGTCCGCGCCCAGATCGTCATGGGGGCCGCACACCGCCTCGACCTCCTCCAGCCTCGCTCCCCCGTTGAACACGGCGAACCGGGCGAACAATCTGCGCTCGGGCTCGTCGAGTAGCTCGTGGCTCCAACTGATCGCGTTCTCGATGGTTCGCTGACGCTCCGGCAGGTCGACCGAGCCCGACGCTCAACATACGGGCACCGAGACGCGACAGGATCTGGTCTACCGGGAGGACGCGAAGCCTGGTCGCCACCAGCTCGATGGCGAGGGGAAGCCCGTCGAGCCGGCCCACCAGCTCGGCGACAATCGGCGCATTGTCCGTCGTCAGCCTGAAGTCGGGTCGCACCGCCATCGCCCGATCTGTGAAGAGACGGATCGCCTCGGACTCCATGAGACTGTCAGGGTCGATCCCGCCATCGCCCAGGTTTACGCCAAGGGGCGGAACCGGCATCTCCTGTTCGCCACTGATCCGAAGCGGCGCCCGGGAGGTGACCAACACTTTCGTCCGGGGTGAAGCTCGCAAGATGTCGGCGACCAGCGGAGCCCCATCGAGGAGCTGCTCGAAGTTGTCGAGGATGATGAGCAGACCCTTGTCGGCGAGCTGGCTGATGAGCCGCTGCTCGGGCGTTTCGTCACGCGTCGAGGCCTGGATGCCCAGCGTTTCCAGGATGCGGGATGCCACCACGCCGATGTCGGTGACCGGCGCCAGATCCACGAAGAACACCCCGTCCCGATAGTCGTCGGCCACCTCCGCCGCGACCTGGAGAGACAGCCGGGTCTTCCCGGTGCCGCCGGGGCCGGTGAAGGTCAGGATTCGGCTGGACTCGAGCAGGTGAATCGCCTCGCCCAGCTCCCGGTCCCGCCCGACGAAGCTGGTGAGCAGTTTGGGCAGATTGTTGGGGATCGCATCCAGGGTGCGGAGCAGCGGGAACTCGGTCTGAAGACCCTGGGCGATCACCTGGAGGATGGTCTCGGGCTCGGCCAGGTCCTTGAGCCGGTGCTTGCCCAGATCGCGGAGCGCGACCCCTTCGGGGAGACTGCGCTCCACCAGCACCGCCGTCGGCTCGGAGAGCACCACCTGGCCTCCGTGGGCGGAGTCTGCGATTCGCGCCGCCCGATGCACGTCCAAACCGACGTAGTCCGAGGCGCCGAGGGCGCCGAGACCGGTGTGAAGCCCCATTCGCGCCCTGACCACGCCATCAGGAGGCCATGCGTGGTCCATCAGGGCGTGTTGGGCACGGAGCGCCCCCTCCAGCGCGTCCACCGCTCCGGCGAAGACGGCAAAGAAGGAATCCCCTTCGGTCTTGACGACGACCCCGTTGTTCCCGGTTATCGCCTTATCGATCAGGGAGTTGTGTGCCTCGAGGACAGGGACCCAGTCATCACCCAGGGCTTGCACCAGCCGTGTCGAGCCCTCGATGTCGGTGAAGAGAAAGGTGACCGTCCCCGTCGGCAGCGTTTGACGAGTGGAAGGAGACACCAGCCGAAACGATAGTTCGGCAAGACCTCCGGCCCTACCCGACAGCAGGTATGACCTTCTCCCCGTATGCCTCGAGCGTGCCCTCCATGTCGTCGTGCATCAGATAGATCCCGAAATGGCCGACACCCAGGGATTTCAGCAAGGTCAGCTTCTCGACGTGCGCCTCCACGGGGCCAGTGACACAAAAGCGGTCGACGATGTCGTCAGGCACGAACTCGGTTGAGGGGTTTCCCGACTTTCCATGGTGGTCGTAGTCGTATGACTCCCGGGCCTTTATGTAGTCGGAGAGGACCTGCGGCACCTTGTCGCGGTCCTCACCGTAGCGATTCACCATGTCGACCACGTGATTGCCGACCATGCCCCCGAACCACCGCAGTTGGTCCCGCTGATGGGCGACGTCCTCGCCGACATAGGCCGGCGCCACCACGCAGATCTCGACGTCGTTGGGGTCGCGTCCAGCCGACTCAGCGGCTGATCGCACGGCGGCCACCGTCCACTCGAGGATCTGGGGGTCGGCGAGCTGGAGGATGTAGCCATCGGCGTGCTCCCCTGCCGTGGCCAGTGCCTTCGGCCCGTATCCGGCCACCCAGATCGGGAGGTCCCACCCGTCGGTGATCCATGGGATTCGCAACTGCTTCCCGTTGTAGTCGACCTCCTCGCCGGCGACGAGCGCCTTGATCACCTCCATCGACTCGACCATCGTCTGGAGTGTCTTGGGCTGGCGCCCTATGTAGCGCAGGGCCGAGTCACCCCGGCCCATCCCACAGATCGTTCGTGGCCCGAACATGTCGTTCAGGGTGGCGAACAACGACGCGAGCACGGTCCAATCACGGGTACCCGGGTTGGTGACCATCGGGCCAACGATGAGTTGCCGGGTCTCGGCGAGGATGCGGGAATAGATCACGAACGGCTCCTGCCACAGCACATGGGAGTCGAACGTCCAGGCATGGCTGAACCCCAGGTCCTCGGCCCGTTTCGCCAGCTCGATCACCCTGCTGGCGGGCGGGTCGGTCTGCAACACCACACCGAAGTTCAAGACGGCCCACTCATGCCACGAAAGCTAACGGACGATTTGTTCTGATTTGGACCAATCCGGAGAGCCGGTCGCGACGAATGCTGGTCGAAAGGAGGCTCGATGAGCTATGTCAAGACCTACGCCAGGATCCTGGGCTGGACATTTGTCGCCGTCGGAGTGGTGGGGTTCTTCCTCACCGGATTCGGCGGGTTCTTCGGTATGGACGGCGAGACCCTGATCCTCTTCGGGATCAACCCCGCCCACAATCTGGTCCATCTGATCCTCGGCATCACCTATCTGATCGGTGCCAGGGCGACCGAGGCAGGCGCACGCGCCGTGGTCTTGGTCCTCTCCTCGGCCTATCTGCTGGTGGGTGTGCTCGGTCTGATCCTGATCGACAGCAGTGCCAACATCCTGGCCATAAACCAGGCCGACAACGTCCTCCATCTGGCAGTGGGCGCTCTCGGCATCGGAGTTGTGGCCACCTCTGCCAGACGGGGGACACAGCCGGCGGAAGCCTGATCCCCTGGCCGGCACGAGCGGGGATGGGGTACGGGTGGGACCCCATCCTCTCTCGTGTCCATCCACGTAATTGAGACATACAGGCCCGTATGTGAGACTGTGGGTCCCAATTACGGGCAGGGCTCCGTTGCAATATCCACTCTCGGACGAAACGAGCTTCTACCACCATCCCGGTGTCTTCCACCTCGAGAGCGGGGAGACACTCGAGGACGTCCAGGTCGGTTACCGGACCTGGGGAAAGCCCCGGTTCCGAGGCGATCCTCGTCTGTCACGCCCTCACCGGGAGCGCCGACGCCGACGAATGGTGGGAAGGTCTGTTTGGCCCGAACCGGTCGTTCGACCCGGAGCAGGACTTCGTGATCGCCAGCAACGTCCTCGGCGGTTGCTACGGGACCACCGGGCCCACCTCGCTACGACCCGGCACGGACCGCTGGTACGGGCACGATTTCCCCCGGGTCACGATCCGTGACATGGTCGATCTCCAGGTCGGCTTGCTCGACCACCTCGAGGTCGAGACGCTCGGACCTCGTGATCGGAGGGTCGATGGGCGGCATGCAGGCCCTGGAATGGGCGGCGATGTACCCCGACAGAGTGGGGGGTGGAGTGGCAATCGGAGTCGGTTCCCATCATTCGGCGTGGAGTGTCGCCTTCTCCGAGGCTCAGCGGGCTGCCATCTGGGCCGACCCGAAGTTCCTCGACGGCGACTATCAGCCGGGTCTGGGCCCGGACAACGGTCTCGCCGTGGCCCGGATGATCGCCATGATCTCTTACCGGGGAAAGGCCAACTTCGAGTCCCGATTCGGGCGGAAGACGCTGGAAGACGAGTTCGAGATCCAGTCCTACCTCCGCTACCAGGGCCAGAAACTGGTCGGCCGCTTCGACGCCAACACCTATCTCCGCCTGGTCGACGCCATGGACAGTCACGACCTGGCGCGGGACCGCGGCGAGATGGACCAGGTCCTGGCCGGATTGAAGACACCCTTCCTCACCGTAGGCATCTCGAGTGACATCCTCTACCCGGCCACCGAGGTGGAAGAGCTCGCCACCGCCCTGCCCAATGCTCGTTATCAGATGTTGCATGCGCCACAGGGCCACGATTCCTTCCTCATCGACATGGCCAACCTCGACGGCATCGTGAGCCGCTTCAAGCACGACCTGGCCCGGGGGATAACCCCAGCCGACGACTTCGCCACCGGAGCCGGGCGGGGCTCGTCGTGGGCTTTCTGAGTGGTGGGTGGTGGGTGGTGAGTGGTGAGTGTCCTACCGCTTCAACTACTGCCTGAGACAGCTGAAGTCGACTCATCCGGGAGGCTCAGCATCGGTGGGTGCGATGTGGCCGAGCTGGCCGCCGAGTACGGGACACCGCTGTTCGTCTATGACGAGACACATCTCCGCTCCCGCTGCCGTGAGGCTGTGGCCGCCTTCCCCGACGGGGTCGCTTACGCCACCAAGGCCTTTCTGTGTGGGGCGATGGCCCGGCTCGCCCACGAGGAGGGCCTCATGCTCGATGTGGCGACCGGTGGCGAGATCCACATCTCGCTGGCAGCCGGCTTCCCGGCCGAGCGGCTCGTCTTCCACGGGAACAACAAGTCGCCCAACGAGCTGAGCAAGGCACTCGAAGTGGGGGTGGGCCGAATCGTCATCGATTCCATGGTCGAGATGGACCGGATCGAGACGCTGGTCGCCGACGGAGCACCTGCTCCCACGGTCCTGATCCGGATCAATCCGGGCATCGAGGCCCATACCCACGACTACCTCCGCACCGGTGCCGCCGACTCCAAGTTCGGAATCACCACCTCGGGAGGCGAGGCCGAACAGGCGGTACAGCGGGCCCGTGCCTCCTCGGCGATGAAGCTGATCGGCATCCACGCCCACGTCGGCAGCCAGGTCTTCGACGTGGCCTCGTTCGAGAGGGCAATCGAGGTCATCGCCGGTTTCGCCACGCCCCTCGACATCGAAGAGCTCTCCATCGGTGGTGGACTGGGCGTGGCCTATGTGGAGGGCGAGACGGCGCCGACGATCCCGGAATGGGGGAAAGCCGTGACCGATGCAGCTGCCGCCTCCGGAGTGCAGGCACGAATCATGGCCGAGCCGGGGAGGGCCATCGTTGCTCAGGCGGCGCTGACCCTCTACACCGTTGGGACTATCAAGGAGATTCCCCACGTCAGGACGTATGTCTCGGTGGACGGTGGGATGAGTGACAACCCGCGGCCGGTGCTCTATGGCAGCGGTTACGAGGTGTTTGCCCCGATGGCGACGAGGGCCGACCGCACCCGGCCCGTCCGCCTGGTGGGCAAGCATTGTGAGTCGGGAGATGTGCTGGCGTGGAACGCTCACATCCCCGAAGAGGTGGAGATTGGCGACCTGCTCGCCACCCCGGTGACCGGGGCCTACGGGCACTCGATGGGTTCCAACTACAACATGGCGCGCCGCCCGGCGGTGGTCTTCGTCGGTGACGGCGACGCCCGACTCGTCGTCCGCAGGGAGACCGACGACGACCTCCTGGCCCGCGATCTGGTCGCCGGGTCTCCCAGCTAACCGTCCGCCAAGGTGAAGACCGGCTCGAACCAGCCGACCCGCGCCGTGCAAGGGTCGTCGACGACGGTGAGCGTGAGCTGGCCGTCCTCGATGACGGCCCCGTAGACGCCGGTCTGGCCGGGGCACTCGCCGGCCACCCCCGAGACGAAGATGAAATTGCCTTCTTCCCTCGCCACGAAACCTCCGGTGAGCGGCCGGTCGGGGTCGGCATCGGGTCCGAGGACGACGTAGTCCCCGGCATCGTTGACCCTGAGGACCGATCTCTCGTTCTCCCAACTCCCCGACAGGTCTGAGATCACCGCGTCCGGTCCGGTAGTTGTGGTCGGTGAGACCCGGGAGAACGGGGCGGCGAAGGCCTCTTCGCGGAAGGCGCACGGGTCTTCGACGACCGTTAGATGGAGCACCTCGCCGACCAGCTCACCGTCGTAGACGCCGGTCTCGCCGGGGCAGGGATTGGGGTTGGCGCTGGTGGCGAATATGAGCTGGCCGTCCTGGAGGGCGACGAAACCGATCACACCTGTGGGCGATTCGGTGCCCCCGGCATCGAGCTCGAATAGCTCGTATGAGCCGCCCTCGTCGAAGACCAGGGAATTGGCCTCGCTCTCCCAACGACCGACCAGATCGGACAAGGCGACGGGCCGGGCCGGGGGCGAGGTGGTCGACGTGATGGTCGTGTCGACGGTGGTGACCGTGGTGACGGTCGATGACGTCGTGGTCGTCTCGCCGGCCGGTGTCCCCCCGCATGACGCCAGGATGAGGGCCACAACGGCGAGCAAAGGCCAGGCCCGAAGCGGGCGGCGTCTCACCCGTGGGTGGGAAACCCGAGATCCACGCCTCGGTGGATCGGGTCGGCCCAGCGAGAGATCACCACCTTCTGCCTGCTGTAGAAATGCACGCCTTCCGGGCCATAGATGGCATGGCTGCCGAAGATGGAGTCCTTCCAACCACCGAAGCTGTAGAAGGAGAGCGGCACAGGGATGGGGACATTGATCCCGACCATCCCCACCTCGATCTCGGACTGGAATTTGCGAGCCGCCCCGCCATCGTTGGTGAACACCGCGGTTCCGTTCCCGTACGGGTTCTGGTTGATGAGCCTGATCGCCTCCTCGAAATGCTCCATCCGCACCGTGGATAGAACGGGGCCGAAGATCTCGTCGGTGTAGATCGACATGTCCGTTGTCACGTTGTCGAACAAGGTTGGGCCGAGGAAGAAGCCGTTCTCGTGCCCATCGACGACCAGGTCCCGGCCGTCGGCAACGAGCAGGGCGCCAGCCTTCTCACCGGCATCGACATACCCCCGGACCTTCTCCAGGTGTTGTCTCGTCACGAGGGGACCCATCTCGACTCCGGTCTCGTGACCCGGGCCTACCTTCAACTTCTCGATCCGGGTCCTCACCCCTTCTATGAGGGCGTCGCCGGCGTCGCCCACCGCCACCACTGCCGAGATCGCCATGCAGCGCTCACCGGCCGAGCCATAGCCCGCCGATACCGCAGCGTCGGCCGCCAGGTCCATGTCGGCGTCCGGCAGGACGATCATGTGGTTCTTGGCACCACCCAATGCCTGGACCCGCTTGCCGTGGCTGGTCCCGGTCTCATAGATGTAGCGGGCGATGGGGGTGGACCCAACGAAGGAGATGGCGGCCACCATCGGATGGGTGAGCAGAGCGTCCACCGCCTCCTTGTCACCGTTGACCACGTTGAACACGCCCTCGGGGAGTCCTGCCTCGGCGAGCAACTCTGCCGCCAGTAGAGAGCACGAAGGGTCCTTCTCAGAGGGCTTGAGCACGAAGGTGTTGCCACAGGCGATGGCGATGCGGATACATCCACATCGGGACCATGGCGGGGAAATTGAACGGGGTGATCCCGGCGACGACACCGAGTGGCTGGCGAATGGTGTAGGTGTCGACGCCCGTCGAGACCTGCTCCGAGAAATCTCCCTTGAGGAGGTGGGCGATGTTGCAGGCGAACTCGACCACTTCCAGGCCACGTTGCACCTCGCCGAGGGCATCGTCGATCGTCTTCCCGTGCTCAGCGGTGAGGAGCTTGGCGAAGTCCATCTTTCGTGCGGCGACGAGCTCGCGGAAGGCGAACATGATGTTCTGACGCTGGGTCAGGGAGGAGAACCGCCAGGTCTCGAAGGCGCTGCGCGCCGTCTGCACGGCGCGATCCACGTCTTCCGCCGAGCCCAGCACCACCTCGCCGGTCTGCTCGCCCGTGGCCGGATTGAACACCTCTCCAACCCGTCCGTTGGTCCCCCCGGTCAGCTCGCCGTCAATCCAGTGCTGGATCTGCCTCATGGGGCGAATCTACACGGGGAGGGGCGATACGACCGAGGGGTCGTCTACGCAGTGTTAGCTCGCCGCGCTCAATGGGTAGGTTGCGATGTGGTCAAGTGGAAGCGCGACGCGACCGGTCCCGGCCGGGTCATAGATCGCCGGGGCACCGGCGGCGGAAGGGGCCCGGGAGTTCGGACTGTCGGGATCGGCGGCGGCGCCATCGGAATAGTTGTCCTCCTCCTCATCACTCTCCTGGGCGGAGGTGGAGACCTGGCCGGGCTCACCGAGGCTCTGCAGCCGGCCGGCGAGGTTCAGCCCGAAACGGGGAACACACTCGATCCGTCGGTCGATCCCGAAGCAGATCTGGCTCGTTACCTCGAGGAGGTGTTGCAGGACAACCAGGCGATGTGGGTGGGCGTCTTTCGAGGAATCCAACCTCGAGTATCGCGGCACCGACCTTGTCGTGTTCAACACCGCCACCACCTCGGGATGCGGCGGCGCCCAGGCCCAGTCCGGGCCTCACTACTGCCCTGTCGACGAACTTGCATACATGGACCTCGACTTCCTCGGCGAGCTGCAGAGAAGGTTCGGGGCAGCCGGCGACCTGGCCCAGGCATACATCCTGGCCCACGAGGTCGGTCATCATGTCCAGCATCAGCTCGGCATCACCGATCAGGTCCAGAGTGCAGGGACCAACGAGGCAAGCATCGACTTGGAGCTTCAGGCCGACTGCTTCGCAGGGGTGTGGATGTCGACACTCCGCACCGGGACTTCCGCCGCCCTACTCGAATCGGGAGACCTCGAAGAGGCCCTGAACGCGGCCGCCGCGGTCGGTGATGACGCCATCCAGCAGCAGACCACAGGCCAGGTCAACCCGGAGTCGTGGACCCATGGCAGCTCGGAGGACCGCTATCGGTGGCTGAACGAGGGTTTCACCACCGGCTCACCGGGCAGCTGCAACACATTCGACTCTTAGCGCCACGGCGAATTCAGGTATTTGGGTCTGTTCCTTTACGCCCTGTAAACCGATACCTTGGCATCGTGAGCGGTTGACCCGGTCGCCCTCGCCCAGGTCGTACCTTGAAATCATGTCATTACTAGCCACCGCCATCCCCCTGATCATCTACGCAGTCGCGTTCCAGACAATCGTCTACTTGCTGCTTCCAGTCCGCTTCCGTCCCACCTGGGCACCGCTCGCCACCAGCTCGGTGGGGGCTGCAGTGGTAGTGGTCGCCGCCGTGTGGTTCGGCCCGACGACGATCGGTCTCGCCGGCCCCGACGGCGGGCTCCTTGCGTCCTGGGGATCGGCGACCCTGGTGGCGATGTGCACGGTCGGAGTCGTGATGATGAGCCGGCCCCAGCTACGTGGCCATCTCGCCGACCCCCGGATGGGGGCGATGTCCAGCCGGACCGCAGCCGCCCACATCCTGGTCCGGATCCCGCTGATCACTGTCGTAATCGAAGAGGCCGTGTTTCGCGGGGTCCTTCATGCGGCTCTCATCGCCCTCTACCCCGAGCCGCTGGCTCTCTGGGGAGGAGCCGTGTTGTTCGGGCTCTGGCACATCGGTCCCGGTCTCGACCAAGCTCATGCCAACGACAGAACCAGCATGGCCCGACTCGTCCATGTGGCTATCACCGTGGTCGCCACCACCGCGGCGGGAGCCTTCCTGGTCTGGCTCCGCATCGAGACAGGGTCTATCTGGGTCCCGGTGGCGGTTCACGCCGGAGTCAACATGACGCTCGCTGCATTCGCCCGACTTGCCACCAGGCCCGTGGTCGCACCCCAGCCAGCGCTCGAGCTGGCCGCCTAGATCAAGTACTGATTGGTGCCCCGCTTCAGGTACTGACCGTCGCCTGGTCTTCCCAGGTATTCATCGTTCTCGACGATGACCTGGCCCCGGGAGAGCACGCACTTGACCTTTCCGGTGACTTCGAGGCCCTCGTAGGCCGAGTAGTCGACCCGCATGTGCTGGTTGTCCACCGAGATGACGTGCTTCTCGTTGGGATCGAAGATGACGATGTCGGCATCGGACCCGCCCGGGGCCACCGTCCCCTTCTTGGGATACATGCCGAACATCTTGGCCGGGGTGGTCGCGGTGATCTCGACGAACCGGTTGACGCCAATCCGGCCCTGGCTGACGCCACCGTCGAATAGCACCTCCATGCGGGGCTCGACACCGGGCATGCCGTTGGGGATCTTGGAGAAGTCTTCTTCGCCGAGTCGCTTCTGCCGACCCAATTCGGGATGGTCGTTGAAGCAGAACGGGCAGTGGTCGGTCGACACCACCTGGAGATCGTTGGTCCGCAGCCCTTGCCATAGGGCGTCCTGATGACCCGCGGCCCGGTCTCGCATCGGAGGTGAGCAGATGTACTTTGCTCCATCGAATCCGTTGCCGAGGTTGTCGAGATCGAAGAAGAGGTACTGAGGGCAGGTCTCGGCGAACACGTTGAGGCCGCGGTCCCGGGCCTGGATCACCTCGTGCACCGCCTCTTTGGCCGAGGTGTGGACGATGTAGAGCGGAGCACCGGTGAGCTCGGCGAGGACAATGGCGCGGTGGGCCGCTTCTCCCTCGAGCAGGGCCTTGCGCACCAGTCCGTGGTAGATCGGGTCGGTCTGGCCTCGCTTCAACGCCTGCTCGACGTAGACGTCGATGGCGATCCCATTCTCGGCGTGCATGCAGATGGTCGACCCGTTCTCCGCCGCCTTCTGCATGGCGAGGAGGATCTCGCCGTCGTCGGAGTAGAAAACCCCGGGGTAGGCCATGAACAGCTTGAACGAGGTCACACCCTCGTCCACCAGCACGTCCATCTCTTTGAGAGTCTGCTCGTTGATGTCGCCGGTGATCATGTGGAGGCCGTAGTCGATGGCCACCTTGCCGTCGGCTTTTTCCCGCCAGGACTCGTAACCCTCCATCGCCGAGCCGCCCTTGGTCTGGACGGCGAAGTCGATGATCGTGGTGGTCCCGCCCCAGGCCGCGGCCCGGGTCCCGGTCTCGAAATTGTCCGAGGCGAAGGTGCCGCCGAAGGGGAGCTCCATGTGGGTGTGGACGTCGATCCCGCCCGGCAGCACGTATTTGCCGGTGGCGTCGATCACCTTCTCGGCGCCGGACTCCCAGTCGTGTGAGCCCGGTGCAGCCAGGGCGACCACCTTCTCCCCGTCGACGAGGACATCGGCGTCCATCGTCTCGGTCGCGGTGACGACCGTCCCTCCCTTGATAACGGTCCGTCCCATCACCCCTCTCTAGGGGGCCACTAGGTGCTACCAGGTCGCCGTACGCATCGGGGCGACGGTCCCGGTAGAAGGCCCATTGCTGGCGCACCTCCTCGATCATGTCGAGGTCCAGATCGCGGATCACCAGCTCCTCCTCGGTGTCCGAAGCGGAATCGCCAATGATCTGACCCCTCGGGTCGACGAAGTAGGAGGACCCGTAGAAGTCGTTGTCTCCGAACGGCTCCTGTCCGACCCGGTTGATGGCGCCGACGAAGTACTCGTTGGCGACGGCAGATGCCGGCTGCTCCAGGTTCCACAGGTACATCGACAGCCCACGGCTGGTGGCCGAGGGGTTGAAAACGATCTTCGCCCCGTTCAGGCCCAGGGCGCGCCACCCCTCCGGGAAGTGGCGGTCGTAACAGATGTAGACGCCGATGCGGCCCACCGCCGTGTCGAAGACCGGATAGCCGGTGTTGCCCGGCCGGAAGTAGAACTTCTCGAAGAAACCCTTCACGTGGGGGATGTGGGTCTTGCGGTACTTGCCCAGATATGTGCCGTCGGCGTCGATGACAGCCGCCGTGTTGTAGTAGAAGCCCTCCTGCTCCAACTCGAAGATGGGCACCACAAGGACCATCCCGGTCTCCTTGGCCAGGTCCTGCATGAGCTTCGTGGTAGGCCCGTCGGGGATCGGCTCGGCGTAGTCGAAGTGCTCGTTCTCCTGCACCTGACAGAAGTAAGGGCCGTAGAAGAGCTCCTGAAAACACATGACCTTGGCGCCTTGCTTCGCCGCCTCACGGGCGTAGTCGGCGTTCTTCTTGATCATCGTGTCCTTGTCGCCGGTCCACTCGGTCTGGACGATGGCGGCCCTGACGATGTTGGGCATTTGTCGACTCCTTTTCGGGCAAACCTAGCAGTCGTGGGGCAGCCCCCCTTCCCGGCTCCGCCGGTACTCCCCCCAACGCTCACTCCGTTCGCTGGGGGGAGAAACGCTCGGCTAGCTGCCGCCTTCTTGCAGCTCGATATCGCGACTCTCGAAGCCCGAGCCGGAGACGTCGGCGTCGCCGAGAGCGGCCACGGCCGCCTCGGCCAGATCGGTTCGATACACCCCTTCGGGGATCTCCACTCCCTGCAGCTCGGTGATCTGCTCGGTGGCGATGGCAACGGTCTGATCCCACTCCTCCACGTTCATCACCCCGATGCCGTTGGTGGCCGGGAAAATGAGGCCGAGGATCTCGTTGAGCTGCCACTCCTGATGGCTCTGCCCGAGGGTCGAGCCATTGTTGAGCACCACCTCGACACATTCATCGAATGCTTCGAGACAGTGGATCCATCCCTGGAAGGAGGCCGTCAGGAAGCGAGTGGCGATGTCCTCGTTGCCCTCCTCTGCGATCCAATCCGCATTCACCCATACCGCATCCTGGAGCATGGCCGTCTCGATCTCGTTGTAGTCGATGACGCTCAGATCGTCGGGTGTGAAGAGCTCTCCGGTGTCCGGGTTGACTGCCTCGAGCACCTGGGCATACTCGTTGTAGATCATCGCCTCGGCGGCGTCGATCTCGTCGTTGAGCAGGGCATTCATGGTGAAGTCCTGGGCGACCAACTCGACATCGGGGACCTGGAACTTCTCGATGGCGGCGAGCAGCTCGAACTCGTTGCCGAAGCCCCAGTTACCCACCTTCTTCCCTGCCCAGTCCTCTGGCGCCGCGATACCCGAGTCGGCCCAGGACACCTGAAGCGTGCCGGAGCGCTCGAACACCTGGGCGATGTTGACGATGTCGGCGCCGCCCTCACGCGAGACCAGGGCCTTGGGCACCCATGCCAACCCGAACTCGGCACCACCGGTGGCCAGCACCTGCTGGGGCACGATCTCCACCGCACCTTCGATGATCTCCACATCGAGACACTGGGCCTCATAGAAGCCGTTGTCCTTGGCCACGTAGTAACCGGCGAACTGAGACTGGGCGAACCATTGCAACTGCAGCCTCACCTGGTCCGGCTCGGTGCATTCCGCCGGTGCGGCCGTGCCTGCTTCGCCGTCTCCTCCCCCGCCCGTGTCTCCACACGCGGCCAGGACGATGGCAAGGGCGGATAGCCATAGGACGTGACGCCGCCAGGGGCTCGTCTTCATCTGATTCCTCCTACGTCGAACTGACAGCGCACGTTATCGGCAACGCCACAGGCCTGCGCCGGTAACCCGGTCTACTCCGTGCTCCGGAAGGAGACGTGCCAGGGCATCGCCCAGCGCTCGGCGGCGAGGATCAGCAGGTAGAAGCCAACGCCGAGGATCGAGGCCACCAGGATGGCCGCCCAGGCGTCGGGGAACTGGAAGAGCTGGGCCCGATTGACGATGTACTGGCCGAGCACGTCCTGCGGCCCGCCGAAGTACTCGGCGATGATTGCGGCGATGAGCGACAAAGCGCTGGCCACCTTGATCGAGGCGAAGAAATAGGGCAGCGCCCCGGGAATCCGGATTCTCCTCGTCACCTCCGACGGGGTCGCGGCCAACGATCGCATCAGCTCCAACTCGGCCGGGTCGACCTCGAGCAAGCCCTCGGGTGGTGTTGATCATCACCGGGAAATAGACCACCACGGCCACCACGGCCATCTTGGAGAAAGGATTGGTCAGCCCGAACCAGTTGTTGAAGATCGGAGCCAGCGCCGCGATCGGGGTGGCGTTCAGAGCGATGGCGATCGGGAGCACTCCTTCGCGGAAACCGAGCCAGTGGGCGGCAGCCAGGGAGGTGATGACGGCGAGGGTGGTCCCGATCACGAAACCTCCGGCCGCCTCGAACAGAGTCCTCATCCCTGCCCCCCAGATGATGCCGAAGGTCTCCGAGAAGCTGGTCAGGATCTCGCTTGGCTTGGAAAGGACGAAGGACTCGACGCCGAGGAGCCGGGTCAGCCCCTCCCAGACCAAGAGCACGGCGATGAAGGCGACGACCGCGGGCAGATAGCGCCGGACCAATCGCCGCGGCGATGATCTCCTCTCTGCCGCGGGAAGATCGCCCTCGAAGGCGGCGAACACGTCAGTCGTCGACGTCTCCCGAATCACCTCGTCGCGCTCGGTCATCTCCCGGTCTCTCCCGACTCCCCACGCCGGAGTGCCTCTCTCACCTCGACGATCAACTCGAAGTACCTGGGATCCTCTCGAGTGTCCTGGTCACGTCGAGCTGGAAGATCGACCACTATCTCGTCACTGATTCGCCCCGGTCGAGGAGACATCACGACCACTCTCGTCGAGAGGAACACTGCCTCCGGAATGGAATGGGTGACAAAGACCACGCTCGTCCCGGTCTCCCCCCAGACCCTGAGAACCTCCTGCTGCATCAATTCCCGTGTCATCTCGTCGAGGGCGCCGAACGGCTCGTCCATGAGGAGAAGAGTGGGTCGAAAGGCGAGCGCCCGGGCAATGGCCACTCTTTGCTGCATCCCGCCGGAGAGCTGCCATGGCGAGTGGTCGGCGAATGCTCCCAGCTGCACCAGGTCGAGCATCTCCTTGGCCCGCGACGAGCGATCCTCGCTCGGGAAGTCCATGATCTCGAGCGGCAGCTCAACGTTCTTTTGCACACTTCGCCAGTCGAGCAAGGTCGCCGATTGGAACACGATCCCGTAGTCACGGTCGAGCCGTGCCTGGCCCGGCTCCTTCCCATTGACGACGAGGGTGCCGGCCGTGGGGCTGACCAGGTCTCCGATCAGCCGAAGCAGGGTGGACTTGCCACAGCCTGAAGGCCCGATGAGGGAGATGAAGTCCCCCTGATCGATGCGGAGATCGATCCCACGCAGTGCCTCGGTCTGGCCGTCGCCGGTGCCGAACGTCTTGCCGACCCCTCTCGCTTCGACGACGAGGGTCATCCCGCGGCCCTGTAGGTCTCGCCAGCCTGCCTCCGATTTGCTCCGACCCATCGGTGCTCGGCAGCGGTGACCAGGCCGACGAAGACAATGCCGGCCAGGCCGGCGATCAACACCGCGGCGAACAGCTTCTCCGGGGCGGCCGTGAATTGTTGGGAGAACTGGAGCAGGTCCCGCCCCAACCCGCCCCGCAGCCCGGCGGGAAGCTCACCGACGATGGCACCGATGACACTGGCCGCGGCGGAGACTTTGAGGGCGGTGAAGATGTAGGGCATCGCCGCCGGCACCTGCAGCTTCCACAAGACATCACCGGGACTGCTCGCGTAGGACTTCATCAACTCCATGGAGGTCGGATGAGGTGAACGCAGCCCGCGCAGGGTGTTGATGGCCACCGGGAAGAAGGTCAGATACGCAGCGATGAGTGAAACGCTCAACCATTGGGGCAGGTTCACACGTCCGCCCCACACCACCACCATCGGGGCGATGGCGATGATGGGAACGGTCTGGGAGGCCACGACGTAGGGCATGAACGCTCGCTCCGAAATGGTCGACCTGACGAACAGCACACCAAGCCCAAAACCCACGGCTCCGCCAATCAGGAACCCGACAAACGCCTCACGCAGTGTCATCAGGGCCGCCCGAAGCTCGACGAAGATGAAAGGTGGGCCGTTTCGTTGTGCTGGACGGAAGAGCGCCAGGAAGATGTCCCAGGTGTGGGGCATGGTCCGGTCGTCGGGTCTAACCGGGTTCTCCCACCCCATCGCAGTCCAGATCAGCTTGTAGCCCTCCCAAAGCAGAACGAACGCGACGACCACCGCCAGGATCGAGATACCGGCGCGGGCTACCCGTCGATTCGCTCCTCCCATGGCGGCGCGACTCTAACGAGAGGCTGGGGTCTGGCCCTGTTCAGTGCCCGACCGAGCGCGGCTCGTCGCTCGGGTCGGGAAGACCGGTGCGGGGCACCTCGACGGTGCGGGTCCGGTCGAGCCGGTTCGCCGTCGGCAGGAAGAGCAAGGCGAATACGGCCAGGGCGACCCCCGCGAAGATCAGGGTCCGCTGGACACCGAATATGCCTGCCAGGACCGGGGCGATTGCAAGTGGAAGCAGATGACCCACCTCGGAATGGACCTGGGTGACACCGGTGATCCGGCCCATCAGATCCTCGGGACTGTTCAATTGGATCAGGGTGCGCAGCAGCGGGGCCATGATCCCGATCAGGAGCCCCCAGAAGACGCCGGCGACCACCACCACCCGGAGCTGGTCGGTTCCGACGTAGGCCAGCACCCCGACCGAGTTGAGCGCGACGATGAGGACTAGTGACCGGGCATTGCGGTACCTGGTAGGGAGCCGGGATGCGATCCAGGTCCCGGCGACGAGACCCAAACCGAAGATCGAGTTGACCCAACCCAGCGTCACCGGCGTGGCATGGAGGATGTCGCGATAGAAGAGTGGCTCCAGGGTGCTGAAGGTGCCGAAAAGCACCCACACCGAGGATCCGAGCAATATGTAGAAGCGAAGCCGGCGATGGCGATAGGCATATGTGAACCCCTCGCGCAGCTCGCGGAGGCCTTCTCTCTCCCTCTCCTTCCTTGCCATCTGGCGAACCGAGACGGGAATGACGATCAGCGCGGCCACGGCCGAGGTCGCCGCGTCGAGGACGAAGATCCCGTCCAGGCCCACGCTGCCCGCGATGATCGCCCCCAGGGCCGGGCCGACCACGAACGCGGCCCAGGCCGCCCCTTCGATCAAGCTGTTGATCTTCGCCAGCCGATCGGGATCGTCGGTGAGGAAGGGCCCGAATGCCGAGATGGCGGTGAACACCGGCATCCCGACCAGGCCGAGAAGAAAGGTAGCCACCACCATGGAAGGCAAGGTGTCGGCGAAGGTCATCCCGAGAGCGACCGGGATGAAGATGATCTCCCCGGCGATGAGCACCCGGCGCGGGTCGAACCGATCGACGAGAACACCGGCCACCGCCGAGCCGATCAAGGAGGCGACGCCCAGAGCAGCCATGACGGCAGCGACGCCGGCGGCCGAGGCCTCCATCTCGAAGGCAGCCTTGCCCCAGATGCCGACAAAGAAGGCCGCTTCTCCCCCTGTGCGGGAGATGAAGCGCGCCAGTACCACCCGCCTGACAGAACGGTCTGCCCACATGACGCGTGACGGTACCCGGGGCCTGGGGCGCCCTTTCCTGCATTTTCTGGTGGGAAGCCTCTAGCCGCCCGGGGTGAAAGAGATCAGCTCGATCCTGCCACTGCCACCCTGGACCGTGGTCTCGAGCACCACGCCCACTCCCGATGCGTAGTACTTCTCCTCCACCACATCAGGGTCCAATGGTGTCCACTCCTCGATGACGATCAGGTCATCGAAGGCCCCGAACGCCACCTCCTCGCTCACGCCGCTCCGGACCACCTCGGCCAGATCCTCGGCCTCGTCCGGGTAGTACTCCTGCCGATAGCTGTCGCCCACAGTCGGGTCCGCCTCCATGGCGATCCCGGGCAGCGCCCCGTCGACGCCCGCCTCCCAGGCGCCGGCTGTCGACACGATCTCGCCGTCCTCGTACTCGGCCGTGTCCTCGCCGAAATACCAAACGTTGCCTTCACTATCCTGGGCGTACCAGTCGTACGTGTCTTCCACCAGCTCCCCATCGACTGTCACCGTGTCCCGGACGACCGTGGTGGAGACTCCCATGACGGTTCGTTGCTCTTCGGTGACGACCACTTCGATCCGCTCGACCTCTCCCCCGCCAGTCGATTCGTAGACCCATTTGTTGCCCGGAGACAAGGGGAGTCGATCGTTGTCGATCTCCGGCACGAAATCCACGGGATCGATTGTGACCGAATAGTCGCCACCATCTCCCGGGTCGATCGGGGTGGCCGTGTCTTCGGCACAGCCTGCCAGCAGGAGCACAAGGGCAACGAGGAATGACATCAACCAGGTCATTCCCTGGAGGATATATCAACACACGATATAGTTCAAATAGATATAGTTCAGTGACAGATGGCCCTTCCCACGTCTCATTTCCACATCCTGTTCGCACTTGCCGAAGAGGACCGCCACGGCTATTCGATCATGAAGGAAACCGAGGAGCTGACGCAAGGAGACGTCCGTCTAGGGCCGGGAGCCCTCTACGTCGCTCTCGGGAAGCTCGCCGACCAGGGCCTCATCGAGGAGAGCGAGGAAAGACCCGCCCCCGATCTCGATGACGCTCGTCGCCGGTATTACCGGATCACCGATGAGGGCAGGGCAGCGTTGGGCGGCGAGTTGCAGCGTCTGCATCGTGTCATGGAGCACGCCAGACGGGCAGACCTCGGATGGAACCCGACATGAGCCCCGCAGTCAATCCGCCGCCATCAGGCGATGTATCGGCGGCTGGTCGCGGTCACGCCAGAGGCGCATCGCTCGCGACATGGAGAAGAGCAAGTCGTCTTGTTTGGCGATCTCCTCGGCAGTGGGGAAAGCGCTCTTCGATTGTGGCTGCGGGCGATCCCCGACCTGATCACGGTCATCAGGCAGACCGCTGTCCGATTGCGTGACCGCACCGCCCGCATCGCCCTCGGCATCGCCTCCCTTGGCCCAATCGGTCTTGGGATGTTCCTGGGATGGATCTCCATCGATGAGTACGGCGACGTACCGATTCTGTTCCCGATCACGGCGATGGCCCTCGTGCTGCAAGGTGTATTCACCTTGCTCTGGCTGAGTCATGCGCTCGACCACTGGGAGAAGAACGCGAGAACTGTCTTCGTCGCCGGTGAAGCAGCCGCACTAATCGTCGGGTCCGTCATCGCGTTCGGCTCGAGCGTCCTCCCCGGCACAATGATCGCCGGACTCGTGATCGCTGCTCAAGCCGGTCTCGGATTGGTTGTAGCCAGGCATTGATCGGGGCCTGACTCCCCTCTCCCTAGATTTCCACCGAGATGGACGCGTTCATGACCGGCGTGGCGGCCGGATACGGAATTGCCATCCCGGTCGGAGCCATCGCCATTCTCATCATGGACGTAGGGATCAGACGCGGGTTTGCCCCTGCCGTGTCCGCGGGAGCCGGGGCGGCCACGGCGGACCTCCTGTATGCGACACTGGCCGTGGTCGGAGGCGCCACCCTCGCCTCGACGGTGGAAGCGATCGGAGACCCGCTGCAAGTCGTCAGCGGCCTCATCCTCCTGGTCATCGCCGTGATCGGCCTGGCACGGACGCAGGAGCCAGTCGATACGGAAGCCATGGAGCCCCGCGCCGGCGATCTTGCTCGGACCTATGGGCGGTTTGTCGGTCTCACGATCATCAACCCGACCACCATCGTCTACTTCGCCGCCGTGGTGATCGGACTCGGAGTGTCGCGGGGGACATGACAGCGGCCGACGGAGCCTCTCTTCGTCATCGGCGCCTTCCTCGCCAGTCTCTCCTGGCAGACCTTGATCGCCGCCGTCGGCGCATTCGCAGGTCATCGGCTCTCGGCACGATCTCGAAGAGTGGTGACAATCGTCGGAAACCTGGTGATCCTCGCCTTGGGCATCGTGATCTTGCTGGGTTGAGACAGCCCTAGCGTGGGCGCTGTGCGCACCGTTTCCAATGACGAACGACGAGCACGTCTCGCGATCAGGCATCGGCTCGCATCCCCGACCGGAGACGTCGTCGAAGCTGCCGATGCGATGACCGGTCTCCACTCGTCTGATCCCGCCACGGTCTACCTGTCTGCCCGGGCCCGAGTACCCGGGTTCAAACAGGGCGACCTCGAGGCCGCCCTGTACGAGAAGAAATCTCTCGTCCGGATCCTTGCGATGCGGCGCACGATGTTCGTGGTCCCGGTCGAGATGGCCCCGATGCTGCACCACTCCTCGACCGTGGCGCTCGTCGCCCCCGAGCGGAGACGGCTGGCGGGATGGGTTGAGAGCTACGGCATCGCCGAGGATGGCCCAATGTGGATCGATGCCGTCGCCGACAAGACGCTCGCTGCACTCCGGAAGCGGGGCGAGGCGGTGGCCGGTGACCTGACCAAAGACGTGCCCGAGTTGGGCGAGAAGATCACCTTCTACAAGAAGGACGGTTCGGTCCTCACCACGGTGGGCATGTCGACCCGGATCCTCTTCCTGCTCGCCACCGAGGGGAAAGTGATACGGGGACGACCCAAGGGGACCTGGGTCAGCAGCATGTACCGCTGGGCGCCGATGGACGAGTGGCTGGGCGGGCCGATACCGGTGATGTCGAAGGAGGAGGCGCAGGTCGCGGTGCTCCGAAAGTGGCTGGCGACCTTCGGTCCCGGGGACCGAGATCGACATGAAGTGGTGGACAGGGTGGCCGGTCACCCAGGTGAGGGCGGCGTTGGCCACCATCGGTGCGGTGGAGGTCCAGCTCGAATTCGGCCCCGGCTACTTGCTTCCTGACGATCTGGATCCGGTGCCACGAGTCGACCCGTGGGTTGCCCTGCTTCCCTCGCTTGATCCCACCACGATGGGATGGAAGGAGCGGGAGTGGTACCTGGGACCTCACGCCCCGCGACTGTTCGACAGCAACGGGAACGCAGGGTCAGACGATCTGGGTCGACGGCAGGATCGTCGGCGCCTGGGGGCAACGGGCGTCGGGTGAGCTGGTGTGGGAGCTACTCGAGGAAATCGGTCGCGAGAGCCTCTCTGAGGTCGAGCGTCAGGCTGAGGAGGTCGAGATCTGGCTCAGCGACAAGCGAGTCATCGCCCGATTCGCTTCCCCCCTGGATCGCGAGCTCTCCGCTCGCTGACATCGCTCGTCGCCATGCCTAGGGTGATGCGTCATGAGACGCCGGCTGTCGATCCGAGCCGCTGGTGCCCTCATGGTGCTCGGCCTGATCGGAGGGTGCGGAGGCGATGACGCATCCACCGACACGACTACCGCGGCCGGAGCGCCATCGACCACGGCGGCGGCGGACCAGAACGTCATCGAGACCGACACCTCAGTCGTCGTAACCATCACCGGTCTCGCCTTTCCGGCCGAGGTCACGGTCCCTGCGGGCAAGTCGGTGAGCTGGGTCAACGATTCGAGCGCACCACATGAGGTCCAGATGGACACCATCGACGGTGCACCGGCGGATGTCGAACCGGTGGGGCTCGGCACCGACCAGGAGGGTGAGCTCTCCCTGGAGCCCGGAACCTGGACCTACTTCTGCACCATCCACCCTTCCATGACCGGTTCGCTGATTGTCGAAGCGTGAACTCCCTTCACGCCCGCATCCGGGACGATCTGGCTGAGGCGATGAGGGATCGCGACATGGCGAGGGTCAAGGTCCTGCGTACCACGTTGTCGGCCATCCAGAACGCAGAAGCGGTCGAGGGTGTCGCCTCTGTGGAGGGCGTGGTCGGTTACGGCGACGTGCAGCGTCGTCCGTTGACCGAGGACGACGTCATCGAGATCATCGTCCGCGAGATCGAGGAGTTCGAGAGATCCGTGGCGAAATATCGCCAGATCGGCCAGACGGAAAGGGCGGAGGGATTGCAGATGGAGCTCGACGTGCTGCGGAGCTACCTCGAGCTCTGACTGACCGGGGACCGGCAACGGCTGCTTGAACCGGCCTTCCGGAATTGGCGAGCCCATCCGCACCAACGCCAGTTGCCACGAGGGCGATGCACCGAGCGCCCAGCGCAGCCCGGCCACGACGCCCTTCCCCACTCTCACCGCCCCGGGTGTCTTGGTCAGTCCGAGCACGTCCCGCAAACGAACGGGAAGGGTGGCGACCGCCGCCTCCAGCAGGAGCTTGTAACCGATCATCAGACCCGGTTCCAGGGGTGGGTCGGTGAGGAAGTCCACCGCATCGGCCATCTCGGGTGAGGGAGCTATCCGGGGGTGACCTTCGATCCACCCCGACAGCTCTGCGGCGGTGGTCGGCATCGGATCGGCGCCGAGGAGGGCACCGACTCGGGTCTGCTCGAGGACGAACCGGTCGCACTCCTCAGGGCTGAGATGATCCCTGCCGAAGGTCTGGTTGGCGACGAGGAATGAATCGGTGAGTGCGTTGTGCACCCACGCCGAGAACCCGGGGTCGTCGGCGTCGTAAGCGATGTCACGACTGGAGGTTCCCGATACCACCCGATGGATCCGACGCACCTGGGCCACTGCCTGCTCGACTTCGGGCATGGCTCCGTATGTGGTGGCGGTGACATACGCGGAGGTCCGTGAGAGCCGCCCCAAAGGGTCCTCTCGGTAGCGGGAATGGTCGCCGACTCCGGCCACGACTTCGGGATGAGCCGCCTGGATGAGGAGGGCACGGATGCCCCCTACGAACGAGGCGGCGTCCCCGATCACCCGCCAGGACACCGATTCGGGGCCGAACAGCCCCGGATCGCCCCGGTAGTCGAGACTGCCGGCCAGCGGGTAGGGGGCGTGGCGGAAGGGTGCGGTTGCCGAGGACACGACGCGCGATCGCAGGTTCTCGAAGAGACCCTCGATCGGCCCGAGTACCGGGCTATCGCTGGACGTCTCCCCCATGTTTCGCAGCCAGATCGACGGTAGAGGTCTGCTCGACGGTGACGAAAGCCTCGGGGTTCGCCTCGTGAATCAGGTGGGTCACCGACCACACCTCCTTCCTGGGGACGACGCAGAAAGTGACTCTCACTTCACCCGACAGACCGTCACCGTTGAGCACCGTCGCACCGTAACCCTGTTCCCGAAGCAACGGGGCGACCGGGTCGGTGTTGACGGGCGCCACCACCCGGATGAGGGATTGGCCCAATGCGAGCCACTCCTCGACCATCGAGCCGGCATAGGTCCCGGCAGCGAATCCGAGGGCGAAAGCGATCATCCGTGCCGGGTCGTCGAGACCGGCCAGGACTCTGGAGATCGCGATGACCCAGACCAGGGCTTCGAAAAACCCGAGCAGGGCCGCCGGCCCACGCCGGCCCCTGCTGATCAGGACGATGCGGACCGTGGCCATGCCCACGTCGAGAAGGCGCAGCGTGAATATCAGGAACAGATCGAGAGCGAGCTGCACGCCCGCCACGGTAGAACGCGCTCAGCGGGCCGCCTGGGAGATCTCTCCCGGCTCGACGACGATGACCTTGCCGCTGGTCTCGTCGAGGGTGACTCCGACTTGATCCCGGAGGATCTCCGCCTTGCGCTCCTCTTCGATCCGGTGCTCGGCTGCCGGGCTGAGTAAGACCTCGAGCTCGGCCATCGCGTTGGAAAGGGCAACACCCATCCCCATGCTGCGTGGCTTTGGCTTGGGGTCGCGGGAGTCGGGCACGACGATGACGATAACTACGACCAGTGGCCTAGCGGTCGAGGACGGGCCTCCGCCGGTCGAGCCCGGAGACGATCGAATAGGCGATGACCAGCCCGAGCAACACAATCCAGGCCCACGATGCCTCGATCACTTCGACCGCCATGTTGAAGTCGGCCTGAAAATCGATCCCGTTGAGGGCGGAAACCGACCGCACCTCCCCATAGAGATCACCCTGGAAGTTGGCTTGGAGTCCACGGGCGGCAGCTCGGATCCCGCTCCCGCCCGGGGCGAACGTCTGGATCGAAACCTCGCTGCCCGTGCCCTCGTCATCGGGGCCGCCCCCATCGGACCCACCGCCCTGGCCCGGCCCACCGGGCCCCCCGATGATGACCGTGGTGGTGGTTGACGAGTCCGGTGCCGTAGAAGTCGTGCTCCCGTCTCCACCACCCGGGACAGTCGTCGTGGTCGACGTGTCGGTTCCAGGCTCGGTGGTGGTGGGCGAGCCCGAGCCGGCGATCGTCGTGGACGTCGTGGCATCGGGCCTCGAAGTGGTGGTGGTGGGCTGAGTCGTGGTGGTAGTGGGAGCCGTGGTCGTGGTGGTCGGAGGGAGAGTGGTTGTCGTGGTGGTCGTGGGCTCGTTGTACGTGCCGACGATCTCGACGGTGTCGATGAACACCTCACTGCTGAGGAGGAGGCCCGAGAAGAGGAAGCGAACCCGGAAGTTCTCGGAGCTGAAGTCACTCACGTCGATGCTGGCGTGCTCGTTGATCCCGGAGGCCAGTTGATACTCGGCGACGTCAACCCAGCCGCCACCACCATTGACCTGCACCTCCAGGGTGGAGGCGAGGAGCGACGACGTGCTCCTGACGTCGAAGCTGAGGGTTGCCCCCTCGAGAAAGCTGGTATCGGCGGACCGCACGGCGCCGATCGGGCCGAGCAGCGTGGTCAGAGCGCTCATCCGCATGCAGTTGCCGGAGCAGTTGCCCGACGACACCACACGCACGTTGCCCTTCTTCTCGTCTCCGTCGTCCCCGATCTCGCTCCACGGTCCCGACCAATCCAGCGAGCCATCGGATCCGCCCCAGCTGATCGAGGTGAACTTGTCCTTGTATTCCTCGGTCTCATGCGCCGAGGCGGTGACGGCCAGACCCATGAGAGCGATGGCCACCAGGGCTGCGGTCAGACGCCTCATGCCGACATGGCCCGGATCAGATGGGCCACGGTCGTGTCGTCGGACTTCGGAGCCTCGACCGCGTCGGCGAGGAGGGGAAGGGAAACGATGAAGTAGCTCTTCTGGGCGAAGCGCTGGTAGACGAGTTTTCCGCCGAGCAACTCCATGAGACGTGAAGCCACCCCGAGACCCAGCCCAAGCGTTCCCGTCATGAGGGTTGCTGCGCCGTTGTGGATGAAGGTGTCGAAGAGCCTCTCCAACTGGTCGTCGGGAACACCCTCGCCGTCGTCCCAGACTTCGATGTCGACCACGCCGTCTCCGGTCGACACTTCGACCCCGATGTTGGGGCCGCCGTGGCGGGCAGCGTTGGAGATGAGATTGATCAGAACGTGACGGAGCCGTGCGGCGTCAGTAGACACGATGGCGTCCACACCAGCCTTCTTGATCTTGAGGCCTGCCCGCTCGAAGGGAAGGATGGCCGAGTCGACCACGTCAGTGATATGCGTCGGGCTCATCTCGATTTGGACACCCGTGCTCTCGAGCCGGGCAACGGCGAGAAGATCGTCGACCATACGGGTCATCTCGGCCGCCTCGTTGGCGATGATCTGGGAGACCTCGACCGCGGTAGCCGGGTCTTCGGCTCCACCGTCCGTGAGGATCTCCGCGAACCCGTAGATCGAAGTGAGCGGTGTCCGCAGCTCGTGGGAGAGGCCGGCGATGAATTCGTCCTTGGCCCGGCCGATCTCCCTCTCCTTCTCCAGTTCCAGATCGACCTTGAGACGAAGCTCACGCATCTGGCGGCGAGCCACGAACCGGTAGATGAGCACAGCCGAGGCAGGAATGGCCAGCATGAGGAAGAACTGAATGAACTCGGTGGTGCGTCGGGATCCCGCTGTGTTGGCGTCGATCTGCGCCTGGATCTCGCCCTGCTCGATCTGGAGGGAGTCGACCAGGTCGATGTAGGACCGCTCCGCATCGTTCATCAGCAGTGTCTTGGATGCGGTGAAGTCGCCGTTGTCGAGGTGAGCCAGCGCCTCGTCGATCCGGGCCAGGAAATGGGTCAGTGCCGCCGTCGAGGCGCTCGACCCGGAGGCATCGAGGAGCTCCGCCAGCCGGTCCCGCGCATCGCGGGCCTCGCTCCATTGCCACCGCCAGGTCGTCCTGGGTGACGAGCCCGCTACCGGCCAGCTCGGAGAAGGTGGTGGCCTGGACCACTGCCGCTCGGGTCAGGGCACCGGTGCCGAGGGTGGCATTGGTCCAATGCAGGTCGGAGGCGTTCCCGGCCACGCGGGCTGCGCCTACCGAGTTGGCGAAGGTGAGACCGACGACGAGGACGACGAGGACCAGTGTCGCCCCGATGGCGATCCCAACCGCGCGTCTCCGCGCTGTTGGACTGGACAGGCGCTCCGTCCGCATGATGTTTGGTTATCGGAGATTTCGCGCATTTTTCTTTAGAGGCCGCTGGACCTTTGTGCGAGCGCAGGATCGGTCCGAGGACTTAACAACGGGTTGATTTGGACACAGCGAGAGTGACCATCGTGACAACCCACGATCCCAATCACCGCAACCCGGATCCGATCAGGAAATGAGACGAAGTGACCTGCTGCATCTCCTCTACGACAACGGCTGGATCCTCGGCCGTAATGAAAGGCGATACCTCTGGCGATGTCCGTGCGGTGGGAGCCACGACATCAGTCCATCCGCTCTCCCGCCGATCAAGACTGGCTCTCCGGATGATCGACCTCTGCCGGCAGAGCCTGGCCCAGGAGGTCAACGGCTAGGAAACATCGGCTCTTTCTCGACGAAAAATACTCGACGAGGGTATGGAATCTGTCCTGGGTCAGTTGTAGTGTCGAACGTATGTTCGATACCGACACGATGCCATCCGATCTCGACAAAAGTGATGGTTTGCCTGCCGATCTGGAGACGATCCCTCCGGGTCTGTTGCTGGCGGTGATCTTGTCCGGTGTCGATCGGGATCGGTTGTCGGGGTTTGACCGGGTGGAATTGTTGAAGGCACGCAGCCGGCTGATCTCTCATCTTCAAGCCGAGTTGTATGCCGATATCCATGCGGTCTCTGAGGCTGTCTCCGAACTGGACCCTGTCGACCATCGGGACGTGTTCTATATCGACCGCCTCCGAAGTCCAGGCGGCACTGACTCTGACCCGTCGGGCCGGGGAGGTGCACACCGATCTCGCCTTCCAACTTCGCGAACGTCTCCCCGGTGTGTGGCAGGCGCTTCATAACGGTCTCATCGACCTGGCCAAGGCTCGGGTCCTCTCCGATCAGACCTGTCATCTCCCCCGGGAACTCGCCCAACAGGTCACCGAGGCTGCTTTGGAACGGGCATCTGATCAGACCACCGGCCAACTACGTGCCCGGATCCAACGACTCATCATCTCGATCGACCCGGCCGCGGCCAAAGACCGGTATGAGGAGAAACTGAAAGAACGACGGGTCATAGCCGAGATGACCGATGCCGGCACCGCCAACCTCCACGGTCTCGACCTACCCCCCGCCGACGCCAATGCCGCCATGCGACGGATCAACCGACTCGCCCGAGGATTGAAAGCCAAAGGTGACAAACGGCCGATCGACCAGATCCGAGCCGACATCCTCTTCGACCTTCTCACCGGGAGCAACCAGGATCAGAATCAGGGCGCCGACCGGGGAGTGGTCGACATCAGAGTGGACATGACCACTCTGGCCGGACTCGACGACGAACCCAGGCAGAAATCCCCGGATTTGGACCGGTCATCGCCGACGTCGCCCGTCAGATCGTCGACGAGCAACCCGATTCCGAATGGCGGATCATCACCACTCGACGACACCGGACATCCGGTCGGAGTGGTCACCACCAAGAGACGACCCACCACAGCGCAGAAACGGATCGTCGAGACCCGGAATCCGACCTGTGTCTACCCCGGCTGTCGCATCGATTCAGGCCAATGCGACCTCAACCACGAGGTCCCCTGGGCCCAAGCCCACCGGACCACCATCCCGGAGCTAGGACCACTCTGTCGCCACCACCACAACAACCATCACCACCGCGGCTGGAAACTGGAACAGATCAGACCCGGCGTCTACAGATGGACCAGCCCCCTCGGCCACACCTACACCATCGGACCCGACCCACCCTGAGTCGCCGCACCCCCGGCAACTAATCTCGCCGGCCAATGGAATCGCCACCCACCTTCGACAGAGCACGACCCGTCCCCACCCAACCTGAGACACCTCTGCGTGGGATCGGCACCTATCGCGCGACTGTCATCGACGTGACCGATCTCGCCCAGGGGTACGCCTTTTGGTCCGCGGTCACAGGACTGGAAGTCCTCGGTAGCGACCCCGAGGGATGGCATGGCCGATTCGGGTACCTCGGCCGCAAGGACCCCTGGAAGCACGAGCTCATCCTGCAGGTGGTCAAAAGGCGCAAGGGCGAGAGTCCCAACCTCGTCCACATCGACGTGACTCCGAACGAGGGCATCGACGACGCCATCTCCCGAATCGTTGACCTGGGAGGCTCGGTCAAGAAGCCGCCGAGCCTCTACCCACGACCCGGGTCTCACGGTGACGAGCCTCCCGTCATCGATTGGGCAGTGATGCAGGATCCGTTCGGAAACGAGTTCTGCCTGGTCGACGACCTGACCGATGCCCAGATAGAAGCCGTCGTCGAGGCCACGGCTGCGGGCGCCTCGACGGACGAGGAATGGCGGGCTGCCGCTCACAGTCCCGCTTAGTCCGCCGGGTTCAATTCCCCCGGCTCAGCCAGTTGTCCGCCGCCTCACCAACCACCGAGTCGTACTTGAGCCCCATGAGGATCACCCCCGCCGCCCCCGCGTCTTGGGCCCGCTTCTCCAACTCGGAAGTCAGCTCCCATCCCAGTTTGCGGCCCACCTCAGGCGTCAGGTCGGCCAACCGCTCCTTGAGGCCATCGGTGGATGGGACCGAGCCGATCGCCTCCATCTGCTCCACCCAGGAGAGGCTGAAGGGAGGGATGATCATCACAAAGACGGGAGGGTCCTCCGGCTTCAGGTTGAGCAGGCCCAAATGCTTCTCCATCACCTCGGGGTCGAGGATCGGCCCGGTGACGAAGAACTGAGCCCCCAGCTCGATCCTCCGCCGGAACTGCCACTCGCGGAATCGGGAGGGCATGCCCACTTCGAAATCGGGCAGGTTCTCCTGGAGCTCCCGTAGGTGCTCGACGATCTCGTAGTGATGGGCGAGATGGTCGACATGGGGGACCGTGTCGCCAATCACGACGAGGAAAGAGTCGACGCCGTTGCCGAGGGCCCCTCTCACCTCGGATTCGATGGCGAGGATGTTTCGGTCCCTGGTCGACACCACGACAGTCGGGTGCACGTCGGGAGTGTCGTGGGTGATCCGGGCCGAGAACGCATACGGCGAAACCCGGATCCGTCCGAAGACGTTGTCGGTCACCAGCACATGGCTCCACACCGGGGACAGACTTCGATGCTGGAGGTTGGGGAGCTCGGGTGGGTTGATCTCGGCGATCCTCAACCAGTCATCGACCTTTGTCAGCATCTCGATCCTCCCTGGGTTTGCGGGCGACGAAATACTTCGCCTGGGGGTGATGGCAGATGATCGCCGAGGTGGTCTGCTCCGGCTGGTACTGATAGAAGGTCTCCTCGCCCACGGTGATCCCGATCCGGTCGGCGCCGAGCAGATAGGCCACCTTCTCGTTGTCCTCCAGGTCGGGACAGGCCGGGTATCCCCACGAGAAGCGCCCGCCCCGGTATTGCTGACGGAACAACCCGAGCAGCGAAGGCCCGTCCTCGTCGACGAACCCCCACTCCTCACGGATCCGATGATGCCAATGCTCGGCCAGCGCCTCGGCCATCTCCACGCCCAGCCCGTGGAGGAGCAGGTAGTCGCTATATCGATCCTGGTCGAACAATTCCTTGGTCCGGTCGGAGACCTTGTCGCCCATGGTGACGATGTGGAAGGCGGCGTAGTCGACCTCTTCGCCCACCGGGCGGAAGAAGTCGGCGATGCACAGGTACGGGTCTTCCCGCTGCCGGGGAAAGCTGAATCGGGTCAACTCCCTCTGGGCGCTCACATCGTCCCAGATGACGAGGTCGTTGCCGTCGCCATTCGCCGGGAAGTAGCCGTAGACCACCTTCGGGTTGAGCAGGTCGTCGTGTCGTGCCAGCGCGATCTGCTCGCGGAGCAGCGGCGCCAGTCGTTCTTTGAAGTCGAGGTCCCGCTCACCCTTCTCAGGCCGGTATTGCCATTGGTTGCGGAAGAGGGCGGTCAGGTTGAGATAGGGGACGATCTCGTCGATCGAGACTCCACGGATCACCCGCGACCCGGTGAAGGGTGGGGCGAAGATCTGGTTGTCCTGCTTGACGTCCGGGGACCGGGCCGGGATCACACCTCCCTCGGCCTCCCGCTCGTGATACTGCCGGGCCGCGATCGGCTCCGGGGCCGGCTCGCCGGCGACGATCTTCCCCATGGCCTCGAGCCCGGCGAAGGCGTTCTTGCCGTAATACAGCGGGCCCTGATAGCGCGATCGAAGATCTGCTTCGACGTAGTTCCTGGTCAACGCGGCACCGCCGAGAAGGACAGGCACCTTGCCGAGGCCACGTCGCTCCAACTCCTCGAGATTGTCCCGCATGATGAGCGTGCTCTTCACGAGGAGCCCGCTCATACCGATGGCGTCGGCCGAGGTCTCCTCGAACTTGGCGATCATCTCCGAGATCCCGATCTTGATGCCGAGGTTGTGCACCTCGTACCCGTTGTTGGTGAGGATGATGTCGACCAGGTTCTTGCCGATGTCGTGGACGTCGCCGGAAACGGTGGCCAGCACGATCCGGCCCCGTGTCGACCCTTCGGCCTTCTCCATCATCGGCTCCAGGTAGGCGACCGCCTTCTTCATGGTCTCGGCCGACTTCAACACGAACGGGAGTTGCATCTCACCGCTGGCGAAGAGCTCGCCGACCGTCCGCATCCCATCGAGGAGGTAGTCGTTGATGATGTCGAGTGGTGCCGTGCCCTCGCCGAGGGCGACGTCGAGGTCGGCAATGACGTTCTTCTGGTCGCCGTCGATGATGCGCTTGGCGAGACGCTCCCCCACCTCCATCCCCTCGTAGTCGCTCTCCGACCGCTCCACTGTCTCCACCCCGGCGAACAACTCGAGGAGCTTCTCCAACGGGTCGTATCCCTCGGCACGCCGGTCGTAGATGAGATCGAGGCAGACCTGGCGTTGTTCGGCGTCGATCCGGTTGAGCGGCTCGATCTTCCCGGCATGGACGATGGCCGCGTCGAGGCCGGCTTCGACCGCCTCGTGGAGGAAGACCGAGTTGAGGATGCGACGTGCTGCCGGGTTCAGCCCGAAGGAGACGTTGGACACGCCGAGCACGGTCCTCACCCCCGGCAGCTCTGTCTTGATCTGCCTTATTGCATCGAGCGTGATCATGGCGTCCTTGCGCAGGTCGTCGCCACCAGTCGTCAGGGGAAAGGTGAGTGCATCGAATATGAGGTCCTCGGAACGCAAGCCATAGCGCTCGACGGCGAGTTCGTGGATGCGATGGGCGATCCGCAGCTTCCACTCCAGGGTGCGGGCCTGGCCCTCCTCATCGATGAGCAGGCAGATGACGCCGGCGCCGTGCTTTTGGGCCAGGCCGAAGACCCGGTCGAGACGTGAGCCGGGCTCTTCGCCATCTTCGAGGTTGGCGCTGTTCAGCAGGCTGCGTCCGCCCAGCCGTTCCAAACCGGCCTCCATCACCTCGGGCTCCGTGGAGTCGAGCACCACGGGTGCGGCGACGTCGGTGGCGAAGGCGGCGGCCAGCCTCACCATGTCGGCCACTCCGTCCCGCCCGACATAGTCCACACAGAGGTCGACGAGGTGGGCGCCCTCCTTCACCTGTTCCTGTCCGATGGTGATGCATCCGTCGAGGTCGTCGACGAGCAGGGCTTCCTTGAAAGCACGTGACCCGTTGGCGTTGGCCCGCTCCCCGATGATCAGGAACGAGGTGTCCTGGTCGAACGGGACCTGGCTGTAGATCGAGGCCGCCGATGGGATCGTCTCCGGCCTGCGCTCGCGCAGGGGAAGGGGACGGGTCCTCTCCACCACCGCAGCCAGGTGCTCGGGGCTCGTGCCGCAACAGCCTCCGATGACCCCGATCCCCATCTCGGTGACGAATTGGCCGAGATGATGGGCCAGATCGTCCGGTGACAGGTCGTATGCCATCTGCCCGTCCTCGACATGGGGAAGACCAGCGTTGGGTATCGCCGACACCGGCACTTTCGAGTGACGGGCGAGGTGACGCAACGGCTCGTACATCTCCGCCGGGCCAGTGGCGCAGTTGAGGCCGATGACATCCGGCCCCAGCGCCTCGAGAGTGGTCAGGGCAGCGCCGATCTCGGTCCCGGGCAGCATCCGCCCGGTGAGCTCGATGGTGACCTGGACCTGGATCGGGATCTCCACTCCGGCGCTCTTCATTGCCAGCCGGGCACCCTCGATGGCAGCTTTGGCCCCCAGGAGGTCGAACTGGGTCTCGATGATCAGGAGGTCGGCGCCCCCATCGATCAGACCGGAGGACTCGACCTCATACGCAGCCGCGAGATCTCGATAGGAGATCTGGCCGAGGGTGGCGAACTTGGTCCCGGGCCCGATCGACCCGGCGACGAATCGTGGCCGTCCGTCTGCTTTGACGAACTCGTCCACGATCTCTCTCGCCAGAGTTGCCCCGGTCGCCGCGATCTCATACGACTGATCCTCGAGCCCGTACTCCCCGAGGGGGACCGAAAAGGCTCCGAACGTATTGGTCTCCACCACATCGACCCCGACTTCGAGGAAGGAGCGATGGAGGTCCCTGATCACGTCGGGACGACGCAGATTCAACAGCTCGTTACATCCCTCCAGCGACGGGCCCCCGAAATCGTCGGCGGTGAGACCGACCATCTGCAGGTTGGTGCCGGTAGCCCCGTCGAAGATGACGAGTCCGGATTGGACGAAATGTATGTAGTCGCTCGGCCGAGCCTCGCTCAACGGTCACTCCTCTGTTTCTTCTCGAAACGCTTGAAGAGCGCCGGGAGCCAAGGGCTCCGGCAACTCATCGATCCAGGCATTGGCACCGTGCTTGCGCCGGTTGCCGCGGTTTCATCGGGCCTGATCCCTCAACCGCTCAAGATGAGCGCTTCGTCAGTGTTGAGACTATTGGATTTCAGCGGATTTGTGCAACATCTCGCCTATCCAAGGCCTGAGTCGGAAGATCCTGGCCTCCTGGTTCTCGGGTTAGCCTTCTGCGTGACTCTTCGAGATCCGAGATTCGAGATTTCTCCCCAACCATCGAGAGAGGATGCGCCATGCATTGGAATAGGAAGCAGATCATCGTCGGGGTCGTACTACTCGTGGTCGTCGCCGGGAGCGTGGTCGCATACGCCCTGTGGGCCGGAACCGGGACCGGACAGGGTCGAGCTCGGGCCACGACGGCGGTCGCGGCGACCATCAGCCCCGTCGACTGCGCGGCTGAGCCGGGCTGCATCGATCTCTACCCCGGATACACCGAGGGTGACGTGTACTTCACGATCACCAACCCGAATCCATACGACATCACTTTCACCGACATGACCCCCGGCGCCATCACCGTGCTTCCCGGCAACCCCGGTTGCCCGGCCGACTCGATCAGCGTGGCGCCTGCCACCGGATTGGCTCTGGTCGCTCCGGCGAACTCGACTACGGGCGAGCTATCGATCCTGAACGTGGTCAGTATGGCGTTGACGGCACCCGACGGATGCCAGGGTGCTTCTTTCGACATCGAGCTGACTCTCACCGGGGAGCAGTCCTCCTGACCTCGCTGGTCGGGAGTTTCGGCATCGCCTTGCTCCTCATCGGGCCGGCGATGGCGACGGTCCCCGCCGCGGAGCCGATCGAGATCACAGGCGAGATCGATGGTCTCTACCCGGGGAGCAGCGCGACCCTGCAGGCGCAGGTGGTCAACCCGCACCCATTCCCGATCGAGGTGATCTCGTTCGACGTCGCGGTGAGCGATGCCAGTGCCTCGTGCCCGGCCTCGGCCCTCGAGATTCGCAACGTGGGGACCGGAGTCGTGATCGCCGCCGGGGAGACGGGCACGGTGCCCGTCGAGGTGCAGATGACCCCAACGGCTCCGGAATCGTGCCAGGGGGCAACCTGGCCGCTGAGTTATTCGGCAACAGCCGTCGAAGTGGGCCCTGGCGGAGTGGTCCCACCGGAAGGCCCCAACGACCCCGTCGATGACCTCCCGTTCACGGGGGTCGACGTCCTTGGCCTCCTCGCCATCGGGACCACCCTCGTCGTCATAGGTCTCCTCGCCGTTCGGCTCGTCCGGGGAAAGACACGTGGGGACGGAGAGTGAGCGAGTGACGATCCGACGTCGCCGCCGTACCCCATTGGCCGGGCTGATCGCTCTCTCCTCGATCGTGGCGACAGTGGCGGTGGCACTCTGGCTGGCCTCGGGGTCCGGCGCGGCGATGACCGGAGCGCAAACGGTGGGCCCGGGCAACGCCCCCGCGGTCACCGCCATCGGCTCCTCGGTCACTCTCAGTTGGCCGGCGAGCACGCTGGAGCCAGGGGGTCAGCCGGTCGGCGGTTACATCGTGACCCGCTACGACGGAAGTGGTGCTCCCCAGGCAATCGGCCCGGCCTGTAGCGACGTGGTCGACGGCTTGCAATGCATTGAGACGAACGTCCCAGACGGGACCTGGCATTACTCCGTGACACCTGTGATCGGCGAATGGCGTGGCTCCGAGAGCGCCACGACATCTGTCATCGTGGCCGCTCCGACTCTCACCACGGTGACCCCGAATGCCCGGGGTCAGGGGTTCACCGGGAATCTCACTTTGACCGGCACCAACCTGGTCAACGGGGCCGGTGTCGTCTTCTCCGGGACCGGGATCACCGTCAACACGGTCACCTTCAACAGCCCCACCCAGCTCACCGTCAACATCAGCGTCGCACCGACCGCCACCATCGGTGCCCGCAACGTCACCGTGACCAACCCCGACGGGGGAACCGCCACCTGCAACAACTGTTTCACCGTCAACACCGGACCGACTCTCACCACGGTGACCCCGAATGCCCGGGGTCAGGGGTTCACCGGGAATCTCACTTTGACCGGCACCAACCTGGTCAACGGGGCCGGTGTCGTCTTCTCCGGGACCGGGATCACCGTCAACACGGTCACCTTCAACAGCCCCACCCAGCTCACCGTCAACATCAGCGTCGCACCGACCGCCACCATCGGTGCCCGCAACGTCACCGTGACCAACCCCGACGGGGGAACCGCCACCTGCAACAACTGTTTCACCGTCAACACCGGACCGACTCTCACCACGGTGACCCCGAATGCCCGGGGTCAGGGGTTCACCGGGAATCTCACTTTGACCGGCACCAACCTGGTCAACGGGGCCGGTGTCGTCTTCTCCGGGACCGGGATCACCGTCAACACGGTCACCTTCAACAGCCCCACCCAGCTCACCGTCAACATCAGCGTCGCACCGACCGCCACCATCGGTGCCCGCAACGTCACCGTGACCAACCCCGACGGGGGAACCGCCACCTGCAACAACTGTTTCACCGTCAACACCGGACCGACTCTCACCACGGTGACCCCGAATGCCCGGGGTCAGGGGTTCACCGGGAATCTCACTTTGACCGGCACCAACCTGGTCAACGGGGCCGGTGTCGTCTTCTCCGGGACCGGGATCACCGTCAACACGGTCACCTTCAACAGCCCCACCCAGCTCACCGTCAACATCAGCGTCGCACCGACCGCCACCATCGGTGCCCGCAACGTCACCGTGACCAACCCCGACGGGGGAACCGCCACCTGCAACAACTGTTTCACCGTCAACACCGGACCGACGGTTAGCGCGATCAACCCCAACTTCGGTCTTCCCAACAACACCTACAACAACGTCGTCGTCACCGGGACGAGCTTCGTCAGCGGGGCGACCGTCTCGCTGGGGGCGGGGATCACCGTCAACAGCGTCACGTTCAACAGTCCCACCCAGCTCACCGTCAACATCACGGTTCTGTCGACCGCTGCCATCGGTGCCCGCAATGTCACCGTGACCAACCCAGACGGGGGCGTCGGAGCATGTGCGAGCTGTTACACCGTCACCACCGGTCCCACCGTGACATCCGTGACCCCCAACTCGAGGGGGCAGGCCGCCACCAATCAGGACCTGGTGATCAGCGGGACATTCTTCCGTCCGGGGGCGACGGTCACGTTCTCAGGGGCGGGGATCACCGTCAACACCGTCACGTTCAACAGCCCCACCCAGCTCACCGTCAACATCAGCATCCTCCAAGGGGCCGCCATCAGCGCCCGAAATGTGACCGTGAGCAACCCGACTGGTTTCGGCGCGGGCGTCTGCACCGCGTGTTTCTCGGTCGCCGCCCGTCCCGGGACCTTCAGCCTCAACCCGAACACACGTGGTCAGGGAGCGGCCAACCAGGTCATCGTCATCACCGGGAGCTTGTTCCAGAGCGGGGCGACGGTGGCCTTCTCCGGCACCGGGATCACCCTCAACAGCGTGACCTTCAACAGCGCGACCCAGCTAACCGTCAACATCAGCATTGCGGCCGGGGCCACCACCGGAGCCCGCAATGTCACGATCACCAACCCCGATGGGGGGTTCCGAACCGCCAGCGCATTCACCGTCGCGGCGGCGCCCAACCCGACATCAGTGAACCCAAACTCGCGGCCACAAGGGTTCTCCGGCACCGTGACCATCGCTGGGAGCGGGTTCGTCAACGGAGCCACGGTCGCCTTCTCCGGGACCGGGATCACCGTCAACAGCGTGACCTTCAACAACGCCAGCCAGCTCACCGTCAACATCACGATCGCCGCCGACGCAACCACCGGGGCCCGCAACGTGACCTTGACCAACCCCAACGCCGGGACCGCCACCTGCGTGGGGTGCCTCACGGTCAACCCGAGGCCGCTACCGACCTCGGTCATCCTGGCGTCACGGGCCAGGGCCACGACGGGCAGTCACACCATCGCCGGAACCGGCTTCGTGAGTGGCGCCTCCGTTGTCTTCTCCGGTACCGGGATCACGGTGAACACTGTCACCTTCAACAGCAGCACCCAGCTCACCATCAACATCACGGTCTTGCCCGCTGCCAGCCTCGGTGCCCGCAATGTCACGGTGACCAATCCCGACATGGGAACCGGCACCTGCACCGGCTGCTTCGCGGTTTCCTAGCGACCCCCCGCCGAAACCATTCGTGTCACATCATCTGCTGGATGCGAGCTGAATCAAGTTGCCGCAAGTGTCATCGAGCACGATCGTGGTGATGTCCCCCATCTCCAGTGGTTCCTGGGTGAAACGGACGCCGGCTGCGCTGAGTCGCTCGTATTCGGCACGGGCATCATCCACGGCGAAAGACACGAAGGGAATGCCGTCCTCAACCAGCGCCTTCTTGAAAACCCCGGCCGCAGGATGGTTGTCCGGCTCGAGGACGAGTTCCGGTCCTTCGGGGTGGGCAGGCGAGCAGACGGTCAGCCATCTGAACTCCCCGACCGGGATCTCGGTCTTCTTCTCGAACCCGAGCTTCTCCGTGTAGAAGTCGAGTGCCTTGTCCTGATCGTCCACCAGGACCGATGTGACGTTGATTCGGATCATCCTTCTTCCCTCTCGCTCGGTGGCCAACGCTCGACGATGCTCTGCAACGACGAGGTGTCGACGTGATGGAACTTGTACCGGCCCTCACGGCGGGTGCTGAGCAGACCGGCCTCTTCCAGCACATCCAGGTGCTGGGAGATTGCCTGCCGGGACGAGCTCAACCCGTGTTTCATCGCCAGCCGGGCGCATATCTCGAACAGGGTCTGACCGTTCCTTGTCGGTCAACTCGTCGAGAATCGCCCGCCTCGTAGGGTCGGCAAGAGCCTTGAACATGTCGCTCATGGCCCGGTCATCATAGGCAAGTTGTTGCTTGCCTGTCGAACCCGTCCTCGTCTCGTGCATTGACTTGACCCTGGATCCTGGATACCTTTCTCACTCACATGAGCGCTTGGCTCACGACCGGTATGACGACCACGACCGAAAGGCCGTGCGACTCGTCCGTGTAACCAGCGCCACCAACCACACGAAACACGAGATCCGCACCGGCAGGGGGCGGATCTTTTTGATTCCCCACCCGGCGGCGGCCATCCGAGAAGCGAAGGTCACATGAGAGTGCAGAGAGAATCGAGGCAGAGGCCATGACCGTCCGGGTCGGCGTGCTCGGCGCCGGGACCGTCGGTGGCGCCCTGGTGAACCGTTTGCTGAGCGACCGCGACGCCATCAGGCTCAAATCGGGCGTCGATATGGAGGTCCGGCGTGTCGCGGTGAGGGACCTGGCCAAGGAACGTCCCTTCGACATCAAGGCCGATCGGATGACCGACGACGCGTTGTCGGTCGTCACCGACCCATCGATCGACGTGATCGTGGAGGTCATCGGTGGTCTCGAGCCGGCGGGCACTCTGATTCTGGCCGCCCTCCGGTCGGGGAAGCCCGTGGTCACCGCCAACAAGGAGCTCATCGCCACCAAGGGTCAGGAGATCATGGAGGCGGCGAAACGGGCCGGGGTTTCCGTCATGTACGAGGCAGCGGTCGGCGGTGGCATTCCGGTGATCCGCCCGCTGGCCGAGAGTCTCGCCGGCGAGGACATCGATGTGGTGAGCGGCATCGTGAACGGGACCACCAACTACATCCTCACCGCCATGGCCAAAGAGGGCCGCAGCTATGACGATGCCCTCGCCGAGGCCCAGCGTCTCGGTTACGCCGAGACCGACCCCGCCGATGACGTCTCCGGGCGCGACGCTGCGTTCAAGACTTCGATCCTCGCCAGTCTCGCCTTCGGCGAGCGGGTCGCGCCGTGGGAAGTCGAATGTGAGGGGATCGAAGGGGTGACCGCCGAACAAGTGGCCTCCGCCACCGAAAAGGGCGAGGTGATAAAGCTGATCGGCGCCGCCCAGCGAGGAATCGATGGCCGGGTCGAGGCCACGGTGCAACCGGTGAGCCTTCCCGCCGACCACCCGTTGGCCGGGGTCAACGGGGTGACCAACGCCATCTTCATCGAGGGGCCGTCGGTGGGCCGACTCCTCTTCACCGGGCCTGGCGCCGGGGGTCAGCCAACGGCTAGCGCCATGCTCGGCGATCTGATCCAGGTCGCCTCGAGGGGCCGTGGCCCGAGGACCGGTTCGGCACACGATCCCAAGCCGAGACGACAGGTGCTCCACCGCTAGGTGCTTGCCTCGCCCGCGAGGAAGTCGCGGTACCAGGCCCCGCTCGACTTGATCGTGCGTCTCATGGTCTCGAAATCGACCCTGACGATCCCGAAACGCTTGTCATAGCCACGGGCCCATTCGAAGTTGTCCATCAGGGACCAGAGGAAGTAGCCGCGGACATCGACACCTCGATCGATCGCCACCTTCATCGCGTCGATATGACGTCGGACGTAGTCCACCCGGTCCGGGTCGTCGATTGATCCGTCGGGACTCACCACATCGGCATAGGCGGCGCCGTTCTCACAGATCACCAGCGGCATTCCCGGGTGCTCCCGGCCGATCCGCTCCAGCATCCAGGTAAGCCCCTCGGGCTGGACACCCCAGTTCATCTCGGTCAGCTTCCCGGGCGCCCGAGCCATCCTGGCGCCCCAGGTGCCTGGCCATGGAGCCATCGACTCCGTCCCGCCCACATGCTCGATGTGGTTGACGTTGTAGTAGTTGACGCCGAGGAAATCGATCGGTTGCCGAAGGGCGGCGAGCTCGTCCACGTCTATCAGCTCGGACACCCCGTATCTCTCGAACACGGACAGGACCTCTTCGTGA
>CAVRXA010000012.1:0-47934 GCA_963725075.1 uncultured Acidobacteriota bacterium
TACCTGCCGTGCATCACCGCATCAGCGAACAGACGGTTCTGGACCAGATCGACGGCCGCCGCCGCCGCCCGATCCTCATCGGTGTCGTTCTGGGGCCAGGCCGGGATGAGATTGAGCACGATGCCGAGACGGTCGTCGTCCCGGGGAGATGTCGCGCGCATCGCCCCGATCGCCGAGTGATGGGCCAGCATCAGGTGATGTGCCACACGCAGCGAACCGGCGGTGTCGGTGATCCCCGGGGCATGCTCCCCCGAGCTGTGCCCCAGGAAGGCAACACACCAGGGCTCGTTCAGGTCGCCCACATGTTGACCATGTCACCGAGGGCGTCCTTCGCCACGCGGGCGTACTCCGTGAACCAGTCCACCGACTCGGGGTTGAGCCAGCCACCGCGGTCCTGCAGGGCCTGGGGCAGGTCCCAGTGATAGAGCGTGGCAACCGGGGTGATCCCGGCCCCGGCCAGCTCCTTGCAGAGCCGGCGGTAGAAGTCGACGCCGGCCTGGTTGACCCGGCCAATCCCCTCGGGGAGCAGACGTGACCACGCGATCGAGAACCTGTAGGCGTTGACCCCGATCGCAGCCATCAGGGCGACATCCTCGGCATAGCGGTGGTAGTGGTCCACCGCCGTGTCGCCATTGTCGCCGCTGTGGGTGAGGCCCGGGGTGTGGCTGAAGGTGTCCCAGATGGAGGGGGCGCGCCCGTCTTCGGCCACTGCGCCTTCGACCTGATAGGCCGCCGTGGCCACCCCCCACAGGAAAGCGGGTGGAAACTCCGAGGAAGTAGTCATTACTGGCTCACGCTCGCTGTTCTCTCGCTGTTCTCGGTCCGGTGCGCCTACTTCTGGACGCCGGAGAGGTCGATGCCCTTGAGGAAAACCCGCTGGGCGAAGAGGAAGACCATCACCGGGATGATCAACGCCAGCATGGCGCCCGACTGGATGAGGCTGGGCGTGTCGTCGTAGAGCGTGTTGAAAGTGCGCAGGCCCACTGCGATCGGCTGCAATTCGGGCCGTGCCGAGAGGTAGATCAACGGCTCGAAGAAGTCATTCCAGGCGAAGTAGAAATGAAACAGGGATACAGCCACGATCGGGGCCTTCATTTGGGGGAGGAGGACCGACCACAGAGTGCGGAACGGCCCAGCCCCGTCGATGGTGGCTGCTTCGTCGAGCTCCCTGGGGATGGTGAGGAAATACTGTCTGAGCAAGAACACGTTGAAGGCGTTGGCGAAGAAGTGGGGAACGATCAACGGCAGCCATGTGCCCACCCATCCGATGCGGAGAAAGAGCGTGTAGGTGGGAACAAGCGTTGCGTAACGAGGGAGGATGATCGTCGCGATCAGCACCACCATGATCGACCTGCCGAACGGCACGTGGAAGCGGGCCAACCCGTAGGCGACCAGGATGGAGGACCCGACCGCCCCAATCGTCCCCAGTCCGGCGATGACCAGTGTGTTCCTCAGCAGGAGCGGGAAGTCCATCAAGTCCCAGGCCTGGCTGTAGTTCTGCCATTGCGGGTCGAGCGCGTAGGCGGGCTCGAGCAACCTCCAGTTGCCCTCCCACTCGATGGGCCCAGCCGACGGATCGGCGGGGTCGATGAATTGCGACGTCTGCCGCCCCGGCTGGAGCATTGCCAGCTCTCGCTCCGTGCCATCGGGCATGGGAACGGTGTAGATGTCGAGTTGCTCGCCCTCGTACTCGAAGGTGGCCGCCGACTGGGGAAGGATCGGACCCTCGAAGTCGGAGAGCATCTGCTCGGACTTGAGCGAGGTGACCGCCATATATGCCAGGGGAAGGAGGAACACGAACAGGACCAACCCGGTGACCCCGGTGATAATCCAGCCGTGGAACCGCCTCTTCGGAGAACGACCGGCAAGGGCGGTGGTCGAGGTGCTCTTGCGCTCGAGGGTGGCGGTCATCGTCTCATCCCTCGAACTCGTAGTGGACCCAGTACTTGGCCGACCAGAAGAGGGCCCCCGTCGTCAGCACCGCGACGATGAACAGAGCCCAGGCCAATGTCGCCGCGTATCCCATGTTGAAGAACTGAAACCCGGTCCTGAAGAAGTAGAGGGCATAGAACTGGGTGGCCCCGTTCGGGGCGCCACTGCCGTTGTTGAGGACGAAGGGGACCAGGAAGTATCCGAAGATCCCGATCAGGGTGATGACCAGGTTGTAGAAGATGATCGGGGTGGTGAAGGGGATGGTGATGTGCCGGAAGGAACCCCACTCCCCGGCGCCGTCGATGCGCGCTGCCGCATACAGATCAGCCGGCACCCCCTTCATCGCGGCGATGAAGATGAGGATCGCATTCCCCACCGCCCAGAGACCGATGAACACCAGGGAGGGGTAGATCCAGAACTCATCGTAGAACCATTCCGGCCCGTCGATGCCGAAAATGGCCAGGATCTTGTTCACCCAGCCTATTTGCCCGTTGAAGACCCCGTTGAAGACAAGGACCGCGGCCACGAACGGGATGATCGAGGGCATGTAGAACAGAGCGCGAAAGCCCTCCCGCCCCTTGAGTGACTTCGCGACCAACAGATATGCGATTGCCATCGGGAACAGAATCGCGACGGGGAGGGCGATCGCCCCGAACTTGAGGGTTACCAAGACCGACTGGTGAACGTCGGCGTCGTTGAACAACCTGACCCAGTTCTCCAGCCCGATGAATTGCATCGGCTCGTCACTCACCAGGTCGTAGTCGGTGAACGAGAACCAGAGGGAGGCCGCCATCGGGATCGCGTACCAGAGGAAGAACCCGAGTATCCAGGGCATGACGAACCAAATCCCGGCTCGGCCCCGTCTCCTTGCCAGGGATGATCTCCTGGGCCGAGAGGGAGCGGCCGGGTGCTCGGCCGCTCCCTCATCGACGATCACAGTCATGCGATCGACCCTAACCGTCAGCCTTCAGCGTTCTCGGCGAAGATGGCACTCAGGTCGCTTTCCACCTGGGCGATCTCAGCATCCAGATCGAGATCTGGATTGGACAGGAGCCCGGTTTCGAGCTCCTTGAGCCGGATCTTGTACTCCGACCATCCGGGGAGGAAGGTCTCGTGGCTCGGGTTGTCCGCATAGTTGGCGCCATCGAGGATGGTCTGCCAGTTGACCCCTTGCGGGTACCTCTCATCTTGGGCTGCCAGGTAAGCGTCCATCAGCGCCGGGTCCGCCGGCGCTGCACCGTAGGCCGTCAGCAGGTCCAGAGCCGCCTCGGTGAGGAGGTAGTACATGGCCGTGAAGGCCTCGTCAGGATGCTCGGTCGAGTCCAGGATGCGGAAGGTGTCCGCATGCAGGTTGGCCGTGACCACCCCGTTGTTGGAAGGCATGACCCCGTAGTCCCAGAAGTCTCCGGCAACGGTGTCGCTCTGGATGCAGCACGTGTACCAGAGGTGAGTCGCCGCCATTGCTATGTTCCCGCCCTGGAACAGGTTGTCGCCCGCATCCAATACGGTCTGGTCTGGTGAGATGCCTCGCTCCCACACGTTGGCCTGGAACCACTTCCACTCCTCTTCCCAGATCGCCGGGATGTCGGCTGTGCCGTCATCCGCCATCGGGTAACCGGCGCCCCAGAACGACCCGTTCTGGAAGAGACCGGTGGTGAACTGCCAGTGGAAGCCCCACTGGGTCGCAGTCGTGCGGTCGAAGGCGGGATCCGTGGCATCCACCCCGTTGCCGTCAACGGTGAGGATCTCGGCGATCTCCTGGACCTTGGCCCAGTCCCAGGTTCCCTCGTATTCCGTGCCCTCACCGTAGACAGTCACGCCATCCGGCCCATACTCCTGTGGCGGTTCGGGCAGACCGGCCTCCGCGAAGAGGTCCCGGTTGAAATAGATGGCCGACGGGAAGGACCCGAACGGGAGACCGACCAAGGTCCCGTCGGCTTCCCGCTGGTTGTCCACGGCGGCGGTCGCCCATTGTGAGGTCTCCACCCCGGTCGACTCGATCAACGGCTCGATGTCCAGGTAGAGCCCGGCGAACCCATTCGAGCCGTCGCGGCCTACCGGGCCGATGATGTCCGGGGCGTCGCCCGTAGCGATCTGGTTTGCCAGGGTCGTGTATGCGACGTCGTAGTCGACGATCTCGAGCACGAGCTCGATCTCGTCCTGCGACTCGTTGAATGCGGCAACCACCGCCTCTTGGGCCGCCTTCTGCTCCGGCTGATCCCCGGCGCCGAGCCCGACGAACCACCTAACCTCAACTGCCTCGCCGGACGGTGCCGCGGTAGTCGCCGCCGCAGCCGCCGTGGTAGTGGGCTCCTCGGAAGCGGCCGCCGTGGTACTGGAACCACCGGATTCACCGGAGCCACCACACGCGGCAAGGATCAAGAGGAGGACCACCACGAGGGCGGTACTCTTGGATTTCTTCATTGCTTTCCTTCTCCTCCTTCGGCCCCGGCTATTTCAACGGCCGTGTGGCCGTTGTGGTCCTGCACCGGGGACAGGCAGGACCTCCTTCTTCGGGCTATCCCGATAGACCTCCAACCGTCGATTGCCTGATGACCAACTCGGTTGGAAGAAGCACTCGCCGCGGCCCACCTTCAGGATTCTCCAGAAGGCTGAGGAGGGCAGAGGCCGACTCGATGCCCTGGGCGTGCACGCCCTGACGGATCGTGGTCAGGGGAGGGTCGAGCTCGGAGGCGACCGGGAGATCGTCGAACCCGGCAAGGGCCACGTCCTTCGGCACCACGAGACCCGCTCCATTGATGGTCTCCAATGCCCCGCTTGCGGTGGCGTCATTAGCGCAAAAGATGGCATCGACACCGATCTCGAGCAGCTTCGCTGCGGCCTCGATACCGGAAGGGCGGGTGAAGTCGCCCTCCACCACCAAGAGATCGGGGTCGAGGCCGGCACGTTTCATCGCCCGTCTGTACCCGGTCAGCCGGTCCTCGCCGGCCACGCTGCCGAGACGTCCCGTTATGTGCCCGACACGAGTTCGCCCAATGTCGATGAGGTGGGTCGTGACGGTGTCCGCGGCATGTTCATTGTCGATATCGACATAGCTGGCGGTCAGATCAGAGCGCCGATGGCCGATGAGAACCGTGGGTAGGTCCGAAGCGAGCAGGCCATCGACCAGCGGGTCATCGAGGTTGTCCGCAGACACGATCACGCCATCCATGAGGCCGGTGCCAAGGATCCGGTCCAGCGTCTCTTCTTTGCTCCGGTTGCCCAGCCACAACATCATCCCGGTCGCTCGATCGGCAAGCACGTCACTCACCCCGTGGAGCAGGGCCACGAAGTAGGAGTCTTCGAAGAGGAAGGGGGGGTCGACGTGCATGACCACCCCCACCACACCGGTGCGCCCCGACGCCAACGAGCGTGCGGCGAGGTTTGGTCGATAGTTGGTGCCCTCGATCACCTCGAGGACCCGTCTCCTGGTTTCTTCTGAGACCGGTCCCCCGTTGATCACCCGGGAGACGGTGGCACGCGAGACACCGCTTAGTTCGGCCAAGTCGTCGAGCGTTTGCGCCATCCGCGGGCTCCTCCATTGAGAGCGCTCTCAAACATAATGACCACGCACAGGCACTGTCAATCAAAACCGGGGATTGTTTGTGGCGATTTTTTGGAAAGCGCTTTCAGTACCGGGCTCTTACCAACTCTGATAGAGACGTCGGGCGTGGGCCGCCGGCTCGAGGTAGTACTCGTCGGGGGTGATGTCGAGCGTCACGGTCTTCACCGGGGCCTGGACTGCCGGCGCGGTAGCGGCGAATCTCCGAATCACCTCGGCGTGCGGCTTGAGACTGCCATCGGGTCGGACCAGACCGAAATGACGCTCGTGCTTGGCCCCGTCCTCGTCGCAAGGGGGGCGGTCCCACAGGTCGGGGTGATAATCGGCGAAGCACCACAGGAATGCCCCGGTCGCCCCGACATCGACCAAGCGGGGCAGCACCTCTTCCACGTAGTCGGCGAACGCTTCCTCCCCGGCCATGAACTGGGTCCTGGGCGACCCGTAAGCCGTCCATGCCCAGGTCGCGGAGCCGGCAGTGTCGGGAGAGGTGCAGCCACCCCACTCTTCGGCCAAACACGGTTTCCCGGTCAGCGCGGTCACGAGGGCACACAGATAGGGCACGAAGTCAGGGTCCAGTGAGTCACGGGCCCAGTCGACGTACATGGGGTAGCCGTGCATCACCGCGACATCGCTCTCGCTGAACACGTGGTCGACACGGAGCCCGTTGTCGGCGAAGAGGCTGGCCGTGTGCAGACCGGTGGTGACCGGGTGGTGGGGATCGATCTCTTTGACCAGTTGGGTCATCTCCCTGACCCAGGATCGCCCCGCAGCCGCATCGTGGGGGTGGGCGAACAGATCGGGCTCATTCCCCAGATTCCACATCCAGACCCCGGGGTGGCCCCCGTACTCGCCGACGACCGTCTCGAGGAGCAGACGGCTCGCATCGAGAGCAGCCGGGTCGTGGAACATGTTCCGATACGAGGTGTCTACGACCACTCCCCCGCTGACCACCTGACGCACGTATGGGGACGGGTGCCCGTTCACAGATGGATCGAGGAGCCATCCCGGCGACCAGTTGGGCCCGCTCATATGACCGGTGAAGAAGGTCACATCGAGACCCAGCCCTCGCTCGGCGGCGAGGTCGAGGACGACGCCGAGGTCGCGAAGCCGCTGGGGCGAGACCACATCGGCTGATGGCTGCCAATCGTCCCAGAGCAGGAAGATGCGGACCACCGACATGCCCAGCGACTCGATCAGATCGAACTCTTCGGCTACCTCGCCCCGATCGAAGTCAGACCACCAGTACATCGCCTTGCGCCGCGGCCAGTAATTGACACCAAGTGGGAAACGGTCGCCCACGGCACCGCTCAATTGTCTGCGTACCCGCAGCGCCTCGAGTGACCAATGCCACCGACTCTTCCACCGATCGATCACCCGTATCGACCACCACGTCGGCCATCTCCCTGAACAACCGGTCTCGATCCTCGAGATGCTCCGATTGCTGGACCGATCGGCGATGCGATCCGCGTGCCGCGCGTTCGGCCAGGATGCCGGGGTCTGCGGTCACCCAGACACAGAAAGCTCCGGCCAGGACTCCACGCACCTCCGGGTCTTCGATCACAGAAGCCGCCGCGGCAATCACTGCCGGCTGGTCCCCGGAGAGCGACTCGAGAAGGACGTCCTTCTCGAGCCCGTGCAGTGCATCGACACCGTCGGTCTTTGCGATCTCACGACCAGACCGACCCGTCCGGCTCTCGATCGATCGGTCGGAGTCGTGGAACACCCGGCCAAGGGCCCCGGCCAGCCTCTCACCTACCGTGGTCTTGCCGGAGCCCATGGCCCCAATGACCACGATGTGTTCAGCCTCGGGCAAGTGCGCTCTCGATCCACTCGACGAGGGACTCCTCGCCGGCAACAGAGGCGCCGTCGACCATCACCCAGCCAGGCACGGGCACGATCGGCGAAGAGCAGCGGACGGACCCCGTCTCCGGCCAAGGTCTCCTCCCACTCATCCCTGCCCACATTGACACAGAGATCGTCGTCCATCACCGCCACCACGAGCAGCCCGTCGACGAAATAGCCGTCACCGTCGAGCACCCGGCCCTCGGTCAGTTCCCCGCGCCCGCGGAGGTGGGCCTCAATCCGGCCGAGGAGGTCGTCGTGTGTGCTCAACCGGCGGCTGGGACCTCGGTCACTTCGATCCCGACCGGCTTTCGGGGTGGGGCCGATGCCGAGATCACCCAGAAGGCGCCTTGCTGGCGATTCCAGTCGTCGAGGATCTGCTCGGCTACCGGGCTGGCCGTGTAACGGAGGTGGGTTTCGATGAGCGTCCGGATGTCGGCCAGATCGGCGTCCGAGGGCCGTCGGGCGGAGGGAGCAGTGTCGGCCAGCAGAGCCTTGAGGCTGAGATCCGGGTCCCAGACATAGGCGATCCCACCGGTCATCCCGGCGGCGAAGTTGCGGCCGACGTCGCCGATCACCAGCACCTTGCCTCCGGTCATGTACTCACATCCATGATCGGAGCAGCCCTCGATCACGGCAGGTGGCGCCGGAGTTGCGAACGGCGAAGCGCTGACCGACCCGTCCGGCCAGGAATGCTCGTCCCCCGGTAGCGCCATAGAGGACGGCGTTGCCGGCGGCGTGTGGGGCAGACCCACTCGGTCGACGGGGCGAGACCGAGATCAGACCGCCTCCCATCCCCTTGCCCAGATAATCGTTGGATGTTCCCTCGAGATGGAACTCCACCCCGTTGCACAGCCAGGCGCCGAAGCTCTGCCCGGCGGTCCCGGCAAACTTGACCACGATCGTGCTCTCGGGGAGGGCGTCACTCCCGTGCCGGGCCGTGATCTCCCCCGACAGCCGGGCGCCTATGGCCCGGTCGACATTGCGGATCGGGTAGGAGAACTCGACAGGTTGCCGTGGTGGCGATTGCCTCCTGGCTGTCCGCCACCAGGCGAACGGAGAGGCTTGAAAGCGGCATCTTCCGGTAGCCCTCGTGGACCTTTCCACCCTTGGATGCGATCAGCATGGCGGACAGATCGGCCGAGAGCGGGTGCTGAGGATCGATCGGGCGCAGCAGGTCGGCCCGACCCACCAGGTCGGCGATCGAGCGGGCCCCGAGCGAAGCCATGTGGCGGCGTGCCTCTTCGGCCAAGCGGCGGAAGAGAAGGACGACCTGGTCGGCCGAGCCGGTGAATTTCGCCCTCAGGTCCTCCTGTTGAGTGGCGATGCCGACCGGGCAGGTGTTGAGGTGGCACTGACGGACCATCTTGCAGCCCATGGCGAGCAGCGGAAGCGTCCCGAAACCGAACCGCTCCGCTCCGAGCAGAGCGGCCACGATGATGTCGCGCCCGGTGCGCAACCCGCCGTCCGTCTCGAGGAGCACCCGAGATCGGAGTCCGTTGGCGGTGAGCACCTGGTGCGCCTCGGCCAGGCCGAGCTCCCAGGGCGAGCCGGCATGCTTGATCGAAACGAGGGGTGAGGCGCCGGTGCCTCCCTCGGATCCGGAGATCGTGATGACATCGGCGTCCGCCTTGGCAACTCCGACGGCAATGGTGCCCACCCCCGGCTCGCTCACCAGCTTCACGGAGACGAGGGCGGTGGGCTTGAACGCCTTCAGGTCGTAGATGAGCTCGGCGAGGTCTTCGATCGAGTAGATGTCGTGATGCGGGGGCGGAGAGATGAGCGTCACCCCGGGCTCGGTATATCGGAGACGGGCGATCTCGGGAGACACCTTGTGACCGGGCAGCTGGCCCCCTTCGCCGGGCTTGGACCCCTGGGCCATCTTGATCTGGAGCTCGTCGGCCGAATGCAGATAGGCGGGAGTGACCCCGAATCGGCCCGATGCGACCTGTTTGATCGCCGAGTTCATGGGAGTGCCGAACCGGGCCGGGTCCTCCCCTCCCTCCCCTGAGTTGGAGTGCCCACCGATCAGATTCATCGCCTCTGCCAGTGCGACGTGGGCCTCGGCCGAGAGTGCACCGTGCGACATCGCAGCAGTCGTGAACCGGCGCATGATCGCCTCGACCGGCTCCACCTCCTCCAACGGGACCGGGTTCCGCTGCACGAAGGTGAGGAGATCGCGCACCAACGCCGGATCGCGATCCGAGATCATCTCGATGTACTTGTCCCAGTCCTCCGGGTCACCCGATCGGACCGCCTTCTGCACTCCGAGGACGACCATGGGGCTGGTGACATGCGTGTCCGAGCCGCGACGGTGCTTGTAGAACCCGCCGGGATCGGGGACGCCTTCCGTGTACGCCTCGTGCCGCAGCAGCGCCTGGCGGGCGAGCTCTTTGATCCCCACCCCCCGGAGGCGGCGCGGGGCATTCCGGAAGGCCTTGCGGCAGACCTGCTCGGAGATCCCGATCACCTCGAATAGCTCAGAGCCGCGGTAGGCGGACAGAGTGCAGATCCCCATCTTGGACATGATCTTGAGCAGGCCGCCCTCCATCGCAGAGCGGAAGTTCTCCTGCGCGGCCACGGGGTCGACGTCGATTGCTCCCGATGCCGCGAGGTCGCGGGCGTGCTCGATGGCCAGGTAGGGGTTCACGGCAGAGGCGCCAAATCCGACCATGCAGGCCAGGTCGTGTGGGTCCCGTGGCTCCCCCGACACGACCACCAGCGACACCGAGCCCCGCACTCCCTCGTCGATCAGCCGGTGATGGACCGCTCCCAGGGCCAGGAGCATCGGTATCGGTGCCCTGGTGGCCTCGGTCTCCCGATCGGAGAGCACGATGATCGTTGCCCCCAGCTTCACCGCCTGGGTCGCCTCTTCACAGATCTCGTCGAGCCGGCTCTCCATGCCCCCGGGCCCGTCCGCCACCGCCCAGGTGGTGGCGATCCAGTGCGAGAAGAAGCGGGCGTCCCCGGAACGGACGATCGACTCCAGCTCGGCATCGGACAGGATCGGGCTTGACAGCTCGATGAGATGTGCCTGCTGTGGGCGGTCCTCGAGGAGCGGCCCGCGTCGCCCGAGCTGGATGCGGAGGGACATGACCAGCTTCTCCCGGATCGGATCCATCGGCGGGTTGGTCACCTGGGCGAATTGCTCGTGGAAGAACTGGGTGAGGCGACGGGGCTTGGTGGCGAGAACGGCGAGCCCGGTGTCATCACCCATGGAGCCGAGCGGGTTGTCGCCCTGGGCCATGTCTGCGATGACGAGCCGGCGCTCCTCTGCGGTGTACCCGAACACCCGGCTCAGGGCGGCCGCGTCGAAGCGATCGTCGGCCAAGCTGTCGAAGGAGGCCTGGATGCGCAGCGTCTCGGTGTTGACCCAGTCCCCGTAAGGCCGGGCCGTGGCCAGTGCCTCCTTGACCTCGTCGGAGTGCAGCACCTGGCCCGTCTCGCCATCGAAGAGGATCAGCTCACCAGGACCGAGCTGGCCCGTGGCAGTGGCCTTGGACTCTTCCTCGGGGCACACACCGGCCTCGGACGCGACCAGGAGGACCTCGGGCGTGACCGCCCATCGGGCGGGGCGAAGACCGTTGCGGTCCATGCCGGCCAGCAGCGACGACCCATCAGTGGCTGCGATCGCGGCCGGACCATCCCATGGCTCGGTGAGAAAGGCGTGGTAGGCGTAGAAGGCGGCCAGATCCGGCTCCAGGTCGGGAACGTTCTCCCAGGCGGCCGGCATCAACATCTCTTTGACATGGGGCAGGGTCCGACCACTCTGCATGAGCAGCTCGAAGACGTTGTCGAGGCTCCCGGAGTCGGAGATACCGGGCTGTAGGAACGGGAAGACATCGGAGAGACGGTCTCCCCAAACTCCTGGCGTCGCTGCCTTCTCCCTGGCCAGCATCCACGATCGATTCGACTGGACGGTGTTTATCTCTCCGTTGTGGGCCAGGGTGCGGAAGGGCTGGGCGTTGTCCCACGACGGGAAGGTGTTCGTCGAGTACCTCTGGTGAAAGATCGCAAACGCGGTCTCGTAGTCGGGATCACGCAGGTCCCAGAAGAAGTCCGAGATCTTGGAGGCGGTGAACAAACCCTTGTAGACCACGGTCCGGCTCGAGGCCGAAGGAATGGACAATCCCGGGACGTCGGCCCTCTCGATCCGCTTCCGTGCCAGAAAGAGGGCGCGCTCGAAGTCGGCGCCTTCGATCTCGCTGGTGACGATGGCCTGCTCGATGAGGGGCAAGACGAGCCGGGCGTGATCTCCCAGGACCGAGGGGTCGGTGGGGACTGAACGCCAGAACAAGAGATGCATCCCCTCCGCCTCGATGGCCTCGGTGACCACCGAGCGGGAGGCCGCGGCATCGGTCGGCGATAGGAAGCACATGACCACTCCAAGACGCGACGGCGACACTTCGAGCCCGTGGGTGGCCAACTCGCGATTGATCAGTCGATGAGGGACCTGAGTCAAGAGACCGGCGCCGTCACCGGTGCCGTCCGCTGCCCTGGCCCCACGGTGGTCCAGATTGACCAGGCACTCGACGGCGAGACGGGTCATCCGGAAGCTGGGAGCGAGATCCCGGGCCGCGATGAACCCGACGCCGCAAGCGTCACGATCAGGGCCAGGATCGAAGAAGGGTGCCGTCATCACTCCCTGGGTGTCTCGGGGAGCGATGAAGTGTAAACCCGGAAAAACCAGGTCCAACCCTGTTTCGTTAGCCTCGCCTCATGAGATTCGGAGCATTCGTGCCGCAGGGTTGGCGTCTCGACCTGGTCGGGATCGACAAGAGCGAGCATTGGGAGACCATGTCCGGGGTGGCACGGCGCATCGAGGAGACCGGGTTCGAGTCCCTGTGGGTGTACGACCATTTTCACACCTCTCCCGGACCCACCCAGGAGGTCACCTACGAGGCGTGGACGCTGATGGCATCACTCGCAGCCGTGACGAGCACAGTTCGTCTCGGTCAGATGTGCACCTGCAACACCTACCGCCCGCCGTCCTATCTGGCCAAGGTGGCGGCGTCGATCGACGTGATCTCCGGTGGCCGACTCGAGATGGGGATCGGCGCGGGGTGGTACGAGCACGAGCACGACGGCTATGGCTACCCCTTCCTGGAGCCGGCCCCGCGAATCAAGATGCTCGAGGAAGGCGTCGAGATCATGAAGGCGATGTGGACCGAGGAAGTGGTCGACTACGAGGGCAGGCACTATCGACTCCAGGGAGCGATCTGCCAGCCCAAGCCGGTCCAGACGCCTCACATCCCGCTCTGGGTCGCCGGTGGAGGGGAGCAGCTGACCCTCCGGGTGGCCGCCCGCCATGCCCAGTACACCAACTTCGGGATCAAGCCCGAGCTTTTCGTCCAGAAATCCGAGGCCCTGGCCGGTCACTGCCGCGACATGGGCCGAGACTTCGATTCGATCACGAGGTCGGCGAACTTCAACATCGTGTGCGACGAGACCGAGGCCGGAGCCCAGGAGAAGATCAGGGCCGTGGAGAGCCGGATGCGGCAGTACGTCCCCGAGGACCGCGCCGCCGAGCAGGCGAAGCTCTACAAGTACGCCTCCGGCACCCCGGATCAGGTCATCAGCTATCTCAAGGAGTGGGAGGCCCTGGGACTGGGCTACGCCATCATCTATTTCCCCGACCCCGCCTACGACCTGTCGAGCCTGGAGCTGTTCGCCCGCGAGGTGATGCCCGCCTTCGCCGGGTGAACACGTAATTGGGACCCACAAGTGTCACATGCGGGACTCTCGCTCCCAATTACGTGAGGTTGCGCAGCCGATCCAGGGCCTCGGTGAGGATCTCCTCGTCTTTGCAGAAGGCGAAGCGGACCAGAGAAGCTCCATCGTCGGGCCGGTGATAGAACACACTCGGTGGGATCGCCACCACCCGGGCGGTCTCGACCATGTGACGGCAGAAAGCCCTGTCGTCGCCGAAACCGAATCCGTCGAACCCGGCCATCATGAAGTACGTCCCTTGCGGGCGGTGCACCTGGAATCCGGCTGCATCGAGCCCATCGGCGAGAAGGTCCCGTTTCTTCAGGTAGCCCGAGCGGAGATCCTCGTAGAAGCCGGCCGGAGCAGCCCATCGCTGCCACCGCCCCGTGTTGCACCGGGGTCGGGGTGGTGAAGGTGAGGAACTGATGGGCGGCCCGTAACCCGGCGGTGAGGGCCGGCGGGGCGATACCCCACCCCACTTTCCATCCGGTGAGCGAGAACGTCTTCCCGATCGAGGAAAGGGTGAGGGTTCGCTCCCACATCCCCTCATAAGTGGCCAGCCTGCGGTGCTCGCCGTCGTAGACCATCTCCTCGTAGACCTCGTCGGTGATGGCGATGACGTCGTACTCGACACAGAGAGAGGCGATGGCCGCCAGCTCCTCGTCGGTGAACACCCGACCTGTCGGGTTGTGGGGGTTGTTGATCACGATCGCCTTGGTCTTCGGGGAGAAAACCGATCGAAGCTCCTCGAGGTCGATCCCGAATCCCGGTGGCCTCAACGTCACGTACCTCGGCACCGCCCCGGTCATCGAGACGAACACCGGATAGGCGTCGTAGAAAGGCTCGATCAGGATCACCTCGTCGCCGGGGTCGATGAGCCCGAGGAACGATGCTGCGAGGGCTTCGGTGCAACCGCAGGTGATGGTCACCTCCCCGGCAGGATCGAGTTGCCTCCCCAGAAGCGGCCCGTATCGATCGGCGATGGCCTGTCGCAGCGCCGGCACTCCCTGGCTCGGCGGATACTGGTCGCTGCCACCCTCGACCAACGAACGAGCGGCGGCATCCTTCACGAACTCCGCCCCATCCCAGTTGGGAAAGCCCTGCCCGAGGTTTATGGCGTCATGCTCGAGGGCGAGGGCGGTCATCTCGCTGAAGATGGTGACCCCGAACGAGGCAAGACGGTCGGCGATCGACATGGCCGTGAGACTATGCGGCAGCGCGCTGACAGTGCGGCCTAAAGGCCGCGGGGCTCGAGGGCGACGACCGGGATCTCCCGGTCGGTTCTCGTCTGGTAGACCGCGTAGTCGCTGTAAGCCTCGACGACCTTGGGCCACCACACCTCACGTTCGGCGGACGATGCGGTCCGTGCGGTCAGCACCACCTTCCGACCGCCGACCCGGGCGGTGACCGAGGGATCGGCAAGCAGGTTGAGATACCACTCGGGATGACGATCACGCCCGCCGTAGGAAGCGATCACCAGAAACCTGTCTCCGTCGCGCAGGTAGAGGAGAGGGACGGTGTGAGGCTCACCGGTCAGCCTCCCGCGTGTGGTGAGGAGAAGCATGTCGTTCCCGACCAGACGCCGACCAAGCACGCCGTTCGTCGCCTCGTAGAGCACGCGGTGAAACGCCGACCACCGCTTGACACCCGAGTCTCTCACCTTGCTGCCGTCAGTCGGCGCCGCTGGACCTGGCCCACAGGTTGATGTCGCCCTCGACCGCATACCGGTCGATGGCAGCCAGCTCCTCGTCACTGAAGTGTGTGTTCTCAACGGCCCGCAACAGGTCTTCTACCTGAGACCAGCGACTCGCGCCGATCAGGGCGCTGGTGACACGATCGTCGCGCAACACCCAGGCCACGGCCATCTGGGCCAGGGTCTGGCCCCGATCACGGGCGACATCGTTCAAGGCCCGCACCCGGGCGAGGTTGTCCTCGGACAGCATCGAGCGATCCAGCGCACCTCCCGTCGCCACCCGGGAGTCCGCCGGGACACCATCGAGGTATCTGTCGGTGAGGAGCCCCTGGGCCAACGGCGAGAACGCTATGCAGCCGATGCCCAACTCGCCGAGCACATCGAGGAGCCCATCCTCGACCCATCGATTGAGCATCGAATAGGACGGCTGGTGGATGATGAACGGTGTCCCGAGCCCGGCGAGGATGGCGTGGGCCTCCCGGGTCTTCTCCGGGCTATACGAGGAGATCCCGGCATACAGGGCCTTCCCGGCGCGGACCGCGGTGTCGAGTGAGCCCAGGGTCTCCTCGAGCGGGGTGTCCGGGTCGTAACGGTGGGAGTAGAAGATGTCGACGTATTCGAGTCCCATACGCCTCAGGCTCTGGTCCAAACTGGCCAACAGGTATTTCCGTGAGCCCCATTCGCCATAGGGCCCCTCCCACATGTCGTATCCCGCCTTGGTGGAGATGATCAACTCGTCGCGATAGGGCGCCAGGTCCGACGCAAGCAGCGTCCCGAAGTTCCGCTCCGCCGATCCGGGCGGTGGCCCGTAGTTGTTGGCCAGATCGAAGTGCGTGATCCCCTGGTCGAACGAGTTCAGGATCATGCGCCGCCCCTCCTCGGTCAGCGAGTCGCCCCCGAAGTTGTGCCAAAGCCCCAGAGAGATCCGGGGAAGGTCGAGACCACTCCGCCCCGATCGGGCATAGGGCACACGGCTGTACCGGTCCGGGTCTGGGTTGTGCAACGGACTCACGGCCCGGCATCGTCCGTCCCCCCGCATTCTCCGGTCAGACGGATTCCAATTGTGGCTCGTCCCTCCGGCGACGTCGCGACGTCTTCCCCGACGATGGCTCCCACCGGAAGAATCTGACTGCGAGGAGGCCGGCCACCACCCCCCAGAGGGCGAGATACCCGATTTGGGGCCAGTGGAACTGAGGCCCGGTCAGCGTCGGGTCGAAGGCATCGCGGAACGCCTCGGCGAAGGCCTTGAGCGGGAAGAAGTTGCCGGCGATCTCCATCCACCGCGGCGGGTCCTCGATCGGGAAGAAGATGTTCGAGATGAACGCCACGGGGAGGAGAGTGGCGTTGGTTATGGCAGGGGCGGCATCGCCGTTGGGCGAGATCGCCGCTACCAACATCCCGAGGGCGGCGAAACAGCTGACGCCGACGACGAACGTGAGCAGGGCGGCCGGCAGAGTGCGGGCGATGATCTGGACTCCGTAGAAGACCACCCCGGCCGCCATCATCAGGGCCATGGCGAGGAAGGCGAGGTAGACCGATGAGGCCACGCGCCCGGCGATGTAGGCCCATGGCGGGATCGGCGTGCCCCGGACCCGCTTGAGTATCCCGTTGTCCCGGGCGATGGCAGTGCCGATGGCGAGATTGGTGTAGGTGGCCGAGACGGCCGCGAACACGGCTAGGCCCGGGGTGAAGTACTGCGCCGTGGTGATCCCCAGACCTTCGATCTCCTCGTTGCCGAAGATGGCGGTGAAGAGCACGAGGAGCATCAACGGGAACACGATGGTGAAGAAGGCTGCGATTGGAGTTCGCCAGAACACCTTGTTCTGATAGCGGAACTGCTGCCAGACCAAAGAAACGACGGAGGGCCTTTTCAAGGCGTCACTGCTCAGCGGTCAACTCCAGATACACGTCCTCCAGCGACGGCCGCGTCACCTGGAGATGCTCCAACTCCACGCCCCTGCCGATCGCCCACGTAGTGAGCTCGTGAAGGGCCCGGGTCACCGACTCGGCACTGAACTCGACCATTTCACCGTCCACGGTGCTGACGGTGACGGGCAATTCCTCCGGGCCGATCCCGAGGGGAGGCCGAATCGGATCACGCTCTTCCCATCCGCCCGCCCGCCGAGTGTCTCCGGTGTGCCCTCCGCCACGATCTTCCCGTGGTCGATGATGGCAATCCGGTCGGCGAGATGTTGTGCCTCGTCCATGTAATGCGTCGTGAGCAGGATCGTCTTGCCCAAAGCAGTCAGGTTCTCGAGGATCCCCCAAGCCTGCCGCCGCGCCGAGGGGTCGAATCCGGTGGTGGGCTCGTCCAGGAAGAGAAGGTCGGGATCGCCGACCAGTCCTAAAGCCAGTTCGAGTCTTCGTTGCTGGCCACCCGAAAGCGTCTTGATCCTGGCGTCAGCCTTCTCGGTGAGCCCGACCAGGTCGATCAGGTGGTCCGGGTCGAGGCGGCTCGGGTACATGCCTCCGTAGATCGAGAGCGCCTCACGGACGGAAAGCTCCCGCTCCACAGCGCCCTCCTGGAGCACGATCCCGATCCGCTCGCGGTAGGCCCGGCCGCCGGTAGACGGGTCGAAGCCGAGGACGCTGATGGTGCCGTCATCCGCCGAGCGATGCCCCTCGAGGATCTCCACGGTGGTGGTCTTGCCGGCCCCATTGGGGCCGAGCAGCGCGAACACCTCGCCGCTCTCGACCGAGATGTCGACGCCGTCGACGGCAACCACATCGCCATAGGACTTCTTCAGGCCCGTGACCTCGATCGCCGCCATTTCCGGCATCCTAGGATGCGGCCATGACGGCAGCGTCCGGCGCACCCGGGCCGGTGGTGGTCGGAATCGACGGGTCCGAGCCGGGCTTCACGGCACTGCGACATGCTGTTCGGGAAGCCGAATGGCGAGACGTCTCGCTGCACGTGGTCCACGTGCTCGATGTCAGCCCGGCTGTCCTCCATCTCGAGGGAGATCGAACCGTCAACACCCGCGAACTGGCCGAGAGCGACAGGGCCCAGATCTGGAAGCTGGCCGACCCCATCCTCGAAGACACCAAAGTGGAGGTGGTCCGCGTCGAGCGGGACGGCAACCCTGGCAAGACACTCATCGCCTACTGCGACGAGGCCGGCGGGTCGGTGTTGGTGGTCGGACCACGGGGTCGGGGAAGGGTGGGCCGATGGCTGCTCGGGTCGACGGCCGATCAGGCGGTCAAGACCGCGATGTGCGATGTGCTGATGGTGAAGCCGGGGGCGGAGTCCTAGGAGCGGGGGCTGTCGGCCCCTAGGTTCGTTGTCCGACCAGTTCCATGAGGCGGGGGTCTAGCCCGGGTCGGATTGGTGGGTAGACCTGACCGTCGGGTTGCTTGAAGACGGGTTTGCCGTATCCGTCGTCTTCGATCTCCCATCCGTGTTCATGCAGGAACCGGTGGTGGAATCCACAGAGGAGGATGAGATTGTCAAGATCGGAAGGTCTTCCATCAGCCCAATGGGTGATGTGACGGGCGTGACGCCAACCGTTGAAAGGACACCCGGGAAACTGACAACCTCCATCCCGGAACCAGAGTTGGCGACGTAACCAGGACGGGATAAGCCGGGAACGACGACCGATCCCCAACACTTTCCTGTGGTCATAGACAGTGCACTCGACGATCGGATCACAGGAGAGACGGCGGGCGGTCTCATTGGCGATGACCGGACCACCGTCGATCTCAGCCATCGGGGTTTCCGGGATCTCAGTCAGTGCTTCCAGGTCGGCGTGGACCACGATTTGGATCGGAGCAGACCCGTTCTCGTCTCCAGTGGTGGAACACAGTTCGACTAATCCGTCGGCCATCCGCTGCGGATACGGATCGAAGATGCCGGATTCGGGGTTGGGTGGCATTCGATCCGCCCGGGCTCTGATCTCGGATTCGACCAGGGACATCTCCGCTCCGGGCAGATCAGCATTCATATGACCCCGGATCCCGTCCAGGGTGTATTGGATCGACAACCAGCGCTCCCGCCACGTCTCACGCTCATCCGTTGTGGACGGCGGGTTAGCCCGACGGGCGGCACGATCCAGGGCAGCATTGGACAAACCGAGACATTCGGAGATCACCGCCTCCTCAGTCTCGGCAGTGGCCAGCTTCGAGATGGCATCGGTCTGATCGAGACTCAACTCACCGGCTGCGAACCGGGAACGCAGGACCGGCAGATCCTCCAGTCTCCTCGCCACCCGGACCAGCTGGGCAGCAGTCGAATGCCTCAGACCGAACCGGGCCGACACCCACTGCGGAAGGTCACGAGCCCCATCCGCCAGGAACTGTTGACTCACGATCAGCATCGATCAACCAGTCACAGATCTCGGCGTCGAAAACAGCCAGACCAGAGAACAAATGAGCCAAGACCCCGTCGGCCTGATCGTTGCTGAAACTCTCCCCTATCCATGGTTCGCAACATATCGGGAGCCAGTGACAGATTTGGACGGACTCCGGAAGAGCCGAAAAAGAAATCTGAGAAAAAGGTCGCGCGATCTCAGCGACTCAGGGCGCGCCAGACCCCGATCGAGGCCAGGAGCAGCGTGACTCCGATCTTGGTGAAATCGATCACCGGGGTCACCTCGACTCTGCTGGGTGTGACCCGGATCATTGCCACCGGACGCCCCTGGGAGAAGCCTCCGCCACCGCCACCCTCTCCACTACCGATCTCGTCGTCGCCGCTCTGGCCTTGGCCGGCGCCGAACCCGAATCCGCCGGCCCGCTCCCAGGCGACCGCGGTGACGATGAGGTCGTCTCCATGTTGGATTGGCTCGGAGAACAACGCGCTCGGGGAAGCCTCGCCGAAGAGACCGGTCAGGGCGTCGCCGATCTGCGAGGCGATCGCCTCCGAAGTCGTCTGGTCGTCATTTGCCATCGAGCCACCTCCAAATTCCGGCCAACAGGAGCATCACGGCAGCGGCCAGCCTGACCTCCATCACATGATCCCGTATCGGGATCACCGCCCCACTGCCAGGGAGCCTGACGAGGACGGGTCGGTGATAGCTGAAGCCCCCGCCGCCAAACGAGGTCGTCCAGTAGAAACCACTGTCGGCAAACGTCAGAGTGACACCATCGGCGCCTTCGACCGTCTGCTCTGATCGAGCGTGTCTGAACCGCAACATGCGACCACCCTACAAACCCAGCGTCAGAGACCGGACAGCATCTGGTCGACCGGGGCGAAATCGTCGGTCAACGGGCGGGCGTCGTCGATGAATCGGGCCAGCTCGTCACCAGTCAACCCGACCTCGACCCCACCTCTGGAGGAGAGAGCCGATCGCACCTCATCCATGTCGATCGGGTCATCCGATCCAACGAGGACGTAATTGCCGCCTCTGGCCCCGGTGAAGTAGCTCTCCGGGGCGAACACCGCCACGTGATCGAACACCTCCCTGAGCGTCGCCGCCTCGGCCCGGGCGAACTGCGCCTCGGGCCTGTCGATCACATTCACGGTGTAGAACCCTCCCGGCGCCAGGATCTCACCGATCATCTCGACGAACTCCACGGTGGTCAGGTGCCACGGCACCGTGAGGCCGGTGAATGCGTCACCCACCACGACATCGACCGAGCCCGGAGCCACCTGTGTGATCGATCTCCGCGCGTCGTCGACGATCACCTCGGCCTCGTCCTCGAAGCCGAGATGCCGGCGGCCGATATCGATCAGCGAGGCATCGATCTCGAGGACACGGTGTTCGGTGTCCGGTCGTGTGGCAGCCAGATACCCGGGCAAGGTGAATCCCCCTCCACCGATGGAGACGACATCGAGAGGACCCGAGGGCATCTCGACATCGATCAGGTCGGCCATCACCCGGATGTAACGAAACTCGAGGTGGGTCGGGTCGTCGAGGTCGACGTAGCTGTTATGGCCACGGTCCAGGATCAGCAGCCTCCCCGATGGGCGGGCGGCGTCGGCGACCACCTCGGCGCAGTGATAGGACGTCTCGTATTGACACGGACCATCGAACACGAGGGCCAAGCCGCTCAGGAAGAGCAGCGCTACAACGGGGCCGATGACAGTCCAGGCGGTCCGACCGAGCCACACGGCCACCCCGAGCGCCACCAGCACCACGCCAACGACGATCACGATCGGCCTCGTGGGGAAGGCGGCGATCAGGACGAACCCTGTCACGAAGGTGCCGAATATGGCGCCGGCGGTCCCTATGGCGGAGTACGTCCCGACGACGGAACCCGTCTCCTGTAAGGAGGAAAGCCTGATCTTGACAACTATCGGTGGGATCGCCGACAGGACCGCGGCGGGAGCGAAGAACCCGATGAGACTGAGGCCGACGATCGAGAGCGGCCCGGTCGAAGCGGCCGGGCCAACGAGATCCACCAGCAGAGGAGAGGCCACCGCGGTCAACCCGCCGGCAACCAGGAGAGGGCCGATGAGGCGACGGGGGTCGCCCCGATCAGCCGCCCGCCCCCCGGCCCACGCACCTACCGAGATCCCGGCGAGGATCACACCGATGATGCCGGTGAACACCTCGAGGCTGACCCCCAGGTAGGGCGCAAGGAGTCGTCCGGCGAGGATCTCGAGAATGAGGACCGCGGCGGATGTGATGAAGACGAGCGACCGGGCGAGGAGCTGTGGCAACCGCCCGAGTATGCCCTACCCCACCACAAAGGCGTCGTACGATGCCGCCGATGCGGAGGTGGTGTCACGTCGGGGTGTTGTTGCTGCTGGCTGCGTGCACGTCGGAAGCCGGGACCGGGACCACGACGACGACCCAGTCGACTGCCACGACGACCACGCCCGCCCCGACGGCCACGATTGCACGACCCGCTACCGATCAACTCCTCGAGGACCTCGACGCCAGTCTTTGCCCCGACTCGGAATTCACCTGTGTGACGCTCGACATGCCGATGGATCACTTCGATGCCGCCGACGAGCGCACCATCGCCGTGACTTTTGCCGTGAAGCCCGCCTCCGGGGAAAGACTCGGTGCGTTCGTAACCGCCACCGGGGGCCCGGGCAGCTCGGGGATCGCGGTGGCCGATTCCTATACCGATGCCCTGGACCCGGCGATCCCCGAGTCGTACGACATCGTCTTCTTCGATCAGAGGGGGGTGGCCATGTCTGGAGGCCTCTCCTGCCCGGAGGCGGCCGCCGCCTACTACCGGGTCGATGCCACGACCGCCCTCGGCTTCGACCAGGAGGCGCTCACATCGGCCGCCTCCTCCTTCGCCGACGACTGTGTTGCAGAGATGGATGATCCCGAGATGCTTCCCTATCTGGGGACCGATCAAGTCGTCGAGGACCTCGAGGTGTTTCGGGACACGTTCGGCTACGAGCAGATCGTCCTCTACGGGGAGAGCTACGGCACCCAGGTATCCCAGACCTATGCCGCCGCCCACGGAGACCGTGTCGCCCGCTTGATCCTCGACGGGACTGTCGACCTCACCCTGGAGGGGCTCGACTTCTTCGATGAGCAGGCGACGGCCTTCGGGGACACACTCCAGTCCACGCTGGACTATTGCGCCGGGGACGAGTTCTGCGCAACGGACCTCGGTGTCGCCGCCGACGAGGCCTATGACCGATTGGTGGCCCTCCTTATGGAGGGCCCGCTGACCGCCCAATACCCCTTGCCCAGCGGTGGGTCCGAGGAGCGCAGTTTCGGTCTCGGAGACCTCGAGGTGGTGGCCAGCGGGCAGATGTACTCCGAGGACGACCGAATGATGTTCCTGCGCGCTCTGGCCGCCCAGAGCGGTCGGGGCGACTTGGTGCCCCTGCTCAGGCTTCTCTATCTCAACCTCGGGATCGACGCCGAGACCGAGGCCGTGATCGAGGATCCGACCTACTCGGATGCCATCTACTACGCAGTCGAATGCCTCGATTACCACTACCCCGGGTCGACGCCGGACGAGAAAGCGCAGGCCTTCTTCACGGCCGGCGCTGATCTCAACCCGGGCCGGCTGGGCATCCTGTTCTTCGGCGATCTGCCCTGTGCCTTCTGGCCCAATGCCAACGAGGATCCGACGCGCCCTGAGCCCCTGGTCGCGTCGGGAACGCCCACCGTGGTGTTGAGCGCGACCGCAGACCCCGCCACCCCGTACCAGCAGGGAGTCGACGTCTCGGGCCGCATCGAGGACGGGTACCTGATCAGCCAGCAAGGCGGGCCACACGTCATCTTCGGACGGGGCAACGAGTGTCCGGACGACGCCGTCTCCAGCTTCATCCTGGAGGGCACCGCACCCGACGTGACCGAATGTGAGGGAGACGTCGTCGGGTATTACATCTCCCTGCTCCCGCAGTCCGTCGATGAGTTCGACAGCGCCGAGACGATGTTCGACTCGGTCGAGTTCGAGATCTTCTACATGCCCGAGTACTACTGGTGGGACACCGTGACTGATACGCCCGCCGGGTGCAACCAGGGCGGAGTCATCACGTTCACCGCCCAGGAGGAGACAGACGGGTTCACCCTCGAGGAATGCGTCTTCATGGACGGCCTCACCCTCACCGGAGAGGGGTCGTACAACTGGGACGAAGACATCTTCACGCTCGACGTCCAGGTGGGCGCGGCTGATTGCCTCTACTCCTACGAGCGCTCCGGGGAGGAGTACACCGTCGAGGACAACTGTCCGACGGATCAATTCGACGGCTAGACGGGGTTCTCGAACTCCACCACCAGGTCGCCGTCGACGAGCCCGACCCTGATGGTGGCGCCATCCTGGATCTCCCCACCGATCAGAGCACGCCCGATGCGGGTCTCCAGCTCGTGGGAGATGAAGCGACGCAACGGTCGAGCTCCATAGACCGGGTCGAAGCCCTGCTCCGCGATGAACTCCATCGCGGCCTTGCTCACCTCGAGCTTCGTGTTCCTCTCGGCGAGCCGGTTCCTCACGTCGTCGAGCATCAGATCGACCACCCTCTCGATCTCCTCGAGTGTCAACGGTTTGAAAAGCACCACATCGTCGACCCGATTGAGGAACTCGGGTCTGAAATGGCGTCGTAGCTCGCTGGTGACCATCTCCCTCGCCTCCGGCTTGATCTCCCCTGCCGGAGTGATCCCCTCCAGCAGGTATTGGGAGCCGATGTTGGAGGTCATGATGATGACTGTGTTCCGGAAGTCGACCGTCCTCCCCTGCGCATCCGTGAGCCTCCCGTCGTCGAGCACCTGGAGCAGCGTGTTGAACACGTCGGCATGGGCCTTCTCGATCTCGTCGAAGAGAACCACCGAGTAGGGCTTCCTCCGAACGGCCTCGGTGAGCTGTCCGCCCTCCTCGTACCCGACATACCCCGGAGGCGCCCCGACCAGGCGGCTCACGGTGTGCCGCTCCTGGTACTCGCTCATGTCGATGCGCACCATGTTGTCCTCGCTGTCGAAGAGAGCCGAGGCCAGAGCCTTGGCCAGCTCGGTCTTCCCGACCCCGGTAGGTCCGAGGAACACGAAAGAGCCGATTGGTCGACGAGGGTCTTTGATCCCTGAGCGGGCACGGATGATGGCGTCGGCCACGAGGCGGACGGCCTCGTCCTGGCCGACCACCCTCTCGTGGAGGATCGAGTCGAGTCGCAGGAGCTTCTCCCGCTCGCCCTCCTGGAGTCGGCTGACAGGGATGCCGGTCCACCGTGACACGATCCCGGCGATCTCCTCCTCGGTCACAACCTCGCGCAGAAGACGTTGCTGACCTTGTTCGGCGGCGAGCTTCTCCTCGATCTCTTTCAGCTTTCGCTCCAGGTCAGGAAGGTCCCCATGACGCAGTTGGGCAGCGCGGTCGAGGTCGTAGTTCCTCTCGGCCTCTTCGGCCTCCCGATGCACCCGTTCGATCGAGGCCCGAAGCTCCTGCACCTCCCTCAGGATCTGCCGCTCCGACTCCCACTGCCCGCGCATCGCCGCCGCCTCGGTCTTCAGGTCGGCCAGCTCCCTTCGCAGCTCCTCCAGACGTTTCTTGCTGGCGGCGTCCTTCTCCTTGCTGAGCGCCGCCTCCTCGATCTCGAGCCGGGTAACGCGCCGGGTGAGCTCGTCGAGCTCTGCGGGCATGGAGTCGATCTCGGTGCGCAGCATGGCGCACGCCTCGTCGACGAGGTCGATCGCCTTGTCGGGGAGGAATCGGTCGGTGATGTATCGATGGCTGAGGACAGCGGCCGCAACCAGCGCGGAGTCCTGGATCTTCACGCCGTGGAACACCTCGAAGCGCTCGCGCAGACCGCGGAGGATCGAGATGGCGTCCTCCACTGTCGGCTCGTCGACCAGCACGGTCTGGAAGCGCCGCTCGAGGGCGGCGTCCTTTTCGATGTGCTTTCGGTACTCGGCCAGCGTGGTGGCCCCGATCATGTGCAGCTCGCCACGGGCCAGCATCGGCTTGAGCATGTTCCCGGCGTCCATCGCCCCTTCGGCCGCACCGGCGCCGACGACCGTGTGCAATTCGTCCACGAAGAGCAGGATCCGACCCTCGGCTGCCTTCACCTCGCCGAGGACGGCCTTGAGACGCTCCTCGAACTCACCCCGGTACTTGGCGCCGGCGATCAGGGACCCCATGTCGAGGGCGAACACCGTCTTGTCCCTCAGCCCTTCGGGGACGTCGCCTCGCATGATGCGCTGGGCCAGGCCCTCGACGATGGCGGTCTTGCCCACTCCCGGGTCACCGATCAGGACCGGGTTGTTCTTGGTCTTCCGGGACAGGATCTGGATGGCCCGACGAATCTCGGTGTCGCGACCGATCACAGGGTCGAGCTTCCCGCTCCGGGCGTCGGCGACCAGGTCCCGGCCGTACTTCTCCAGAGCCTCGTACGCCGACTCTGGTGAGGCCGATGTCACCCGCTGGTTGCCCCGGATGGCTGTCAGTGATTCGAGGAACCGATCCCGTGTGATGCCCTGCTCGGCCAGAGCACGCTTAGCGGCGGTGTCCGCCTCACCGAGAAAGGCGATGATGAGGTGCTCCACCGACACGTACTCGTCCTTGAGACGTGTCGCCTCCCTCTCTGCCGTGTCGAGGAGCCTGGCCAGACGTTGTGTCACCCGGATCTCACCGGGTGAGACACCCGGGCCGCTGACACTCGGTCGCTTGGCGAGCTCGGCCTCCATGTCGGCGACGAGACGGGTGGGCTCACCTCCGGTCTGAGAGACGAGGCGGGGCACCAGGCCTTCGGGCTGCGTCAAGAGGGCGAGGAGGAGATGCTCGCCGTCGACCTCGGTATGACCGAGGCGGACCGCGATCGACTGGGCTTCGGAAAGCGCCTGCTGCGATTTCTCGGTGAGTCGATTCAGATCCATGACCAATCCCAATCTATTTCACACCGCCCTATTTCGTGCACGAGCGCCGACTGCGGGTAAACCAAGTAGCGCAGTTGTGCGTGTTAGGTGAGTGAGGACGATCCAAGAATCGAGGAGACAAGTGTCTTCCACAGAGATCGGAGCGCTCGACGTCGAGCCCTTCGAGAGCTTCTATCGGCGTGAATACGCCCGGATGGTGGCGATCGCCCGCGCCCTCCTCCGGACGGGGTCCTCGGCGGAGGACCTCGCCCAAGAATCGTTTGTGGCTGCCCACCGAAACTGGGACCGGGTGTCGGGCTATGACGACCCCGGGGCCTGGGTGCGGCGGGTGCTGATAAACCGGGCCACCTCGCTTCACCGCAAGGCCGGCGCCGAGCTGCGGGCACTGGCCCGGCTCGGGGGACACGCCGAGGACACGCTTCCTGAGCTGACCCCGCGAGGCACCGAGGTGTGGGACGAGGTGAGGAAGCTCCCGAGACGACAGGCCCAAGCCACGGTGCTCCACTACGTCGACCAGCTCTCGATCGAGGAGATAGCCGAGGTCATGGGTGTGAGCCCGGGTGCTGTGAAAGCACATCTGCACAAGGCGAGGGCCCATCTCGGCAAGCGTCTGGTGGCATGGGGCGAGGAGACGATATGAAGCATCTCGACGAATTCGAGCAGAGGATGCAGCAGGCCGCCCAGGAGGTGCGCCAGTCCGCCAAGCACGCTGTGCCGCCCCCGCTGGAAACCGGGGCTCGCCGCACCCTCCCTCGTGGATGGCTGATCTTCGCCGCCGCTTTCGGTGTGGTGATCGTGACCCTCGGGGTGCTCCCGATGATCTCCAGCCCCGAAGACTCCGGGCCTACCAGCGGATCCACCCCCACCACCACTCCCGCCGTGGTATCGACGACCGTGCCCGAACAGGTCACGACGGTGCCGGCCACCACGGTTCCCGCCGTCGACACCGACTGCTCGGCGGCCGGGCTGCCGATGCCTGCTGAGCAGGACGGGCTGCCGGCTCCGGTCGCCGACGCAAGGCGAGCGATCGCCGCCGCTGCGATTGCCTGCGACTTCGAGGCACTCGAGGCCTTGGCCTCTCCCGATTTCGTCACCAGCTTTGGCGGTGGCGGATTCGAGAACATCCCGATGTGGGAGGAGGAGGGCACCTATCCGGCGCTCGCCCTTCTGGTCCAGCTTTTCGACACTCCTTACGCCTTCGAGGACTACGAGGACCTGCCCCGTCACTACTACTGGCCGTCCGCCTTCGTCTACGACTCGTGGGAGGAGATCCCGCCCGCCGACATGGAGGCACTTCTCACCGTCTATACCCAAGAGGAGTTGGACCAGTCGGCCGAATTCGGGGCATACGCCCTCTGGCGCATCGGCATCACCGATACCGGTGAGTGGAGATTCTTCGTCGCAGGCGACTGAAGGTCGGCTGGTAGGTTGCCGCCGATGAACTGGGGACGGCTCTTCTTCGGTCTGCTCATAGTGGCGGTGGGCACGGTGCTGCTCCTCGACAACGCCGGTGTGCTCGATGCCGGCGAGATCCTCAGCACCTGGTGGCCGGCAGTCCTGGTTCTCGCCGGAATCCTCACCTTCGCCTCCAACCCGCGCCACTGGCCGGTGGCGCTGATCATCACCGGGGTCGGAGTGGCATTTCTCCTCTCCAACCTCGACATCATCGACCTCGGCAATTTCATCATCCCGGCCGCCATCATTTTCGTCGGGCTTCTCGTGCTCTTCGGACGCGGGCTCGGGGCAAGGACCGAGGCCGGCGACCGGGTCAGCAGCTTCAACATCTTCTCCGGCAGCGAGATCGCATCGCACTCGAAGGAGTTCCAGGGTGGGAGCATCTCGGCGCTATTCGGCGGGGCCGAGGTGGATCTCCGTGACACGGTGCCCGCGCCCGACGCCCAACTCGACGTGTTCGCCGCCTTCGGAGCGGTGGAGGTCACCGTGCCCGAGGGCTGGAATGTCGTGACCCGTGGTCTGCCGCTCTTCGGGGGCATCGAGAACGCGACCGCCAAGGAGTCAGTCCCGGCGGACGCTCCCACCCTGGCGGTCAGCGCCACGGTCCTGTTCGGCGGGCTCGAAATCAAGCATTGACCGCCCGACTCAGCAGACGGGCCCTCAATCGGACCACTCTGGGGCGCCAGCTGTTGCTCGAGCGGGCGAAGCACACACCGGGCCAGGCGATGGAGCTCCTGGTGGGGGTGCAGGCTCAGAATCCCCATGATCCCTATTACGCACTGTGGTCCCGACTCGAGGCCTTCGCGCCCGAGGACCTCTCGGGCATGATCGAGGGCCGTGAGGCGCTTCGAGGTGCTCTGATGCGAGCCACCCTGCACGTTTCCACCACACCAGACTTCATGTTCCTGAGATCACATCTCCAGGAGACCCTGGCCGCCGTCCTCGGATCCACCTCATTCGCCAAAGACACGGCAGACATGGACCGGGCGGCGCTTCTCGACCAGGGCAGGTCGTTGCTGGAGGAGCGTCCGATGACCCGTGTCGATCTGGCACGGGCCTTGGAAGAGAGGTGGCCAGGCATCCCGGGGAACTCGATGGCGCAAGTAGTCACCTACCTGCTGCCGGTGATCCAGGTGCCACCGCGGGGTTTGTGGGGTCGAACCGGAGCTGCCACCTGGACAACGCTCGAAAGCTGGGTCGGTGACGGGTTGCCCGACGTGACGGACCTCGAGATGATCGTCGTGAGGTACCTGGCCGTTTTCGGGCCGGCCACGATCTCGGACATGAGGGTGTGGTCGAGGCTCAACGGTCTCCGCCAGGTGGTCGACGGGATGCGGGACCGCCTTGGCACCCTTCACGGTGAGGACGGCTCCGAACTGCTCGATGCCCCCGATGCTCCGATCCTCGATGAAGACACCCCCGCCCCGCCCCGTTTCCTACCCGAGTACGACAACGTCCTCCTCGGGCACTCCGACCGTTCACGGTTCTTCACCCCCGGGATCGTGCCTCCGGGCTGGGCGGGCAACCTCCTCGTCGATGGGGTGTTCAGTGGATGGTGGAAGATCGGCCGCAACGGCAAGACATCGCAGCTCGAGGTGCATCTTCAACGCAAGGTGTCTCGCGCCGAAGCCAGGGCCGTCGGGGAGGAAGCGGAGCGCTTGCATCTCTTCGCCGCGCCCGATGCCGCACATCGTGAGATCCACGTCCGCCAGGACGACTGACTCGTCATTCAACCCGCTGGACAAATGCAAAGACCTGTGCCAAGGTTGGATCTGAAGGGCCCGAAGGGCGGCGAAAGTCGTTCATCGGGCTCTTCTCTAATCCACGGAATCTGCTCCGTCGCCATGGCAAGAAGGGACACGAGATGACATCGACAGGTGAACCACCTCGTCTGACCCAAGAGGGCCGTGTGCTCCTCGAGGAGCGCGCCCGTCGTCTCGAAGAGGAAACGATCCCTGCGCTCGTCGAAGCGATCGAAGAAGAAGACGATGAGATGGCGCCCAGACTCGAGCAAGACCTCGCTCTCCGTGAGCTGGAGCAACTGAAGTACGTCCTGGCGACTGCCGGCAATGTCTACGACATCCCCGAGGATCCTGGCATCGTCCAGATCGGCGACTGGGTGACTATTCGACTCGACGACGGGGAAGAAGTTCGCCATCTGATCGTGGACCCGGCCGAGGCCGGGCTCGACACCATCCGAATCTCATCCGACTCACCCCTTGCCACCGCAATCCTCGGCCATGAGGTTGGCGAGGAAGTCACCATCGAAGCGCCCAGCGGTCCCTACACCGCCACCATCGTCGAATCGGCGCGCACCGGCGACTGAGCGGACCTGCCCCGAGCCACCGACATAAATAGTGTTCCTCCGTTCTCGACGGGAGTGGAAGTGGAGGTTGACCATGCCGGATGAGTTCTTTGCCGATGTCCCCGGGCCGATCGGGTTCGGAGGGCTCGACTCCGACGACGCCCTCGCCTTCCACGTCTATGAGCCCGACCGTGTCGTCCTTGGGAAGCGGATGGAGGATCACCTCCGGATAGCCGTCTGTTACTGGCACTCGTTCAACTGGCCGGGCAGTGATGTGTTCGGCGCCGGCACCCTCGATCGACCCTGGCTGAGCGGACAGGGGGACCCGATGGACGCCGCCCGGCAGAAGATGGATGTGGCATTCGAGTTCTTCTCCAAGCTGGGCACCCCCTTCTTCTGCTTCCACGACGTGGACATCGCCCCGGAGGCCGACACATTTGCCGGGTCGGTCGCCAACCTCGAGACCATGGTGGATTACGCCGAGAAGAAGATGGCCGACACCGGGGTGCGGCTGCTCTGGGGCACTGCCAATCTGTTCTCCCACCCCCGCTACGCCGCCGGGGCGTCGACCAACCCCGACCCCGAGGTTTTCGCGTACGCCGCGGCCCAGGTGAAGCATGCTCTCGAGGCGACACACCGGCTCGGAGGGGCAAACTACGTCCTGTGGGGGGGCCGGGAGGGATACGAGACCCTGTTGAACACCGACCTGAGGCGGGAGGGTGAGCAGTTCGCCCGATTCCTGACCATGGTGGCCGAGCACAAGCACAAGATCGGCTTCACCGGGACGCTGCTCATCGAGCCGAAGCCCGCCGAGCCAACCAAGCACCAGTACGACTACGACAGCCAGTCCGTCCACGGATTCCTGGAGCGCTTCGATCTCGTCGACGAGTACAAGGTCAACATCGAGGGGAACCACGCCACGCTGGCCGGGCACTCGTTCCATCACGAGGTCGCCTACGCGGTCGCCAACGGGATCTTCGGGTCCATCGACGCCAATCGGGGCGACGATCAGAACGGCTGGGACACCGACCAGTTCCCCAACTCGGTCGACGAGTTGTCACTGGCCATGTACGAGATCTTGCGAGGCGGTGGGTTCACCACCGGGGGCTTCAACTTCGACACCAAGTTGCGCCGCCAGTCGATGGATCGGACCGATCTGTTCCACGGTCACATCGGTGGGATCGACACGCTGGCCAGGGCGCTGCTGGTGGCGGCCGACATGATCGAGTCGGAGACCCTCTCGGGCCCACTCGAGAAACGATACGAAGGATGGTCGGAGAACCTCGGCTCGTCGATCCTGGCCGGTGAGGAGACTCTCGAGTCACTCGAAGCGAGGGTGGCGGCGGGTGACATCGACCCGACCCCGGTGTCCGGCAACCAGGAGCTCCTCGAGAATCGGGTCAATCGGGTCATCTGGTCTGCATGACCCTCGTCCTGGGAATCGACACCTCCACCACTGCCACCAAGGCGATCCTGGTCGATCGATCGGGAGTGGTGAAAGGGGTCGCCTCGGCCACATACGGATACGAGACCCCGCAACCACTCTGGTCTGAGCAAAGCCCCCAATCGTGGTGGGAGGGCACTGCATCCTCGATTCGAGAGGTGATGGATGCGACCGGTACTTCACCCGGTGATATAGAGGCGGTCGGGCTCACCGGACAGATGCACGGCTCGGTGCTCCTCGACGGAGAAGGCGACGTGGTCAGGCCGGCCATCCTGTGGAACGACCAGAGGACCGGCCCCCAGTGCGATGAGATCCGGCGCCGGGTCGGGAAGCAGAGGCTGATCGAGATCACGGGCAACGATGCTCTGACCGGATTCACCGCCCCGAAATTGTTGTGGGTGCAGGAGCATGAGCCGGAGAACTGGGCAGCGGGTGCGTCATGTGCTCCTACCCAAGGACTACGTGCGTTACCGCCTCACCGACAACTACGCGGTCGACGTCGCCGACGGGTCGGGGACGATCCTCTTCGACCTCAAATCGAGGACATGGTCACCCGAGGTGATCGAAGCCCTCGACATCGCCGCAGATCTCCTGCCCACAGCTCACGAGGGGCCCGACATCACCGGGACGGTTAGCGCCGACGGAGCCGCCGCGACCGGGCTGTTGGCGGGCACGCCCGTCGTGGCCGGAGGCGGCGACCAATCCGCCAATGCCGTCGGCGTCGGGGCAATCGCACCGGGAGTGGTGGCCCTCTCCCTCGGGACTTCGGGGGTCGTATTTGCCACCACCGAGGGCCCGGCGGTGGAGCCGGATGGACGGGTCCATGCCTTCTGCCATGCGGTCCCCGGTCGCTGGCACATGATGGGAGTGATGCTGTCGGCGGCCGGCAGTCTCCGCTGGCTGCGAGACGCCCTGGCCCCCGACCGCTCGTTCGAGGACCTGGTGGCGGGTGCGGCCGAGGTGCCTCCCGGGAGCGACGGTTTGCTCTTCCTCCCCTACCTCACCGGAGAGCGGACCCCTCACCCCGATCCACTGGCCCGGGGCGCCTTCGTCGGGCTCACGATCCGCCACGACCTGCGCCACATGACCCGCGCCGTGATGGAAGGCGTCGCCTTCGGGTTGCGGGACAACCTCGATCTGATGGTGGCTGTCGGGAATGGCCGCTCCCATGCAGATCCGGGCGTCGGGTGGTGGGATCCGGAGCGCTCTGTGGCGGCAGATCCTGGCCGACGTGCTCGATGCCGAGATCGCCGTGGTGAGCACCGAGGAGGGGGCCGCCTACGGCGCCGCTCTGCTGGCCGCCGTCGGCAACGGCTGGTTCGACACCGTCGATCAGGCCACTGGCAAGGTCATCGAGGTGGATGCCGGTGGCCGCCCCGTCATCGGACCGGGAGATCTACGAAGCGGCCCACACCCGCTTCAGCGCCCTCTACCCGGCCCTCTCCCCCACGTTTCACTCACTTACCTGACGTCAGCCAATCCCCCGGGTCCGGTACTCGGCGGAGACGAGATCGGTCAGCTCCTGGACCGAGGTCTCGCTCACCGGCGTGTCGAAGGTGATTCGGCCGTGCTGGACCAGATTGACCCGATCGCAAATCTCCACCACCTGGGCGAAGTTGTGGGCGATCAGGATGATCGAGACCTCACCTTTCTCTCTCAGCCCTTGGATCAGGTCGATGATGATGGCGCTCTCCTTGGCCCCCATCGCCGCCAGTGGCTCGTCGAGCAGGATCACCTTGGCGTCGGAGTACACGGCGCGGGCGATGGCCACCGCCTGCCGTTGGCCCCCGGAGAGAAACCCAACCTCGGTGTCGACCGAAGGGATGCGGACCCCCATGTCCCCCAGGTGGGTCCGGGCAAGCTCCCTCATCGCTTTCTTGTCGAGGAAGGGGATCGGCCGGTGCACCGCCTCCTTGTTCAGACTCATGTTGGCGTACACGGGGAGCTGGTTGACCAAGGCGAGGTCCTGGTAGACGGTCTCGATCCCCAGCTCCCGGGCGTGGGACACCGAGCGCAGCTTCACCTCCTCCCCATCGATGAAGATCTGCCCCTGATTCGGCTGGGTGAAGCCGGTGAGGATCTTGATCAGCGTCGACTTCCCGGCACCGTTGTCGCCGATCAGGCCCAAGACCTCTCCTTTGGCGAGGTGGACGTTGATGTCACGGAGGGCGACGACAGGCCCGTAGGTCTTGCCGATCCCCTCGGCCCTGATCGCCTCGCCGTTGGTCCGGAGCGGTCATAACCGGGCGCTCTGCGATCTGATCCGGGCCTTGTTCGCCAGAGAATTGAGGATCATGGCCAGGATGATCGCCGCCCCCAGCACCATGGTGAAGGTGAAGGCGCTCACCCCCTGCAGATTGAACCCGTCCTGCAGGATGGCCAGCACGAGGGCGCCGAGGAACGCGCCGATGATGGTCCCCGAACCGCCCGGAGAGAAGGGTGCCCCCGATCACCGCGGCAGCCACCGACCAGAACACCTTGGTCCCGGCCACACCGGCCCCGGGGTCGAACGAGCCCACCCTGATCCCCTCGATCACCCCGGCGAAGCCGGCCAGCATCGCGGCGAGGATGAAGTTCCGCATCTTGATCCTCCGGCTCGGGACACCGGCCTCCGTTCGCACCCAGGGGGTTGCCTCCGACAGCGACCGTGTAAACCCCCCATCGGGAGTGGTTGAGGATCAGGTGCATCCCGATCACGATGATGATCACCCACATCAACCCGGAGAAGTTGGCGTCCCCAAAGATGGCGGCGGCCGACTCCGGTGGAGGGGACGCGCTTGGGGAACCCGTCCGAGATGTTGAGAGTGAAGCCGTTGATGACGAACCCCATGCCCAGGGTGACGATGAAGGACGGGATGCCGAACCCGAGGCTGATCGCCCCGTTGAGGTAGCCCACCACCCCCGCTCCAAGCACGCCGACCAGGATGGCCAGCGGAAGGACGAGACCGGCCTCGCTGGCGAAGAAGACGAGGAACGGGGTCATGAAATAGACGTTCCCCATCGAGAGGTCGATCTCTCCGCTGATCAGGAGCATGACCTGGCCCGCGGCCAGGATGGCGGTGGCGATCATGTACTGGGAGATGACCCGGATGTTGGCCGTGGTCAGGAACGCCGGGTTGACCACTGCGAAGTATGTCGCGAGGGCCAACGCCACGATGGCGATGGTCGACTCGGGTCGCGCCACCAGGAAACCACCGACCCGGCCCCAGATGTTCTGGGACCGGGGCGGGGCGACAGCGGTGTCAGTCATCTATGCGTGTCAGCCTACGGGCTCGACTATCGCCTGTTCCTCTGCATCGCCTTCGAACCGGCTCGCCGTCTCCAGGAACAACTGGGCCGACGATGAGTCGAGGAAGACCAGACCGGTGTTGGTCTCCGGAGGGGTCACCACTCCACCCGACAGCTTGTACAGATAGAGGTAGACGGTGGGTAGGAATCCCTGGAGATAGGGCTGCTGGTCGATGGTGAAGTCGAGCACCCCTTCTGACACGAGCTCGACAGTCTCCGGCAGGAGGTCGTACCCGCCGGCGCCAAGCAGCCCGTTGTCCCGGGCGCTCTGATCCCGGACCACCTGGCCCACGGCCTGAGTGCTTCCGGCGTCGACCGCGAACATGCCGGTGGCGTCCTGGTTGCCCAGATACCACGCCTCGACCGTGCTCAACTCATCCTCGAGGGCGGCGCCGGTGGCGATGTCGATCGCCTCGATGTCAGCTCCCGACTCGGCAATGGCGTCCAGGGCGCCGTCGATGCGGGGCTGGATGTTGAGCTGCCCCGGGGTGGCGATGAACAGCGCCACCTTCCCGGACCCGACGAGCTCGACGATCCGGTTGCCCATCTCGAAGCCCGACCCGTACAGGTCCTGGCCGACGTAGCAGAGACGGTTGTTCGGGTTGTCGGGTGGGGTGTCGGCGTTGTAGGCAATGACCGGAATTCCCGCGGCGAGGGCCTCGTCGGTCGGCCCGTTGAACGCCTCGAGATCGACCAGGCAGACCCCGATCCCGTCGGCTTCGCCGGCAATGGCGGCTTCCATGGCATTGACCATCGCCCCGTTGTCGGCGTCCTCCGACCCGGTCCACTGGGGAGTCGGGATGCCGAGGATGGCCGCGGCGTCCTCGATCCCGTACACCGTCGGGACGAAGAACGGGTTGGTGGTGACGTGGTTGACGAAGACGAACTCCCACGCCGGCGTCTCGGGGAAGTTGCCCGCTCCTGACCCGCCGGTGGCCGCGGTGCTCCCCGTCCCGCCGGTCCCCCCGGCGGCCGTGGTGGCGGTGGCCCCGTCGTTGGTGCAGGCGTTGATGAGCCCGATCGCCGCGGTCATCCCGAGCGCCTTGAGGAAGTTCCTCCGCGAAGGGCTGAGCAGTTGCACGGTGTCTGGTGGCATGACGTTTCCTCCTCGTCGAGCAGTCATGTGCCCCGGAATCCCGGAAGATAGCGATGATATGGTAGGCCTGCAAGCGTATGCGGGGATACGTTCACAAGCGATGCTCATGTTACTGTGCCTCGTAGGCGCTACTGTCGCAGACGGGAAAGATCGGGTCGAGCCCGAGCGGAATCAGCCGTGGAGCTGTTCCAGCTCCTTGGTGGTGACCTCTTCGGGCAGCTTGCCGATGATGATCATGGCCAGGACCTCGTCCATGGTGACGTCGTCCTTGTTGACCGTCCCCACCAGCTTCCCCTGGAGCATGACGGAGATCCGGTCGGCGAGGTCGAACACATCGTGGATGTCGTGGCTGATCATGATGATGCCGATCCCCTCCGACTTGAGCTGACGCATCAGCTCACGGACCTGCTCGGTCTCCGCCGGCCCAAGGGCGGCGGTCGGCTCGTCCATGATCAGGATCCGGGCGTTGAAATGGACCGCCCGGGCGATGGCCACCGACTGTCGCTGGCCACCGGACAGAGAGGCGACCGGTTCCTTGAACTTCTGGAACCTCGGGTTGAGCCTCCCCATGATCTTCCTGGTGGCATCCTCCATCGCCGAGTCGTCGAGGGTGCCCCAACGGGTCCTCAGCTCCCGGCCGAGGAACATGTTGCTCGGGGCGTCTTGGTTGTCGGCCAGGGCCAGGGTCTGATAGATGGTCTCTATCCCGTACAACTTGGCGTCGCGTGGGGTGGTGATGCTCACTTCCTCGCCATCGACGTAGATCTCGCCGGAGTCCGCTCTTTGCGCTCCCGACAGGGTCTTGATCAGAGTCGACTTGCCGGCGCCGTTGCCCCCGACCAGACCGAGGATCTCCCCCGGGTAGAGGTCGATGGTGACGTCCTTGACCGCGTGGACACCCCCGAAGGAGACGCTCATGTCCCTCATCTCGACCAAAGGCGTGCTGCCATTTGGTGACGTGACCGTCATCGAGCCGCCCGTCGTCGGTAGATGGTGTCGACTGCGACTGCCATGACCAAGACGACTCCAAGCGCCACGTCCTGCACGGGAGCACCGACCCCGATGAGGACCATGCCGGACTGCAAGCGATTGCATGATCAGGGCGCCAAGGATGGCACCGGGAATGGTCCCGATCCCACCCGACAAGGACGTACCGCCGACAACCGCAGCAGCAATCACATAGAGCTCGTTGAGGGTGCCGAGACCACTCACCGCGGCGTTGAGACGAGCGATCGAGACTGCCGCGGATATGGCGACCAGGATGCCCATGGTCATGAAGGTCTTGACGATGGTGCGCTTGGTCTTGATCCCGGCCAGGTTGGCGGCCTCGGGATTGCCCCCGATCGAGAAGACATAACGACCGAAGCGGAGCCGGTTGGCCACGAAACCCATGACCAGGGCCACGCCGAGCAGGATCAGCACTGGATACGGGATGCCGAGCGGGATCTGAAGGCCACCTTCGGGAATCGGGATGTTGTTCTCCTCGGCGTACTGGATGGCCAGGTTCTCCGGCATGTAGTAGCTGTTCATCACCCAGACCGCGCCGAGGACGACGGCGCAGCCCACGACTCCGAGGACGACGTCGAGCCACGCGGGACGAAGCCGAAAGCCGAACTTGCGACGACGACGACGACCCATCACCAGGAGGGCAACGATCCCGACACAGGCGACAGCGCCGAGGATCCAACTCCCCGTCTCCCCGAGCGATCCGTTCGATCCGCCTCCGAGGAGCTGGAAGGTGGCGTCCATCGGGGCGATGGTCCGGCCGCTGGCGGTCAGCCAGGCGGTTCCGCGCCATACCAACAATCCGCCAAGAGTGACGATGAAGGAGGGGACGCCGACGTAGGCGATGATCGATCCCTGGAAAGCGCCGATGAGGGCTCCCAATACCAAGCCCACCGCCAGGGTGATCACCCAGATCCATGAGTTCCCCATGCCCATGACAGGTGGAAGCCATTCGGCCTGAAGCACGGCCATGACCATGCCCACCGTGCCCACCATGGAGCCGACCGAGAGATCGATGTTGCGGGAGACGATGACGAGCACCATCCCGGTGGCCATGATCGCAATCGACGACGTCTGCACCGAGAGGTTCCACAGGTTGCGAGGGGTGATGAAGGTCCCGCCGGAGAGGAAGTGGAAGCCGACCCAGATCACGAGGAGGACGGCGATCATCCCCACCATGCGGGTGTCGATCTCGTTGTCCCGCAAGAAAGATCCCAGCGACCGGCGCGGGGCCGGTTCGAGAGTCTCCGACTGGGTCGGCGAAGCCTCGACCACGCTCATGAGCTCACCACACTAGAGAACGGGAAGACAATTGCGCCCCCAGACCGGGGGCGCAATTGTCCATATCGATTCGCTTCAGTCGTTGATCATCCGCCGCAGGGAGCAGCCGTTGCACCACCGGCGCAGAGCTCATCGAGCGTGATCCACTCCGCGTCGACTACCGCGCTGAGATTGTCCTGGGTGATCGGTTCCGGGGTCAGCAGGATGCTGGTCAAGACCGTCTCTGCCCGCGATTCCTTGTTCGTGTAGACGAACTCACCGGTTCCCTCGACGTCGGCGAGCGCTGCGCCTCCGGCAAGCTGCACGGCAGCCTCTCCGGCCGCGGTGCCCAGCGCACGGGCGTCCTTCCACACCGACACCGCCTGCGTTCCCAACGCCACCCGGTTGAGGGCGGCGACGTCGGCGTCCTGGCCTGACAACAACACCGTGCCCAAGAGACCCTGAGCGTCGAGGGCGGCGGCCGCGCCGGTCGCCATTCCGTCGTTCTCGGAGACGATGGCCTGCACGTCGTTGTTGTGCGCGCTCAACCACTGCTCGATCGTGGTCTGAGCGAGCGCCGGGTCCCAGTTGTCGGTGTAGTCCTCCTCGAGGATGGTGATGTCGCCGGCCTCGGCCGCGGCATCGATGACAGACCCGATCCCCTCACGGAGGAAGTCGGAGTTGGCGTCGGAGCCGTTGCCCTTGAGGATGAAGTAGTTACCGGTCGGCACCAGCTCGAAGATCACCTCGGCCATCAGCTGTCCAACGAGGACGTTGTCGAAGCTGACGTAGAAGGTGTTCGCATCCTCGATGAGGCGGTCATAGGCGATGACAGGGATCCCCTGATCGGTCGCGGCCTGAACCGCGGGCAGGATCGCTTGCGTGTTCTGAGCCAGGATCATGACGACGGTGGCGCCCTGAGCGATCAGGTTCTCCACGTCGGTGATCTGCTGCTCTTCGGACGACCCCGCATCCGACTGGATGTACTCGCAGCCACCGGCCTCGAGAGCGGCCACGATCGCGGGCTCATCGTGCTTGGCCCATCTCTCTTCGTTGTAGTTGTTCCACGACATGCCGACGACGCAATCGCCGCCAGCCGCTGCCGCGGTCGTGCTTGCCCCTCCGGCTGCTGTGGTGGTCGCCGCAGCTACCGTGGTGGTCGCTCCGGCCTCCGTCGTGTCCGCACCACCTTCGGTGGTGTCCCCTCCTTCTTCACCACCACATGCGGCGATGACGAGGGCGATGACGGCTACCAACGCCATTAGGCGTCTTTTCATCTTGGTTTCCTTCCTCCTCCGGTTGCCACCCCGAAGGGTTGGCAAATTCCGTACGAGTCGAACGCGAATGGGCCATGACGACCCCACGCCGACGTATGCGAGCATAACCGCCATATGTTTGACCCCGCAACAAATTGCGGCATAAGCTTCTGGCTCCCAATCGACCTCCCGGGAGACACTTGAACCGCACCCAGATAACGGCCGGGAGGGATGCCCATCACCGGCCCAAGGGCGTCGCCGCCGACGAGCTGCGCCGCCACAATCTGGCGGCAGTGCGTGGAGAGCCTCCACCTCCACGGACCGGTCTCTCGCTCCGAGCTGACCGCCACCACCGGGCTCAACCGCTCCACTATCGCCGACCTCATCGGCGAGCTGACCAATCTCGGCCTCGTCGAGGAGGGCCCGGCGGTCGCCCCCTCGGGGCCGGGTCGGCCGTCGCCAATGGTGAGCACCCGGCCCCAGGGCGCCGTCGTTCTCTCCATCGAGTTGTCGGTCGACTCGGTGGCAGTGGCCACGGTTGGCCTCGGTGGCCATGTCTACGAGCAAGTGCGGGTACCGCGACCCCGAGGTGAATCGGCGGCCGAGACAGTCGAAGTCGTCGCCGGCCTGTCCGGCGAGCTGCTCGCGGGCCTGCCAGCCGACTCGATCCTGACCGGCGTCGGTGTGGGTGTCGCCGGGGTGACCCGGAGATCCGACGGGTTCGTCCAGCTCGCCCCCAACCTCGGCTGGAGGAACGTGGCACTCGGCGAGATGCTCGCTTCCGCGCTCGGGCTGAGCGATCCGGTCCTCGTGGCCAACGAAGCCGACCTCGGCGCCCTCGCCGAGTACCGGCGCGGAGTCGGCGTCGGTGTACCCCATCTCATCTATATCTCGGGTGAGGCCGGAATCGGCGCCGGAATCATCCACGACGGGAAGCCAATGTTGGGGGCTGCCGGCTACGCGGGTGAGGCCGGGCACACCCTGATCAATCCCGACGGCCATCTCTGTCGTTGCGGGGCGACAGGCTGCTGGGAGACCGAGGCCGGGGAGGCAGCTCTGGCCCGTCTTGCCGGGATCCCGTCGAGCGTTACCGGGCTGGGCCTCGTCGACACCATCGTCGCCAGGGCGGATGACGGCGACCAGAAGACTCTCGATGCCCTGGCCGAGATCGGGCGATGGCTCGGGTTGGGAATCGGCAATCTGATCAACGTGTTCAACCCGCAGCTTGTCGTGCTCGGTGGGTTCTATCACCCTCTCTTCCCGTTCCTGGAGAAAGCCGTCTTCGAAGGCGCTCGTCTCGGCGCGCTCGATGCACCGGGTGACATCGCCGATATCGCAGCCGGAGGGCTGGGACCCGATGCCCCGCTGATCGGCGCGGCTGAGCTGGCCATCTCGGAGGTCATCGCCGACCCGGCCGGACACGCCCGCGCTCGGACCGGATGACGCTGCTCAGGTACGGTTGGCGGCGTCCGCGAAGATTCGCTCCATGACCTCGATGTTGGCGATGGCGTCCTGGGGTGGCGTTGGCACCGGCGTGTCGTCACGAATGGCGCGGGAGAAGGCGTCGGCCTGCACCCGGTATTGGTCGGCCGCAGGAACCTGATGAACCACCACATCGGGCTCCACCGGCGGCTCTCCTCCGGACACGACGAGCACGCGGGTCGGGCGATCGGGAGGGATGTTGAAGGGGATCTCGATGACAAGGCGCCCCTCGGTCCCGTAGATGTCAACGCGCTGGTCGTTCTCCATCTGAGTCGAGCAGATGAAACCGGCATGTCTCCCGTCGAAGTCGAGCACCACCGACGTGAGCACATCCGTGCCGAAATCGGGGTCTCGCCGGATCGAGGCCATCACATCGGTGGGCTCGGAGTCGAAGAGCATCCGGGCAACGTTGACCGGATAGCAGCCGATGTCGAAGAGAGACCCGCCCCCGGCCTCGACCTGATTGCGGATGTCGTTCCGGTCGTCGTTGTAATAGGAGAAGACCGCCTGGACCGCCCGCAACTCCCCGACGGCGCCCTCGGCGATGAGACGCCGCACTTCGACCCACAGCGGGTGAAGGCGGTACATGAATGCCTCCATGAGCTTCACCCCGGACCGCTCGGCCACGTCGATCATCTGTCTGGCCACCTCGCTGCTGGTTGCGAGTGGCTTCTCACAAAGCACGTGTTTGCCGACCTTGGCGGCCGCGATCGTCCACTCCGGATGGAGATGATTGGGGAGGGGGATGTAGACCGCCTCGATCTCCTCGTCACCGAGCAGCTCCTCGTAGCTGCCGTACGACTTGGGGATGCCGAGGGAGTCGGCTGTGGCCCGGGCCCGCTCCGCCGACCGAGAGGCAATCGCGGTGACATGGCTCAGGTCCGACCCGCTCATGGCCGGAATCACCTTTCTGACCGCGATGTCGGCACAGCCGATGACGCCCCAACGGACTGGATCCGTCACCTCATAGCCTCCTCCACTCGACACAATCGACCCATGCGGCATTGTGTCGAAACGTCCCGAAAGGCGGCAAACGTGACCGGAAGGGCATGGGCGTGGCTGATCGGCGGAGTGGCGGCCGGGGCCTTGATCGCCGGCGCACTCGCAACCGGCGCCATCGCCGCCTTCTGGCCCGACCTGCCCGAGGCCGCGTCGCCGCCGCCCCATTACGTCGATGAGTCCGGGAGCGCCGGTGTGGATCACGTCTATGACGGAGACTTCGAGTACTTCGTCGGAGGCGGCGTCGCCGTGCTCGACTGTGACGAGGACGGGCGCAGCGACCTCTATCTGGCCGGGGGCACCAATCCCAGCGGCCTCTATCGCAACGACAGCCCGATTGGCGGTGCCCTTCGATTCGGACAGCTTCTGGACGCAACCTCGAGCAGTCTCACCGGGGTAACCGGCGCCTACCCGATCGACATCGACAGCGACTCCCACACCGATCTGGCCGTGCTCCGATTCGGCGAAGACGTCTTGTTGCGCGGCCAGGGAGACTGCACGTTCGAACGGGCCAACGAGACCTGGTCCCTCGACGCACAGGATGACTGGACCGTCGGGTTCAGCGCCACCTGGGAGGGCGATGCCGCGATGCCGACGCTCGCCTTCGGCAACTACCTGGCGGAGGACGGCCGGCTGACCGGCACCTGTGCCGATCACTATCTGTTCCGTCCCGAGGGCGATGGATACGGCGAGCCCGTGGCCCTGTCCCCTGGCTGGTGCACCCTGTCGGTCCTGTTCAGTGACTGGGACCGATCGGGTCGCCGGGATCTGCGGATGACCAACGACCGTCACTACTACCGGAACGGCGAAGAGCAGCTCTGGCGAGTCGCTGAAGCTGAGCCACCCCGGCTCTACACCCAAGAGGAGGGCTGGCAGCCGATGCAGATCTGGGGGATGGGCATCGCCGGCCACGATCTCACCGGGGACGGGTTGCCCGAGTTCTTCCTCACCAGCCAGGGTGACAACAAGCTTCAGACCCTCGCCGACGGGTCATCGCAACCGAACTACACCGACATCGCCTTCGAACGAGGCGTGACGGCACATCGCCCCTATGCGGGAGATCGGGCAGCGCCGTCGACCGCCTGGCACCCCGAGTTCCAGGACGTGAACAACGACAGCCTCATCGACCTGTTCATCTCCAAGGGCAACGTCGAGGCCCAGGAGGGTTACGCCTCGAGGGACCCGAGCAATCTCATGATCGGCAACCCGGACGGCAGTTTCACCGAAATGGCTGATGAGGCAGGGATCGTGGACTTTGCACGCTCTCGCGGCGCCGCCCTTGTCGACTTCAACCTCGACGGGATGCTCGATCTCATCGAGGTGACCCGGCGGGAGAACGTCAAGCTGTGGCGCAACACCGGGTGGGGTGACTCTGCCTCTCCGGCTGATATGGGGAACTGGATCGGCCTACGACTGGAGCAGCCGGCGCCCAACGTCGACGGAATCGGGTCGTGGATCGAGGTGAAGGTCGGCAACCGCATCGTGCAGCGGGAAATCACCATCGGCGGAGGGCACGCCGGTGGTCAACTCGGCTGGACCCACTTCGGGGTCGGCGACGCGGATAGCGTTGAGGTTCGGGTGCAGTGGCCGGATGGAGAGAAGGGGCGATGGATCAACGTGAGCTCGAACCAATTCATGATCATCGAGCAGGGAGCCGACGAAGCCGTGGTGTGGGATCCGGGCCAATGATCTCATGACCGGGGCTCGTCTCACCGAGGTGGAGCTGCCGGATTTCGGGATGCCGGCTTCGACGCCGGTCATCCCCGACCTCGTCTACGAGAACCGCATGGAGCGTTTTCGCAAGCGGTCCGCGGAGCGAGGGCTTGACCGAATAGTGGTGTACGCCGACCGTGAGCACAGCGCCAATCTCTCCTACCTGACCGGTTTCGATCCGCGTTTCGAAGAGGCTCTCCTCGTCGTGGGGCATGACGATGTGCCGGCCATCCTCGTTGGCAACGAATGCTGGGGCATGGCGGATGCCTCTCCCCTCACCATGCGGCGCCACCTCTTTCAGGACTTCAGCCTCCCCAGCCAGCCGCGCGATCGATCACTCCCGCTGGGGGAGATCCTGGCTGAGGAGGGCATCGGTGCCGGGAGCAGGGTGGGCGTGGTGGGGTGGAAGGTGTTCGACGACAAGGGGGTCATCGATCTCCCCGCGTTCATCGTCGACGAATTGCGCCGGATCACCGGACCGGATGGCGCGGTCGAGAACGCGACCGACATCCTGGTCGGGGCCGCCGATGGGCTGCGCGTCATCAACGAGGTGGAACAGCTCGCCTACTACGAGTGGGCCGCCTGCCACACGTCGAGCGGCGTGCGCCGGGTGCTCGAGGGGCTGCGTCCTGGCCTGACCGAGCAAGAGGCGGTCCGGTTGCTCGAGTGGAACGGGACACCGCTCTCCTGTCACCTGATGCTGACCGCCGGTCCAAGGGCCTCGCTCGGGTTGCTCAGTCCTGGTGACCGGCCTATCGAGCGGTCTGACCGGTTCACGGTCGCCTTCGGGATCTGGGGGGCTCTCAACTGTCGGGCCGGCTTCGTGGCGGAAGGCCCTGAGGACTTGCCCGGGGAAATCGGCGACTACGTCGATCGTCTGGTGGCTCCCTATTTCGAGGCGGTGGCAGAGTGGTATGGGGCGCTCCACGTCGGGCAGAAGGGCGGCGCGCTCCAGGAGATCATCGATCGGCGTCTGGGGCGACCCCTTCTTTGGCATCTTCCTCAACCCGGGTCATCAGATCCATCTCGATGAATGGGTCAACTCACCGGTGGGTCCCGGATCCGACATCGAACTCGCGTCCGGGATGGCGCTTCAGGTGGACATCATCCCGGCTACGGGCACCGAGTATTTCACCACCAACATCGAGGACGGCATTGCCCTGGCGGACGAGGCACTACGGGCGACGCTGGCCGATCGCTATCCGGACGTTTGGCAGCGAATCACCGCCCGGCGTGAATTCATGAGGGACGCGCTCGGCATCGACCTGCATCCGGATGTGCTCCCCTTCTCCAACATCCCCGCCTACCTTTCCCCGTTCCTCCTCCGGCCCGATCGGGTCATGACGATGACGGGCTAGGGAGCGCCCATGAGCGCTACCGCGCCAGAATGAGCGTGATCTGTTGCATAGAAGAGGACTCCCGCTACACCGGGGATGAGCATGGCAGAGACATTGGAACACAGAGACAAGGTCCAGCGCGCTTTGGAGGACATCCATAGGTCGCTAGTGGCGGTATCGATGAAGATGGCACAGCTTCAACTCGACGCTGAAATTGACACCGAGTTGGGTAACGCCCTGGAGGAACAGATGACAGCCCTGGCACCTCTCACCGACCACGTCGAGAGTCTCGAATCCGAATATCAGATGGAGACCAACCGCCTGACGAACGAGGGAGACCTCCAAAGTTAGGGGGTAGCGGCGTCGGTCCAGATGCCGCCGGCCCGGTTGGACGCGATGACTGCCTCGACGAAGCGGAGACCGATCGCACCGTCGACGGCGTTGGGGAAATACATGGCGAGAGGGTCGGGCTCAGTCCCGCTGCGCCGGGCGGCGATCGCCTCGGCTGCATCGGAGTAGATGTTGGCGAAAGCCTCCAGGAATGCCTCTGGATGCCCGGCGACGATCCGGGTGGACCGGGCGGCCAGGGGCAGGGTCCCGGGCCCGTTGGGAGTTCGCCATTCCGCCGGCCCGTCCAGCGGGGTGAACGGCAGCCGCATTGGTTGCTCCTGGTGCCATTCCAGGCTCCCCTTCGTGCCGGAGACCCGGATGCCGAAGAGCGTTCTCGACGCCCGCCGCCGTCTGGGTGACCCAGAACGAGCCTCGCGCACCGTTGTCGAAGCGGAGCAGGGCTCCGGCGTAGTCGTCGACGAGTCGCCCGGGGATGATGTGCCCGATCTGCGCTGAGACCTCCGTGACCTCGCGACCGCTCACGAAGCGGACCAGGTTGTGAGCGTGCGTGCCGATGTCGCCCATCACCAGCGACGGGCCGCCACGCACGGGGTTGTAGCGCCAGGGAAGGCCGTCGGCAGGGTCAGGGTCCGTTCTCGTCGGCCTTGCCGCCTTGGACGTACTCGACCTGGACGAGCCTGATCTCGCCCAGCTGACCGTCCTCGACCATCGCCCGCGCCTGACGCACCAACGGGTAGCCGGTGTAGTTGTGGGTGAGGCAGAAGACGAGACCGGTCTGAACCCCTTCACGAGGTCGAGGGCCTCGTCGAGTGTGTTGGTTATCGGCTTGTCGCAGATCACGTCGAAGCCACGGTCGAGGGCCGCCATCGCATATTGGTGATGGCTGTCGTTGGGAGTCATGATCGCGACGACGTCTGCGCCGTCCGGCCGCGCGCCTCGGCCTCGAGCATCGCGATGGCATCCCCGTAGGCGCGGTCTGCCGCCGAGGCCGAGATCGACGGCGGCGGCCCGAGACCGCTCCGGGTCCGGCGAGAGCAGCGGCGACGAACTCGTAGCGGTCGTCGAGGCGTGCCGCGGTCCGATGCATCTCGCCGATGAAGCTCCCCAGACCGCCCCCGATTACCGCGAGACGAAGTCTGCGCCCCAGCATCTTGATCACCGGGTTGTCAGCCATCCTGCACCTCGTCCACGATCAGCCAGGTGTCTCCGACCTCGGGCCGCAGGACGAAGGTCGTGGAAAAGGGCTCACTGGCCAGGTCCTGCTCGACGCCGGCGGCATCGTAGGTGATCGTCTCGACCGTCCCCGTCACCACGAGCCCGAGGCTGGCTGCGTCCTGTGTCTCTTCATTGGGCGCGACGTCGACGTGCATGGAGTCAAAGGTGTGGGTGGGAACCGCATACACACCACTGGTCGCCGTCTGCTCGACCAACCGTTCCATCTCGATGAGGCGCTCCCCGTCGTCGGCCGATCGCAATAGCGACGTGTCGGCGCGACGGATCGCCTCGGCTTCGACAGCGAGTGCCTGCGCCAAGCCAAGGGCCACAGCGTTCGGATTCACCTCGCCCTGCAGCGCTTCAGCGTCGGCACTGACGGTGACTTCGGGAAGCTGTGCCGGGTCGATCTCGACCTCGGGCCGCGGGGCTGCGACCGTGGCCGCCTGCGCCGTCTCCCGCGCCGGCGCCCCGGCGATGACGATGACCAGTGGGATCACCACGAGAAGGGCTCCAACGACTGCGCCCGGGACGAAAGCCTGCTCCGGTCGATTCTTCGAGGACGTCGCCAACGATTCGATCCTCTCCGACCTGAAGACACGGTCGAGGAGGAAGCGAAGGGGTGTCATGACCACGAGTCCGGCGAGCAGGCCAACCTTTGCCCCAAACTCGGTGGTCTGGGGCGCCATCAGCAGCGTGCAAATCACACCGAGGCAGACAGCGAACGCGATCCGCGCTGCTCTCCCCTCCGGGATGGTCTTGGGGTCGGTGATCATGAAGAAAAGGAAGACGAGCACTTCAGGCGACGCGACGATCACCGACCAGAAATGGGTCCCACACACCGGCTCGAGAGCCCACGCTGCGGTCATGCAATGTCCCGAGGCAGCAAGGACCCCGAGACCAACGGCGAGCGTCAACCAGAAAACGGCGGCCAGCGTCAGCAGACGTAGCCGGGAGGTGATCAGGACACCGCCGACCAAGATCACGGCGTAGGCAGCAAGCATCCAGAAGTCGAGCGGCGCCCACCAGAAGTCGAGCGGCTCGATTACCTCGCTCCCCAGCACCAGGAAAGCTGCGACGAGCCCGACGTTCGATGGGTTGAAGACGTGGGTCCCTCGATATCGGATCCAGTACTTGGTGAGCAGGGACAACGCAGCGATCCCGGCGAATAGGTACCAGCCGTCCCAGGTCCAGTGATCCCCACGTTCCTGGCCGACGATCCGGAGGATCAGGGCGACGCCGCTCCCGGTGAGCATGGCGCTGGCGGGCCAGACGACCTGCTTGGTCTTGCGAAATGTCAGCGTCACCTCGAGAAGGGCGCAGGTGACGATGGCAGCGAGGATCTGGGGCACCGACACCCGAAAATCGAGGGCCACCTGACCCAGCACGTGGATCGTGATGATGACGCTGGCGAGATGCAGGCGTGGATCGCGCATGCTGGGTAGCACCAACGGATAATCCGTGGCGCCCAGGCGAACCGTCCGCGCGCTGGTGGTGGTCACGTCGGGAAGGTTGCCACGACCAGCGGGGCTACGGTTGCACGACCAGGAGTACGGGCGCAACTTTCTTAGATTTCTGCTGCGAATACCTTGAATTTGTCGGTGGTCGTCCGTACTGTATCGAACATATGTTCGATGTTTGAAACCTCGAACTTCCCCAACGAACCTCCATTGGAGGCGGTCGCTCCCGAAGATCTGGTCGATGAGCTGGCAGCCGCGTTTCGTAGCCGGGAACACGAAGAAGCACGGGCTGTCGTCCTTCTGGCCTGGGCCGGGGA
>CAVRXA010000013.1:0-25773 GCA_963725075.1 uncultured Acidobacteriota bacterium
AACGACCTTTGGTTTCGGTCAAATCGATGATCGCCCCGGCTGCGTTCGCGAAGGCCGACGGGTCCTCAGGGAAGAACTCGAAGGTGTCCCCTTCGATGTCGAAGGCAAAGCGATAAACCGATGTCCGGTGGATCTCGAGAGTGTCGATCGGCCATGAGCCAAGGTGCCGTTTCCCGGCGACCACGCGGAATCGACCCTCTGCGAGTTCGATCGTGACCGCGGTCGGCTCAAGTCTCTGTGCTTTTAGCCGCCCCGTGTAATACATCCCGACGTCAATCTACTCGGTTGTGTGAAGTGGGAACAAGGGAGAGAACGCCCAAATCCTGGGTACAGTTTGAGCTAGTCAGCGGAAGGGATGAATGACGGAGGCCTCCCCCGACAGGCCAAATCTGGCCAACAAGGTCCGCTTTGTGACCGCCACGACGTTGTTCGATGGCCACGACGCCTCCATCAACATCTTCCGTCGCATTCTTCAGGCCTCAGGCGCCGAAGTCATCCATCTCGGTCACAACCGGACCGGTCTCGACATCGTGGAGACGGCCGTCCAGGAGGACGCCCACGCCATCGCGGTGACCTCCTATCAGGGTGGTCACATGGAGTTCTACAGCTATCTGCGCGACCTGCTCGTGGAACGGGACGCCGGGCACATCCGCATCTTTGGTGGGGGCGGTGGGACGATCCTTCCCGATGAGGGCGAGGAGCTCGCCGCACACGGGATCACCCGGGTCTACTCGCCCGACGATGGGCGTGAGATGGGCATGCAGGGGATGGTCAGCGACATGCTGGCCCGATCCGACTTCGCCACCGGGGAGTTGGGCGAGGACTTCGATCTCGACGACCTCGAAGCTGGCAACACCCGGATGGTGGCCACTCTCATCTCGGCAGCAGAGAACTTTCCCGAGAAATACCAGGATGTCTTCGAGCAGATCGAGTCCCTGGCTGCCAGCTCCTCAGCCCCGGTGGTGGGGATCACCGGCACCGGCGGCTCGGGTAAGTCGAGCCTCGTCGACGAGCTGTTGCGTCGGTTCCTCCTCGATTTCGAGGATCTCCTGGTTGCCGTGATCTCGGTGGACCCGTCGAAGCGCCGCTCGGGAGGCGCGCTGCTCGGTGACCGCATCCGGCTGAACTCCCTTCCCCACCCGAGGGCGTATATGCGGTCGCTGGCAACCCGTCAGGCCAACCTCGCTCTCTCGCCGCATGTGCAGCGCGCTATCGAAGTGGTCAAGGCCGCCGGGTTCGACCTCGTGCTGTTGGAGACATCCGGGATCGGGCAGTCCGACACCGAGATCGTCGACTACTCGGACACGTCGATCTACGTGATGACCCCCGAGTACGGGGCTGCCACCCAGTTGGAGAAGATCGACATGCTCGACTTCGCCGACATGGTTGCGATCAACAAGGCAGACAAGGAAGGGGCTCGGGACGCGCTCCGAGACGTCCGCAAGCAGTACAAGCGAAACCGTTTGGCCTTCACCGCCAACGACGACGAGCTTCCGATCCACCTGACCGTCGCCTCGGATTTCAATGATCCCGGGACCAACCGCTTCTATCGGGCCTTCCTCGGTGAGCTCACCCAACACGGTCTCGCCCTCGAGTCGAGGCTCGATCTCCCCTTGCACGACGAGGCCAAACAGCACGTCGTCCCCCCGGAACGGACCCGGTACCTGGCCGAGATAGTGGAGGCGAATCGGGAATACGACACCTGGGCTGCCGCGCAGTCGGATCTCGCAGAGGCTCTATACCGACTCGAGGGAGCCCGGGAACTCATTTCTCCTCCCGAAGGGGGGACTACCGCCGCAGGCGGGGAGGGGGGAGGTCTAGACGAAGCGATCAGCCAGGCTGACGAGGCGCTCGATCCGGAGAACCGCCGATCTCTCGAGCGCTGGGAAGCGATGATCGCCGAGTACTCAGGCACCGAGTTCATCTACCACGTCAGGGGTCGTGAGATCAGGGTCCCGCTCCATGAGGAGACGCTGAGCCACACCCGGGTGCCCAAGGTGGCACTGCCCCGCTACCGGTCGTGGGGTGACCGGCTCCGCTGGCTGCTCCAGGAGAATGTCCCGGGCGAGTTTCCCTATACCGCAGGCGTCTTCCCCTTCAAGCGAGCAGAGGAGGACCCGGCCCGGATGTTCGCTGGCGAGGGGCCGCCGGAGCAGACGAACCGCAGGTTCCACTATTTGGCGGCGGGCATGCCGGCGAAGCGGCTCTCGACTGCTTTCGACTCGGTGACGCTTTATGGCGAGGACCCCCATGAGCGACCAGACATCTACGGGAAGGTGGGCAACTCCGGCGTCTCGATAGCCACCCTCGACGACGCCAAGAAGCTCTATTCCGGTTTCGATCTGTCCGATCCCACGACGTCGGTTTCGATGACCATCAACGGGCCCGCCCCGATGATCCTCGCCTTCTACATGAATGCGGCCGTCGACCAGGCGTGTGAGCGTCACATCTCCGAGAACCACCTGTGGGAGGAGGTGGAGGCCCGGATCGACGAGATCTCTGGCGACCGCCCCAGGCCGGTCTACTCGGGTGACCTGCCCGAGAGTCACGACGGACTCGGGCTCCGACTCCTCGGAGTCACGGGAGATCAGGTGCTCCCGGCGGATGTCTACGAGCTGATCAGGGCCGAGACCGTTTCCCGGGTGCGGGGCACCGTGCAGGCCGACATCCTCAAGGAGGACCAGGCCCAAAACACGTGCATCTTCTCCACTGAGTTCGCTCTCGGCATGATGGGGGACATCCAGCAATGGTTCGTCGACAACGACGTCCGAAACTTCTACTCGGTTTCGATCAGCGGGTATCACATGGCCGAGGCCGGGGCCAACCCGATCACCCAGCTCGCCTTCACACTGGCCAATGGGTTCACATACGTCGAGAACTATCTCGCCCGGGGCATGGACATCGACGACTTCGCCCCCAACCTCTCCTTCTTCTTCTCCAACGGCATCGACGCCGAGTACGCCGTGATCGGCCGTGTCGCCCGTCGCATCTGGGCGAAGGCCATCAGGCGTCGCTACCGGGGCAACGAGCGATCTCAGAAGCTGAAGTACCACGTGCAGACCTCGGGGCGGTCCCTCCATGCCCAGGAGATCTCGTTCAACGACATCAGGACCACGCTGCAGGCGCTGTATGCCATCTACGACAACACCAACAGCCTCCACACCAATGCGTACGACGAGGCGATCACCACTCCGACCGAGGAGTCAGTGCGCCGAGCCCTCGCCATCCAGCTCATCATCAACCAGGAGCTGGGGCTGGCCAAGAATCAGAACCCGCTCCAGGGCAGCTTCGTCATCGAGGAGCTCACCGACCTGGTGGAGGAGGCAGTGCTTGCCGAATTCGATCGGATCAACAGCCGCGGGGGAGTTCTGGGAGCTATGGAGCGGCAGTACCAGCGCACCAAGATCCAGGAGGAGTCGCTCTACTACGAGCAGCAGAAGGAGGCCGGCGTCTACCCGGTGGTCGGGGTCAACACCTTCATCTCGAAGGAGGGCTCTCCGTTCGTCATACCCAAAGCACTGATCAGGTCCACGACCGAGGACAAGGACCGCCAGATCACAAATGTGCGCTCCTTCCAGGATCGGAACCGAGACGCCGGGCCGAGAGCCCTCGAGGAGCTGCAGAAGACCGCAGTCTCGGGGGGCAACATCTTTGCCCAGCTCATGGAGACGGCCAAGGTCGCCTCCTTAGGGCAGATGAGCAAGGCCCTCTACGAGGTCGGCGGGCAATACCGACGAAACATGTGACTACATGGGCAGAGGAGCCTGATGAAGGCCGAATGGTGAGCCCTGGTCGTCCTTGCACAGTCTGAACCGGCCAAAGCGCGCGATCGATTCTTCGTCCCCTTCGACGTCGATCTCGTCGATGGATCCGCCCAGTTCCTGGACCTTCTCGACGGCGGCGTCGATGTCGTCGACCCTGAAGAAGAGATACGGGGCGGCGCCTGGTTCCTGACCGTGAATCCCTCCGCCGACATTGGGGAGGGAGACCACGTACCCCTGGCCTGAGGTCCCCTGCTCGAACTTCCACCCGAACAAGCCCTCGTAGAAGACCCGCCCCTTCTCGACGTCCTCGACACCGAACTCGACAAAGGCCAATTCGCCCGACAATTGCACTCCTTTCGCCGGGTCTCGCCACCCTAGGCGTGCATAGAGTGGCCAGGTGTTACCCGTCGGTTCTCGGCGTCGGACGAAGCAGCCAATCCTGCTCGCACTCCTGACGCTCTTCGTCTCAGTGGGTTGCACGGCCCCGGACAGCACCGGACCGAGCTCGTCTGTCTCGACCCCGACTATCACCGTCGCGGCGTCGACCACGACGTCGACCGCATCCACCGCCGGGGAGATCGATCAAGTCGTCGACATCGGCGGGCGGGGCCTATATCTCCGCTGCAGAGGGTCGGGCAGCCCGACCGTGATCATGGAGGGCGGAGATGAGGACACCAGCGGCTCATATGGCTTCGCCGGGCCCGCTATCACAGCCGTGACCAGAACCTGCGTATACGACCGGGCCAATCTGGGGCGGAGCGATCCTGCTGACGGCCCACGCGGATTGTCGGAGCTGGTGGGGGATCTCGAAGCTCTTCTCGATTCGGCCGAAGTGGAAGGGCCATACGTGCTCGTGGGGACCTCTGGGGGCGGATACATCACGGCTGGATATGCGTTCGCTCACCCCGACGAGGTGGCGGGAATGGTCTTTGTCGAGACGCCATCACCGTTCATCGACCCGCCACCCGAGATCGTCGAGCTGACAGCCTGGGACAGTCCGTCCAACATCGAGAAGCGGGACTACCTCCAGGTGGAGAAAGACGCATGGGCGGCACGTACGGAAATCGGTGACATCCCGGTGACGGTCATCTCCAATGACTACGGGCCCGATGCCGAGCCGGGCGCGCGGACCAATGTCGAAGACCAAAAGGGCTGGCTGGTGTTGAGTCCCAGCGCGAAGCAGATCGTGGTAACTACCGGGCACGCGGTCGAAGAGGCGGACCCCCAGCTCGTGATCGATGCCATTCTCGATGTGGTGGCTGCCGCCCGCTGAGGTCGGCAATCAGCCGTCACGGCTCGACCCGGATCATCGCCGCCCGGGCATGACCCTCGAGCCCCTCGAGACGTGCGAGGAGGACGGTGTCCTCGATCAACTCCGATGGGTCGTCGAGACGTGACCAGGTCGGGGCTTTGAGGAACGTCATCACCGACAGCCCGGATTGGAACCTCGCTCCGCCCGCAGTGGGGAGGACATGGTTGGGGCCGACTCCATAGTCGGCGAACGCCTCGGCACTACGCCCACCGAGGAACACCGAGCCGTAGGACGTGAGCTTCCCCAACAGGTCCCCAGGTTGCTCGACGTGCAACGCCAGATGCTCTGGTGCCACCTGCTCGGCGGCGGATACCGCTTCATCCAACGAGCCGACCACGAGGGAGAAGCCGTTGGTCAGTGCTTGCCGCGCAACCGACGAGGTAGGCAGGTCGGCAAGCTGGAGCTCGATCTGGTGATCCACGTCATTGGCCAGACGCAGGCTGGTTGTCACCAGAAGTGGGAGGGCGTCGATGTCGTGCTCCGCCTGGGCAAGCAGGTCGGCGGCGACCAACGCAGGGTCGGCTCGGTCGTCGGCGACGACCAGGATCTCACTCGGACCGGCAAGGCCATCTATCCCGACCTCACCAAAGAGCGCCCTCTTCGCGGCTGTCACGTACTTGTTCCCCGGGCCCACGATGAGGTCACAGGCAGGAGACAAAACGCCAAAGGCCAGGGCGGCGATGGCCTGGGCGCCACCGATCGCCAGCAGGCCGTCGGCCCCGGCCACGGCGGCTGCGGCCAGGGTGACGTCGGTTGGGCGTGGTGAGGCGACCCAAACTGTCTTCACTCCGGCGACCCATGCCGGTATCACCGTCATCAGGACCGAGGAGGGCAGGGGATATCGCCCTCCCGGCGCGTAGGCGCCCACCGATGCCACCGGAACCCAGCGATGCCCGGCCCGTCCTCCGGTCACCTCGACATCGACATCGACCAGGGCCTCCCGCTGAGCCTCGGCGAAGTGCCTGATCCGCGAGACCACTCTCTCCAATGTCTGGCGCTCGTCGGGGCCAATCCGATCGAGGGATTTCTCCAAGTCTGACCGGTCGTGGACGATCTGATCACCCGGGGCCAGGTCGCCGAAATGCTCGGAGAAACGGCGAATCGCAGGCTCGCCGACCGAACGCACCTCATCGAGGATCTCGCCAATGAGAGCACCCGTATCGAAGTCGGCAGGGCGTCGAACGACCGCGGGCAGGACCTCGATACGGGGCAGCGATCTCATGTGAGGCTCTCCTTCGTCGTCATCGGCCGACGGGTGGTTCGGCGCTCTCGCCGGTCGAGCTCCCGGGCCACATCTTCGAGCGCGACACCCGTGGCTGTGGCCCTCACCAGGAGGAAATAGAGGAGGTCGGCGGCCTCGTGGATCACCTCTTCGTTGGTTTGAGCGGCTCCCAGTTCCGCCGCCTCTTCTGTCAACTTGGCAGCGAGCAGGTCGGGATCTTCGAGGAGCTTTCGTGTGTTCGATGCGGAGTCGTCGGAGAGAGCGATCTGACCGAGACGTCTCCCCAGGCGCCCCATGCCGTGGTCCTCACCCCAACAGGTTCGATCGCTGGTGTGACAGAACCCGGGCTCGCTCTGTCTGACGGTGAACCGGAGCGTGTCCCGATCACAGTCGATGTCGACCGCCAAGAGGTCCTGGGTTGCGCCCGATGTCTCGCCCTTGGCCCAGACCCCGCGTGTGCGGCTGTGATAGACGCCTCGCCGTTCCTCCAACGCCCGACCCAGGCTCTCCGAACTCGAATAGACGAGCCCCAGGGCGGCCCCCAATTCGTCGACCACCACTGTTGGCCATAGGCCGTCGGGGCGGTCGGAGTGCATCATTGCTGCGAGCGACCCGGCCAGGGTGAGCTGCCCGCCGTACAGGGCCATACCGACCTGTGCGTCGGCGCCCATCCGGTCGAGCCCGGCCACCTCTTCGGGGGTGGTGATCCCTCCTGCGATGGTGACCCTCGCCGGCGACGCAGCCTCGATCACCGTCGCCGCTCGATCGATGTCGGTCCCGGCCAGTTGGCCCTCCCGCTCGACAAAAGTGACCAGGAACCCGCCGCAGAGGCCCCTCAGCTGCTGGACCCGCTCCAGGACTCCAGTCCCCGTCCCCTGTCGCCAGCCATGGCTCAACACCTCGCCGTCTCGCGAGTCGAGTGCGACGACCACCCGTTCGGGGGGTAGCTCGCCGAGCAAGTCCGGTGTCGCCGCGGTCCCGATGACGATCTTCTCGGCGCCGATGTCCAGCCATCGCCTGGCGGTGGCGAGGTCCCGAATCCCGCCCCCCACCCGGACGCGTCCCCTCCGGCACAGCTCGGTTATCTGCTCCGCGTTGTCGCCTTCGCCACGAGCGGCATCGATGTCGACCACGGCGACCTCGCCGACCAGGCCGAAGCGCTCCAGGATGGGGAGTGGGTCACCGGCCTCTATGGCGGGCGTCTCGCCGCCCACCAGCTGGACCGCCTGACCGCCGGATATGTCGATGGATGGGATGATCATGGGCGCACCACGATCCCGGCTTCCCGCAACGCCGCTTTCAGCTCTCCCACCGTCGTGTCCCCATCGTGGAGGATCGAGGCGATGAGCGCCGCCGAGGCCCCGGCTTCGATCGCCGCGACCAGGTGGCCCGGCCGGTCGGCGCCGCCCGAGGCGATCACAGGGACGGTCACCACAGACGAGACCGAGGTGATCAGGTCGAGGTCGTAGCCCGACCTCGTCCCATCGCGGTCCCAACTGGTGAGGAGGATCTCGCCGGCGCCGATCGCCACCGCCTTGCGGCACCACTCGACGACATCGAGCCCGGTCCTCTTCGTGCCGCTTTCCACCACCACCTCCCAACCCGCTGCGCCGGCGGCGGCGTCGACAGCCAGAACGGTGCACTGAGTCCCGAATCTCTCTGCGATCTCACCGATGAGCCCGGGGCGTGACACGGCGGCGGTGTTGATCCCCACCTTGTCGGCGCCTGCCTCGAGCAGACGTCCGGCGTCGTCAGCCGATTTCACCCCTCCTCCGACCGATAGGGGGATGGAGAGCACGGAGCGAACTGCCCGCACCGTCTCCAGCGCGTGGCCCCTGCCCTCGGGTGTGGCCGAAACGTCGAGGAGCACGATCTCGTCGGCACCCTGGCGCTCGTACAAGCCGGCGCATTCCACCGGATCGCCTGCGTCCCGCAAACCCTGGAACCTGACCCCCTTGACGACACGCCCGTCTTTGATGTCGAGACACGGTATGACACGTGATGCCAGAGTCACGCCGCCGTCTCCACTCTTTGGAGCCAGCGGTCGAGGAGCCGGGCGCCCCATTCGCCGGAGAGCTCGGGGTGGAACTGACAGGCGAGAACGTCACCTCTCTCCAGTGCGGAGACGAACTCGCCACCGTGGTCGGTGCTGCTGCCCACCCATCCCTCGGGGAGCCGGTCGATTCGGTAGGAGTTGGCGAAGTAGGCCCAGCCCGACTGGACAAACCGGGAGCCGGGGCCGGGCTCGACGCGGTTCCAGCCCATCTGGGGCACCGTCACTCCATCACCAAAACGGCCCACCGTCTCTTCGAGCACCTTCAGATCCGGTGGCACCGGGGCTCTCCTCGCTGTCCCGACTCAGGAGTTGCATTCCGACGCACACCGCAAGGGTGGGACGATTGGCTTCGATCCTCTCCCGAAGCGCGGTGGCGAAGCCCAGCGAGTCGATCCTGTCCATGGCGGCCCCGAAGGCTCCGACCCCGGGGAGGACGACGCCCGACGAGGTCTCGACGTCGTCAGCCGAAGCCGCCTCTTCGACGATCGGCCCCAAGGCGGTTCAGGGCGGCGACGACCGACGCGGTGTTGGCCGTCCCGGTCGGGACGATGGTCACCCGTCTCACGTCAGTGTTCCCTTGGTGCTGGGGACACCGTCCCCGTCGGCGCCCACCGCCGCCCGGAGGGCGATCGCCAGTGCCTTGAACGCCGACTCGGCCTTGTGGTGGTCGTTGTCTCCACGAATCAGGTCGACATGGAGCGCCATTCGACCCTCGATGGCGAATGACCTGAGGAAGTGGATGATGTTCTCGGTGGCAACCTCACCGATGGTTTCCCGGGTGAAATCGATCGACACCTCGGGCCAGGGGCGTCCGGAGAGGTCGACGACCGCCCGGCTCAACGACTCGTCGAGTGGGGCGTAGCCATATCCGAAACGAGCGATGCCGGTGCGATCCCCGAGTGCCTCGTCGAAGGCGCGCCCGAGGACGATGGCGCAGTCCTCAACCGTGTGATGGTCGTCCACCTCGGTGTCGCCGGTGGCGGTGAGGGTCAGGTCGAATCGCCCGTGCTTTGCCAGGGCCGCCAGCATGTGGTCGAGAAAGCCGAGCCCGGTCTTGACCTCGGATTTCCCGGACCCGTCCAGGTCCAGATGGCCGGTGATGGTGACCTCGGTGGTCGCTCGGTTGATCTCGGATCGTCGTGTCATGGCAGCATCTCCTCTAGATCGGTGGTCTTGTCGAGAATGCGAGCGGCCCTCGAGAGTCTCTCCCTGGCCCGTCCCGGGTCGTCGCCGGGGGCGATGACCCCGATGGGCACCACTCCCGCCCCGCGTGCCGCCGCCAGATCGTCGGGCGTGTCGCCGAGCATCCAGGCCCGGGTCACTCCCATGATCTCGAGAGCCTTCAGCACCGGCGCCGGGTCTGGTTTGAGTGGGGCATCGTCACGCGTCACCAGAGCGCTGAGAGCATCCAGGAGGCCGAATCGCTCCAGGAACTCCACCGCGTCGGAGCGAGGGCGCCCGGTGACCACGCCCAGAGGCCGGCGGGCGGCCCACTTTTGCCAGGTCTCGGTGTCAACCAACGATGTCTCAGCCAACTTGAGCCCCGGCTGGGATCCGCTCCCCTGATAGAGGGTCTCGAACCGCTCGGTCACCACCTCGATCGGGGCGTCCACGCCCCGATCGGAACACAGACGTCGGGTCAGCTCCCAGTCGTCGTTGCTGTTGCCATCTGTCTTGGCCGCTTCGATGTCCGAGGGCTCGATCTCCACTCCGAAGCTACGGGCCGTCTCGACGATGGCGTGGATCTGGGAGCCGCTGACATCGGCGATCACGCCATCGAGATCGAAGATGATCGCCTGAGGGTCGAACACGGCGCCGAGGGTCGTCACCAGCCGATCGAAATCGTCGGTGTCGCCCGGGACAGTGATCCTGACCGTCGACTCGAGCCCGGGCCGGCTCGGGAACCGGCGCAGGCCGACGCCAAGTGAGGCAGCAGCCGATATCACCCATTCGGCGTCGTCGCACTCGGCGAGGACGAAATTGCCCTGCGAGGGGAGCGGGCGGGCGCCGAGACTGGTCAAGGTGCCGGTCAGGACGACTCGTTCCCTCCTCACTTCGTCGACGAATGTCGTCAGCTCGGATGGGGGGCGGTCCAGCCGGGTCTCGGCCAGGGCGGCAGAGAGCGCAGAGACCGGGTACGGGTTGCCAAAGGCCCCGATGGCCGCCACCAGCTCGGGGGATCCGAGCAGATAGCCGACCCTGAGACCGGCGAGCCCATAGGCCTTCGACATGGTCCGGGTCACCACCACGTTGGCCTGCTCGAGCAAGGCGGGCGTCGGGTCAGAGTCGGCGAACTCGACATACGCGGCATCGACAACGAGTAAGCGCGCCTCACCGGCCACCTTGAGGAGGTCTATCTCACTCGCCACACCGCCTGTCGGGTTGTTGGGCGACACGATGAACACTGCGTCGGTGTTCTCGGTGATGGTCGCGAGCACCTCGTCAACGGGAAACGGCCCGGTCCACCAAGGCACCTCCGACAACGTCGCACCCCGTTGCTCGGCGTAGCGGGGGATCATCTCGAATGTGGGGTAGGTGCTGACCACCTCGCCGGCCTCAGCGACGCGGGCCAGAAAACAACGGGACAGGGCATCATCGCCGCCGGCTGTCACCAGGACCCGATCCTCGGACACCCCGTGCAGGGCGGCAAGCCGGGCTCGAAGGGGAGACGTGTCCGGGTAACGACCGACCAATCGCCGCGGGTCGTCTATCGCATCGAGGAGCTCCTCGGCCCGGCTTCGCCCTTCGTTCTTGGAGAGGTCCAGGTCGATGGGAACGGCGAAGCCGGGTGGGAGGTAGGTGGCAGGGGCGCTCATGGGACAATTTGCTCCAGCTTCGAGACCGCGATGTCGGTGGCGCCGAGTTGCCTCAACCGGGGGATCAATCGTGGGAGCTCGTTTCGCGGCACGGCCGCCTTTACCGCCATGCCGGCACCACCATGGAGTGTGGCCACCGTGGGCTCGCGCATGGCAGGCAGTGCGTCGATGACGGCATCGAGATCGGCCAGCGACACGTTCAGTTCGAGCATGACTCTCTTCCGGGCATCGAGCACCGAGCGCAGGCTCAACACCAGCCCGTCGATCGCGCTCTTCTTGTCGGGGTCGGCCACGGCGCCCTGACTCGCATAGAAACGGGTCGAAGACGGCATCAGCTCATCGACCACGGCCAACCCGTTGGCGGCGAGGGTCTCCCCGGTGGCGGTGTTGTCGACGATGACGTCGGCGTCCTCCGGTGGGAAGACCTCCGTTGCCCCGTAGGAGCGAACAAATGAGGCGTCGAGTTGTCGATCGGCTATCCAGGACCGGGTGAGCCGCTCATATTCACTGGCCACGACGAGTCTCCGATTCGGGAGATTGCCGCCCTCATCGAGCAGGCTCTCGGAGGCGGCAGCCACGATGCGAACCGGATCGAGACCGGTGTCGAGCAACTCGACCAGATCCGCCTGCTGCTCGGCCACCCAGTCGGCGCCGGCGAAACCGATGTCGCGGGTCCCGACCGCCAGCATCTCGACGATGTTCTGTGGTTTGAGGAGCTTCACCTCGAACCCGGGCTCGGATAGCACCGGTCGGTAACCCCGTTGTCCGACATGGAGCTCGATGCCGGCGGCGGAGAGCAGGTTGAAGACACCTGTCTCCATTCGCCCTTTGGGGACGGCCAGGTGGATCGTCGGCTCGGTGCTCATGTCAGGGTTCCTTCCCGCCGTGCGGCCGGGATATCGCCCTCGGAAACGAGAAACGCCGACCGCTTGGGTCGGCGTTTGCGTTGGTGGCTTCTCAGTCTCAGCCCATCGTCATCCGACCCGTGAAGGGTGATGGTGATGATGGGTGTGGGCGAAGAGCCGGTTCATGTCGGATATGAGCATACGCACTCGTCACTCTCTCGTCCAGACTCCGAGTGCGGTGGGCTGCATCGTCTCCGACACCACCCCGACCCAACCTCGCACGATCTGGTCGGCGTCGGTCTCGTCACGAAGGCCGCCGGCGAATCCGGCAGCAACGAGCTCGGCGTTGTAGTGCGAGCGATGGAAGAACCGGTCGACCCGGCCCTGGACCCGACGCCGGAAGGGATTGAAGATGGCGGCCACCGCCAATGTCGACGCAGCCACGGGCAGCGCATCGTCCCCGGGCAGAACGTTTCCCAGGAGAAGAACCACGCCGGAGAAGACGAGGGCAAGGATCCCGACGACCACGGCGTAAGTGACCGTGCGGCTTATGAGCCGGTCGATGTCGTAGAGGCGGTGCCGGTGCATCGACAGCCCGATGGCGATCGGAATGAGCGCCCACACCAGTTGGATGTCGAAGTTGTCCCATACGAACAGGAGCGCATAGGCGACAGCCGCCACGACCCCAGCCGCCATCATCCATTTCAGTTGCAGGCGTTCGCTCCCGACCGCCCTTCGATAGCGGACCACAACGGAAACGGCCGAAGCAAGGATGCAGAAAACGAGGATCAATACCAGGGCGAAACCAGGTGCTCCTTGATCGAACGGATCCAGCGCTTCGATGCCCAGAGGGTTCACATATACCGTTTCCTGGATCACTCCCGGAAGGAAGAAACCGGTGACCGTGAGGACGGCAATGGTTCCACTGAGCAGCCAGGCGACTGGCCGCCATCGAGGCGAGGGGAGGCGTCCGTCGGGGAACAACAAGAGAAGGAATCCGATCAAACCCACTCCTGGCACCCACAACGGAAAGGCGAGTGCGGCGATCAAGTCAGGCCGGCTCAATGAGCCGGGATTTGCGGTTTCGTAAGCGAGGACCGCTTCGAGGAAGACCCAGATCGACCACACGCCGCTGAATCCGAGGCAGATCCATGCGATCCGGTTTCCCGGTCGATGAAAGGCAATGATCACTCCCACCACGGTGAACAACGAGATCCACAGCGAAAAGCCGAGAGCGTCGGCCCACCCCCACGGTCCCGTGTTCCCGAAAACGAACAACGAGCCGAAATAGAAGGCCGCGATCAAAGCGGCGGCGCCGATCGCCAGCCGTCGATGCCAGACCGCATTGGGTGCCGGCTCGTTCACATCACGAACTTACCGCTGCAGGCGTTCCGGGAGCGTTACGACCGTGTTGCCCAGTGCGGACCCGTCAACCTCCCACCGGTACCCTCACGCCCCGATGACCAGGAGCATCCCGGAGAAACCTGCCCTCGAAGGGCTCGAGGCGAAGTGGATGGAGCGGTGGGAGACCGACGGCACGTACCGGTTCGACCGCTCCAAGGAGCGCGCCCTTATCTTCGCCATCGACACGCCGCCCCCGACCGTGTCCGGATCACTGCACATGGGGTCGGTCTTCGGGTACGTCCAAACCGACGCGCACGCCCGATACCGCCGGATGAGCGGGAAGGAGGTCTTCTACCCGATGGGCTGGGACGACAACGGCCTCCCCACGGAGCGGCGGGTGCAGAACTACTACGGGGTGCGTTGCGACCCGACCCTGCCCTACGACCCTGACTTCGAGCCTCCTGATGAGCCTTCCGATCCACCGATCTCGATCAGCAGACGCAACTTCATCGAGCTCTGCCATGGGCTCACCGCCGAGGACGAGAAGGTGTTCGAGGACCTGTGGCGCACGCTCGGGCTGTCCGTCGACTGGACGCAGAGCTACGCCACCATCGACACCCACAGCCAGCGCACCAGCCAGAAGGCCTTCCTGCGGAACCTCGCCCGTGGTGAGGCCTACTCCCAGGAGGCGCCGGTCCTCTGGGATGTCGATTTCAAGTCGGCCATCGCCCAAGCCGAGTTAGAAGACAGGGAACGGCCGGCCGCCTACTACCGGGTCGCCTTCCGGAGACCGGACGGCTCTCCGCTTTTCATCGAGACCACCCGTCCCGAGTTGATCGCGGCGTGTGTCGCCCTTGTCGCCCATCCTGAAGACGAGCGGTATCAGGGTCTCTTCGGCACGAACGTCACCTCCCCGCTCTTCGAGGTCGAGCTTCCGGTCGTCTCCCATCATCTGGCCGACCCGGAGAAGGGGAGTGGCATCGCCATGATCTGCACCTGGGGCGACACCACCGACGTCACGTGGTGGCGGGAGCTCGATCTGCCCACCCGTGCCCTGATCCAGCAGACCGGTCGGCTTCGTCAGGACGTTCCAGACTGGATCGAGTCGGAGTCCGGTCATGAGGCGTATCGCCAGATCGCCGGGCTCTACCCCAATCAGGCCCAGAAGCGGATGGAAGAGCTCCTGACCGAGTCGGCCGATCTCGACGGAGAGCCGCGCCCGATCACCCATCCAGTCAAGTTCTACGAGAACGGCGACCGTCCTCTCGAGATCGTCTCCAGCCGGCAGTGGTACATCCGCAACGGTGGCCGGGATCAGGAGTTGCGTACGCAGTTCCTGAAACGCGGTTCCGAGCTGGACTGGGTGCCGGACTTCATGCAGGTTCGCTACGAGCACTGGGTCAATGGGTTGACGGGCGACTGGCTGGTCTCGCGGCAGCGCTTTTTCGGCGTGGCCATCCCTGTCTGGTATCCGGTGGGTGTGGATGGGACGATCGATTACGAGCACCCGATCGTTCCCGACGAGAGCGACCTGCCCGTCGACCCGACGTCGGCGGTTGCACCGGGCTACGAAGAGGGACAGAGAGGCCAGCCGGGAGGCTTCGTGGGCGATCCGGACATCATGGACACTTGGGCCACCTCGTCGCTCACCCCGCAGATCGCCGGGCACTGGGACGACGATCCCGATCTCTTCTCCCGTGTGTTCCCGATGGACCTGAGACCCCAGGGCCCGGAGATCATCCGCACCTGGCTCTTTTCCACCGTGGTCCGCTCCCACTACGAGCACGATGATCTGCCCTGGGCAGACACCACGATCAACGGCTGGGTGCTCGACCCGGACAGAAAGAAGATGTCCAAGTCCAGGGGGAACGTGATCACGCCCCACGCTCTGATCGAAGAGCACGGTGCGGAGGCAGTCCGTTACTGGTCCTGCAACGGTCGTCCCGGCACCGACACGGCGGTCGACCACGGTGTCATGAGGATCGGGCGCCGTCTCGCCACCAAGATCCTTAACGCGTCACGCTTCGCTCTTGGGTTCGCCGAAGATGTCGACGCATCCGCTATTTCGGCGTCGCTCGACCGATCGATGGTGGCCGCCCTTGCCACGGTGGTGGAGCGGGCGACCGAGGCGTTCGAGGCATTCGACTATGCCCGTGCTCTCGAAATCATCGAGCGGTCGTTCTGGACCTGGACGGACGACTATCTGGAATTGGTCAAGGGGCGGGCATACGAGGGAGGGAGCGAGGGCGCATCGGCTCATGCCGCGCTGCAAATGGCGCTCGGGGTGTATCTGCGGCTCTTTGCCCCGTTCCTGCCCTTTGTGACGGAGGAGGTCTGGTCCTGGTGGAGAGAGGGGTCGGTTCACCGGGCGACCTGGCCCAGCGTCGAGGAGCTTGCCCCTTATTCCGGGGACCCTGCGGTTCTGACTGAAACCGGTGCGGTCCTCTCCGCCGTGCGAAAGGCGAAATCAGACGCCAAGGTGTCGATGCGGGCCGAGGTGGATTCGGTGTCGGTCTCGGCCGGCCCGGAGTCGATCGAGCTGGTGCGGCAGGCGGAGGATGATCTGAAGGCGGCAGCTCGAGCCGCTGAGGTCCTGTACTCCGAGGGTGAGTTCGGGGTCGAATCGGTGCTGAGCGCCAACTGACGTGGGCGAGGCATTTCTCTGGGGCTTGTTTGCCGCCAGCTCACTCCTGATCGGAGCCCTGGTCGCTCTGAGCCGTCCACCACACCGCCGCGTCCTGGGCCTGATCATGGCCTTCGGGGCCGGTGTTCTGCTCAGCGCAGTTTCCTACGAGTTGATAGGCGAGGCGACCGAGGTCGGAGGAGGCCCCTGGGCGGTCACCCTCGGCATCTTCGCTGGAGCAGCGGCGTTCACCCTCGGCGACATGCTCATCGGGCGATTCCAGCGACGACGTCAGGGCAACGTGATGCCGAACGCTGAAGAGGGGGCCGGGCTCTCGATCCTCCTCGGCGCACTGCTCGACGGCGTGCCGGAGACCGCGGTCCTCGGTCTGACGCTGCTCCAGACCAACGAGATCGGTGTCGCGATGTTGGTGGCGGTCTTCATCTCCAACCTTCCGGAGGGGATCGCTGCCACCACGACTCTGATCGAAGGCGGGTGGAAGCGACGGTTGGTGCTCGCGATCTGGGGTGCCGTGGTCCTGGCGTGTGGCCTCGCCGCGGCGGCCGGTTACGTACTCCTGGACGGGGCCTCGACCGGGGTCATCTCGTTCGTGTTCGCCTTCTCCGGTGGGGCGGTGCTCACGATGCTGGCCACCTCGATGATGCCGGAGGCATACGAGCACGCAGGCAGACCCGTTGGCGTGTTGACGGTGGTCGGGTTCGTCGTTGCCTACGGCGTCCACCTGCTGGAGGGATGACTCCCTCCGGCCGGCTCCCCCTTCGGGGAGAAAGCTCAACCCTTGTAGCCCGAGGCGCGAGCCGCTTGGCCCTGCTTGGTGGCCTTTTGCTTGGCGCTGTCCCTGCTCTTCTTCTCCCCGGGCTGGTAGTGGTACTTCTTGCCCGAGTCGCCCCACTGGTAATAGGGGCCTTTCCCATCCTTGCCGCGATGGACTGGCATGTGTCCCTCCGTTTGCGTTGACCTGATTTACCCGTCGACTCGATGCGAACAAACCATCAGCGGCGGAACACCACGGTCCCGTCGCGCTGCTCGGTCTGGAGTCGCCCGGTCATCTTGAGATGCTCGAGGTGGGAGACGGTCTCGAGGAACGCCAGCCTCGCCTCCAACGGGGTCAGGTTGGGGCGGAACGACTTGAGCATCACCTCCCATGCGGTGGTATCGCCTGATCGGACCAGCTCGGCCATGTCGAGAAGCCGACGATCGTGATGGAGAAGGATTTGTCGTGCCCTCTCGTCGCCCCGGTCGATCAGAGTGCCATGGGCCGGGTAGGTGATTCCCGGATTCATTCCGAGGAGCTTCTGGAGGCTGGCCAGATAGTTGCCGAGGGGATCGCCGAGATCCTCATCCCACATGATCACCGGGGAGATGCGGGGCAACACGTGGTCACCGGAGAAGAGGATGCCTGTTCTGGAGTCGCGCAGGCAGATATGGGCCGGTTCGTGCCCGGGGGTGTGGATCACCTCGAGCCAGCGCCCTCCGCCGATGTCGATCCGCTCTCCATCGACGACCGTGTGATCGGGTCGATCGATGAGCGGCATGTACTCGGGGCGGGTGGCCAGGTCGCCGGTGACCGATCCCAACACACGGGCTGGGACGCCATGAGTCCGGCCGATCCGGAGGAGACGATCGACGTACCCGGGCGTGTCGTTGTACCGATCGACCAGTTTGGCGGCCCTCTCGTGCATGACGAACCGGCAGCCCAACTCGGTGACCAGTCGGGCCGACATGCCGACATGATCGAGGTGGAGATGCGAGACGACCAGCGTGTGGACCGCCGATTCATCCAGACCGAGCCTGTCGAACCCATCACGGATCGCTTCCCGCCCCGGCACCCAGTCGGTGCCGCAATCGAGGAGGAGGATCCCACCGTCTGCCTCGATGGCGTACGTGTTGACCCAGGCCGGGCTCTTGAAGGGCAGCGGTGCCGGGATCAGGTGGATCCCGTTGCCCAATGACGCGGGCTCGGGGATGGGGGTATTCATTTCTGACGCCTCGGCCCGGTCATCTCTCCAGGAGAGGCCAGTGCAACACCGTCCGAAGGCTCGCTTCGTCTTTCACCTGGTCGGGAAGGTCGAGATAAGACTCCCACGGCCCGGGGCCATCTTCATGACCCTGAGAATGGATCCAATCGTGGAGCAGGTCGTAGGCGGGACCAAGTGTCTCGTAGCTCCCGTGATGGATGACCACGGCTGTCGGCCCTCCCGGGAGCTGGGACGGCTCTATCGGGTGCTCACCGTCCCCTTGATCGGGGAGATCGGGCGAGACGTCGACCGGGATTCCGATCTCGATATCGGCCTGGGTTGGGCCGAACTCGTGATACCTGCCATACGGTGGGCCGCCGTCGCTGGCAACGGCGTGGAGACGGGGGAGATGGGTGGCGAAGAGCGCCCCCAGGTCGAGCTGATCCATCGGTACCCGAACCCGCACGGCGAGACTCGACTGTGGCTCCAGGGTCTTGATCTCGTGGTCGGTGAGAATCGGATCAGCCATGCTCGACCGGGTCCTTGATCCCGAAGGTGATGTCGAGGGTCACGCTGAACTGGGTAGGCACCCCGGAGTCGTCCACCGAGCCCCCGACCTCCACGATCCTGAAGCTCTGTATGTCCGAGATGGTGGAGGCGGCCCGAGCCAGGACGGTCCTCACGGCGTCTTCGATCGAGTCGGCGGCCTGGCCCGACAACCTGATGGTCTTGGTGATCGATGACATGACTACCTCCAAGGACCGACGCTAGCCGGGTGCTACTTTGCCCGACATGGAGCTAGTCCCGATCCGCTCATTGGGTTAGGCCCGTGGTGACGGTGCGAGGACAGCGTCGAACGCTGCCCGAGCTGAGTGAGGAGCTTTTCCTCGACATCGGCGACTCCGCGACCAAACGCTGGCGATTCACAGTCCTTCTCGTCCTCGCCGCGGTGATCGCCACTACCGGGTTGTTGGCAAACTCGACTGCCACCGTCATCGGCGCCATGATCGTCGCCCCACTCGGTGTGCCGATAATCGGTACGGCTCTTGGGATCGTCATCGCAGATGGCAGGAGACTGGTCGCCTCGGCCGTGACGGTCTTCCTGGGCGCGGCCGTCGTCGTCGTGATCGGGTGGCTGCTGGCTGTGGTCCTACCCGACATCGTGCCGATCACGCGCAACAGTCAGGTGACGAGTCGGACCTCGCCGAACCTGATCGACCTCGTGACCGCGGATGCGGTTCCTCCTGGCACGGAAACATCCTCCGCTCGGAAACTATCGCTCCGCCCAGGGGCCGAGACCGTAGATCCGCTCCACTTCGACATGGACGGTGAAACCGTCGGGCATGTCCCGATTGGGGAACACGGCGCCCGGCCGATGTAGGCCTCGGCCAGGCGGTCCATCACGGGCATCGCCCCACCCTCGGTGATCCGGGCGGTGCCCTTTGCCACCAGGTACGGATGTAGCCCTTCGCCACTGTGCTCGTTGGCCTGGAAGGAGATCGTGATCCTGGGATCGCGCCGCAACGACTCGAGTTTGTGTTGATCGAAGAAGCTGGACCAGACCAGCTCGTCACCATCGACGCCAACCCAGGCGAGGGTGACGTGCGGCGTGCCGTCGGGATTCAGGGTCACCACGTGACCCAGAGGACCGGTGGCGAGAAAGTCCCGAACAGCCTGGCTGACCGCAGTCATCGGCCAATCCTACGTCTCCGCCGATTGCGTCCCGGCCGGGTTACCGTCGATGCCATGCGACGGGGCTTCGTTGCCGTCCTGGTCCTCGTGGCCGGGTGTGCACCCACCTCCACCGCTGTCTCCAGCACGTCGACGGTCCCCACGACCACAACCCAGGCTCACGACCACGACGACAACTCTGGCTACGACTACCACGGTCGCCACGACCACCACCACGAATCCCTATGCCCGGCCCGACTGGCTGGGGACCAGGCTGCTTGCCGCTCCGGCCCGACGAGTTCGGCGTGGTGCAGCCGACACCCCCCGAGATGCAGGACAGGCACTTCGAGACGTTGGATCTTCTCGCCGCCGCCCACCGACGAGGGCTTTCACTCGACGATCGAACCCGATCCCGCCAGATGTCCTGGCTCGCTCCAGTTGGGTTCCGGAGTGCCCCGTGGCCCTCGACGAGCTTTCCTATCTGACGATGACCCATTTTGGGTTCGACCAGCGTTTCCACACCGGGGAGATGATCGTGAACGCCGCCGTGGCGGAACAGGTGGTCGAGATCTTCGAGAGACTGCACGAGGCGCGATTCCCGATCGAGCAGATGCGGGTCATCACCAAGGAAGAGATCGATGCCCACCCGACCGGGGACTGGAACGACACCACATCATTCGTGTGCCGCCCTGCCGTGGGCTCGACGTCGTGGTCACAGCACGCCTATGGCACCGGCATCGACATCAACCCGTTCCACAATCCCTATCTCAAGGGCGACCTGGTCCTGCCTGAGCTGGCGTCGGCCTATGTCGACCGGGAGGACGTGCGGGTCGGGATGATCGTGCCGGGTGACGTCGCCACGGAGTCCTTCGCCGAGATCGGCTGGGGTTGGGGAGGGAACTGGAGCTCGCTCAAGGACTGGATGCACTTTTCGCTCAGCGGGAGCTGAAGCTCAGTCGAGGCAGAAGGTCTTCACCTGCGCCACCACCCCGGTCACTCCGCGTGCCTCGAAAGCGAGAAGAGCGGCACGGGCGTCGGCCTCGTTCTCGAGGTAGACACTCACGGTCGAGTTTCCGTCCGGTTGGCCCAGTGCCGCAGGCGCACCGGCATCACAATCTGTCGCACCGGTTGTATATCCGGCGTCCTCTGCAGCCAGGATCGCTTCGGCCAACACCGGGTCGTCGGGTGTCGCCGAGCCGGCAAGGACCACCACCCAAGTGTCGGCCCCATGTTCGAGTGATGCGCGCTCCGGTGGGAAGTCAGGCAGAGCTGTAGTGGAGGGCTGAGGCGGAGCTGTGGTGGAGGATTGAGGCGGAGCTGTGGTGGCTGTGGTGGTGGGAGGAGCTGTGGTCGTGGCCACCGTCGTGGTGGTGGTCTCGACTGTGCTGGGCACCGTGGACGGCACTGAGGAGGTGACCGCGGTCTCGGGGTCGGCAGCACAGGATGCGATGACGAAGGTCAGTGCCAGGATCCTTGTGAACCGTCTCATGTTCCCCCCAAACCGGAGCCGATTGCAGAGCAACGCGGCCTCTCGGGTGGCGAAGTCCTCGAGACGGGCGATGTGCTCGTCAGCGACCGTGATGACCTGGAACCACTCCCAGTCCCAGGCGGGCTGCCGAAGGCTGACGATGGCGTGATCGCCGATGGCGTCGAGGTCGATCAACTCGACGTCGGGGTTGACGCCTTTGAACGAACGCATCAGATCGATGATCTCGTCTGCGCTCGCGCAATTGATGGGTGGATCTGGGGCGACGTAGGTGGCGTCATCTGCCAGGAGAGACCGGGCCTTCTCCCAATCCGAATCGCGCAGCGCCGTGTCCCAATCCATGACTGTGGATCGAGTGTCCATACGGAAGGGAACATAGTCTCGACTCGCATCGAACATACGTTCGATATAGTGAGCTGGTGAGCGGGTACGCCGAGCTGCACTGTCATACCAATTTCTCCTTCCTCGATGGCGCCTCGCATCCCGAAGACCTGGTGGAACGGGCCATCGATCTCGGCTACGAGGCATTGGCGGTCACCGATCACGACGGGTTCTACGGAGTGTCGAGGTTCTGGCAGGCGGCAAAGGAAACCGGGCTACCCGCCATCTACGGAGTGGAGATCGGGCTCGAGACCGATCCGGCCGGCCCCGGTGACCCGGTGGCGGCCGCTCAGGAATGGGATGAGCATCGTCATGCCCGGGCCAAGGGAGGTCAAGGTCGGCTGCGTCGAGGGCGCAGTGTGCGCTCGCATGGCGCCAAACCGACGAACCTCCCCGAGACCGACCATCTGGTGCTGCTCGCCGGATCCCCCAACGGGTACCGGAGCCTGTCCAATCTGGTGACGAGGGCACAGATGCGGGGGGAAAAGGGTCACCCGATCTACAACTGGGACGACCTGGCCGCCGCCGCGGCCGACCACGATCTCCATGTCCTCACCGGTTGCCATGCCGGCGCCGTGCCCAAGGCTGCGGCCGGAGGGGATCTGGGTGGCGCCATGCGGCAGGCCTCCCGTCTCCGCGAGTTGTTCGGCACCCGGCTTCATCTGGAGCTCTGGCATCACCGCATGCCCGAGGACGACCCTCGCAACGACCTGATGTGGGAGGTGGCTCAGAAGCTGTCCCTTCCCGCTGTCGCCACCAACCAGGTCCACTATCACGACCCGAAAGACGCCGATCTGTCCGAGGTGCTGGCCGCTATCGGAGGCCGTCGCACCCTTGCAGTCGCCGACGGGTTCCGCCCGGCCAGCGACGAGCGATACCTGAAACATCCCGCCGAGATGGCCCGGCGCTTCACCCGTTACCCCGGGGCGGTGGCGAGGAGTGCCGAGCTGGGCCGGCGGCTCGCCTTCGATCTGGGGTTGGTGGCGCCAAATCTGCCCGATTTCCCCATGCCCGGCCACTTCCGGGACGAGATGGAGTATCTGCGTCATCTCACCTGGGAAGGGGCCCGGGACGTGTACCCGGGGAGCGAAGACGGTATCGACCCCAAGGCCCGGCGCCGGCTCGAGCATGAGCTGGACATCATCGAGTCCCTCGGCTTTCCCGGGTACTTCCTGGTGGTGAAGGACATCATGGACTTCGCCCGCACCCAAGACATCTACTGCCAGATTCGGGGCTCGGGGGCCGACTCGGCGGTGTGCCGCTGTCTCGGGCTGACCAGGGTCGACCCGATCCGGCTCCATCTCCCCTTCGAGCGGTTCCTCTCCGAGGAGCGAGGGCGGCCACCGGACATCGACATCGACTTCGAGGCCGATCGCCGGGAGGAGGTGATCCAGTTCTGCTATCACAAGTACGGGCGGGAGCGGGCGGCGATGGTGGCCAACGTGATCACCTACCGGGCACGGTCGGTGCTCCGTGACGTGGCCAAGACCTTCGGGTTCACCCAGGCCCAGGTAGACGGGCTCTCCAAGTACGTGGACACCCGGGACCCGGCCCAGATCCGTCTCGACAGCCCGCTGCCCGAGGGGATGACCGCCGAGATGATCTACGACATCTGCTGGCGTCTCGACGGCTTCCCCCGCCATCTCGGGATCCACTCCGGGGGAATGGTGATCGCCGACCGGCCCCTGTGGCAGGTGGTTCCACTCGAGTGGGGGAGACTCGAGGGCCGCACCGTCCTCCAGTGGGACAAGGACGACTCGGCGGCAGTGGGGATCGTCAAGTTCGACCTGCTCGGGCTGGGGATGCTCAACGCCCTCCATCTCGCCCACGACCTGATCGAGGACACCCACGGCATCGACGTCGACCTCGCCGTCATCCCACAAGAACAAGCCATCTATCGCTCGATCACGCGCTCCGACACCGTGGGGCTGTTCCAGATCGAGTCCCGGGCCCAGATGGCGACCCTGCCCAAGATGAAGCCGAAGACCTTCTACGACCTGGCGATAGAGGTCGCGCTGATCCGCCCCGGGCCGATCCAGGGGCAATCGGTCCATCCCTATCTGCGCCGGCGCAACGGCGAGGAGCCTGTCGTCTACCCCCACCCCTCGACCGAGGAGATCCTCGAGAAGACCCTGGGTGTCCCCATCTTCCAGGAGCAGCTCATGGAGCTGGCCCGGGTCTGCGCCGGCTTCGACGGAGGGCAGGCTGATCGGCTCCGTCAGGCGATGACCCACAAACGCTCGGAGCAGGCGATGGGCCGGCTTCGTGAGGACCTGTATGCAGGGATGGCGGGCAACGGGATCGTCGGCGCTGCCGCCGACGAGATCTGGGAGAAGCTGCAGGGCTTCGCCGCTTTCGGGTTCCCCGAGAGCCACTCGGTGAGCTTCGCCTACATCGTCTACATGTCGGCCTGGCTTCGCTTCCATTACCCCGCCGAGTACCTGGCCGGGCTGCTCAACGCCCAGCCGATGGGCTTCTACAGCCCCAACTCGTTGGTTCAGGACGCCCAACGGCACGGCGTGGTGGTCATGGCTCCCGATGTCAACGTCTCGTGGCACGACTGCACCATCGAGCCGATCGAGGCCGATCCCGACGACGTCGTGAGCTATCTGGGGGAGAGATGGCGGCGGGGGAGAGGGATGATCGACGACCCGGTCCGGCCCCCGGTCGGGGTGCGGATGGGGTTGCGCTACGTGCGAAACATGGGGGAGAAGGAGGTGACCCGGGTCGAGGCGGCCCGGATCCTGGGCGGGGAGTTCACCTCGGGTGAGGACCTGGCAGCGAGGACCGGGCTCGGGGTGGAGGCGCTGGAGGGTCTCGCCGCCTCCGGCGCGTTGGCATCGATCGGGCTCGGCCGCCGAGAGGGGATGTGGGCGGCGGGCGCCCTTGCCGAGATCGATCCCGAGCGTCTGGCACTGTCACCTGGTGTGGATGCGCCGCCTCTACCGCTGATGGCTCCCGAGGAGGAACATCGGGCCGATCTGTGGTCGACCGGGGTGTCCAACCGCCATCCGATGAGCTTCGTCCGAGACCAGATGGTCGGATGTCTGACCGCGGCCGAGGCCCTGGCCATGGAGAGGAACGGTTCCCGGATCAAGGTGGCCGGCGTCGTCACCCATCGTCAGCGACCGGGCACCGCCAAGGGCGTCTACTTCCTCAACCTGGAAGACGAGACCGGGCTGCTCAACATCATTGTGCTGCCCGATGTCTGGGCCCGGCACCGTCAGGTGGTGCGCAAGAGCCCGGCGCTGGTCATCCACGGCCGGCTCGAGTACCACGACGGGGTGACCAACATCGTCGCCCGCGACTTCGAGCCAATCGGGGTGCAGACCGTGCAGTCACGGGACTTCCGTTAGCCGGGGCTCATCGTGGATCAATCCCGATCTGTTCGCCTCATTGGGAGGCGGGTAGGTGGTCTTCATGTCGAAGGCGGTAGGCGATGGCCCATGCCGACGGAGATGTGCCAGCCGGTCGGCCGCCTCCTCCAGATCGGGGATGTGGCCCTCCTCGACCCACCACAGCACGGTTGTCGGCTCGGAGGCCTTCTCGAACCACTCCAACCTCCGTCTCAGATACATGCCGTGACCGGACCGGGTTGCGAAATGACGCAAGGATTCGTAGTCGGTCCAGACGGTCAGATTCACGATGAAACGATCGTCATCCTCGTGCCCCGGGAAACGCTGCTCGAGTGCTCCCGGCCCTTCGTCATCTTGCAGCCGCCAGATGAATCCGGGACTCGACTCACCGAGCAGGTTGATGGCGGGGAGGGCCTGCATGAACTCGGCGACGGTGGGGGAGTCTGGATCGTCGACCAGACGGCCGACATTCAGCTGAGCCAGGTGCACCGGGCGAGGCTACCGGCTCCCGGTCCGAGACCAGCGAGAGCATGCCTTGTTCTTTGGTGATTATGGGGTGGCATGGTGGTGAGGTGTGGTTGTGAGGGGATTGTGGTGAGATCTGGAGGTGAGTGGTAGATACTGGGTCGGTTATATAACCGTATTTGCTATTATGCCCGGGTGAACACGTTCGAGGTGTTAGCCGATCACAACCGTCGTCGGATTCTCGAGTACCTCCGTGAGGAGGAGCGGCCCGTTGGTGACGTGGTCCGGGCCTTGGGCATCTCCCAGCCGGGTGTCTCGAAGCACTTGAGGGTGCTCAGAACGGCGGGTTTGGTTTCGGTGCGACCCGACGCCCAACGACGCATGTACCGGGCCCGCTTCGAGCCCCTTATCGAGCTGGATGCCTGGCTCGATCCCTATCGACAGGTGTGGATG
>CAVRXA010000014.1:0-108470 GCA_963725075.1 uncultured Acidobacteriota bacterium
CCGTCCTAAGCTCAGATGGTGACTCTGGCCGACTATCTGCCGATCGGGATCATGTTCGTTCTCGCCGCAGTTTTCGTCGCCGTGTCCCTCATCGCCTCCAGCCTGGTCCGCCCCAACAACCCCACCGAGGCCAAGCTCGACCCCTACGAGAGCGGGATCGTCCCCGAGATGGAGCCGGTGCAGCGGTTCCCGGTCAAGTTCTATCTGGTGGCGATGCTGTTCGTCATCTTCGACGTCGAGATCATCTTCCTCTTCGCCTGGGCCTCGATCTACGACAGTCTGGGCTGGTATGGGGTGGCGGCGATCTTCATCTTCACCTTCTTCGTCGCCGAGACCCTCGCCTACGTCTGGAAGCGGGGCGCTCTCGACTGGAACGTCCATCGACGAGCCCGTTACATCCCGACCGACGCCACGGACGAGGCCGCCTGATGGCCACGACCGCCCCCGGCAACCTGCTCATGACCACCATCGACAAGGCTGCGCGGTGGGCCAAGACCCGCTCGATGTTCCCCGCCTCGTTCGGCCTCGCCTGTTGCGCCATCGAGATGATGGCCACCGGCACCGCCCACTACGACCTGAGCCGATTCGGGATGGAGGTGTTCCGCGCCTCGCCCCGGCAGTCCGATCTCATGGTGGTGGCCGGGCGGGTGAGTCAGAAGATGGCCCCCGTGCTGCGACAGGTCTACGACCAGATGCCCGACCCGAAATGGGTGATCTCGATGGGTGCCTGCGCATCCACCGGGGGCATGTTCAACAACTACGCCCTGGTCCAGGGCGTTGACCAGGTGGTCCCGGTCGATATCTACGTGCCGGGTTGCCCACCGGGGCCGCAAAGCCTGATGCACGGGATCCTGACCCTGCACGACAAGATCATGAAGGGTGAGATCGCCAGTTGACCGACGACAACGGCGCCGTCGAGACCGAGGAAGCAGTCGAGGTCCCGGAGCGGCCGCTCCCCGACAACGACGTCCTGAAGGCCTTGTTCGAGCCATTCGAGGACGTGGCTTGGGAGGAGTCCTTGGGTCAGGACGTGGCCCGGGTACCCAACGAGCGCTGGCTCGACTTCGCCACGGCGGCGAAGGAGGCCGGGTTCGAGGTATGTGTCGACGTGACCGCCGTCGACTGGATGCGCTCGCGTCCCGACCGGTTCGAGGTCGTGGCCAACCTGCTGTCGATGGGGCATCGTCTCCGGCTTCGCATGATCACCACCGCCCCCCGTCTCGAGCCAACTGTCGCCTCGCTCGTGCCGGTCTGGCCCGGAGCCAACTTCGCCGAGCGCGAGGCATATGACATGTTCGGGATCGTCTTCGAAGGGCACCCGGACCTGACCCGAATCCTGATGCCCGACGAGTGGGAGGGCCACCCACTGCGCAAGGACTTCGGTGTGGGCACTGTGCCCGTTCAGTTCAAGGAAAGCCACAAGGTGAGCTGAGATGAGCGACGACGCCAAGACCCTCGACGTCTGGGTGGCCGGCACCGAGGAGCCGGAATTGACGCCGACGGACGAAGGCGCCCAGGAGATATCGATTGACGAGTCGGGTCGGCGGCTCGACGAGCAGTTCGGGCGGGTGGTCGAGGACGACTACGTGTTCGACGACGAGGCCGAAGAGGACGAGCGGATGATCCTCAACATGGGCCCGCAGCACCCGTCCACACACGGCGTGCTCCGGCTCCAGATCGAGCTGGAGGGGGAGATCATCCGGCGAACCAAACCGATCATCGGATACCTCCATACCGGGATGGAGAAGACGGGGGAGCAGCTCAACTTCTCCCAGGGCGGGACCAACGTCACACGTATGGATTACCTGGCCCCGCTCCACAACGAGCTGGCCTATTCACTCGCGGTGGAGCGACTGCTCGGGATCGAGGTCCCGCCCAGGGCGGCTGCAATCCGGGTGCTCCTCACCGAGCTGAACCGATGCTCGTCGCATCTGGTCGCCCTGGCCACCAACGGGATGGACATCGGGGCCATCTCCATGATGATGTACGGCTTCCGGGAACGGGAGCAGATCCTCGCCTTCTTCGAGAAGACCACCGGGCTGCGGATGAACCACAACTTCATTCGACCTGGTGGGGTGGCCGCCGACCTGCCACCCGGTTGGAAGGACGACGTTGCCGCCATCATCGAAGAGCTCCCCAGGCGGCTGGGTCAGTACGACGACCTCCTCGAGAACAATCCGATCTGGGTGGCCCGCACCAAGGGCGTCGGTGTCCTCTCGGCAGAGGAGGCCATCGCTTACGGGATCACCGGTCCGACCTTGCGATCCACCGGCGTCGATTGGGACATCCGCAAGGCATTCCCATACAGCGGCATCGAGCAGTATGAGTTCGAGGTCCAGGTCGGAGAGCACGGGGACGTGTACGACCGGTACCGGATCAGGGTCGAGGAGATCAAGCAGTCGCTGTCAATCGTCGAGCAGGTCATGGACACCATCCCCAAGGGCGATTACCGGGTCGACGACCGAAAGGTCACACCGCCACCCCGGGCCCGGATCGACGAGTCGATGGAGGCGTTGATCCATCATTTCAAGCTGTTCACCGAGGGGTACAAGGTGCCGGCCGGAGAGACCTATGTCGCCGTCGAGTCACCCCGTGGCGAGCTGGGCTGTTACCTGGTGTCCGATGGTGGGGCACGCCCCTACCGGATGCACACCCGAGCCCCCTCGTTCGCCAACCTCCAGGCGCTTCCGATAGCCATGGCGGACTCCCTGATGGCCGACACCGTCGCCACCATCGCTTCCCTCGACCCGGTGATGGGCGACGTCGACCGGTAGACAGCGGATTGCCTGAGATGCGCGGTTTCGCCCGAAGTAACGGTGATACCTAATCTCCGGCGTCGATGAGCCACTGGTCGGAGGCCACCCAGGAGCGGGCCCGGGAGATCATCTCCAGGTATCCCCGGAAGCGGTCGGCGGTGATGCCATTGCTCTATCTGGCGATGGCCGAGGAGGGGTATCTGACCAACGAGGGCATGGAAGAAGTCGCCCGATGGGTGGACATCAGCCCGGCCCAGGTGCAGGCCGTGGCCACCTTCTACACCATGTACAAGCGGAAGCGCACCGGCAAGTACCTGATCTCCTGCTGCACCTCGATCTCTTGCATGCTCCTCGGCGGTGACGACGTCCTGCATGCCGTCGAAGACGAGTCCGGAGTCCCCCACGGAGAGACCGGAGCCGACGGGCTTCTCTCGGTCGAGCACGTCGAGTGCATCGGGGCCTGCGGGGGAGCACCTGCGGTCCAGGTCAACTACGAGCTGATCGAAGGAGTGACCCCGGACAAGGCCCGGGACCTCGTGAGGTGGTTGGGGAGCGCCCAGCCAGAGGTGGTCAACAGCGACGAGATGCAAGAGCTATTCGGAGGGGTCCGGAGCTTCGATTGGGCCATCAGGGATGAGAGTGGAGCGGTGGGGCCCTACCCGGCGTTCCAGCCCTTGGGTACGGTCGGCAGCGAGGGCAACACTTGACGACACCCCTCGTTGTCACCAAGCGGATGACCGAGTTCCCTGCCGACTCGCACACGATCGACCGTTACGAGGAGACCGGCGGATACGAGCAGGCCCGTCGCGCCACCGGCATGACCCGTGACGAGCTGGTCGAGGAGATCAAGACGTCCGGATTGCTCGGCCGCGGAGGCGCCGCATTCTCCGCCGGCCTCAAATGGAGCTTTCTCGCCCCGTCCCGCCCCTCCTATCTCGTCATCAACGCCGACGAATCCGAGCCCGGGACCTTCAAGGACCGCCAGCTTCTCGAGCGCGACCCGCATCAGATGCTGGAGGGCATCATCATCACGGCCATCGCCAATGAGGTGCACGACGCCTTCATCTACATCAGAGGCGAGTACCCCAAGCCGGCGCGGCGGGTGCAGGCGGCGGTCGACGAGGCATACGCAAAAGGGCATCTGGGCAAGGGCATCCTCGGCTCCGACTACGACCTGGACGTGACGGTGCATCTGGGGGCAGGCGCCTACATCTGTGGCGAGGAGACCGCCCTCATCAACAGTCTCGAAGGCCTCCGCGGCGAGCCCCGCCTCAAGCCGCCCTATTTCCCTGCCGCCAAGGGCCTCTACATGCAGCCCACGATCGTCAACAACGTGGAGACGGTCTCCAACCTGCCCCACATCCTGGCGATGGGGGCGGAGGAGTTCATCGAGCTCGGCCATCCACTGGACACCGGGACGTTCATGCTCTCGGTCTCGGGCCACGTCAAGAAGCCGGGCAACTATGAGCTACCCCATGGGATCACCTGGCGTGATCTCATCTACGACGTCGCCGGCGGCATCCCGAACGACCGTGAGCTGAAGGCGATCATCCCCGGCGGCGCTTCCTCACCGTGGTTCGTCCCCCAGATCCATCTCGATCACCAGATCACAAAGGACATGTGTGCCGAGGCGGGGTCCATGCTCGGGTCGGGGGCGGTGATCGTCATGGACGACACCACCTGCATGGTCCGTGCCGCCGAGCGGATCGTCCGTTTCTTCGCCCACGAGTCCTGCGGCCAGTGCACCCCCTGCCGCGAAGGCACCACCTGGATGGAGATGATCCTGCGTCGCATCGAGGAGGGCCAGGGCCGGGCAGTCGACCTCGACCTCTTGCTCGACGTCTCGGACAACATCAGCGTCGGTCTGGGCTGGCCCCCGAAGATGACCACCATCTGCCCGCTCGGCCCATCGGCGGTGTCACCGGTCCTCGCCCTCCGTGACTACTTCCGGGATGAGGTCAACGCCCATGTCGAGCTTGGTGGGTGTCCATTCCAGAAGGTGGAGGCGCATGCCTGAACCCGAGCTCGTCAATGTCACCATCGACGGCGTCGGACATCAGGTCCCTGCCGGCTCTTTGTTGATCAAAGCTGCCCAGGACAACGGGCACCTACATCCCCCGTTTCTGCTGGCACGAGCGGATGAACCCGGTCGGGATGTGCCGGATGTGCCTGGTCGAGGTGCAGGGGCCGCGTGGTCCGATGCTGGTGACGGCGTGCACCAACAACGTCGCCGACGGGATGGTGGTCGACACCAGGAACGACACGGTGAAGAAGGCCCAGGAGGGCGTTCTCGAGTTCCTTCTCGCCAATCACCCCCTCGATTGCCCGGTGTGTGACAAGGGTGGGGAATGCCCTCTCCAGGACCAGGCGTTCTCGCACGGCCCGGGTGAGAGCCGCTTCGTGGAGATCAAGCGGAACTACGAAAAGCCGATCGCCATATCCGACCTCGTCCTCCTCGACCGCGAGCGGTGCATCCTCTGCGCCCGATGCACCCGATTCGCCGACGAGATCAGCGGCGATCCGCTCATCGAGTTCAAGTCGAGGGCCAACGTCACCGAGGTCAACACCTTCCCCGACCTCCCGTTCTCCTCCTACTTCTCCGGTAACACCATCCAGCTCTGCCCCGTGGGCGCTCTCACCGCCGCCCAGTACCGGTTTCGGGCCCGGCCATGGGACCTCCAGATGGTGGAGAGCTCCGGTCTTCACGACACCGCCCACCCCCGGCTCTCGGTCCAGGTCAGCCAGAACGAGATCCTTCGCCTGGTGGGGGTGGACAACGACGCGACCAACCACGGCTGGCTGTCCGACAAGGAGCGATTCGGCTTCCAGTATCTCGGCTCGGAGGGACGTCTCACCACGCCCCTGGTGCGGCGTGACGGAGAACTCGTCGAGACGACCTGGGCGGATGCCCTCGATCGCGTCGCCGAGAGGATCGGTCTCATCCGGGACGAGGACGGCGGCGGCGCCTTCGCCGTGATCGGTGGTGCCCATGGGACCAACGAGGACGCCTACGCAGTGTCCAAGTTCGCCAGAGTCGTGCTGGGGACGAGCAACGTCGACGCTCGAGTCGACGATGCCCTCGCTTCGCATTTCCTCGCAGCCACGGCCGATCGGGCCCTCATCTCCGATCTCGACACAGCCGACACCATCGTGATCTGGGGACCGGATCTCAAGGAGGAGCATCCCACCCTCTATCTACGAGTCCGTCGGGCGGCCCAGGAGCTCGGCGTCCGCCTCGTCGTCATACATCCCCGCGCCACAGGGCTCGACGATCGGGCGGCGATCAAGCTCGGCTACCGGCCCGGTGGCGGCTTCGAGCTCCTCGACGAGATCGCCGACGGCAAACACCCCGATGTCCGCCAGGCCCTGAGCGCCGAGCGCGTCGTGGCCCTCGTCGGCCAGGCATCGTTCGCGGACGGCCCCAAGCTGGCCGAGTCGGTGGCGGCCTATGTGCGCAACAAAGCCGGCTCGGCCCGCATCCTCCCTCTCGCCCGCCGGGGCAACATCTTCGGCGCCCTGGACATGGGTCTCGCCCCCGACCTCCTGCCCGGCCGTGTCGCCGACGAGGACGCCGGACGGAAGGCCCTGGCCACGTCATGGGGCGACATGCCCGCAGAGAGGGGCAAGGACACGAGATCGATGCTCGAAGGTCTCGACTCGGGTGAGATTCGATTCCTTCTCCTCGTCGGGGCAGACCCGGCCCGTGACGTGCCCGATCCGAGACAGGCAGTGCTGGCGCTGGAATCCGCCGAGTACGTGGTCTCCATCGACCTCTTCCTCAACGACTCCAATCGCGACGCCGACGTGATCTTCCCCGCGGCCGGCTTCGCCGAGAAGGAGGGCACGGTCACCAATCTCGAGGGCCGGGTGCAGAAGGTGAACTCCATCGCGCCGGTGCCGGGTCAGGCCCGGCCCGACTGGGAGATCCTCGACGACCTGGCCGAGAGAGCCGGGCGCCCGATCGGTCTCTCCAACGGCGAATCGATCGCCAAGGAGATCTCCGAGGTCGCCCCCGCCTACGCCGGGATCAGCTGGGACCTCCTCGAGTGGGAGGCCCGGGACGGGGCAGTGGTCCCGCTGTCCGGCGCCCAGCCGCTGAGCCACATCCCGGTGGCCCTCAAGGGGGACAAGGCCCCGTCGGCCCCGCTGATCCTCCACGTGGCGAGGACTCTCTACGACGACGGGGTGATGATGAGGCACAGCCAATCGCTGCACCCTCTGGCACCTGGAGCGGTGGCCCATCTCAACCCCGACGATGCGAGGAAGGCCGGGGCCCAGGAGGGTCACCTCGTCAAGGTCGTCACCAAGCACGGGGAGGGCGAGTTCTCCGCCGTCGTCGACGAAGGGACGCCACCCGGTGTCGTCTATGTCCCGTTCAACCAGCCTGGGGCGGGTTCCCTCGGCACCGAGGCGGTGGTCCGGGTGACGGCGGTGGGCAAATGACCTGGCCCGAGTTCTGGATCGTCGTCCTCCGGGTGATCCTCACCTTCGGTCTGCTGTTGGTGGCCACATTGATCAACGTGTGGGCAGAGCGGAAGATCCTTGCCGACATGCAGAACCGGATCGGCCCCAAGCGGGCCGGGCCGTGGGGCATCCTGCAGACGGTCGCAGATGGCCTGAAGCTGTTCTTCAAAGAGGCGATCACTCCACGCAAGGTGGAGCTGGGGATGTACCTGCTGGCGCCGTTCCTGGCCGTGGTCCCCGCCTTCCTCATCTTCATGATGGTCCCCTGGGGCAAGCCGTTCACGATCGCCGGCAACGAGGTGACCTTGCAGGGCGCCGATCTGAACATCGGGCTGCTCTTCATCCTCGCCATGTCTTCGCTGGCGGTGTACTCGGTGGTGCTGGCGGGATGGGCGTCGGGGTCCAAGTACCCGTTGCTCGGCGGGGTGCGTGCCACGGCCCAGGCGATCTCCTACGAGGCGGCCATGGGGCTGGCCATGGTGGCCGTGGTCATGTTCACCGCCACCCAGGGAGACGGTGGCACCTTGTCGTTGGCCGAGATCGTCGAACGCCAGTCCGGGACCTGGGGCGACATCATCCCGGCCCTCGAGCCGGTGTTGCAGTTCATCCCACGCTGGAACGTGTTCCCACAGATCGTGGCCTTCATCATCTTCTTCATCGCCATCGTCGCCGAGACCAATCGCGCCCCATTCGACCTGGTCGAGGCGGAGCAGGAGATCGTCGGCTTCCACACCGAGTATTCGGGGATGAGGTTCGCCATGTTCTTCCTCGCCGAATACGTGAACATCTTCTCGATGTGCGCCATCGCCGCCTCTTTGTTCCTGGGCGGCTGGAACGGGCCCACGTTCGAGGGATCGGTGCCCGCGATCGTCTCCGGGATCCTGCCCACCGTCTGGTTCCTGGCCAAGACCTACTTTCTGATCTTCCTGTTCTTCTGGATCAGGGCCACCCTGCCCCGGCTCCGCTACGACCAGCTCATGCAGCTGGGATGGAAGCGGCTGATCCCCGGCGCCCTCGCCTGGCTGGTCCTCTCCGCCTTCGTCATCTCGTTCCGCCAGTTCGGCGCCCCCTGGAGTCAGTGATGGGTCTCATCAAAGAGCTGATCAAGGGTCTCCGCGTCACCGGCGGGACGATGGTTCGGACCATCGCCGGTGATGAGCTGGTCACCACCGAGTACCCCCACGAGATGAGGGTCAAGCCGCAACGCTTCCACGGCCGCCACGTGCTGAACCGCTATCCCGACGGCATGGAGAAGTGCATCGGGTGCCAGCTCTGTGCCGGCGCCTGCCCGGCCCAGTGCATCTATGTGCGGGGGATGGACAACGATCCCGAGAGCCCGACCTCGCCCGGCGAGCGGTTCGGCTACGTGTACGAGATCAACATGCTCCGCTGCATCTTCTGTGGTCTCTGCGTCGAGGCCTGCCCCACGGAGGCGATCACGATGACCAGTCTCTTCGAGATCTCCACCACGACGCGCGAGGACGCCATCTACACGAAAGAGACCCTGCTCATGGATCGGCGGGGGAACGTGCCCCACATGTTCCCCGACGACGAGTTGGCCGATCTCGACGAGCTGGACACTGCCGATGGCTGGTTGCGGGCGACGGCGCCGGCGGGTGTGGCAGCGTACGAAGGGGTGAAGATGTGGCAGGGCACCCCAGGCCCGGCCGACTGGTCACCCGAACCCTCACAGGAGGAGCGGGATCGCAGGACCGGCGACGGGGAAGAGGATGGTTGAAACGGTCATCTTCGTGATCGCGGCCCTCGCCGCTCTGGCCGGAGCGGTCACCGTGGTGGTCGCCCGCAACCCGATCTACTCGGCGGTGGGGCTCCTCGGCACGCTGTTCTCGGTCGCGATCCTCTATGTGGTGCAGCTTGCCCATCTGGTGGCTGCTGTCCAGGTGATCGTGTACGCCGGTGCGGTCATGACCCTGTTCCTGTTCGTGATCATGCTCATCGGGGTGGACAAGGAGGAGAAGCGGGTCGAGCCACTTCCCCGGCAGCGCCTGTGGGTCGGGATCCTCGCCGGCGCCATCATCTTGTTCGCGGCGGGCGTGGCTCTGTTCGGGGACTTCGTGTGGGTTCCGGCCGCGGCGACTGCGATCGATCAGAACGCCACCAACGGGACGATCCAGGCGGTTGCCGAGCCTCTGTTCACCGACTGGGTGCTCGCCTTCGAAGCCACCGCGCTCCTGTTGACCATCGCCGCTGCCGGCGCCGTTGTCCTGGCCCAGTTCAAGCGAAAGAGGGCGTGATGGTCCCCGTCGGGTGGTACATGGCCCTGGCTGCGGCGCTGTTCCTCATCGGGGCTCTGGGCATGCTCCTGCGTCGCAATGCACTGGTCATGTTCATGTGCATCGAGCTGATGCTGAACGCGGTCAATCTGACGCTGATCTCGGCGGGCCGTGCCATGAACGACCTCAACGGCCAGGTTGCGGTGTTCTTCATCCTCGTGGTCGCCGCGGCCGAGGTTGTCGTGGGGCTGGCGATCATCGTCGCCATCTTCAGACGACGGGCCACCGCGTCCGTGGACGAGTTGAGCGAGTTGCGCGGGATGACCGACCTCGCTCTGGCTTGTCATCGCCCTCCCCCTGGCCGGGGCGCTGTATTCTCCACTTCTTCGGGAGATACATCAAGGAACCGCTGAGCGGCTGGCTGGCCTCAGCTGCGATCGGCGGGGCCTTTGTGTTGGCCGCCATTGCCGCCGTGCCCTTCATCCAGGGCGGGGCCGAGCCGGTAACGATCTCGTTGTGGGAGTGGATGCCGGCGATCGGGGCCAGCTTCGAGCTGCTCTGGGATCCTCTGGCGGCGCTGATGGCGCTGGTCGTCACCGGTGTTGGCACGCTGATCCATGTCTTCGCCATCGGCTACATGCATGGTGACGAGCGCTTCCACCGGTTCTTCACCAATCTCAACCTCTTCGCCGCCTCGATGCTCACTCTGGTGCTCGCGGGCAACTACGCCATGTTGTTCCTGGGGTGGGAGCTGGTCGGTCTGTGCTCCTATCTGCTGATCGGGTTCTGGTACACGCGGCCGACCGCCGCCGCCGCTGCCAAGAAGGCGTTCATCGTCAACCGCATCGGCGACTTCGGATTCATGATCGGCTTGATGTTGGTCTTCACGGTCTTCGGCACACTCTCGTTTGCCGGTGTCTTCGAGCGGGCCGGGGAGGAGCTCACCAGCGGGATGGCGACAGCGATCGGGTTGCTCCTTCTGGTCGGTGCCGCAGGCAAGTCGGCGCAGATCCCGCTCTATGTGTGGCTACCCGACGCCATGGAGGGCCCGACCCCGGTCTCCGCCCTGATCCATGCCGCCACGATGGTCACGGCCGGCGTGTATGTGATCGCCCGCTCCGCCCCCATCTACGAGTTCACACCGTTTGCTTCGATAGTGGTCGCGTCGGTCGGGGCTCTGACCGCGATCTGGGCGGCCTCGATCGCGCTCGCCCAACGCGACATCAAGAAGGTCCTCGCCTATTCCACGATCTCCCAGCTCGGGTTCATGTTCCTCGCCGTCGGGGCGAGGGCATACGTCGCCGGGGTCTTCCACCTGATGACGCATGCCTTCTTCAAAGCCTTGCTCTTCCTCGGGGCCGGCTCGGTGATCCACTCCATGAGCGACGAACAGGACATGCATCGGATGGGCGGTCTCATGCGGAAGATGCCGGTGACCGCCACAACGATGGCGATCGGCGCTCTGGCACTGGCCGGGATCCCGCCGTTGGCCGGCTTCTGGTCCAAGGACGAGATTCTGGCGGCCGATTTCGCCAGGGGCGGGTGGTACTACTTCCTGTGGATCATCGGGCTCGTTACTGCCCTGCTCACGGCGTTCTACATCGCCAGGCTCTGGGTGCTTGTCTTCTTCGGAGAGTCGCGGTGGGGGGAGGGCGCCCACCCGCACGAGTCCCCACGAGTGATGACCCTTCCTCTGATTGCCCTGGCTTTTCTCTCCGTGGTCGGGGGCTTCGTCAACACACCGTTCCGTCTTGGTCTCGAGCATTTCCTGGAGCCCAGCTTCGAAGGAGTCCATGTCCAGGAGGCACCCACCGACTGGCTGACGCTCGGGATACTGGCTGCTCTGTCCATCCTGGCGGCTGTCGTCGGCGCCGGCGCCGGCATCCTCGCCTACAACCGCCCGCAGGAGAGATGGCGGCGGTTCGAGGAGTCGTTCGAGCCGCTGTGGGGGACCTGGGAGCTGGCCTACGGGGTCGACGATCTCTACGGGAGGACTCTGGTCATCCCGGGCCGGCGCCTCGCCGAGGCCACCGCCTTCTCCGTCGACTCCAAGGTGGTCGATGGCGCGGTCAACGGGGTGGGTCGGCTGGTCCGCGGCGCCGGCGTCTGGGCCCGGCCGCTCCAGACCGGGTTCGTCCGCAACTACGGCGTGTTGTTCCTGGGCGGTGCTCTGGTGGTCGTGGTCTGGCTGGTAGTGGGCGGATGAGCGAGCTCATCCGCCGTCGTTTCCTCCCCGCAGGGGGAGGTGGCCCGGAGGGCCGGAGGGGGAATGCCCCCCTCCCGGCTTCGCCGGTACTCCCCCAAACTCACTTCGTTCGAGGGGGAGAACTTGCTGACCGCTCTGATCCTGCTCCCGGTGGCCGCGGCCATCGTCGTGGCGCTGATCCCGGGGCGCCGGAGGGAGATCCACCTTCCCCTCGGCATCGCCCTCTCCGTGATGCCGCTGGCCCTCGCCGGATACCTGTTCTGGGTGTTCGAGCCGGCAGCCGGGTTCCAGTACGTCGTCGACGTGCCCTGGTACGAGCCGTGGGGCATCGCCTGGAATCTCGGGGTCGACGGCATCTCGCTGCCGATGGTGGTTCTCACCACGCTTCTGGTCCCGATCGCTCTGGCTGCATCGACGACGATCACGAACCGGACCAAGGAGTTCGTGATGTACACCCTCCTCCTCGAGGCAGGGATGATCGGCGCCTTCCTGGCCCTCGACCTCTTCCTTTTCTTCGTCTTCTTCGAGGCGATGTTGATCCCGATGTACTTCATCATCGGCATCTGGGGAACCGAGCGCCGGATCTACGCCGCCGTCAAGTTCTTCATCTACACCGCCTTCGGTTCGGCGTTGATGCTGGCGGCGATCATCGGTCTCGCCCTCACCTACGCCTCCCAGGAAGGCTCTGCATCGTTCGCCCTCTCCGATCTGGCCGGGCTGGACCTCTCGGTCGGGACCGAGCGGATGTTCTTCGCCGCCTTCGCCATCGCCTTCGCCATCAAGGTCCCTCTGTTCCCGTTCCACACCTGGCTCCCAGATGCCCATGTCGAGGCGCCCACCGCCGGCTCGGTGCTGCTTGCCGCGGTCCTTCTGAAGCTGGGGACCTACGGTCTCCTCCGGTTCAATCTCTCCCTGTTCCCCGATGCCTCGGTCGATGCCATCCCGATCATGGCGATCCTGGCCGTCATCGGGATCATCTACGGAGCGGTGGTGGCCATCGTCCAGCCCGACCTGAAGAAGCTCGTCGCCTATTCCTCCGTGAGCCATCTGGGTTTCATCGTGCTCGGCACTTTCGCCCTGACCTCGGGCGGGCTGCAGGGGGCAGTGATCCAGAACGTGAACCATGGCCTGACCACCGGCGCCTTGTTCCTCCTGGTCGGGATGATCTACGACCGGAGACACACCAAGAAGATCGCCGATTTCGGTGGCCTGCAGAAGACGGTTCCCCTTCTTGCCGGGTTCTTCTTGTTCATGACCTTCGCCTCGATCGGGCTTCCGGGTCTCAACGGTTTTGTCGGTGAGTTCCTCGTGCTGATCGGCAGCTACCCCGCCCTCCCCAGCTTCACCGTCATCGCTGCATTGGGAGTGGTGCTCGCCGCCATCTACCTGCTGTGGGCGTACGAACGAGTCTTCACCGGGGTACCCGACAAGGAGGAGAACTCGGTGTTGTCCGACCTCTCGGGACGTGAGATCGCTCTTCTGGTGCCTATCGCGGTCCTGATCGTCGTGATCGGGCTCTATCCCAAACTGCTCCTGGACAAGATCACTCCCTCGACCGAGGCGGTCCTCGACAACATCGTCGAGCAGACCGACTACACCATCCCGGTGCCGGGCCGGATCGGCGACGTGTACGTGGCAGGTGGTGAGTGATGATCACCCCGCCGGAGATCTCGTGGATCGCCATCGCCCCCGATCTGGCACTGGCCCTCGGCGCAGCTGCGGTGCTGCTCGTCGATGTCCAGTGGAAGCCTCCGCCTCGTGTTCTCGGATGGGTGGTCGGAGCGACCTTGGCCGTTGCCGCCGGATTGACCATCCTGCAGTGGGCGCAGGGCGCCGATGCTCTGGCCGCCGGTGACACCGAGAGCCTGGTGGCGTTCAGCGGGCTGATCACCATGGACGGATTCGCCATCTTCTCCCGCTTCGTCCTGATCGCAGCCACTGGCCTGGGCCTGGCCGCCGGGTGGCGTTTTGTCGTGAGCCTGGGGCGCCGGGGCGCCGAGGCGATTGCCCTCGTCTTCCTGGCCACGACCGGCTTCTCCCTCATGGTCGCCTCCAACAACCTGGTCATGTTGTTCCTCGGGCTCGAGGTTGGCTCCATCGCCCTGTATGTCCTGGCCGGGCTCGCCCGGGAGAGACGCGAGTCGGAAGAGGCCGCCATCAAGTACTTCCTGCTCGGCTCATTCGCATCGGCTGTGTTCATCTATGGCGTCGCCCTCATCTACGCCGGGACGGGCCAGTTCGAGATCCTCGGCATCCGCCAACTCCTCAATGACTTCGTCATCTCCAGCCCGGCGGTGATCTACATCGGGATTGGCCTCGTGGTGGCGGGCCTCGGCTTCAAGGTGTCCGCCGCTCCGTTCCACACCTGGGCGCCGGACGTCTACCAGGGGGCGCCGGCCGGTCTGGTCGGCTACATGGCAGCGGTGGCCAAGGTGGCCGGCTTCGCAGCCATCGCCCGCATCCTGCTCACGGCGTTCTCGGATCTCGCCGACACGTGGCTCCCGGTCGTGGCCGGCATCTCGGTGCTGTCCATGGTTCTCGGGTCGGTGCTCGCCCTCGTCCAGGGCGATGTGCGCCGTCTGCTCGCCTACTCGGGGGTCGCCCACGCCGGGTTCATCATGACCGGGGTGGTCGGCGGCGCCACCGACGGGGTCCTGTTCTATCTGGCCATATACGCCATCCAGCTCGTCGGAGCCTTCGCTGTGGTCGCGGTGGTGAGCGGGCCCGACGGAGCGGGCTCCAGCCTGGACGAGTACCGCGGTCTGGGCCGGCGAAGCCCGCTCCTGGCCGGCGCCTTCACCATCCTCCTGCTCGGGATGGGCGGTCTGCCCATCACATCCGGTTTCGTGGCCAAGTTCGGTGTCTTCACCGACGCCTGGGCGCAGGGCTACCAATGGCTGGTGATCGTGGCCGTGATCGCCTCGGTGGTGGCGTTCGCGTTCTACATCCGCGTAATCGTCGTCATGTACATGGACGACGCCGGCGAGGAGCAGCCTCTCCGTATCGGTCCCGAGCGTTGGGTGTTGGCGTTGGCTGTCGGGGCGACGATTCTCTGGGGCATCTTCCCATCGTCGCTTCTCGATCTGGCAGCTGATGCGTTACCTATCTAGATCGGCGCTCTGCGCCGGAATCGCCGGCATCTTCATCCTCGCCGGTACCAGTCCTGCCCGGGCCGCGGAGACAGCCGCTTCCGAGATCGTCATCATCCCGGTGGGGGACACCGTCACCGGAGATCTCTATGCCGCCGGGTCCCGCGTCGTGGTGGAGGGAACGATCGAAGGCGATCTGATCGCATTCGCCGCCGAAGAGGTAGTCATCTCGGGCGAGGTGACCGGCAGCGTGCTGGCGGTGGCACCGACCGTGACGGTCGGCGGGGAGGTTGCCGGGTCGGTCCGGTTCACCGCCAACAGAGTCGCCATCTCCGGGTCGATAGGGGGAGACCTGGTCGGCGCCGCCCTCCGGGTTGAGCTGAGCCCCGAATCAACGATCGATGGCGACGTCCTGGTGTGGGCGTTCAGGATGGCGGCAGCCGGAACCATCGGGACCGATCTCGAAGGCACCCAGCGGACCCTCGAGCTGGCGGGGAGCGTGGGCGGAGACGTCGATGTGAGCGTCAATCGCCTCATCGTCACCGGGCCGCTCGAGGTGGCGGGCGATTTGGGCTATCGCTCTCCATCCGAGGCCGAAGGGATGGACCAGGCCACGGTGGGGGGCGTCGTTGCCCACAAGACGCCACTGCCCCCCAACATACGGGTCCGCGCTCTTGGATTGCTGACCCGATTCCTGGTGGTCCTCGGCCTGACATCCGCCGCCCTCCTCGTCGCCTGGGGTTGGCCCGGTCGCACCGAATCCGCCGGCGATCGAGCGAAAAGCAACCTGTGGCGAGCCCTGGGACGCGGCGCTCTCGTCGTACTCTCCCCGTTCATCTTGGCCGGAATCGCAGCTCTGATCGCCGGTCTCGTACCCGCGTCGGCCAGCTTGCCGTTGCTCGCTGTGTTCGTGCCCCTGATCCTTGCACTCGCCGGTCTCGTCTTGGTGCTCTCGTTGGTGGCCGGCGTGCCCGCCATTCTCGCCCTCGGCCGCGCGTTGCCCGGTGAGCGGGGTCTCTACGGGTCGGTCGTCGCCGGATCGATCGTGGCCGGGATCCTGTGGCTGATCCCCTACGTGGGCTGGCTGGTGCCTTTGCTCGTCTTGCCGATAGGGCTGGGCTCGTGGATGCTGAGCTTTCAGGGAAGAGGGGTCACAGTCGACGACCCATCAAACTCCTTGACGACAGGCCCGCCATCGGGATCTGGCACGACAGTGAAGGACCCGGCCACCTGAAGATCGGCCGACGAGGTCCCCACCAGCACCTCGATCGACCCCGGCTCGACCACGTACTTCAGGTCACGGTCATAGAACCCGAGCTGTCCGACCGGCAGGTGGAAGGTCACCTGACGGGAGTCCCCGGCCGGGATGCCGACCCGGGCAAAGGCTTTGAGCTCGAGGACCGGCCGGGTCACGCTTGCCACCGGGTCTCTCACGTATAGCTGGACGACCTCGTCACCTTCCCTCTTCCCGGTGTTGGAGACGACCGCAGTGACGGTCACCTCCTCGTTCCAGCCGGCCACATCGGGCGTCACCGAGAGATCCGAGATCTGGAACGTCGTGTAGCCGAGACCATGGCCGAATGGATAGAGCGGGCCGGCCTCTCCGTCCACATAGTCGCCCTTCCACTGCGATCTGCCCCCCGACACCTTGTGCCCGTAGTACACCGGTATCTGCCCTGCAGATCGAGGATGGGAGATTGGCAGTTTCCCGCCCGGGTTGACCACGCCGGTGAGGACGTCGACGAGCGCCTCGGCCCCCTCCTCTCCGGGCATCCAGGCCTGGACTACTGCGGCGCTGTGCTCGTGCGCCCAGACGGAGCCGCAGGGTCGACCGGAGACCAGGACCAGGATCATCGGGGTGCCGGTCTCGGCCACCGCCCGCACCAGGTCCTCCTGGACCCCGGGGAGGTCGAGTGAGAGACGGTCCCGACCTTCGCCGGAGGTGCAATCGGTGGTCAGGCCGGCCTTGTCGCCCATCACCATGATCGCGATCGCCGAACGACTGGCGAGGGTCACAGCCTCATCGAAACCCTCACGGGAGGGACTGTTGACGTCACATCCCCTGGCATGTTCCACCTTTTCCCCGAAGCGCTCCCGTATTGCCTCGAGGACCGAGCGGGCTTCCTTCATCGAGCCTTCAGCCGATACCTCCCCGGTAAATGGCACACCGAACACGTTGTCACCGTGTTGCATCTCGGCCAGAGCTTCGATGTGGGCCGGGTAGGTGTAGTCGCCGAACAGGTTTCGTGAGTCGTCGGCATTTGGACCGATCACCGCGATCGGGCCGGTGTCGGGGGCGATGGGCAAGGCACCATCGTTGGCCAGCAGGACGAGGCTCTTCTCCGCGATCCGCCGGGCCAAGGCGCGCTCGAGTCGAGGGTCGGCACTCGTCGCCTCGGGGTCGACAAAGGGCGATTCGAAGAGGCCGAGCTCGAACTTGGACTGGAGCACTCTGCTCACCGCGGTGTCGACGAGGTCGAGATCGATGCTCCCGCTCTGGACGCCATCGATGAGCGGCTCGCCATAACAGTCGGTGCCGGGGAGCTCGACGTCGACCCCGGCGTGGAGTGCAATCCCGGCGGCTCCTGTCCCGTCCTCGGCGAGATGGTGGTAGCTGGCGAGCTGACGAACCGCGAAGTAGTCCGACACGACTGTCCCCTCGAACCCCCATTCCTTTCGAAGGATGTCGGTGAGAAGCTGACGATGTGCTCCGCATGGGATCCCGTCGAGCTCGTGATAGGCGTTCATGACCGACCGTGCCCCGGCGCTGACGACCGCCTCGAACGGATGGAGGTACACCTCCCGCAGCTCCCGTTCCGGCAGATGGGGCGGCGCCCAGTTGAGGCCGCCCTCGGAGGCGCCGTATCCGACGAAGTGCTTGGCGGTGGCGACCACACCCTGGGTCAGGTCGGCACCCTGCAGTCCCTCGACGAAGGCATTCCCCATCCGGGCGACGAGGTAGGGGTCCTCCCCGTACGTCTCCTCGGTGCGGCCCCATCGTGGGTCCCTGGCCACGTCGAGCACAGGTGACAGCCCGTGATGTGCCCCCATGGCCCTCATCTGACGGCGAATGACGTCCGCCATCTCGCGGGCGAGGTCGGGGTCCCAGGTGGCAGCCACGCCGATCGCCTGGGGGTAGACCATGGCGTCCTTGGCCATCAGCCCGGAGCAGATCTCCTCATGGACGATGGCCGGGATGCCGAGACGGGTCTCCTCGAGGAGGTAGCGCTGGATCTCGTTGGCGAGTCGGGCCGCGTCGCGGGGTGTCAGGTCGCTGGCGCCCGAGATCCGGGTGACGTGCCCCAGGCCCTGCCGGAGCAGTGGCCCGGCCTTCTCCCGGGAGAACTGTCCCTTTTCGGTCAGCTGGAAGACCCAGGCGCTCCCCAATTGGGCGACCTTCTCTTCGAGAGTCATCATCTCCAGCAGACTCTCGACCCGCTCGTCCACCGGGAGGCCCGGATCGCGGTAGGCCGGCTGCTGCCCGTCGACGGTGACGGCGGTCATCCCTTGACTCCACCGGTGGTCAGCCCGGTCACGATCTGCTTCTGGGCGATGAAGTAGAAGATCAGGGCCGGGATCATGGCCAGCGTGGTGTAGGCCAGGATCATCGCGGTGTCCGTCACGTACTGAGCCGAGATGTTGTTGATGCCGAGCGGCAGTGTCCACTGACCCGGTTGGATCAACACCAGCAACGGGAGCAGGAAGGCGTTCCAGCTGCCAACCACGGTGAGCACCGCGATCGTGCTCAACACGGGGCGGGACAGGGGGAGCATGACCGACCAGTAGAAGCGAAGCGGGCCACAGCCGTCGATAGCGGCTGCGTCTTCCAGGTCACGGGGGATGCTGCGGAAAAACGGGCGAAGGATCACGATGGAGAGCGGGAGCCCGAAGGCCGCCTGGGGGAGGGCGATGCCGAGAGGGCTGTTCAGGAGCCCCGTCTGCCGGAGGGTGATGAACAGGGGGAGGATGGCCACCGCTACAGGAAACAGAAGGCCAAGAGTGAACAGGGCGAACACGAACTCCCGTCCCCGGAACCTGTATCGCGCTATCACGAAGGCAGCCAGGGATGCGGCGGGGAGGACGAGGGCCGTGGTGATCAGGGCGATCAGGACACTGTTCCTCACCCACCCATAGAAACTGGGGTCGGTCAACGCGGTCTGGTAGTTCGTCCACACCCAGGGATCGGGGAGCCCGACGGGGTCGGCTGCAAGCTGCGAGTTGCTCCGGAACCCACCGATGATCGAGAAGCTCAACGGGACGATGATCACCAGCAGCACCAGAACGGCGATCAGGTACAGAAGGCCACGGCCGAAGTCGAATTTCTGGGAGGGGCCCTTGGTTGGGACGGTGGTCGCGGTCACGCCGTCAGCGCTCCTTCCAGATCTCGGCGCAGCACGAATCGTTGATAGAGGAGCGCCACGATCAAGGAGAGACCGAAGACGATCACGGAGATCGCGCTGGCATAGCCGAATTGGTCTCGTCGAAGCCCCAGTCGACCAGATAGGTGGCCATGGTGGCGGTGGAGTTCACCGGCCCGCCCTTGGTGGTGACCCAGACCAGGTCGAACAACTGCAGGGCGCCGATGATGGAGAGGAACATGGAGACTCTGATCGTGGGTCCAAGCAGCGGGAGGGTCACGTATCGGAAACCTTTCCAGAAGGAGGCGCCGTCGATGGCCGACGGCCTCCTCGAGCTCGGTCGGGATGAGCTGGAGACCGGCCAGGATCAACACCATGTGGAACCCGAAGTACTTCCAGGAGATGACGAAGAACAGGCTGTAGAGGGCGATCTCGGGGTCTGCCAGCCACTCCCTGGTGACATCCCCGGCGCCGGCCGAGGCGAGTATCTGGTCGAAGAGGCCGTCGGGCCGGTAGATCTGGCGCCACACCACGCCGGTCACCACTTCGGAGAGGATGAAGGGGGCGAAGTACATCGTCCGGAACACCCCTCGCCCCTTCAGGTTGCGAGTGAGGAGCACGGCGAGGGCGACCGCGAAAGGGATCTGGAGAAGCAGCGAGAGCCCGATGATGATCCCGTTGTGGGTGATCGCCTCTATGAACAGCGGGTCGGCGAAGGCGTCTCTGAAGTTCTGGAGCCCGACCCAGTCGGTGAGAGGTGTCAGGCCGTTCCAGTCGTACCCGCTGTAGCGGATGCTCTGGGTGATCGGGTAGAGGACAAAGAGGCCGTAGAGGGCCAGGGCGGGCAGCAGGAAGGCAAGAATGACCGGCCAGGGTGCAGTCCCTGGCGCGCGTCGAACTACTCGACCGGGGCGCGTCACCTTGACTTGTGGATCGCTGGTCACCATCCGTTGCTCGATAGGTGGAGGGCCGCCGGACCGGCGGCCCTCCACGACTTTGCTCACGATACGACTGGTGGCTATCCGGCCGCCGCCGTAATGGACTCGGTGACTTCCTCGGGGGTGGCGGTCCCAGCAAACAGGGTGGCCACCGCGTCGTTGACCGCGGCACCAAGCTCAGGGGTGAAGTACTGGTCCAGATAGAGCTGGACGAAGCTCGCCTGGCCCAACCCTTCCAGCACTGCCTGCTGCAGCGGATCGGTCACGGACACCTCGGCGCCCGCGGTGACCGGAAGGGTGGTCCCTGTCTCGCCGGTCCGAATCGCCTGCTCGACGGCAGTGATGTATTCCAGGAACTGAACTGCCTCTGGTGGTGCATCCTTGCCGACAGCAAACCCGTCGCCGCCACCGAAACCGTCGGTCGCAGCGCCGGCACCACCTTCGACAGCCGGGAACGGGAACCAGCCGAACTCAGCGGGGAGCCGCTCCTCGATCGGGTCCTCAGGGGTCCCGATGCCCGACTGGTTGGCATAGGCGCCCGGTCCCCATTGCCCCATCAGGCTGATCGCGGCCGCTCCGGTGCCGATCGTCCCCGACTCACCGTCGGGAGCATCCCACGGCGCGGCCAGGAAGCCCGGCTGGAAGGGCTCCATGTCGATGAGACGCTGCAATTGATTGCCCGCCTCGATGAACTCGGGCGTGTTGAAGTCGAGCGTCTCCGTCACGGTCGCCATCGCCGCCTCGCCACCCTCTCGGATCATCAGATACGAGTAGTAGAAGTGAGCGGGCCACTTGTCTCCGGCGCCGACCGCGATCGGCGTGATCCCGGCGTCCTTCAGGGCCTGGACATCCTCGAGGAACTCGTCCCAGGTAGCCGGTGGGGCATCGATGCCCTGCCTGGGCGAACAGGTCCTTGTTGTACCAGAACCCGACCATGCCCAGGTTGAACGGTACGCCATATTGGACATCATCCACGTTGTAGAGCCCGACCGCGCCCTCGTTCAAGTTGCCGATGAACCCGGAGGAAGCGTCGGTGATGTCTTGCACCAGGCCGGCGTCCACCTGCTCACGCAGGCCACCGCCACCCCAGGATTGGAAGAGGTCCGGCACGTCACCGGCCTGGAGATTGGTTTGAAGCGCCGCCTTGAACGCCTCGTTCTCCATCACTGTGATGTTGATCTGGACGTTGGGATTGGCCTCCATGAACTCGTCGGCCATGTCCTGCCACAACGTCATCATCGGGTCTGTGTTCTGAATATGCCACCATTCGATGGTGACCTCCTCCGCCGGCTCCTCGGCTGCGGCGGTTGTGGTCGCCGCCTCGGCCGCCGTCGTCTCGGTCACCGCGCCACTGGTGGTAGTGGGCGCGTCCTCGCTGGTGCCTCCACCGCCACAGGCGGCCAGGACCAGGGCCAGGATGGCGAGAATCGCCATGGATCGTCTCACCGGTTTCACATATTCCTCCTTCCGTACCTCCGTGTCATCGAGCTTGGGTTGTAATCGTTTTCAATCAGGGTCTGGGCTTGTTCTTCCTCCTCGGATTCGGTCTAAACGGGCACGGCCCGGCATGACTGCCGGACCACCAGCTCGGTGGGAAGTGTCAGGTGCGCCGGTTCCTGATCCGGCTCATCGATGAGCTCGACGAGGAGCCGCGTCGCCTCGTAGCCCATCTCCTGGATGGACTGGTCGATCGTGGTCAATGAAGGCGAGGAGAGGGCCGACTCGAGGATGTTGTCGAAGCCGATCACCGACAGGTCGTCCGGCACCGATAGCCCGAGGGACTGGGCGACATCCATCGTGGCGATGGCCGACACGTCGTTGGCGGCGAAGATCGCAGTCGGGGGATCGCTCATCTCGAGCAGCTCATGGGCCGGGCCCTCGGTTGCCTCCCGGGTGTACTCGCCAACCCGGACCAGGCCGGGGTCGAAGGGGATCCCGGACCGCTCCAGCGCCTTGAGGTAGCCCTGCTCGCGAAGACGGGCCGACTCCAGGTCAGGACGGCCGGCGATGAAGCCGATCCGGCGATGGCCCAGCCCGATCAAGTAGTCGGTTGCCGTCATCGCTCCCTCCAGGTTCTGGGAGGCCACCGTCGGCAGGGGAGAGGCGCCGGCGTGGGGGTCGACGACGACGACCGGCGCGGTGTGAGCGACGTCGACCACGGTGGGGGTCACCAGAAGCGTCCCATCGGCCAGTGTGCCGTTGAGCCGGGAGAGGTAGCGACGCTCCCAACCAACCTGTGCGCCGACATGTCCGTCCCCGGCGCACACGATCAGCTCGTAGCCGGTGGAGTGGATCGCCCGGGCGGCGCCCTTGAGCAGCTCGGTGCTGAACGGCTCGAGGTCGGGGACGATGATCCCGATGACGCTGGTGCGATGGCTGCGCAGGCTCCTCGCCACCAGACTCGACTCGTACCCCAGGTCGTCGATGACAGCCTGGACCCGGGACGACGTGTCGCGGGCCACGCCATATCGACCGTTCACGACGCGGGAGACGGTGGCGATCGAGACTCCGGCCTCGGCGGCGACGTCCCCGATGGTGATCCGATCCTGAGCTTTTCTCATCGCTTCCTATGAATGTTCTTGATAACGATGTCGAAAACGTTTACAAGCTAGGCCGATCGATGCATGCAATGCGTCGCAGAACGGGATATTTCTTCCGGGGGCGCTTCCGTCAGTTGAGGAATATTGCGACCACCAGGGCGGTGAATCCACCGATCTGGGCGATCAACATCCGATCGAACCGCTCGTTGAACCGGTCGCTGAGTTGATCGAACCGCTCGTTCATCTCCGACCTCAGTGAGGTGAGTTCGGTTGGGTTCGGTAGGAGGTGTGACATCAGTGTCTCGGTCGGCTCGGGTCCCAGCACCGGGATCAGGGCATTGTACAACTCGTGCCGGGCCGACTCGGAAGGCGGCATTTCACCAACATGCCGCATTGGAAAGGCGGGCGCAAGACCTGTTTCGGCTCGCTTTGCCCGGCGCTCCAATAACGTTGGGAGCGATGAGCGCCCTCGTCGATCGGTTTCAACGCCCGGTTCGTGATCTCCGCATCTCGGTCACCGACCGCTGCAACTTCCGATGCACCTATTGCATGCCGAAGGAGCTGTTCGGCAAGGACCACGAGTTCTTGCCCCGCGATCAGCTGCTTGAGCTTCGAGGAGATCGGTCAGCTGGTCGGGCTCTTCGTCGACCGCGGCGTGACCAAGGTGAGAATCACCGGTGGCGAGCCACTGCTCCGCAAGGACCTGGAAAAGCTCATCGGCATGCTCGAGGCCATCGACGGAGTCGACGACCTCACACTGACCACCAATGCGTCGCTCCTGACCCGGAAGGCGCGGTCCTTGGCCGCAGCGGGTCTGGACCGGGTGACGGTGAGCCTCGATGCGCTCGACGATGCGACCTTCCAGCGAATGAACGACGTCGGCTTCCCGGTCGCTTCGGTCCTGGAAGGCATCGAGGCGGCCGCCGAGGCCGGGCTGGGCCCGATAAAGGTCAACGCTGTCGTTCAGCGAGGGGTGAACGAGCACGCCGTCGTCGACATGGCCCGGCACTTCAAGGGCACCGGACACATCGTGCGCTTCATCGAGTACATGGATGTGGGGAACACCAACGGATGGCGCTTGGACGACGTAGTGCCCGCCGAGGAAATGATCTCCAGCCATCAATCAGGTCCTCCCCCTCGAGCCGATTCCCCCTAACTACCCGGGTGAGGTGGCCAACCGGTTCCGCTACCTCGATGGCGATGGCGAGGTGGGCGTGATCGCCTCGGTGACCAGGCCATTCTGCGGTTCCTGCACCCGGGCCCGGCTATCTGCCGAGGGCGTCCTCTACACATGTCTCTTCGCCTCCGCAGGATCGAACCTGCGTGACGCGATCCGAGCCGGTGAGGATGTCGGGCCGATCATCGACCGCATTTGGTCGAACCGGGAAGACCGCTACTCGGAGATCAGGTCGGCGCAGACGGTGAGCATCGGCTCACGTGTCGAGATGAGCTACATCGGCGGCTGAGCATCAGGTGGGCTTACGGCGAGGATGCTCGGCCGACCCTTCGCGATCGACCATCGGTTGGACGAAGTCCAACGGCGAAGAGGCACCGCGCTCGAGAAGGACAGCCGTGCCACCTGTGTCGAAGCCAACCACGGCCCCCGCCCCGGGATCGGCAATTTCGACCGAGTAGCCACAGGCCACGAGTGTGCTCACGAACTCATCCCACGTGGCCTGGCCAGCCGGCGACAGCGCGGACGGGAGTTCTCCGAACGACAGTTCGCGTGACATCCCGTCCCAATCCTGGGCGAGCCACGAGATCGTCGCCCGGCGCGTGATCCCGAGTAGTCCGCGGATTCGTCCGGCCTTCGCAAGCGGTAGTCCAGGTGGCCCCGAAGGCTCCCGGAAGGGTGGCGAAAGCAGATAGAGCCTGTGCTCCAACCCGAGTTCCAGCACACGCCGCAGTTCCCACGCGGTATTGGGCGACGCACTGGTAGCAGCAACGATGCAGGGGGATTCAGCGGCCAGTCTTTCGACCGCGGACTGCCACTCATCATCCTCGAAATACCGCCGCTCGGCTCCATCCGGGGCGATTCGGTCGGTCGGGTTGCCGAGGGCGATCAGCGGCCCGATTTGCTCGGCGATCTCATCTCCCAAGAACTCGTCGAGTGTCTGAGATCCGGCGAACAAGCGGTGCTCCTCCTGAAATGGCCGAAGGTAGAGCACCCGTGGTGTGCCGTTGGTCGAGTCCTCCAGTGAGGGTCGGAGTCGCTTCCTGAGCAATGACGCTTTCCGTTGGCCTCGTCTTACGTAGAAGAAGAGGAAGACAACGAATGCTGGGAGGACCACGAGCGCCAGGTACTCAATGCGACCGAGGGGTCCGAAGTCACCAGCAATCAGCTGCCCCAGGGCGCCGAAGGTGACGACGGCGAACATGAGGACGCTGACGGCCAAGAGGACCTTCACCCCGATCGTGAGACCCGCGAGCAGGCTGTTCACTCCTCGGTGTGGTCCGCGCGCCGTCGCTGCGGGAGGACACGAACAGCGCTTCTGGCCGCGAAACACAGAACCAACGCCACAAGCAGAGCGATGACCGCGAAGAGTGCGACGTCGATCGCTCCCGCTCCTGCATCGATCCCAAGCGGAATATCCAGCCAGCCACAGATCGCTGCCGTGATTGCGAGATTCAGGAGGGACAGGCCGCCCGACAAGAGGTTGACCGTGCTGCGACCCTGGAGTCGACCGGTCAGTTCCACCGCTCGACCAAGACGCACGGCAAATGCGTGCGTCACGAAGATGGCCGGTGCGAACGCTATGACGTAGACGTAGTTCCTCAGATCCGAATCGGTCTCCTGAGTCATGTCACCCCACGCTCGCCTTTACCAATCAGAGTTCTACGAACGTCGCCTGATACGCGTCCGATCGAAGACCATTGAACTCGTGGAACCGACGCCCAGCGTTGCGTTCGCGTAGGTTTGGTCTACAAAAGAGGGGGGTCCATGGCAATCGATTCGGCAAAGCCCGTCGTCTTCATCAGTCACAAGCACTCGGACAGCCAGATTGCTGAAAAAATCGCCCAGTTCGTCAAGAACAAGAGCGCGGGGAATGCCCGCGTCCATCTCTCCTCGAGCCCTGATTTCGAGGGGCCACGCTTTGGGCAGCCGATCAATACCGAGTTGAAGCATGCCCTCGGCGAATCCGATCTCGTCATCTTGGTGTACACCGACGAGCGCGAGGATTGGTCATGGTGCATGTGGGAGTGCGGCGTAGCGGTCGACCCGACGGAGCAGCACCTAACGGCGGTGGTCGTCGTGCAGTGCACCGCAGATGTACCGAAGCCATTTGCTGATCAGTTGCGGGTGGATGCTCGAGATCTGGACTCTGTTCAGGGTTTCGTCAAGGCTCTCTTGTCAACCACCCAATTCTTCGCTCGACGCGACGAGCCAATGACCGGGTTTGCCCCCGAGGGGAGTGAGTTGAAGGATTTCGCTGCTGAGCTCCACAGCGCCCTCGCCGACGTCATTCCCACGGGGAACGCAGCCGAACGGAGCACGCCCACCTCCCCATTCCTCAGGGTCCGTCTCACCAGCCAAGCCGCCGACGAGATCCGAAGCAATTACCTCGCCGGAGAACGGGAGCAAAACAAGAAGATCGTCGAATCCGGGGCCTTGATAGTCGAGGAAGAGGGGGCAGGGGCCTTGTTTGGCATGCTGCTCGGGCCTTCCTCGACTTTGGGCGACGTGCTGGCCGACTGGCAGATGGAGGACGCCAACTCCGGCCAGGAAGCGCGGTGGTTCGTCTCGTTGTCCGACCAGATCGAGGCGGCGCTCGTCGGCAAGATGCGCCCGGTCACTTGGGCCGCCTACAGGGCAGTGAAAGGTCAGACTGACGTGCCCTTCGTAGCCGGCTCCCTGCAGAGGGCAGACGGCGTGGAGTTCGATGTGTACATGGTGCCAATCGCTCCCCGACCGGTCCCGGTACGCGAGAGGATGCTGCCGATCGATCAGACCTATTACAAGAATGCGGCCCTAGAGCCATTGCAAGAAATCCTGCTGGCGTCGCTGGTGAAAGAAATGGGAAAACAGAATGTGACCCGGCTTCCGATCCTCGACGGGAAGAGCGCCAAGTCGATCGTGCACCGGGCGACGATCAACGAGTACCTGGCCGATCGTGCGATCAACGCAGGATCGGTCGAAAAATGCACCCTCGCCGACCTTTTGGCTGAGGACGCTGATGCCCTCGACAAGTCCTATGTCGCCGTTCCGCCGGACGCCACCATCGAGGAAGCCATGGCCTTGATGAATGGCGAGGCAGGTGCTCAGGACGTGTTTGTCATTGACGACGGGTTGGTGGTCGGGTGGATCACCAACATCATGTTCATCGAAGGCTGAGTCGTCGGCTGTGCCCGGCTTGATGCCGATTTCCCGTCTCATCCGAACCATCGAGGGACCGAGCGAACTGAACCGTTTCCTTGGCCTCCCATACACCCTCAACCCCGAGCTCGCCGATGATCTCCTCGAGGGGAGACGGAGAACCGAGTGGATGTGGATGGCGCTGATCGATGACAGCGTGGTCGCGCGGTTGGCATGGTGGGGCAACCCCGGAGACGACAAACCCGCACTCTTGGACATCTTCGACATCGCCGACCCCGCCGATCCGGCACATCTCCTGGCGGCCCGGGACTTGATGGAGACGGCAACCCGCCAGGTGATCGGTAGCGGACGAGCGGCCCGGGTACATCCGCTATGTGCCACCTGATTGGCGAGATAACGAAGCTTTCCGGCCCCAAGTGGAGGCGCTCATAGACATTGCCGAGCAAACCGGCGCAAGACTGTTCGTCGAGCGTCTGCGTTTCGAATGGCGTAAGCACACGCCTATCGCGCCACCCAGTGCGCGCCTCGACTTCCGTCAACCCCACGATGACGAGGAGATCCTGGACCTGATGACAGCGGTGGTGCCGGGATCGCTCGACGCCCACACTGTCCTCGACCTGGAGACCATGACACCGAGGGAAGCCGCCCACGAGCATTTCTCCGGTGAACTCGCCCAACAGATCAGCACCCGCGACAACTGGCGTGTCGCAACCGACCACCTCGGCGCCTCAGTCGGCTTCGTGACTCCCGGCCACAACCACTACCACCCCGTCATCGGCTACCTCGCCGTCTTGCCCGAGCATCGGGGCAACGGATACATCCACGACATCCTGGCCGAGGGCACCCGCATCCTGGTCGACCAGGGTGTCGACCATATCCGTGCCGCTACCGACCTCACCAACCTGCCCATGGCCGTGGCGTTCGAACGCGGCGGATGGATCAATTTCGAACGATCCATCAACATGACGTGGACGCCTCGCTGACCCTCCCGCTCCAGCACTCCCGGCCAGCTTGGCGGCAACGACGGCGCTGAGCACGTCAACGGCGACCTTCAGGTCCTCGATAGATCTCGCCAGATCGTTCCTGGAGTTGGTGGATGGCGGGATGCCGTCCCTTGGTCGATCTGGCCAAGGTATGGACATGTGATGAACCGAGGGCCGCGTGATGTTTACAATCCGGTGAACCTGAGACGACTCTTAGAGGTCGGCCAGGGCGGCTTCGGCTCGGGTCGTGGCACCTCGTCCACCCGATGCCACCCGATAGCCGGCCCAGATGAGGGTCACCGCAACCAACAGCGAGAGGGCAAAGGCACTCGACTCGCCGAGGGCGAGACCGGTGCCCCCTGAGGCCGCCGCCAATGTCCCGCCGAGGATGAGCAGGTTTCCCCAGACGATGCGGCGGTTCTTCTTCCAGAATCGGACGATCGATACGAGCGACAGGACAGCGAGGATGGTTGCGCCCATTGCCCCACCGATGATGGCGAACAGCCGGGGACCGAATCCCGAGGCGAACACATCATGGGGCACCCCGGTCTCGGGCAGAGGATTGGCGAATGGCACGGTCGCGGTCAGGGTCGTGGAGATGGCGGTGAAGGCGCCGAGCGCTATGGCCATGACATGACCCGAGCGCTTCCCCACGACCAGGAACATCGAGCCCAGGGCGAGAAACGGGATGTTGAGGATGGCGCCGAATAGATAGAACACCCGGTACATGGGCCCGGTCCAGCCGAAGGTGATACCCACGAAGAACGCCCATGTGGCGATGGCGAACATGGACATACCGGTCCCGTAGGCGGCGATGTGGGGGCGGGGCCGCCGCCGGTAGTCGAGCCAGAGATCGACGGCGAAGAACGACGCCGCCATCGCCGCGACTAGGGCCAGAGCCGAATCCACCTTGAAAGGCTAGGGCGATCAGCCTCGCGTGAAGATGCGTGCGTCGGTCGCTCGTACCCGGGCCGGCTGACCCACCCGGTAGATGGGACGAGGGCCGATCCGGGCCCGAACTCGGGTGCCTTCGTGCAAGGCGAGGGTCACCAGCTGGTCATGGCCGAAGAACTCAGACCCGGCCACAACCGCATTCGGGGTCTCACCGAGCGAGATCTGCACGTTCTCCGGCCGGACGACGACCGACACGCTGCCGTGGAGATCGGTGTCGAAGGCACCGACGGCGGTGTCGACCCTTCCGTCGCGTGCCTCGGACTCGAGGACGTCGGCGTCGCCGAGGAACTCGGCCACCCACCGATCGGCTGGATTGGAATAGAGGTGTCCCGGGGTGTCGGCCTGCAGGACCCGGCCGTCCCTCATCACCGCCACGATGTCGGAGGTGGCCAGGGCTTCTTCCTGGTCATGTGTGACGAAGACTGCGGTGGTGCGTGCCTCGGTCAGGATGGTTCGCAGCTCCCGCCGCACGCGATCACGAAGGCTGGCGTCGAGGTTGCTGAATGGCTCGTCGAGCAGGATCACCTCCGGGTTCGGGGCCAGGGCACGGGCCAGGGCGACGCGCTGTTGTTGACCCCCGGAGAGCTCGTTCGGCATGCGTCCCTCCAGCCCGGTCAGCCCGACCAGTTCGAGGACCTCGCCAACCCGGGGTCCCCGATCACCCCGGGGCAGCCCGTAGGCAACGTTCCCGGCAACGGTCATATGAGGGAAGAGCGCGTAGTCCTGGAACACCATTCCTACCCGGCGCCGCTCCGGACGGGTGAAGACCCCGGGCGCGAGAACGCTGCGGCCATGGATCTCGACCGAGCCACCGGCGCTCTCGAACCCGGCGATCACCCGCAATGCTGTGGTCTTGCCACACCCCGATGGGCCGAGGATGGTCACCACGCCGCCCTCCCATACATCGAGGCTGAAGTGGTCCAGGGCAACGGCGTCGCCGAAGGACCTGGTCAGGTCCCGGGCGCGGATGGCAAGTCGGTCAGTCGCTGAGCTCACGTGACATCACCAGAAAGAGTGGCACGATCGAAACCGCGAGGAGGACGAGGCCGGCGGCGGAGGCCCGGGTGATGAATCCTTCGGCGGTCGAGCTCCAGATCCTGATGGCCAGCGTCTCGAACCCGTTGGGGCGGAGAAGGAGTGTCGCCGGTAGCTCTTTCATGACGCTGAGAAAGACCAGAGCGGATCCCGCCACCAGCCCCGGCCAGGCCAGGGGCAGTGTCACCCGCATCAGCGTTGCCACCGGTCCCCGGCCCAAGCCACGGGAGGCGTCCTCGAGGTCGGGGCTGGCACGGACCAGGGAATCCTGGGCTGCGCCGACGGCTTGGGGCAGAAAGATCGCGCCGTAGATGATCACCAGATAGACCAGGGTCTGATAGAGAGATCGTGCCGAGGTGAGAGCGAACCCCACCGCCGCCACCCCGACTGTGATATGGGGAAGGGAGTAGGCGCCCCACATCGCCGACTCCACCCAGCCGGACAGACGCCCTGGCCTGCGGGTGGTGACCATGGCCACCGGGAAGGCGAGCACCACGGTCACGAGAGCTGCGATGATCGCCACTCCCAGCGACCGAGCCGCCTCCGCTCCGAGGGACCCCACGATCTGCTCGGACTCGAGCCCGCGAACGACGCTGACCGCCATGACTGCCAGCGGGAGACCGAGGGCGACCAGCGTGTAGAGGGCGAGACCCGAGATCGAGAAGGCGCGTGGCCAGCCGGAGAGGACGAGCAACGCGCGGGCCCTTCTCGGCCGTCGCGAGTGAAGAGGAACCCGGGCGCGATATCGGCGCTCGACGAGGAGGATCACGATGGCCAGAGCCATCAGGATCAGGGACAGGGTTGCGGATGGGCGTCTGTCGATCTGCCCCCGGTAGAGGGTGTAGATGGCGCGAGTGAAGGTGTCGTAGCGAAGGAGGGACACAGCACCGAAGTCGGAGATGGTGTAGAGCCCGACCAGGAGACCGGACGAGACGAGCGCCGGCTTCAACTGGGGAAGCGTCACCGTCGCGAACACTCGCCAGCGGCTCGCCCCAAGCCCTGTCGCCGCCTCCTCCGTCGCCGGATCGATGGTCCGCAGCCCGGGGATGAGCGTGAGATGGGCCAGTGGCGCAGTGAACACCGAGAGCACGAGCCATGAGCCGACGAATCCGTACGGCGTCGGAGTCTCCACGATGACTCCAGATGGCCCGGTTGCGGCGATGAGGCTGAGCGCCGCCACATAGGAGGGGACGACCAGGGGGAGGGCGGCCAGAGTCATCCATCCCTTGCGAAAGGGAAGCGCCACTCTGGTTGTCGTCCATGCCGTGGCCAGACCGATGGCGACGGCCGTGATGGTGACCGCCACCGTGAGCAACGCCGTGTTCAGCATCAGCTCGGCGAGTCGTCCCGGCGGGACGGCCAGCGTCGTCCCGGTCCCGATGACCTGGAACAACAAGCTGACCGGAGGGATCAGCACCGGAAGCAGTGCCAATCCGGCGGCGACCCACCAGCCCCAGCCGCCTTGACGTCGAATCTGCCCGACCTCGGGCCGGCGTGCTCGTCAGCGGCCCGGCAGTCAACTCACACCAGACCGGCCTCGGCCACCAGACGTGTGGCCAGGTCGAGCACACCGGCGAGCTCGCTCAAGTCGATCTCGGGAGCCTCGATCTCGGAGAGGGGTGGGACACCATCGGGCTGGGGTACGCCCTCGATCAGGGGGAACTCGAATGTCTCCGTGGCAAAGAAAGTCTGTGCTTCCTCGCCGAGAAGGAAATCGACGAACTCCTGGGCCGCCTCCGGACTGTCGGTGTTCGCCATGACTCCGACGCCGGCCGGCATCACCAAGGATCCGACATCGCCGGCCGGGATGAAGTAGTTCTCCGTGTTGTTGCCCTGGCCCTCGGCCCGAAGGCGAAGCAGGTAATAGTGGTTCACGAGCCCACCGCCCAGCTCACCGGTGTCGGTCGCTTCGACGATGGGCGCGTTGCTGTCGAACTCGACGGGGTCGTTTGCGGCCAGCGCTTCCAGCCACTCACGCGTCCCGTCCTCGCCCCGTTCGAGGATCATGGCCGACACGAAGGCGAGGAAAGAGCCATTGGTGGGCGCTACCCCCATCTGACCGGCCCAGGCAGGGTCGACGGCGTCGTCGATGGTCTGAGGTAGAGGCAGGTCGGTGTCGGTGTTGTGGACGACGACCCTCACCCGGCCGGAGGTTCCGACCCACCGGCCATCTCGATCGTGGAACCGCCCGTCGACCAGGTCGAGTGTCTCCTGGGGAAGGGTGGTCATGAGCCCGGCTGCAGCGCCCAAGGAAGCGGGGTCTTGTGCGAAGAACACGTCGGCCGCGGTTTCCTCTCCCTCGGCGAGGAGAGTGGCGGCAAGCTCGCTCGAATCGGCATACCTGATCTCCACGTCGATCCCCGATTCGGCCTCGAACTGCTCGAAGAGCGGTCCCACCAGCTCCTCGGCTCGGCCGGAGTACACCACCAAAGGGCCATCGCTGCCCGATGCTCCTGCCCCACCGCATGCGACGGACACGATCGCCACCAGAAAGGCGCCCGCTGCCAGTCTTCTCAACGTCTGCCTCCAGATCGTTAGCTACCTAACAATATGTGCGAATCTAATTAACACTATGGGCGTAGTGCAAAGGGGGCCGTCGCCGCTGGGTGTCTGTGTCAGCTAGGCCCGGACGACCGCTGGTACGTCCCGTTTCTCAGGATCGCAGGCGGTGGCTCTCGAGATGCCGGCCGCGTGGCGGCGCTGGGGGCCGACTGCTTCGGTCTCGACCCTCGACCCAGACGGAAAGCGCTTCGAGCGGCGAGAGACCCTCGTCGTGCTCCCACATCACCCGTTCGCTGGGCGATCGAGGGCCAGGTTTGGTACGAGCTGTGAACAGGATCGGCTCGTGACGACCCATGACGGACTCGGCGAGCCTGGCCTTGCGGGGCTCTCCGGCCACTACCTCGATTGTCAGACCGCCCCCGGGATGGGCAAGGAGGTCCTCCTGCCGGGGCGGATGGGCGGTTGCGGACATTGCGCTGCCGATCCATCCGGTCAGGGCGCCAACAACGAATCCGAGACCGGCGTACACCAACCAATGCCGCCCATCCAGCCAGATCAAGGAGCCCAGGGCGGTGATCGAGCCGAGAGCGAGAGCCCCGGCGGCGGCAGTGACTATCGGGTGCTCGAAAAAGCTCCTCCCCGGATCGGGAAGAGAGGAAAGTGTCCATGGTCCGAGCGGGGCGATCACCGTCGGGCGAAGACCGGCTCTTTCCAGGTCGTCGACAACGGCGCCGGCGATGGACGGGTCGGGATAGGCGGCGCTGAACGTGCTGGTCTGCTCGTCGTCCGGTTCTGCGGGTCTGCCGGTCGGAAAGGACAGGTTGAAGGACATGATGGATCCTGATTTAGAGGTTGTGGTTACCCCTGATCCGACCCGTCGAAACCCCGACGGGCGGCCGCATGTCCCCGAACCCGGCTGAGGCCACGATGGGCCCAAGCCCGAGCCGGCTGTTCATCAGACGGGGGGAACGCGCCGCGCAGCGTGACAGTCCCCTGGTCGATGTCGATGTTCACGGTAGCCATCGGGAGCTCCCACTCACTGGATTTCGTGCTGGCTGGCGTGGTCTGATGTCCCGCCCCGGCGTGAGAGCGTCGATCGAGTTGGCGAGTCTCCCGGCGAGGCGATTTCGCCGTCTCTTGCCTTGTGCCGGATCGAATAGATACACGACTGTACGCCCCGATCGCTGCTCCAACGATGAGGTTCAGTCGATTCACGATTGGTCGATCGCCGGAGCCCGGAGGCGGCTTGCCTGACAAACCGCGTGGTCGCACCCGCAAAATCCACCGAACATGGTCCCCACTTCACAGCTCTCGCTGCAGAACTCGCCCTCCTCGATCACCAGGCACGTGCACGTTTCGTGTGCGCATTCCATCGAATCTCCCATTGTCTGGTGCGACAGCCTTTCCCCCCCGACACGACCTCAAAACCGGAATGGGCCGATCAGGGCTTCCAGACCGAGCTCGCTTCGATGTCCGGGAAACCGGCGGGCTCGATGGTGGCCAGGGGGGTCATGGTCACGAAGTTCTTGGCGCACAATGCAGTGTCCGTGGCCGGGTCGGTCCCGGCCGAGGACGACCCCACGACGAACTGCAACTTCCGGTCCTCCACGTCTGCGTTGGCGACCCGGAAATACCCGAACTCGTCCAGGTCCGCCCAGTGGATCCCATTGACCTCTGCGAGCGGAACACCCGGGACGTTCACATTGAGGACATACGGGCTTCCGCTCCGGCCGATGAGCCACCGCGCCAGCGGAGACACCGACCTCCACGGCGGTGTCCCACTGCCATGGATCGGACTGAGCGAGGCTGATCGCCATGCCACGGCTGCGGAAGGTGCGGGCGGTCAGGGCCGCACCGACGGTGCCGGAGTGGATGATCGAGTGACCGGTGTTCATGCCGGCGTTGATTCCAGATACCACCAGATCGGGGAAGCGACCGAACGCGCCGAGCGCCGCCGCCATCACGGCCAGCCCGGGCGGCCCTGCGATGGTGTAGGCGGTGATTCCATCCATGTCCACGGTCGTCAGGTCGACGCCTTTCACCGGGTCGAACCCGCCGATGCCCGTGCCGCTGCCGGACATGTCAGATGCGGGCGCAGCGACGACGACGTCGAAGTCAGAGGCGAGGCGGGCTGCGAGAAGTCTCAGACCCGGGGATTCGATCCCGTCGTCGTTGGTGACGATGACTCTGGGGAGATCGCTCATCGCGGAAGGGGGGTGAGAGCCTCGATCACGACCCGCTCGGCAAGACGGGGGATGAGGTCGTCGGACGCGCTGCCCAGGCCGTGTCGGGTCACATTGGCCGCACCGGCGCCCGAGGCGAGACGGAGCATGTCCTCGGCCCCGAGGCCGCGCCGCAACCCGGCAGCCAGACCCGCGGTCATGGAATCGCCCGCGCCGCGATAGTCCGCCGGCTCCAGGTCCGGACCCGTGACTCGATAGGTGACGCCGTCGATCAGGGCCAGAGCCGGGCGCGGGCCCCGGGAGATCACCACGCTTTTGGCTCCCGACTCTCGAAGACGGTGGAGCTGGTCCAGAGCGATGTCCTCGTCATCCCCCTCGAGCCTCCCGTCCTCGATCAGATCTTCGTCGCTGATCTTGAGCAGATCGAGATGACCGCCCTCCAGGAATGCCTCCAGCTCGCTCCCGTGGAGGTCTCCAACGACCGGCACGCCAGCCGACGCCAGATCGTGACCGAGTCGCCGGTAGGTGTCGACGGGGACGATCTCCAGGTTCTGGCCTGTGATGACAACGACCTCGGAGCTCAGCGCATGATCGAGGATCCTGCCGTAGGCGTCGTCGAGCTCGTGACGGCTCATACTGGGCGCCGGAGCCTCGGCGATGGATGCCCGGTCACCCGATCTGCGATCCTGGACAATGGCGGGCGAGCTCTTCTGGACCTCCAGTGGGCTGAGATCGATGCCCCATTGGCCGATGAGACTGCGCAGGACGCCACCGGACTCACCCCCGACCGGGCCGCACAAGAGCGGCTTCTCCTTGAGGTGCCGAAGCATGCGAGCCACCCAGAAGCCCTGACCCCCCGGGATGGATGTGGATGTCGTCAGGCCCGTCCTCACGACCCGTCTCGATGGTCACAGTGAGGGTCAGGTGAGGCGAGAAGATGGAGATGGTGTGGTCTTCGTGAGCCATGTCGGCTCAGCCCTCTCCAGAGCCCTCGGGCCCGACTGACCCGGCCAGTTCATGCATGAGCAGATCCACCTACCCCCCGGTCCGGCGGGGCAAACCGGGCTCGTGCTCAGCCGACGAGCAGCGGGATCTCGATTTCTTCGGCGGCGAGCCCTCCGTGGTAGCTGTGGAGACGCTTGTCGAACCCGGGTGGGAGGAGGACTTTGCCCCGAGGTGCCAGGAGCAATGCATCTCCCGCTCTGGCGCGGGCCGCCGGGCTGGCTTCGGGACCGAGTAGAGCAAGGGGATCGCTCCTCTCGGCTCCGGTCTGGTCGGCCAACAAGTCGACCAACGCGTCGTCGCCCCACACATGGACACCCCTCGGATCGCCCGAATACCTCAGCGATTGGAACGGCTTGTCACGAATGAGGATCTTGTCCTCATCGGCGTAGTCGACGAGTCCATGGTCGGCAGTCCCGAGGATGGTGACGTTGGGCGGCGTCCTCGATACAAGCTCCTCCCAGAGATTCGCCGCCAGCCGGAGCGCTTGGGCGAACTCGTCCGATTCGAGCCCGTGGACGTGCCCGGCGAAGTCGACCGGCCAGAAATAGGTGAAGATCAGCCGGTTCGGCTCGGCGGCGAGTTGAACGGTTGCCTCTACGAGGTCGTGGTCGTCCCAGGTCCGCTCGAAGCGGGCGCCGCGGTAGACGAGCCGGGAAAGCGGGCTTCCTGCGAATGGCCCCGGTTGGACGGTGATCGGCTCGACACCGGCACTGCGGAGACGCTCCCATAGGTTGGGCCCCGGTAGAAACGAGGCATAGTCGTGATGAACCGGCTGACCGGAGAGGTCGACCCATTTCAGCGTGTTGACGACCTTGCCGGCCTCTTCGAGCCAGCACAGATGGGAGATCAGCCCATGCTGAGAGGGAGGCAGGCCGGTTGCAACGGTGGCCAGTGCGACGCTCGTGGTGCTCGGAAAAGGTGCGTGGAGGGTCGCCCGCAGCGATTCGCGTAGCGATCGCGCCCTTTCGTGGTCGAGTTGGGCGATCCCGAGGCCATCGAACATGACGACGACATAGGTGGCTGCGTCGGGTATCGACTCGCCGATCTCGGGGTCGAGTCGGGGGGAAGGTGAGCTTCCGATCAGCCTGGACTCGATCTCCGCGACGAGGTTCACCAGACCTCGAGAGTCATAGGAGGGGGGGTCCGCCATCGATGCAGGCTAGGGCCCGCCTGACCTTTTTTGCCTATACCAGTTGGAGTTTCCAAACTTCGACGTCAAAGGACCCGTGCGTATACTCGCCCGCGGTGGTGTCCTTCGACCCTCAAAGGCATGAGCTCTTACTTTGAGAGCTATCTGACGGTCGGCGCTTTCGCCGTGCTGGGCGCCATCCTCGTGATGGTGATGCTTGGCGTCGCCGCGGTGCTCCGACCTACGAATCCCACCACCGCCAAGCGCCTCACCTACGAATGCGGGGTGGACCCGGTCGGGTCGGGGTGGAGCCAGACCTACGTCCGCTATTACGTGTACGGCCTCCTTTTCGTCATCTTCGACGTGGAGGCCGTCTTCATCTTCCCCTGGGCGATCGTCCTCGAGCAGTTGGGCACATTCGGTCTGGTCGAGATGTTCATCTTCATCGACATCCTCATCCTGGGACTGGTCTACGCCGTCCGCAAGGGAGTGCTCCGGTGGGAGTAGTCCAGAAGTTCGGGGCCCCGAAGCCGGTGAGCTGGCTTCTCAACTGGTCCCGGAAATACTCCCTCTGGCTTTTCCAGTTCGGTCTGGCGTGCTGCGCGATCGAGTTGATGGCGGCATCGGGCCCCCGTTACGACTTCATGCGATTCGGGATCATCCCTTTGCCGGCCTCACCTCGCCAGGCCGACCTCATGGTGGTGGCGGGCACCGTGACCGACAAGATGGCGCCGGCCATCCGCCGGCTATACGACCAGATGCCCGATCCGAAATATGTCATCTCGATGGGCTCCTGCGCCAATTGCGGCGGCCCTTATTGGGACTCGTATTCGGTGACCAAGGGCGTCGATCAGGTGATACCCGTCGATGTCTATGTGCCGGGCTGCCCTCCACGCCCCGAGGCCCTGATGGACGGGATCGTCTTGCTGCAGAAGAAGATCCAGGGCGAGGACATCAAAGAGAAGTGGAACCGGCGTGACCTCGAGCCCGTCTGACACCGGGACAGCCACCGAGGCCGTCGAGGCCCCGACGGTGCATCCACTCCAGGAGTACGCCGATCGGGTGGCGGAGGCAGTAGAGGGGACAGCCACCATCACCTTCGACACGGTCAAGGTCGAGGTGCCCGCGGATCGATGGGTATCTGCCCTCACCACGGCGCGAGACGACCTCGGCCTCGTGTTCTTCTCCTGGCTGTCCGCTGTCGACTGGGCGTCCGAGGTCGAGGTAGGCGACCCCTTCCCCGGTGAGGTCGACGATCGCTTCGAGGTGCTGGCGACGTTGAGTGATATCAGCGAGGGCCGTCGGGTCACCTTCTCCACCACGCTGTCCAAGGAGTCGCCGTCGATCGCCAGCCTCGTCGAGGTGTTCGCCGGAGCCAACTGGCACGAGCGTGAGGCCTACGAGATGTTCGGGATCGACTTCGAGGGGCATCCCAACCTGATCCACCTCTACCTCCCCGACGGGTTCCAGGGCAACCCGCTCCGCAAGAGCTTCCCGCTGCTCAGCCGTGAGGTGAAGCCCTGGCCAGGGACGGTCGACGTCGAGGCAATGCCCGGCAGTGGCGACGAGGAAGAACCCGCCGACGGCCCGTCGGAAGAGAACCCGGAGGCCTGACGTGGTGCTGGATCAGGACCTGGTGCGCCACCTCTCCGAGTCCTCGGTTTCCGTGGAGCTGGAGACCGAGGAGATGACTCTCAACATCGGGCCCCAGCATCCCTCGACCCATGGGGTGCTCCGACTCGTCGCTCGGGTCGACGGCGAGCGCGCCTTCGACGTCCAGCCGGTGATCGGGTACATGCACCGCGGTTATGAAAAGCTGTCCGAGGTCAGGACGTATCCGCAAATCACCACCCTGGTCAATCGCATCGACTGGGTGTCCGGCTATGCCAACGAGGTCCCCTTCATCGTGGCCGCCGAGAAGCTGCTTGGCATCGAGGTCCCGGAGAGAGCTCAGTTCATAAGGCTGATCCTCTCCGAGATGGCGCGTATCTCCTCACATCTCATCTTCATGGCCTCCTATCCCCTCGAGTTGGGCGCCGCCACGCCGCTCTTCTTCGCCCTGAGGGAGAGGGAGCGGGTGCTCGATCTCCTCGAAGGGGTGACCGGTGGCCGATTCCACCCCAACTTCAACCGGATCGGCGGGGTGAAGCCCGCCTACGGGTCTGGCTCCAGCACCCGCAAAGTCATCCAGGACCTGCCTGCCGGGTTCCTTGCCGAGACCCGGGACGCGATGGACAAGGTGCTGGAGGCGGTCGACGAGCTGGAGGAGCTGGTCGCGGACAACGAGATCATCCGGGCCCGCACCAAGGGGGTCGGGATCCTCCCGCCTGAGGTGGCGGCGTCGTATGGGGTTTCGGGGCCAAATCTCCGCGCCTCCGGGGTGAAGTTCGACCTGCGCAAGGTCGAGGACTACCTGCCTTATCACCTCTTCGATTTCGAGATCCCGGTTGGGGAGAGCGGGGACTGCTGGGACCGCTGGCACGTCCGTCTCCTCGAGATCCGGCAGTCGGTCCGCATCGTGCAGCAGGCCATCGACGGCATCCCGTCCGGTCCGCTCCAGGCCAAGGTGCCCAAGGTGATCAAGGTCCCACAAGGAGAGACCTACGTCAGGGCGGAGAACCCGAAGGGGGAGATGGGCTACTACCTCGTCTCGAATGGCAATCAGGGGCCCTATCGCCTCAAGATTCGCTCGGCCAGCTTCTCCAACATCTCCATCCTCCCCTGGATCCTCGAGGGTGTGCTGGTTCCCGACATCATCGCCATCATGGGCTCCCTGGACTTCGTGTTGGGGGACGTCGACCGATGACCGAGTTCGTCACCGACCTCTTCTCCAACTTCTGGGTGTCCCTGGCCGGCAAGCTCTTGCTGGTCGCTCTGATGATCCCGTTGGTCGGAATGGTGATCGGCTTCGCCGAGATGAAGCTGTCGGCGAAGATGCAGGCCCGGGTCGGCCCCTACTTCGCAGGTGGGCGGTGGGGGTGGGCACAGCTCATCGCCGACGGGGTCAAGTTCTTCCAGAAAGAGGACCTCGTCCCCGACGAGGCGGACCGTCCTGTGTTCAAGATCGCCCCGGTCCTGGTGCTCGTGAGCACTGTGGCCTTGCTCGTCGTCATCCCGTTCGGTCCCGGGCTGATCTTCCGCGACCTCGAGGTCGGCATCTTCTACGCCCTCGCCATCTCCTCGCTGAGCACGGTCGGCATCCTGATGGCCGGGTGGTCTTCGGGCAACAAGTACTCGCTGATGGGCGGGCTCAGGGCGGCCGGCCAGCTCATCGCCTACGAGCTGCCGCTGGTGCTGGCAGTGATCGGATCGGTCATGTTGGCCGGCACCATGAGCATGAGCGGGATCGTCGAAGCCCAAATCGCGGCCGGGTACCCCTACGTGATCCTGCAATTCATCGGCTTCGGGATCTTCATGATCGCCGCGTTGGCCGAGCTGAGTCGGATCCCCTTCGACATGCCCATCGCCGAATCCGAGCTGGTGATGGGGTATCTCACCGAATACTCCGGGTTCCGGTTCCTCTTCTTCTTCCTGGCCGAGTTCGCCAACATGTTCTCCCTCTCGGCGATCGCGGTGACTCTCTTCCTCGGCGGTTACTGGCTGCCGGGGATACCCGAGGACGCGCTCGCCTTTGCCGGGCCGGTGATCCTGCTCGGCAAGACCTTCCTTCTCGTGTTCGTCATGATCTGGTTCCGGTGGACCTTTCCCCGGTTCCGCGAGGACCAGCTCCAGAACCTGGCCTGGAAGGTGCTGATTCCGTTGGCTCTGGCCAACATCATCCTCACCGGGGCGTTCAAGGTGTATCTGTGACCACGACTACCCCCACCAAACGACGGGTGTTCCCGGGCATGGGGATGGTCAAAGGCCTGTGGGTGACCATCTACACGATGTTCCGCACCATCTTCCGCCCCGGGAAGTACCTGGCCACCGTCAACTACCCCAAGGTCAAGGAGACCCCGGTGCCCCGGGCTCGGGGTGTCATCGCCCTCGACCAGGAGGCGTGCACGGTGTGCATGCTCTGTGCCCGGAACTGCCCGGACTGGTGCATCTACATCGAGGGGCACAAAGAGGAGCAGGCGCCGTCCACCCCGGGTGGGCGGGTGAAGGTTCGGGCCACACTCGATCGCTTCGATATCGATTACGCCTTGTGCATGTACTGCGGGATCTGCGTCGAGGTCTGTCCCTTCGATGCCCTGTTCTGGTCACCCGAGTACGAGTACTCCGAGACCCGGATGGGCGAGATGCTCCACGACATGGACCGGCTGCAGGACTGGCTGGAGACCGTGCCTCCCGACCCGGAGCTGGAGAAGTGAGCTTCGCTGACTGGATCAGCGCCCCCGTCAACTGGGTGTTCCTGATCGTCGGGTTCTTGACGTTGCTTTCGGCGGTGAAGGTGGTGACCGCCAAGAACGTGGTGCATGCCGCCCTGTTCCTCGTCGCGGCCTTGGGCGGCACCGCCATCCTGTTCCTGATGCTGTCCGCCGAGTTCGTGGCCTGGGTGGTGGTCCTGGTCTACATCGGGGCGGTCCTCGTCCTCTTCCTCTTCGGGATCATGATCACCCGAGCCCCGACCGGGAAAGACGTCGGACTCGACTCGCCGAACAAGCTTTGGCCTGCCCTTCTCTCAGGCGCCACTTTCCTGCTACTCGCCTGGGCGTCCGTCGATGCATTCGGAACCACCGAGATAGTGGACCTCGGCGAGGCAACGTCGACGGAGGTTCTCGGGCTGTCCCTCCTGGGCCGGTTCGTGATCCCCTTCGAGGTGGTCTCCTTCATCCTCCTCGCCGCCTTGATCGGGGGAGTCACCATTGCCCGACGAGACCTGAGCCCTCTCGAGGAAGAAGAGCGGGGAGCCGTCTGATGCTCCTGAATCAGTTCCTGATCCTGGCCGCGGCGATGTTCGCGCTCGGTATCTACGGGTTGCTGGTGCGACGCAACATCGTCCTCATCCTGCTCTCGGTGGAGCTCATGCTGGCCGCGGTCAACATCAATCTCATTGCCTTCGAAGCGGTGCTCAGGTCGCCCGAGGCCATTGGCCAGGTCTTCGCCGTGTTCGTGATCACCGTGGCCGCCGCCGAAGTGGGAATCGGCCTCGCCATCGTCTTGATGATCTTCCGCAACCGGAAGTCGGCCAACGTCGACGAGCTCGATCTGATGAGGTGGTGATCACGTGATTTCCGTCATCGCTACTGAAGCCGAGCACGCCGTCGAGGCAGGTGTCACCGGGGGGTTCTGGGTCGACACGGCCGGGATCATGCTGGTCCTCCCGCTGGTCGCCTTCCTGCTCATCCTCGCCGTTGGGAAGAGGATGAAGTATCACGGAGCCGAGATCGCCATCGGTGCGCTGGCCATCAACAGCCTCTGGGGGACGGTCTTGTTCGTGATGAACATGACCGAGGGGGTCCTGGCACAGAAGACCTTCGAGATCGCCTCGATCGGAAGCAACCTCGTGTTCGAGCTGGGGTGGGTGGTCGACGGGCTGTCGATCATGATGTATTTCCTGGTCAACGTCGTCGGCCTGATCGTGTTCATCTACGCGGTGGGCTACATGAAGGGCGACATCAGGGTCGATTGGTTCTTCGCTGCTTTCTCCCTGTTTGCCGGCTCGATGCTGATCCTCGTGGGCGCCCCCAACCTCATCCAGCTGATCATCGGGTGGGAGGGCGTGGGCCTGGCCTCGTACTTCCTCATCGGCTTCTACTGGGAGGACATGGCCAACGTGAACGCCGGCAACAAGGCGTTCATGGTCAACAAGGTCGCCGACGTTGGGCTGATTCTCGGGGCGATCATCCTCGGCCTGGCCATAGGCACGTTCGACTTCTTCGATATGAGCACGGCTGCCTTCGACCACTCCGAGCCGTTGGGGGCAGTCGCCGTCGTCGGTGGTGCCCTGCTCTTCTTCGGGGCGATGGGCAAGAGCGCCCAGTTCCCGTTTCACATCTGGCTGCCGGACGCGATGGCCGGCCCTACCCCGGTATCGGCGCTGATGCACGCGGCCACGATGGTCACGGCCGGCGTCTACCTGATGGGTCGGGTGTTCCCCCTGTTCGAGTATCTCGCCTTCGACATCAGGCCATGGATGGTGGCCATCGGGGCGATCACCCTCTTCGCCATCGGTCTGCTCGCCCTTGTCGCTGACGACATCAAGAAGGTCCTCGCCTACTCCACGGTGTCACAGCTCGGGTACATGATGACCGCGGTGGCGGCCGGTGGATACACCGCCGGACTCTTTCACCTCTTCACGCATGCCTTCTTCAAGGCACTCCTCTTCCTCGGCGCCGGTTCGGTGATCCACGCCGTGCACTCCAACAACATGAGCGACATGGGTGGGCTCCGTAAGGCAATGCCCAGGACTTATTGGACCTTTGTCGTGGGCTCCCTATCGCTGGCGGGGATCCTGCCACTCGCCGGGTTCTGGTCGAAGGACGAGATCCTCGTCGCCCTCGGTAACGAGGGATACGTCGCCGTCATGTGGATCGCCATCGCCGGTGCCTTCGTCACCGCTTTCTACATGACCCGGGCGGTGGCGCTCACCTTCCACGGCGAGTACAAGGGACACGGCCATCCGCACGAATCGCCCGCAATCATGACCGTGCCCTTGGTGGCCCTCGCCATCCCGTCGATTCTCTTCGGCTTCTTCAACGTCCCTGGCTGGGAGATCCCGGGCATCGGGAACTTCAGCGAGTGGCTGGCAGTACGGGTTGTCCCGATGGGCGACGAGCACGCCGAGGCGATCGATCTGGTGCTGGCCGGGAGCGGGCTTGTTCGCTGCATTGCTCGGCATCGCGCTGGGATGGATGGTCTGGGGCAAAGACCGGGCTACCCAGGCAGAGCGCGACCGATTCGAGGTCCCGGCCCTCTATCCGCTCTTGCGGAACAAGTACTACATGGATGACCTGGCCGACGGCATCACGGCGGGGACGATGGGCCCGGTCGCCCGGTTCGTCAACTGGTTCAACGACTACGTGATCGACTCGATCGTGAATGGCGCGGCATTCCTGACCAAGAGCCTCGGCTCGTTCGTGTACGGAGTGGTCGACCAGCGCGGTGTCGACGGAGTGATCCATGGCCTCGGTGCGGGAGCAGATGGGGCCGGGTCAGCCCTGCGCAAGATGCAGACGGGCCGGATCCAGCAGTACGCGGCTTCTTTCGTCGGTGGCGCTTTGGTCCTGATCGTCCTGTTCGTTTTCGTGATATAGGAGAGCTGAGAGCAAATGGAACTGTTCGAAACCTGGGCCCTCACCCTCATCGTGTTCTTGCCGCTGGCCGGAGCGCTCCTCATCGGCATCATCCCGAAGACGAACGAGATCGCCCTGAAGGGGACGGGATTGCTGGTCGCTGTGGCCGCGTTTGTCGTTTCCCTCGCGGTGATCGCACAGTTCGATTTCTCGGGACTCCCCTACAACACCTATCAATTCGAGGTGGACGTGCCCTGGATCGGGGCCATCAACGCCAACTATCACCTTGGGGTCGACGGGATCAGCCTGCCCCTCCTCGTCCTCTCCACCTTCGTGATGGTCCTGGCCGTCATCTACAGCTGGAACCACTGGGAGGAGCCGCACAACCCCAAGGCCTTCTTGATCCTGATGCTCATCCTGGCCACCGGGCTCAACGGCACGTTCCTCGCCCTCGACCTGGTGCTGTTCTTCATCTTCTTCGAGGTGGTTCTGCTCCCGATGTACTTCATGATCGGGATCTGGGGTGATCGGTCCCCCCGGAAGATCCCCGGCTACGCACGCGAGGTGCAGACCCGGCTCTATGCCGCGATCAAGTTCTTCCTCTTCACCCTCTTCGGGTCTGCGTTCATGCTGTTGGGATTCCTCGCCCTCTACTTCCAGTCGGGTGAATCGGGTGAGCGCACCTTCGACATCCCGCAGCTGACCGAGCTGGGAGCCTCAGGGGCGTTCACCGGGCGGTTCGCCTTCCTGGTCTTCCTCGCCATGTTCCTCGGCTTCGCGGTCAAGGTCCCGATGTGGCCGCTCCACACCTGGCTTCCCGACGCCCACACCGCCGCCCCGACGGTCGGGTCGGTACTCCTCGCCGCGATCATGCTGAAGCTCGGGTCCTACGGCTTCATCAGGATCTCCCTGCCCATCCTCCCCGAGGAGGCCGCCAGTTGGGCCCCGGCCATAGCGATCCTGGCCGTGATCGGAATCATCTACGGCTCATTGGCCTGTCTCGCCCAGACCGACATGAAGCGTCTGATCGCCTTCTCGTCGGTCGGTCACATGGGGTTCGTGATGCTCGGAATCGCCACCATGACCGATGTCGGCATCAACGCCGCCATCATCGGGATGGTGGCCCACGGCTTGATCACCGGGCTTCTCTTCTTCCTCGCCGGGTCGATGTCACACCGCTACCACACCAGGGAGATGTCGCGTCTCGGGGGCAACATGAAGCTGATGCCGGTGATGGGTGGCATCCTCGCCTTCACCGCGATGGCCTCGCTCGGGTTGCCCGGGCTGGCCGGGTTCTGGGGTGAGTTCATGTCCCTGATCGGGGCATACAACCCGCTCGAGGGGCTCTCGCTCGGCGTGTTCCGCACCGCGATGGTGCTCGGCGCCATCGGCACTGTGTTGACCGCCGCCTACATGCTCTATCTGCTCCAGCAGGTGAATCTGGGTGAGCCCGGCGAGGAATGGCAGGGCCACGAGTTCCGCGATGTCGATCGGTTCGAGATGACCGCCTGGGTCCCGCTCATCGTCCTCATCGTTGTGATCGGCTTCTATCCGAAGGTCATCTTCAACGCCACCACCGACAGCGTGGTCTCGCTCGTCGACATGATCTTCAACTCGGAGACTGTGGCCTCGTTGGGATCTGGGGGCTGACCCTTGCCGTTCGAGATCGACTATTTCGCGCTTGCCCCCGAGTTGGTGGTGGTCGCCACCATGCTCGGGGTCTTCGCTCTCGATCTCATCCTGCCCCGCGCCCGAAAATTCTGGATCGCGACCGTGGCAGTCGCCGGCACCGCGCTCGCCGCCGTGCCCCTCGTCATGCTCGCCGCGGATGGGACCACCAGATCGATGTTCGACGGCTCATACGTGGTCGACGAGTTCGCCGTGATCCTCAAGGGTCTCTTCATCGTCTCGGCCTACATCGTCCTTCTCATGTCCCACCACTACATCGAGTCCGAGCGCTACTACCAGGGCGAGTACTACTTCCTCCTCCTCGCCTCGGTTCTCGGATCGCTCGTGATGGCGTCATCCCGGGACCTGATCATTCTCTTCATCGGACTCGAGCTCACCACCGGCCCCCTCTATCTCCTGGCCGGGTGGAAGAAGGGCGATGCCAAGTCGAACGAGGCCTCGATGAAGTACTTCATCCTCGGCGTCCTCTCCACCGCGATCTTGCTCTACGGGATGTCGCTGCTGTACGGGCTGACCGGTGAGGTGACGTTCGCCGGTCTGGCCGAAGCCACCGCCGGTCTCGCCGACGAGCCGATCATGGTGGTCGCCCTGTTCGGGCTGATCGTCGGCTTCGGGTTCAAGATCTCTGCCGTCCCGTTCCACTTCTGGGCACCCGACACCTACGAAGGCGCGCCTACGCCGGTCACCGCCTATCTGTCGGTCAATTCCAAGGCCGCCGGCTTTGTCGCCTTTCTCCTGATCATGTATCAGGCCCTGCCCGACATCTCGGAGGTGTGGGCCCCGGCGCTGTGGATCCTGGCCGTGCTGTCGATGACGGTGGGCAACCTCGCCGCGCTCCGCCAGACGAACATCGTTCGGCTTCTCGCCTACTCCTCGATCGCGCAGGCCGGGTTCATGCTCGTGCCCTTCGCGGCGGCGGCCGTGGCGGGTGCAGACCTCGCCGAGGCCTTCTCGGCGACCCTGGTCTATCTCGTGATCTACGCCGTGATGAACCTCGGCGCATTCGCCGTCGTCATAGCGGGGGCGAGGAAGACCCGATCCGGCGAGATCCGGGCCTGGTCCGGACTCTCCCAGGTCGACGTGCGGCTGGCGGTGCTCGTGGCAGTGTTCTTCTTCAGCCTGGCCGGCATCCCGCCCCTGGCCGGGTGGTTCGCCAAGTTCGCCATGTTCCGCTCGGTGATCATTGCCGGTGGCACCGCGACGGTCACCCTCGCCGCCATCGCAGCGGTCAACTCGGTGATCGCCTTCTACTACTACGCCAGGGTCGTGAAGGCCGTCTGGCTCGACGACCCGGTGGGCGAGTTCGCGCCCGATGTCGAGGCCGCACCCGCCGGATCGCTGCGTCTGGCGCTGCTGGTTTCACTGGTGATCACGGTGGCGATTGGGTTCTTCCCGGCTATCGCCACCTTCGTCGGCAATGCCAGCCGCGTCATCGCAACCGGGGGCTGACGGCACGGACCCCGCCCATAGGATGCGGAGATGCTCCACCTCCGGCTGATCGTCCCGCCCGACCTGTTGCCACCGGTGATGGAGATCCTCGAGGAGACGCCAGAGGTCACCAATCTGTGGCGACTGGCCGGGGCCGCCACCAAGCCCGCCGGCGATCTCGTTTCCTGTGATGTCGCCAGAGGAGGACGCAACCCGGCTGCTCGGGGAGCTTCGCGCTCGTCGGTCTGGAGGATCGGGGGTCGATTGCTGCCGAATACGTCGACGTGTCGCTATCCCAGGCTGCCCGCGATGCCGAGGAGGCAGCCGAAGGCTCTCCGGCCGATGCAGTGGTGTGGGAAGACGTCGAGGAACGGGTCCTGGAGAGTGCCACGCTGTCCGTCTCGTTCCTGGTCCTGATGACGATCGCAACGATGATCGGGGCGATCGGGATCCTCACCGACTCCATCGTGCTGATCATCGGCGCCATGGTGGTCGGGCCTGAGTACGGCCCTCTCGCCGGCATAAGCGTGGCCGTTGTCGAGGGCCGTCACCGATTGGCAGGAAAGTCGTTGAAGGCGATCCTGGTCGGGTTTCCGCTCGGAATCGTGTCGGCATCCGCGCTCACCGCTCTGCTTGCGTTCTGGTCGGGATCGCTCCGAGCGTTCTTCTGCCCGAGGAACACGAGCTGACTCTCTTCATCTCCGATCCGAACTGGTACTCCGTCATCGTCGCGGTACTCGCCGGAGTCGTTGGGATGCTCGCCTTGGTCGGGCGCCAAGTCAGGTGTCCTCGTTGGGGTCCTGATCTCGGTGACCACCATCCCTGCGGCGGCCAATGTCGGCGTGGCGGCGGTCTACGGAGATTGGGACAGCGTGCAAGGAGCAGCAACCCAGCTCGTGATCAACCTGTTGGCGATCGTCCTGAGCGGCATCAGCGTCCTCTGGGTGATCAAGCGGGACCGAATCCGACGATCCCAACCGGGCTGCACCTATTCCCGCGACTCGGGTCTGACCTGAGGGCATCGGTCACTCCCGGGGGTCGTGGAGCCCGAGATCGGACGGCGATCCTCTGGGCGACCGGCCACGATCCCTGGTCCTGGTTGCACAGGACGGTGACAGTGATCCCACCGCCGACATAGTGCGAGACGACCGCGGTGACACCGGGGTCGAGGCCGCTGTGCCCGTAGATGATCACCGAGTCGTCGTCCACCACCAGCTCCATGCCGTAGCCGTAGGACTCCTCCTCGTCGGCACCATGGACGGTCAGCATCGAGTCGACGGACTCCGCCGAGAGGACCTTTCCTTCGCGCAGCGCTTCCATGAACCGGTCCAGGTCGTGTGCTGTGGTGGTCATGCCTCCGTCGGGCATGGCGCTCGCGGTGAGACCAAATGTGTTCGACCGCCAGGTAGCGGCTGGCTCGTCGGTGACCATATAGCCCGTGGCGTAGCCATCTGGCTCCAGGTCCAGTTCGAAGAATCCGGACCGGGTCATCCCGGCCGGGTCCAGCACCTTGTCCCGTGCCACTTCTTTGAAGGCCCGGCCGGACACCCATTCGATGAGGACGCCGACCAGGACGTAGTTGGCATCGCAATAGCGGAACTCACCGAAATCGTCGACGGCGGGGAGGTCGGCGAACAAGGGAAGGACGTCGAGAGGACCACGCGCCCTGCTTGCCGGGATCCTGTCCAAGGCAGCCGTGAACGAGGCCCATGTCTCGTCCTCGTCATCGTGGTAGTTGGGCAGCCCTGAGGTGTGGGAGAGGAGGTGATGCAGTGTGTGGCGATCGTCGAGACTGGCCGGACGGCGATCAGGCGGCAGGTAGCCGGTCAAGGGCCGATCGAGGCTCAGGGCGCCCTCCTCGACCATCTTGAGGGCGGTTGCCGCCGTGATCATCTTCGTGACAGAGGCCACCTGGAATCGGGTCTCGACGGTCACGGGCACCCGATGCCCGCGGTGGGCCAGACCGGCGGCGTGCTCGAAGAGCGTTTCGCCTCCCGCCCGGACGAGGGCAACTCCACTGAACAGATTCTGGCTGGCCTGTTCGTCGATCCAGGTCCGGAGGGCAGCGGAATCGAGCGCGCTCATCGGCTCCCGCGCATCTCGCCACGGCGAATGGCCCTGAACTCTCGGTCGAGCAGGGACCAGAGCGAGTGATCGACCCAGTTGCCCCGGATGAGGAGCTCTTCGCGGAGCACGCCTTCCCGGGTGAATCCGAGCTTCTCCGCCACCCGATCCGACGCGTGGTTACCGACCGCGATGCGAAGCGTCACTTTGTGATATCCGAGTGAGTTGAAGGCCTCCTCGAGCAGGCGATCGACCGCTTCGGTGCAGATGCCCTTCGAGTGCTCGTCGGTGCGGACCCAGTAGCCGAACTCGGCGATCTTCCCCAGCTTGGACACGGTCCATAGCGAGACGCTTCCGACATGTCGATCAGGGTCGTCCTTGAGTCTGATCGAGTAATCCCACGCCCGGTCTTCCTTCCAGGCCTGCATCGATTCGCGGATGAAAGCGGTGGTGTCGCCGTGCTCGTAGTCGAGCCGGGCCCAGGGGAGCCACTGATTCAGCTCGGGCAGCGACGCCCTCGCCGCCTCGTCATAGGTGGTGTGATCGCGTCGGCTGAATCGCTGCAGCCTGATGCGGTCGGTCTCGAGCGTTGACTTCGGCACGGGGTCAGATTATCGGCGGGCTTAACCTGAGGCTCGATGTGGGATCGGCTGCATTTGGTCCAGGACCTCGACCTGGGGGAGGGCCTGCATCTCGCCGCCGTCCTCGCCCCGCTCTACGAAGACGACGATGGCGACGTCAGAGTGGTCCTGACCAAACGCCCGGAGACCATGCCGACTCACGCCGGCCATATCTCGTTCCCTGGTGGAAGGGCCCACCCCGAGGACTCAGGTCCGGTGGACACCGCGTTGCGCGAGGCCCACGAGGAGGTCGGCATCGAGCCAGACAGGGTGGAGGTGCTCGGTTTTCTCCCCCCCATCGACACCGTCGAGTTCAAGCCGTGGGTGGTGCCGGTGGTGGGTCGTGTCGCTACGCCGCTGAACCTGATACCGAGTGAGCGGGAGGTGGCCCGCATTCACACCCCGAGGTTGCAGGACCTGGCCGACGGGGATCGTTGGTGGCATGTCCCGTGGAGCGGGCGGCAGGTCTGGTACTACGACCTGGACGGGGACACGCTTTGGGGGGCGACGGCTCACATGGTCCGATCACTTCTCGGACTTCCCGAGTATGTGAACAACTAGTCTCGTGCCGTCCCCAGATTCGTCCACCGTCTGGTGTCTTAGAATGGGCGATTCCGGGTACCTGTAAGCCAACCTGTGAAAAAACGACTGATCATTGGCGGCGCGATCGCTCTAGGGCTGCTCCTCGTTGTGGGGGCAGTCTTTACCATGTCGACTTGGGGAGACGTCAACCGGGTGACCATCGACCGGGAGGACCCGGTAACGCAACAACCCGTCGAGGAGACGCCGGAGGAAGAGCCGGACACGGACCCCGGCCAAGAGGTTGGTATATCCGAAGGCATGGAGGTGTTTCTCCTCGTCGGCTCAGACTCCCGGGATGACCTCGAGAGACGACGCAGGCTTCGGTGACTTCGTCGGGCAGCGAGCGGACGTCGTCATGGTGTTCATACGGCCTTCGGACGGGTCTAGGGCGGCATTGCTCTCACTTCCTCGCGACCTGCTCGTCGACGACGTGTGCAATGGCGGGAGCGAGCACAGACTCAACGATTCACTGCAAGGGTGCACCGCATTCAACGGGCCGACCGCCCTCACCCGGACAGTGGAATCGGTGATTGGCCAGGACATCGATCATTTCGCGCTGATCGATCTGGCCGGCTTCCAGGAGGCCGTCGATGCAGTTGGTGGCTACGAGATATGCCTCGAGAATGCCGTGAGAGATCAAAGGGCGAATCTGGAGCTCCCGGCCGGCTGCACCCAGGCCACCGGTGCCCAGACCCTCGCCTGGCTGAGGTCTCGCAACACCCAAGAACTGACGGATGAAGGCTGGCGTGTCATGCCAGGTGTCAACGACCTGACCCGAAACGAGCGGCAGAGGGCATTCCTGCTGGCCATGATGGGCCACCTGTCCGACTTCGGCAGCCCGACGGCTGTCGCCGACACCGCCCAGGTGATAGCTCCCTTCGTCACCGTCGACTCTGAGCTCTCGTTCCTCGACGCGGTTGACCTCGCCTGGAGCCTGCGCGGGCTCAGCCGGGGCAACATCGACGAGTTGGAGATCCCCGTCTCCGATGCCACCACGGCGTCAGGGGCGGCGGTCCTGGTGGCCGGTGTCGACATCGCCGACCTGGTCGACGACTACCTGGCACCGGAGATGGCGGAAGACCCGAGCGGCGCCTTCGCCGGTTGAAATCTCCCACCCTCCCGCTGCGTTGAATTCCCCCACCACCCTCCCCCCGGGCCAAATCGAGACCAAGCGCTTCCCGATGGTCGGCGAGCGTCTCCCGTCGGCCGATCTCACCGATCCCTCGTCCTGGCAGGTAGAGGTGACCGGTCTGGTCCGGAACCCGTTCACGCTCGACCTCGACACCTTCCTGTCCAGGGCTGATCAGGAACTGAGCTTCGACATCCACTGCGTCACCAGTTGGACCCGCTTCGGCTCGACCTGGACCGGTCTGCCTCTCGGCATCCTGCTCGCCGAGGCAGAGCCACTGGCCGGGTCCGCCTTCGTCTCCTTCGAGGCATATTCCGAGCGGGGTCATCACACTTCGCTGTCGCTCGAGGTGGCGAGGGACGACAGCTGGTTGGTCCACTCGTTCCAGGGCGAGCCGCTGGAGATCGGGCACGGTGGGCCGGTTCGGGTCGTCACCCCGAGCCGATACTTCTACAAGTCCCTCAAGTGGGTGCGACGCATCGTTGTCCTCGCCGAGGATCGGCTCGGCTGGTGGGAGGAGGGCTCCTACTACCACAACAACGCCGACCCGTGGGCGGGAGACGAGCGGTTCACCAGCGGCTCGATCCGCCCCGAGCAAGTGGAGCGGTTCGTCGGTGCCTCCGGCTACGACAAGTACCGGGGGCGGGTGATGATGGGCCTGGATCTGCGTGCCTGGGCGCCGGCCAGTCTCGATCTACGGCGCATGTATCTCAAGAACTGCGACCTGCGCGGGTTGTCCCTCGCCGGCGCCGATCTGCGTGAGTCGAATCTCTCACTGAGCGACCTGCGAGGGGCGGACCTGCGTGGGGCGGACCTTTCCGGGTCTGATCTGGAAGGGGTGAACTTCTCCGGTGCCGACCTGACCGACGCCGATCTCACCAACACCGCCCTCTCCGCCACCCGATTCGTCGACGACACGGGAGCAGCGCTCCTCGTCAGGGCCATGTTCGAGGGCTCTTACGGGCTCGTCGAGGAACAAGAGGATTTCGTTCGCAGTCACACCTAGCGCGGCCGCCGGCCGCGTTGCGGACCGGCAGCAGAGGGGCGACAATCGACACATGGATCGGAAACGTGTGTTCTCGGGCATCCAGCCCACCGGCGACTTCCACGTGGGGAGCTACGTCGGGGCCCTGAGGAACTGGGTGGCCCTCCAGGAGGATTACGAGACCATCTACTGCGTTGTCGACCTGCACGCCATGACCGTCCCCTATCAGGCGGCGGATCTGAGGGCGGGACGGCACGAGTCGGCCAGGATGCTGCTGGCGGTAGGTGTCGACCCGGAGCGTTCTCTTCTCTACTACCAGTCCGAGGTTCCCCAACACGTCGAGCTGTCCTGGATCCTCGGCACTCTGGCCGGGCTCGGGCAATTGGAGCGAATGACCCAGTTCAAGGAGAAAGCCGATCGGGCCCGGCAGAACCTCGGGATCTTCGCCTATCCGGTCCTGCAGGCGGCGGACATACTGGTTCACAAGGCGCACGCGGTTCCGGTCGGTGAGGACCAGTCCCAGCATCTCGAGCTGACCAGGGACCTTGCCCAGCGCTTCAACGCCCGGTTCGGCGACGAGTTCCCCCTTCCCGAGACGATCACGCCGAAGATCGGGGCCCGCATCATGTCGCTCACCGATCCCACGTCGAAGATGTCGAAATCGGACCCGAGTGATCGCTCACGCATCCTGATCAAGGACACGCCCGACCAGATCGCGAAAAAGGTCAAGGCCGCCGTCACCGACGCAGGCACCGGCGTCGAATACGACTGGGAGACCAAGCCAGGCATCTCCAATCTGCTGGAGCTGTTCAGCGTGCTCGCCGATCGCCCGATCCCCGAGTTGGTCTCCGAATTCGCCGACTCCGGGTACGGGGTCTTCAAGGCGGCCGCTGCCGAGGCGATTGCCGACGGGCTGGCCCCTATCCGGGAGGCCTACGAGGGACTCGACGACGCGGAGGTGGCCGCCGTCATGGCCCGGGGGGCGGCCACCGCCCGGGACCGTGCCGAGACGGCGATGAAGACCGTTCGGGAAAAGGTGGGATATGCGTCACCGACCACTAGCTGATCGTCTCGAGAATCTCTGGCGGGAACAGCAGCACCAGCGCCGCCAGGAGGTTGTAGCCGGAGTGGATGAAGATCGCCGGCCCGAGACGCCCGGTCCGAAGCGTGACCCAGGCGAGGACCAGCCCCACCAAGAAGATCGTCGGCACCACCACCGCTGCCGCTTCCAGAAACTGATCGGCTGGCAGTCCCAGCATGTGGAACGCAGCGAACATCAGTGATGTGACGATCATGATGGTGCGCCTCCCCCGCTTTTGAAACGCCTTGAGCAGCACCCCGCGAAAGGTGAGCTCCTCGGTGATCGGGGCCAGCACGACGGCAGTGAGAACCGCCGCCAGCCGGGCAGGCGCGCTCTCGAGATCGTTGATCGCGTTGGTGACCTCCTGTGCCGACCCGCCATCGGGGAAGAGCAGCGAGGTCAGGGGGAGGAAGAGGAGGGAAAGGGCTATTTGGAGGACGAGGCCGAGACCCAGATAGAACGTATCGGAACCGACAACGGCGAATCCGAGCTCTTCGCGTTTTCGGGATAGCAGCCAGAGCACGACGAGATTGCCGATGTACTGCCCGGTGAGGGCCAACACCAGGCTCAGATCTCCTCCGCCGAGCAACGCGTCGACCGGCAGGAGCAGCAAGGCACCGGCCAGTCCGCCCAGGATGACGAGGAAGAAGTCGATGAGCGACCAGGGCCTGGGCACGTGCCGGGAGCCTAATGATTGGCCGCTGGTTACCACTGTTACGCTGGCCTGAGCGCTGTTTGGAGGTCAGTCGGAGTGGAAATCGACATCGGGATCGGGAAATCCGGTCGTCAGGGATACGGCTTCGACGACATAGCGATCGTCCCGTCGAGACGAACCCGTGACCCCGACGACGTCGATATCTCCTGGCAACTCGACGCCTTCAAATTCACCCTCCCCATGATGGGATCGGCCATGGACTCCGCCATCAGCCCATCCACGGCAACGCAGATCGGCCGGTTGGGAGGCTTGGCCGTGCTCAACCTGGAGGGGCTGTGGACACGCTACGAGGACCCCGAGCCGTATTTCGAGGAGATCGCCGAGTTGCCCGCGGACAAGGCCACCCTCCGGATGCAGGAGATCTACCTGGAGCCGGTCAAGCTCGAGCTGATCGCACAGAGGGTGGCAGAGATCAAGTCGGCCGGAGTCGTCACCGCTGCCAGTCTCACCCCGCAACGGGTGCGACGGCTGGGCTTCGCACGCATTGGGCGCCGGGCTCGACGTGCTGGTGATCCAGGGGACCGTCGTGTCCGCAGAGCATGTCTCGAGTCGGGAGGAGCCCCTCGATCTCAAGCAATACATAGCGAGCTGTGAGGTCCCGGTCATAGTCGGCGGCTGTGCCAGCTACTCGACGGCGTTGCATCTGATGCGCACCGGCGCAGTCGGCATCCTGGTCGGTGTCGGACCGGGCGCGGCCTGCACCACCAGGGGAGTGCTCGGTGTCGGCGTGCCGCAGGCGACTGCTATCGCCGATGCGGCGGGGGCCCGAATCAGGTATCTCGACGAGACCGGTCGCTATGTCCACGTGATCGCCGATGGGGGGATGCGGACCGGTGGCGACGTCGCCAAGGCGATTGCCTGCGGCGCCGACGCCGTGATGATCGGCTCACCGCTCGCTTCAGCAAGCTGAGGCCCCGGGTCGCGGGTTCCATTGGGGCATGGCCACGTTCCATCCGACTCTGCCGCGAGGAGCACGGGTCGAAGTCGGCAATCGGGGAACCCTCGAGGAGATACTGGTCGGCCCCGCCCATGAGAACGACGGCAAGCTCAACCTGTTCGGAGCACTGCAGGTATCGATGGCCACGACCGGCTTCTCCGACGTCAAGGAGTTCCAGAAGGCGGAAGTGATGATCGCCCCCTCACTCCAGACCGAAGGGAAGTCGCTGCAGCGAAATCAGAGAGTCGGGATGGGATGACAGAACCAACACCTTCGGTGTTGGTTCTCGATTTTGGCGCCCAGTACGCACAACTGATCGCCAGGCGGGTGCGTGAGGGGCATGTCCGATCCGAGATCGTCTCCCGGGACATCGGCCCCGAGGAGATCAGAGCCCACAACCCGGTCGGCCTCATCCTCTCCGGCGGCCCGGCCTCGGTGTACGCCGAGGGCGCCTACCGCATGGACCCCGCCATCTTGGAGATGGGCATCCCCGTCCTCGGCATCTGTTACGGCCACCAGCTGATCGCCGATCTGGCCGGGGGCACAGTCGCCAACACGGGGAGCGCCGAGTACGGCAACACCGATCTCGCGGTGACCGGAGACTCGGTCCTGCTCAAGGATCTGCCCAAGGAGCAGCAGGTCTGGATGTCCCATCAGGACCAGGTCACCGAGGCCCCGGACGGGTTCGTCACCGTCGCCACCTCCGACGGGGCGCGGGTGGCTGCGATGGAGGATCGCGACCGTGCCCTCTTCGGGGTCCAGTTCCACCCCGAAGTGGTTCACACGCCGCGGGGGGATGAGATCCTGCGGCGGTTCCTCTACGACGTCTGCGGCGCCTCTCCGACTTGGACATCTCATTCGATCATCGAGTCGCAGGTCGAGGCGATCAGGTCTCAGGTGGGAGATGGACGGGTGATTTGTGGCCTGTCCGGTGGCGTCGACTCGGCCGTGGCCGCGGCTTTGGTCCATGAGGCGATCGGGGACCGGCTGACCTGTGTCTTCGTCGACCACGGCCTGCTCCGGGCCGGTGAGGCAGAGCAGGTCGAAGAGACCTTCCGCTCCCATTTCGATGTCGATCTCATCCACATCAAGGCGGAGGATCGCTTTCTCGAGTTGCTGGCCGGTGTCACCGATCCCGAGCAGAAGCGCAAGATCATCGGTGAGACGTTCATCCGTGTCTTCGAGGAGGCGGTTGGGTCAGTGGGCGACGCCCGATTCCTGGTGCAGGGCACCCTCTACCCGGACGTCATCGAGTCAGGATCGGCCAGCGCGGCGACCATCAAGACCCATCACAACGTCGGTGGATTGCCCGCGGACATGACATTCGAGCTGGTCGAGCCGTTGCGGGACCTCTTCAAGGACGAGGTGAGGGCGATCGGCGAGGAACTGGGCCTGCCCGAGGAGATGGTTTGGCGTCAGCCCTTCCCCGGGCCCGGTCTCGCGGTGCGGATCATCGGTGAGGTGACCCGGGAGCGCCTGGACTTGTTGCGGGCGGCGGATCTGATCGTGACCGAGGAGATCAGGCGGGCCGGTCTCTATCGGGAGATCTGGCAGGCCTTCGCAGTGCTTCCCTCGGTGCGTACCGTCGGTGTCCAGGGCGATCTGCGCACCTATGCCTATCCGCTGGTGGTTCGGGCGGTGACCTCGGAGGATGCGATGACGGCTGACTGGGCTCGTCTGCCCTACGAAGTCCTGGAGCGAATCTCGAGCCGGGTGATCAACGAGGTTCCCGGCATCAACCGCGTCGCCTACGACATCTCCAGCAAGCCCCCAGCCACCATCGAGTGGGAATAGCAGCGCAGGAGCCCTCGAGCCGGCCCCATTCAGGGCATAGGCTCCGCTGCCGATAAGACCTGGTCAGGCCACGGACCGGATCCAGATTGGACCTCAACACCCCCGAGCTGACGCGGATATTCCGCGATGAGCTGGAAGAACGTTCCGGCCGCTTGGTCGCGGGCGCCCTCGCCCTCCGCCACGACGAGCTGGAGGATGGGCGGATCCAGGATCTGATTCGGGACGCACACACCATCAAGGGCTCCGCCGGTCTCCTCGGCTACGACGAGATCAAGGAAGTTGCATCCCGGCTCGAGCACTTGTGGAAACAGATCGGCGAGGGCTACCGCCCGCCGGACGATGTCGTGGTCGCGATGGAAGCCAGCTCTGGACGGCTCCTGCCCTCGATCGACGCCGACGACATAGAGCTGGCTGTGATCGCCGACAAGCTGATCCCGGGAGAACGGGCAGAAGAGGCGACCGGGGGAACGGTTTGGTCGCCCCCTGCCGAGGTGATTCCTTTGCGGCGGCCCGAACCGGGAAGCCTCGGCGGGCTCCTCACCTCGGTCTCGGACTCGCTGCTCGGAGGCTCGACCAGGGTCGACACCGGGGAGTTGTATCGCCTCATCAACCGGATCGTCGAAGTCTCTCTCGATTCCGAAGCCCTCGCCGACCTCTCGCTGTTGTCCATCGAGGGGTCAGACCCTGCTGTCTTCCGCAAGTCCTGGCGCATGCAACTGGAGCGTCTTGCCTCCTCCGTCGCCGAGATCCAGGATCAGGCAGTCGCCCTCGCCAACATCCCGTTCCGGGACGCCACTGCGACCTTTCCCCAGTTCGTCCGCTACTTGGGACGACGGATGGGCAAGGATGTCCGATTCGACCTGATCGGTGACGACGTGCAGCTCGACCGCCAGATCGTCGATCTACTCCGTGAGCCGCTCCGCCATCTCCTGGTGAACGCCGTCGACCACGGGATCGAGCCAACGGCGGCACGGGTGGCAGCCGGGAAGAAACCCACGGGGACGGTGAGGGTCGGTGCGGAGATCATCGACGAGAGGGTCGAGGTCTCGGTTTCCGACGACGGCGCCGGAATCGACTGGGACCGGGTTGCCGACGAGGCCACCGAACGGAGCATCCCATTCGTCTTCTCCGACCTCAGCCCGATCCTGTTCCAGCCAGGCTTCACCACCACCGATGAGGTGACCGACTTCTCCGGCGCTGGTGACGGCCTTGCCGCCGTGCGTGACATCGTTGAGAAGGTCAACGGTGTGGTGCACGTCGAGAGCCCGGAGGGGATGGGAACGAGGGTGACGATGACCCTCCCCCTCTCCATGGTCCTCCAGAACGTCGTAGTGGTCGCAACCGGAGACCAGTTCTGGGGTCTGCCCGAGGCGTCGATCGAGGCGGCCATGCCGCTCTCCCGGGCCGAGATCAGCGGCACCGACAGCGGTCGCGAGGTCAGATTCCAGAGTCGAGAGATCCCCTGTGTCTCGCTGGCGAAGGCGATGGGCGTCTCCGTTCCGGCCGATGAGTCCGAGCTGCTCGTTATCAACACCCGGTTCGGCCTGGTCGCCATCACCGTCGACGAATTGATCGATCGTCGTCGCGTGGCCGTCAAGAACCTGGGGCCGATCCTCGAAGGCCCCGGTCACGTCACCGGCGCCGCACTGCTCGGCGGTGGCCAGGTGCTGGTGGTGCTCGACCCGAACTTCCTCGGGTATCTCGCCAAACGGCGGCCGGGCCTGGTCGGCCATCGTCCCCGGATCCTGGTCGTCGATGATTCGGCCGGTGTGCGCCAACTCCTCTCGGCGACTCTGAATGGTGCCGGTTTCGACGTCGAGGTGGCCGCCGGAGCCCGCGAGGCATTGATGGCCATGGCCAACGACGAGTTCGAGGCGATGGTGATCGATTTCTCGATGCCACGTTCCAACGGCGTCGAGCTCGTTCGGGCGATGCGCGCATCCGATGTGAAGGTCCCAATCGTGATGGTGTCTGGCGTCGCCACCCAGGAGGAGAAGCAAGCCGCCTGGGAGGCGGGAGTCGACGCCTATCTGGACAAATTCGATCTTCGCCAAGGAGTGCTCACAGCCACGCTGCGCCGAATGATCGGCTCCGAGGAGGGAGTCGATGCCGGTTGAGGTCATTCTCGAGGCATGTTCGGGTTAGCTTCTGAGCCAAACCAGAGAGACGACACTTGCCGCAATTGCCTGATTCCCTGAGTTGGTGGTCCATCGCCCTGGCCCTGGTGGGCGTCGTCGGGGTGATCTGGGCGATCACAATCACGAGACAGGGGCGCCAACGCGAGCGCGAGGTCGTGCGCCTCTCCGACGAGGCCCATCGGATCAAGGACGAGTTCGTTGCGATGGTGAGCCACGAGCTCCGTACCCCGTTGACCTCGATCGCCGGCTTTGCCGACACCCTGGTCGAATCCTGGAAGGACCTCCCCGAGGAGGAGGTCGATGAGTTCCTGGGGATCATCAATCGACAGTCGATGTATCTGGGCGATCTCGTGGAGGACGTCCTGGTCATTCCCCGTCTCGAGGCCGACCGGCTCCGATTCCACCCCGAGCTGTTCGACCTCGGCGACCTTCTGGGTGATGTTGCCAAGATGGTGTTCCCCACCGGCGGGAAGAAGAGCGCGGTTGTCTCCCTCCCCGACGGGGTGCGTGTCAGGGCCGATCGCCGCAGGGTTCAGCAGGTCATCCGCAACCTCATGGAGAACGCCCGCAAATACGGAGGCGATCAGGTGATGGTCGAGGGCTTCGTTCTCGGCGACCAATACCTCATCGTGATCTCCGACAACGGTCCGGGCGTCCCAGACGAGGAGACCCAACGTGTCTTCGACAACTTCGAGCAAGTCTCGAAAGGCGACACCAGGGAGGCGACCGGGATCGGGCTCGGTCTCCCCATCGCCAGGAGATTGGCCCGGGCCATGGGGGGTGAGGTGTGGTACGAGCGACGGTTCCCCACGGGTGCCCGCTTCTGCTTCTCCCTTCCCCTCCGCCGTCGCGCGGTCCTCGGTGAGGAAGACGCACCCGAGGTCATCGACCTCGACGCCACTGCATCGGTGGAGCTGGGCGACGACTCGGTGCTGGCCAACTGATCACACACGTGTGATTCGTCTCCGGTCACCGGTACCATCGTCTCTCGATGCAAGCAGAGTGGTTCCTCGACGATGTCCCCGCTGATTCCCCACTCTTCGCCGACCTCAACCCCTCTCAGCGTGAGGCGGTAGCCGCCACCGAGGGACCGGTCCTCGTCGTCGCCGGGGCAGGGTCGGGCAAGACCCGGGTCCTCACCTACCGGATCGCTCATCTGATCCGCGATCTGCGGGTTGCCCCCGACGCCATCCTGGCCATCACCTTCACCAACAAGGCCGCCGATGAGATGAAGAGCCGCGTCGGCGCGCTGGTCGGTGGCGCAATCAGGTCGATGTGGGTATCCACTTTTCATTCAGCATGTGTTCGCATCTTGCGTCGGGAAGCGTCACGACTCGGCTACCGGTCGGGGTTCTCCATCTACGACGAGGCCGATTCGCTCCGACTGATCAACCTGGTCCTGAAAGACCTCGATGTCGATCCGAAGCGCTTCCCGCCCAGGGCGATGAAGGCTGTGATCTCGAAGGCAAAGAACGAGTTGGTCGACTACGAGGCATTCGCCGACCAGGGCGACGGGTTCTACCACGAGCAGGTGGCGGACATCTACCGCCTCTACCAACAGCGTCTCCTCGAGGCGTCGGCGATGGACTTCGACGATCTCCTCATGGTGACGGTGGAGTTGTTCGGCGCCTTCCCCGATGTGCTCGCCATCTATCAGGAGCGATTCCGCTACGTGCTCGTCGACGAGTACCAGGACACCAACCGGGCCCAGTACATGCTGGTCAAGCAGCTGACCGCCAGTCATCGCAATCTCTGCGTGGTGGGGGACTCGGACCAGTCGATCTACCGATTCCGTGGAGCCGACATCCGCAACATCAGGGATTTCGAAGTCGATTACCCGGACGCCCGCATCGTCATCCTCGACCAGAACTACCGGTCCACCGAGACCATCCTCGACGCAGCCAACTCGGTGATCTCCAACAACACCAAACGGACACCCAAGAACCTGTGGTCGGACAGGGGCCGGGGCGGCCCGATACTGCGATTCGAGGCCGAGGACGAGCACGACGAGGCCGGGTATATCGCCGACGAGGTCGAGCGCCTGCAGGGCGAGGGCTTCAACCTGTCCGACATGGCCGTCTTCTATCGGACCAATGCCATGTCCCGCGTGATCGAGGATGTCCTGGTGAGGAGGGCCGTGCCCTACACCGTGGTCGGCTCGGTCAAGTTCTACGACCGCAAGGAGATCAAGGACGCCATTGCCTACCTGCGTGCGGTGGTCAACCCGGCAGACGAGGTCTCGCTGAAGCGGATCATCAACGAGCCGCGACGGGGGATCGGGGACACCACGATCGCCCATGTCGACCGGTTCAGTCAATCGCAGAAGGTCGGGTTTGCCGAGGGACTGCGCCGGGCCAGGGACATACCCCAACTGAATGCCCGGGCCCAGACGGCGATCGCCGAGTTCGTCGCCATCATGGATCACCTTCGAGAAGTGACCGAGGAAGAAGGTGTCAAGGCCGGGGTTGAGTCGGTCCTCACCGACACGGGCATGCTGGCCGCCCTGGAGGCAGAGCAGACCATCGAGGCGATGGGCCGGGTCGAGAACCTGCGTGAGCTGGTCGGGGTCGGCTCCGAGTTCGAGACCTCTAACGAGGGTGCGGTGATCGGCGACGAGGAGTTCGACGAGCTCGACAACCTGCGACGTCTCGAGGTGTTCCTGGAGTCCACCGCGCTGGTCGCCGACATCGACGAGTGGGAGGAAGGGGCGGGCGCGGTGACGCTGATGACCCTTCACACGGCCAAAGGCCTCGAGTTCCCGGTCGTCTTCATCGTCGGCATGGAGGACGGTGTGTTCCCCCACATGAGATCCCTCGGCGACCCGAGCGAGCTCGAGGAGGAGCGCCGTCTTGCCTACGTGGGGATCACCCGCGCCCAGGATCGCCTCTATCTCACCTCGGCCTCGAGCAGGATGCTGTTCGGCGGCTCCAATTACAACCCACCCTCTCGATTTCTCACCGAGGTCCCGGACGGGCTCATGGAGAAAGCCGGGAAACGTCAACGGCGCAGCCCCTCGGAGCGGGCCGCGGCCACCGGCCCCCGTACCACGGTCGACGCGGCGAGCATCGGGCCCGGCGACCGGGTCCGTCACGACAAATGGGGACTGGGCACGGTTCGGGAGGTGGTGGGCACCGGCGAGCTGGCCGAGGCCGAGGTCATGTTCGACACCCAGGGCAAGAAGCGCCTCTTGCTGGCGTGGGCGCCTCTGGAGCGGGCCTGAGCGGTTTCGTCGCGATCCTGGAGGAGGCACCACGCGGCGGCGCCTACGTCCGGATACCGCCCGATGTCGTCGAAGCTCTCGGCGGCGGCGGCCGCATCCCGGTGCGGGCCAGCTTCGACGGCATCGAGTACCGAGGAAGCATCGTGCGCATGGGAGGCGACTCGATCCTCGGTGTGCTCAAGGAGATCAGAGAGAAGTTGGGCAAGGCCCACGGTGACGACGTCGAGGTGACGGTCGTGCGGGACGATGTCGAGCGTGTGGTCGAGATCCCCATCGAGTTGGCCGCGCTCCTCGAGGCCAACGCCGCCGCCCGCGAGGCATTCGAGGCATTGAGCTACTCACATCGCCGGGAGCATGCGCTTCATGTGGCCGAGGCAAAGAAACCCGAGACCAGGGAGCGGAGGGCCCGCAAGACTGTCGAGGACCTCACCGGAAGTTGATACCACGGAGCCCGACGGGGCCTCTCTAACTTGTCAGCGTGATACGGGCGATATTCAGGACCATGCGCGAGGTATGGGTCGAGCCGGCCGGCCGAGTGCTGATTGTGGCGGTCGCTGCGATCCTTGCCGTCGGTACCGTCTTCTACTCGATCGTCGAGGACTGGACGGTGATCCAGGCGCTGTACTTCACCGTGATCACCCTGACAACGGTCGGCTATGGCGATCTCCATCCCACCACGGAGTTCTCAAGAGTCTTCACCATCTTCTTCGTGCTCGCCGGAGTCAGCATCATCCTCGGATTTCTCAATTTCATCATCGGGCGCACGGTCAGGGATAAGGTGGCGAAGAGGGAGCAGAAGGGGAAGTAGGGCGGCTACTGGGTGTCGGAGGCGACCCGGCCCATCGTGTCCTGTCCGGTTGCGTCCTGACCGGCCTTGATCCGGGCCGCACGATCGAGCTCACGCCGAATCAAGGTGTCGTGAAGGGCAGCCATCTGCTTCTCGGTCACGTCGGGCAGGTCGTATGCCGCTTGGACGAAGGCGGCGGTGTCCGCCCGGTAGTCGTGCCCGAACGACTTGAACTGGCCCGGGATGGTCACCATGGCGTTCATGGCGTCGACGAGAACCTGGGTGAAGGTGATGATCGGGGTCCATTTCATCGACTCCGGCACTCCACGGCCGCGCCTTCCATCGAGCCACGGCGGTCTCTTGACGGCTATTCGCAATGACAACTGAGCGATCGGGTCGTTGTCGTGGTCGACGATCACCGCCCGCATCTTCTGCCGCTCATCCTTGCTCAGCGCCTGGTATTGCTCGAAATGGTCGAACGGAGCGACGGTTCCCTCTGGAGTCAGGCGGTTGCGCCCTTCGCGCATCCCTGTCTTCGACCAGCGGGCCAGGCCGGGCAGCCCAAACCACAAGGCGCGGTGGATGCCGTAGTGATCGAAGCCGGCGATGCCCTGGTGCATCACCACGTCGGAGCTCGACCAGGCCCCGAGACTCTCACCGAATACGAGGACCTTGGGCCGTTTCTCCTCAGGCACCACCCTGAGCCGCTGCTTGACGCCCCAGAGCAACTGTCGGAATTGCGCCCGCCCGAGAGAGACTCCCTGCACTTCCAGGAAGGACGGCGCCTTGCCGTACTGGATGCAGACGGTGGCGATGTCTCCTCGGGTCAGGATCTCGGCCGTCTCGATCATCGTGTGATCAACCCAACCGGTCCCGGTCGGGGAGACGAGAAGGAGATAGCTCCGATCGAAGGCTCCGAGGCGCTCCATCTCGTTCAGTGCGAGCTCTGATCGCCCGGTGGCGTATACGGGCTCGTTCTCCACACCCACGTAAGCGCGGATCGGGTGAGCCACGGCCGGCTGACCCATTGTCTGCTCGATGACCTCGGGGGTGACCACCTCGGAGACGTAGCGGCGGCCCTGGAGCCCCAATTGCGAATAGGGCGAGATGCTGTTCGGCCCTCCGGAAACATGTTCGTTGCTAGGCGGTGTGGCGAAGGCGGTTTCGATCTTGGAGTTGCTCCTGGAGATCCTCGCGACCAATCCCTGATAGAGCGCCACGGCGCCGACACCCCACAGGGCGAGGTTCATGGCCCGGCCGATGGCTACGTGTCCCACGCCTTCGCCCATGTATCCCACCATGGAGCGTCGGGAGGACGCATATCCCCGTCCCAAGCACGTCCCCCATTGGCCACGGCGGCGGCGATGGCAACCGAGGCGAAGATGTTGGCCGGCTTGTCCTCGGCGGTCCATTTCGCCACCACTCCCTGGCGGGTGTCCAACTCCTTCGACCACCTCGTCATCACATATCCGAAACCACCGAGACCGGTGATTATCGGGACGATCGGTGAGTCGACCTTCTCACTGACGTCGGTGGCGGCCTCGTGAATGATCCCACCGATGGCTGCCACGTTGATGAGCTTCCCGGCGGTGCGGAGTGATGCCCTTGCGGTCGTCTCGTCCTCGGTCTCGGAGATGCGCCCCAGAGCGGCGCCCCCACCGGCGAGAGCCGCCCGCGCACCGATTCGCCAGGCCAGTGGCGCTGTCTCCGGAGCCACCAACCGGACCACCCTGTCGACGGAGAGACCGATGGCTCGAGCCGAGATCACCGCCAAACCACCGGCAATGCCCTGGTGAACCGACGAGCGAGGCATAAGGGAAGGTCCGAAGGAATCGAGGGCGGCGCCAGTCACCAGGGGCGCTTCTGGCCCGCTGGTCAGCGGGTTGAGCCTGTTGGCGAGCTTCAGGAGCAAGGTGATGAGGGATGAATCGGTGGCCATGGTCTAGACGGTATACGGATCGCCCAGTGCAGGGTCGTCGATGACGATCGTCTCGTCGATGACACCCCGGCAGATACGCATCCAGGTGGAACGCCCTATGTCGTTGAGGAAGACGTCGTGGATCGGGATTGCACGCTCCGGTTTAACAGAGTTGGCAAAGTCGATGGTCATCGCTGTCTTGGCCCAAGGGGCGACGAAGGGCAGGGCGAGGAGATCGATCCCCGAGGGCGTGACGTCGTATGAATCGCCGGGATGGAACAGAGTGGGGCCCCCGCTCTCCCGGATGATGTACCCGACATTGCCGACTGCTGGGATCCGGTCGTGGACGACGGCGTGCTCGCCCCCCACGACTTCGACGGTGACACCCCCGAGATCGACTATCTCACCGACGAGGGCGGCATGCGGTGATTGCTCGGAAAGGATCTTGGCCACTGCCGGCTCGACGATGAGGCGCACCTCCGGGTTGGCCCCGATGACGGTCTCCACGTTGTCCGCATCGAAATGGTCCGGGTGCTGATGGGTCAGGAGGATCGCATCGAGATCGGTGAGACCGTGCCAGCTGTTGGAGAAGGTGCCGGGGTCGATGAGGAGGCGGGTGGATGGGGACTCGACCAGGAGACAGGCGTGTCCCAGACGGGTGACGATCATCCGTGGATTATGGCTGATCAGCCCGAAGGCGGGCCGCGCAGGGCCGGCTTGCGGAATCGGATCCGCCCGTGTTCGGGGTGCCGGTAGGGCTGGAAGCCTCGTTGGTGGACGACGATCTGATGGTGGTACCAGCAGAGGGTGATCAGATTTTCGGGGTCGGTGGTTCCGCCTTCTGACCAGGGGATGATGTGGTGGATTTGGAGTCGGTGGGTGCTGGGACAGCCGTCGCCGGTGCAGGTGTTCCCGTCGCGGTGGAGGATGGCCCGTCGTAGGGCGGGTGGGATGGTCCTGGTTCTCCGCCCGTAGACCATCGGGTGTGCCGTCTTCGGATCGGGCGGTGATTTCGGTGACTGCATCGCAGAGGATGGCTTCGAGGGCGTCTCGTCCGATCCTGGGTCCGGCTTCCAGCACGACACCTGCCTGCCCGTTCGATGGGGTGGCGTGGGTGGCGTCGACGAATACGGTGAGCTGGGCTGGTGGTGGATCGTCGCTGACACATAGTTCGGCCAGGGCCATTGCTTTGCGCCATGAGGAGTCGCCGCGGGTCCCGTCGGGGAGAAGGGGCAGATCATCGGCTTTCTCGGAGAGTGTCTTGTTGACGAGAGCCCCGGTGGCCCCGTCCATTCCGAACCAGCCTTTCCACCATGATTCGTCCAGTGAAGGTTGCAGGACCAGGAACTGGTCGGAAGCGGTCCGGTATTCGTCTTCGGCGCTGATCCGAACCCGGTTGGCTGCTTCCCGACGGACCCCGGCCACATCCAGGTGCTCCAAGAGCCCAACGGGTTCGGGGATCCGGGAGAGGGCCTCCATACGGTCGAAGGTGATCTCACCTGAGGCCAATGCTTCCCGCAGATCAGGACGGTCCACGGTTCGCCGCATGGTCCGCACCAGAGATTTCGCATTGTCGGGATGGATATCCAACCGGGCTGTCGTCCATTCCGACAAGCGAACGGCAACCATCGGCGGTAGCGACCTGCCGGTAGTCGAGCTCTTCGAGGATCGCCATCTGCCTGGCAGCGCAGACGCGAGCGTCTCCGCCTCGTCGACAAGCAACTGCTGTTCCAGATCATCGGTGGTCCAGATCGCATATCCCATACCTCCGAACATACGTTCGACGAGTGACAGAAACAAGAGGTTCGTTGGCCGATTTCGAAGATTTCTTTCAACCCGGCGCGTCGATGCTGCCAAGAAAGTGGCGCAAATGCTCTCGCACGGTCGCGGCCGCCGAAACGAACGGGAGTGGGAGGAAGAACGGGGCGAGCAGCCACCCTCGACCGTGAAGGTGACGGACGGCCCGGATCTCCACCCGGCTGCCGCCGTCCTCAGGCGTCGCCCGGAGCTCCCATGTGCTCCCCGGCTTGAACAGGTTGGAGTCGATAACCCTTCCCACCAGAGCATGCGGATCGGACCAGTCGTAGCTCAATCTCTCCCAGACGTAGCCGATAGGCCACGGATTGCCCTCAGTGACCTCGGCGTAGTCCTCACCGATCTCGTGCACTTGCAGGTACTCGACATGCACATCCGGCCACATCTCGGCACGCCGATCTGAGAAGTCCCGTGCCGCCGCCAGAACGACTTCAGGCGGCAGTTCGCTGTGTTCACGAACAAGGACGCTCGGCATGGTTGCGACCGTACGCACTCGCAACGGTGTGGGGCTGGTCCGACTTGGGTGCTATGCCTTCTCGATGTCCTCGAGCAGCTCCAACCAGCTCTTGGTGAACTTGTCGACGCCTTCGTCTTCGAGGACCTTGACGACGTCGTCGTAATCGACACCGACCTCGGCGAGACGGTCGAGATCGGCCTTGGCCTGCTCGATGTCCGCCCCGGTGAATGGCTGCGGTGATGGGCTGCCATGGTCCTGATAGGCGTCAATCGTCTCCAGTGGCATGGTGTTCACGGTGTCCGGTGCCACCAGGTTCTCCACATACAGCAGGTCGGGATAGGCGGGGTTCTTGGTCGAAGTGGAGGCCCACAGTGGCTTCTGCACCCGCGCCCCGTTCTCCGATAGCGCCCGGTAGCGATCCGAGCCGAACTCCTCGAGGAAGCGGCCGTAGGCGACGCGGGCATTGGCGTTCGCTGTGACGCCCTTCAGGGCGAGGGCCTCGGGTGTTCCGATGGCATCGAGCCGCTTGTCGACCTCGGTGTCGAACCGGGACACGAAGAACGACGCCACCGAGGCCACCTTGCTCGGGTCTCCACCGGAGGCGTGGTACTCCTCGAGCCCGCCCAGATAGGCGTCCATGACCTCGCCATACCTTTCCAGCGAGAAGATCAGCGTGATGTTGACCGAGATCCCTTCGGCGAGAAGACGCCGGATCGCAGGGATTCCCTCCGGCGTGGCCGGGATCTTCACCAGCAGGTTGGGTCGGTCGATCTGTTTCACCCAGTCCCGGGCCTCGGCAACGCTCGCCTCGGTCTCGCCGGCCAGGGTCGGGGCCACCTCGACGGAGACGAACCCGTCGGTCCCGTTCGTGCTCTCGAAGACACCGACCAGCTCATCGCAGGCTCGCTTCAGGTCGGTGGCCATGAGGGTCTTGGCGATCTCCTCGGTGGAGACATTGGCCGACTTGAGATCTCGGAGCAGATCGTCGTAATCGGAGGAGCCGACGATGGCACCGGCGAAGATGGTCGGGTTCGAGGTAACGCCTGTCACTGCGTCCTTTTCGATCCTCCGGGCGAGTTCTCCGGAATCGAGCATCGCTTTGGAGATCTGGTCGGACCAGATGGAGACACCGGCTGCGGCCAGCCCGTGCAGGTTGGAAGCGCTCATGGGGCCAAGCGTAGGTCGGTCCCGCTACTGCTGAACCCGGCCGATCTAGGCTCGGTGACTGTGAGCCCAGTCCTCGTCGAGCCCGACGGGCTGACAGCCCCGGGTGCCAAGCCCGGCCGATCGACCGGAACGCGTCACTGGGTGTCGGCGGCCATCGTCGGAGTTCTCGCTTTCGCCACGTTGGCGATCGGGGAAGGTGGTGGGGTTGACCTCATGAACCTTTCCGAACGTCGGCTCATCGAGGCCCATCTGGCGGCCTGGTACGGAGGCGACTTCGATGCCGCCAATGCCCTCAGAGCACCGGAACGGTTGCGAACGGGCCCCTCCGAGGAGCGCTCTCGCGCCGAGGTCGAATATCAGGCGATGCTGGAGGCGACGACGGAGCTGCTCGGTTGTGCGTCCCTGCCACCTTCCACGATCCGATGTGACGTTGCCTACGGAAACGTCCTGAACGAGGCCGTCGACAAGACGCCGGCCCTGGTCTCGCAGCAGTTCGGGATCGAGGACGGGCTCCTCCTGTTCGTCGCCGGGCCCTATCTCGAGGACGAGAGATTGACGGCGTCCTATCAGCGGTTCGCCAACCTCCTGTTCCCGGACGAGTACCAGGCCGCGTGTGTGGAGGAGCCCAACTTCCAGGGGCCCGCCTGCGCCGAGTTCAAGCTCGCCCACCTCGAAGATTGGGCGTCCTGGCACCGGATTGAAGAAGGCTGATACCAACTACCCTTCCGGCCCGGAATGCCCCGACGCATCCTCATCGCCAAACCAGGTCTCGATGGCCATGATCGCGGAGCGAAAGTGATCGCTCGGGCGCTGCGCGATGCAGGTTTCGAGGTCATCTATTCCGGTCTTCACCAGACTCCCGGCCAGATCGCCGAGGCTGCGGTGCAGGAAGACGTGGACGCAGTGGGTCTCTCCTCGCTTTCCGGGGCCCACAAGACGCTGTTCCCGCAGGTGGTCGAGGAACTCGCTGCCCGCAACGCCACGGACATCGTCGTGTTCGGTGGTGGCGTGATTCCGGAGGCAGACTTCCAGGCCCTCCTCGATGCGGGGCTGGCCACCATCTTCACCCCGGGAACCCCCCTCGACATGATCACGTCGTGGGCGGAATCGAACGTCCCCTCCAAGGTCTAGGAGCGCCTTCTTGAAGATCCACGAGTACCAGGCGAAGGAGGTCATGGCGGCCCGGGGAATTCCCGTCCCGCTGGGCCGGATGGCGACAACGGTCGACGAGGCGGTCGCAGCGGTGCGGCCGCTGATCGAGGAATCGGGGAACCCCGTGGTCGTCCTCAAGTCGCAGATCCACGCCGGGGGCAGGGGCAAGGGCACCTTCAAAGAGCACCCCGATCTGCGCGGAGTGAACGTCATCACCGAAGGCGTGGAAGGTGGGCCCGAAGCGGCCGAGGAGAGGGTGCGGGAGCTGGCAGGCAAGATGCTCGGCTCGACTCTCGTGACAGTCCAGACCGGGCCCGAGGGAAAGGTGGTCAGCCGCCTGTATCTGGAGCAGGGGATCGACATCGACCGCGAGCTCTATCTCGCCATCCTCCTCGACAGGTCGGTGAGCCGGAACATCGTCATGGCTTCCACCGAGGGCGGCATGGAGATCGAGAAGGTCGCCGAGGAGACGCCGGAGAAGATCCTGAGGGAAGAGATCGACCCGGCCATCGATCTCGCCGACTTTCAGGCCAATGCCCTCGCCCACGGGCTCGGAATCGAAGGTGACACGGCATCAGGCTTCGTCAGATTCGTCAAGGCTCTCGACCGTGCGGCCACCGAGCTCGACACGGATCTGATCGAGATCAACCCGCTCGTCATCACCGGTGGGGGCCAGGTCATGGCGCTCGACGGGAAGATGGGATTCGACGACAACTCGCTCTTCCGTCATCCCGAAATCGCCGCCATGCGCGACGAGACCGAGGAAGACCCGGCCGAGCTGGCGGCGAAGGAGGCCGGGCTCAGTTACATCAAGCTCGACGGGACGATCGGCTGCCTGGTCAACGGGGCCGGTCTGGCCATGGCCACGATGGACACGATCAAGCACGTTGGGGGTGAGCCGGCCAACTTCCTCGACGTCGGCGGCGGCGCCGATGAGCAACAGGTCACGACCGCCTTCCAGATCATCACCAAGGACCCCTCGGTCAAGGGGATCTTCGTCAACATCTTCGGCGGCATCATGCGCTGTGATGTCATCGCTGACGGCATCGTCGCCGCCGTCAAGAGCGTCGGGCTCGAGGTGCCTCTCGTCGTCAGGCTGGAGGGAACCAACGTCGAGGAGGGCAAGCGGATCTTGAATGACTCTGGCCTCGACCTCGTTGCCGCCGACAGTCTCAAGGACGGTGCCGAGAAGATCGTGGAATTGGCTCGATGAGCATCCTCGTCGGCAAGGACACCAGGGTCTTGATCCAGGGATTGGGCAAGACCGGTCAATTCCACACCGAGAAGGCGATCGCCTACGGGACCCAGATGGTGGGGGCGGTCCACCCCTCCCGGAAGGGAAGCGTCGCCCACTTCGAGGGCGAGACCGACCCATCGGGTGTGCCGGGGCGAGACGACACCTACTCGGTCGACCTGCCGGTGTTCGCCACGGTGGAGGAGGCGGTGGCCGCCACTGGGGCCAACGCATCGGTGGTCTATGTTCCGCCGCCATTCGCCGCCGACGCCATCATGGAAGCGGCCGCCGCCGGTCTCGATCTCGTCGTGGCCATCACCGAGGGTGTCCCGGTCGCCGACATGATCAAGGCCAAGCGCTACCTCGCCGACAAGACGACCCGTCTCATCGGTCCCAACTGCCCCGGTGTGATCACGCCGGGCGAGTGCAAGATCGGCATCATGCCCGGCTATATCCACGAGCGGGGGCGGGTGGGTGTGATCTCCCGATCGGGGACCTTGACCTATGAGGCGGTGTACCAGTTGACTTTGAACGGACTGGGCCAGACGACCGCAGTCGGAATTGGCGGCGACCCGGTCAACGGGACCAATTTCGTCGACATGCTCCGCATGTTCGAGGAAGACCCCGAGACCGAGGGTGTGATCATGATCGGCGAGATCGGGGGCACCGCCGAGGAGGACGCTGCCGGGTTCGTCGCCAGCTCCATGACCAAGCCAGTGGCCGGGTTCATCGCCGGGACCTCGGCGCCGCCCGGAAAGAGAATGGGGCACGCCGGTGCGATCGTGTCCGGGGGTAAGGGCACCGCCGCCGCCAAGATCGAGGCCATGACCGGGGCGGGCATTGTCATGGCCGAGACGCCGAGCGACATGGGGGAGGCCATGGCCCGTGCTCTCGGCTGAGAACCTGGCGGCGATCCGCTCCGACGGCGAGCGGGTCCTCGAGCTGGGCCGGCTGGATCGGGAGCGTCCGGTCCCTCAATATCCCGGCTGGCTGATCAGTGACCTCGTGTCGCATCTAGGTGGCAACCACGCTCGCACCTCGATCATTTGCCGGGAGTTCCCCACCGAGCGGCCCTCTGCCCCCCGACCGCCGCCGGGCGCCGACATCCTCGAATGGTACGAGGCCAATCTCGAGGAGATGCTCACCGCCCTGGAAGAGTCGGACCCGGCCGCCGCGGTGTGGGGTTTCTGGCCGGAGTCGACGATCGGGCTCTGGGAGAAACGGATGGTGATCGAGACCGGATTGCACCGCTGGGATGCCGACCAGGCCTTCGGCGAACCGGCTCCCCTCACGGCATTGGTGGGTCGGACGGCCCTGGACGAATTCGGTGACATGTGGGTCCCGCGCATGGGTGAGATCCCGGGTGTGCTCGAGGTCACCGCCACCGACCTGGGCGAGTCTTGGAGCTTCGGATCGGGAGCCGGGAAGGGAACAGCCGCTGGGACGGCGTCCGATCTCTACCTCCGCCTCATGTCCCGGCCATCACCAGTCGAGTTGCCCCTTCAGTGGTCCGGAGCCGTGGACGCCTTGGAGCCGCCGCCTAAGCGTTAGGTCAGAAGCGGGCCAGGTCGGCCACTGCGTAGCCGACGACGGCTCCATCGGCCGTCGGTGACGGGACGCAGCGCAGCGACCAGCTCCTCGACCCGATGACCGGGGACCGCCACCGTCAGCTCATCGTCGCCCATCCCGGTGCGGGCCCGGGATAGGGCGCAGCCCATCGAGGCCGCGATCACACCGTCGTCCGCGGCCCGGGGCAGGATCTGGCACTGAGGCTTGCCCGACCAGTCCACCTCCACCGCGTCGTTGATCTCCATCATCTGACGAGGAGTCACGCGCAGAAGCACGACGTCCGGGCTCGATCCCGCTTCGGCCAGGGGGCCATATCTGACTCCTTTGGGCCTGTGGGACAGGGCGGCCACTCCGGCGAAGGCCTCCATCGTCACCCATCCCACATCGAGGAGAGCGGCGACATCGCTCTTGTCCAGGATGTCGGCGGCCTCGGCGAAGCCATGGGTGAACCGGCCAACGGAGCAGTTGCCGTGATCCTCGGCCAGGGTGTCGAAGGTCCTCTCGTGGGCATGCATCCAGAAGACACAGGGGGCGGCGGCTCGACCCGAGCGACCGTCCTCGGTCGGCTCCGACATCGGGGCGTCGAACAGGGGGACGCCATCGTCGGGCAGCTCGTCGTGGAAAGTGATGGCGATGGGGGCATGCTCCAGCCCGAGCAGGTCGGTCAGGGCATCGGACAGGGCGGATTGGTTCATATTTCCTCGATCGGGTCTGGGCGACGAACTTAGTGGATCTTCTCGAACCCGATTCTGGGGTCGAAGAAGAGGGCCATCACCTCCATCTCGGGGAACCGCTCGGACACTATGGACTTCGCCCTTCGCAGCTGTTCCTTCTGGGTGTTGTCGGGAACCGGGTTGCCGGCACATCCGGCGTGCGCCACCAGCGCGACCTGATTGGTCCCGTGGGCTTCCTTCGACACCGTCAGGCTGTCGAGGAGACCCTCGCCGGTGGCAGTGACCGCCCCGTCGAAATTCTTCACCGCCCCGGTCGCGGTGATGTTGTCCACGTAACGGACACCGAAACGGGTCATCACCTGGTCGATGGTCCGCGTCTGAATCCTCCCATCCATGCAGGTGATGACGGCGCCGAACTTCCCTTCCGAGGTCATCACCCCTCATTCTGGCGCGCCTATCCCGGCCCAGAGGCCTGGATCGGCGCGCCAAAATGGGTTGGCCCTACACTGCCCGCCCATGGATCTCATCTGGATCGTCGTGATCGTCGTGGTGGCGATCCTGATCTTTGCCTTCATCGGCATCTACAACGGGCTCGTCCAGTCACGCAACAGGGTCGACAACTCCTGGGCGCAGGTCGATGTCCAGCTCAAGCGTCGTTACGACCTGATCCCCAACCTGGTCGAGACGGTCAAGGGGTACGCCTCCCACGAGCGGGAGACGTTCGAGCGGGTGACGCAGGCTCGGAGCGCCGCTCAGTCCGCCAGCGGGCCCGCCGAGCAGGCCCAGGCCGAGGGATTCCTGACCCAGGCGCTGCGCCAATTGTTCGCCGTCGCCGAGGCCTACCCCGAGCTTCGGGCAACGGAGAACTTCCAGAACCTGCAGAACGAGCTCGCCGAGACCGAGAACAAGATCGCCGTCTCCCGTCAGATCTACAACGACACGGTCCTGACCTACAACAACAAGGTGCAGCAGATACCCACCAACATCGTGGCCGGGATGACCGGGTTCCAGACCCGGGAGTTCTTCGAGGCCGGGCCCGAGGCGGTAGAAGCCCCGACCGTCGATTTCTGAGTTGGGCCGGCTCACCCGAGCTCTGATCGTTCTCCTGCTCGTCGTCGCTCCGGCGACTGCGGCGCTGGCCAAGTCCTTCTGGATGGACCAGGCCGACGTGGACATCGTCGTCAACGACGACGGGTCGCTGGCCATCACCGAGAGACTCACCTACGACTTCGACGGGGATTTCTCAGGCGCCTACCGGGACATCCCGCTCCGCCCGGGCGAGGCCATCACCGACGTCTCCGTGAGCGACGAGTCGATCACCTACCAGCCAGGCGGCTGCACCGAGCTGGGATGCTCTTCACAACCGGGGACTTACGGGGTCGAAGAGCAGAGCGACCTGGTCCGCATCGTCTGGCATCACAGCTCTTCCAGCGAGCCGAGGACGTTCCAGCTCAGCTACGTCATGACCGGTGTGACGGTGGCCTACGACGATGTGGTGGACGTGAATGTGCAGGTCTGGGGGGACCAATGGGCGGTGGGTCTCAACTCTCTCGAGGCCAGCATGGACCTCCCCGATGGCGCCCAGGCCGGAGATGTCCTGGTCTACGGCCATCCCTACAGTGTCGATGGAGAGACCTCGCTCGGCCCCGATCAGATCTCGCCCTCGCTGATGGCGACCAATGTGCCGGCCTATCAGTGGGTCGAGATGCGAACCGTCTTCCCCAGATCCCTGCTCACCTCGACCGACGGGGCGACGGTCGTCGCAGGGAACGGGCTCGACTCGATCATCGCCGAAGAGGACGAATTCGCCTCGGAGGCCTCCGACGCCGCCACCGCGGCCCGGTCAGGGCTGATCTGGGGGTCCGTTTTCGCCGTGGCTCTATCCGCTGGTCTGGGCAGCCTGGTCTATTTCCGGTACGGCAAGGAGCCGGCAGTCGACTACGACCGGGAATACGAGCAGGAGCCGCCAACCGATCTGAAGCCGGCGGAGGTGGGGGCCCTCCTCACCCAGGGGGCGGTGAGCGAGAAGGAGTTCACCGCCACGATGTTCGACCTGATCCGACAGGGTGCGATCAAGGCGACACCGTCACAGGTCGAGCGCAGCACCTGGGGCGGGCTGCGTGACGAGACGATCACCGATCTGGTGCTCGAGCTCACCGACAAGGACACCGGCTATCGGGACTACGAGCAGTCGGTGCTGAGTGTCGTCGGCCGGGTCCTCGACGAGGGTCCCCGGCCACTGCACGAATTCCGGGAGGCGATCCGGGAGGACGCCTCCGAGAACGCATCGAGCTATCAGAGCTTCCGGGGCAAGGTCTTGTCCGCCATCAAGCGAGCCGGTCTCCTCGATGAGAGGGGTAATGGTGTCGCCTGGTTTGTCGCCATCGCCGTGGGATTGGTCGTGTTCGGGGCCATCGTCTTCCTGCCCGACATCCTCGAGCGCCGGCCAGGCGGGCAAACCATGGCCATCTTCATCGTGATCGGGATGGTGCTCGGGGCGCTCGCCCTCTACATCTTCCTCATGTTCCGCCGGATCCGGGTGCGGCGGTCGAAGGAAGGAGCGCTCGAGGCGGAGCGCTGGGACGCTTTTCGCCGCTACCTCACCGATTTCTCCAGGCTGAAGGAGGCGCCGCCCATCTCGCTCGAGCTGTGGGACAGATTCCTCATCTACGCCATCGTCTTCGGGGTGGCAGAGGAGGTGCTGCAACAGGCCCGTCTCCATGCGCCGCCCGAGCTGGAGCAGACCTCGTCGATCTATTGGTTCGGGACCTACGGGTACTCGGGAGGACACACCGAGAACGCCTTCGCCGGTCTCAACTCCGCCCTCACGGGCGCCTTCTCGCCACCCGCCTCCAGCGGCGGTGGCGGTGGGTTCTCCGGTGGGGGAGGCGGTGGCGGAGGTGGCGGCGGCGGAGGTGGCGGCGGGGCCTGGTAGCGGAATCGACGGGCAAACGGTCCGTCCGGTTTAGCGTGTCCACAAGGATGAGATCCCTGTTTGCCCTGGTCACGTTGGTCCTCGGGACGGTCGCGGCCGTCCCGGTGCAGGCGGTGGAGGAGGAGTTACCGACCTATACCGGCGACGAGTTCAAGGCGATGTACGACTACGCAGTGGCCAGAACTCTGCCCAACCTGGCGCCACCGTCGGGTCGTCTTCCCATCACCGGGGACGCCGCGTTGGACGCTCGGATCTGGGAAATCGCCACCGCCCGTGGCTACGTGTTGCGACCGATCGCCGGCCCCGATCTGGGCAGTGCCGACGGTGTGCCGATGCAACCGCAGGCGGCGGCCGCCTGGCTCGAGTTGAAAGAGGCGGCGCGGGCAGCAGGCCACGGATTCGTCGTCTCCTCCGCCTACCGGTCGCCGGAAAGCCAGAGGACCCAGTTCACCTCCAAGCTCAGGGGTACCACCGACGAGGCAATCGACGCCGCCCTCACCTGGTATTCGATCCCGGGGACCTCGAAGCACCACAGCGGATACGCCCTCGATTTTCGATATGCGGACGGGTCTTTCGGCGATTTCCGGGACACGCCCGATTACGCATGGCTGGCGGCCGACAACTTCTACAACGCCAAGCGGTTTGGCTTCATACCGTCCTACCCGGACGACGTCACTGCCCAGGGCCCCAACCCTGAGCCCTGGGAGTTCGTGTGGGTGGGAGTGGACCTGATCGAATGCGGAATGTCGTGTGTCGACGCCGTGACCGGCCCGAGGGCGCGTCATCCCGATGGGGTGACACCGGCCGACTTCGGGCTCGACCGAAACGCCCGGCGCAAGCATTGGCGACGTCCGCCTCTTATCGGGTGAGCAGGTAGAACGCCGAGAACTTGTTGGAGATGCCGTCCAGGGGCTCGAAGGACTCGAACCCTGCCTCTCCGGCCATCGTCTCCGCCCTCTGTCTGCCCCAAGCCGCACCGAGACCGGCCCCGCCCAGGGCCAGCGACTGGGTCATGCAATGCAGGGTCGAGGTCCCGTAGAGCATCGCACCACGTGGCGTCAGATTCTCCTCGAGGTTCGAGCTCGCATTCGGCTCCATCATCAGATAGGCCCCGTCTTCGGCGAGAGCGGCGCGGATCCGTCGCATCCCGGCCAGCGGGTCGGCCAGGTCGTGGATCACATCGAAGGTCGTGATGAGGTCGAAAGGAGGTTCGGTGGGCATCGCCTCGACTCCCTTCTGGTGGAACTCGACGTTGGTGAGCCCGGCCGCCCGGCTCCTGGCGGTCTCGATCGACAAGGCCGAGACGTCGAAACCCTCGATGTGGCTCTTGGGGAATGCGCCGGCCATCAGGATGGCAGCGTTGCCCGAGCCACAGCCGACATCAGCCGCTCGTATGCCCTCCTCCATACGATCGGTCAGCCCGGGAACTGCGGGCAGCCATCTGGAGATGAGGAAGGTGTTCTGCGCTGCAGCATGGCCCCGGGCGATGCCACGGACGGCGGCCTCCCCGTAGTCGTCGAATCGGACGCCGCCGCCGTCGCGGGTGGCCTCGGCCACCCCATCGATCTGGGCGAGGAATGCAGGGATGATGTCGAAGAACCCACCCATGAAGTAGGGGCTCGATTCGTCAGACAGGAACAGCGCATGCTCGGGCGGCAGATCGAACCGCTTCGTGTCCGGGTCATAGTCGACGATGCCGGCGGCGGCCAGGCCGGACATGATCTCCTCGACGTAGCGGGCGTCGAGGCCCGCACCCTGGGCCAGTTCGGCCGCGGTCCCGCCGCCGACCTCTCCAAGATGGCGGGTGAGGCCGGCTCGGTCGGCCACGGCGAGCAGCCCGATGGTGGTGGCGCCCGAGGCGAGCTCGACGAAATGGTCGAGGAAACCGTCGATCCTGGCCCGATCCATGTGCGCTCAGACTCCGAGCTTGGTGACCATCGCCCAGACGACAACGAGCAACACGGCGATATCGACGAGCGAGATCTGGCGCCATGAACTGACTGCCTCCTCGATGCCGGTGCCACTCTCGGCCGCCGCCGCCAGCCGCTTGTTCGCCCTGCCGCCGACCGTGGACTGGACTATTCCCGATACGAGGAAGGCGCCGAGCCCGATCAGGACGAAGGTGTCGCTCCAGCCGAAGGCGTCCGAGGAGACCACCAGGCCGATTCCCGAGAGGAGGACCAGTCCCGACGTCACTCCGAAGTAGGCGCCGCCCCACTTCTCGAAAACGGCGAGGATGCCCGCGGCCGCCGGCGGGCCGCTTCGGGCCACCGTCGGGTAGGCGAAAGCCCCGAAGAGGCCGCCCCCCAGCCATCCTGCAACCCCGACGATGTGGAGGAACAGGAGACCGTCTCGCATGATCGTCGACCCTACCCCGGACCTGTTTCGCCGGCCACGACCCGCCCCGCCCTTATCGTTTTCCACGCCAGGTTGGTCCCGGGCCGGTACGGGATGTGCGCTGGGGAGGGGGCATCGAGCACCACGAGATCGCCGGCGGACCCGGTCGTGAGGGTGCCGTGACCCTCCAAGCCCAGGGCGAGCGCTCCACCCCTGGTGGCGGCATGGATCGCCTGCTCGGTGGTGAGCCCCATCTGCACCACCGCGAGGCTGATCACCAGACCCATCGACTCGAAGTAGGAGGTCCCCGGGTTGCAGTCGGTGGCCAGGGCGACGGTGACGCCGTGTTGGATCAGCATGGAGCCTGGTGCCTGGGGTGCTCGCAGCATGTACGAGGCACCGGGGACCAGGACGGCGACGACGCCCGCGTCGGCGAGGGCTATGGCGTCGCCCTCGGTGACGTGATCGAGATGATCGGCGCTCACGGCCCCGATCTCGGCAGCCAGCGCCGCTCCGCCGGAATGGGTCAGCTGCTCGGCGTGGACCCGTGCCCTAATGCCGAGACCGTCGGCAGCGGTGAAGATGCGTCTTGCCTCATCCACCGAGAAGGCGCCCTCTTCGACGAAGACGTCGCAGTAGTCGGCGAGCGGCGCCGCCGCGGGCAGCATCTCATCGACGAGGAGGTCGACATAGCCCGCCCGATCGTTTCGGAACTCGGGCGGCACTGCGTGAGCCCCCAGAAATGTGGTCTTGACGGTGACTGGCAGCTCGGCTCCGATCCTTCTGGCGACTCGGAGAAGGCGTAGCTCGGTTTCGAGGTCCAGGCCGTACCCGGACTTGATCTCAACGGTCGTTGTCCCGGCGGCGATCATCCTCCTGACTCTCGTGGCTGCCGATGCGAAGAGGTGGTCCTCTGATGCATCGCGGGTCGCGGCCACGGTCGAGAGGATCCCTCCACCACCTTTCGCCACATCGGCGTAGCTGGCTCCGGCCATCTTCAACGAGAACTCGCCGGCCCGGTCCCCGGCGAACACGAGATGGGTGTGGCTGTCGACGAATCCGGGCAGGACGGCCCGTCCCTCACACTCGACCCGTGGGGAAGAGCCCTGGTCGGGGGCGTCTGAGCCGGGTCCGGCGTACACGACCGATCCGTCCTCGACCTTGACCACGGCGTCAACGATCGGTTCGTCTTCGTGGGTTGTGAGATGCCCGATCCCGGTGACGAAGAGATCGCTCACCTGTCGGCTGCCGCAGCCACCGATCCATCGGCGATGAGGGCGGCTACCGCCTCTATCTCATCGGTGAGTGACCGATCCTCGGACAGGGGTGGGACATGGGCGCGGATCAGACCCACCATGGCCGCCGTCCCGGGAGCGGGAAGGAGAGGGCTGCGGTATTCGATGCCCTGGGCGGCGCAGAGCATCTCGATGGCGACGACCTTGCGCGCATTGCTGAGGATCTGATTCAACTTCAGACCTGCTCCCCAACCCATCGAGACATGGTCCTCCTGGTTGCCCGAAGTGGGGATGGTGTCGACGGAGGCGGGGTGAGCAAGCACCTTGTTCTCGGCGACCAACGCCGCTTGCACGTATTGACCGATCATGTACCCGGACTGCACGCCCGGATTGCTGGCGAGAAAGGCGGGGAGGCCCCGGGATCGTGCCGGGTCGAGGAGACGATCGGTGCGCCGCTCCGAGATCGAGGCGAGCTCGGAAACGGCGATAGCTGCGAAGTCGAGCACGAAGGCGAGCGGCTGGCCATGGAAGTTGCCGCCTGATACCACCTCGCCCGTCTCCGGGAAGACGATCGGGTTGTCGACCACCGATGCCATCTCACGGGAGAGCACGGCCTCCATGTGGTCCAGCGTGTCGGCCACCGCCCCGTGGACCTGCGGGGCGCAGCGGAGGGAGTAGGCGTCCTGCACGGCGTGGTCGAAATCGTGCTCGTGACTGGCCCCGATCGGGCTGCCGTCGATCAGGGAAGCGATGCGCCGGGCGGAGGCGATCTGGCCGGGATGGGGCCGTAGGAGATGCACGTCCTCCCGGAAAGGCCGGGCACTGCCCATCATCGCCTCGATGGTCATGGCACAGGCAGCGTCGGCCGCGATCAAGAGCTGGCGTGCCTCGTGGAGTGAGAGAACGCCCATGGCCGTCATGCCCTCGGTTCCGTTGAGCAGGGAAAGGCCTTCCTTCGCCTGCAGCGCCAGCGGGGCCATGCCGGCGTTCGCCGCCTGGACGATCGTTCCGTCGACCTTGACCCGCCCTTCGCCGATCAGTGGCAGGGCCATATGGGCGAATGGGGCGAGGTCGCCCGATGCTCCAACCGACCCCTGGGAGGGGATGACGGGGAGGATGTCCTTGTCGAGCATCTCGAGGAGGCGCTCCACCACGACGGGCCGGACCCCGGAGTGGCCCTGGGCGAGGGTTCTCGCCCGGAGCAGGAGAATGGCCCGGACCAATGCGTCGGGCAGCGGCGGCCCGACCCCGGAGGCGTGCGATCGGATCAGGTTGTACTGGAGAGTCTCCGCCTCGTCGCGATCTATTCGGGTGGAGGCAAGGGCGCCGAAGCCGGTGGTGATCCCGTACACGACTTCACCCGATTCGACGGCGGCATCGACAACGGCGCGGGCCGGCTCCATCCTCCCGGAGAGTTCAGGCCCCGATATCGCCCGTGCCCGGCGATGGGCGACCTCCACCACCTGGCTCGGGGTGAGTGGACCGCCATCGACGACAACCTCCGTCACGACGAGGACGGTACCGGGTTGATTCCCGACAAGGCGGGCGAGGCCGATACCGTGCCGGGCACATGATGACCGACCTCACCCCCCTCCTGGGCGAGCCAGGCGCCTCGGTTGCGGTGATCGGGGCCACGGACCATCCCACCAAGTACGGCGGGATCATCTACCGGGACCTCAAGCGCCGAGGGATTCGGGTCCTGGCAGTCAATCCCTACCGGGAGACGGTGGACGGCGACCCCTGTTGGAAGACTGTTCTCGACCTGCCCGAGACCCCCTCCATCGCCGATTTCGTCATTCCGGCCCGTCGCGGGCTCGCAGTCGTCGACGAGTGCGAACAGGCGGGCATCTTCAACATCTGGCTCCAGCCCGGGGCCGAGTCCCCGGAGCTGATGGAGAAGCTGGACGCCGGCCCGTTCAATTGGCTCGCCCACGCCTGCATCATGGTCCGGGCCGCCGTAGCCGGATAGGCCGACGCGGAGCGGCAGCGCCCCGGCCGCCAATCAGATCCGCCCGTTGAACAGCTCTCGAGCGATGATGTTGCGCTGGATCTCGGACGTGCCTTCGTAGATGCGAGGGGCCCGCACTTCGAGATAGAGATGGGCCAGGGTGGTGTCCGCCTCGAGACCTCGTGCCCCGAGGACCTGGATCGCGGTGTCGACCGCACGCTGGGCAGTCTCGGTGGCGTGGAGCTTGGCCATCGCGGCCTTGCCGGTGAGTGCTTCAGCGTTGCCGTCGTCGTGGGCGGCCGCCGCCGAGTACACGAGCAACTCGGCCGCCTCGATGTCGAGACGCACATTTGCCAATTGATGCGAGACCCCCTGGAAATCAGAGATCGGTGTTCCGAAGGCGGTGCGGGTCATGGCATGACCGGTTGCGATGCGCAGCGCCGCCTCCGCCATTCCGAGGGCAAAGGCGCCGACACTGGGGCGGAAGAGATCCAGTGTCTGCATGGCGACCCTGAACCCATGATCGACCTCGCCGAGGACGTTCGACCTCGGCACATAGACACCGTCGAGGTGGATCCGTCCCAGCGGATGGGGCGAGAGCATCGGGATTCTCTCCCCACTCATGCCATCCATTTCGCTGCCGACGACGAACGCGGTGATCCCGCGGGATCCGGCGCCGGGAGTGGTCCGGGCGAACAGCGTGTAGATGTCGGCGTCGGGTGCGTTGGAGATGTATGCCTTCTCTCCGCTGAGCCGGAACCCATCCCCGTCTGTCTCGGCGATGGTGGACAGCGCGGCCGCATCCGACCCCGCCCCCGGCTCGGTCAAGGCGAAGGCGGCTACGGTGTCGCCGCTCCGAATGCCCGGCATTGCCTGATCCCGCAACTGCGGGGCCCCGGAGAGATGAATCGGGATGGCCCCGAGGCCCTGAACGGCGAACGCCGTCTCCGCTTCGGTGGAAACTCGAGCCAGCCCCTGGCGTATCGAGCAGAGATCGGTGGCGGTGACCGTCTCGTCGGAGAAAAGCCGGTCGAAGAGCCCGTGGTCGGCCAGGGCCTCGAGCAGCGGGCGGTTGACCTGTCCCGGAGTGCCGGTCTCGGCGACTTCGATCAGGGCGTGCCCGAGCCGCTCACATTCCTCGACGAGCGGCCTGGTCATGCGCCCAGTATGTGCGTTGGCATGGCCCCATGTGTCGTTTGTCGGCCCAATTTGCCCACCCTCCCGAGGGGACCGCTGACATAATCATCTGACCTGCGAGAGAAGGGACGAGCCATGGGCGCAATGCCCTCTGGTGTGCGCAACTTGTTCCGTGCGGCACTGGTGATATTCGTCATCACCGTGGTCATTGGGATCCTCAACGGGATCGACGTGTGGGAGCCACCCCGCAACACCCTGCTGACCCATGTCCACGCCGGGACGCTGGGGTGGTTGACCCTCTCCATATTCGGGGGAGCAATCTGGATGTTCGGCTCGCCCGAGGACCGATCGAGCAACGCGGTGGCCACTTTCTCCATCGTGGCGCTGGCCCTCTACGTCCTGGCTTTCTGGTCGGTGGACCTGACCACTTCGAGCGTTCAACGCCCCATTGGCGGAGTACTGGCCTTCATCGCCATCGTCTGGATGTTCGTCTGGGTGCTCCGGGCGCATCGCGGGACGACCTGGAACGTCGCCCAGTACGGGATGGCCCTTTCATTGTTCTTCCTCGTCATTGGCGCCGTGCTCGGAATCGCTCTCGGTCTGCAGCTGGCCGAGGTGGAGATCGTTCCACCGGAGAACGCCGAACAGCTGGGTGGCGCCCACCCAGCCGCCATGGTGGTCGGCTATGTCATCCTGGCGGGCACTGCCTTGATCGAATGGTTGTTACGACGCGACGACACCCCTTCGTTGTCCGACTCGAAGGCAGGGGTGGTCCAGATGAGCCTGATCTTTCTGGCCGGCGTCCTTGCCATGCTGGGTGTCCTCCTCGACAACGAGGCGATGCTCCAGGCCAACGTGCCGTTGGAGGTGATCGGGCTCGTCATCCTGATCTGGCGACTGCGCACCCTTTTGGCACCGTCGCAGTGGCGTGCCCCGGTTCCCGGCATCATGGCCCGAACCGCGGTGGTCGGACTCGTCCTCGGCATCGCTCTCTTCGCCTACGTCGTATCACTGTTCGTTTCGGGAGCCGACTTCGAGGAGATCGCCCCCTGGTTGGTCGCTGTCGACCACATCAATTTCATAATGGTCATGACCAATTTGATATTTGCCATGATGGCCACCGCCTCGGTGGTGGCCGAAACGGCAAATCGTGTCATCTATTGGGGAGTCAACACCGGCGTGCTCGGCTTCGCTGTCGGCCTATTCACCGAGAATGCGACGTTGAAGCGGATATTCACCCCGATCCTGGGTCTTTCCCTCCTCTTCGGGATCTACACCTATCTCACCGCCAAGGAGGCACAGCCGGTCGTCACCCAGGAGGTTGGCGTCTAGGCGCACCTCTGTGAGCCCATTTCGCGCCTCTGCAGACTTCACCGGGAACTGGGAGCATTTCGGGTTCGAGGTGGCGGACGGGGTGGCGACGGTCACGTTCGACCGCCCCGACAAGCTCAATGCACTCACCTTCGAGGTCTATGCAGACCTGAGGGATCTGCTCGGAGAGATCGAGCATCGCGAGGACGTCCGCGTCCTGGTCATCACAGGGAGGGGCCGGGGCTTTTGCTCCGGCGGGGACGTAGACGAGATCATCGCTCCGTTGCTGGAGATGGACGCCCGAGGCTTGCTCGAGTTCACCCGCATGACCGGGGCTGTGGTGGAGCGGATCCGCCGGCTGCCCATCCCGGTGATCGCTGCGGTCAACGGGGTTGCGGCAGGGGCAGGGGCAGTCATCGCCTTGGCAGCCGATCTCAGGATCCTGGCCGAGTCGGCGTCGTTCAGCTTTCTCTTCACCAGGGTGGGTCTGGCCGGGGCGGACATGGGCTCTGCGTATCTGCTTCCCCGTGTGGTCGGTCTGGGGCGGGCCACCGAGCTGTTGCTCCTGGGTGAAAGCGTCGACGCCGAGCGGGCGGTCGCCATCGGGTTGGCGACAAAGGTGGTGGCCGACGCCAACCTTTCGGCATCGGCCGGAGACCTGGCGAAGGGCCTCGCCTCGGGACCTGCTCTGGCCTACGGCGCCACCAAGGTCTTGATTGGTCGCGAGCTGGACATGGACCTCGGTTCCGCCATCGAGCTGGAGGCGTTCACGCAGGCCCTGCTGATGACCACCGAGGACCATGCGGAGTTCTACCGGGCCTTCACCGGCAAGCGGCCACCGGAGTGGACGGGTCGATGAGCGGGCATGAGTTCCTGAATCCAGGTGGTCTCGCCCCGGCCCGTGGCTTCTCCCACGGGGCGATACCCGGCGAGGGCAGGACGCTCTACATCGCCGGGCAGACCGGTCATTACGAGGACATGACGCTCGACGACGGCCTCGTCGAGCAGTTCGCCCGCGCCTGCCAATCGGTGGCGGCGGTCATCACAGAAGCCGGTGGGGACCCGACCGATCTGGTCTCGATGACGATCTTCACTACCGACGTTCCGGGTTACCGCGAGAGCTTGGGCCCGATCGGGGAGGCTTATCGCGAGGTGTTCGGCAAGCATTTCCCGCCGATGGCCCTGATCGGGGTGGCCGAGCTGTTCGACCCCAGGGCCAAGGTCGAGTTGGTGTGCACCGCGGTGATAGCACCTTCGTAATTGGGAGCCTCAGTCCCGCATATGACGGCTCTGCGTCCCAATTACGTGTTGCAACAGCCGGTCGACGTCATCCTCGTCCTGATAGACGCCGAACCCGATGCGAAGCCGGTCGGCGCGGAAATCGGTGATCACGCCTCGCTGGTGAAGCCGTTCGTAGATGTCGCCGGCATGGTCGGATCGAAAGGTGAGGAAGTTGCCTCGCCGGGCTTCGTCGCCGACGAGCAGGTCGCCGAGAGCAGGCGCGCCCGCCAGAAATCTGTCCTGGAGCGATTGGGCATGCTCGTGGATCGCGGACGGCGTCGCTCCTTCGGACTCGAGCCAGTCGAGCACCGCTCCCATTCGATAGACCCCGGACGGGTCGAAGGTGGCGCCGGAGAACCGCGAGCCGTCGGCGCCGTACGCGATCGTCTGGCTCACGCCTGATTCGAGTTGGCCGAATCCGGCGTACCACCCGGTGTCGAGCGGGCGGGGCCCATAACCCAGGAGGAGAATGGAGAAAGCAGGCGCCTTCACCGGACATGGCGTACTTGTAGCCGCCGGCGAGGAAGAAGACGCGGTCCTGGATGGCGCCGAGGTTGATCGGCCGGGCCATGAAGGCGTGATACCCGTCGATGACGATGAAGGTCCGATTCTCCGGCACCGAGGAGACGATTTGGTCGAGGTCGGGGACCGCGAACGCGGAGTCGTAGAAGACCTGGCTCAGATAGATCAAGTCGTGAACCCCCGCCCTTGCCTCACGGGTGAAACGCTCGGCGAAGGTTTCGAAGGGCTCGGTGGGGATTCGGTCCACGATGGCGAGCCCGGCCTCCTCCCATCGCCGCGACTGACGGGTGAAGGAGTGGAACTCGGCGTCGGTGGAGAGGACCCGGACCGGGTGGCTCCAGACACGAGAAGATCCTGAGGAGAAAGGAATGAGTGTTGGGGCCAAACGTCAGGCTCGGCGGGTCGGCGAGTCCCAGAACGTCGGCTATCCGGGTGCGGGCGTCAGGGATCACCTCCCCGAAGATGTGGTCCCACTTGTCGTCCATCATCTCAGCCGCATCGAGCCAGGCGCGTTGGTGAGCCTCGAACGACACATCGGGCCAGGGGTGATGGGAATGCGCCGCGAAATGAAGCCGATCCGGTGTTGCCCCGAGGAATCGGGAGAAGTGAGGCTTGAGGTTCATCCCTCGTACTTGAACCGCATCGACTCCACGATGCCTGCGGGCAGCGGGGGCCGGTCGGCCCTCGGGATGAGGAATGTCGACAGGTTGTAGAGGTCGCCGAAGATCCGGCTCCGCTCCGCCGACTTCTCCAGGTATTTGGCCCCGGCAGAGCCGCCGGTCCCGATCCGCCGCCCGATCATTCGCAACACCATCTGGGCATGGCGGTAGCGCCACGTCGTGAACCCCTCGTCGATGTCCATGAGCAGCTCGAGGAGCCGGAAGCCCACTTGCAGCGCGGGTTGGTCCCGGTAGAGCGTGATGAAGAGAGCGGCCTGGAAGGCCCGATGGGAGAGACGCCGCTTTCCCGCCGCCTGTTGCTCGGCATGCTTGGCCGGGTCGAACAGCGCCTCGTACTGCTCCATTGTCGTCTCGAAGTCCTTGAGCTGGCCCGCCTTCTCGTCGGCGGACAATCTCGGGTTGGACTCGACCACGGCCCGGTCGGCCTCCAACCGCTCCTTCACGGCCTTTTGGAAGGCCTCCCAGAACGAGAAGTCCTGGTGATCGAGGAACGGAGTTCGCTCCAGCCAGCGCTCGACCAGATCGAAGATCGATGGCTCCTGCTCGCTGGCCGAGACCGTCTCGCCGTCCTCCGGGCTGAAGCGGGACGTGTAGGAGGCTCCGCCCAGCTTCATCCGGTCTTCAGGACGGAGTCCCAGCTTGTTCTCCACCAGCCTGAACTGAGTCGACTGGAAGCCCGACGCCGGGAAGAGATAGTCCCGGAAGTCGAGGAAATCGAGGGGAGTCATCGTCTCCAGCACGGAGACCTGCTGGATCAGCAGCTTTTGGATCTCGGTTATGCGTCGCAACAGGGAGACAGCTGTGCCCATGTCTGCCTCGTCGACGATGGCCTGGCCGAAGACACGTCGCACTTCGTCCATCTCCCAGAGGATCTGCTTGAACCAGAGCTCGTAGGCCTGATGGACCACGATGAACAGCATCTCGTCATGGACGGTGCTCCCCGCCTTGGCGCTCTCCAGCTCCTGGGCGTCGAGGAGCTTGTCCAGTCTCAGGTAGCTCCCGTAATAGAGATCCTGGTCCATGAGCGGGACGGTACCCCGCTCGACTATCCGCACCACTCGTCCGATCGCTCCCACAGCTCCCGGGCCAGGTCGTCGTCCTGGGCTTGGGCCGAGGGGGGAAGGCGGGTTCGCTGTTGGTAATACTGCCCGCTCTCCGAGGCCACGTCCTCCGAGGTGGCGCACCAGAGCACCGTGTCGGCGCCCTGTTCGGGGCTGACCATGCTCGACGCCGAGAGGGCGCGGATCGGGCCTGGGATCAACTTGGTGCGGACCAGGCCGGGGTGGACGGCGTAGGCCCGAATCTCGGGGCGGCGGCGGGCGAGCTCCCGGGTGAACAGGACATTGGCCAACTTGGATGTCGCGTACTCGGCAAGACCGATGAATGCGGTGGGGCGGCGAACCCGGGCGAAATCGATGCCATCGGCCCGGAAGTGCATGGCGCTGGCCAGTGTGACCACACGGCTTCCCGGGTCCAGTTTGGGGAACAGCTCGCGGGTGAGGAGGAAGTGCCCCAGATGGTTGATGCCGAAATGGACCTCGAAGCCGTCCTCGGTGAGACCGCGGCGATTGACCCCGATGCCGGCGTTGTTGACCAGGATGTCGAGGTGCCGACCGGTGTCGGCGAAGCTCTGGCAAGCGGTCCGCACCGAGGTCATCGAGGCGAGATCGAGCTCGAGGAACTCGGCGCTGCCTCCAGTCGCTGCGATCTCATCCAGAACCGGCTGGGCTCGCTCGGCCGAGCGACCGGCCGCGATCACATGGACACCACCACCGGCCAGCCCGATCGCGGTGGCTCGGCCGATCCCGGAATTGGCGCCGGTGACGAGTGCGATCGGCATCGACGGGAAGCTAGTGCTGCCCCTGACGGGCCATCTCCGGGCCGCGCTTAGCCTGTCCCGGTGCACATCACGGCCGACAAATTGGTCGACGCCCTGAGCGACCGGGGATATCGGATCACCAACGCCCGACGTGCCGTCTGCGAGGTCGTGGCGGCGGCTCACGACGAGCATCTCAGCGCCACCGACATCTACGACCGGGCACGGGCCAAGAGCGGGACCCGTCTCGACCGGTCCACCGTGTATCGGACGCTGGAGGCGCTAGAGGATTCCGGGCTGCTCGCCCATTCGCACATGGGTCACGGTCCGTCGGTGTATCACCTGGCCGAAGATGCCGGTCACCAGCATTTGATCTGTCGCCGTTGTGGGACGACCGCCACCCTTCCCCCGGAGGAGAGCGAGAATCTGGCAGCCTCGATCACGGTGGCCACGGGATTCGTCGCCGATCTGAACCACTTCGCCCTATCCGGTCTCTGCGCCGACTGCGCATCCGGGAACACCGTCTGATTCACTCCGCTACTCTTGTTGCGACACGGTCGCAAGAGAGGACAGGTCTTGCACATCCCGGACGGATTTCTCAATGGCGCCACATCGGCGGGCACTGCGGTCATAGCCGCGGGCGGCCTCGGATACTCCATCAAACGGGCCGGTGCCTATCTGCAGGAGAACCGCATCGCCCTTACAGGTCTGGTCGCTGCCTTCATCTTCGCCCTTCAGATGCTCAACTTCCCCGTGGCGGCGGGCACTTCGGGTCATCTTCTGGGCGGGGCGCTGGCGGTGATCCTGGTCGGCCCCTGGCTCGGCATCACTGCCGTGAGTGTCGTTGTGATCATCCAGGCCCTCGTACTCGCCGATGGAGGTGTATCCGCCCTCGGGGCCAACATCCTCAACATGGCCCTGGTGACCGGGTTCGTCGGCTGGGGTGTCTTCCGGATCATGGTGAAGACCCTCCCCAGGTCGTGGACCACGGTCCTGGTATCTACCTTCACCGCCGCCCTGGCCTCGGTGGTCGCCTCCTCTCTCGCGTTCGTCATCGAGTACGCCATCGGGGGGCGGGGCAATGTCGATCTGGCGACGGTGTTCGCGGCCATGGCCGGTGTCCATTTTCTCATCGGGGTCGGTGAGGGTCTCATCTCGGCGGCGACCGTGGGCGCCGTGGCCGCGACCAGGCCCGAACTGATCGCCGGCGTGGAAGACCTCGACCTCCTCGACAAGGAGAAGAAACCGGTCCGGGCCGGGGCCTGGGGCTTTGCCGCCGCCGGTCTGGTGGTGGCTGCCCTGCTCGTGTTGGTGGCGGCACCGCTCGCCTCGAGTGAGCCTGACGGCCTGGAGCGGGTGGCCATTGACCAAGGTTTCATCGACTCGGCCGCGGAGCACCCTTTGGCCGACTCACCATTGGCTGACTATGGCCTCTCGGGAGTCGAAGACGAGGCGACCGGTACCCGTCTCTCCGGCCTGATCGGCGTGCTGATCACCTTTGGCGTGGGCGCTGCCATCGTCGGCGCGTTCGTGGTGATCAGAAGGAAGAGCGCGACCCGGGTCTGAGCGGGACATATCACGACCACGTGCTGTACCGGCACGGGACCACCCCGGTCCACCGGCTACCGGCGCAGGTGAAGGTCGTGGCGCTTCTGGTCTTCGTCCTCGCCGTGGTGGCGATGCCCCGCGAGGCGTTCTGGGCCTTCTTCCTGGCCGGGTGCCTCCTCTTCGGAGTGATGATCGTCGCCGAGCTCCCTGCGGGATTCGTGGCCAGGAGGATGATCGTGGAGATCCCGATCCTGATCTTCGCCCTGATGCTCCCTTTCTTCGGGCAGGGGGAGACCACCGAGGTTCTCGGGCTCACCCTCTCGGTCGAGGGGCTATGGGGGGCGTGGACCATCCTGGCCACGGCAACGCTTGGCGTCGGGGCATCGATCGTGGTTTCGGCCACAACCACAATCCCCGACATGCTCCGGGGGCTGGATCGCATCCGGGTTCCCCGGGTTCTCACCGCGATCGCCGGATTCATGGTGCGCTACCTGGACATCGTCGCCGGCGAATTCTCGAGGCGAAGGGTTGCGATGGCCGCCCGGGGATACGAGCCCCGCTGGTTGTGGCAGAACGGGCCGCTCGCCCATTCGGCCGGATCGCTCTTCATCCGATCGTTCGAGCGAGGCGAGCGTGTCCACCAGGCGATGGTGGCGAGGGGATTCGCCGGGAGGATGCCGGTGTTTGGCGATCGACCGGCGACCACCCGGGAATGGTGGATCGGTCTTTCGGTGCCGCTCGTGGCCGTCCTTCTGGCTCTTCTGGCACTGACGGTGCTGGGATGAGCGAGCCGTCCCTCGAGATCATCGATCTGAGCTTCGCCTATCCAGACGGCCGTCGAGCTCTCCGCAATGTCGATCTGCATGTGCACCACGGCGAGCGGGTAGCCCTTCTCGGACCGAACGGGGCAGGCAAGACCACCCTTCTTCTCCATCTCAACGGGATTCTCCGACCGGCCTCCGGCGAGGTGCGGGTGGCCGGTCTCGTCGTTACCGACGATTCGGCCCTAGAGGTCAGGCGAAGGGTCGGCCTGGTGTTCCAGGACCCCGACGACCAGCTCTTCATGCCAACGGTCGGTCAGGACGTCGCCTTTGGCCCGGCCAACTTCGGCATCGAAGGTGAGCAGCTCGAAGGACGGGTCGCCGAAGCGTTGGGCGCGGTCTCGATGCTGGAGGCACGGGAACGGGCGCCCCATCACCTCAGTTACGGTGAGAGACGGCGGGTGGCCATCGCCACCGTCCTGGCGATGCGTCCCGAGATCCTGGTCCTCGACGAGCCGACCTCGAACCTCGACCCGGCCTCACGTCGGGAGCTGATCGATGTGCTCCGCAGCCTGCCGATCACGCAGCTGGTCGTCACCCACGACCTCCCGTTCGCATTGGAGTTGTGCCCTCGCGCCGTGGTCTTGGACGAAGGGCTGATCGTGGCGGGGGACACCACGGTCGAGATCCTCACCGACGAGTTGTTGATGAAAAGCCATCGTCTGGAGCTGCCCTATCTGTTCGATCCGAGGGAGCAGGCATCCTCCTGACCGCCCTGTAACTTCCATGTGTGACCAGGCGCTGGCCGGACCACCTCAACATCGACGATCACCTGTTGCGGCAGCGTCTGGCGGAGGGGTATGGCGACCGGGTGGCCCTCCGTCTCGACGATCGGGATGTCACCTATGCAGAAGTGGATCGGGCCGCCTCCGGATTCGCCTCCTTGCTCAGAGACGACGGCGTCCAACCCGGTGACCGTGTGCTCCTGGTCATGCCGGACGGGCTCGACTATGTCGCCGCGCTGTTCGGGGTGCTCCGTCTCGGAGCGGTCGGGCTGCTGCTCAATCCAGGGCTGACCCCGAGCGACCTGGGAGCTATCGCCGGCCTGGCCCGGGCGACGGGAGCGGTCGTCCACGAGAGTCATCGCGATCATCTCGAAGCGGCTGTCGCGGCCGCCGGGATCCCCATGCCAGCTCTTGTCGTGGTCGACGGTGACCTGCACCTCCCCGACGTCGATATCCCCACCGTCGACACCGCCGCTCTCGATCCCGCCCTGTGGATCTTCTCCGGTGGCACCACCGGTCTCCCCAAGGCGGTGGTGCAGACCCATCGCTCCTTCGCCAACACCACGGAGTTGTACGGCAAGGGAATTCTGGGGTTGACCGCAGCGGACGTCACCATCGCCGTCCCCAAGCTCTATTTCGGGTATGCCATGGGGTCCAATCTCTTCTTTCCGTTCTCCGTCGGGGCCTCGGCGGTGCTGTTCCCGGATCAGTCCACGCCGGACGCCCTCTTCGGACGCATCGAGAGACACCGGGCGACTGTGCTGGTCCACGTGCCCTCCGCCATCAATCAGATGCTGGCCGACCCTGATCTCGCCAACCGGGACATGTCATCGCTTCGTGTCGCGACATCTGCCGGTGAGGCCCTCCCCGACACGCTCTATCGCCAGTGGACGGAGCGATTCGGGGTCGAATTGCTCGATGGCCTCGGCACCGCGGAGATGTGGCACATTTTTGTCTCCAACCGGGTCGGGGAGGTGAGACCCGGCACCCTCGGGACGGTCGTCCCGGGTTTTGAGATCAAGGTGTGTGACGACGACGGCCATGAAGTGCCTGCCGGCGAGGTGGGGCGGCTGTGGGTGAGGGGCGATTCACTCGGTCTTGGGTACTACGAGGACCCCGAGGCCACGGCCGAGGCGTTTCGGGGTGAGTGGTTCGCCGGTGGCGACCTGGTCTCGATCGACAGCGACGGGTACGTGACCCATCGGGGGCGGGCCGACGATGCCATCAAGGTCAAGGGGAGATGGTTCCGGCCCCAGGAGGTCGAGTCCGTGCTCCTCGACCACCCGGCGGTCAAGGAGTGCGCCGTGGTCGCCATCAGCGACGAGGCGGGTCTGGCCAAGCCGGTCGCCTTCGTGGTGGCGGCGAACGTCACCGAGGCCGAGCTGACCGACTGGGCCCTTTCTCATCTCGAGGCCTACAAGCATCCCCGCCGCATCTATTTCGTCGATCGGCTTCCCCAGACACATCTGGGCAAGGTCGATCGGAGAGCTTTGAAGAGTCTCGCCGCGGGGAATGATCCCGAACTGAGTCCCGGCCGGGATTAGGTGTCCCAGGCACCGGGCATACTGGCCGGCATGGGAGAGCCAACGATTCTCCACGCCGATCTCGATGCGTTCTTCGCCTCGGTCGAGCAGTTCCTCGACCCGTCGCTGAAAGGGAAGCCAATTCTCGTCGGGGGCGGGATCGTCCTCGCCGCCTCATACGAGGCGCGTGCCTACGGGGTCCGCTCACCCATGCCGACCCGTGATGCCAAGCGGCTGTGTCCCGAGGCCATCGTCGTCAACGGGCATTTCGAGAGATATCTCGATCTGTCGTCCCAGGTCATGGCGGTCCTCGAGGACGCATCCCCGGTCATCGAGCAGATCTCGATCGACGAGGCCTTTCTCGATGTCAGAGGGACGACCCATCTCCTTGGGCCACCATCGGCAATCGCCCGCCAGATCCGGTCCCGCGTCGCCGCCGAGGTCGGGCTGCCCATATCGGTCGGAGTCGCCTCCACCAAGTTCCTGGCCAAGATCGCATCGGCCCGGGCCAAGCCAAACGGGCTTGTGGTGGTGGCGCCGGGCACCGAGCTCGACTTCCTCCATCCCCTGCCCGTCGAAGCGATGTGGGGGGTCGGGCGGGTCACCGCGGCACGCCTCCATCGCTTCGGGATCTGCACCATCGGGGATCTGGCCGCACTGCCATCGGGCGCCCTCTCCTCCTCGCTGGGCCCCTGGGCCTCGGGCAGTCTCCATGCCCTGGCCTGGAACCGGGACCCCAGGACGGTTCGCGGAGGACGAAGAGCTGGAAGTGTCGGGAGCCAGCAGGCCCTGGGTCGAGGTCTGACCGATCCAGAAGAGTTGTCCGTCGTTGTGCTCGGGTTGGCCGACCGGATCGGGAGACGCGCTCGGAAGAAGGATCGGTCCGGGTCGACGTTGACGCTTCGGGTCAGATTCCCCGGGCCCCGCGTCATCTCCCGAAGTCACACCCTCCCCTCGCCGACCTCGTCGACGGCCGCCCTGGCCGAGCTGGGCGGTGTCCTGCTCCGGCGGGCGATCGATGGGGAAGAGGAGCCGGTGACTCTCGTCGGCATGTCGCTTTCCAATCTCACCACGGACGACTTCCTCCAACTCGAGCTGGAGGTGGATCCGGGTGATGTCCTTCGCGCCGGTAGCGGGATGGATCTCAAGCGACGGGCAATCGATGCGTCGGTGGACGGGATCAGAGAACGATTCGGGAGAGGTCTGCTCAAACTGGGCTCAGCCCCCGATCGCGGTGTCACTCCCGAGGAGTTCAGGAGGCTCGCCGAGCACTCAGACTGAGTCCTCCTCCTTGAGCCGAACCGGGCCTTTGCCCTCCCCGTCCTTGCCCACTCCGGGCTCGAAGAAGACCCGCAGCTGGTCCATGAGTGCCTTCTCGTCACCGAAATAGGAGATCGGATCCCCCACGACCAGCGTCTTTGCGGGGAAATCGAGAACTATCGGAACGATTGGGACCCTGGCGGTGGCTGCGATCCGGGCGAAGCCCGACTTCCAGAAGGGGGCCGCCTTCCGGGTGCCTTCGGGGGCGACCACGAGGATCATTCGGGAGGACTTCTCGAATTCCTCGACGACTTGCCCGACCATGCCCCCTGGTCGATCGCGGTCGACCGGGATGCCGCCGAACTTCCTGAAGAAGTAGCCGAATGGCCAACGAAACAGTGTGTGCTTGCCGACGAATCGGGGGGCGATCCCCCAATGCCGGATCGCCCCCAGGTAGAGGATGAAATCCCAGTTGCTGGTGTGTGGGGCCCCGATGAGGACGAACTTGTCCAGGTCGGGCATCTCGCCGATGAACTGCCAGCCCCGCCATTTGAGCCATTTCTCGGCGAGCCATGTCATCGCGATCGGGCGGGTTCGAGGATGATCAGCGCTCCCTCGCCGCCGCCAGCCTGAAGCCGCTCTCGTCGACCCAGACCAGGGAGGATCGCTTGTCGACGGCGGCGACGATGGCGGAGGCCATCTCCTCGTCGATCATCCCTGCGTCGTCTCCCCGGTAGAGGACCCTCACCGTGGCCTCCTTGGGGAACAGGGTGGCGAGAGTGCCCGGATGGGAGCAGATCACGGTCACTGCGAACGGCTTCGACTCGACTGTCTTTGCCCCGGCGCCGTCGGCGCGGATCTGATCGAACAGATGCCACGTGGCCAATCCCGCCGTCAGCGTGAGTGTGACCGGAATACGCAGGCTGCCGGCGTCCGCGTCGACCTCGCCGAGGAGCGCCCGAAACACGACGACCAGGACAGCGATCAAAGACCCTGCGGATGTAAGGCCCAGGATGATGGCCATCCCGATCAGATAGATGCGACGGGGGAGAGCGCGGGCCTCCTCGGCGCGTGGCGCCGCCTGCGCCTTGCGCCAGAAAGTGATCCAGACCCACCCGGATGCGATGACCGCACAGGCGATGGTCAACAGCGTCGAGCCGCTGTTGGTCCCGGCCAGGGTCGGGGTGAAGACGGCGTCGACCAGGGCGGTGGCGGACCCGACGAGGGCACCGAGGCCAGTGGCCGCCATTGCGTACTCGTAACCACGCCGGCCTCCCGTGCGACCCGGGCCGAGTCGGTGACTGTGGTGGTACCAGAGAGCCCAGCCGACGATGGCGAATGCCAAGGCAAGAGGCAAGGCGTCGAAGTGGTCAACGGCCGGACCCGCCTCTCCGAACACGAAGGTCAGCAGGCTGGCGATGATTGCCACCCCCGCCCCAATGGCCATGGTCAGGGAGAACGCGGTCACGAATCCGAGATAGAAGTTGCGGAGGACGTTGGGCTCCTCTTCCCAGGCCGGAAGCCAGCGCCAGGCCCAGATCGCGGCTCCCGCCACGGCCAGAGCGATGGGGATCGCCGGGTCCGGGATGTCGCCAAGCCCCCACAAGGCCCCGTACGCGACCGAGAAGAGCCATTCGAGCGTGCCGATGAGACCGATGGTCAGGGCAACCAACGCGACTCCGGATCCGACGAGGCGGGGGAGGTCACCGATGTCGCCTCGAGGCGGTTCACGCCGCTCCACCCACCAGTGGAAGACGACGATCCCTCCGTAGATCAACAGATCGGTCCAGTCTGGCTGCTCGCTATCCCCGCCGAGGAAGCCGGCCAGCTGGCTCACTGCGGTCAGGAAGGCGATCAGGAAGACAAGCTCGATGGTTGCCAGATAGACCGGCCATCCCGGAGTCGCGGGGAATGTCTTCCGTCGCCGGGCTTGCCGACGCCACAGCAGGTAGGTGATGGGGGCGGCCACGACGAGAGCGGCCAGGGCGCCGGCTAGCTCACCGGTGGGGCGCCCGATGAGGCGATCGGGGGTCAGGCTGGCCCTGGCCAGGGCGGCCAAAGCGAACCCGGCCGCGACCACGGCGAGGGCAAGGATGAGATATGGGATGAGATCGAGACCACCCTCTTCCTCCTGTTTCTCACGACCTCGGACTACACGAACGACCACGGCGACGACCCCGCCCACCACCACCACGAAGACAAGGATGGCGAGCACTTCGAGGCTCAAGCCGGCACCTCGCAGATCTGGTCGAAGTAGGGCCAGGACAGCTGGCGGATCTTCCAACCATCGTCCTCGTTCACGAGGGTGAACCACTCCTGGAACTCGTAGATGCCGTCGAGGGGATCGGTGGTGTTGTCGGTGATGGCGATGACGACGGTTGCGTCCTCATCGTTCCCGGTCGACGCTGACGAGGGTGGCCGAGATGTCGGGTGCTCCCCCGGTCGGCTCGATCGAAGCGGGGAGGCAGTCGCCCTCCGCCCAGAAAGATGCGGCGGTCTCGAAATCTCCGTCGACCAGTGCCGCGATGTAGGACTGGACCGCTCCCTCGGGGGATTCGGGGTCGAATTGCTCTGGATCGCGGTTGAGACCGATCAGCACCAGGGCAACCACCGCGACGACCCCGACAACTGGCAGCACCCAGCCCGGCAGTCTGCGCTCCTCTTCCATGACGGCTGATTCTCGCAGGTCGCCTATCCGTAATTGGGAGCGTGAGATGTCATATTTGGGATTGTGGGTCCCAATTACGTCGGGGTGTCAGTCCTGGAGACCCAACGCGTGCATCCCACCGGTCATGTTGGCCACCTTGTCGAAGCCATTCATGAGCAGATACGCCGCCACCTGCTGGCTCCGCCCTCCCGAACGGCAGACGACGAGGAACGCCTGGCCGGTGTCGAGCTCGCCGATGCGCTCGGGGATCTCACCCATGGAGATGAGCGTGGCGTCGGGTAGGACTCCCAGCTCCCATTCGAATGGCTCGCGGATGTCGAGGACCGTCCCCCCGGTGGAGTCGATCCAGGCCTCCCAATCCTGCGCCGGCACGTTTTCGATCATCGAGATGAGATTCAAGCCGATCGCCGGGGCTTGTCGGGCCTCTGCGGGCGACCTCTACACTCCCGCCGCGGTCGACGGGTCGAGTGGAGGTCATCATCAACATCGCAGTCCTCGCCTCGGGCTCCGGCACCAATCTCCAGGCATTGATCGATGCTCCCGACCTGGGAGGGGACATTGGCCTGGTTCTCTCCGATCGGGCCGACGCCACCGCCCTGGACCGCGCACGCGGTGCCGGCATCCCGACCAAGGTGCTGCCCTGGGCCGATTACGGCTCCCGGAGCGAGTTCTCCACTGCTATCAGGGAGGAGATCGAGAAGGAGGATGTCGAGGTCGTGGTGCTGGCCGGGTTCATGCGGGTCCTCGGCGGTGAGCTGGTCGGCGCATTCAGGAACCAGATCCTCAACATCCATCCCTCCTTGCTGCCCGCCTTTCCCGGAGCCCACGCCGTCGACCAGGCGTTGGATCATGGGGTGAAGATGACGGGAGTTACCGTTCATTTCGTGGACGAGGAGGTCGATCACGGGCCGATCATCGCCCAGCGGTCCGTCCCGGTCCTCCCCGACGACGATCGGGACAGTCTGCATGCCCGCATCCAGGTCGAAGAGCACGATCTATACCCGAAAGTAGTGGCCGCCCTCGCCAAGGGCGAGATCACGGTGGAGGGGCGAAAGGTGAGATGGGATTGAGTCGTATCGGGGTGCGGCGAGCACTGATCAGCGTCTACGACAAGACGGGTCTGGTCCAGTTCGCCGAGCGCCTGGCCGCAGCCGGTGTCGAAATCGTCTCCTCAGGCGGGACTGCTGTCGCATTGACAGTCGCCGGGATCGAGGTCAACACCGTCGCCGAGGTCACCGGGGCCCCCGAGATGCTGGGGGGCAGGGTCAAGACCCTCCACCCATCGATTCACGGCGCGATCCTGGCCCGGACCGACGACGAGAGCGACCTGGCCGACCTCGAGGCCAATGGGATCGAGCCCTTCCAGCTCGTCGTCGTGAGCCTCTACCCGTTCCGGGAGACTCTGGCCACGCCGGGCGTGACCGAATCCGAGATCATCGAAAAGATCGACATAGGCGGGCCGACGATGATCCGCGCCGCAGCGAAGAATCACCGTTACGTCGGGGTGGTCACTTCCTCCGGCCAGTACGACAGGGTGGCCGAGGCCGTGGAGGCAGGAGGCCTCGACGACGACCTCAGACGGGCCCTTGCTGCCGAGGCGTTCTTCCACACCGCTTCCTACGACGCCGCCATCGTGGGCTGGATAGGACAGGACCGGGTGCTTCCCCTGCGCCATTTTGCCGACCTGCGCTACGGCGAGAACCCTCATCAGCCCGGTTCGATCTACGTCGAGGACGGGGCCGGTCCGTGGTGGGCGGGGGCGAAGCAGATCCAGGGCAAGGAGATGTCGTTCAACAACTACGTCGACGCTGAGGCAGCCTGGAGGCTGGTCTCAGATCAAGAAGGCTGTGTTGCGATCATCAAGCACACCAACGCCTGTGGCGCCGCCTACGGCGAGGATGTAGCCGACACTTTCGAGCGAGCCTGGGCGTGTGACCCGCTGTCCGCGTTCGGCGGTGTGATCGGGATCAACGGCACTCTCGATGCCACCACGGCGAAGTCGATCGCCGACAAGTTCGTCGAGGTCGTGGTCTGTTCGGCAGTTGAAGATGAGGCCAGGGAAGTCCTGGCATCGAAGGAGAACGTGCGACTGCTCGAAGCCGTGGCGCCGGGCGGGGATGACCCCGATCTGCGCCGGGTCGAGTCCGGCGTGCTGCTCCAGGAGCGTGACACAACCGTTGGCGAGGAGTGGGAGGTCGTCTCCGAGCGCCAGCCGACCGATCTCGAGCGGGCCGAGCTCGAGTTTGCGTGGACGGTTGCCATGCACACCAAGTCGAACGCGATCGTGGTGGTGCATGACCGGGCCGCGGTCGGTGTCGGCGCCGGCGATCAGTCGAGGGTGGGGGCGGCGGAACGAGCCGTGGCCCGGGCGGGCGAGCGGTCGACGGGCGGAGTCGCTGCCTCGGACGCCTTCTTCCCGTTTCGCGACGGTCTGGACGTCCTGGCACGATCGGGGGTCACCGCCGTTGTGGAGCCGGGCGGATCTCGAAACGACCAGGAACTCATCGATGCGGCCAACGAGCACGGGATGGCTCTCATGTTCGCCGGGCGAAGGCATTTCAAGCACTGATGAGCGCCCGAATACTCGACGGCAAGGAGTCGGCTCGGAAGGTGAAAGCCGAGGTGTCGGCTGCGGTCGCCGACCTCGACTACCAACCCGGGTTGGCCACGGTCCTCGTGGGAGACGATCCCGCTTCACACACCTATGTGCGGGGCAAGCGCAGCGACGCAGCGGAGGTGGGTATCCAGTCGTTCCACCACGAGCTCCCCGCCGACATCAGGCAGGACGAGCTCGAGGGTGTCATCGCCGGGCTCAACGAGGACATGGCCGTGGACGGGATCCTGGTGCAGCTCCCGCTTCCCGAGGGGCTCGATTCGGAGAGGATCGTGTCATCCATCGACCCGGCCAAGGATGTCGACGGGCTGCACCCTCACAATCTCGGGTTGCTGCTCCTCGGCCGGCCCGGTCTCCGACCGTGCACTCCGAGCGGGATCATGAGGATGCTCGAGGACAATGGCGTGGATGTTGCTGGGAAGACCGCCGTGGTCATCGGACGGTCGTTTCTGGTGGGTCGGCCGCTGGCCTTGATGATGGCGACCAAGGGAGTCGACGCCACGGTGACGATGGCTCATTCCAGGACCCCTGACCTGATCGAGGTGTCCCGGGGTGCCGACATCCTCGTTGCCGCGATCGGAGTCCCCCGAATGGTGACTGCCGGATATGTGAAGCCTGGCGCCGCGGTGATCGATGTGGGGATCAGCCGGGTCGAGGATGGGCTTGCCGGCGATGTCGATTTCGAATCGGTGCGAGAGGTGGCCGGCTCGATCACGCCCGTTCCCGGGGGCGTGGGCCCGATGACGCGGGCCATGCTCCTGGTCAACACCCTGGAGGCGGCCCGGAAGAGACGAGGGTCGTAAAGAATCGCGCCGAATCGGTCGAAATTGACCGAATGCGCAGCCCACGACGCACAGTGGCCGGTCTGATCGCCCTGACGTTGCTGCTTGCCTCCTGCTCCGGCAACGTGTTCGAACTGGCCGTCGGCGACTGCTTCGACGACGGGGACATGGCTATTGGCGAGCTCGAGGAGATCGGTGAGGTCCCCTTGGTCGAGTGCTCCGTGCCTCACGACAACGAGGTGTATGCCGTCGTTGCCGTCGACGGAGAGGTGTTTCCGGGTGAAGCAGCCATCCAGGCCCAGGCGGACGAGGTCTGCCTCGACACCTTCGATCCCTTCGTTGGCCTCGACTACGAGAGCTCCGCGCTCGACTTCGGATGGCTGGTGCCGACCGCCGATTCCTGGGATATGGGTGACCGGGTCGTTGCCTGTTTCGTCTACCGCCTCGACCTCGCGAAGGTGAGCGGGACCCTGGAGGGCTCGAGCATCTAGCCACCGGGCCCCGGAATCCAGGAGACGGCGCACAGCTAACCTCGGCGTTTCCTACCAATTTCCCAGGGAGTCTCAATGGCAACCTCGATCACCATGGGCCCGGACGGTCCCGTCGTGCCCGATGACCCGATCATCCCGTTCATCGAGGGTGACGGGATCGGCCCGGATATCTGGGCGGCCTCGATTCGCGTGTTCGACGCCGCGGTCAAGGGCGCCTACGGCGACGAGCGCGCCGTGGCCTGGAAGGAGGTCCTGGCGGGGGAGAAGGCCTTCACCGAGACCGGGTCATGGCTGCCCGATGAGACGGTCGACGCCTTCCGTGACCAGCTCGTCGGGATCAAGGGGCCGTTGACCACTCCGGTGGGAGGCGGCATTCGCTCCCTCAATGTGGCCCTGCGGCAGATCATGGACCTTTACGCCTGCGTCCGCCCTGTGCGCTGGTTCGAGGGAGTGCCTTCGCCGGTCAAAGACCCGGGGCAGGTCGACATGGTGATCTTCCGGGAGAACACCGAGGACGTCTACGCCGGGCTCGAATTGGAGGCCAACACCGAGGATTCTGCCCGCCTCATCGAATGGGTGAAGTCGGAATATGGGTGGGAGGTCCGACCCGATTCCGGGATCGGCCTCAAGCCGATCTCGATCACCGGCTCCAAGCGCCTGATCCGAGCAGCGATCAAGTACGCCCTGGCCAACGGGCGCAGGTCGGTGACTCTCGTCCACAAGGGGAACATCCAGAAATTCACCGAGGGGGCCTTCCGCAGCTGGGGCTACGAGCTGGTGAAGGAGGAGTTCTCCGACGTGGCGGTGTCATGGGAGGACAGCGGCGGCGAGCCGGGTGACAAGCTCCTGGTCCAGGATGTGATCGCCGACGCGATGCTCCAGCAGGTCCTCACTCGCCCCGCCAACTACGACGTCATCGCCACGACCAACCTGAATGGCGACTACATCTCGGACGCCCTGGCCGCGCAGGTGGGAGGGATCGGGATCGCCCCCGGAGGCAACATCAACTACGACACCGGTGTGGCCGTCTTCGAGGCCACCCACGGCACCGCCCCAAAATATGCCAACCAAGACAAGGTGAACCCAGGATCGGTGATCCTCTCCGGGGAAATGATGTTCCGCTACCTGGGGTGGACCGAGGCGGCGGATCTGATCATCCAGGGCCTCGAGGGGGCGATCAAGGCCAGGACGGTGACCTATGACTTCGCACGTCTCACCGACGACGCCACCGAGGTGAAGACCTCCGAATTCGGCGACGCCGTCATCGGCCACATGTAGCGGTGTCGTTTGCATCGGCCCACCCTGACGGTGGCTCCCTGGATACGGGCCTCTCCTACACTGATTTCACCTAGCGGGAGCCCATGACCACCCTCCAGATCACCCGTTCGTCTGATGTCCTGCCTGAAGAGGAAGTGGCCGCGCTGCAGCCGATCCTCGACGACATCGAACGGCTCAAGGTGGAGCGGAACGCCATCGTCGCCGCCCACAACTACATGACGCCTGACATCTATCACCTGGCGGCGGACATCACCGGGGACTCTCTCGCCCTCGCCCAGCTGGCTCTGGACACCGATGCCGAGGTCATCGTCCTCGCCGGGGTCCATTTCATGGCCGAAACGGCCAAGATCATCAACCCGAGCAAGACCGTCCTGATCCCGGATCTCGAGGCAGGTTGCTCCCTGGCCGACGGCATCACCGGGGCCGATGTCCGCCACCTGAAGGAGCAGTACCCGGGCGTGCCGGTGGTCACCTATGTCAACACCTCGGCCGAGGTCAAGGCAGAGTCGGACATCACCTGCACCTCGTCGAACGCGGTGGCCGTGGTGGAGTCGCTCGGGGTGGACCGGGTCATCTTCACCCCCGACCAGTACCTCGGCCGATGGGTCGCCACCCAGACCGACGTCGAGGTGATCATCTGGGAGGGCTCCTGCATCGTCCACGAGCGGTTCACCGGGGAGGAGATCGCCGACTACCGGAAAGCGTATGGCGACATTCCGGTGATCGCGCATCCCGAGTGCCCGCCCGACGTGCTCGCCGAGGCTGATTTCGTCGGATCCACTCATGCAATGATCGAATGGGTCACCACCCGTCAGCCGAGCCGCGTGATGATGATCACCGAGTGCTCGATGGCCGACAACGTGGCGCGGGAGACTCCCGACACCGAGTATGTGCGGCCCTGCAACCTCTGCCCCTATATGAAGCGGATCACCCTCGACAACATCCGGACCTCCCTGGCCACCCTCACTCATCAGGTCGAGATCGCGCCCGAGGTGGCGGATCGGGCCCGGCAAGCGGTGATGCGCATGCTCGAGGTCGGTCGTAAGGACTAGAGGCCACCCCCGATGACCGAGATCACCCGGCTCGATGCCCCGCTCATCGTTGGCGCCGGCGTCGCCGGTTTGACGGTGGCGCTCGGGCTGCCCCGGGCCTACGTGCTCACCACCCAGGACATGGGATCCACCTGGTGGGCCCAGGGAGGCATCGCCGTTGCCTGGTCACCAGATGACTCACCACGGCAGCATGCCGATGACACTCTCAGCGTCTCAGGCGGACTGGGAGTCGAGCGGGTGGTCGACATCCTGACCCACGGCGGCCCAGCGGCGGTCGAAAACCTCATCGCGATTGGCGCCCAATTCGATCGTGACGAGGACGGGGAGCTCATGCTCGCCCGTGAGGGAGGGCACCGGACCCGACGCGTGCTGCACGCCGACGGGGACGCAACCGGCGCCGAGGTCATGCGGGCGCTCATCGCGGCGGTAGAAGCCGGTGACCGGGTAACCGTCATCCAACGGCGGGCCATCGACCTGGTCATGGCAGGGGATCGCGTGATCGGAGTGGTCACCAGTGAGGGGAAGAAACGGGAGGTGCTTCTCGCCCCGGCAGTAGTGCTCGCCACCGGTGGCGCGGGGAGGATCTACTCCCAGACCACCAACCCCCCCGGGGTGACCGGAGACGGCATAGCCATGGCAGGGCGGGCCGGGGCGCGTCTGGCCGATCTCGAGTTCGTGCAGTTCCACCCGACCGCCCTTCTTGTCGGAAAGGACCCGATGCCGCTGCTGACCGAGGCCCTCCGAGGCGAAGGAGCCATCCTGGTCGACGCCCACGGTCGCCGATTCATGCCCCAATACCACCCGATGGCCGAGCTGGCCCCACGGGACATCGTGGCGCGGGCCATCTTCTGGCAATACGACCGGGGTTTGGGCGGTGCCTATCTCGATGCGAGATCGATCGTCGACTTCGCGGATCGGTTCCCCACCGTCAACGCTCACGCCCACTCCGTCGAACTCGATCCCTCCGAGCACCTGCTGCCGGTCTCGCCGGCTGCCCACTATTACATGGGTGGGATCGACGCCGATGCCAACGGGCGGACGTCGGTCCCGGGTCTGTGGGCCGTCGGAGAGGCCAGCTCGACCGGCGTCCACGGGGCCAACCGGCTTGCCTCCAACTCTTTGCTGGAGGGCCTCGTCTTCGGGGCACGGACGTCGGCCGATGTGGCGATGTCGCTGGTGGAGCCTGAAGGGGAGCCGTTCGCTCCCAAGGAAGCCTTCGACCTGCCGTTGGTGGCCGGTCCCGCCCTCGAGGACCTCCGTCAGATCATGTGGGACCGGGTAGGCCTCGTGCGTACCGGCCCTGGTCTTTGGGAGGCGAGGAGCCATCTGCTCGAGCTGGATTCCGTCCTGCGTCGCACGATCGCCGGTCGGGTCGCCCTCGAATTGTCGCTGATGGTCATCCTTGCGGCGCTCCGACGCTCCGAGTCGAGGGGCGGGCACTACCGGGCCGACTATCCGGAGCCCGATCCGATGCAGGAGCACCGCACGCTCATCGATCCGACCAGGGCACAGATGACGGCGGTGAGCTGATGCTCCGTGCCGACTACGTCGAGGTGGTCGGTCGCGCCCTCTCCGAGGACCTCGGTTCCGAAGGGGACATCACCACCGACTCGTGCGTGCCCAAGACTGCGGAGAGCAAGGGTGTGTTCGTCGCCCGGATGCCCGGGGTGATCGCCGGGATCGAGGTCGCGGCATATGTGTTCGAGGCGCTGGACCCCTCGGTGCGCTTCGAGCCGAGAGTCGAGGATGGCCATCGTGTCCACGGAGGAGGGCACGTCGCTGACATAGCGGGACACTCTCGGTCCATCCTGAGCGGGGAGCGAACGGCGCTCAACCTGTTGGGCCGGATGTCAGGTGTGGCCACGGCAACGGCACAGCTGGTCGAGGCTGTCGCCGGGACGGGAGCACGGATTTCCGACACCCGGAAGACGATGCCGGGCCTCAGGGCGCTCGACAAGTATGCGGTCAGAGTCGGCGGCGGCATGAACCACCGATTCGGGCTCTACGACGCAGTCCTGATCAAGGACAACCATCTCGTCGCTTCCGGTGACATCGCCGCCGCGGTCACGGCGGCGCGGGCGAAGGTTCGCCCGGGAGTCATGATCGAGGTCGAGGTGGTCAGCCTGGAGCAGCTTGCTCAGGTCCTCCAGACGGACGCCGACCGGGTGCTGCTCGACAACATGGGCCCGGAGACGCTGCGCCAGGCGGTCGAGATGGCAGAGGGTCGGCTCACGTTGGAGGCGTCTGGCGGCGTCACGCTGGAGAATGTCCGCCTCCTGGCGGAGACCGGCGTCGACATCATCTCGGTGGGATGGATCACCCATTCCGCGCCCCAGCTCGACATCGCACTGGATTTCATGTGACTCCCGGCTCGGGGATAACTTCGACGCGATGAGCGAACGACCAGTACGCGTTGCGGTGACCGGAGCGGCCGGGCAGATCGGTTACAGCCTCCTCTTCCGGATCGCCGCCGGGGACATGCTCGGCCCGGACCAATCGGTCATCCTCCAAATGCTCGAGATCCCCCAGGCACTGGGCGCGCTCGAGGGCGTGACCATGGAGCTAGAAGACGGTTCCTTTCCACTGTTGGAGGGAACGGTCGCTACCGACGACCCCGAGTCAGCCTTCGCGGACGCCGACATCGCCCTTCTCGTGGGCGCCATGCCCCGCAAGGCTGGGATGGAGCGTTCCGATCTCCTATCCGCCAATGGCGCCATTTTCACGGTGCAAGGGCGGGCGATCGCCGCCGCGGCCAGCCCCGATGTCAAGGTGCTCGTCGTTGGCAATCCGGCGAACACCAACGCCCTCATCGCCATGAACAACGCCAAGGGGATGGACCCATCCAATTTCACGGCGATGACCCGGCTAGACCACAACCGGGCGGTGGCACAGCTGGCCAAGCGGTTGGGCCGGCCGGTGACCTCGGTCCGGACGAATGACCATCTGGGGTAACCATTCGTCCACCCAGTATCCCGACCTCTTCCATTGCGAGGTCGACGGCAAGCCCGCCCACGAGCTGGTAGACGATCAGGTCTGGATCGAGAACGAGTTCATCCCCACCGTCGCCAATCGCGGCGCCGCCATCATCGAGGCGAGAGGAGCGTCCTCGGCGGCTTCGGCTGCCAATGCTGCCATCGGCCACGTACGTGATTGGTGGCTCGACACGCCAGAAGGCGACTGGGTATCGATGGGGGTCCCTTCAGACGGCTCCTACGGGGTGCCCGAGGGTTTGATGTCGTCGTTCCCCTGCATCTGTCGCGAGGGCCGATGGGAGATCGTCCAGGGTCTCGAGATCGATGACTACTCCCGGAAGCGGATCGACGCGTCGGTGGCAGAGCTCACCGAGGAGCGGGAAGCGGTCAAGGAACTCGGCCTGATCTAGTTCAGCAGGAGCCAGGAAGAAACCGACTGTCGTCCCGAGGGTCACGACGAACCCGCTCATCATGGCGAGGAAGAGCCGATCGATGCGGGTGTTCACCGCTGCCAGGTCTGTCTTGAACTCGGCGCGGAGCTCGGCGCCGAACAGCGCCAGATCGGATTTGGTGACCAAGTCGGAGGTGTCATATGCCGGTAGTGCTGCCATCAGGGTCTCCGCTCGTTGCGGACCGAGCAACTCAGTCAACCCATTGTAGAGCTCGTGGCGCGCAGACTCCGAAGTGGTCACGCCACAAACATGTCACTGCCAGGAGCCTTGGTCAAGGGCTCTGTCCGGGCGGACGTTTGACGACCGCCGACTCAGCCCTCCGGCTGATCCTCCCACTCGACGACGGGTCGCACCTCGACCCTGCCGTACCAGGCGCCGGGAATCTGTTGCGCCCACTTCAGGGCTTCGTCGAGATCGGCGACCTCGAAGAGGTAGAAACCTCCCAGGACCTCCTTGGTCTCGGCGAAGGGCCCGTCGGTGAACACCGGCTCGCCGCCCTTGCCAGACGGGATGTGCACGGTCGTTGCGGTGTTCGTGTCGTACAACGCCTCGCCACCGATCATGACTCCGGCCTCGGCGGAGGCCTGGCTGAACTCGTTGTACTCGTTCATCACCTGCTCCAGCTCCTCGGGCGTGCCTTGACCCTGGGTCTCGGCCGATCCGTAGATGAGTGCTGCGTACTTGGGCATCCTCGATTCCCTTCTGTCGTGGGACGACTTACCGCTCTATGACGGAGAGCCCATACCGATTTCGACAGGTCTCGTATCGATTCTCAGTATTCGACATCGAGCTCGGCCACGGCGGCGCCCCACTGCTGGATGGCGCCCTGGTGCATCATCAGCTTCGCCAGATTTCCCGAAACCTTGAGCTTGCCCGTCATGAAGGCACTTTGAGTGTTCAGATCGCCCTTGGAGATAGCAGTGGCGGTGTCGTAGGTCTGCGTGACCGTCACGTCGGCGCCTTCGAGGGTCCCTAGGGCCATGGTGGCGTTGCCGCCCCCGGCCTGCAGGTAGTAGTCGACCTCACCGTCGGGGGCATCGGTGGTGCTGAACTGGATGCCCAGCTCGGCTTCCCCGATGGCGTTCTTGAATCCGTCATGGCTGTTGAGGGCGGCTGTGACTTCCGACGCCCACTCGTCACTCAGAAACTTGGACACGCGGTGACTCCTTGGTGATTGGGGCCTGAATGGTACAGACCGCGCCGAGGCTCAGATCAGCTTGGCGATGGAGGTCTCGGCTCCCCGGGAGAGCCTGGTCAGAGGTTCCCTGGGGTGTCCCGGATCGAGACCCGCCGCCTTGGCGGCTGCCTTGACACCAGGCACTCCGTGGGCCTCGACATCGGAGCTGATGGAGCTGAGCCGTTTCTGCAGCTTCCTCGCCTTGGCGGGGTCGACCTTCGCCGCGGCCAGGGTCTGGAGCACCAATTCGGGCACGTAGTTGCCCGATCCGGTGATGGCCCCGTGACAACCGATGGCCATCGCGGCGGTCAAGGCCCGGGAGGACCCCGAATAGAGGATGAAATCCGACGGCGATGCGTCGATGATCGACTGAAGCCGCACCACATCACCGCTCGAGTCCTTCATCCCAATGATGTTGTCGTGCCGGGAGAGCCTCCACACCAGTTCCAGTGGGAGGCTGTACCCGGTGACTGATGGGACCGAGTAGAGGAAAACCGGGGCCGTCGAGGTGTCGGCGATTGTCTTGTAGAACCGGAGCACAGCCTCGTCCCGACCCCGGGTGAGAGTGGTCGGAGTCATCACCAGGATGGTGTCGGCGCCACCTTCGATCGCCTCCCCGACCTGATTCAGCGCGACCCGCGTCGATTCGGCCGCGATTCCGACCATGAAATGGGACTTCCGGCGTCGCCCGGCCTTCACCAGCCTGAATCGCTCACCAGGCTCCAGATACGGCCCTTCGCCGTTCGACCCACCGATGACGAAACCATCGATACCGGTTGCGGCCAGCAACCGGAGGTTGGTGGTGTGCGCCCTGGTATCGATCTCCCCGCCTCGCGTGAAAGGCGTGATCAACGCGGGCATGTAGTCGGGTGGAGGCAGCA